>CAWFUF010000006.1:0-368855 GCA_963818775.1 uncultured Alphaproteobacteria bacterium | reverse complement strand
GGCCTGGGGCGCGGTGGTGGGTGCGTCGGACATGGGGGTGGGAGGTGGTGTTGGTTAGGTGTGTTTTCAAGATATGAGACACTTACTAACTTATGCGTGGGACGTCGCGACGGCGGTGTCTCAGTTGGAAAGTGTTAAAGTATTGATCCAGATCAAAGCGGTGTGGTCAGTGTGCGGTGATGCTGCTTGTGCGCCAACACACCACAGGAGGCCACCATGGCAGAAAAACACTTCCCGAAGGGACTCGATGGTCGCATGCGCGACAAGAACGGGGAGATTTATAAGAAGCGCGGTGATACGCAAGTCTCCACGCTGCGAGAGGAATACGGACAAACATTCGCCCCAGGCTATCCGCCAGAGGCAACTCTTGGAACAGGTACTCGAAGCCGAGGGCTTGGTATCGCTCGATCAATTGTTAAAGAAAAAGGGCAGTAGGCCTGACCCGCTATAAATCTGCGACGCAGGGGGCAGATATGCCATTCAAAGTGTCTGGGCCGTTTGAACTTAAGCGCACGCCAGGAGGTATCGTGGCGTTTGGCAAGGACGAATTGGCTGCCTTCTGGGAACAAACTGCAAAACAGACCGCAATCGATTTGCGCACCGCTTGCGGATGCTATGTTCTCGCCTTGCAAAATGGAGAGAACATAGTTCCTTGGTATGTCGGAAAGGCGGAAAAAGCAACGTTTGAAGTTCGTTGTTTCGATGATAGTCACTTTGTTACATGGTTCCAAGCTATCGGGGACGGAGAAACCAGACGCAGGGGCAAACCTTTGCTTTTTCTATTGCCCAGGTGCACACCGACGGAACGTTTATCAAAACCTGGGACCTGGCATGACATCAGATTTCTGGAGACAATGCTGATTGGTATGGCTCTGCGCAGAAATCCTGATCTCCTGAATGTGCAGCATACGCGCATGTTGAGGGAGATGATTGTTCCCGGCGTGATCAATACGCCGCCGGGAAAACCGAGAATAGCCGAAACTCAGTTGCGGCAGGCGCTAGGGATCAGCAATAAGCGGCAGGGTATTGCCCCTGTACCCTTCGAGAAGAAGGTCTGTCCGTCTGGGTCGAAAACAACGTTCGGCGATCCACGTTCGAGTGCACTTCCAACCATGGTTGGTGCCTCTGAAGTTAGAACACTCCCGGAATGACGAGCCGTCAGACGTGGATCGGCAGCCCCACCGGACGATTGGACGGATCGGTGATCGCCACGATGTTGAAGCTGCTCGCCGTCTTCTCCACCGCAAAGCTGTACTGCGTGCTATCGTGCAGTCGTAGTGTGTCGATCACGGACTTTCCAGAGAAGATTTTGAGCATGTCGTTCTTGAAGGAGTAGCTGTCTGCAGTTGCAAAAGTCCATTAAGGTCGATTTGCCCTCCAGTCAGGTCTACCAGACCTAGGAAGTGCTTTGGCTCATCGACCTGCAGAAAAGACATGCCACTGGTGAGGTCTGTCGTTATTCCTCGCGCCACGGAATCACTGAAGGTCAGTGACCCGCCGTCCAAAAACATCCCGGTCCCTTTGACTGGTGCGTTGACGGCAATCGTCGAATTGACGTCTTCATTTGCATTTCCTTGAAGCTTCAGTGCACCACCAGAGCTATTGATGACGACTGACTGACCTACCGCCGGGCCGGTCGTGCTGAGATTGTCGAGGGTCAGCGTCCCATGGCCGATGTTGATGGTTTGCGTATTATAGGCCGCGAGTGTGTCGCCAGTTAAGGTGGCATCACCAGTTATGTTGATCGTTGTAGACTGTGGGATAACGATAATCCCCTGTACCAACGTCTCCAAATTCAGCGTTGCGTCGTGACTGAGATTGATTGTCACGATACTGTGGGTCGGAATAGAACCGGCTGTCAGCGTATCACCGGCTAGATCGTTGCCAGCTATGTTGATGGTGCCGTTCGGAGGCATCGCGTTGGGTGAGCCAGTGATAAGCAGGCTATCGCCCGGCTGCGGCGCGCCTGTCGGGGACCAATCCTTTGGATTGGATGCCTTATTGTTTCCGCCGCCGATCCAGATGCGTGTGGTCATGACCGTTCACTCCCTCCGACCTCTATCGTGGGCTAACCATCCGTAGTTGGTCCGTGGAGGTTCGTGCAGGCACGGGCCACCTGAGCGTGCAGGTTGTTCGTCCGCTATGCCGTTATGTGAAGACGATTGCGCGGCAAGTCCACCATTCGCTTGGCTGGCTATCTCACGTTGCCGTGTGCCGCTTCCCAAGAGTTTTCGCCGCTAAAGTCGCAGCGCTGCCCGCCGCCAACTTAGTCGCTGCCGACAAAACACGTCCCCGGTGATCGAATATCGAGAGAATATCAAGATGAGACCGCAAGCGTCTGGGCAGGCCGAAGACGACGCGTTCACCGTGCGGCTTATCGGCGCCTCTTGGGAGCGACAATTTGAGCGTTACGCGCCCGGTTAGGAAGGCACTGGCGATGTCTGGCTGCCGGAACGGTGCCAGCCGGTACAAATCCGGCTCGACCCCGAGGTGCTGCGTTGGTCCGCTGGCAACAAGCTGTGCGCGTTTGCTCGCGTGGCGCCCTGAAACGTCTCGATCGTCATGGTGCGCTTGAGGCGGTCATTTACGTCTTTCTTGTGTGCACATAGGAGAGACGTGGATGGCCGGGTCAAGCCCGGCCATGACGATGGGGGTGACGCCGATGACCCTCGCCGCGTCACGGTGAACTGCGCACTGTCACGGTGGGACTGATCGGCGCGAAGTTCTACGCCGTGGTCTGAACGGAGCGCGGCGATGCGACACGGTTGATCTCGTTCAGGAGGGCGAGACGTTGAAGAAACAGCGTATCCGGCGCACTTCGGCTGAGGAGATTGAGGCCTGCGCGCCGCGGCGAAAGCCGGAGTGACTGGCGGGCGGCCGAGGCCATGGCGCCCGCGGACATCGAGCGTCTGGCGGACGAAGAGGACGGCGCGTTGCGCGCCGGACTGGAAAAGCACTGTCGATGCCGGGCCGCCGGAACAGCGGCAGCCGATCCATATCCGGCTCGACCCCGAGGTGCTGCGCTGCGGGCGTTCCTGCAGGCGCGGCAGCGGGCGGAACGGGCGGGGTCGTAGAGACCCAGGAGGCGCGTGGCCTTCTGGCGAGGTTTCTGGATTCCCACTGATTAACGAAATTTCAGCAGGTGTGCGCTTCACCTGGGGACAATGTCCGGGGCAGGGCAACGATGCCGACGTTGAGCGCATTTTATGGTATCGTCATTCAGATGTTCTGGCAGGATCATCCGCCGCCCCACTTCCACGCCCTCTACGCGTAGCACGAAGCGCTGATTGACATCAGGACCTTGGAGGTCATCGAAGGCAACCTGCCACGCCGTGCGCTTGCGCTCACACTCGAATGGGCGCGCGAACATCGTGACGAACTGATGGAGGACTGGAACCTATGCCGGCAGAGGCAGTCGCCAAAGACGATAGAGCCGCTGCGGTAACGCCCGCCATACAACCGACAGCACCGTGGCGCGTGCGAGACGTGGCGGCGTTGCCGGGTGACCGCTTGTTTGTGCGGTTTGTTGATGGACTGACAGGCATTGTCGATCTCTCCGCGCTGATTGCTTCGCCGGAAGCGGGTGTGTTCGCCCGCCTGCGGGACCGGAGCCTGTTTGAGCAGGTCACTGTCGAGATGGGTGCCGTGGTCTGGCCTGGCGAGTTGGACCTCGCTCCCGACGCCATGCATGCCGCGATCAAGCAGCATGGGGAGTGGAAGATTCAGCCTTAACGGCTATTCCGGCTTTGTCACCGAATCAGGCGCCGGAGGCGTTCGGTCAGGAACGGCAACGGGCGGAACGGGCGGGGCCGGCGAGGCCGTTGACTCCCCGACCTCCCGCTCGCATAACGCCGCGCATCCGGGTAACGTAGCCGTCCCGGTCCCCGCCCGATGCGGGGACTCCGCCGCTCCGCGAGGGTTCGCGCAGCGGCGCTTTGGCCGTTGGAGATGAGCCGTGTTCGAGGCGCTGTCAGACAAGCTTTCCGGAGTGTTCGATCGCCTGCGCGGCCGCGGCGCGCTGTCCGAGGCCGATGTCACCGAGGCGCTGCGCGAAGTGAGGCTGGCGCTGCTGGACGCCGATGTGGCGCTGCCGGTGGTGCGCGACTTCATCTCCAAGGTGCGCGAGCGTGCGGTGGGCTCCGAGGTGCTGTCCTCGGTCACGCCCGGCCAGCAGGTGGTCAAGATCGTCAACGACGTGCTGGTCGAGGCGCTTGGCGGCGAGGGGGCGGTGCCCCTCAACCTGAATGCGCCGGCGCCGATCCCGATCCTGATGGTGGGCCTGCAAGGCTCGGGCAAGACGACCACCTCGGGCAAGCTGGCGCTGCGGTTGCGCGAGCGGCTGCGCCGGCGCGTGCTGCTGGCCAGCCTGGATACGCAGCGGCCGGCGGCGCAGTTGCAGTTGGCGCAGTTGGCGGAGCAGGCGGAGGTGCCGAGTTTGCCGATCGTGGCCGGCGAGACGCCGGTGCAGATCGCCCAGCGCGCCATGGAGGCGGGGCGGCGCGAAGGCTTCGACATCGTCATCCTGGACACTGCCGGCCGGCTGTCGATCGACGAGGCGCTGATGGAGGAGGTGCGGCAGGTCCGTGCGGTTACCTCGCCTGTCGAGACGCTGCTGGTGGTCGACGCGATGACCGGGCAGGACGCGGTGAACACCGCGAAGGCGTTCAACGAGGCGGTCGGGGTGACCGGCATCGTGATGACACGGATGGATGGCGATGCGCGCGGTGGTGCGGCGCTGTCGATGCGCGCGATCACCGGGGCGCCGATCAAGCTGGTCGGTGTCGGCGAGAAGCAGGACGCGCTGGAGGATTTTCATCCGGAGCGCGTGGCGGGGCGCATTCTGGGGCAGGGCGACATCCTCGGCCTGGTGGAGCGCGCCGCCGAGACGATCGATCGCGAGGAGGCCGAGAAGCTCGCATCCAAGATGATGCGGGGGAAGTTCGATCTGGAGGACTACGCAAGCCAGCTCAAGCAGATCGGCAAGATGGGAAGCCTGTCGGGCATTCTTGGGATGCTGCCGGGTGTGGCGAAGATCAAGTCGCAGATCGAGGACGCCAATCTGGATACCACGATCCTGAAGCGTCAGGGGGCGATCATCTCGTCGATGACGATGAAGGAGCGGCGCACACCCGACATCATCAAGGCGAGCCGGAAGAAGCGGATCGCGGCGGGGTCGGGAACGTCGGTGCAGGAAGTGAACAAGCTGCTGAAGCAGTTCGACGACATGACGACGATGATGAAGCGGATGAGCAAGCTGGGTCAGAAGGGACTGATGCGGAACGGGCTCGCCGCGCTGATGCCGAAGGGCATGGTGCCCAACAACCGACCTGATTTCTCAAGGAGACACTGATCGATGGGTCTGAAGATCCGCTTGGCCCGCGCTGGGGCGAAGAAGCGCCCCTATTACCACATCGTGGTGGCCGACAGCCGCAGCCCGCGCGATGGGCGGTTCATCGAGAAGCTCGGCAGCTACAATCCGATGCTGCCGGCCGAGCATGAGGACCGTGTGCGGCTGCAGGCCGAGCGCATCGAGCACTGGGTGTCGCAGGGCGCGGTGGCAACCGATCGGGTGGCTAAGTTCCTCGGGCAGAAGGGCGTTGGCCCGATGCCGTCGTGGGGCGAGCAGCCTGTGAAGTCGGCGCCGAAGAAGAAGGCGCAAGAGCGCGCCAAGGCCGCCGAGGCTACGGCGGGCTGATGGCTGGGTCGAGCCCCGCCACGTGGGTACCGGAGAACCGCGTCCTGATGGGCGTGATCGGCCGGCCCAACGGTGTGCGCGGACTGGTCAGGGTCACGTCGTATGCCGAGGATCTGACGGCGTACGGGCCGCTGAGCGACGCGCAAGGCCGGCGGTATGTGCTGCATTCGCGCGGGGAGGGTGTGGCGGAGGTTGTCGAGCTGGTGGGTGGCGCTGAGGTCAAGGTTGCCGATCGGACAGCGGCCGAGAAGCTGACCAACACGCGGCTGTACGTCGATCGGGCGCAGTTGCCGGAGCCGGAGGAAGACGAGTTCTATTTGGCGGATCTGATCGGGCTCGCTGCGGTTGACGGCGACGGTGCGGAGTTGGGCACTGTCAGCGCCGTGCATGACTATGGCGCAGGGGCAAGCCTGGAGATCGTGTGCGAGAGCGGGCCGCCGTTGCTGGTGCCGTTTACGCGGGCGAGCGTCCCGGAGGTCGATGTGAGGCACGGTCGGGTGCTGGTGGTAGTGCCCGAGGAGGTAAACACACCGACGTCATGGCCTGGCTTGGTCCGGCCATCCACGTCCTCCTTGGTTGCGCCGGCTCAAGACGTGGATGGCTGGGCCAAGCCCGGCCATGACGGTCCGCGATGACCTGGCGCGCGTCCGTGTTGACGCTGTTTCCGGAGATGTTCCCCGGACCTCTGGCACATTCGCTTGCCGGTCGCGCGCTGCGGTCTGACATCTGGTCGTTGCGACCGGTGAATATTCGTGACTTCGCTGCTGACCGGCATCGCTCGGTCGATGACACGCCGTTCGGCGGTGGGGCTGGGATGGTGCTGCGACCCGACGTGGTGGACGCCGCCATTGCTTCCGTGGCCGATGACCGGCCTCTTGTGTTCCTTACGCCGCGCGGCAGGCCGCTGAGACAGCGCGATGTGCAGCGCTACGCGGCCGGACCCGGTATCGTCCTGCTCTGCGGCCGCTACGAGGGTGTCGATCAGCGCGTGATCGATGCCCGCCGGATGGAAGAGATCAGCATCGGCGATTACGTCCTGTCCGGTGGTGAACTGCCGGCGCTGGTGCTGCTCGATGCGGTGGTTCGACTGCTGCCTCGTGTGATGGGCGCTGTCGACAGCGCGGCGGAGGAGTCGTTCTCGCGCCACCTGCTGGAATATCCTCACTATACCCGGCCCGCCGAATGGCAGGGACGCCGCGTGCCGGACGTGCTGCTCTCCGGCCACCACGCCGCGGTGGCCGCCTGGCGCGAGGCTGAGGCGGAATGCGTCACCCGCGAGCGCCGCCCGGACCTTTGGGGCGAGCACACATCAGCCACTCGCGCGGCACCGGTTGCCAGCCCGGCGACCGCGCCGTAAGGAAATCTCGACGGAAGGACCTGAGCGATGAACATCATCCAGCGTTACGAAGCCGAGCAGATCGCGCGCCTGAGCGCCAGCCGCGGCGTGCCGGACTTCGTGCCGGGCGATACGGTGCGGGTCGCCGTGAAGGTGGTGGAGGGCGAGCGCACCCGGACCCAGGCGTTCGAGGGCGTGTGCATCGCGCGTTCCAACAAGGGGCTGAACAGCAACTTCACCGTGCGCAAGATCAGCTACGGGGAGGGTGTGGAGCGCGTGTTCCCGCTCTATTCGCCGCTGATCGCTGAGATCGCTGTCGTGCGCCGCGGCGATGTGCGGCGGGCCAAGCTGTATTATCTGCGTGGACGCTCGGGCAAGCGCGCACGCATCGCCGAACGCGCGCGCACCGCCGGTCCTTCCGGCGAGGCGCCGGCTACCACCAACGAAACCGAAGCGGCCGATTGATAACCGGGCACGCCCGGTCACGAGGGAGAAGAAACGCCATGTCCGACGCGAAGCCACGCACGCTGTTCGACAAGATCTGGGACAGCCACGTCGTGGAGAAGCTCCCGGACGGGACTTGCATTCTGTACATCGATCGGCACCTGCTGCACGAGGTGACCAGTCCGCAGGCGTTCGAGGGCTTGCGTCTTGCGGGCCGCAAGCTGCGCCGGCCTGATCTGACGATCGCGGTCGCCGACCATAACATCCCGACGGTCGGCGCGCGGACGCCTTCCGACATCAAGGAAGAGGACAGCCGGATCCAGGTGCAAACGCTGGAGAAAAACGTCGTCGAGTTCGGCGTGCCGTACATTCCGATCCTTGATGTGCGGCAGGGCATCGTGCACATCATCGGCCCCGAACTCGGCATCAGCCTGCCGGGCACGACGATCGTGTGCGGTGATTCGCACACCTCGACGCACGGCGCGATGGGGGCGCTCGCGTTCGGCATCGGCACGTCAGAGGTCGAGCACGTGATGGCGACGCAGACGCTGCTGCAGCAGCCGGCGAAGAACATGGAAATTCGGGTCGACGGCACGCTGGGGTTTGGCTGTTCGGGCAAGGACATCGTGCTGGCGATCATTGGCAAGATAGGTACTGCGGGTGGCACGGGACATGTGATCGAATACACTGGCGAGGCGATCCGCGCGCTCGACATGGCGGGGCGCATGACAGTGTCGAACATGACGATCGAGGCTGGTGCGCGGGCCGGACTGATCGCGCCGGACGAGACGACATTCGCCTACGTCAAGGGACGCGAATACGCACCGAAAGGCGCGGCGTGGGAGCAGGCCCTGGCGTATTGGCGGACATTGCCGAGCGACCCGGGCGCGCACTACGACACGACTGTGGCACTGCACGCCAACGATATCGCTCCGATGGTGACATGGGGTACCAGTCCAGGTGCGGTGGTGCCGGTGACCGGCTCGGTGCCGGATCCGGCCGACGTGGCCGATGAAGGCCAGCGCACGCAGATGCAGCGAATGCTGGAATACATGGCGCTGAAGCCTGGCCAGAAGCTGGCGGACGTGCCGATCGACGTGGTGTTCATCGGCTCCTGCACCAACGGCCGGATCGAGGACATCCGTGCAGCCGCTTCCGTCGCAAAGGGCCGTCACGTGGCCGCCGGCGTGCAGGCGTTGGTCGTGCCAGGGTCGGGCCAGGTGAAGAAGCAGGCGGAAGACGAGGGGCTGGACCGCGTGTTGCTGGAGGCCGGCTTCGAGTGGCGCGATCCGTGCTGTTCGATGTGCCTCGGGATGAACCCCGACAAACTGACGCCGGGGCAGCGCTGCGCGAGCACCTCGAACCGCAACTTCGAGGGTCGCCAGGGGGTAGGCGGGCGGACGCACTTGCTGTCGCCGGCAATGGCGGCGGCGGCGGCGGTGACCGGGCGGCTGGCGGATGTGAGGCAGTTGGGGTGAGTTGCGCGGCGGCCTCAGAACAAGCCATCGTGGAGGTCGTGCCATTCCGGGTTGGTGTGACCGATCAACCGCGTCTTCCAGGCGCGCGGCCATTCCTTGAGGTTCTTCTCCCGCTGAATGGCCGAACGGATATCGTCGTGCCATTCGAAATAGACCAACCGATGCAATCCGTATCGCTTGGTGAAGCCGTCGATTGTGCTAGTGCGGTGCCCGTAGGCACGTCGAATGATGTTGTTGGTGACACCGACGTACAGTGTGCCGTCTGGCCGGTTGGTCATGATATAGACCCATCCGGGTTTGATGATGCGGAGCATCGGGTGTCGACGCTAACAAGACGTGGATGCCTGGCCTTCGCCCGGCATGACGATAACCGCTCCCGTCGTGGCAACGGCCCCACCCGTCATGCCGGGCGAAGGCCCGGCATCCACGTCTTCTGATGAGGACATGATGGAAAAGTTCACCACACTGACCGCGGTCGCTGCCCCGATGCCGATGCAGAACATCGACACCGACAAGGTGATACCTGCGCGCTTTCTGAAGACCATCAAGCGATCGGGACTAGGTGTGCACCTGTTCGATCCGCTGCGCTTCGACAGTGACGGCAAGGAGCGGCCGGAGTTCATCCTGAATCAGGAGCCCTACCGCAAAGCACAGATCATCGTCGCGCACGAAAACTTCGGCTGCGGCTCCTCGCGCGAGCACGCGCCGTGGGCGCTGGCCGATTTCGGCATCCGCTGCATCATCGCGCCGTCGTTTGGCGACATCTTCTACAACAACAGCTTCAAGAACGGTCTGCTGCCGATCCGGCTGCCGCGCGCGATCTGCGACGCGCTGATCGACGATGCGAAGCTCGGCGGCAATGCCCGCATCACCATCGACCTCGAGCGGCAGGTGGTGGTTCGGCCGAACGGCGAGGAAATCCATTTCGACATTGCGCCGTTCCGTAAGCACCTGCTGCTGAATGGCCTCGACGACATCGGCCAAACGTTGCAGCACGAGCAAAAGATCAGCCACCACGAGACGCGGCAGCGCGAGAGTCATGCGTGGCTGCCGACCACAGTGGCCTGAGCGGGACCTCGATGCCTGCCAACAAGACGCTGTTGATTCTGCCCGGCGACGGCATCGGGCCCGAGGTGATGCGCGAGGTGCGCCGCATCATCGACTGGATGGCCCGACGCCGCATGGTCTCATTCGACATCTCGGACGACCTGGTGGGCGGCGCTTCGATCGATGCGCGTGGCACGCCGATCAACGACGAGACGCTGCAAAAGGCGAAGGACGCCGATGCCATCCTGTTCGGCTCGGTCGGCGGACCCAAGTGGGACAAGCTGGGCTTTCAGCTTCGTCCCGAGCTGGCGATCCTGCGGCTGCGCAAGGAACTGGATCTGTTCGCCAATCTGCGGCCCGCCACCGTGCTCGATCCGCTGGTGGATGCCTCGACGCTGAAGCGCGAGGTTGTTCGTGGGCTCGACCTGATGATCGTGCGTGAAAGCACCGGCGGCATCTATTTCGGCGAGCCACGCGGGATCGAAACTCTGCCGAATGGCGAGAGGCGGGGCTTCGATACCGAAAGCTACACCACGAGCGAGATAGAGCGCGTGGCTCGTGTGGCGTTCGAGCTGGCCCGCAAGCGCAAGAACCACGTCACCAGCGTGGAGAAGGCGAACGTGATGCAGTCGGGGCTGTTCTGGCGCCAGACGGTCACGGCGCTGCACGAGCAGGACTATGGCGATGTGCAGCTCGACCACATGTACGCTGACAACTGCGCAATGCAGTTGGTGCGCAATCCGCGGCAGTTCGACGTGATCGTCACCTCCAACATCTTCGGCGACCTGCTGTCCGATCTGGCGTCCATGTTGACCGGCAGCCTCGGCATGCTGCCGTCAGCGACGCTGGGGCCGGCGGATGCATCAGGCAAGCGCCTGGCGTTGTACGAGCCGATACACGGCTCTGCACCCGACATCGCCGGCAAGGGCATCGCCAATCCGATGGCGCAGATCTTCAGCTTTGCCATGCTGCTGCGCTATTCCTTCGGCATGGACGAGGACGCGGCACTGATCGAGCGCGCGTGCACCAACGTGTTGGCCTCCGGTCTGCGGACCGCCGACATCATGGCGCCGGGCACCGCAAAGGTCGGCACCAACGTCATGGGCGAGTCAGTCCTGCGCGAGCTGGACAAGCTCGCGGCCTAGACCCCGGCGGGGCGGGTTTCAAGCGTGCCCATACGCGCCGCCGCGCCGATCGGCAGCAATGCAGCAGCGACCAGCACCATGCCGCCGACCACCAGCATCGCCGCTGCATAGGTGCCGGTCATGTCGCGCAGCACTCCGACAAGCTGCGGTGCCAGATAGCCCGCGATGTTGCCGATCGAGTTTATCGTCGCAATGCCCGCTGCTGCGGCGCCCGCGCCGAGATACGCGGTCGGCAGGTTCCAGAATGTCGGCAAGGCGGAACTGATGGCCATTCCAACCACACAGAGCGAGATCAGTTCGGCAACCGGTCTGCCGATCGTGAGACCGGTGGCGATCAGCCCCAGGGCTGCCACCAGCGTCGGGATCGTCACGTGCCATACGCGCTCGCCAGTACGGTCGGAACTGCGTGAGACCAGGATCATGCCGATCGCACCCAACGCCGCCGGCACCGCCGCCAGATAGCTGACGACAATATTGCTGTAGCCCAGGTCCTTGATGATCAGCGGCAGGAAGAAGACGTTCGCGTAGACGCCGAACCCGATGCCGAGATAGGCGATTGTCAGGAGAACCACGAACGGGCTGCGCAGCGCCTGCAGCGCGCCGGTGGAAGAGCCGACCGCCTCGCGTTGTTCGGCGGCGAGCTTGCCCAGCAGCCATTCCTTCTCGTCGTGCGTGAGCCAGCGTGCGTCGGCCGGCTGATCGCACAGCACGAAAGGACCGAATGCCGCGAGCACGAGAGCCGGCGCGGCCTCGAGGAGGAAGATCCATTGCCACCCCTGCAAGCCGAGCCATCCATGCAGCGCCAGGATGTTGCCCGAGATCGGCGCACCGGTCGAGACGGCGAGCGCGGCGCAGGCGTAGAACGCCCCCATGGCCGTGCACCGGTGCCGGTTCGGGAACCAGCGCGTCATGAAGAAGATCACGCCGGAGAAGTAGCCGGCCTCCGCGACGCCCAGCAAAAATCGCACAACGACGAAGCTGGTTACGCCGGATACCAAAGCGGTTGCACCGGAACACAGCCCCCATGCGAGCATGATGGTGGTGATCCAGCGTCGTGCGCCGATGCGGGCCAGCATTACGTTGCTGGGCACCTGGAACAGGATGTAGCTCCAGAAGAACGCGCCAGCGCCGAGGCCATATTGAGCGGCCGAGAAGCCGAGCGACTTGTTCATGGTCAACGCAGCGATCGCAACGTTGGAGCGGTCGAGCGCGTTGATGAAATAGCCGATGCCAAGGAATGGCACGAGACGCCATGCGACCTTGTGCATGATGGCCTGTTCGCTGACCGGTGGCATGGCTTTCCTCCCGCCCGGTTTGTCGTTGAGGGCAGCATAGGTCCGAGCGGCCCCGGATGGTGTTCAAACGGTCGTGGGTGCCGGCGAGCCTTGCCCTGCTGTCGGGCTTCGGTTAAACCCGCGCGCCCTGGCGAAGCGCCCGTAGCTCAATTGGATAGAGCACCAGACTACGGATCTGGGGGTTGGGAGTTCGAAGTCTCTCCGGGCGCGCCAACACCCCTCTACGTCTCGGAATCAGCGCATTACCGGCTATGGCTGATCTCAGAGCGGGACGGAGGTGTCGCGGCAGAGGGCGCCGAGGTCTCTGGACTGATCTGGATGGACACGCGGCCAGCACGTACTAACAGCAATGCCCCAGCAGCGGCGCTCGCCGGATCATCCTGCGTGCGCTTCAGCGATGATCGCGGGATCAAGCGAGGGATTCATCTCCGCCGTCGTGCCGCGCCAGACGAGGACGCGCACACGCCGAGGCTTCGATGCGCTGTGCGAGGTCCCAGGCCGATGGCGCGCTGTCTAGCCGCCCACGATCGGGCGCATGTCGGAGAGCGGATCGGGTCCGCTCGGATCGGCCCCGCCCTGCGTGGTCAGCTTCGTCGCCTCCGGCGATTGCAGCGATGCGTTGCTCGAGCAAGGTGCAGCGTACGGCCGCAATTGTCTCTCGTGCCGCCGTAAGCGCCGCCTGGGCTCGCTGCGGCGAGGTCGGCGATCGCTGCTCCAAGCTTGCGCGTGCGGATCGTGCTACCTGTCAAAAGATCGGAAACCTCATCGTATGTACGCCGATCGAGGTTGGCCCTCGGCAACCTGCCGAGCCTCTGGTAAACTAACTCGGCGAACATCTGATCATCGATGTCGAGGCGCGAGCCGTCGCCGATACGGTACGGTGCCCATGTCCAGCTTCAGCTCCATTACAGCTCAGCTCCGGCCAGCATCTCGGTGCGCGCACCGGATGACGGTGACAACGCGTCAGCAACGGCAGCGCGGCCGCATCGACGACGCGGTTCGCCATCCAGGTCGCAGGCCTCGACCTAGCGTCTAAGTTCGCCAGCGGGCCGACGCGCTGATAAGGCTCGGCATAACAATGCCAAAGCAGATCCGCAGCATCGCCGGACCCGTCGCCCAAGACGCAAAAATTGCAAAGCAACGCTACTTTAACGAGGGATTAACGCTTGCCCATCCAGAATCCAGTAGTAGTGTTCTCTCCGCTTAGAACGATAGACAACACCGTGCTCCAAGCACCGACTTTCCAGATGATGCAAAGCCGCAAGGAGGATCTGTGCGTTATATTCCGCCATTCGAGGTGATCAAGCAATTATTTGAGATATCGACATCGAAGGGACAGTTGCGGGTTACTACCAGCTACGAGAACCTAATTAGAATGGTCAAGCTCATCCTCGCTGGGGTTCAAGTGGATGAAGACTGGTACCTGAAACAGTATACTGACGTAGCGCAGGCGATTTCGGATGGCATGGTCGGATCAGCAAGGCAGCACTTCATCGATAACGGGTATTTTGAGGGTCGGTTACCATTTGCGATCGATGTTGACGACAAGTTCTACCAAAAGGAATACCCGGACGTGGCGGACAGTATCGGGAGGGGCAGAGAGTTGTCCGCCCAGGATCATTTCCTCAGGAACGGCTACAGGGAGGGACGCTTGCCATTCCAAGGGTGATCCGTGTGTGATGTGACCGTACGGCGGGGCTGCGACAACTCCGTGGCGGGCGCGAGCCGATGATTCCGTGCTTTACTTCGGTCAGTCTTGTCCGTAGACGCCGCCGCCTGAAGGTGAATGGTAGAAATCTTGGCAGCTGAACTGAGCATCGTTGGCAAGGGCAAACGCCAATCGCAAAGGAGGCGCAGCGCAGATGACGCGCCAGGCGCTGGTCCGGAGCGCCACACCGACAGCGGGGCGACGTTTGAAGATCCGGCAATCGACATTCAATTGGACCGCATGGTGACTGCGGGATTCATCTACGGGCGGTACGATCTCGTGATCGCCGGCTTTGCGCTCGCCGATGACTTTGTCAGATCGGTCAGCCTTATAGTCGGCGGGCGGACGGCGGCGCAGGCGCTCTTCGACAGAACGTCGGGGCCGCAGCAGGTATTCCAACTAAGCCTCGCCCAGAAGGCAAGTTGCGATGTGAGCCGGACCTCGTTCGAGATCGCGGTTCGCACGCAAGGCGGTCGCGAGCAGCGCACCCCATTTGCAATCGCTGCGGATCCGGGCGACCCGCGAACGGCAGAAACCGTCGAGGGGCCTGTATGCGAGTTGCCGCCGCCTGCGAAGGCATTGGCACGTGTGCTTCTCTACGTCGAGCGAGCTGTGTTCGACGTGAAAGGTGTGCTGCATGTGTGTGGCTGGTCAGTCGCGCACGCAAATATCGTTGCCGTACAGATATTCATCGGCGATCGGAGGCTGGGATCTGCACAGCTTGGGGAGCCCCGCGACGATATTGCAATGAAATACTCGGCCTACCCCAATGCTCGCGCGTCAGGGTTCCGATACTCCGGGGTGTTGGAGAAGGGCGGGCCACCTCCTTCTATCATCGTTGAAGCGATCGACTTCAGCGGTTCGGTAATCCGCGTCGCGGTTCCAACCGAGCTCGGGTCTGAGCCGCAGGGCGAGCCGGACGTTGCATCTCCGCCAGGGCCCAAGTCGGAGATCCAGTCTGCGCCCGATCTGCGCCGGGCTTTGGCACTGCACTGTGACCAGGTGAGCCTCTCCATGAAGGGCGAGCTTCTGGTATCTGGCTGGGCCGTTTGTGCCATTGGGGTCTCGGAGGTTGGCGTCTGTCTGAACGGTGAACTGGTGGGCTTCGCCGAACTGGGGCTGCCGAGGCCAGATGTGGGGGCCCAATACTCCGAAATTCCTCAGGCGCGATATTCCGGATTTCGGCTGACGAGGCAACTCGCAGACCCACCGCCATCCGGAACCCATGAAATCGGGTTACTGGCGCGCAACGGGCTGGACGACGTGCGAGCGCTTGCAGTGGCCGTTGCTGTTACGTCCCCGGCGGCCGCGACAATCCTCCCGGTGTCGGCGACTCCGCTTAGCCAGTCGGAGTTCCAATTCCAGCTCGACAACCCGGTCGTTATCGGTGGCGCGCTGCCGGACCCGGTGGTCGGCCGCCTGGTGATAGAAGGGTGGGCCTTGGCCCGCTCCGGCGTTGCGTCGATCGATGTCTTGCTTGACGGGCGGCAATTGGGGCAAGCGTATTACGGCACGGCGCGGCGAGATGTCGAAGCGGCGTTCCCAGAATGGGAAAATGCCTTGCGCTGCGGCTATATCTTCCACTGTCCGCCGCGCGCCCTGGAAAACGGTGCGCACGTTATCTGTTTGCATCTCACTGCCAAAAATGGGCAGTCTCTGACGCACGAGTTTCACATCGATGCGCAGCAGTCGGAGGAAGCAGAGGACTACGCAACGATCCGTCGAAAAGTGTCGCGCGCGGAAATTGACCTATACAACGACATTATCAATCGCCTTGACTGCCGTCCGACGTTTCAAATAGTGCTCGTGGCCAGGGCGCCTGTCGTTCGGGATGAGCTCGAGGTGACGCTGAGTGCATTGCGAGCTCAGGCCTATTCCGATTGGCGGTTGCTCGTCGTAACGGATGCGACGGATTTAACAGAGCTATTCGAATCCGATGAAACCCTCGAGGATCGCGTCGCGATTGTGCATTCCGACTCCAAGCAAGCAGCTTCGTTGCCCGAACTTGCGGTCGCCGGCACATGTTTCATCGGCGTGCTGTTCCCTGGAGACGAACTGGGTTGTGATGCGCTGGCCGAGTTTGCTATAGCCCATGGACTGCGTGCCGAAGCTGAGTTCTTCTATGCGGACGAGGATCGCGTCAGCCCGGCTAGTGGGACACGCGAGCCATTTTTCAAGCCCGCCTGGTCGCCGGATCTGCTACTTTCAACCAATTACGTTGGCCGGCCGTGGTTCGCGACTGCTGAGCTGCTGGCCAGGGCTGGTGTCACGCCGCAAACCCTCTGGGCCTTGCACGGTGACTACGACGCAATCCTGCGCTGCACTGAACTGACGTCGCGAATCCAACACTTGCCGAAGCTGCTGAACCGGCGTGGTCACAGTGATGCACCAAGCAAGATGGGTGAGCTGCGTGTTCTCGAAGCAGCCGTCGACCGGCGCGGTATCAGGGCGGAGTTGCTCCCCGGCTGTGTCGCCGGGAGTTGGCGGCTGAGGAGAACCATTCCGCCGAAGGGCAAAGTGTCGATCATCATCCCGACCTGCGCGGCGCACGGCCACATCGCGACCTGCATCGAAACGCTGCGGGCAAAGACTGCCTATCGCAACTTCGAGATCATCTGCATAGATAACATTCCAGCCGATCTGCCGGAATGGAAGCAGCAGGTACGCAGCGGCGCGGACAAGGTCGTCGAGATCGCAGAAGCGTTCAACTGGTCTCGCTTCAACAACCGCGCCGCCGAGCAGGCCTCCGGCGAGTATCTGCTGTTCCTCAATGACGATGTCGAGATCGAAAGGGAAGACTGGCTGGACGCCCTGCTGGAGCACGCGCAACGACCCGAGGTCGGTATAGTGGGAGCACAACTGCTGTATCCGGATCGCAAGGTGCAGCACGCGGGCATCTTTCTGACCACGCTCGGTGCCGGCCGCCACTCCTTCCGATTTCTTGATGCAGACGAACCTGGCTATTTCGGCCTGGCGTTGACGCAGCGCAACGTCATCGCCATCACCGGCGCCTGCATGTTGATGCGGCGCGATGTGTTCGAGCGTCTCGGCGGTTTCGACGAGGCGCACGAGGTGGTGAACAACGACGTTGACTGCTGCCTGCGCGCCTGGCAGGCGGGACTGTCGGTTGTCTATACACCCTATGCGCAACTGATCCACCACGAGCTCGCGAGCCGCGCCAATATCAAGGACATATTCAATGCGGAGCACTTCGCGCAGCGCTGGCGTACACGGTATGCGACCGGCGATCCATACTTCAGCCCGCGGCTGACCAAGTTCGCCGACGAGTACCGTCCGGACACCGAGCCGGCGCGCATGATCTGCGCCGGCCGGCCGCTGTTCAGCAAGGACGAGATCCAGCGCATTCTGGTGGTGAAGCTCGACCATATCGGTGACCTGATCACCGCGCTGCCCGCGTTGCGTCGCCTGAGGCGGCACTTTCCCACGGCGCGGATTCACCTTCTGGCGTCCGCCGCCGCCAAGTCGTTCCTGGAAGGTGAGGACTGTGTCGATGAACATATCGAGTTCGCGTTTTTCCATGCGCGCTCCGACCAAGGGGAGAGGGGACTGACGGAGAACGACCTGGCCGCGCTCGGCCAGCGGCTCGCGCCGTATCGCTTCGATCTGGCGATCGATATGAGAAAGCAGATCGAGACCCGCCACGTGCTGCAGTCCATTCCGACGCGGTTCCGTGCGGGCTACGATCATCTTGGTCGGTTTCCCTGGCTGGACGTTGCACTGGAGTGGGAGGGCGACAATCAGCTTCGCCGCAAGCACAGCCATGTCAGCGACGATCTGCTGCGTCTGGTGGATGCGGTGGCTACGGCCGGCGAGACGGACCGTGCCGTGTTGCCCCAGGTGGCTACGGGTGATGCGACGCTGCCTGGCAGCATTTCGGCCGAAGTGCGCGCGTTGTTCACGAGACCGGTGGTGGCGGTGCATCCCGGCGTCGGCGCGGTGATGCGGCAGTGGCCGGCCGAGTATTTTGCGTCGGTGATCGATCTGCTGATCGAGCAGGACGCAACGAATGTCCTGCTGATCGGCGGACGCGACGAGGCGGAACTGGCCGAGGAAGTGCTGCGCCTTGTAGTGCATCGGCAGAACGTCGTGTCGCTGGTCGGGCGGACCTCGCTGGGCGAACTGCGGGGGCTGTTGCGTGCCTGTGCGCTGTACCTCGGCAACAACAGCGGCCCGAAGCACATTGCCGCGGCACTTGGTGTGCCGACGATCGGCATTCACTCCGGCGTGGTGGACGCGGCCGAGTGGGCGCCTGTCGGGCCGCGCGCGATAGCGGTGCAGAAGAACATGATCTGCAGCCCGTGCTATCTGGTGAAGCCGGATGAATGCGTGAGGGATCTGGCGTGTCTGAAGCGGCTGGAGCCGGGTGTGGTGCATCGGTATTGCCAAATGATGCTGGCGAGGAAGGCGGGGGCGGTGCTCGACACGGAGAGCGAACTGGCCGGCATGCCGGCGCAGACCGACGGCCGGGGACGCGCGAGGTCCAAGGGCGACGTACAGCGCAGAACGCGACGTCGAGCGGGATAGCTGCTACGGAGGAATGAAATGGTCTTCGTCACAGACAATGATAGGCCGGATTTAGGTGGGAATATGCGGCATGGCGACATCCACACTTGGTGCCCCGTCTTATGGCGCTACCTCGTGGAGAGGTTCGGACTCAGCTCGATGCTCGACGTAGGATGTGGGGAAGGTCATGCAGTGAGGTTCTTTCACAACCTCGGTCTGTATGCATGCGGCATCGACGGGCTTCGAAGAAATATTGAAAACGCCCTTGCGCCTGTGGCGTTGCATGACCTTCTGTCTGGCCCGTTTGTTATGCCGGCCGATCTGGTCTGGAGCTGCGAGGTAGCAGAGCACATAGGCCCCACAGGAGTCGATAATTACCTCGACACCTTGGCGAATGGCCGCATCATCGCAATGACACATGCTGTACCCGGACAGGACGGCTATCATCACGTCAACTGTCAACCTGCTGAATATTGGGTCGCGAAGATGCGTCAACGAGGATTTGCAGTTTCCGAGGACAATGGAATATTGCGTGAGGTAAGTGCCCGGGATAGCACGTGGAATTACTTTACGAAGACGGGGTTGGTCTTTGTCAGACCCTGATGGCGAATGAGGTTGCAGTAACATGGTGACCTGATGGCTATTGCTTGCCTTGTCCTTGCCTACAACGCACCTCCGGTGCTGGAATGTTCGCTTCCTACGCTGCTCGATGCCGGCTGCGATGTATTTGTTCATCTGGATGCCAAAGCGTCGCGCGAGGAATACATCAAAGCAGTGGGAACATTGGGGCGCGAAGTTTATTTTTTGGAAGATCGAGTAAAAGTCTTCTGGGGCGGTTATTCGATGATGCAGGCCGAGTTCAAGCTTATTGAAGCGGCTCGGGCCCGCAACAAATACGATCGATACCTGTTGATTTCTGACGATTTTATTCCGATCCTGCCGGGGGGTGCCCTTTCTGCACGTTTAGGGGCGGCAGGCGATCTCATAAGCTTTATGAAGCTCCACGATAGCTCACCCCTTATGGTCCGTTATCGCAACTTCTACTTCTACGACCACCCAGCTACGATGGCACGGCGACATGAGGCCCCGTCCCTTGAAATTGATGAAGAATTTGAGCAGCGAATCGCAGAGATTGCTGTTTGGCGGCGGTTGGGTAAGAAACCGATCGATATCTACCACGGGTCCCAATTTTGGTCCCTCACGGGATCAACCCTTGAGCGGGTAATCGAAACCGTGGGAACAGATATCCATCTGGTTAGGTCGTTTACATATTCAGCCACCCCGGATGAGCTGATGATACAATCCATCCTGGGCGGCTTCTGGGCGGCGGATTCACATACCGCTCCGATGTACGTGGACTTCTCAGTTGCGCCGGGACCGAGAACGTACACGGACTTCGGACAGTTACCGTACAACATTGAATTCGCGGCACTTGTTTATTCGCAAGGTGTCACCACAAGCGATTCCCTTGCTGGAGCGGATTGCCCGGAACTTGCGTGACGGGAAGACGATGTACGGAACTGACCCAGACGAGTCGTTGTTTGGCAGGGAATTTACCGACGAGATCGGGCGGACGGTGGTGGCGGTGCGCCTCAAAGCGCCGATTGGTGAGGCTGGCCCAGAGTGGCACGGCCTTGAGCATGCGAGGGGAAGACGATTCCGCTGGACCCGCGCGGACACGATTAAGTGGGAACTCGGCAGGATCGAGTCATGCCCATCGCGTGTGCGCTTCGTAATGACGATTGTCATGAACAGCGCCATCGACTTCGCAAGCAGGTGTCTGCTCATTTATGGTGCTCAGAAAAAGAATTTGGAGATCCATGGTTCCTCGTTGGTAGTCGATTTTAGTTACGAGGCACCTGAGCACTCGTTCGCGACACTGATTACGCCCCCAACGACGTCCCCAAGGGAGGCCAGTGGCTTTCCCGACGACCGAAAGCTCGGTCTGGCTATCGAAACATGACCTTGGAAAGTCGACCCCGATTTCGGGCTTGCAAATAAGGCGCGTGCCGCAGCACCGCAATTTGCGGCGGACGGGTGCAAACGAGGCCATCGTGCGGGCAAAGTATAAGATGTCGGATGACATTCCTGATCAGATTGGATCCTACCTTGCGCAAATTCCATCGAGCGCTGAGAGGGTAGATATCAACAACCGGGGGGCGCTAACGCAGTTGGAGCAATTTCGTGCGCTCGGCTTTGTGGTGTTGGCAGAGGGTTGGTCCGGACTGGAGTCGTGGGGTGTTTGGAGCGCTGGTGATAACGCCATATTCTACGCTAAGCATGACACTGGCAGAACAGAACCGAGCAGTTCGGATGAGGTAGTGATACACGCCCGGGGCGCGGTTTCGGAGAATCACCCGTGTCTAGCTATCCGCTTCAAGCTTGGGTCGTCTTGGACCGACTTCAGATTTTCCTGGCCCGAAACTTGCTTCGCACAGATCAGGCTACCAATTCCTGCCGAACTCCGAAACGCACCCGTGCTTCGGATAGAAGTGAGCATTGACGGTCCGAAGACGCCTTACGAGCATACTGGCGGGGTTAGCCCCGATCACCGCCGCCTCGGCATCGGCCTCAGCGCCATCGCAATCCAGCCGCCCGAGAAGATGGTCGGCCCAGGCGTTGGCACGGTTAAATCGGAACAGCTAGCCAGTGAACGTGTGACGGATGGAAACGAACAATGCCACACAGGAAAGGAAGCAGCATCTAGGAAAACCAACGTCATAGCTTTGACGATGGTGTACAATGAGGGCAGTGCACTGCGCCGTTGGCTCAACCACTATGGACGACACCTCGGTCATCGGAATCTTCTGGTGATCGATGACGGGTCGGATGACGGCAGCACTGATGACGTGGGACTGGCCGGACGCCTGACGATACCAAGAATGCTTTTTGATGATGGGCAGAGAGCGGAGTTCGTCAGCGATCTTCAACGCGATCTGCTGCGGTATTTCGATGTTGTCATCTACACCGATTGTGATGAGCTTCTTGTACCCGACCCCCGACGGTTTCGGAGTCTTCGTGGATACACAGAGAACGTGGCAGTGGACTGTGTACGCCCCGTTGCATTTAACGTCATACAAATCCGGTGTCAGGAGGCTGCCCTGGACCCCAATCGCCCTATTTTGGATCAGAGGAACTACTGCCAGTTCTATACTCGGGAGTGCAAACCGGTCCTCGCGAAGGTGCCCATTCGGTATGAACCCGGATTTCACGATTGTGACAGGAAGGCGTTGCTGGACCCTGGGCTACTGCTTGTTCATAGCAAACTTGCCGACTTTACAGGGGCCCTGGCTAGGCTCTCTCTTACCAGAGGAATTGCATGGTCCGAGCGAGCCATTCAGGCTGGCTGGGGCGATCATTGGAGGAACGTTGATAGCGGGCTCATTGGCAGTTTCGATGCGGCCGAAAGATTTCTTCGCACAGGAGGGTTTGCAGAAGAACTCGAACCGGCACGACTGGCGGCGACGACCAATTCAGAAATTGAAGGAAATGGTCATCCCTACCGCTGCGCACCGTTGATCGGACCCATTTCGAAGGTCCCTGAATGGCTGCGTGGAACTGTCTAGCAATTATGGTCGAAGCCGCACACGTCGGATCGCAAACTAATAGCTTGACGGTCATCCCGCCAGGTACGATTGCCTTGGCTGATGCCGACACACCTATATACCTTTCTTTATGTGGCTTCTCAGGGATAGAGCAGATGGGGCGTTGGTCCGATGGCCCTCGCATCCGCTACTCTGTTACTACCAGAGACCCTTGAAAAAGACATATTACTGAAGATTAGGGCAGGCGCATTTGCTGGAAAACGATGCGTGCCGGACCAGATCGTAAGAGTGGATGTGAACGGGCAGCACCTAGAACAATGGTCCATTGAGGATCCTGCGGTTCGTGACCAGGGCATATTCGTACGCCGTGAGTTCTACGGTTCCGACCGCGTCGTCGGGATTAATTTTGATTTACCGACCTGTGCCCAACCGTTGGCGTGCGGAATAAACGAGGATACCCGGTTTCTGGGCATCTGTCTCTCGGGGGTCTCATGGGAAGAAGCCGACGATAAGCCATCACCGGAGTTACCGGTTTGGCAACTCGGGCGGTACGTGGGTATTGAGTTCGAAAGTCGTTTGATGACAAGATTGAGTTCGGCTTCTGGCAACGATTCGTGACTGGGCCCAAGGTGCTAGATATTGGCTTTAAGGGGGGCGGCGATTATACATCTGGCGTGGTGCCTATCTTGGATGCGGCGATCGGGGTCGACCTCGGTTACCCGGGTTATGATGGTCGGACCCTGCCCTTTGAGACCGGAACCCAGGACGCGGTCTATTCGAGTCATTGCTTGGAGCACATACCAGATTTCATCGGAGCGATTTAGGATTGGCACCGAGTTACCAAGCTTGGTGGGCACATCATTATTGTTGTTCCGCACATGGCCCTTTACGAGCGGAGAATGAGGCCGCCGTCGCGACGTAATGCATCTCATATGCGTTTTTATAGTCCAGCTTCCTTGCTTGCTGAGTTGGAATTTGCGTTGCCTCCTAATTCCTATCGAATTCGACATTTTGTCGAAAATGATGCGGGATATAGTTACGACACGGATCCTATGTTGCCGCCGACAGGATGCTATGAAATTGAACTGGTAATCGAGAAGATTCACTCCCCACATGGCAGCTGGAACCCTGACCTTCAGCGATTTGGGTAAATTGGCGCCGCAATCCAGGTGGTGCGGTCCTAGCCTCACGTCCTTTGCACAGGAACCAGCCCCTGCTAGAACCTATTGCCAGGGCACTGGGGCCAAAAGGTTCTCTGGAGGGTTTGGCCTGTTTAAATCTGCGAGGCGGAAGATGGTGGATGGGCTTTTTGCAACCGTCGAATATGGTGGAACTAGCACGAAATTTTTGGTCTCAAATCCAAGAGACTATATTCAGAACATCCACCGATCTGGTGCATTCTACGAACTCGACCAACTCCTGTTTCAAAAACAACTGATTTACCGGGACTGTATTGTTCTTGACATTGGAGCAAATATTGGGAACCATACGCTATTCTATTCTAGGCACACGCCCGCTGCCCGGATATTCCCCTTCTAGCTCAAACCCGGAAGCCCGTTCTCCCTCTCTGACGCAGAATGTTAATAATAACGAGACAGCCGGTCGAGTTGACTTGCGCTACGTGTCACTAGCCGTCGGCTCCGATCGCGCAAATTATGATATTGCTTTTTCTCGCATAAGATAATTTGGGTGTGACCGCACTAAAAACTAACCTCAGACGAGGCGGCGGGCATCGAAAGGTACGTGGCTCGATGATCTTGATTTTGTGGCAATGTCGGTTTTGTGAAGATTGATGTGGAAGGAATGGAGATCCAGGTTTTGGCAGGAGCGACGGAACTATACACGCAACAGAGGCCGCATATTGCTATTGAAGTTGACGTTCACAACGAGCAGTCTGTTTTGGCAATGGTCGGGATAGCATGTGTTATCACTGGTCGTGGTATTTCACGCTTACCATCACAACCGGAATTATGTGGCTATTCCGAAGTCTTAAGGATCATGGGTGCGCAACAGCAACCAAGACTTTATCGTCTGTATCAGCCAGACTTGGATTATAGGCCGCGGAGTCAAGCTTCAGTCGGCATCATCTGACTTCCTCCATTGCACATACCGCTTGACTAAGCCGGTTAATGTCTCGGATCCGTTTCCGGCAGCACATGTGTGGGGTTTGGCGTCCAACATTGAAATACCACCGCATAAGGCAGCGATCGTCTGCCAGATTCGTATATCCTTAAATCGCTGAGCTGCCTCATCGATCCACGCGGAATCAGAGCGTGCGTTCCCGTTGTAGATCACTTGAAGGGCGACACCTCGACGGTGGAGTAGCTCAGAAAGCGCTTGCATATCGTCGTGCCACGGCCGGTTCCATTGAATGTCGGCGCGAAAAAAACCAAGCTCCTCGCCAGTCGCCGCTCGATAAGCCGAGAACCACTGCTGCAGGTCCGCAAGCCACGGCAGACCGCCGCCACCAACCGGTTCAATGTCACCGATCTTCGCCTCGGGGAACACCGAATGGACGCCCTTGACTTTCTGCGCGACATCGCTTGCGATTTCGGTGATAGAAGAGCGGCACGCGCCCTGACCGCTGAAAACGTGACCGTAATAGAGTGGCTCATCCATAACAATGTATGTTGCGCTGCCCCCGGCTGCTTGCAGACGCCGAGAATCGTAGGTGGGCTGGCCAGCAGCATTATATCCTCAATTCCCTGGCCACACCTTTCGTTGCCGGTCAGCGGTGACATTCCTAATGCTAGCGCAATCTGGCGGCGAGCGAGGTCGGATACGATACCACGCAATTCCGCTTCCGGGGCACTGCGTACCGCGCCTCCGCTAATCTCGAACACGCGGATGTGCGCTGCAGTTTCCTGCCACGGCGCGGCCGGGGTGAATAGACTCGCAAATTCTGATGCACGATCACGTGTAAATGGGGGGCTGAACCAAATTTCGGGCGACGAGCCCCGTGGGGTGGCCCCGACGGCGTGCAACTGAGAAACGAAGGTTACCCCAGCTACGACGCAGGCCCTTGCCAGATCCATGAATGACCTCTATGGCGGATCGCCAATTGTCGAACCCGAAGCGTCCGTTTATTGGTTATAGCCGAAATTCGGGAGGAACGCTGAGAAGCATTGTTCGCACAGCGTCTTTTCGTCATTTGTCAGCTCCTTTTGCCAACGGCCAATAGACTCCCGTGGGCTAACGCTGGTTCCGTGGCTACTAAAGATTGCCGCCTCGGTATCGGGCTGCTTCAGTGCCACAGGCTCGATTCCCAGGAACTCCCAGATCCGCCCCAGCGTCTCATCCGGGTCAAGGATCAGGTCTTCATAGCGCACAAGAAGTGAACCCGGGTCTGCACAGCGCAAGCGTTCCGCCAACTCGAGGAACTGCGAGCGGATCAGCGAGACAGCTTGCGCAGGCTGGTGGCCCCAGAACGCGCGATACGAGCAAACCATATCGCGCGGATCGCGCACCAGCACGATCTCCTTCATGTCACCGAACATCGCGATCGCGCCATCCCGGATCAGCGGGTTGGGGTGCGTCTTCTCGGCGAAATACCGGATGTGCAGTTTGTTCGTCACCATGCGGACCGTGTCGTAGTAAGCCAGCACTGCTTCGCGAAATGCGGGACGCAGGATCGTATGTCCTGTCATGTTCCAGTAGCGCTCGAGCAGAGGATGCTCGCCGAACTGCGGGTCATGAAACGGATTGAAGCCGATAATGTACCGGCTTGTCTCCGATACCAGCGCGTCCGGGTTCATTGAGCAGTTCCAGTTCGCCTCGAGAGTCAGCGTCCGCAAGGCAAGTGTGTAATACGTCAGCAGTTTGACCTCGTAGGGGTGCGAGCCGGCAACCGCTATCTCGGGATGCGCTGCCAGCCGTCCCATCAGCAGGGACGTTCCTGTGCGCCCAGCCGAGGTCAGGAATATTGGTGCTGGTTCAGTCTTGTGCAGCGTGCCAATCGGCTGCAGCGTGCGTCTTCCTTCAGCAATTGGGCGCCGCGCGATCCCATCCATTACTTCGACTTCGTGCGCCCTGTAGGGAGACAGCGGCCATCCGAACTCCAGCCTGAAGGCATGTCGCCCGGTCGCACCGGGAAACGCAGTCCTCAGATCGTCGCGAGGCACATCAGCCGTGACGCGTCCCCGGCCCTCGCCATTTACATAGACAAGCACATCGACCGGTTGCAACGGAGTATCGGTGTCGGCGAGCCAGCCGGCTACGTAGGTATGCGTGACTTTGTCGACATTTCCGATCAACGGCATACCGAAAGCTCCACGTCAAATCCTCCGCAATGATGGTCAGGTGATCCTGCCTTATGTGCCAGACTTGGGGACGTTGGGTCGCGGTCCGACAGAGCTGTTGTCCTGATCATATCCCAGCTGCGGGAGGAATTCGTGCCAAGCCTCGTGACCGGCGGCTTGCTCCTCAAGTGTCATGTCTGTCGTCCACCGGCCGATCGAGGCCATTGGGGAGCCGCTGGTGCCATGACCGTGAAACAGCGCGTTTTGCACGTCCAGTTCGAGGGCACTCACGGGGATCTCAAGAAACACTGACAGCTGATGTAGAACATATGATAGCTGCAGAACAAGATTCTCGTAGGAGATAGCCAGAAGATCCTTGCCTCCCTGATCGAGGATCTCGATCAGCGTGTGGCAAGTGAACGTGACCTCCTGCATTGCCCGCTTTGGATCGTAACGAAAGAACGCTTTGCGCGAGCAATAGAGATCACGAGGGTCACGATAGAGCACCAGCTCCTTGATATGCGGAAACGACTGACGAGCAAAAGTCCGTGGCCACGGGTCTATATCGTTGCTCTTCTCTGCAAAATATATGGGTGCCAGTTTTCCTTGATCGATGGAGAGTCGCTGATAATACTCGTCAATGATCTTGGCGAAGATGGGTTGGATCTCCATCGGCACGAAGTTGCCGAAGAAATCCTTCGCGCGCGTCTTGTCGTGGAATACGCTGTTGTAGATCGCGTCATTGAATGGGTTGAATCCGACAGAAAATCCATCCTTTCTCAGCAGATCTGGATGCATCGACCGTACCGGGTCTGCGGGCTGTGTGAGCGTGTGGTAAGCTGTAGCGTAATAGGACAGCAGCTTCGTTTCGTAGGGAATGAGTTCTGCCACACACACCTGTGGCAGATGCGCCAAAATGCCCATCAGCAAAGTCGTCCCTGACCTGCCAGGGCCGGTAACCAGGATTGGGATCATTCAAGTAAGGTTAAAGCAAGCGCGCGAACAATAGCAAGAACGGGGCAAGCCTCATCCCGAATTGCGACTTCGTCTCATGGTTTCGATCTCAGGCCACAAATTGGGCCGATCCGACGGCGAACAAAACGAGGCGATGTGATAGAACCTGCTCAGGCTGACCAAACTTGGAAGACCCGACTTCATGCCGCCAGCCACCCTGCCCGCGGACCCGACGCTGAAACCGTCCACCCGGGCCGCGGCCGCCTGGGCCGCGTTCGACCCCGCGTGGTATCTGCAAAGCTACCCTTCCGTCCGCGAGTGCCTCTCCCACGACGACCCGGACGCAGCCCGTCACGTCTATCTCGAAACCGGCCAGATGCTCGGCCACTCACCCAACCGCTACTTCGACGAGGCATGGCACCGGCGCGCCTACCCTGACGTCGCTGCCGCGCTCGGCCGCAACGCCGCCGCCTCCGGCTTTGACCTATACTGCCGCGGCGGATTTCGCTCCTATTCGCCGCACTGGCTGTTTGACGAGCGGCTCTACCGCCAGCGCTACCCCGACCTCGCCGAAGAGGTCCTCGCAGCGGCCGGCATGGCCAACGGCTACGACCACTACCTGCGCCACGGCGCGCGGGAAATGCGGATCGGCCACCTGTTCTTCGACTCAGCGCTCTATCTCGCCCAACTGGATGAGGACGAGGCGCGCGAGGCCGCGGCAGCAGGCCCCTTCCACCACTACCTGAGCCGGATCGCGGCTGGGCCGCATGAGGCGCGCACCACACTCTATTTCGATCCCGAATGGTACCTGGCGAAATATCCAAGTGTGAGCCAAGCCATCGCGCGTGGCCTCTGGCATTGTGCGCTGCATCATTATCTGGCCAACGAGACGCCGAGCGAATTCGACCCGCTGCCCGAGTTCTCCGAAACCTACTACCAGGCGCGCTATCCCGACGTCGCCGCCGCCGTCGGCCGCGCCGAAATGCGCAACGGCTACCGCCACTTCCTAGCCTTCGGCGCGACTGAGCGACGCTCGCCAAGCGCAACGATCGACCTCCGCTACTACGCCGGGCATGACGCCGTGCAGACGGCGTTGCGCGACGGCGCCACGCCCGACCCATTCACTCACTATATTGCGGTCGGCCGCGCGGCGGGTCTGGCTGCGATGCCTCCGCCCGAGGAGCGCGTAAGCGAAGGCCAGGCCAAGACCCTGTTCCGCCGTAAGGCAACTACCCTGCTGCCGCTGTTCGGCCGCCATCCAATCGATTTCACCTGCAACGGCCAACCTGCGCTCACAGTCATCATGGTCGCGCACAACCGCTTTGCTATCACTCTGCAGACGCTTGCTTCGCTGCGTTCCAACTATTCTGGCGATATCGAACTCGTGCTGGTCGATTCCGGGTCGACTGATGAGGTCCGCTACCTCGACCGCTACGTGCACGGAGCGACGGTGGTGCGTTTCGCGCCGAATATTGGCTTCCTGCGCAGCTGCAACGTGGCCTTCGAGTACGCTTCCGCCCCAGCTGTGCTGCTGCTGAACAATGACCTGGAGCTGGCGCCTGACGCAGTTGCCGTGGCGCTCGACCGGCTGATGTCGGATCGCGCGATTGGTGCAGTCGGTGGCAAGGTGGTCCGCACCCATGGATTGCTACAGGAGGCCGGCAACATCGTCTGGGCCGATGGCACCACGTCCGGTTATATGCGGGACGCATCCCCATCGGCGCCAGAAGCCAATTTCGTGCGCGACGTGGATTTCTGCTCCGCCGTATTCCTGATGCTCCGGCGCTCCGCGGTGCAGACGCTCGGCGGCTTCGACGAGGCGTTCGCGCCGGCCTATTACGAGGATGCGGATTTCTGCCTGCGTTTGGCCGCGGTGGGCCTCCGCGTCGTGTACGATCCGTCGGTGGTGATCCATCACCTCGAATACGGCAGCGCGCGAGATGCACTGGAGTCGGAGGCGGCGATTGGGCGCAACAGGGAGATCTTCCGGCGCAAGCACCACGCGCTGCTGGAACGACGCCCGCAGCGGACCGACAAAGCCGAACTGGCTGCACGCACCGCGGGTGCGCCCAAACTCCGGATCCTGTTCATCGAGGACACCGTCCCGCTGCACAGGTTGGGCTCGGGATTTGTGCGCTCCAACCAAATTGCTCGGGTCATGGCCGCACTCGGCTACCAGGTGACCGTCTTCCCGATCAACGGCAGCGACTGCGATCTGGCGGCTGTCGTGGGCGACATGCCCGACACCGTCGAGATAATGCATGATCGCAGCATCCTTGATCTGCCGGCTTTCCTCGCCAGCCGTCAAGATTATTACGATGTGCTCTGGATCGCGCGCACCCACAATCTGGACCGCATGCGCGACAACCTCGGACGTCCAGCGAGCGCCACGGATAGTATGCCGCGGATCATTCTCGATACCGAGGCGATTGCCGCGCAGCGCACCGCGTCCCGGTCTTGTCTGTTGGAGCAAGGACAGCCGTTCGACTTATACGCGGCTGTCCGCCAAGAGTTCGCAAATGCCGACGTCTGCGAGCGCGTCGTCGTTGTCAACGCCCAGGACGCCTGCACGTTGCGGGATCTGGGAATTTCCCGCGTGTCGATAATCGGCCACATGTGCGAGCCGAAGCCCACGCACCGACCGTTCGAGGCGCGCAGCGGCATGCTGTTCGTCGGTGCAATTCATGACGTCGATAGCCCGAATTACGACAGTCTATGCTGGTTTGTTGATGATGTGCTGCCGCTGATTGAGAATTCGCTCGGATGGGAAACCCGACTGACGGTGGTGGCATACACCGGCCGCCAAGTCTCACTCGAACGATTCCGGCATCATCCGCGAATCACCTTGATGGGGACGTTGGAGAATACGGAACACGTCTACGACAGACATCGCGTTTTTGTCGCGCCGACACGGTACGCCGCTGGCATGCCTTACAAGGTCCAAGAGGCAGCGTCATTTGGAGTTCCGGTTGTGGCGACCGACCTACTTTGTCACCAAATGGCGTGGGAGGATGGTCGAGACCTTCTGGTGGCTGACAGGTCCAATCCGCAGCATTTCGCCGATCTTGTCGTCAGGCTTTATCGCGACGCGCAGTTATGGCAGCGATTGCGCGACGGCGCACTGGAGCGGCTACGTCTGGAAAACAGCCTGGAGCAATATGCGACTGACATTCAGGCAGTGCTGCGGGACTGTGCGCCAGCTCTACGCACCACTGGAACTGCCCACGCTGAGCAGTGACTTCCAGCAGTGGGATTCGCGCGGAGCGCTTCCAGGTGCGGCCTGAAGCGAGCCTCAGCAAAGCGCAAATCGACCGCACTGGCGGGATCGCGCTTCCCCGCGAACCAAAAGGGCAGCCGTGGCCAGCGTCGGTAGTGGGTCAGTATCAACTGACCCACTACCCCAGCGTCTGCCTTGTTGCTGTCGCAACGCATTCCGATCTAAAGGAACCCGCGAATGGTACGAATTCCTCGGGCATAGCCGCAGGAAAGGCTCCGCAGTGTTTCGCCGTCCCCTCACCATTCTGGCCTGCCTGGCATTCGCCGCCTGTTCTGCCGCCACGCCACCACCCGATACCGCGCAACTGCCGTTTGCCGCCTTCGGGACGATGGACAACGACGTTGCGGCGGCGAACCAGGCCTCATGGGCCTTTGCCTCACCTGATCGAACCCGCAACAACCCGGTGGATGCGGCGAGGGCGTGCGCAGCAATTGATTACCTGGCGGGTCAGCTCAGTAGCAGTCCCCGCTGGCTTTCGGTCTCGCCGCTGACCAGGCAGGAGATGCTGCGTGCGCGTTCCGACGTTCGCCGCGTGCTAGGCGTTACACCCGAGGCAAGATCGCAGGTCGTGGTCAACGCGCTGCTGCGATTTGCCGCAGCCTGGGAGGCCGGCGACCAATCTGCGGCGCTGCTGGCACTGAGCGGGCCGGGCTTCACGTTGCAGCCGCAACAGACGCTGCAGGTCCTGTCCAACCTGCCTTACGTCCAGACGGCCAATGTCGGCAGTATCGATGCCGCTCGCGAGATGCTGCCCGGGGGAGATATCGCGCGGGGGCCTTAGTCTGCATCAAGGGCCGCCTGATTGCCCAACAATTGTCGTGGGTCAGCCTAATTCATAGGCAAGATGCTTCTATAGCGATCCGAATCCCCTGAAATCGCCGGCTTTCGGCCTGGACAGAACGCAGGAGTCATGATGCGCTGCAACAAAAGCGGACACCCGCTTGCAGGAGGCATGAATGAATCTGGCCGCCTATCGATCCGCCTGGGCATGTGTTTGTGCGTCGTTGGTCGTATGGCTCGCCCCGGTCGCCGCTCACGCGGAATCGGTCGTCACCGTGGCGATGACCGCCGGCGACATCCCGAACACCACGGGCAACCCTGACCAGGGGTTCGAGGGGTTCCGTTTCGTCGGCTACAATCTTTATGACGGGCTGGCGCTGTGGGACCTCTCGCGGAGCGACAAGCCCTCCGACATAAAGCCCGGCCTCGCCACATCGTGGGAAGTCGATCCGAACGACCACCGTCGCTGGATCTACCACCTGCGCCAGGGGGTGAAGTGGCACGACGGCTGCCCGTTCACCGCCGATGACGTGGTGTGGAACTTCGCCCGCATCACCGACGAGAAGGCGCCGCAGTACTACACCCTGCAGATGGCGTTGACGCGCTCCTACACGACCAATCTCGCGTCGGTGGAGAAGATCGACGACCACACGGTCGCGATCAACACCAAGGTCGTGGAATCGCTGTTCCCCTACCAGATGAGCTACCTACTGATGATCAGCCGCTGCCGGGCGGAGGCGCTGCATTACGACTGGAACGCCTATGCCGAGCATCCGTCGGGCACCGGACCGTTCCGCGCCGACCGCTATGTCGCGCATGAACGGTTCGAGCTGGTGCCGAACAAGGATTACTGGGATCCCAAGCGCATCGCCAAATACGACCGGCTGGTGCTGCTGCCGATGCCGGAGGCAGCGACACGCACCGCGGCTCTGCTTACCGGCCAGGTGAACTTCGTCGAGGCGCCGTCGCCGGATGCCATACCGCGGCTCAAGAGCGCCGGCATGCAGATCATCACCAACACCTACCCACACAACTGGCCCTACATCCTGAACTTCGTGCGCGGCCCGATGACCGACATCCGCGTTCGCCGCGCCGCCAACTACGCACTGAACCGCGCCGAGTTCGTCGAACTGCTCGGCGGCACCGCCACCGAGGACTACGCCACCATGCCGCCCAGCTCGCCATGGTACGGCCATCCGATCAAGTACGAGTTCAATCAGGCGAAGGCGAAAGAGCTGCTCAAGGAGGCCGGTTGCCTGCCGTGCAAGATTACGCTGGCGATCTCGACCTCCGGCTCCGGTCAGATGCAGCCATTGCCGATGAATGAGTTGGTGAAATCGCAGCTCGAGGAAGTCGGCTTCCAGGTCGACTTCAAGGTGATGGACTGGAACTCGCTGATCGAGATCGGCCGTTCCGGCGTGGTCAAGTACCCCGAGATCGACGGCTACAACGGTTCACGCGCACTGCTCGATCCGGTGAGCGCCCTGATCAAGCCGGTGGCGAAGATGCACTGGTCGCCGGCAGGTGCGAACTGGGGGCACTTCTACGATCCCGAAATAGAGACACTGGTCGGACAGATCCTCAACGAGTTCGATGCCGACAAGCGCCTGGCGATGCTGATCAGGCTGCACGAGCTGGAGAGCGATCGCGCGGTGATGATCTGGGTCGTGCACGATCTCAATCCACGCGCTCTGTCGCCAAAGCTGCACGGCTTCGTGCAGGCGCAGAACTGGTTCCAGGACCTGACGCCAATCACGGTAGACCCGTGAGGACGATTCCCTGTCATTGCGAGCGAAGCGAAGCAATCTCGGTCACATTCTGCGCGGACGCCGTGACCGGGATTGCTTCGTCGCTGCGCTCCTCGCAATGACAGCGACCGCATAGCTTATGCTCGGCTATATCGTCCGGCGCATCCTGATGGCCATTCCGATCGCGTTCGGCGTCAGCATCGTTTGCTTCTCGCTGGTCTATCTCGCGCCGGGCGATCCGCTGCAGACCATACTGCCTTCGGATGCGACGGCGGACATGGTGGCGCAGATCAAGCACGCTTATGGCTTCGATCGCCCGCTGCCGGTGCAATACCTGCTGTGGCTTGCCCATGTGCTCACCGGGGATTTTGGCGTATCGATCTCGACGCGTCGGCCGGTGATCCTGGAAGTGACCGGCGCCCTGTCCAACACGTTCATCCTGACCAGCTTCGCGGTACCGCTCGCGTTCATCACAGGATACACGATGGGCGCGATAGCCGGGTGCTTCCCCGGCCGCGCGGTCGATCGCATCGTCACTGGTGCGGCCGTGGTCGGTGTCAGCCTGCCCAACTACTGGCTTGGCATCGTTCTCGTCATCATCTTCGCGGTCGAACTGATGGCGTTGCCCGCCACAGGCATGGGTCCGCAGGGTTCGGCGCAGTTCAACATCCTGCACTGGTCGAGCGCGCAATACCTTGTGCTGCCGGTGATCACGCTGTCGATGATCCCGGTCGGCATCATCGCGCGCACCACGCGCGCCGCGGTAGCCGAGGTGCTGAACCAGGACTTCGTCACGACGTTGCGCGCCAAGGGACTGAGCGAGATCGCTGTGATCCGCCACGTCCTGAAGAACGCGGCGCCGCAGGTTCTGGCGGTGATGGGGTTGCAGTTCGGCTACCTGATGGGCGGCTCGATCCTGATCGAGACCGTGTTCACATGGCCGGGCAGCGGCTTCATGCTTTCCAAGGCGATCATAAATCGCGACATTCCGGTGCTGCAGGGAACCATCCTGTTCCTGGCTATGATCTTCGTCGCCACCAATCTGGTCGTCGATCTGCTGCAATCGATGATCGACCCGCGCATCCGTCGGAGCTGAGCGATGTCGCGCACCGCCGCGCTTCCAATTACTGTCCTCGACGAGGATGCACCGGCCATACTGCGCGTGCGTGGCTACTGGGGCTCGGTGGGCTATCGCCTGCGCCATGATCCCGTCACGCTGTTCTTTGGCGCGGTCGTGCTGTTGATCGTGCTGATGGCGATCTTCGCGCCGTTGCTGGCGCCATTCGATCCCTACAAGGAGAGCGTCATCCTGCGACTGAAGCCGCTCGGTTACCGCGGCCATCCGTTGGGCACCGACGAGCTGGGACGCGACCTGCTCAGCCGGCTGATCTATGGCGGACGATCATCGCTGCTGATGGGTCTGATCCCGGTCTGCATCGCCACCATCCTTGGCGGCACACTGGGCGTGATAGGCGGCTTCGCCGGGCAGCGCGTCAACGCGGCGATCATGCGCACAATGGATGTGTTCTACGCGTTTCCCTCCGTGCTGCTGGCGGTGGCGATCTCCGGCGCGATGGGTGGCGGCATGGCGAACGGCATGGCCGCGCTGGCGCTGGTGTTCATTCCCGCAATGTGTCGTGTCGCGGAAACCGCGACCGCACAGGTGCGCAACCTGGACTTCATCGAGGCCGCACGCGCAACCGGTGCGGGCACGCTCACCATCGTGCGCTATCATGTACTCGGCAACGTGCTCGGGCCCGTCTTCATCTATGCCTCGAGTCTGGTGTCGGTCAGCATCCTGCTGGCGTCGGGCCTGTCTTTCCTGGGCCTTGGCGTGAAGCCGCCGACACCCGATTGGGGTCTGATGCTCAGCACGCTGCGGCAGTCGATCTATATCGTGCCGTTGTCCTGCGCGTTGCCCGGTGTGGCGATCTTCATTACCTCGGTCTGTTTCAACCTGGTGAGCGACGGCATTCGCTCGGCGATGGACGTGCGGCTGTGAACGACATGGCCGACCCGCGCGACATTGGCGGCCCGGCGCAGCCGCTTCTGATAGCACGCGATCTCGCCAAGCACTTCCACGTCCGCGGTGCCGGCAAATCCGTCCGCGTGCGCGCCGTCGACGGCGTCTCGTTCACCCTGTTCAAGGGTGAGACGCTTGGTATCGTCGGTGAGTCAGGCTGCGGCAAATCCACGCTCGCCCGCATTCTGCTGCATCTGGTGGAGCGCGATGCCGGCGAACTGATCTTCGACGGCGAACCCGTCGGTGCACCGCGCGGCATCACCGTCGCCGCTTTGCGCCGCAACGTGCAGATGGTATTCCAGGACAGCTACTCGTCGTTGAACCCGCGGATGCCGGTGCGAGATTCGGTCGCGTTCGGCCCTTTCATACATGGCCGCAAGAAGCCCGATGCGCGCCGCGTCGCGCGCGACATGCTGGTCAAGGTCGGTCTCAACCCCGACCTGTTCGGGCAACGCTATCCGCACGAACTCTCCGGCGGTCAGAAGCAGCGCGTAAACATTGCCCGCGCGCTGGCGATCGAGCCGCGCATGGTGATCCTGGATGAGGCGGTGTCGGCGCTCGACAAGTCGGTGGAGGCGCAGGTGCTGAACCTGCTGCGTGCGCTGAAGCAGCAGTTCAACCTGACTTACCTGTTCATCAGTCACGACCTGAACACGGTGCGCTATATCAGCGACCGGGTGCTGGTGATGTATCTCGGCCGCGTGGTCGAACTAGGGCCTTCCGAGGACATCTTCACCCGGCCGCTGCATCCCTACACGCGCGCGCTGCTCGGTTCGCGCCCTTCGATGGATCCCGCACACCGCATCGAGGAACCGCCGATCACCGGCGATCCGCCGAGCCCGATCGATCCGCCAGGCGGTTGCCGCTTTCACACGCGCTGTCCGTTCGCCGAGGCGGTCTGTATGGAACGATCGCCGGAATTGGGCGCGTGGCATGAACGGAATTCGCATGTCGCTGCCTGTCATATGCTGGAACCGGACTCGGGCCATTCGAGGGCGGTGCAATGACCGCACTCGTCGAGGTCAGCGACCTTAATGTCCGCTTCGTCACCCGCGAGGCGACGGTGCACGCGGTGAACGGCGTCAGCTTCAGTGTGCGCCCCGGCGAGGTGCTGTGCATCCTGGGTGAATCCGGCTCCGGCAAGAGCGTCACCCTGCGGGCCATGATGCGTTTGCTGCCGGCACGGCGGGCGCGAATCGAAGGGGCGATCCGCGTCGACGGCCACGACGTGCTGGCGCTCAACAAGCGCGGTCTGCGCGAGTTGCGCGGCGGCCTCGTGTCGATGATCTTCCAGGAGCCGATGACAGCGCTCGATCCCGTGTACACGATCGGTGCACAGATCGCCGAGACGGTGAGACGTCACAAGGGCGGCAGCCGTGCCGCGGCACGCGCCCGCGCGCTGGAACTGCTGGAGCTGGTGAAGATCCCGGAAGCCGCGCGGCGGCTCGACAATTATCCGCACGAGCTATCGGGCGGACTGCGCCAGCGCGCGATGATCGCCATGGCGCTGTCCTGTGGCCCGCGCCTGCTGCTGGCGGATGAACCGACCACCGCGCTGGATGCGACGGTGCAGATCCAGGTGCTGGTCCTGTTGCGCAGGCTGCAGCGCGAACTCGGCATGGGGACCATCTTCGTCACTCACGATCTTGGCGTCGCATCGGAGATCGCCGACCGCATCGCGGTGATGTATGCTGGCCGCATCGTGGAGGAAGGTCCGGTAGCCGATGTGCTGCGTGCGCCGATGCATCCCTACACGCAGGGTCTGCTGGCCTCGACCGTGCACGGACAGAGCCGCGACGTGGATATCGAGGCAATCGCAGGCAGCCCGCCCGATCTGCGCCGCCTGCCATCCGGGTGCGCGTTCGCGCCGCGCTGCGCCAAGGTGCAATCGGAGTGCCGCGTTGCTGTCCCCGAACCGCGGTGGCCGTCGCGGGAGCGAATGGCGCGCTGCGTGCGCGTCGCGGATGCAGCTCTGGTGGCGGCGGAATGAGCGCAGTGGACATAACAGGAGGAACGCAGTCATGCCCGAGCTTGACGACGCAACGCTCGATTTCCTGCTGGTTCGAGCCGGACTTTCCCCAACCGATGAACAGAAGGCCGGACTGAAGGCCGCGTATGCACATGTCGCCATGATGGCTGAACGTGTGCGCAAGCCGCGCGGGCGCATGGCGGAACCGGTGCTGACCTACGGGTTTGCCGAGGAGGACCTGCGATGAGCGACATTCCGACCATTGCCGAAGCGGCGAGGCTGATTGCCGCGAAGAAGCTGTCCCCGGTCGAGCTGACACATGCGTGCCTTGACCGTGTGCGGGAGCTGAATGGTGAGCTGCACGCATTCGTTCTGGTTACCGAGGAACGTGCGCTTGCCGATGCGCGTGCGGCCGAAGCGGCTGTCATGGCGGGCAAGGCGGTTGGTCCGCTGTGCGGCGTGCCGATCGGACTCAAGGACATCGTCGATACCAAGGGCATCACGACGACCTGCCACTCCAGGATCCTGCGCGACAACGTTCCGGACACCGACGCGACCTGTGCCGTGAAGCTGGCAGGGGCTGGCAGCGTGCTGATGGGCAAGACGGCGACGCATGAATTCGCCGATGGCGGGCCGTCGTTCGATCTGCCCTGGCCGCCGGCGCGCAATCCCTGGGACACGGCGCACTTCACCGCGGGCTCTAGCAGCGGCACTGGAGCTGGTGTTGCGGCCGGACTGATCCTCGGTGGCATCGGCACCGACACCGGCGGCTCGATCCGTGGCCCGGCGGCGTTGTGCGGCATCGCCGGCATCAAGCCGACCTACGGTCTGGTCAGCCGCGCCGGCGTGGCACCTGCTGCGTTCACGCTCGATCATATCGGGCCGATGGCGTGGACTGCCGAGGATTGCGCGCTGATGCTGCAGGCGCTCGCGGGACACGATCCACGCGATCCCGCCAGCGCGTCGCGGCCGATCCCCGATTACACCGCGCAGCTTGGCACCGGCATCAAGGGGATGCGCATCGGTGTGATCCGGCATTTCCACGAAGTGGACCACGAGGTCAGCGCGGCGACGCAGCGGGGCATTGATGCCGCCATCACCACGTTCCGCGGCCTTGGCGCTGAGGTCAGCGAGGTTTCGCTGTCGCCACTCGCCGAATGGCATGCCTGCGGGACACTGATTTCGCTGACCGAGCGTGCCGCGGCATACGACGAGTGGGCACGGACGCGGCTAGGTGATTTCGGCGCACGCGTGCAACAGCGGCTGCTGCTCGGCGCGATGGTGTCGGGCGTGGACTATGTTCAGGCGGTGCGTCGGCGGCGTGAGCTGCGTGCCGAACTCAAGGCGGCGATGGCGGCCCTGGATGTGGTGCTGACCGCGGCGCAGCCGTCGGAGGCGCCGAAGATCGACGAGGTGCCGGAGTGGGATATCGGCCAGAAGCCCAGCTTCACCATGCCGTTCAATGTCGCGGGGTATCCGGCGATGTCGATCTGCTCGGGGTTTGGCGAGGGTGGTTTGCCGGTGGCGATCCAACTCGTCGGCAAGCCGTTCCAGGAAGCGACGGTGTTCCGCGTCGCCGACGCTTTCGAGAAGGCGACAGCGTTCCGCGATCGCCGTCCTGCGCTACTATCGGCTCTTGTCGCAGCCCAATAGGAGCATTCGATGGCCCAGCATCAGCTTCGCGCCTCGCCGCAGACCGTCCGCATCGGGGTGTTCGATGCGATGTTCCCGCCGGTGATGAGCATCGAGTCCGGCGACACGGTGGTGGTGCAATGCGTCTCGGGCCGTCAGGACGTGATGCCGCCGGCGAGTGCCGGGCTCACTGTGCCGCCGGAGCTCAACGCGATCATCGCGGCCAATCCGGCGATGCGCGCGGGGCACATTGTGACGGGGCCGATCGCCGTCGCCGGCGCCGACCTAGGCGACATGCTGGAGATCCGCATCGAGAAGATCGAACCGGGCGCCGACTGGGGTTACAACGTCATTCGCCCGCTCGCCGGCACGCTGCCGGAGGATTTTCACGAGACGGTCCTTAGCCACATCCCGGTCGATCGGGCGCGTGGCGTGTGCCTGCTGCCGTGGGGGACGGAGCTCGCGCTGGCGCCGTTCTTCGGCGTGATGGGTGTGGCGCCGCCGCCGGCGTTCGGCACGATCGCGTCGAAGGAGCCGCGCATCCATGGCGGCAACATGGATAACAAGGAACTCACCGCGGGTTCCGTGCTGTATCTACCGGTGTGGGTACCGGGCGCCAATTTCTCGGTGGGCGACGGGCACGGCGTGCAGGGCGACGGCGAGGTGTGCGTCACCGCGCTGGAGATGTGCCTGACGGGAACCTTCACGTTCGTCCTGCACAAGGGCGGCGGCGCGTCACGGCCGCTGCTGAAGCAGCCGAAGGCGGAGACGCCGACGCACTTCATCAGCATGGGGCTGAACGAGGACCTCGACCAGGCGATGAAGCAGGCGCTGCGGGAAATGATTTCGTTTATTTGCTCGCGCAGCAATCTGTCACGGGAGCAGGCGTATCAGTTCTGCTCGCTGGCGGTGGATTTCCATGTGACGCAGACGGTGAACGGCGAGAAGGGCATCCATGGGATGCTGAAGAAGGGGCTGCTGTTCTGACGTAGGAGTGCGCCCCGGGCGAAGCGGAAAGCAGCGACCGACCATGCGCTCTCGCTATCGCTGATCATTGCGGGCGCGGCGCAGCAATCCCCATTGAGCTTCGCGCACACAACTGGATGGAGATTGCTTCCCGGATCGGGTCCGGGACCGCTGTGCTTCTCGCAACGACAGCCCAGGCTGTGCATTGCTGATCTAACACACTGTGGCGGCCGCGCAACGCTGTGGATAGTTCCGCGTTGCGTTACCTGACGTAACTTGCTTCGAACCGGGCGACTGGTGCACCGATGTGCGCAGCAACTGCTGGAGCCATAATCGAATGATGTGGCACATCGTCTTTGCTGAGCGCGACGGACGGATTCAATCGCGCGCTGCGCGCTCGCGGGATTCCGCAATTCATGTCGCGTGTGAACTTCTCAGCCAAGCCCATGATGTTCGCAGGATTTTGGAGCCGAATGGATTAACCATCGAGCGGCCTGAGCTTGATGAGCATTTTGACGAAGGCAGGTTCCCGGGTCTCCGTCGTGCGGCTTGTTCCGTCAGTGGCAAGGTGCCTGCTCTCGCCTAATAATTAGACCAGCGCTCCAGACCAGGAGAGAGAGGACGTGGATGCCGACCTTCGTCGGCATGACGGTCGAAGGTGACTGTGGGTCATTTGCTGTGAGAGTTGGTGTGAGGGCTTGCTTGGGAATGAGTGAATTGGGCTGGGCCTGGGACGGGTCGTGCTCATTCGTCATGGCAGGGCTTGGCTTCGCCCCAAAGTGAAGACGTGGATGGCCGGCCGGAGCCGGCCATGACGACGGGGGGACCGGCGAGCGGGATGGGTCGCCGGTGGATGGAACTGGCCCGGCGATCTCGCCTGAGATGGTATCCTATCATTCTCATATTAGGAGACCGCCGTGATCGCCGAGTCGATAGGCTTCGTGCTTCGCAACCTTCCCGCCTTCCTTCTGGTGATCGCGCTTGTGGTGGCTGCCTTCCACCGTGGCCGCTGGTCAACGCCTGAGCGGTTCCTGTCGTGGCTCTTGCTGCTGCCCGTTGGCGTGACCGCGCTGTGGGCCGCCGTGTTCCATCTGTTTTTCCCGTCCGTCGCGGCAGCAGATATCGGCTGGCAGGTCAGCCCGTTCCAGTTTGAGGTCGGTATGGCAGACCTGGCTATCGGCGCGACTGCGTTCGCGTCGTTCTGGTGCAGCCTCCCGTTCAAGGCGGCAGCGGTTTGGACGTCGTCGATCTTCCTGATGGGCGATGCCGTTGGCCACGTTCATCAGATGCTCGCGACGGGCAATTTCGCACCCGGCAACGCGGGCGTCCCGTTTTTCATGGACGTAATCTGTCCTGTGCTGGCTATTGCGCTGCTGGCAGCGGCATGGCGGCATTACCGGGCTGGCATGCTGCTGCGGAGGAGCGTTTAGACGGGCGGCGCAGCCAGCACCGCGCCCTGGACCCGTACCGGACAGGAGTGGGCCAAGCCCAACCATGACAAATGTGGCAGATGGGTCTGCGGACAAATTGCCAAAGCGTCATCGCTGCCAGTGGGGATTGTCGGCAGGAACTCCGAGGGCTCCAAAGTTCTTGTGGGGGTGGAAACCAAATCTTCGCTGCGCGCCTCAATGCCCTACCGTGCTCTAGTCGTCATTGAGATTGCATGTACCCTAGGTGCCCAGCAACGGCTTGAGCTCCACCACGCTGATGGGGTTCACGTCGCCAAGGCTCAGGGTCTTGGTGGCTCCCGGAAACAACTCCTTTATGCTGAAGCTCGACACCTGGATGTCGTCGACGGTCATCGCGCGCCTAGCCGCGAGGATGCGGTCGGTCTCGGTCACTTCCCAGACCACGACAGCGCTAAATCTCGTCGAACAGCTTCCGTTCGTCGGTAAAGTCTCGAAATAGGCCTGCTAGGTCGAACTTAAATTCAAGCACAACTCGACGGCTCTTCCACTTTGCATACAGGTCATATCTGCCCTTGTATCCTGAGATCAGCGGATACAGGTCTTTGAAGTCCCCCCTCCCTAATTGCTCGAAAAACATGGCGGCGACGGTCGCTTCCTGGGAATTCGGACGCTTCACAAACCGGGACACCTTGCTGTTCAGGTCGGGGAGGCCGTTCACCTCCTCAAAGACCTCGTCCCGGTCCCACCCGGTAGTGTCGGGGTCCACTGCCCCGCCCATGTACTTTCTGGCCTTGTTTATATACTCGCGGAAGTTCTCGTAGGCGATCTCGCGCAACATGCCCTGTTGGCGCCCCTGGATGGACTTGCGGCCGATGTCGAATTGTAAGGACGGATCGTCCACAATGATGAAAAAGTTGGGCACATATCCGGCGGATCCACGCGGTTTCATCTCGATTGAGATTCCAGTCGGCATACCCTTGGTGGAAGTGCTGAAGCCGCCGTTGAACCCCAGCCCGTATATCTCCTCGATCGACAAGGACGTATCCTCATCCGCAGGGAAAACTATCCCGAACTTCTGCGACAGGACCTTCCAAAATTCGCGGCGCGGCACGAAGCAGGACCAGTATCTGATCTCCCTCCCGCCTTGCCTCTTCTTCCCATTTGCGAAGACGATCTTGTTCAGGAGCTTCCGTCTCTTTTCGGTGTCGCTCCGATCGCTTTCCTTCATCCAAGCTTGAAATTCATCTATCGAGATGTACTCGTTCTTGTTGGCACTCTCGACCGGAAGCAGATAGCGGCACTCGAACTCCGTGGCCTGCTTTGCACCCGACTTGTCCACGTGCGTAAATTCGGTGTCGGCGTCGAGCGGATCGTCCCAGATACAGCCAGTGTCGCCGCATGCCGTGCGCGTCCTGAGAAGGAATGTTAGCTCGGTGAAACTGAAACCGAAGACGGGGTGTTCCGGGTCGCTGATCGTTATCTCCACCTCCGTTCCCACGCTCACAAGATGACTTTCGGGGCGTACGGTCAGCAGCAGCGGCGATTTGTTCTCAGAGTTCAGCCAAGCGGCCGCGTCTAGGACAATGGCCGTGCACGCCCCTTCGGCGCTCTTGGTCGAAATCTGGATCTTGGAGCTCGAGAACATGACAAACTTGAGGCCAACTCCTTTCTCCCCAATCTGCCTGGGCTTGCTCGATTTGTTCGTGCCAAACGGCCGCATGAGCCGCGTGATCTGCGTCGGGTCTATGCCGGTCCCGTTGTCCCGAACCCGGATGAGCTTAGCCGGAGCGTCGATGAGCAACGAGATGTGGCCCTTGCCCGAGTCCTTCTCGCGGATCGCGTCAACCGAGTTCTGAAGGAGTTCGGACAGCAGGTCCCACTCATGGCTGTAGCTGTCCAGGACACCCCGAATTTGGTGCCGAATTTGTTCGTTGTCGGGCCGCAGGAACTCTGTCTCGGTCACAGGTACATCACCCTGATCAGTCGGATACTAGAATCATGGCCGGCACCCGGTAAACGAGCCCATCCTCTCTCGACCGCCCGGGGCGAATTCCGCACCCGCGTGGTCCAAGCATCCACACCTAGCTGTCTCCCTTTAGCCCCCTTAGTGTCAGAGGACCAGTAGCCACCCCCGTGCTTCTCTTGCAGTGGCCGGGAGACCCACCAGAACTACAGCCGCGTAAGGCTTACTGGGGAATAAGTGAATCGAGTTGGGCACGAGTTCGTGCTTCTTCGGCATGGCGGCATTACCGGGCTGGAATGCTGCTGCGGAGGAGCGTTTAGACAGTCGTTTGCTGCGGCATGCATCAAGAGAAGACGTGGATGGTTGGGCCAAGCCCAACCATGACGAATGTGGCAGGGTCAGCTCAGGCGCACCTGCACGTAGCTTCCGGGCGCGTCCTCGATCGAGTTCAGCTTGCCATCGCCTGGCGTGCGCGCCGGGACCTGCTCCTTGCCGAGTGCGCTGACCCAGCGGTGCCAGTCAGGCCACCAGGAACCGGCGATCTCGGTGGCACCCTTGAACCACTCTTCCGGATCAGGCGGCAGATCGGGGTTGATCCAGTGGCTGTACTTGCCGCCATCGGGCGGGTTCACCACGCCGGCGATGTGGCCCGACGCCGCCAGCACGAAGCGCTTCGGTCCGCTCAGCAACTGCGTGCCGCGATAAGTGGATTTCCACGGCGCGATGTGATCTTCGCGCGTCGACAGGAAATACGCCGGTGTCTTGATCTTGCGCAGATCGATCGGCACGCCCGCCAAGGTGATGCCGTTCTGCGCCGCCAGCAGATTCTCCTGATACATCTTGCGCAGATAGAAGCTGTGCATCCGCGCCGGCATGCGCGTCGAATCCGCGTTCCAGTACAGCAGGTCGAACGGGAAGGGGTCGTTCCCCAGCAGATAGTTGTTCACCACGAACGACCAGATCAGGTCATTCGCGCGCAGCATGTTGAATGTCGTGGCCATCTCGGAGCCTTCGAGATAGCCGCGTTTGTTCATCTTCTCCTCGAGCGCGTTCAACTGCTCCTCGTCGATGAACACGCCAAGCTCGCCGGCCTCGGAAAAATCCATCATGGTGACGAAGAAGGTCGCCGACTTGATCCGGTTGTCTTTCTTGGTCGACATGTAGGCGAGCGTGCTCGCCAGCAGCGTGCCACCGAGACAGTAGCCGATCGCGTTCACCTCCCGCTCACCGGTCGCTCGCTCGATTGCGTCCAGTGCCGCGAGATAGCCTTCGGCCATATAGTCCTCGAAGCCCTTCTCGGCGAGCTTCTCGTCCGGGTTGACCCAGGAAATCATGAACACGGTATGGCCCTGCGAGACCGCCCAACGGACAAAACTGTTCCGCGGCCGCAGATCCAGAATGTAGAACTTGTTGATCCATGGCGGCGCGATCAGCAGCGGCCGCTTCAGTACCTTCTCGGTATTCGGCGTGTACTGAATGAGCTGCATCAGGTCGTTCTGGAACACCACCTTGCCTGGCGAGACACCGATGTTCTCGCCCAGTTTGAAGGCCGCCATGTCGGTCATCTTGATGCGGAGCTTGCCTTTGCCCTGCTCAAGATCGCTCAGCAGGTTGTTGAGGCCCCGCAGCAGGTTCTCGCCGCCGGTCTCGGCGGTTTTGCGCAGCACTTCGGGGTTGGTGAGCAGGAAGTTCGACGGGCTCATCGCGTCGACGAACTGCCGCGAATAGAAATCCACCTTCTGCGCGGTCTTCGGGTCCAGCCCGTCGACCTGCTTCACCACATCCTGCACGTAACGTGCCGACAGCAGATACGACTGCTTGATGAAGTCGAAGACCTCATTCTCGCGCCAGGCGTCGTCCTTGAAGCGCCGATCCGTGGACGGCGCGTTGATCACCGGCTCGGTCTCCGCGCCCATGATGCGGCGCGCGGTGTTCTGCCAGAGTGTCATGTAGTCCTGCCAGAAGCCGAGCTGTGCGGCGACCAGTCTGGCTGGGTTGGCGATCAGCCGGGCGGTCATTTCCATGAAGGCACTGGCGATGTTCAGCGGGTCCGGCGCGTGCTCCTCGTTCGCCTGGCGCTTCAGCCATTCGCCGACGATGCGCTGCGAGCGCTCGGCGATGTCGGCCATCGAACGACCGATCTCCGCCGGGTCGGGCAGCTTGAACCCAGGGGTTTCGGTCTTGGTCTCGTCGGCCATACGCGTCCTTTCCGTCGGCACCACCACCAGCTACACCACGGCACGGCCTGGAGCGGATTCGACGATGCTGAGCAGCGGAAGTGGCGGGCAACCTAAGGGGGTGGGAAGGCGGGTTCAAGCTGGTTGCGGCCTCGAATCCGGCACCTCTGGCCTGCGTTGCCGCCACTTCGCGTCACTGTGTGTGCTGACGCTGGCAGGATGCTCATCGTTTCCCTCATCGATGAACCCGGTGAGCTGGTGGCATGGCCTACAGGGCGGCAAGATCGCCGAGGAACGGCCACCGCCGCCCGGTGCGGACCAGCCCTATCCCAACCTGGCCTCCGTGCCGCCGAAACCGGCGCAGCCGGATCGGGCGGCGCTCGACAATATCGCTAGCGCGCTGATCGCTGACCGCACCAACGCGCAACACGTGGCGGCGGAGGCGCCGATGACCGACCCGTCTGTGCCCAGCGCATCGCCCGCCCTGTTCGGGCGAGGCACCGTGCAGCCGCCCCCGCCTCCGTCGCCACCTGGGGCCGCGAAGGCGAGTGCCACCATGGCGGCAGCCGAGGCGCCGCCAGCCCCGGCTGCGCCGCCCGGTCAACCAAGTGCCGGAGGTCAGACGGCGGCAGCGCCGGCCAAGGCGCCGGTCGGTGCGGTGCAGACCACGCCGCTTGCGCCGCCCGGTGCCGCGGCGCAGCCGCCCTCCGTCCAAGCCGCGGCTCCACCTCCATTGCCAGCCGCTCCTCCGGCACCGCCCAACCTGCCCGGCGTTCCACAAGCCACGGCATCGTCGGCTCCTGCTGGCGGCTCATCGTCACCTGGCCCCGGATGGAGAGCCGAGCCGCCTCCGCCCGCCACTGCCACGAAGGTTGCTGCGACAACGCCGACGTCGCCACCTCCGGCCAAGCCGCCCGGCTCAGCCAACGCCGTCAGCGTGACGTTTGTCACCGGCTCCGCTGAGTTGCAGGCTTTCGCCGCCGATACCCTGAAGCAACTTGCCGCGCGTCGCGGGAATGGCATCATCGCGGTGACCGGCTACGGCGATGCCACCTCGGACGACCCGACCACCCAGTCGGCCGCCCTCACTCTCGGTCTGTCCCGCGCCAAGGCAATGGCCGCGGCACTGACTTCAGCCGGGGTGCCAGCCTCCGCCGTGCAGGTGGATGCCGCTGCAGTCGGCCGCGGCGGCGCTGCACGCCTGATACAATGACTCCAAGCCGCGAGAAGCCAGCATGAGCTCCGATCCATCGGGTGAGTTCCACCGCATCCGCCGCCTGCCGCCCTACGTCTTCGCGGAGGTCAACACAGCGAAGGCGAAGGCGCGCGGCGCCGGCGAGGACATCATCGACCTCGGCATGGGCAATCCGGACAGCCCGACGCCACCGCACATCGTCGCCAAGCTGGTGGAGGCGGTGCAGGATCCGCGCACGCACCGGTACTCGGTGAGCAAAGGGATACCCGGCCTGCGGCGCGCGCTCGCCGGCTACTATCAGCGCCGCTTCGATGTCGGGCTGGACCCGGAGACCGAGGTCATCGCCACGCTCGGCTCCAAGGAGGGCCTGGCGAATCTGGCCTCGGCGATTACCAGTCCAGGCGACACGATCCTGGTGCCCAATCCGTCGTACCCGATCCACCAGTTCGGCTTCATCATAGCCGGTGCCGCGGTGCGGTCTGTGCCGGCCACGCCGGATGACGACATGCTGAGGGCGCTGGATCGCGCGGTTCGGCATTCCGTGCCGAAGCCGACCGCGCTGATCGTCAATTTTCCTTCGAATCCCACGGCTTATCTTGCCGATCTTGATTTCTATCGCGAGATCGTCGGGTTTGCCCGGCGGCACGACATCTGGGTCATGTCCGACCTTGCCTACGCGGAGATCTACTTCGGCGACAAGGTGCCGCCGTCGCTGCTGCAGGTACCGGGCGCCAAGGATATCGCGGTCGAATTCACCAGCCTGTCGAAGACCTATTCGATGCCGGGCTGGCGCATGGGCTTCGCCGCCGGCAATCCGCGGCTGATCAACGCACTGACCCGGATGAAGTCGTATCTGGACTACGGTGCGTTCACGCCGATCCAGGTCGCCGCGGTGGCCGCGCTGAACGGCCCACAGGACTGCGTGGACCAGCTTCGGGCAATGTATCGGGAGCGCCGCGATGTGCTAATCCGCGGCCTTGCCTCGGCTGGGTGGGATGTGCCGAGCCCGGAAGGCTCGATGTTCGCCTGGGCGCCGGTACCGCCTCGCTTCGCCGGTCTCGGCAGCGTCGAATTCTCCAAACTGCTGCTGGCGCGCGCCAAGGTTGCGGTGTCGCCGGGGCTGGGGTTCGGCGAGCACGGCGAGGGTTTCGTGCGAATTGCGTTGGTGGAGAACACGCATCGACTACGTCAGGCGGTGCGCAACATCCGGGCGTTTCTCCAGGCGGGGACCAATCAGGCGGAGGCGGAGCTGGAGGCAACGAAATAGAGGCGCAGCCGATCATTTTGCCCGGACCCTGCGTGCTCCGAACCATACCTTGCCTCGTTCGCGCACGCTCTGGAACACCGCGTAAAGCATCGGGATCAGGAACACGCCGATCGAACTCGCCGCGATCATGCCGGCGAACACCGCGGTGCCGACCGCGCGGCGGCTCAGCATCGCTGCACCCTCGGCCCACACCAGCGGGATCAGTCCGAAGATGAACGCGATGGATGTCATCATCACCGCGCGGAAGCGGATGCGGGCACCAAGCGCCGCGGCTTCAAGGATCGGCAGGCCGGCCTCGCGCTGTTCCTTGGCGAACTCGACAATCAGGATACCATTCTTCGCCGCCAGCGAGATCAGCACCACCAGCCCGATCTGTGCGTACAGGTCGACCGACAATCCCGAGAGCAACATTCCGGCGAATGCGCCAAGCACGCCGATCGTGACCGAGAGCAGCACCGGGATCGGAATCATCCAGCTCTCGTACAGCGCGACCAGGAACAGGTAGGCGAACAGAACGGACAGCGACAGGATGGTGCCGGTCTGACCGGACGCTGCCTTCTCCTGATAGGCGGTGCCCGACCATTCGAACGCATAGCCTGGAGGCAGCGTCTTGGCCGACACCTGTTCCATCGCCGCCAATGCATCGCCCGACGAAACACCGGGCCGTGGGCCGCCGTTGATCGTCACCGCGCGATAGTTGTTGAACCGGCTGATCACCTGCGGGCCGAGTATGATGCGCAGATTGGCGATTGATCGCAGCGGAACCATCTCGCCCAGGCGATTGCGCACATAGATCCGGTAGATCGCTGAGACATCGCTGCGGTCCGGTGCGTTGGCCTGGATGTTCACCTGCCAGGTGCGGCCGTACAGATTGAAGTCGTTGACGTAGAAGCCGCCGAGCGCCGTTTGCAGCGAGTTGAACACGTCGGCGATGTTGAGCCCCAGTGCCTGTGCCTTTTCGCGGTCGATATCGAGCCAGATCGACGGATTGCTGGCAGTGAAGGTGGAGAACACGCGCGTCATGCGTGGATCCTGATTGGCGGCAGCCAACAGGCCCTGCATCACGCTCGCCATCTCGGCGGGGTCGCGGCCTTCGAGGTTCTCCAACTGATATTCAAAGCCGCCGCTGGTGGAGAGTCCGATGATCGGCGGCAGGTTGAACGGAAATGCGTTGGCCGAACGCACCTGCTGCACGGCACCGAATACGCGTCCGATCACCGCCTGCGCACTGTCGGCAGCGCCGGTGCGATCGGCGAACGGCTTCAGCCGCACGACGACGAATGCCGCGTTGGGCTCGTTGCCGCCGTCGAGCAGCGAGAAGCCAACGATCGACAGCACCCCCGCGACCTGTGGCATCGGCTGGAGCAGACCCTCGATCTGCTTCGTCACGGCGCGGGTGCGCGAGACCGAGGCGCCGTCGGGCAATTGCACGGCGACGAAGAAGGCGCCTTGATCTTCCTCCGGCAGAAAGCCCGTCGGGGTGCGCGCGGCGAGCAGCCAGATGCCGACGCCTGCCGCGATCAATGCCGCCACAGACAGAATGGCGACACGCAGCAGCCGGTTCACCACCGCTGCATAGCCGTTGCGCACCGCATCGATGCCGCCGAGTACCAGGCCGAGTGGGCCGCGCGGTCTGCCGTGGTGGCGCAGGAACACGCCGCACAGCGCAGGCGACAGGGTCAGCGCGTTGATCGCCGAGATCAGCATCGCCACGCTGATCGTGACGGCAAACTGGCGGAACAGCGAGCCTGATACACCAGGGATGAAGCCCACCGGCACGAACACGGACAGCAGCACCAGCGAGATCGCGATTACCGGGCCGGTGATCTGCCGCATCGCCATCTTGGTCGCATCGCGCGGCGGCATGTCCGGGTTTTCCGCCATCACGCGTTCGACGTTCTCCACCACGACGATCGCGTCATCCACCACGACGCCGATGCCAAGCACCAGGGCAAGCAACGACACGGTGTTGGCGGAGAAGCCGGCGGCGAGCAGGATAGCGAAGGTGCCGATCAGGCTCACCGGAATGGCGACCATGGGGATGATAGTCGCGCGGATGTTGCCGAGGAACAGGAACACCACCAGCACCACCAGCGCGAAGGCGATGCCGAGCGTCTTCTCCACTTCAACGATCGTGGCGGCGACGAACGACGAACTGTCGTAGAACACCCGTGCCTTCAGGCTTTCGGGGAATCGCTTGCCCAGTTCGTCAAGTGCCGCCTGCACGCGCGCCGATGTCTGCACCGCATTGGCACCCGGTGCCAAATAGAGGCCGATGGAAACCGCGGGGTCACCGTTCAGCCGGCTCTCGGTGTCCATGCTCGCGGCACCGAGTTCGACGCGTGCGACGTCGGACAGCCGCAGCACCGAACCGTCGGGATTGGCGCGGATCACAATGTTGCCGAACTGCTCGGCGGTGACGAGGCGCCCCTGCGTCTGCACATTGAGCTGGAACTGTGTCGCGTCGCTGGTCGGGCGCGCGCCGATGCGGCCGACCGCCGCCTGCACATTCTGCTGCTCGATCGCGGCGATGATATCCAGCGGTGCCAGGTTCAGGCTGATCAGCCGGTTCATGTCGAACCAGACGCGCATCGAGTAGTCCAGCCGGCCGAACAGCAGCGCATCGCCGACGCCAGGCGTGCGCGCGAGGCGGTCGAGCACGTTGATGGTGACATAGTTGCTGATGAACAGCGGGTCCTGCTTGCCGCCCTCGCTATAGAACTGGAGGAACTCCAGGATCGCGGCCGAGCGCTTGCGCACGGTTAGGCCGTAGCGCTGTACTTCGGGAGGCAGTTTGGACAGCGCCTGCTGCACTCGGTTGTTGACGTTGACTGTGTCGATGTCCGGATTGGTGCCCAGCTCGAAGCTGACGGTCAGCGAGTAGCTGCCGTCGTTGCCGCTGCTGGACTTCATGTAAATCATCTTGTCGACGCCGACGATCTGCGCCTCCAGCGGCTGCGCGACGGTCGCCTCAACCACAGCGGCGGACGCACCGGCATAGCTGGTGGAGATCGTTACCTGCGGCGGCACGATGTCGGGGAACTGCGCGACCGGTATGCGCAGCAGCGAAAGCACGCCGGCAAGCGTCATCACGATGGCGATGACGATCGCCAGCCGCGGGCGGTCAACGAAGACGGCAGAGATCATGCCGCTATGGACCCGTCGGTTTCGGTGTGGTCGGCGTAGGCGCGGCGGGACCGGGGTTTACCTGGATGCCTGGCCGCACGCGCTGGATGCCCTCGAGCACGACCGCTTCGCCTTCCTTGAGGCCAGCCATGATGACCGCGGTGGACGGGGTCGATTGGCCGAGCTGGATGCGGCGCTGCTCGACGTGGTTCTGGCTGTCGACGACATAGACGTAGTCGCCTTGCTGATCGGACAGTACCGCGGCACGCGGGATCGCCAACGCTTCCACCGGCTGAGCGCCTTCGACCAGCGCCGAGACAAATTCGCCGTCGATCAATGGCCGGTCGACCGGCTTGGCTGTCTCGATCGGTTTGAGTGGCGGATTGGCGATCTTGCCACGCACCAGGATCGTGTCGGTGGTGGCCTGCACGCTCGGTTCGATGTAGTCGATCTTGCCGGACTGGCCGTAGATCGTGCCATCCGGCAGACGCAGCCTGATCACCACGGCTCCCATGCCGCCCTGGTTGGCATAGCGCTTTTCCAGATCAATCTCCGCACGCACCGCGATGGGAAACAGCACGTACATCGGGTCCTGGCTGACGATTGTCGCCAATGGACCGGAACCCGGCGATACGACGTTGCCCACGCTGATGTTGGTGCGGCTGATCTTGCCGCCGATCGGCGCGTGGATCTCGGTGTAGTCCAGGTTGATCTGCGCGATGCGCAACTGCGCCTGTGCCGAAGCCACCTGTGCCGCTTGCGAGCGCTGGTTGGCGGTCGCGTCATCCACCGCGGAGCGCTGGCCGGCAGGTGTGTTCAGCAGCGACTGTGCACGGGTCAGTTGAATGTTGGCATTGGCAAGGCGTGCGCTGGCATCAGCGACAGCAGCCCCTTGCTGCGCCAGCGCAGCCTCGAACGGCGCACGCTCAAGAGTGTATAGCAGGTCGCCGGCCTTAACCTCGGTGCCCTCGATGAAAAGACGCTGCTCGAGGAAGGCGGTGACGCGGGCGGTGAGCGAGACGCGGTCGACCGCCTGGATGCGGCCAATGAACTCCGACGTCTCGGTGACTGCCTGGCGCGTCGCGTGCACCACGCCTACCGCAGGCGGACCACTCGGCGCCTGCGCCTGCGCGGCGCCGAACCACGCAACCGCCGCAAGCAGCGCGACAAGCCGGCGCAATGTCATCCACCGTCCTTCCCGGGATTGATGCACCGCGGTACGGGCGGCCGGTCCAATAGAGAGGCAGAAGCCGGTCGGTCAACCGTTACGGGTGTCAGATCTCCTTTCGGCTCATCATGCCGGCCATCGCGTCGGCCTGGCGGATCGCCAATGCCACTATGGTCAGCGTCGGGTTGCAGGCCGCGCCCGTGGTGAACTGGCTGCCGTCGGACACGAACAGGTTCTTGATGTCGTGCGTCTGCCCAAACTTGTTCACCACGCCGTCGCGCGCATTGGCGCTCATGCGGTTGGTGCCGAGGTTATGTGTGCTCGGATACGGCGGTGTGGGGAAGGTGCGTACAGCGCCGACTGCATCGTAGATGGCGGCGCCTTGTCGGTACGCGTGGTTGCGCATCTTCTCGTCGTTCTCATGGTCGTCGAAATGGACACTCGCGACCGGCATGCCGTTGGCATCCTTCACCTTCGGATCGAGCGTCACGCGGTTCTGCTCGCGCGGCATATCTTCGCCGACGATCCACAGCCCTGCCATGTTGGAGTAGTCGTCGATGGCGCTGGTGAAGCTGCGGCCCCACGCGCCTGGATTGAGGAACGCCGCCATGAACGGCAGACCAAGCGATAGAGTCTCCAACTCGTAGCCGCCGACAAAGCCGCGCTTCGGATCGTTGTGCGCCTCGTCTCGCACGATGCCGGCCATCGTGGTGCCGCGATACAGGTGCACCGGATTTTCGAACACCGCGTAGACGCTGCCGGTGGTATGACGCATGTAGTTGCGCCCCACCTGACCCGAGCTGTTCGCCAGACCCTGCGGGTATTTGGCCAACTCGCTGTTCAACAGCAGGCGCGGACTTTCCAGCGAATTCCCTGCCACAGCCACGACGCGGGCCTTCTGTCGCTGCTGCTTGCCGTCGGCATCGACATAGAGGACACCGGTCACCTTGCCCTGTGCATCGTGTTCGATCCGCATGGCCATCGCGTTCGGGCGCACTTCAAGATTGCCGGTCGCCTCGCCCTTGGGGATTTCAGTGTACAGCGTGGACCACTTGCCGCCGGACTTGCAGCCCTGAAAGCAGAAGCCGATCTGCTGACAGGCGCCGCGACCATCCCGCGGCTGGCTGTTGATCGACATGTTGCCGGTGTGCACTTCCTTGTAGCCAAGTTTGCGCGCGCCGGCTTCCAGCACCTTGTAGTTGTTGTTGCCGGGCAGGCGCGGGATGTTGTTGGTCCCGGTGGTGCCCATCTTGTCCTCGGCCTTCGCGTACCACGGCTCCATCTCGGCGAGCGTGATCGGCCAGTCCGCGAGGCTCGCGCCAGCCATGTTGCCGTACGTGCTGTGTGCCTTGAACTCGTAATCCTGGAAACGCAGCGATGCCCCAGCCCAGTGCACCGTGGAGCCGCCAACCGATTTGACGATCCAAGCCGGCAGATTGGGAAAGTCGTGCGCCACACGCCACGTGCCCGATGTTGTGCGCATATCCTTCCAGGCGAGCTGCGCGAAGCTCGCCCACTCGTCGTTGACGAAGTCCGGAATCTCGTGGCGGCCGCCGGCCTCCAGGATCACCACCTTGATGCCCTTCTGTGCCAGCTCGTTGCCGAGTGTGCCGCCGCCGGCGCCGGAACCGATGATGCAGACGACGCTCTCGTCGTTGAGATCGAATGTCGCCATTGTCGCCTCCCCTATGCCTGCGGCAGCCAGTCGATGTCGTTGAAGCCGCGATTGATGTAGCCGCCCTTGTCGGCAGAGGCGCCCTCATAACCGAACTTCGGCCAAACCTCCTTGTTGTTGTACAGCGTCACCAGCAGGTCGCCGTGCAGCTTCTTGAACAGCGCGCCCTGCTCGACGCCCTGTAGCAGAACGACGCGATCAAACTCCCATTCCACCAACAGGTAGGGGCTCTTGTGATGCTGCTGCGCGGCGGTGTCGAGCTGTGCCACGCCCATCTCGACCATCTTGCGGAACGCGGCGTCCTGGCCGGACTTCGCGTCGTAGCCCTCGACAGCCTTCACGTAATAGATGTCGGCGAGCCGGTCATGCGGATAGATGTCGCGCGCCATCCGCGCCAGTGTCGCCATCGTGTGCGGCGTCAGGTTCTTGGCGTCCTGCGCCCATGCTGCTGCGGGGCTGATGCTCATCCCGGTGACAGCGGCCGCGGCGGCAGGAACCACGGTTGCGCTGCCGCGCAGGAACACGCGACGGCTGACCTTGATACGCCTGTCCACTTCCCTCATTTGCGTTTCTCCCAGCTTGTGCGGATTGTTGCCGTTCAGCGATAGCGGCCGTGACGCTGCAGAATCTCGATGCGATAGCCGTCGGGGTCCTGCACGAAGAAGAACTTCGCCGTCAGTGCACCGTCGCGGTGGAACTCGCGGATCGGATTGGGTGTCAGCCCCTCTGCGGTGAAGCGGGTGTGTTCGGCCGGCAGATCGTCCACCACGAATGCAATGTGGCCATAGGCATCGCCCTGCGCGTACGGCTCGGTGCGGCCGTGATTGATGGTCAGCTCCAGTTCGAAGCTGCTTTCTTCGCCGATCAGATAGACAAGCGTGAAGCCATCGAAATCATAGCGGTCGGCGACCCGCATACCGAAGGCACGCCGATAGAAATCGACCGAGCGCGCTTCATCGAGCACGCGGATCATGCTGTGAATGGGTTTGGCCATCAGTGCTGCTCCTTCAGCCATGCGATGATGCTGGCACGAATTGCCGGATCGGGCTGACGATACAGCATCACGGCGCCCGGGATCAGCTTCTGCGGATTGGCGAGCCAGGCGTCGAGGTGATTGTCGTCCCAGACGAAGGCGGCGTTGGCAAATCCAGGGGAGTAGTGGAAGCCTGACAAGGTGCCGGCCTTGCGGTTGAAAACTCCGGCAAGGTTGGGGCCCTGGCGCGGTGCGGCGTTGTGTTCAACGGTGTGGCAGGTGCCGCACTGGCTGGCGAACAGCGACGCTGCGGTCGGCGCAGCGGGCTTTGGTACCTCGAACGGCAACTGTGCGAGCGCCGTCGGGGCTGTCCCCGCGACGATCAGTTGGCACACGACCGCCCGCCATGACATCACGTTTCACTCCCGGGGCGATCATGCGATGCCTGGGGAGGGCGATGCAACCCGAGAGGGTATGCGAACTCAGGTTATGACGGATGCTGGGCTTGTCATTGCGAGGAGCGGGAGCGACGAAGCAATCTCGGTCACGCGGTGCGCGCTAAATTTGACTGAGATTGCTTCCCGGATCGCGTCCGGGACCGCTTTGCTCCTAACAAGAAAACCATGAGCAGACAGTGCCGCGCGCATCAAGGAAGACGTGGATGGCCGGCCTTCGCCAGCCATGACGAGTGCCGGTTCCGTGCGGCGCGCGCCCGCAGCCAGGCGGGTGTGGACAGTGACAGAGGCGGGCTCTGACAGGGGGCGGAGTTGCTTGTTACTCCGCCGCCAGACCGGGGACGAACGCTGGCACCTCGGCACGCTGCGCGGCATCCATCGGCTGCGGCCACCAGCGGTCCTCCCACTCGTCGAACAGCGGCTTCAGCTTCGGCATCACCGCCTCAGAGAACAGCTTCGTGTTGTACTTGGTCAGCTCCTTGTTCATGTTGCCGTACTGGAGGAGCAACATGAGGTGGCCGACATTCAGCGACGTCGCGACTTCGGTGAGCTGTTCCACGACCTCATCGGGCGAGCCGATGATGACGTAACCGCGCTCGACGATGTCCTCCATCTGCGTGGCGTTGCGTGCCTGCTCGCGCGCGGCGAGCGAGGCGGCACGGCCGACCTGGCTCTGCATGCCGGCGCGCATCGTGCCTTCGGTCACATAGCCGGGCGGCGTCGCCCAGCGCGAATTGGTGTAGAGGCAGCGGCCGTAGAAGTATTCGGCAGGTTCGCGATACAACTCCATCGCCTTCTCGCGCGTCTCGGCCACGCCGACGAACTGCAGGAAGCCGGCGCGATACGGATTGCGGTCCTTGCCCAGGCGCGACATCTCGGCCCAGAAACCGTCCATCGTCGCGCGGCCGTCCTTGTAGCCGAAATACGACAGGTACGCGTAGACGTAGTCCATCCGCGCGCACCACTGCCACGTCTCGATCGAGCCGCCGCCCGGTATCCACACCGGTGGATGCGGACGCTGCACCGGACGCGGCCAGATGTTCACGTAGCGCTGCTGATTGAAGCGGCCGTTGAACGCGAAGGTGTCGGCGTCCTGCCAGGCGCGCATCACCAGGTCGTGCGCCTCAAGGTAGCGTTCGCGCAGCAGGCTCGGATTCTGGCCGTAGCAGTAGCAGGTGTCCATCGGCGTGCCGACCGGGAAGCCGGCGATCAGCCGCCCGCCGGATATGCAGTCGATCATCGCGAACTCTTCCGCCACGCGGGTCGGCGGATTGTACAGCGCGAGCGAATTGCCCATCACGCAGATCGCCGTGTCCTTCGTCCGGCGCGAGATGGCCGAGGCGATCAGGTTGGGCGAGGGCATCAGGCCGTAGCCGTTGGAATGGTGCTCGTTGCAGCACACGGCGTCGAAGCCGCAGTCCGCTGCGAACTCCATCTCGTCCATGAAGTCGTTGTACATCAGGTGCGCACGCTTTGGATCGAACAGCGACGAGTGGATGTCGACCCAAACGGACGGATGCTTCTGCCGAAAGTCTTCCGGCAGTTCGGTGTACGGCATGAGATGGAACCAGAGGAGTTTCATGATGCGTGCCCAACCCTCGCTGCTGCGCTACCAGCGAGTATGGTGGCGAAACTCCCTGATCCGTCAACTCACGCCGAGTGGCACACTTACGCCCAATGGCCCTCCAGCCATGTCCATCCGCCGGCGGGTTGCTGCGCCCAGCGGCCTGGGACCCATGTCGTTGCCCCAGGTGGTGGTGGCACATATTGCCCTGGCTGCCAGGCCCAGTTGTTGGCGCTGAGAATCCAATGGCCTGGCTGCCATACGACCGGCCCCGCCCCTGCGGGCGGCGGCGGAACCAGCTCGCTGCGTGGCGGAGGCGGCGGACCGGGCTCCAACACGGCCGTCTGTGGCGGTGGCTGCGCCGCCGGTTGGACAATTACCTGGGTAGCGCGCGGCGGCGTCTCGTCCTGTACGCAGCCGGCGAGCACGAGCAGCGCAGGCGCAACAAGGCACGCGTGATGAATGCGCGGCATCACAGGTCTCCTGTTGTCAGCCCTGCCAACGCCCATCCACCCATACGTAGCCGCCGGACGGCTGCTGGGCCCAGTGCCCCGGTTCCCACACCGCCTCGGGCGCCGGCCGTTGGACATACTGGCCTTGCGTCCACGACCAGCTCGTGCCGTCCCACATCCAGTGGCCCGGGCGCCAATACATCACGCGAGCCGACTCAGATGGCGGCGGCGGGACCGTCTCGACGCGGGGCGGTGGCGGCGCGGTCGGCGCGACATACACCTGGGACTGCGCGGGCACGCTTGTCGGGCTTACCACTACTGTCTGCGCCAGGGCCGAGCCGCCCAAGGGCAACAGCAGCATTGAACCAGCAAAATACAATCGATGAACCAACATTGGTGATCCTCCGCCGATTTCTGAACTTCATTTCGGCTGTTCAGGAGATTGGAGGGGAATGCGGCGCGAATGGGGCTGGTGGCTCTTGACAAGCATCACATCGCATTGACAGGCGCTCATCCATCATCGAATTCTGTTGTTTGACCCAGTCAATCAATCGTATGACCGCGTCATGGGACAACCCGCAGCCCTCGACAACCGCATCGCCGCCGTCCGGCGATTCAGCCGCTTCTACACGCGCGTGATCGGCGCCCTGCACGACGGTCTCCTGCACAGCAGCTTCTCGCTGGCCGAGGCGCGGGTGCTGTACGAGCTTGCCCAGCGCGCCGGGGTTACGGCCACTGAACTCGGCCGCGAACTGGATCTCGATCCTGGTTACCTCAGCCGCATCCTCCAGCGGATTGAGCGCGATGGGCTGCTTGCGCGCACACCCTCGCCGATCGACCGGCGTCAGAGCCTGCTGTCGCTGACCCCAGCCGGGCACGACGCCTTCGCTCCGCTCGACGCGCGATCTCGCGAGGAGATGGGCGCACTGCTGGCGCCCCTGGCGGAGTTGGCACAGGCCTCGGTGGTCGTCGCGATGGGATGCATCGAGGCATTGCTTGGTGCTCCCCGGTCGGGACCGTGGCTGCTCCGCCAGCATCGGTCCGGCGATATCGGCTGGGTGGTGGGAAGGCATGGTGCGCTCTACGCCGAAGAGTACGGCTTCGATGCGCGGTTCGAGGCGTTGGTGGCGCGGGTCGCGGGCGAGTTCCTCGCGCTGCACGATCCGGTGCGCGAGCGTTGCTGGGTCGCCGAGTATGATGGGGTGAACGTCGGCTCCGTATTCCTCGTGCGGCAATCCGACGAAGAGGCGAAGCTCCGCCTGTTGCTGGTGGAACCGGCGGCACGGGGGCTCGGCATTGGCCGGCGCCTCGTGGCTGAATGCATCAGCTTCGCTCGCGAGACCGGCTACCGGCGTATCGCGTTATGGACCAACGAGGTGTTGGTGGCCGCTCGTGCGATCTATCAGCAGGCCGGTTTTCGTCTGGTGGCCAGCAAGCCGCACAGCGACTTCGGCCCGCCGATGGTCGGTGAGGACTGGGTTTTGGAACTCCGCTGACGCGGCTGTTGCAGCACCTCGCCCGCAAACTCAATCAGGCGCTCCGCGATATCGCGCAATCCTGCGCGATCGACGTCCTTGGCGAGGGTGAGCAGTCGATCGCACAGCACAAGGGGACTGACAGATGGGTCCAGTCGCAGGGCTTCCGGTGTGCCAGTGAGGTGACCTAGCGGAGCATGGTCGGCAGCGAGCATTTTTAGTGTCATTCCGATACTATCGGCAGGCATAGCTTACAGAAAAGTCTCAGTCAGTTCGCTGTCCGAGTCACAGCGATCCAGGGGCCGCGCTCGAGCGGCGTCACGAAAACACGCTGGGTCGAGAACGACATCCACACTCGCCTGCCTTGCAGGAAGTCTGCGCCCAGCAAGGCATCGCCCATGCCACTCGACATCGGCACCACCGGCAGCACCGGCTCTTGCATCTCCGTGGGACCGACGCGGAATTCGCGAAAGCGATGGATGTGCACCGCCACCTGATCGGGTGCCGCGCCATGCGCCATCACCGTGCGGTCGTCCGCCATGTAGTCGTCAGCCAGCCCCATTCGGTCGGCCATGCGCTGGCTGATGGAACTGACCTGGGCGCCGGTATCGAGCACCGCCTTCCCGCGCGCACCGTCGAGCTCGAACGGCACCAGCAGGCGGTCGCGCCGTGCGGTGACGCCGGCAATGTCCAGGTAGGGCTCTTTCCAGGGCGGTGTCGGGTCGGGACATTCGGGACGCGCACGGTAGAAGGTGATGCGCTGCGCCGGCAGATCGAGGTCGAGGTCGAATGCCAGCATAATGTCGGCGCCCAGCAGCCCATCGGCTGAGCCGCCGGCCACGTGGTCGATCCCGAAGTGGCCGACCGTCACGCTATCCACCGGGAAATGCGTGCCGCCGAGTACGATGCCAGCGGGCAGCCTGGCGTCCCAGGTTGCCGTGGGGCTGCCAATGCCGAAGGTGCGCGTCGCATGCTGGAAGTCGCGTGGCAGGTGCAGCCTGTCGACCGCGGCCTCGGTCAGCAATGTGCGTTCGGCGCCGGTATCGACCAGCAAGGTCACCGGGTCCCCGCCAATCGTCGCCTGTGTGAACAGCATGTGCTCGCGCGCCTCGATCGGCACCTCGGCGAGGCGGGTCAGCGCGCAGGCGTTGTGAGCTCGTCGTATATCCGGTTCACCGTTGGCGCAGGCGCCGAGCCCGAGCAACGCGAGCAGGATCAACGCCGCTCGGATCACGGGGTTGGACGGACCTGGACAGTGGCACGAACCGAGATCCCGTCGGCGTCAAGCACAGTGAGCCGGTAGAAGCCGGGACCCGGAGGCAGCCAGCCAGCATCGCGCCGGATGCGGTCGGTTGGCAGCGGTGCGCCATCGACCAGGAAGGTCAGGGGTCGGAGTCCGCCCATCACGCGGATGGTCACCGGGCCGTCCGCCGAGAGCACGGCCCCGGATGGCGGGAACAGCAGGTGCAGCGCATCGGTGACCGGGCGGGATGGATGGACATACTGTTCCGGGACCTGCTTCGCACTGCGCGGGGCTTTCGGCAACAGGTCGAACACCCGGGACATCAGCGGCAGGGCGAGTGAGGTGCCGGTGGCGCCTGGCAGCGGTGTGCCGTCCGGCCGTCCGATCCAAACCGCGACGACGTGGCTGGCGTCGAAGCCGAACGCCCAGGCGTCGCGCCCGCCCCAGCTCGTGCCTGTCTTCCAGGCAATGCCGCGCGGGCCGAATTCTGGCAACGGGCGCGTGAGCACATCGGCCACCTCATGCGCGGCGCTGGCGGGGAGGAAGTCCGGACGCGGTGCCGGCGGTCCGGCGAGCAGGCGCAGCGGACCGCCCGTGCCGTCGGTCGCGAGCGCGACATACAGCGCGGCGGCGTCACGCAGCGTGACGCCGTCGCCGCCGAGAGCCAACGGCAATGACGGATCGGCACCGCGCGGCAGATGGAGGGTGACGCCGGCGGCGCGGACCGTGGCGGCGAAACGCAGCGGGCCAACGCGATCGAGCAGCGCCACGGCGGGGAGATTCAACGAGCGGCGCAGCGCGTCCGCTGCGGTGATGCTGCCGGCGAAACCGCGGTCGAAGTTCTCCGGTGCGTATCCACCGAAGCGGCGCGGCAAGTCAGGCACGACCGTATCCGGGGCCGCGATGCCGTCGGCGAAGGCCATCGCGTAAATGAACGGTTTCAATGCCGATCCAGGGGATCGCACGGCCCGGGTGAGGTCAATGGCACCAGCGCGGGATTCGTCGCGCCAGGCACCCGCATAGAGGGCGCGGACCTCGCGCGAGGGTGCATCGGCCACCAGCATGGCGAGCGAGGCCTGTTGCGGCAGGGCTTCCAGGCGCTCCTGCCCGAGGCGCTCCAGTGCGGCCTGTAGCGGCAGATCCAGCGTCGTATGCACCCGCGGCAGGTGGGGCAGGGATGCCGCGAGCTGCGGCGCGTGGCGGGGAAGCGGGATGCGGGCTGCCGGCACGGGCGTGGGTGCGGGTGAGGCGTCGAACAGGTCCGCATGCGACCCGACCGCGAGCACGCGGTCGCGGATCGCGGTTGCGGCCGCAGCATGGCGGTCGGGGCGCAGGTGTTCGGGTCGGCGGGGGATCGCCACCAGGAGGGCGGCCTGTGCCGGTTCCAGCGCCTCGGGCGGCACGCCGAACCAGGCGAGCGAGCCGGCGCGGATGCCCTCCAGGTTGCCGCCGAATGGCGCGAGGGTGAGCCAGATGTCCAGCACGCCGTGCCGGCCGTAATGGGCCTCGAGCTGCAGGGCGCGGGCAATCTCGATGAGCTTGGAGCGGACGGTGCGCGGGCGCGGCTCGAGCAGGCGGGCGGCCTGCATCGCGAGGGTCGACCCGCCGGACACCACGTGGCCCGAGCGAAGCAACTGGGCGGTCGCCCGGGCCAGAGCGATCGGATCGACGCCGGGATGATGCCAGAAACGGTGGTCTTCTACCGCGATCAGCAGGTCGGTGAAGAGCGGCAGGGCGGCTTCCGAGCGGAAACGCCAAACGCCACCGGTGGCGGGGAGAAGTGCCAGCGGGCGGTCCATGCGGTCGAGGATTTCACTGCCGACTGGGGCAAGGCGAGAGAGGTCCGGCGGGAAGACGTGGTCGAGCAGGGCGACGAGGGCAGCGACCGCGAGGCAGAGCGATGGCAGTCGAGCCAAGAGGGGGAGGACGATACTCCCCCGCCCTTTGCGGAAGGGGGTTGGGGGGAGGGGGCTCTGCGGTCCGGGTGTCGCCCCCTCCTCCCAACCTCCTCCCGCAAGGGGAAGGGGGGTAGCTTGAGTGGGTTGGCTGCCTGTGCTCACTCGGCAGCCACGATGGTGATCCGGGTGGCCGCCTGGCGGGCGAACACTGCGGGCCGGTACATGTCGGCCACTTCCGCGCCTGGCAGCTCGAACGTTCCGGGGGTGACCGCACGCACCCGGACGGCCAGCCGGAAGTTCGGCTTCTCACCGGTCAGCGCCACAACCGCGGCATAGCGATCGTCCGCGCCCGGCTGTGCCTCGGGATCCGACAGCTTGCCCAGCCACGCCATGCCCGGCACGTCGCCACCGCCAAGCCGCCCGGCGATCTCCCATCCCGCTGGCAGCCCGTGCTGCACCATGGCGCGGTGTGCCTGGCCGTCCTCCGCCTTACCCTCCAGCACCAGCACGAACACCGTGTTCTGCTTCAGGTGATCGAGGTCGAGCGGCTGGCCGTCCAGTGTCTCGAACTGGCGCGTAATGCGCATCTGCGACCGCGCCGCCGGCAAGGGTGTCGCCGGAATGCCGGTCGCCGACACTGCCCGCCACACCGGCTTGTCCGCCAGATTGCGCGCAACGGCCGGCCCTCCGAGCGCGACCGTTATCACGGGAGCGGGCGGCAGTTCGCTGCCATCCAGCGCGATGTGGACGGGCTCGCCGCGGCGGCCCAGCACCGCCCCGGCTGATGCTGCCCATGACTGCTCCTGCGTGGACAAGGTGTCGGCTGACAGGTCCGCCCCGGGCATGACCGCGAGGAGCTTTTCCAGCCTGTCCCCGGGCAGGCCGCTTTCCTTCAAAAGCAACGCGATCGCTGCCTGATCTCGCAGCGCCGTGCCGTAGTCGTATGCCCACCAGCGCCGTGCCGGCGCCGCCAGTGCTGCGGCGAACGCCGCCTCGGCGCGCGGCTGGTCGTGGGCCAGCGCGAGTGCCGCGGCAAGCTGCGCCTTGGCCAGCGGCGTCGGCAGGTTGCCGATCTGCTCCGCCATCACCCGCGCTGCGCCCGGGCGTCCCTTGCCGGCCAGCGCCAGGACGTACAGCCGATACGCCTGCGATGCGAGGTCCTCCGGCTTGTCGCCGGGTTCATCGGCGGCGCCGGCAATGAACTTCTCTGCGTCGATCACCGCCTGGTCGGGGATCGCGGCTCTGGCGTCACGCGCGCGCAGCAGGAACTCGGTGGCGTAGACCGAGAGCCACGGCTCGGCTTCCTCCGACGCCGACCACAGGCCGAAGCCGCCGTCGAAACGCTGGCGATCGAGCACGAAGCCCACCGCCTGCTGCAGGTGGGCGGCGCGGTCGGGTCCGGCCAACGGGCCGTCCGGCAGCAGGGCAAGCGGGAAGCCGCGGCTGGTCGCCTGCTCCAGGCACCACAGTGGATAGCGGTCCAATGCCTGCACCAGGCCGGCCACGTCGTAGCGCACGGCGCCGCCGAACGTCGCTGTGGCCTTCCAGGTGCCGGACACGAACTGGTCGAGCTGCGGGGCGAGCTGGAATTCGGCGCCCGGCGCCAGTTCGCCGGCGGCAACCATTGTCGTGGCGCCACGCGCCGGTCGCACGGTAATCGCGGTCTCGCGTTGGATGTGGAAGCCGCCCGTGCCGGTCACGTCCAGTCGGACGATGCCACGCCCCGCGCCGGTTGCGGTCAGCGTGGTGGATGGCAATGCCTGCGCACCAGGCGCCAGCGTCGCCGCGAGGCGCTTCTCGCCGGAGATCGCGAGCGGTCCATCGACTGACACCGTCGCAACTTGCTCGCCTGCCGGAAGGTCGAGGTTGTGCAGGAGCAGGGTCAGCCGCGCCTGGTCGCCGGGAGCCAGGAAGCGCGGCAGCAAAGGCTCGGCCACCAGGGGGTCACGCACATAGATGTCGGATGCGGTGGCGCCGAGGCGGGTGCCGTTCCAGGCGACGGCCATCAACCGCACCTGGCCGTTGAAGTCGGGCATGTCGAGCGGAAACTCCACCACGCCGTCGGCGCCGGCCTGAACCGGAGGGGCGAACAAGGTCACCGTTTTCTGCGGAATATCCGGCAGCACGAAGCTGCCTTCGTCACCGCCTTCGCGCAGCACGGTCGCCGCGCCCTCGGGTGGCGCAATCAGCCGGCCCCAATCGTCGCGGATATCGAGCCCGAGCCGGCGGCGGCCGAGGAAATGGCCGGATGGGTCGGGTGAGGCGAAGTTGGTCAGCCGCAGGATGCCTTCGTCGACCGCGGCGAGGGTGATCCAGGCGCCGGGCGCGGTGTGCAGCTTGATCGCGGCGCGGGCGCGCGGCGGATATTTGTCGGCCACGTCGAACGCCACCGGCAGCTTGCGTGCGCTTGGATCGATCCCGACCCAGGCCAGGCCGATGGCGCGGCCGGGGCGCGACTTCGCATCCACCGCCGGGCGGAAGACGTGCACAGTGACATAGGCTCCGGGACCCCAGTCGGCGGAGACCGGCACATCGACGTCCGTGCCGCCGGCAGTGACTGACAGGTTGCGGACGGAGTGCACACGGTCGGACAGCACCAGCAGAGTGGCCTCGCCAGCGAAGGGCGGCGCGATGTGGATGCGCGCGGTGTCGCCTGGTGCGTAGGCCTTGCGATCGGCTGAGACGTCCACCTGGTCGGGCACGTCCGGGTTGTCGGACGACACCCAACCAGCACGGAAGCGCATCGAACTGGCGGCCATGCCGCCATCTTCCAGAACCTCAATGCGGTAGCGGCCGAAGTCGAGCTTGTGCGCGAAGTGGAACGGCGCATCGACCGGAATGTCGATCACCTGGGTTTCCAGCGGCTCGTCTCGCCATACCGTTTCGTAGCGCGCCAGGCTGCCGCGCAGCACCAGGCGCCAGTCGGGCCGCTCGCGCACCAGACGCAGCTTCGCCTTCGCCGTAGCGCGTGCACCGTCGGGGCCGACCGCCACGACGTCGAAGGCGGCCTCGGCGCCGGCGTCGATGGCGCTGTCAGCGAAGGCAGGCTTGATGCCCAGAAGCTTGCCGGCCGGACGCAGCGGGATTTCTGTGGTGGCGAGCGAGGCGTGGCCGGACGGGTCGTTGACCCCAACGGTGAGCGAGGCCTTCAGCGCGTGCGTCGTGTCCGGAGCGCGTGGGATGTCGATCGACACGGACGAATGGCCCTGCGCGTCGGTGTCCGGCACCGGCAGGTCCTTGGAATCAGGCGCGTAGGTCTCGTCGATCAGACCGATGCGATAGCCGGCGAGCGCCGGGAAGGGCGCCGGATCGATCACCAGCCGCATCTGCGCCTGGCCGGTCAGGCCGGCGGCGGGCGCACCGTACAGGAACCGCGCGGTCACCGGCAGCGCATAGGGCTTGCCGGGGATGATCGCTCCGGATGCATTACCCAGGTCGACCGCCATCCGGTCGGGCACGAAGGCATCGACACGAAACTCCGCGCGGCCGATCGGCGGGCGGTCCGGCTCGGCCTTCACCTCGATCGTCCATGTGCCGATCGGGGCGCCATTCGACAGCTTGACGGGCAGATGCACAGCGTCCTCTGCCGCGTGCGCTGGGGTCGCATCCTGGAACACCTGACCGTTCGGCCGCTTCACGATCACATGCACAGGTATGTCGGCAGGTCGGCCGGCGTTGTCGCGCAGCAGCGCCATCACCTGCGCGGTTTCGCCGGGCCGGTAGATGCCGCGATCCAGCCAGACATAGGCATCAAGGGGCCCGGGATTCGGCAGTCCGGTCACCCCGCGATCGGACAGGTCGAACGCCGCGCCGGTGAGGTCGAGCAGGGTGTAGTCGTCGCCCCCCAGCACCTCGACCGCGCGCGGCGCGACCGGACCGTCGCCATGCATCAGCGGCGCGGCGAAGCGGCCGAAACCGTGGCCGTCGGTGGCGGTTTCGCCGAGAATCTCGTTGTTGTCGGCGAGCAGGCGCAGCGTGACACCGGCGCGCGGGTGCACGTCGGAGTAGCCGCGCACCTGCACGGTCAGCCCGTCGGTGCCGCGCCAGATGGTGGGCGCGAAGTCAGTGCGCAGGATCATCTGCACGCCGGTCGGCGCGTTCGGCGTGCCGTCACCGGCAATGGCACTCAGCGCGTAGAGGCCGGGGCCGGACCCGGCGAGCGCATCAGGCATCGGCAGCGCGGTGTGTGTGCTGCGGTTCGGCTGCCAATCCGGTATGTCCGCGGTGCCCTGCCAGACAATGCGCCCGCTCTGCTCGCCGATCCGTTCGGCGTCCCAGGATTCGACCGGCTGGCCCAGTTTGGCGCTGCGCACAAAGCCGATGACGTTGCGCTCGGTCAGGCGGGCGAGGATCAGCTTGACGCTCGAAAGGTTGACCGTGCTGAGACCGATGGCGGGGGTCTGGCCCCGGGGCAGCAGAAACATGCGCGTGTCGAAGTCGATGCGCGGTCGCCGATTGCCCATGGCGATGTTCAGCGTGGTGTCCTTCACCAGGCTCAGGCCCGACTCGCCGGGCATGCCGGCGCGCAGCACGATCCGCGTAGTGGCACCGGAGGGCAGGCCGGAGACGCAGATCTGGTCGCCCTCGCGCGTTACGGCAGCGCCCTGCACCGGAGGATCAAGCCGTACCCAGTCCTCGGCGTGGAAATCGTCGCGCCGGGCGGGGGCGACCGTGAAGTCGATGCAGGCGCGCGGTGGTTCGGCCTCCGGCTCGGTGGCGACACGGCGGATCAGGATGCCGGTGGCGCGGCGGGCTTCGTCCAGCTTCTGCACGATCGCCTTGTTGTCCGGCGCCCGTTCGGCGGCGGCCTCCAGCGCCTGGATCGCCTGTGCTGAACGGTTCAGCACCTGCAACGCGTCGGCCATCAGCAGCAGGGCCGGCACCTCCGGCGCGCCGGTTTCCGACGAGGAGAAATTCTGCCAGGCGGCCTGGAGGGCGTGGTTGGCGTCGGGCGGCGTGCGCCGCATCTGCGCCTCGGCCAGCGCCAGCCACTGCGCCGCTGTTGCATCGCCCTGCGCGACGCGCGCCTCCCATGCGGCGGCGGCGGCGGCCCAGTCCTGCTTGCGGGTCGCGGCCGCGGCTGTCTGCTCGGCCTGCTTGCGCGCCTGAGGTGTGCCGCCGGCGGGAAAGCGCGATGTGAGAGTTTTTTCGTATGCCGCGCTGTCGGCCTCGAGGCCGGGCAGGGTGAAGTCGTCCGCCCATGCTATGCGGCAGGCGAGGCACAGCAGTGCCGCGAGCAGCAATCCGAGCCGGCGCATGACGCCTCTCCCCCTGATCAGCTTCCAATCTAATCCGCGATGAAACGGGGGCGGCGGAAAAAAGCGGTTAATTCCGCGCGGGTTGCGCGGCGGCCTCGGCTTTCAGGATGTCGCGGATTTCCACCAGCAGTTCCTCGGCCTTCGGACCCGCCTGAGCGTCCTCGCGCACATGCAGCCGGGTGAGCGCCTTCACCACCCAGAAGATCGCGAAGCCGATGATGATGAAGTTGATGATGGCGTTGATGAACAGGCCGAAGTTGAGGGTGGCCGCGCCGGCATGCTGGGCATCGGCAAGCGTGGCGTAGTGCTGGCCGTTCAGCGGCACGAACACATTCGAGAAATCGATGCCGCCGACGAGGAGTCCGATCAGCGGGTTGATCACGTCCTTCACCAGGCTGTTCACCACGCCGGTGAAGGCGGCGCCGATGATGATGCCGACGGCGAGATCGACGACACTGCCGCGCATTATGAAGGCGCGAAATTCGTTCAGCCACGACGGCGTCTTGAGCGATCTGATGCTGGATGACATTGGTCAGTTCCCCTGATGTGGTTCGACTAATTCGTTGGGCTGGCGAGCCCCCGATCGTCAGTCGCCCTGGTAAGTCTCGCCCCAGCGATCCTGATACGCCACGCTCTCCAATGACGTGCGCCGAACCGGTCCGAATTTCCCCATCGGATAGCCGATCGGCAGGATCGCATAGGAATGCACGTTGTCCGGCAATCCCATCGCCGTCTCGGCTTCCTTCTCGAAATTCAGATGAAGTGTGGTGAGCGTGGCCCCGAGGCCGAGAGCGCGACAGGCCAGCAGGATGTTCTGCACGGCTGGAAACACCGACGATCCGGTATTCCTGGGTCCCGGCGCGCACGGGACGATCCAGACCGGCGCCTCATGGAAATGGTCGGCGAGGTGTTCCGCCGCCGCCAGCATCCTGGCGAAGCGTTCGGGGGTTGTCCCAGGTGCCGGCGCGCTCGAGCGATAGCGCGGTCCGACTATGTCATGCCAGGCCTTCGTGTACCATGCCCCGGCCGCAGCCTTGACCGCGGGATCACGGATCACCAGGAACCGCCAGCTCTGCATGTTCCCACCGTTGGCGGCGTAGGTCCCCGCCTCCAGCACCTGGCGCAGCACTGCGCCCGGCACGGGATCCGGCTTCAGCCGTCGCATCGAACGCGTGGAGCGCATGATCTCGAACAGCTCTTGCGACATCGGATTTTTCCCTCCGGCGTGTTCTCATAGGCCCTGTGGCATCCGTCCGGTCAGGCCGCAAGGCTTCACGGATCTAGGAATTCATCGCGCGAAACGGTATCGGTTGGCGAGTTCGGAAGCACGACCGAGAGAACGGGGTTGGGAGGGCGGCATGTCGATCACGGTGACACCGACTGGCGCCGCGTTGGGCGCGGAGGTTGGCGGGGTCGATCTGCGCCGGATCTCGGACGTCGACTTCGCGGCGATCCATCGCGCGTGGCTGGAGCATCTGGTGCTGCTGTTGCGCGGGCAGACGCTGAACGACGATGACCTCATCGGATTCAGCCAACGGTTCGGCAAACTGGACTTCGCACCGATCCAGGAGAATGGGCGGCGATTCGTCGAGGGACATCCCGAGATCTACGTGGTGTCCAACGTGATCGAGAATGGCGAGGCGATCGGCAGTCTCGGTGCCGGCGAGGCGGTGTGGCACACCGACATGTCGTATCTGGAGGACCCGCCCAAGGCGAGCATGCTGTACGCGATCGAAATTCCGCCGGCGGGCGGGAATACCGGGTTCACCAACATGTACCGGGCCTTTGAGGAGTTGCCGGAGACCTTGAAGCGGCGCGTCACGGGTCTGCGGGTGAAGCACGACGGCACCTACAACAGCGGCGGCTATGTGCGACAGGGCGTGACGCCGACCGATGATCCGCGCGAGGCACCCGGTACCTATCACCCGATCGTCTGCACGCATCCGGAGACCGGGCGGAAGTGTCTTTATCTGGGCCGGCGGCGCAACGCGTATCTCGAGGGGCTGGAGGTTGCGGAATCGGAGGCGCTGCTGGATGAGGTGTGGCGTTATGCAACGCGCGATGAGTTGACCTGGTACAATACATGGCGGGTCGGCGATGTGGTGCTGTGGGACAACCGCTGCACGATGCACCGGCGCGATCCGTTCGACGCGTTGAGCCGGCGGATCATGCATCGCACCCAGATGAAGGGTGAAGCTCGACCCGTTGCGTAGCTTCGCGGTCTGGGTATCGGGGGGGCCGTATCAGGGCAGGAGATCCGGACGCGACCCGACATGCCGGACATACGCTTCAGCGTGCCGGCAGCCTCGCTCGGCGCCGCGAAATTCCGAAGCACGCGACTGCAAGGGGTAAAAGAAATCCGGCTGCTGCGATGCATGTGCGTAGCAGGCGCTGCGCTTGAGCGGTTCGATCTCGGTGATGTCGACATAGTCTGTCGGCGTGAACATCAAGGTATCCAGGCCATCGGAGACCTCATAGAAGTAGAATGCGGCTTTGCGACCGAGGCGGCTCCATGCTTCGAGGGTCAACGTGAACGTCGCGCGATGATCAGGATGATTGTCGATCGGCCATTGCGTGAATATGACATCCGGCCGCAGCGTCGCGAGCAGTTCGGTGAAGGCTTTGTAGTGTGCATTGTCCACAACCGAAGCGCTGTTGCATTGTGGTGCAAAGACGGGTGTTGCGCCAAGGATGCGGCACGCCGCCATCGCTTCCTGAACACGCGGCGTTACGCGGTCGGCGGCAATTGCCGCGGCACAGGCGGCAGGGCCATCGTGCGGGTCGTCGCCACGGTTGAGATACAGCAGCGTGACGCGATGGCCCTGCTTTGTGTACCGCGCGACCGTTCCGCCGCAGCCGTATTCAGGATCGCCGGGGTGGCCGCCGGTGTGGCGTGTCGGCGCGCACAGCGCCATGAACGCTGAGTGCGCCGCCGGCCAGGCCGGCAAGAAACAGCCTGCGTGATCGAAAGACACTTTGTTTTGCGTCAGGCGACACAATGGCTCTCCCGCATGTGTGGGGTGCCATGCTTAGCGGCTCGCCTCGACAACGCAATGCAGACCGCTGTCAGCTGATACGGAGGCTGGAAGCCGGGCGGTGACCACTGCCGCGGCGGAAAAGACCCCGCTTGCTGGCGGCTTGCCACCGCTGATCCCCTTGTCCCGATGAACGACTATGATCGACCAGCGAGGCCGTCCAGCAGCCTCCCGCAGGAGCGCAAGCTTTGCCGATCAGGGTCGCGAAGGTCGCTGGCCTGATCACCGATGGCCCCGTCCGTGGCGGATTGAGGCTCGACTATCTCCGATGTGTGACTTTTTGCCATTGCCGTTTCACTGAGACGCGCGTGCTCGATTGCATCTTGCAGCGCAATCACACCACCATTGGTCTCGATCCCAAAATCGTGTACAGCGGCGAAAAATGCCGTCAGATTTTCCATTAAGCGCGCCAAATCCTCCACCAAGGACAAAGTCTCCTCCGGCACAGGGCGTACAGGGAAGGGGATGATTGTCGCGGTCTTAGCATTTTGCATGATTGCCTCTTTCGGAGTGTCTCGGATCGCCTCGAAAGTCCTACTGCCTTACCCGCGATCTTCGATGCCTCCATTCGCAATCGGTGCGTGATGGACTATCCTGCGTGAGCCGCGACTCCGGCGTCATGCCGCCTTGACGTCGGCGATGAAGTGATTGACCTCGCCGGTCAAGTTCTCGGCGTTCTTGGCCAACTGCTGTGCAGCGCCGAGGACTTCTCTCGCTGCCGCTCCAGTGTCGGTTGCCGCCTGCTTCACGCCCAGGATGCTGCTGGACACTTCCTGCGTACCCTTGGCCGCCTGCTGCACGTTCCGCGAAATCTCCTGTGTCGCCGCGCTTTGTTCCTCGACGGCCGAGGCAATGCTTGAGGCGATCGCGTTTAGCTGGCCTATCGTCTCGGCGATGTTCTTGATGGCTGCGACCGTCTTCTCGGTTCCCTCTTGAATTTGAATCACCTGACCACCGATCTGCTCGGTCGCCTTGCTCGTCTGGTTAGCCAGCGCCTTTACCTCGCTTGCGACGACAGCAAACCCTTTGCCGGCATCACCCGCCCGTGCCGCCTCTATTGTTGCGTTGAGGGCGAGCAGGTTGGTCTGGCTGGCAATTTCCTGGATGATCGTAACCACGTCGCCGATCTTTTGCGCGCCCGCAGCCAATGCCTGCACGGTCGTATTGGTCTCCTCGGCATCGTCAGCCGCTTTGGCGGCGATTTGCGATGACTGCGTGACCTGCCGGCTAATCTCCTGCACTGATGAAGCAAGCTCCTCGGTCGCTGTCGCTACAGTCTGCACGTTGGCCGAAGTCTCTTCGGCTGCCGACGCCACTGTGACGGACTGCTGGTTGGTCTGCTCCGCCGTAGCCGACATGGAGCCTGCCGTCGCCTCCATCTCGGTAGCCGCTGACGCCACCGCGCTCACCAACTCGCCAACTTTCGCTTCGAACTGAGCGGTCAGCGATTCCACCTGTTGTGACCGCCGTGCCTTTGCCTCGTTGTCGGTCGCCTGCTCTTTGGCAATGCGGTCTGCCGTCATCCGGTTTTCCTTGAAGACCTGGACTGCTGCCGCCATGGCGCCAACCTCGTCCTTTCGACCAACACCGACCACCTCCACCGTCGTGTCGCCTTTCGCCAGTTTCGCCATCACAAGGCACATGCTTGCGATCGGCCCTCTGATGCCGCGCGTCATTGCGATGCCCATCAAAACCGCGACAGCCAGCGAAGCGAGTCCGCCGATGATCAGCGTGGCATAGCTGAGCCCAAATGCATTTTGCTGTGCTGCCGTCCGGGTTGCCAGCAGCGCACGCTCGGTACCGGCTATTTCTGCCACCTTGGCGCGAATGCCGTCCATCGATGTCTTCCCGGCGCCGGAGGATTCCATCGCGCGCGCCTGTTCCCGAGTCTCGGGCTTCGCCATCAGCGCGATCTCCTTCCCGGCAAGGTCGGTGCGCCAGTTTTGAGCGAACTGGTTCATCCCCTGCAGCCGTTCCTGCTGGACCGGATTGTCGGAAGTCAGGTCCTTCACCTTCTGAAAAGCGGCTGTGTATATCTCACCACCTTTGTGGTACGGGTCCAGGAACTTATCGTCCCCCGACAAAAGATAGCCGCGTAATCCGGTCTCCTGATCGACCATGGCGGTCAAGGCTGTATCGAGAGTTTCGAGAACCACATACGTGTGTTCGGTCCAACCGGAGCTTTGCTGGATGAACCCCATTTTCTCATAAACCATGAAGCTACTTGCAGCCGAGACCAGGATCACGGCGGCAAAAGCCGCCATCAATTTCCGAGCTATCGGCAGATTTGCAAATTTCCCCATTGAGTCCTCCGAGATCGGCGTTGTCCGGATGACGCGCATGCGCCATAGCCCCAGGCTGGTGACGAGACGGCCCAGGACGCTAGCGGGGGAGGGGTTAATGGGCTGTTAAGGCGTTGTAACGGTCCAAAGCGGCTAGTTCATCTGCACCGACTGCACCGCTTCTTCCAGTTCGAGAAACGACGGCATGTGCTCGTTGGGCACCATCTTGCGGCCTAACTCAACGCTGACCTGTGGTGCGTTGCCGTGCAGATGGGTTACCAGCACCGCGCGGATGACTTCGTAGTATTTTGATTCCTCCTCCACCACACCCTTCAGCCGTGACGCACACGGCCCCGCAAGACCATAGGCAAGCAACACACCAAGAAACGTGCCGCACAGCGCACTGGCGATCATCCCACCGAGCACCGCTGGCGGCCGGTCGATGTGCGACATCGTCTTGATCACACCGAGCACGGCAGCGACGATGCCGAGAGCAGGCAGGCCATCGGCCATGCTCTGCAAGGCATGCGCGCCGTGCAGTTCTTCGTTCAGTGTTTTCTTCAGCTCGCGCGCCATCACGTCTTCGATCTGGTTAGGGTCGTCGGCGTTCATCCCAACCATCCGCAGGTAGTCGCAGATCATCGAACAGGCGAAGTGGTTGGCGATAACCCTGGGGAATTTTTGGAAGGCAGGGCTTTCCTCGGGCTTCTCGATATGTGGTTCGAGTGCCATGTTGCCCTTGGTGGTGGCGAGCCGAACGAGAAAATACAGCAGGCTGAGGAGATCGATATAGTCGCTCTTCTTGAAAGCGGCGCCGGAGAATATTTTCTTGCAGCCACCAAGTGAATGCTTCAGTTCATGCATGCTATTTGACATGATGAACGCGCCGATGCCGGCACCGCCGATCGTCCACATTTCGAATGGCACTGCCTCGATCAGCACGTCGAAGCTGCCGCCGGATACGACGTAGCTGCCGAACACGCAGCCGAGCAACAGGACGAAGGCGCCGATCGTCAGCATTGCATTGGCTCAGGGGGCTTCCGCTTGTTGCCGCGCCGTGCGGAGCACGACGATGGCGATGCGGCGATTGGCTGCGGCCAGCGGGTCGTTTGGCAGCGCAAGGTCACGCTCTGCATTGCCCGTCACGCTGCGGATGCGCGTTTCCTGCAGACCTGACTCGATCAGCAGCCGTCGCGTGGTGTTGGCACGGTCGGCGGAAAGTTCCCAATTGGTGCGGCCGGCGCCCGCGAACGGTGCTGCGTCGGTGTGGCCAGCGATCGAGATATCCTGCGTCAGTTTGGCCAGCACGGGCGCCATCTTCTGGAGCAGCAATCTCGTTTTTTCATTCGGCTCGGCCGATCCGAACGCGAACATCGACTCGCGGTCGGCATCGCGGATCTGGATGCGTAGCCCGTCCGGCGTTGTGTCAATCACCAACTGACGGGCCAGTTCCTGCAATTGTGGATCGCTGTTCACCACGTCGCGTATCTGCTGTGCCGCCTGGTCGAAGGACTGTTTCTCACGCTTGTCCAGTTCCGCCCGCAGCTCCGCCTCGCTTGGCTTGCGCTGGATGTCGCCGCGTCCCGCCGTGGCCACTGCGACCGGAACCGGCCCGGCAGCGGCAGAATTGCGCACTTGTTGCGGTGGCGGCCTTGGCGGCGGCCTGCCGCCGAGATCCGGCGCTTTGCTATCTACGTCATCGCGGTGGGGCCTTGGCTGAAGCACCACATCGGAGCCGTCATCCTCGGGTTGATCGACCACGGGTTGCTTGCCGACAGTCACCTCCGGGCTGCCGAGGTCGGATAGCATCGCACCATCCGAAAACGCCGTGCGCCCGCCGAATGGTTGGCCGGTGCCGGACGAATTGTGCGACAGCACGCTGTTCGGGCTGAAATAGTCGGCGAGGCCCTTGCGCTGCTCCTCGGTGGTTGCGTTCAGCAACCACATCAGCAGGAAGAAGGCCATCATCGCAGTGACGAAGTCGGCATAGGCGACTTTCCAGGCACCGCCGTGCCCTTCGCCTTCCACCACCTCCTCCTTGCGGATGAGGATATTGCCCTTGCCTTTCCTGTCTGTCTTGCCACCCATGAGAGCGCCGGAGTCCGCGACTGCAACAGCGTGAACGTTCCAGTTTAATTCCTGGCTAATCGCGGCGCGTTGTCGGTCATCGAGCTGTGTCTCGTACCGCTGCATGTGCAATCGGCGCGGCCGACCGCAAGCAGTAGTCTAAGTCATGGCCGCGGCAAGACGACTGCATCCGCGCCATTTCCCGCCAACGCAACTCGATAAAGCCGAAACGCCTCGACCGTTTCATTGCCGCGTTGTCGTGCCGCCTGGATGATCTCGACGGGATGCGACCAAGCTGCTTCGTCGAATTGGCTGCTGCGGCGTGTGCTGCGGACCAGGACCCCGATCTGGCCCTTCGGGATCGCTCGCGGCAGGTCGGTCAAGCTCCAGCGTGTGTCGACGCCGATCACGGTCACTCCCGGCGGCAGAGCGCGGGCGAGTTCCGCGGCAACGCCATATTCATCCGCTGCGACAAAATCGGCACCCGCCTGCCGCCGGACTGCATCGACCTGATCAGCGAATGCGTCCCAGCCAGCCAGTTGGCGGGCGATCGGGTCGACGCCGGCAGGCACCGGCAGCAGCGCGGAGCCCGCCTGGAGATAGATCAGCAGCGTGATTGCCAGACCCAGTGCGACGGACGGCCGCATCATGCGCGTCCAGATCGGTGCACACAGTGCGCCCGCGGCGATGCCGGCGGCTGGATAGATGATGGCGGGCCAGTTGCCCTGCACCCGGTCGCCAAGCGCGTGCTGCGTGAACAGCACCACCGCCGGCAGTGTCAATGCGGCGAGCAAAGTCCATGCCGGGTCACGCGTGCGCCAGGTCTCGCGCACGGCCTCGATCATGCCGCCGATGCAAAAGGCGAAAATCAGCGGCGTGATCAGTCCGGCCTGACCGAGCAACAGTTCTGCCAAGAACCTGATCGCATGCGCGGGCTGCCAGGCGTCAATGCGGCCGCCCTGTCGAGCAAAACTTGCCCAGCCATGCTGGGATTCCCACAGCACAACCGGAGAGAAGATCGCCAAGCCAAGCAGTGCGCCGAGCCAGGGTGTCGGCCGCCGCAGCCACCCCCTCATCGATGGTGCCGCGAGCAGCCAGGCGCCGATGCCGAACCACAGCAGCGCGGCGGTATACTTGCTCGCCATGGCGAGCCCGGCGAACAGGCCGATCACGACCCACCACCACGCGCGACCACTGTCGAGCAGGCGCGCGAGCGCCCAAAGGCACGCCGTCCAGAACAAGAGGAGTGGCGCGTCGGGGGTCATCAGCACGCCACCGACGCCGAACAGCAGCGTCGCATTCAGCAGCGCGGCGGCGCGAAGACCGGCGCGGCGACCCGGCAGCAGGCGATCCGCAGCGTCCATCAGCAGCAGCGAGGCGATCGCGACGGCGAGCGGTCCAAGCAGCCGGACACCTAGTGCGCTGTCGCCTACCAGGGCGGTGCCGATGCGTATCCAGATGGCGACCATGGGCGGATGGTCGGGATAGCCTGGCGCCAGGGCACGCGACCACACCCAGTAGTACGCCTCATCCGGTACGAGGGGGACTGCTGCCGCGACAATGAGGCGCAGCGCGGTCAGCGCGATTAGCGCCACCAGCGGCCACCGCGCGCTATTGCGTGTCACGGGCGAAGTGCGCATCCCCATGGGGATTGCTCCGTCGCTGCGCTTCTCGCGATGTTGGATTATCGCGCGCGCCAGACCAGCGTCGCCGAGACGGCATAGTTCCAGACCACGCCGATGATCGCACCGACCGCGCCGGCGATGCTCCAACTGGTGTGGGTTTCATACAGCGTCTTGGCGATGCCCACATTGGCGACGGCGCCGAGGCTGCATACCAACATGAACAACAACAGCCCGCGCCACAGACGCGGCCCGCGTAGTCGCTGGTCGCGATAGGTGATCTCGTTGTTGAGCTCGAAGTTGCATGCCATGGCAACCGCGGTGGCGATGGTCTGTGCCGCTTCGAACTGCAATCCGACCAGTTTCAGCACCGTGGTCAGCACGGCGAGATGCACCAGCACCCCTAGGGCACCCACCAGCGCGAACGAGATGAAGCGCAATGGCAGCAGGCCGCCAAGTACCTTGTCCAGAAGAAGGCCGGCAAATTGGGCGAGGACCAGTGCGTCGAGCTTGCTCTTGCCGGCCACGCGTTCGTGGAAGACACAGGGAACCTCGATCACGCGCAACGGTGCTGGCGAACTGAGTGTCAGGTCGACGAGGATCTTGAACCCCTGGCCGGTAAGATTGGGTGCCAGTGTCTCGAACAACGGGCGAGGCACCATGAAGAAGCCGCTCATCGGATCGGTGAGCCGCACCGGCAGGAAAAGCTGTGCCAGCCGGATACCGCCATCCGACAGCAAGTGGCGCCACCGACTGACGAGACCGGCTGAGTCGCCGCCTCCGACGTAACGGCTGCCGACGGCAATGTCGTGTTGGCCGTTCGCGAGGGCCGCCAGCATATCCGGCAACTTCGTCTCATCGTGCTGCAGGTCGCCGTCGATCACCGCGACGAATTGGGCTGAGGACGAGAGCGCGCCCTCGATTACCGCCGAGGCAAGGCCGCGCCGACCGATGCGGCGGATGCAGCGGACGCGCGGATCGGTCTGGGCGATGCGGCGGACCTCGGCGGTTGTGCCGTCCGGGCTGTTGTCATCGACATACACGACCTCCCAGGCGATGCCGTACAACGCGGCGTCCAGCCTGGCGATCAGTGGCCCGACATTGGGGCGTTCGTTGTAGCAGGGCACCACAACGGTCAGCGTCGGAGCGCCGCGCGCGACCGTCGGGAGCTCGATCAGCGGGGAGGTGGACTCGGACATGCCTGCGATTATGCCACGCACCGCCGGTCAGAGCGGAACCCCTGCCAGGTGGCGACTGGTGCGGATCGTCTGGAGGGTCTGCACACGGGTGACGGTGGCGGCGCCGGTGAGGCGCTGGGTAAGCTGGTTCTCATGCGCCGTGTCGCGCGCCACCAGCTTAAGCAGGAAATCGCCACCGCCGCGGATCATGTGGCACTCGCGCACCTCGGGCCAGGCGGCGACGAGCTGCTCGAAGGCGGCAAGCACGGCCTCCCTCTGGCTGTCCAACCCGACGATTGCGAAGAAGACAATCTCCCAGCCGAGCTTCTGCGGATCCGAATCGGCGTGGTAGCCGCGGATCACGCCCGCCTCTTCCAGGCGACGGACGCGGCGCAGGCACGGTGGGGCCGAGATGCCGGCGCGGCGCGCGAGTTCGACGTTGGTCATCCTGCCGTCAGTCTGGAGCTCCGACAGGATGCGGCGGTCGATGGCATCGAGCACGGGTGCGTCGCCGATCGGGGCCTTCATGATGCGCGCATTCTGCCGAGCGCTGATTGCATGCCTGATTGTGACATTTCGGGTGGTGGCTGGATAGGCGCAATAATATTGCAGGAGATTGCGCCGGCAAGTGCGCAGGGCTGCTTTGCTTGTCTCGCGCTGCGACGCACCGATATGGTCAGAGGGTCATAACCAACGGATTCTGCAATGCCCGAGACCTACCGGACACGCGTCCTGATCATCGGCTCCGGCCCCGCCGGCTACACGGCGGCGATTTATGCGGCGCGGGCCAGTCTGTCGCCTATTTTGGTGGCCGGTCTGGAGCCGGGAGGGCAACTGACGATCACCACCGATGTCGAGAACTACCCCGGCTTCGCCGACGTGATCCAGGGTCCTTGGCTGATGGAACAGATGGCGGCGCAGGCCGAGCATGTCGGCACGCGGATCGTGAATGACCTCATCACGCGGGTGGATTTCAGCAGGCGGCCGTTCCTCTGCGTTGCGGATTCGGGCGACGAGTTTCTCGCGGATGCCTTGATCATCACCACCGGAGCGCAGGCCCGCTGGCTGGGCATCGAGTCGGAGGAGCGTCTGCAGGGGCGTGGCGTCTCGGCCTGTGCCACCTGCGACGGGTTTTTCTACCGCGGCAAGGACGTTGCGGTGATCGGCGGCGGGAACACGGCGGTGGAGGAGGCGCTGCACCTCACTCAGCACGCGGACAGCGTCACGCTGGTTCACCGCCGTGACGCGTTGCGGGCGGAAAAGATCCTGCAGTCGCGCCTGCTGGCCCACCCGAAGATCACGCTGGTGTGGGATTCTGTGGTGGAAGAAATCGAGGGTGGTGGGGCACCCGAGGTCGTCACCGGGGTCCGGCTGCGCAACGTGAAGACCGGGGCCATGGAGCGGCTTGCCGTGGATGGTGTGTTCATTGCCATCGGCCACACGCCTAACACGGCGATCTTCGCCGGTCAGGTCGCGATGGACCCGGAGGGCTACATTCAGACCGAGCCGGGGAGCACGCGGACCACGGTCGAGGGGGTGTTCGCCGCGGGAGACGTGCAGGACAAGGTGTTCCGGCAGGCCGTCACCGCCGCTGGCACTGGCTGCATGGCAGCTTTGGAGGCGGAAAAGTGGCTCGCGGGCGCCACACTGGTCCCCGCCATGGCCGCGGACTAGCCAGGAATCGGCGAATAGGTCCAACATCGGTACGCACGGTGGGGCTGAACTGGGCTAGGGTACTGTGCTCCGCCGCTCAAAGCGCGGGTAGTGACGCATAACCAGGGCAGGTTTCATGCATTCCGCCGGGGTCCTGTGACCGGCGGGCGGGAGAGGCCGAGTGATAGACTGGGACAAGCTGCGCGTCTTCCACGCCGTGGCGGAGGCCGGGAGCTTCACCCACGCGGGAGACACGCTCAATCTCAGCCAGTCGGCGGTATCGCGGCAAATCTCGGCGCTCGAGGAAGCCTTGCAGGTGCCGCTGTTCCACCGCCACGCCCGTGGGCTGATCCTGACCGAGCAGGGCGAGGCGCTGAACCGCACGGTGCGTGAGGTATTCGCCAAGCTGGCGATCACCGAGGCGCTGCTGACCGAGAGCAAGGAGAAGCCGGCGGGACGCCTCAAGGTGACCACGACTGTCGCGTTTGGCTCGATCTGGCTCGCGCCACGGCTGCACGAGTTCCTCGACATGTATTCCGACGTGTCGATTTCGCTGCTGCTGGACGATTCGGAGCTGGATCTGGCAATGCGCGAGGCGGACGTGGCGATTCGGATGCATCCGCCGAAACAGCCCGATCTGGTGCAGCGCCACCTGATGACGATCCAATGGCACGTCTGCGCCTCACCCGAGTATCTGAAGCGGCAGGGTGTGCCGCAACGGGCGGAAGATCTCGATGCTCACAAGCTGCTGCTGTTCGGCAATCACCACCCGCCCGTCAGCGACGTGAACTGGTTGTCCGAGGTCGGTCGGCGTCCGGGCAACCCGCGACGCGCGCTGATGGAGGTCAACAGCACTCACGCGGTGCTTCTGGCGATCCGCTCAGGGCTGGGGATCGGCGCTCTGCCGGATTTCGTCGTGGCCGAAAACCCCGATCTGGTGCGGATTCTGCCCGATCTGAAGGGCCCGAAGGTCGACGTCTATTTCGTTTATCCGGAGGAACTGCGGAACTCCAAACGCGTGGCGGTGTTTCGCGACTTTCTCCTGGCGCGGCTCGCGGCGCTGCACTGAGGCGAAGGAGCGCGGCGGCGCAGTCGTTGCGACGTAGCAATGCAACAAACGAGCGGATCGGCAGGGGGGCATGCGCCAACGGCATGGCGGCATCCGGCTTTTTGCGGATGGTATCCAGTGCATCGCACCATTACAGTATAGCCACTGAATACGGCGGCGTTGCCGCCAGTTTTCCGGCTCTTCGGAGTCGGAAGGGGGTCGATGACCCCTGCGTCTCCCAGACGTGAAGCCTCCCTGTTTACTTGCCCCCGGTCATTGGCCGGGGGCTTTTTCTTCTGGCTGCGTTTCACGTTGGCATAACGATGGGATGACGATTGTTGGCGGTCGCGCGATACTTCACGATTACTTTATTGCACCAGTCCGAGAGCTCGCAGCAGAGCCGGTTCAAACCGGTGGCGATCCCCGGGAGGGTGCAGGGCAAACCCCATCGAATCATCGTAACCCCACAGTGCCCAACCAATCCCCTGCTGCTCGCATGCCATGCGCACGGTGGCGAGCCAGGCCACGCGCGCCGGCGTGTTCAGCCTTTGCGAGGCGCCGAATTCTCCGGCCAGCACGGCGACCTGGTGACCCCGCGCCCATTCGCCTGCCTCGGCGATCTGCGCAGTCAGCTTCGTCACATCCCAATGCTGCGCACAGTAGAAGCGCATCAAATCGGCGGTCGGCAGATCCCCGGTCGAATCGGCAGTGGCGTTGCACGCGCCCTCGTCGGTGACGGGGAACGGCAGGCGCGCCATGGCTGCCGCGTCGAGCCCGCTTCGGTAGGCGCCGAGAGCGGTCAATTCCGCAGGCTCGTAGAGATGGAAACTGTAGATCACGTTGGGGTCGGACTCTGGCGGCAGCGACAGGAGACCGTCGATGCTGCCCCAATCGGCCCCGGTGAGGAGGATGGAATTTGTCGGCAGGGCGGCGCGGATCGTCAGTACAGCCTGATGCTGCAGCCTCGCCCACGCGCTGGGGTCGCTCGCGAACACCGGTTCGTTCAGCACCTCCGGAAATGTCGAGGCCGGATCGAATCTGCGCAGCAGCGGCGCGAGTGAGCGCCAGGTATCGAGCAGCTTCGCCTCGTCGGCCGGGCTGGTCTCGAGATGCCAGTCGGCGGCAAACAGCGCCACGATCACCGCGAGGCCGTGCCGCTGCAGCCTTGCCACGGCGCTGAGCAGCGCATCCGATTGTGACAGCAGGTCGGGTTGGACAGCCACGCGTACGAAGGTGAATCCGGCATGCTTCAAGTCGGCCAACGCCGCGTCGTCGAGATAGGCGCGCAGGGCTGTCGGATCGCGACGTGGCGGGAAACGGAACCAATGCGTGATGTTGACACCGCGGCGGAGCGTGGTCGGCAGGTCGCCCGCGGCGGTCAGCAACATCAGAGCGAGCGTTGCGGCCAGCAGACGGTAACCAATCATTCGCATCGCGCTGCGATAGACGCGGGACCGCTAATGACCGGTGAACGAAGCCGTGTGCAGAATGCCTTTCCTGTCCGTATTGCTGGTCGCTGCGCTGCTGCTCGCTGGCGTTGCCTGGCTGCGCAGCGCGGAATACGACGAACAGTACACGCTGTTTCTGACCGGGGGCGTCGCGCGTCCGATCTGGGGCTCTGATGTGATCACTGCCGGCAACGTGCAGGCTTTGCAGTCCGGCCGCGCAGGTTTTTTTACGATAGCGCGCGACCTGCGAGCCACAGACGTGCATCCGCCACTATATTTCTGGACAATTGCGGAATGGCGCGGGCTGATGGGCAATTCGCTGGTCGCGGCGAGATTGGCTTCCGTGCTGTTCAGTGTCGTGACGCTGGGGCTGATTGCGGCAATAGCGCGGTCGGTCGGCATTTCTACTGTGGCGGCGATGTTGCTGACGGTCGGCTGCTATGGCTTCGCCTATACCGGGGCTATCGCACGCGCATTTGCCATGGCACAGATGTTGAGCGTGGCCGGTGTCGCTGTGCTGATAATCGCCCGACGCCGGCCATGGTCCTCGTTTGCGGCCGGCACGCTGTTGGGTGCCGCAACTTTCACGAACTATCTGGCGGCGTTCGTGGCCTGTGCCGCATTGCTTCACACTGTCGTGGCGAGGGGCGCAGCGGCGCGGCAATCTCCACATCTGGATGGGGATTGCCGCGTCGCTGCGTTCCTCGCAATGACAGTGGGTTTTGTGGTCTGGTTGCCAGGCGACCTGTGGTTCTTCCTGGCGCAGCGGCAAAACCGAGTTGGCCAATTCGCGCCGTTTGAAGTGGTCCCCGCGCTGGCAAGGCTCGTGCAGTATTCAGCGGCCAACCTGTTCGGTGGATTGCCGCTCTATCTCAATGGTGTAGTACGGACCGCCAGCACAATGGCGCTGGCCGTACTGTCGGTCAGCCTCGTCGCACTGATCGTACGCCGCTGGCACCGCATTGCAACGCCCGAGACGCGCCTGCTGCTTGTCATGACCGCCGCCGCGCCGCCAATCGGCCTGGTGCTGCTTGGCGTCGTATTCGACAACTCGCCGGTCGAGCTGCGCTATCTCGCTTTCGCCACGCCATTCGTTGGCCTGCTACTTGCCGCCGCGCTGCCGCGATATGCCCGCTGCGCCGTCCTGGCGATCCAGGCCATTGCGTTGATCGGTCTCATGACGCGCCCGGAGACGATGCAGCCGGCGCGCGCGACCGCGATCGCGGTCGCGTCGCTCGTGCATGACGGCGTGGTGCTGCTGCCGCACGGCAACGACGGCGTCGGTATCGTCGGCGCCTTCGCCATCGAGTCACCGACGACACTGCGCCTGCTGGTGATCGGCCAGGAGGATACGCCCGCGGCAATCCGCGCGAGTGCCTCGCGTTATCCGCGCGTGGTTCTTGCACTGCTTGGTCAGGACGCAGCGAGCCGCGCAACATTGCCCATCATGCGCCAGGCCTTCGCCGATCCATGCTGGCGCGCAGCGGGTGCTGCGCTCAACGTGCTCGTGTTTGACCGAAACTGTGGCGAGGAATGCGCTTGCGCTGCGGGAACGTCGCCATGAGCGAGCTACGGCGTCACGTCGCCGTACGGATAGAAATTCGCCAGTTCGACATTTTCATACTTGAGCGCATCGAGGTGGATCGTGCCGAGGAACGGCTGGGTTGGCTCGACCAGCAGGATCTTCCTGGCGAAGCCGCTGTCGTCGAAGCCGCGCCGGAAATGCACGCGCGACTTGATCGCGATCACCTGAAACGCGGCCAGGTCGACTCCGATTTCCACCAGCGTGGATGGCTCCATGATCTGCACCAGAAATGGACTGATCACCAGCATATTGCCGTGGCCAAATTCGACGCTTACCCAGCGTTGCCCGTACCGTTCGCTCACGTGCACGACAGTGCCGGTGATCCGTACCGGGTCGCCGGCGGATTCGTCGGCCAATCCGCCGACAGCCATGTCGAATGAATCACCGGCGTTGACGCTTTTGAGCGCATCGATCGCGCGGGCGTCCGCGACGGTGGCGATCAGCGTTCTGGACAACCCCTGCGCGACGATCTCGCGCAACAGCCAGGTCGCATAGCCGGAGCGATCACTGTGATCGGCCAGCACGACCGGCACTTCGCCCGCCGCAACAGCCTGCTTCGCCAGCGCGACGCCCTCGGGGATCGTGTGCACCTTGGTTGAGTGCAGCAGCGCATCGCGCTGTCGCCAGGCGAAGTGCGCCATGTCGTCCGCGATGCGGCGCGCGAGGTCCGCATCGCCATTGGTGATCGCCTGGATCGTCATCCCCGCATCCGGCACGTCGGACCACGGGAAGCCGAAATAGACGTTGACATAGACATCGGGCTCGCGCGCCTCCCACGTCAGTGCGCGTTGCACCAGGTCCATCCAGGGCGACGCGCCGGTCCATTGCACCACGGTCGGCGAGATGATCGGCACCTTCACCGTGGCATGCGCGGGCTGGTAGGTGCCACGAATGGCCCGCACCAGCATGCGCGCGGCGCGTTGGCCTTGCAGGTGGCTGTCGTAATGCGGGAAGTACTTGCCACAGAACGCCAGATCGGCGTGCCGCAGGAACTCCGCGTCCTCGTTGCCGTGCGGGTCGAAGGTCGCGGCGAGATACGCCCGGGGGCCGACCACTTCGCGCACGCCTCGCGCAAGCTCTGCCTCGGGGCGTGGAATGCCACGGACTGCCATCGCGCCATGCACGCAGAGATACACGCCGTCGAACGGACCCTCTGCGCCGAGCTGTGCAATCATCCGGCCGACAAAGGTTTCGTACGCCTCCTGCGTGACCCAGCCCGAGCCAGAGCCGGTCTTTGGCCACAGCGGCGATTCGATGCCGACCAGTTCGACGCCGTCGTACTCACGCGCGACCTGCACGAAGCCGCCCATGTAGGATTTCGGCTCCGACGCCAACAGCGCCTCGCCGCGTGCCGGCGAGCCGGGGTAGACAAAGTCGTCGATCGTCGTGTCGTTCCGCAGGAACGTCACCGTCTCATGCTGGAAGTACAGGACGGCGATGCGGACCGACGACTTCGTCATGCCGCCCTAGTAGACCAGCGCGTGATCCACGACCGGCTCCCAGCGGCCGTCGTGCACGACCGAGAGGAAGGCGGCGGTGGCACCGTGGTGGTTGGTGGCGCTGAAGGAATAGGTCCCGCCGAACAGATCGTGGAAGTCCTGGATGCTCTCCATTGCCTTCACGAGACTATCCACAGTGAGATCCCGCCCAGCCCGTTGCAGCGCCTCGATGGCGATCTGCGCCGAAGTGTAACCCATCTCGCCGAGATAGTTCACATCGACGCCGTAGCGCGCTTTGTACTTCTGCGCGAACGCCTTGATCGCCGGCCGCGGATCGTCCGGATAGGCATACAGCGACGGGGACATCGAATAGAACCCGTCCGCGACATTGCCCGGCGCCTCTGCTATTGCCGTGTCGTACGACGCAACCTGGCCGAGCAGATCGACTTTCCAGCCCACCTTCTTGACGGTCGCGATGATCAGTGTCGAGTCGCGCACGATCGTGCCCATGGTTATCAGGTCACAGTTCGCCTCACGCAACTTGGCAATCGCCGCGGTGAAGTCCGTGTCGGTCGGCTTGTGAGCAGTGGTCGCGACGATCTTCATGCCCATCGCCTCGGCCTGCATCTGCGCGCCGGCGAGCACATCCTTGCCGAAGTCCGTGTCCTGGTACATCGCGCAGATCGCTTTTTTGCCGCGTTGCTCGACGAAATACTTCACGCCCGCCCGCATCTGATCGACGTAGGAGGAATACTGGCTGAACTTCAGTCGGTTGAACGGTTCGAACATGGAACGCGCTGCGGATAGCGGGAGCAGCTTCGGCACGTTCTTCTCGATCGCCATCGGGAAGGTGGCATTGTTCATCGGCGTGCCGCCGTCCTCGATGGTGAAGAACACGCCGTCACTGTTGATCAGCTTGTTGATCGCCTGCACCGCACGCGGCACCTGGTACTGGCTGTCCTCGACGATGTAGCGGATCTTGCGGCCGTTGATCCCGCCTTTCTCGTTCACCTCGTCGAAGGCGAGGCGCACGGCGTTCGCATTGTTCACGCCCTGCACCGCGGTGACGCCGGACAGGTCGGTTATGGTGCCGACAAGGATCTCGGTATCGGTGACACCGCGCTGCGTCTCGGCGAACGCGTCAGTTCCGAGCACAAGCAGCGTCGCGGCGGCCACGAAGCATGTGGCAGTATTCCCTGAACTCATCTTCTTTCCCCCAGACTATTATGGGGAGATTAGCGCAGGGGCGATACGAATGCCAAGCGAAGCCGGCGGCGATCAGTCGCCCGGTACCACCAGGAACAGATCGGTATCGCCGGTGTCCTGACCGCAAGCGGTGAGCAGCGCGTGCGCCTGCCCGCGGTGATGCGTCTGGTGATTGAAGAAGTGCATCACCAGCGGCCCCTTCCGACGCCGCATCTCCTTGCCGGCCGCGCCGCTGAACCACACCAGGTCCTCGGCCAGCCAGGCGTCGTCGACGCGATCGGCCCAGGCAGTGATGTCGGCATCCGCCGTCTCGCGGCGTGCCTGCAGCGTGGCGAAATCATCGATCATCTCGGCGCTCTGCTTGATGCCGACCTCGGGCTTCGGCCACGCATCGAAGCGTGACATCCACTGCGTGTCGCCCCACAGGATATGTGTGAGCGTCCCATGGATCGAATGCCAGAACGCACCGCGCTCCGCTTTGCGTTCGTCGTCGGTCAGACGCGCGGCGGCGGCGTACAGGCGGCGGTTCATCTCTTGGTTGTACTCCGCCATCAGGCGGACATAACCGGGCGTGACCATGACGACGGCCTCCATGCGAGAGCCGCAGCTTAGGCGGCTATTGTCGCACTGCGTCAATCTTGATCGAGCGAGTCAACATGACGCCCGCGCCGCGGCGGTCACAGGAACCCGATCGACAGCCAGGGAACCGCGACGACGATAGCCAGCGCCACCGCGAGGGCCGCCAGATACGGCCACATGCGACCCAATGCGTCGTCCGGCGAGACCCGTCCGATAGCGCAGGCGCCGTAGAAGCCCACGCCGAACGGCGGCGCGAACAGCCCGATGCCCATCGCCAGGATGATCACCAAGGCATAATGCACCTCGTGAACGCCCATCGCCTTGGCTACCGGGAAAAGCAGCGGGCCGAACAGCACGATGGCCGGAATACCCTCCAACACACTGCCGAGGATGACGAAGGCAATCGCAGTAATGGCGAGGAAGCCCAGCTTGCCGCCCGGCACTGATGCCATCACCGAGACCAGCCATTGCGAGAAGCCTGACTGCGTCAGTGCCCAGGCCATCGCGGTGGCGGTGCCGATGATCAGCATCACCGCGCCGGTCAGCGAGAGCGTATCGACGAGCAGCGGATAGATGCGCCGCCAATCGAACTGCCGATAGACCAGCAGCCCGAGCACAGCGGTGTACACCACGCCGACGGTGGAGACTTCGGTGGCGGTAGCGATGCCATCGATCACGGCGATGCGGATCACGAAAGGCAAGGTCAGCCCCGGGATTGCGATGACGAAGGTGCGCAACATCATTGACACCGGCGCACGCTCGCCGCCGCCGGTGTCCATGTGGCGCGAGCGGATCCAGCACACCACGACAAGCGCGAGCGCGGCGACCGCCGCCGGCAGCAGTCCGCCGGTGAAAAGCGCGGTGATTGAGACGTTGGTCACCGAACCGATGGTGATCAGCACCAGGCTTGGCGGAATGGTCTCCGACATCGCGCTGGAACTCGCCAGCAGCGCGGCCAGTTCGCCAGGGTGCGAGCCGCGGCGCCGCATCTCGGGGAATAGCACCGGCGCGACCGCGGCCATGTCGGCGGCCTTCGATCCGGAAATGCCGGATACCAGATACATCGCACCGAGCAGCACGTAGGACAGGCCACCTCGCACGTGGCCGACCAGGGCCGCGAGGAACGCTACCATCACGCGTGCGATGCCGGTCATCTCCATCAGCAGGCCGAGGAAGACGAACATCGGCACGGACAGCAGAAGCAGGTTCGACATGCCCTCATCCATGCGATTGACCACGACGGAGAGAGGCAGGGCGCTGGTCAGGCCGAGATACGACATGGTGGCGATGCCGAAGGCGAAGGCGATCGGCACGCCGATGCCGACGCACACGGCGACGATGACGACGAAGAACACGATCAGACTGCCGAAGCCCATGGCAAGTAGCAGTGGTTGGCATAGCCACAGCAGCGCCGCGATGCCGGCAACCGTCGCCAGCGCCAGCGAGAAGCTGCGCACGGTCGTGGTTTCCAGCAGCCGCAGCAGCGAGATGATCGCGGCGAGCGAGATGCCGACCACGATGGCGACGACGCGATAGCCATCGGAGATCTGCAGCGAGATCAGCTCGACGTAACGCTGCTGATCCAGGTACTGCGCGGCGGGCAGCAGGACCTCCAGTACGAAGGCGATCACCACCAGCGAGGCGACGGCGGCGAACCAGCTTGCCCATTGCGGCGGCACCCAGTTCGCCAGCGTGGTCAGCCGCATGTGGCCATCGCGCCGCAGCGCGACGACCATGCCAAGCATGGATAGCCAGAGGAACAGGAAGTTTGCGAGTTCGTCAGTCCAGAACAGCGGACTGTCGAGCACGTAGCGCGACACCACGCCGGCGAACAGGATGCACACCTCGGCCAGCACAAGCAGCGCGCCGACGAACTCGCAGGTTTTGCCGATCGCCTGGTCGAGCAGAAAAGCGATTCGCCGCAGCGCGGCCCAGCCCGGCGCGATCGGCGGGGCAAGCCCCGTTGTGAGGTTAGACGAGTTGAGGCTCATGCCGTAAGCGGGCCGACGTATTTCTCCAGCAGCGCCCAGGCCTTGTCGCCGGCGGTCTTCTTCATTTCGGGGTAGAAGCCAGCCTTTGCCAAAACCTCGCGGAATGGCTTGGGGTCAGCGGCGTTGAACGTCATACCCTTGGCGGTCAGGTTCTGTTGCTCCGACTTCGTCATTGTGATGAAGTCCTGTCGTTCGGCCAGCGCCTCCGCGTCGAAGATGCGGCGAACGGTCTCCTGCAGATCGGGGGGCAGTCGCTTCCAGGCCGCGACGTTGAACGAAGTGTGGAAGCCGGCCCAGACATGGTTGGTGAGGCTGCAGTATTTCTGCACCTCGTACAGCTTGGCGGTATCGATCAGCACCAGCGGGTTTTCCTGGCCGTCCACGACGCCGGTCTGCAATGCGCTGTACACCTCATTGAAGTTGATCGCGGTCGGTGACGCACCGAGGTGGCGGAACAACGAAATGAGATACGGCGCTACAGGCAGTCTGATCTTGAAGCCATGGAGGTCGTCTGGGCTGGTGATCGGCTTGGTCCGCGTGGTGATCTGGCGGAAGCCGTGGTCGTAGCCCTTGTCCAGGCAATAGAGGCCGATCTGTTCCGCCGCAGCGCGCAGAAAGTCGCCGAGGTCTCCGTCCATCGCGGCCCAGACATGATCGATATCCGGGAAGGCAAAACCGACGCCGGGAATACCACAGGCCGGGTTGCGCGGCGCCAGCAGATCGATCGGGAGGTTGTACATTTCCAGCGCGCCGGAGATCACCTGCGCGATCATCGCGGTGTCGCCGCCGAGCACACTGTTCGGGTAGATGGTGATTTCCATCCGCCCGTTGGTTTCCTTTTTAACTTTGTCGGCGGCGATCTGGTCGTGCGCCATCGCCGGATGCTCCATCGGCGCCGACGAGCCCAGCTTGTAGCTGAATTCCGCTGCATCGGCCGGCCAATGCAGGATGGTGGCTGCGCTGATGCCGACGGTTCCCGCCATCACTCGCCGGCGCGACAGCTTGTTGTGCTGCATCGACATATCCTCCCGTTGGGACATGGCCCTTGCGGGCTGTGTATTGTATCAGAGCGTGCCGGCACAGCAGCGAGCAAGTCAAGCAGGACACGGGATGGTCACCGCGAGCCGTTTCGCTGTTCGAACACAAGCGACAGGAAGCGGCCAAAGTCGCGGTTCGATTTTGCGCGCACGGCATCGTCCCGACCGATCGGGTAGGGCCGGCTGGAGGTGCACAGGCCCAGGATGATCTTGCGCAGGAAGGGGCCAGACATAGGCAATAACGTGTTTTCGTCGCGCACCGTGCCGTCGCGCTGAACGCGAAATCGACATCCGCCAAGCTGTCTGCCGATCAGTCGCCGCTCCATGCTGCCGTCCCACTGATGGACGGCCCCCGGATACGCAATGATCTCAACGTGACTACCGCCCGCGCGCATTTCGCCCGCGGTCTGCTCGCACCGATCCGGCTGGATCAGCTGGTCGTCGGTTCCATACAGCATAAGCAGCGGTGCACCGGTCGTCCGGCTATCGACAAAGCGGGCGATGCACGGCGCATAATATGACACATGGCCAGCGAAGCGGAGACCATCCGGCGCCAGCGCATCTGCCATCTGTGCATATAGCCCATATTGGGCCGCCATGCCGCCGTAGCTGAAACCGGCCAATACCACCCGGTGCGGATCCACCTCGGGACGTGTCGCGAGGTAAGCGAGCGCGGCATATGCGTCGGCCACGAACATCGTCTCGGTAATATTCAGCACTCGCTCGATGAAGCCTGTTCCAAGGTCACGGCGGCTGTCGTACGTCTCGACCAGCAGCGCCGCGATGCCCATCGATGCGAGTTGAGGCCCGTACTTGGCGCGGTCGCCGATCATGCCAGCCGAGCCGTGCAGCATCACCACCGCGGGAGTCGTGTGGTCGGGCGCGGCGGTTTTCGGCAGGAACAGCAGACCTCGCACCATCCGCTCTGGCGCTCGGCCGATGTCACGAGGCACGAAAGGGTCGCGGCTCCGGAAGGTAACGGCCTCCTCCCGAACACCTTGCACGGCATCAGAATCGGTCCAGGGATCGGCGATTTTCATTGGCATGACAGGACTGACCCAAACGATCAGCAGCAAGGCAGGAAGCAACGCACGAAACATATGGCCTCATCAGGGCGCGGAGCATTCCGCCGCGTCGTGCGGCTCAGGGAACAGCGTATCAGTCCACCCGATCAGCCGGTAGCCAAGCAGGCCAAGCCATTCATGTGCCGCTGCGTCAAGATTGGCCAGCCGTCTGCTGAACGATGGCTCGATCCAGGCAGGCAGCGAATGGCCTGACTTGTAGGCAACCGGCCACGCAGTCACGCTCCAGCCCACGTGCCTGAAGACGCCGACGGCGCGGGGCTCGTGACGGGCCGACGTGACGAGCAGCCAGCAGCTTTCGGGAGCAGGGTGGATCAGGCGCCACGAGTCCGACGCGTTCTCACGCGTATTCCGTGATCTGTCCTCGAAGATGATGCGTGCCGGATCGAGACCGAGCGCCGCGAATAACTCGCGCGCGCCGTCGGTTTCGATGGGACCGCCCGGGATGACAGAGCCGCTGGCACCGGTGAACACCAGCCGCGCCTCGGGATGGCGCCGCGCCAGAGCCACGGCCTCGGTCATGCGTTCGGCATCCGAGTTCAGCGAGGGAATGCCACGATCCCTGGTGATCTCGGTCGCGATCGCTCCGCCCAACACGATGATGCCGTCGACGTGCGACGGCTCGCCTGGGCGAGGGAAGCGATCCTCCAGGGGCAGCAAGGCCCAAGAGTCCACCGGCAGCAGCAGGATCAGCAGATAACCGGTCAGCCCAGCCGCGAGCAGTCGCCGACCCCATGCGGAATCACGACGAAAGGCGAACCAGAACCCCGCCCAGCACAACAACAGAAGCAAAACGCTCGGCCGCAGCAGGTCCCCGCCAAATTTGGCCAGCAGAAACGGCATGTCCTTGAGCTCACCCTGCTCCCACGCGCTTGTATCGTCACTTGGTCAATGTTTACGCGGGCTTATACCGACAAGATCGGGGGTGGAAAATGTCAGGGTTATTTCATGTTTTGTTACCTGGGCAACTAGGCAACACACGCGGACCCTGTCAAGCTAGGACTCCGAGTTGATGCGGGTGTTCAGTTTGAGTGCCAAACGAAACAGCAAGGGCCTTCCATGACAAACAGAACATGGCTCGGCGGAGGGAACAATAAGGCGTCCAATCCGCAGGACTGGTCTCCGGCCGGCGCTCCACCGGCGGGCGACGCGCTCACGCTGCAGTCTGGCACGGTGGACGTAAGCGGCAATGAACTGAGAGGAGATGCATTGCTGGTAACTGGCAGCGCCGACATCTACACGACCGACAACGCGGCTCTCAATCTTGAGGTGGATATCCCCATCTTATCCAGCACCGTCAATGTTCACGCCGACGGAACACTGAAGCTCATCAATCTTACTCAAGACTCGTCCAGCCTGAACATCTCGGGTGACACCTTACATTTCATCGGCACCAGCAGGTTTGGTGGACCCGGCGACGGTATTGGTAGTACTGTACTAAGGGGCAATCTGACCGGCCCGGCAAACATCGACATTTCCGCTGGAAACCACGATGGCATTGCGGTGGAAATTGACGGCTCGGTCGCGCATGGGCTGACCTTCAATCTTAACGCGGGCGCACCTCTGAACTCGCTGCAGATCGACGACCCAAACAAGTTTCATGGGCTGATCCAACTGGCAGCGCCGTACCTGACTCAGCCGACCATCTTCGATTTCGTTGACTTCGTCGGGATCCATGCGACGAGTGCCAGAATCCACGATGACATGCTGCAAATGTTCGATGGCAAGAAACTCGTGGACACAACCAGGTTGGAAGGCGGCCAGGGTCTGCAACTGACGCAAAACTCTCAGGGTGTGATCCTGTCGTCGGGATACGACTACGGGGTGCCCGGCGGCGCCGGCACACTGATACCACTGCATATCTCATAGCGCGTCGTGCAAGGCCGCGTCTCCGCCTTGGCCTGCGACACCGCTATCCGGTTGATCGAGTAGAGTGCAGCCGCGCCTTTTGCAAATAATTCAGTCATTGCCGATCGGCAGGACTTGCCTGGTGCCGGTTCGCGGGTTGTACTGCCGCCATGGCAGCATCCAGGGCTGATCGATGATCATCGGCACCGCCGGCCATATCGATCATGGCAAGACAGCGCTGGTAAAGGCACTCACCGGCATCGATGCCGATCGCCTGGCCGAGGAGAAGCGTCGCGGCATCACCATCGATCTTGGCTACGCCTATACCGATGCGTTTGGCTTCGTCGATGTGCCCGGGCATGAGCGGTTCGTGCACACCATGCTGGCCGGCGCAAGCGGCGTCGATGCGGCGCTTCTGGTGGTGGCCCTCAACGATGGCGTGATGCCGCAGACACGCGAGCACGTGCAGATACTGCAGCTTCTCGGCATCGATCGCGGGGTTGTGGCGCTGACCAAGTCCGATCTCGCCCCGGCGCGCGATGCGGAGGTCGCCTCGCAGGTGAACGCACTGTTGCAAAAGACCGCGCTCGCCTCGGCGCCGCTGCTGCCTGTGTCCGTGGTGACTGGCGCAGGTATCGAGGCGTTACGTGCCGCGCTGCTGTCGCTTGGGCCGCGTCAGCGGGATGCCGAGTTATATCCGCGTCTCGCGATCGATCGCGCGTTCACGCTTGCCGGCGCGGGTCTCGTGGTCACCGGTACGCTCGTCTCGGGCCGCATTCGCGTCGACGACCGGCTGATGCTGTCGCCGCCCGGCATTGAATTGCGGGTGCGTGGTCTGCACGCGCAGAACCGGCCGGCGGAGCAGGCGGCCGCGGGTCAGCGCGCTGCGCTGAATGTCACCGGACCGCGTTTATCGAAGGACGCAGTGACGCGCGGTGACTGGGTGCTGCATCCTGCGGTGCATGCGCCGACCACGCGCTTTGACGTCCGGCTTACGTTGCTGGCGGAGGAGTCTCGCGCGCTGCGTGCCGATGCGCCGGTGCATCTGCATCTCGGCGCCGCGCATGTGACCGCGCGTGTCGCGGCGCTGGACGCCGAACGGATCGAACCAGGCAGCACGGTGCTGGCACGGTTGACGCTCGATCGCCCCATCGGTGCGCTGGCGTGCGACAGGCTGGTGCTGCGCGACGCGACGGCGACGCGAACCATTGGCGGTGGCGTCGTGATCGATCCATTCCCGCCGCGACGTGGGCGGCGCGCACCGGAACGGCTCGCGCAACTCACGGCGCTGGACCAACCTGATCCGGCCGACGCATTGCGCGCGCTGTTGGCGCTGGCACCCGGTTGGACCGAACGCGTCGTATACGTCCGTTCGCGCAACCTGTCCCCCGCGGTGCAGCAGTCGGTGCAGGCGGCTGCGCCGGCGGTCGCCGTGGCCGATCTGCTGATGGCGCCGACGACGCTCGATGCGCTTCGCGACGGCGTGACGCAACGCCTAGCCGTGCATCATGCAGCGGCGCCCGATCAGCCCGGTTTGCAGTTCGAACGGCTGCGAATGACAACGCCTGGCCGGCCATCGGTGGCGGCGTTCCGCGCTGTCATCGAGTCACTGTTCCGTAGCGGCGCGGTGGAACAGGACGGTCCGTGGCTTCGGCTGGCCACGCATCGCGCCATTCTGTCGGTGCACGACGAACGCGTGTGGCAGCAGGCCCGGGAACTGATTGCGGCAGAGCGCTTCCGTCCGCCGAGGACTCGCGATCTGGCGCGCGCGCTTTCGGTGCCGGAGGCTGCGATGCGGGCGGCACTGAAGCGCGTGCATCGGATGGGCCGATTAATCGAGGTCGCGCCGGATCAATATTTCCTCAGCGAGACGGTGGCGGAGATGGCCGGCATCGCCGCGGCAATCGCAGAAGTGGGTCCCGCCGGCACCCTGACCGCCGCGGAGTTTCGCGACCGTTTGGCCAACGGCAGAAAGGTCGCAATCCAGGTCCTGGAGTTCTTCGACCGCGCCGGCGTCACCGTGCGGGTCGGCGACGAACGGCGGGTGCGGACCGATCGCCTGGGAATGTTCGGTCCGGCGCCTTAAGCGAACGCCAGCATCACGCCGCCGCTGCAGAGCAACGCGTAATGCCCGATCAGCGCCGCGGCAACATACGAGATGGTGGGGCAGGGCGCGCGACATCGGAATGCGGCGCAATGCGACCATGTTGAGAATTGCCGCGCCACCGCAAAGGAACAGCCGGAACAGCGTGCGCCAATCGAGCAGTTGCGCCCTGAAAGTCGACCGTGCCCGCACCTGGCTTCAGGAGTGCCTGCCCCACCATCCTCGTGGCGATGGCAGCAACAGCGTGGTCCAGTAGGTCGTCACGCTTCGGTACGTGCGGCCGCCGCACTCCGCTCGACCGAGCGTGCCCAGGATCATCGACTGCATTGCGCCGATCGGGCACCGGACACGGGCATCGAGCCGTGGCGGATACGGGGCAACTACGGAGGCGGCCCCGTTGCGGCGACGCAGCTTGCGTTGTGGTCCTCAACAGCATCCACCCGGGCGCATTCCGTGAGCTCCATCCAGATACTCGGAATGACCGTTGCTGCCTGCCTTGCCGTTACCACGGTCGCAAGGCATTGAGGTGCCGTGAACCAGGGGGAACGTTCCGTTGGCTGATGTCGTGCCTCACGCGGTGGCGCGCCCTGTGCCGCGCGTCCTCACGGACAACGCCTCCGACGCGATCCGCGGCATCGCGCTGGCAGTCCTCGCCTATCTGATCTGGACGCTTGGCGATGCGACGGCGAAGTGGGTGCTGCCCAGCGTCGGCGTCGCAGGCGCGATGCTGTGGCGGGGGGTGTTCGGCACCGTCACCGTGGCGGCAGTCACAATGGGTCGGCCGACAGCCACCGGGTGGCGGCGGTTGATGCCGCAGCGCTGGGGGCTGGTACTCGCACGCAGCGTGCTGTCGTCGTTCGTTTCAGTCTGTTGGTACATTTCCTGGCTGTCGATGAGCCTGGCCGACACCTATGCGGTGGGCTTCACGGCGCCGCTGATCATGACGGTACTGGCGATACCGATGCTGGGCGAGCGGATCCGCTGGCGGCGGGCGCTCTCCACGCTTGTGGGTTTTGGCGGCGTGCTGATCATGTTGCGCCCGGGCGGCGACCTGTGGACCCCGGTCGTGCTTCTGCTGCTGGCGGGCACGCTGGTGATGGCGCTGACCCGGATCATGACGCGGCAGCTGACCACAACAGAGACGCCGGAGTGCCAGGCGTTCTGGCTGCTGATCTGCCATACGGTGACGGGCTTTGTGCTGCTATCGCGGTTCCCGGGCTCGGGTGCGATCGGCGCGTCTGGCTGGCTGGCGCTCGCATTCCTCGGGCTGTCGAGCGGTCTGGCGCATTGCGTGTTCGCACGGAGCTACGCCCTGGCACCGGTCTCCGCGCTGGCGCCCTACGAATACAGTGTGCTGCCATGGGGGGTGCTGGCGGGTTTTCTGATCTTCGGTGACCTGCCGTCGTGGAACACGCTGGTCGGTGCCGTCGTGGTGGCGGCGTCCGGCACCTATAACGTGTACCGCGAACGGGTGCGCCGCGCGGAGGAGCGCGCCGCCGCCGGTTGAGCGTTACCGGCGGATATAGCGCTTGCAGCGAAGTGCAGATCGCGTGCGGCCGCGTCAAATGTACGATACGATACCGAAATTTAGATCAAGCCACGGCATCCCGCAAGCGCGTCGTGTCGGCGTGTCTGCAACTGCAGGAGTTGGTCTCCGAACTGCAGGAGTGTTCGGACAGCGAGGTCGACGTCGCGATCTGCACGATTGCCGCCGAGGCGCCTGACGCGCGCGCGCTCGGTCTGCTGCGCAGCCTGCGTGTGCTAAGGCTGGCGGATCGTCACCACGCCTGAGGCCGCGCATGCGGAACGCCCGCGCCGGAGACAATCATTACGCAAGCCGACCTTGAGGCCTGGTCGACGACCAGGCCTGCGTCAAGTCGTGCGTGGCGCAGATCGCTGATAAGGACCCGCCGACTACAGCGCAACGAGCTTTGACCGTGGTCAGTCTCGTTGCCTTGAACGGTGTCACCAAGCTGAACTGGCCGACGATGGCCAAGCGTGACAGCGCTGTCGAGGCACTGTGCCTGCATATCAAGGAAAGCGTGCAGGCTCTCGACCACTACGACCTCGACAACGCTGGCCACGGCTAAGCCGTGGCTACGAGATATGCAATGGAAGAATAGTTCCAGGGCCACCGGGTTGATTGGCATCCGACCCCTGCGAAAGCATGACACCTAGGCCGTTCTGTTCTAACTTGAAGAGTCCATCGTTGTTGCTGGTGAGCCGCACTGAATCCACGAGTTTCTTGCCATCGAACATTTGCAATATGTCGTTCCGAATGTCGCCGCTTGTTGCTTGGAGACCCATAAACGCTATGTCGCCAAAGGGTGAGTTGAAATTAATAAGTCCATGGAACTCGTTGGGATGATCGATCTGAAGAGTTCCGAGAGACGGGCCACTTGTTGTGAGATTGAAGGTAAGTCCGCGACCAACTGCGCCGTTAATCTCCATGTCCTCGCCGGAGACGTTTCCAGTAGAGAGATTGAGCGTCCCCGATCCCACGAGATTACTGTCAAATACCTGAGTTGAGTTAAATTGGCTGGAGCCGATAAAGTGTATCGTCCCCCCGGAAACGTTGAGATGCGGCAACCCCTGAGACCCCCCGACACTGGCGGTAAGCATCAGCGTGCCATGAACGTTCACATCTAGAGGCCCGAGGAACTGCCCTGCCTGAAGATCGAGCCTAGCTGCCGCACTTGTATAGATGTCAACGCTGCCGGAGACCGATAGCGTGTCTCCCGCCAGATCATTGCCGCTTACATGCATGGTGCCTGACGACATGGTCAGGGTATCGCCCGGCTGCGGTGTACCCGTGGGCGACCAATCGTTCGGATTTGACGCTTCGTTGTTGCCACCGCCGATCCACGTTGTGCTGGCCATCGAAGTCCCTCCCTGTTTTAACTCACTCGCGCAGCAAAACATCTGCGCGCGATGACATGGCAGTACGCACCAACCGGCGACAGCCGGCTGTGAGGTAGTTCACACCTATGCAGGTCCTTCCTTTCCCTCATTGTGCAAATCTGGCTTGCCAAGGTCCGCGTGTGCTGCCTGGCTTGCCCGGGGAGCAAACAATAAAAATTGCCGACATTTTCGGCCGCCGACGCTCTCACCGTATACAACATGCCCAACACCTGACAGCGGATTCTTCTACAGAGCAGCATGCCCGGGAACGGTTCGACCTTAGTTGCCCTCGAAGGTGGATACTAAGGCGGATGCCCTTGCTCAATTTCCAGGTCGCGCTGGTACTGCGATCGGCTTTCGCACGGCTGCTGCGGAGCCTCCTGCGATGAGCAAAAGAAACGTGTTGCAACGCCAAACCCGGTTTGGGTAATTAACCTGCCATTCGCCCAGCCGCGCCCGACGCGAAGTGCTGAGAAGATCGCCCGTACGGACCGGGTGAGGAGGTGTTAGGGTAGCCTCCTGCGGGCTGCCGCCCTCCGTCCGCCTCGCAGCCACCATGGCGGGAGAGATTGCCGCGCCAGAGCCGCCTGGTGGGTCCTGACGCCCCCGGCGGGGAGGGGCTATCGCAACACACTGCCAGCCAGATCAGGAACGCGGCCAAGGCGGCGATCGTGATGGCTTTCTGTATCAAAAACCTGCGCTATAGCCGCCGGCGCGTTCATATTTTTCGACTATGAAACGACATTGAAACACAACATGCATACGATGCCGTTCATTCGCTGATCTAAGCAAAGGAACCAAACTCATGTTTGCATACGCTCACTCGCTGCTGGCGCGCCTAATGGTTGACCGCGAGGGCGTCACCGCCATGGAATACGGCGTGATCGCCGCCGGCATCGTTCTGGTTGTCGCCACCGCTGCCGCCACGCTGGGCACAAACGTTGCCGCTCTCTTCAACTCGATTGCAGGGAAGCTCTGACAGGTTGAAGGCTGACATTTACTAGCCGGCGGTGAACCGCCCCGGTCGGGGGCTCAGGCGGTTCACCTCGGCACGCATGCCCGGCCAAAGGTCCGGTGCCAGCTTGAGTTGTGCCGCGAGGAAGTCATCACTCTGGGTCGGCCTTGCCCTCAGCGACGCGTACGAACATGTTTCCCCCCGTCGCGCCATCGCAGCATCGCAACTGCCTCGGTTGTCCGTTTGGCACTGCGGCCTGATTGAATGAGGCCGGCATTAAGCGAACGTGCCGGTTCCATGGTAACGGTTCTTTACGTCACTGCGCCGTCCATTCGGGTTATGTAATAGGTGCGCGCGCAGGCGCTCTGCATAATGTAGGCGCCAGGTCCGTCGCAGCGAGCGCAATCGCTGCGACGGGCTGCCTATCAGCCAGGGAACTGCGGGGCTCTTGCGTTTCGGTATTAACCGCCCAAGACGAACATGTGTTCATGCACAAACTCTGTCTGTGGCCCTGTCGTGGTCTTGTGGCCGCAGATGGTCGGCAGGTGGCTGCCCTAGTGGATGCCAAGGCTGCAAGCTGTGCCAGCGCTACGAAGACATCCTTTCTGCCAGGCGGCAACTTCCACTGAAGCCGGCGACACGCAGGCGCTCCGGGATGTGCTCCGGGTCGTACCGGTCGTGGAATTCGTCGGCGCGCGCCGTGGAGAAGTCGAAGAGGCGAACCGCAGACCCTTGGGGATGGCTTCCTCCTGGCTTCCAGTTCGGACGATCCTGCCCCTCGACGAGACGACGGAAATACCCCATCTGTTGGCCATGTCCCAGACCCTGCTCCGCCCGTCGCCGCGCGTGCTGTTCATCCCCGAGAAGCAGCCGGCGAAGCCGAACACGCGCCAGCTCAAGGTGGTATCGGAATACGAGCCGAACGGTGACCAGCCGACCGCCATCGCCGAACTGGTGTCCGGCGTGCGGTCCGATGAGCGCGACCAGGTGCTGCTGGGCGTCACCGGCTCGGGCAAGACCTTCAGCATGGCGAAGGTGATCGAGGCGGTGCAGAAGCCGACGCTGATCCTGGCGCCGAACAAGACGCTGGCGGCCCAGCTCTACGGCGAGATGAAGCAGTTCTTCCCGAACAACGCGGTGGAGTATTTCGTTTCGTACTACGATTATTACCAGCCGGAGGCGTACGTCCCGCGCACCGACACCTATATCGAGAAGGACGCGCAGATCAACGAGCAGATCGACCGCATGCGCCACGCGGCCACTCAGTCGCTGTTGGAGCGCAACGATGTGATCGTGGTCGCGTCGGTGTCGTGCATCTATGGCATCGGTTCGGTCGAGACCTATTCGCGGATGGTGGTGAAGCTGGAGACCGGCGGCCGCATCGATCGCGACGTGATGGCCAAGGCGCTGGTGGACCTTCAGTACCGCCGCAACGATCAGGCGTTCCAGCGCGGCACGTTCCGGCTGCGCGGCGAGACGGTGGACATCTACCCGAGCCACTACGAGGACCGCGCCTGGCGTGTTACTCTGTTCGGCGACGAGGTGGAGGCGATTCACGAATTCGATCCGCTGACCGGCGAGAAGACCGCGGCGCTGAACGAAATCACCGTCTACGCCAACAGCCACTATGTCACGCCACGGCCGACGCTCACGCAGGCGGTCACCGACATCAAGGTGGAGCTGAAGGCACGGCTGGCGGAGCTGACGGCCGAGGGGAAGCTGCTGGAGGTCGAGCGGCTCAGCCAGCGCACGGCGTTCGACATTGAAATGATGGAGACGACCGGGTCGTGCAAAGGCATCGAGAACTATTCACGCTACCTGACCGGCCGCAATCCGGGCGAGCCGCCGCCGACGCTGTTCGAATACCTGCCGGAGAATGCGCTGCTGATCGTCGACGAGAGCCATGTGACGGTGCCGCAGTTGGGCGGCATGTACCGCGGCGATTTCGCTCGGAAGTCGATCCTGTCGGAGTTCGGCTTCCGGCTGCCGTCCTGTGTCGATAACCGGCCGCTGAAGTTCGAGGAGTGGGAGACGTATAGGCCGATGACCATCTTCGTGTCGGCCACGCCGGGGCCGTGGGAGATGGAGCGCACCGCGGGCGTGTTCGCCGAGCAGGTGATCCGACCGACCGGGCTGATCGACCCGGTAACCGAGGTGCGGCCGGTCGAGCATCAGGTCGATGATCTGCTGGCGGAATGTCGCACCATGGCGGCGCAGGGCGCGCGGGTGCTGGTCACCACGCTGACCAAGCGCATGGCAGAGGACCTGACCGACTACCTGACCGAGCACGGCGTGAAGGTGCGCTACCTGCACTCGGACATCGACACGCTGGAGCGGATCGAGATCATCCGCGACCTGAGGCTCGGCGTGTTCGACGTGTTGGTGGGGATCAATCTGCTGCGCGAGGGGCTCGACATCCCGGAATGCGCGCTGGTGGCGATCCTGGATGCCGACAAGGAGGGTTTTCTGCGGTCGCAGACCTCACTGGTCCAGACCATCGGGCGTGCGGCGCGCAACATCGACGGCCGCGTGATCCTGTATGCCGACGTAATGACCAATTCGCTGCGTCATGCGATCGAGGAGACCGAGCGACGGCGCAACAAGCAGCGCACGTGGAACGAGGAACACGGCATCACGCCGGTGTCGATCAAGCGGCAGATCGGCCGCGTGCTGGAGAGCGTGTTCGAGCAGGACTACGTAACGGTGGCGCCAGTCAAGGACGCCGGCATTTCCGACTTTGTCGGCAAGGACCTGAAGGCGGCGATCGCGGATCTGGAGAAGCGCATGCGCGGTGCCGCCGCCGATCTGGAGTTCGAGGAGGCGGCGCGGCTACGCGACGAAATCCGCCGGCTGGAGGCGCTGGATCTCGGGCTGGAACCGCCGCCGGCGCCCTCTGCGTCCCTGCGGCCACGACGCGATCGGACGCCGGAGCCGATGGGACCGGGCGGTGGCGGCTATGATCCCTCCAAGCGGCGCGGGCGGGGCGGGATGCGGCGACGCGGGCCGTAAGGTGGACGCTAACCGGGCCGTACGCTTTCCGCCGGCGGCCAAAGCCACACGCCGTGGGTCGCGTTGTAGATCGCCTGCGGTGACGCTTGGCGGACGGTACTGGCGTCGCCGGTATGGTTCGCGTCGTGATAGCGGTAACCGTAGACGGCACCCTCCGCTTCGGCGTTGGGCCCAGGGGCGGCAGTGCACGCCGCCAGAGCGCTGCCGGCAAACAGCACCACATATCTCATGTTCATGGTGAACCTCCGGGAAGATCCTTTCCATCGTGTAGCATGGGCGTTCTGCCCGCATCTATGCCGGTGCGGGATCAGTCATCCGCCTGATCGTGCCGGTCGTGCTGTGCCCAGGCTGTAATTCCACCAGCAGCACCGTGCCACCCCAGCTTTGCACCAGGTCGGCCCCGACCACCTGGTCGATGCTGTAGTCCGCACCCTTGACCAACACAGCGGGCCGCAGCACCCGGATCAGTTCCAACGGAGTGTCCTCGGCGAACAGCACCACCATGTCGACCGGTGCCAGGGACGCCATCACCGTCGCGCGCGCGGTCTCGTTCTGCAGTGGTCGCGTGGGCCCCTTCAGCCGCTTCACCGATTCATCGGTATTCAAACCCACGATCAGCCTGTCGCAGCGCGACCGAGCCTCGGTCAGCAGTCGCACATGCCCTGGATGGATCAGGTCGAAGCAGCCATTGGCGAAGCCGACCCGCAACCCCTGTGCCCGCCACGCCGCAGCACGTTGGACGGCCTCGTCGCGCGCGGCGATCTTGCGGTTTGTCGCGACGAGGTCCTCCAGATGCAGCACGCCGAGCAATTCGTTGCGGCTGACCGTTGCCGTGCCTGGCTTGCCCACGGCGATTCCCGCCGTGATGTTGGCGAGCATGGCCGCCTCGGGCAGTGCGGCGCCGGCACCAAGCGCTACCGCCAGCGCGGCCACGAGCGTATCGCCGGCGCCCGATACATCGGCGACCTCGCGTGCCCGCGTCGGCAGGTGCATTGGGGGCTCGTCTCGCCGCACCAGGGTGAGACCTTTGGCGGAGCGCGTCACCAGCACGGCCGCACAACCGGTATCATCCAGCGCACGGCGTCCCGCCCGGTCGGCCTCGCTGTCGTCGTCAGCCTCGATCCGGGTGGCCTGACGCACTTCATACTCGTTCGGGGTCAGGACGGTAGCGCCCCGATAGCTGGCGAAATCCATGCGCTTCGGGTCGGCGATCACCATGCAATCGGAGGACTGGCACTGGGCAAGCACGGCACGCAACACCGAATCGCTCAATACGCCCTTGGCGTAATCGGACAGCACAACCACGTTCGCGGTTCCCAGCGCATAAGAGAAGCGCTGGACCACACGCTCCGCAATCGACTCGTCGATTGCCGCTGCGGTCTCCTCATCGAGCCGCAGCAACTGGTGAGCACCCACCATGAAACGGGTCTTGGCGGTGGTCGGCCGCCCGGCGGCAGTCACGAGGTGCGGGACGATGCCGCTGCTTTCCAGCAGTTGCGCCAGCTCCGCGCCTTCTGCATCGTCGCCGATGACGCCGACCAGCGCGACCTGGCCGCCGAGGGTCGCGACGTTCAGGGCGACATTCGCCGCACCGCCAACGGTCGCCCGCCTGGCAGTGGGCCGTAGCACCGGGATAGGTGCCTCCGGCGAAAGGCGGCTGGCACTACCGCTGACATAGCGGTCGAGCATGACGTCACCGAGTACCAGCACGCGCGCGTCGCCAAAGCGTCGAACGAGCTGTGCCAGTTCCGTATCGCCGCTCTGCCCAGCCACCGCGTCCATGCGCAATGTCCTACTCATATCACGCCTGCCGGGCTTCATATCATGTTCGGCGACAATATGCTGCAATGACTGCGGCCCAGGCAGTTTTGTGGTCAGTTGTCATGGGTGGCGGCCGACCAGCCGCCGCGCGTTGCCACCGCGGCGTGCGACCGGTATGAGCGACGCATGGACGACGATGCGCTGATCGAACTTGCCGCCGCGCTGGCACTCGATGCCGGCGTCGCCATTCTCGCCATTCGCCGGCGTGGCTTCGACGTTGTCCGCAAGGAGGACCGCTCGCCGGTGACCGAGGCAGATCACGCCGCGGAGGCGATCATCGTCGCGGGCCTTCGTAATGCGGCGCCAGGCATTCCGGTGATCGCCGAGGAGGAAGCGGCGGCGGGCCGCATCACTGAGCCGACCGAGCAATACTGGTTGGTCGACCCGCTCGACGGCACGCGTGAATTTGCTGCCGGCAATGATGAGTTCGCCGTCAACATCGGCCTGGTGCGCGATGGCGCGCCAGCGCTGGGTGTGGTTGCGATCCCGGCCACCGGCGAACTGTTCGCCGGCATTGTCGGACGCGGCGCGTGGAAGCGCGTCGGCGCGACGCAAACCGCGGTCAGTGCGCGGCTACCGCCGGAGGAAGGGCTCACGGTTCTGGCCAGTCGCTATCACGGCAGCAGCACGCGGCTCGACGATTTCCTGCGCGACAAGCGTGTGGCGAAGGTGATCAATTTTGGTTCGAGCGTGAAATTTTGCCGGCTGGCCGAGGGTGTTGCCGACCTGTATCCGCGCTTTGGCCGCACGATGGAGTGGGACACCTGCGCACCGCAGGCGGTGCTCAAGGCGGCCGGCGGCACTGTTCGCACGTTCGATGGCGCCGCACTGCGCTACGGCAAGCCGGCTTGGGAGAACCCGCACTTCGTGTGCACCGGGAAGCGGTTGAGTTGATACTTCGATGAACCCACGAGCCGGCCGGTCGAGATCGACAATCAGCATGATCACTACGGCCACTGTCAGGGACATTATCAACGTGGCTACGCGTCCTCGAGTTTCGCGCCCGCCGGCGTGATAACCAGAGAAACCCATCGCCACCATCGCAACACCGATCAGTATGAACATCACCTCACCGGGAACATGGTAGCGCAGGGCGGTCAACCGACTTTCATGGATATTGTTCATTTCGTTCAGGGAAGCGACAAACCGGTAGGTTGGCAATGATTGTGGTGCCGTCGCGGTCACCGCAACTGCCTCCTTCCAGAGCCTGGCTTGCAGGTCCAAAGATCGGGTGATGTCCCGTTCGAGTTTCGCCGGGTCGTAGGGAACACCAAGGCCGATCCGCACATTCGTGTAATCGCGGAGCATGCTGAGAATTGGCTTTTGCGTGGTTTCCGGCAGCATGAGCGCGAAGTTCGCCGTGCTGCCGATCGCATTGGCTTCTTCCAGAACCAAGGTCCGCCGCGCGTCGAAGCGGGACAGCGCAAGCGAAAAGCTGAATCCAAGCAACAGCGCGAGCAATCCCAACGCGGCACCCGTCAGTGTGCTGATATCGGTTGCGTTGCTTGCATTACCGCGGCGCCCGAGCCATGCACCGATCTCCGCTGCTCCAACTATCAGGAGGGCAGTCACAGGATACAGCACTGAAAGATCAGCTTGATACATCCAGTCGATCACGTTCAGCCTCTTCGCCGCGCGGCGGATCGCTCCACCTGCGCTATTTTGTTGGCACTGCCAAGCCGATAAGTGCCGCGATCGGGCCAAGCGAGTTCTTCGGCACCGTTGTCGGTCGTTGACGAATCGCCTCGGCTTCAATGATGGTTCAGCCCATCGAATAACGCTCTCGGGAGAGCGACGTGCCGTTGGCGACCAGTGAAGAGCGACGGCTGGAAATCTGGCGGGCCATCGAGCGATGTGCTGCCAACCCGACACTTCCCGTCGGTGTCGACCTGCTTTGCCGAAAGACCGGCGTCTCGGCGAGAACGCTCTACGACATCTGCCGTGCATTCAGCGGTCAGTCGCCCATCGCATATATCAAGCAATGCCGCATGAGCCTGGCGCATGCGATGCTGCAGCGCGCGGGATCTGATGCCACGGTCACCCGTATTGCGGCTTTCTGTGGCTTCTCCAATCCCGGACGTTTCGCAGGCCGCTATCAACGCCGCTACGGGCAGCCGCCGTCGCTGACATTGCGTCAGTCGGCCCCAGCGGGTGTAGGGCACAAGCCCAGTGAGAGTTCGCGAACTCGGCGCCGCCGTCTGCGAAGTGTGACGGTTGACGTTGCCGCGCAGCCGTCGGAACTGTAATATCGAGCATCCATCTCGGCTACTGCCATCCACATGAGCTGCTGACTTTGCGTCATGGAAGGCATTCTCGATTGCTCAGACTGAGCAGTGCGGCGCGATCGAGTGCCTGTCGTCACCGCGCGCCGCATTACCAACCGACGCTATGGCGGTTTGTGCAATTTTCCGCTGTGGGTGTAGCGTGGGCGGTAGCATAACTCTGCATCGGGGACGATTGCACAATGTCCGATACGATTCCTGTATATCGCGGGCTCGCCCAGGCTTTTCGGCTGGAAGATGTAGATACAATCTTTGTGCTGACGGGCGACGGCAACATGCACTGGGAGGCAGCGCTCTCGGAGGATGAGAAGGTAAGAGCCTTCCACGTCTGGCACGAGCATTGTACGGTCGCAACGGCGTCAGCCTATGCCGTAGCCTCGGGAAAGGTAGGCGTGGCATCGGTGACATGTGGGCCGGGTGTCACCCAACTGATGACAGCGTTGGCGACCGCCGCCAACAGCAGAATACCACTCGTCGTTTTCGCGGGTGAAAGTCCGCTCAATGCCAGTTGGTACAATCAGGAGATCGGTCAGGGCCCGCTGGTCGAGGCCACGGGCGCCCATTACATCGCTGCTCACAGCCTCAGACGCATGTTCGAGTATGTATCGGAAGCGTTCTATATTGCCAAGACCGAGCGTCGACCAGTCGTGCTCGGCATTCCGATCGATTTGCAGCAGGTCCAGATCCCGAGCGACATCAAATACGTGCCGTCTGCCAATCTGATTCCGGATACCGGACCCGTGGTGCCGCATCCGGATTACGTCGATCGGGCGGTCGAGGGCATTGCGCAGGCCGAACGCATCATCATTATCGCGGGACGCGGCGCTCAGTCGTCCGGTGCCAAAGCGCTTTGCGAACAACTGGCCGAAAGATGCAACGGCCTGCTGGCGACGACGCTCCCGGTGCGTGGGCTTTTCGAGGGCAATCCACGTTCCCTCGGGATCGCCGGAGGTTTTTCGCATCCGGCCGCGCGCCAAGCCTTTGCAGAGTGCGATCTGGTTGTAACTGTGGGTGCCAGTCTGACCCATCATACGACGGACGGGGGAAGACTCTTTCCGCAGGCTGCGGTCGTGCAAATAGATCCGGCCCCGCAAGGCATCCGACATGGTCAAAGAATTGCGCGTACCTTTCTGCGAGCGGACGGCACCGAGGGTCTGTCTGCAATCATCAAGGGTCTGGGGAACGCGCCTTCACGCGGCCGCTCGGCAGCGTGGGACGCGGTCGGTATTGCCGGTCGGACCAGGACGGACCCATTTGACACAATGTCCTTCGACGTTCAGGCCGGACTCCTCGATCCGCGACAACTGGTGACCGAGCTGAGCCGAGCCACACCCAAGAACTGGGAATATGTGAATGGCTCGGGACACAACTCATTTTTTACCGCACAGATGCAAGGCGTCAGCGCAGATCATTTCACGACGATCCGTGAATTCGGCGCTATCGGCAACGAGCTCTGTTACGCTGTCGGTGTTGCCGCGGCGAGACCGCAGAAGCCCGTCATCCTGACATGCGGTGACGGCGGCTTCATGATGCACCTACAGGAACTTGACACGATTCGTCGCTACGACCTTCCTGTCCTTATCTGCGTATTGAACGACGGCGCCTATGGGGCTGAAATTCATAAGCTGCGAGCCGACAAGCTGGATGACAGCGGGTCGATGTTCGGTCGTCGTCCGCTTGCGGGTATCGCCAAGGGTTTCGGCCTTCAAGGCGCTACCATCACCAGCCTCGATCAGATCGGTGGCTTGCTGGAGGAGTTCAAAGCAAGCAAAGAACCGACGCTCTGGGACTGCCATATTTCGGACCAGGTTGTATCGCCCATGATGCGGCGCGGTGTGATGCGCCCAAGGTAAGACATTCCTTCTCCGGTCAGGCATCTCCCTTTCTTTTGTTCCACCTCGCCGCCGCGCGCTCGAGGTTGGGAGCCGGAGGGCCGATTGCCCCGCAATCGGGGCACTGAACGGTGAATGTTCCGCTGCGCACGATCTGGACGTGGTCCCCGCAAAATGGACAGGGCTTCAGTATCGGGACGATCTCATCCTTTTCCATCTTCTCCTCACTCGTGCCGTGGCCCAGTGAATATGTCTCATTTGGCCATCGCCGGCCAAGTGGCGGGCCGCCGGTCAGAAGGGCGCCGATGTGCCTCAGGCTTCACCGACGGAGCGGTCGCACGGCGCTGGGGCTCGGTGGCGGGCAATCTGGACCGGTTCGTCCGTGGCGAGGCGCTCGACAATATTGTGGCACAGACCTGAGCAGCATCCCGCAAGCCCGCGCGCAGAAAAATGGCTGATGCACATTTGACGCCCCCAAGGCGCCGCAATGTTAGTCGCCAGAAAACATCAACCGCCGCGCGACCCGACAGATAATGATCGCCCTTGACCGGTGATTGCCGCCAAGGAGTGCAGCGCTCGATCTAAGACGCATGGTGCGACGCCAGATTGGCGCTATGGCACCACGACGATTGGCGGTGGCGCATAGTACGGAGGAGGTGGCGGCGGATACGCGCTCGCTGCGGCCGCACCGACGGCGACGCCGGCTGCCACACCAACCCCGGCCGCCACACCAACGCCGACGCCAGTCGGATAAGCCGCCGGGGGATGATAGCCATATGCCGGTGGCCGATAGTATGTGCCGCCGTAAGCAGTTGGTGGCCGGTACGCGGTGGCGCCTGCCGGGGTACGAACTGCTGCGGCGCCACTCGGCGTCCGCACCGCTGCGCCACCATATGGACCACGATAGGCGGCGCCACCGTAGCGTCCTTGCACGGCACCCCAACCGAACGCATGGGATGAGGCGAGCAGCGCAGCCACAACGGTCAATCCGGCCAGGGAGGTCTTCATTGTGGCTTCTCCTGTCCAAGCTCAACCTTGGTCGCGCCTTCTGGTACGCGGAATTCGAAATCTGAGTCTGGCGGATTGATCCCGATCTTCCAGTCTGACAGTGCGGCAATGAAGCGCGGCTCGCCAGGGAGCGAGCGATAGGTGACGATCAACCTGCGCGGCAACGCCCGCTCGTTTTTCTCCGTCCAAAGCTCCAGTTCGAGCCCCGGTGGTTGCTCGAAAAACGTATGGAGGCATTGCACGCCATCGATCGATACCGTGTTGACTGCGTAGCCAGCCGTGACGCCTGTCAGGAACGCAGCCGCCGGATTTTCCGCCAGTAGATCAGCCAGCGGGAAGTCCATCCCCATCTTCGTGGACGCCTCCGCCAGCATTTGTCCGATCGGACCTGACACCGCGAGGGTCGCGTATCTCTTCGTGCCAACGCTAAAGAGCGTCAGTGTCTTGCCGTTGTACGCAACCTTGGTCGCTCCATCATCGCCGGTCGCGTCCACCGCCAGCCGATCCGGGCGACGCACCACCACATTGGCGGAATGGAAGATATGCAGAGGCTGACCGTTCGCGTCGGTATACTCGCGGATGGTCTGCTCATGAAACGAGAAGCCGCCATTGGCGAGTGTCTTGCCCATCGCCTGCACTGCGTTCTGTGCCTCGGGCGCGATCTGCGGTTTCTCCTGACCCCACGTAACAGTTGTGGTGAGGCCCACGACGCTCCCAACCATCAAAGCCACGAGTGCGGCACGGCGAGGAAGAACATGTTTGGGCATAGGTGTCCTTTCCATTGTGGAGGGAAGTAGTCAACTAACGCGCTATCCGCCGCAAGTGTCCTGATCTGCACCAAGCGAACGCCGGCGCTTGAGGAGGTGGGCTAACCCGGTCGCTCTGGCTCCGAAAGTGGATGTGGCGAGGCGGCGCGGAGTTGGTTTTTCCCGCGTTCCATCTGCTGAAGCCCGAGCCCGCCTCAATCGGCGGTGAGGCCGTTCTGTGCGGTGGCCATCGCTTTTGCCACCACCAGCGCCTGCTGGAGCTGGAAGTCTGTATCATCCGGCCTGGTCGGATCGGACGCAGGGAAATCCTTTGGCGGCTCGCTCGGGATCGTCTTGGCGATCGGCGGCAGATCGGTGCGCGGCACAGCCCCGATATTCGGTGTGCCACCCTCGTTCTTCAGCACGTGGTTCAGGTTGGCCTCGTGCTCGGGATCGAAACTGGGCACCTCCTTGCGGGTCTCCGCAACCGGCACGTCTGGTACGATGCCCAGCCCCTGAATGGAGCGGCCGGACGGCGTATAATAGCGCGCCGTCGTGAGTCGTATGGCGCCGTTGTTGGGCAACGGAATCACGGTCTGCACCGAGCCCTTCCCGAAACTGCGCGTTCCCACAGGTACCGCGCGGCGGCGATCCTGCAACGCGCCCGCGACGATCTCACTCGACGAGGCGGACCCGCCGTTGATCAGGACAACCAGTGGTGCGCCCTTGATGATGTCCGCGCCCTTCGCGTCCAACCATGCGGCGTCCTCGGCGATGCGTCCGCGCGTGGACACGATTTCACCCTGAGCGACGAAATCCGCGGAGACAGCTACGGCCTGATCGAGCAACCCCCCCGGATTGTTGCGCAGGTCGAGAACGAGTGCCCTCAGCTTGCCTCCGGCCTGCCGCCGGAGCGATCTGACCGCTTGCTTGAGCGCCCCGTCGGCTTGCTCGGTGAACTCCGTGAGCCGCACATAGCCGATGTTGTCCGGCTCCATCCGTTGCTTCACCACCTCAATGCGGATGACCTCCCGCCGCATCGAGATTTCCAGCGGGTGATCCACGCCCTCACGCTTGATTGTCAGCGTGACCTTTGTATTGGGAGGGCCGCGCATCGCGTCAATCATGGTCTCAAGCGAGAGCCCGTGCACCGACTTGCCGTCTACCCCTGTGATCATGTCGCCTGCCTTTATACCGGCCTTGGACGCGGGGGTGTCGTCCATTGGACTGATCACCTTCATGAAGCCGTTCTCCGGGACGACCTCGATGCCAATGCCGCCAAATACGCCCGTGGTCTCCACCTGCATCTCTTGGAACTCGTCGGCGTTCATGTAAGCGGAGTGCGGATCGAGGCCAGTCAGCATGCCATCGATTGCATTCTCCACCAGTTCCTTGTCGGAAACCGGATCAACGTACTCGTTGCGCACCCGCTCGAATACATCTCCAAACAGGGTGAGCAGCCGGTAGGTATTGGTTCGGTTGGTATCCTGGGCGAGCGCGGCGTTGATGCCGAGATTGAGCGCGAAGCGGCTTGCGATCAGGCCGGTCGCCGGACCGACAGCAACACCGGCAAGGAAGGCTGTGCCGAGCAGTAGCGTGTTGCGGAGCTTCCTCCCTCGATAGTCCATGCGGATGATCCTCTTAGCGCGATGACCGACCGGCGGCGCTTCCGCGCAGGTCATCCTTTCGCGCCGAGGCGCCTGCGTCCAGTGACCAATTGTTGCGAGCGGCCGAGGTAGAACGTGCCCGCAGGCTGGGCAGATCAGAACCAGAACGCAGCCATGGCGGTCAGCGCCAGCATCTCCTTGAGTTCCTCGACGGCTTTGTGGGGTAGCGACGGCTTGGTTGTCGCTTCATCGCTCATCGCGTTCCCGCCGGCTGCATGGTGCGGCCCGCAACAACCGCCGGGGCCGGCGGCTCATCATGGCCTATGCTATCAGCAGGCTGGTTGCGGCGGTGGCTCGTTGCTGGAGCTTCCTACCTTGAATGGAGTGCAAGGCGGCGGGTGGGAAAAGCTGGACAGGTGCCACTCAGAAAAGCTGCACAAGCTTTTAGGACTCAGTTTCCCCGGCACGAGGAAGCCGTCGGTCTTCCGCGTCCTCAGCGAGGCGCTCGGCGAACGCAGGTTGGCGTGGATGTTCTGCGTCGAGCGTTACCCGACGGAGTGGAGGCAAGCAATGCCCCGGCGGACCTGGCACCCTAATTCATCCAGCCGTTGCTGCAGGGACCGCAGACGCGCTTCACATCCGGCCTTGGCCAGTTGACGCACCTATTCAAGTAGTATGCGATGAACCATGCTCCGAAACGTCGGAGAATATTCGAGTTTGTACGAAAGGAGAGGCGCGATGTCGGTTTTTCGAACGGCAGCGGTGCTGATGACCGCGGTGGGCTTGGCTGGCGGGTCGGGATCGGTGTTTGCGCAGGGTTCGGCGACAGCGCCGCCGAACACGCCGACGGAGAAGACAATCGGTATGCCGAGCAAGCCGGACTCGGCGAAGACGGAGCCGTCACTGATCGTAATGAATGCGGTGGGCGCGGCACTAGATAATAACAAGCTGACCCTGACCGGCATTGCACCCAGTGCGATCATTTTCGCGGACCGCCCGGCGCGGGCGGCAGGTCATGCACTGACCGTTCATCTGCTGGAGGAATGGGGTAGTGCGGCCGACGCCAGTTTCGCGAAGGATCCACCAAATGCGACTGTATCGGCGTTCAGCAAAGATGGCTCGCTTACCAGAGATGCCGTGGTCGTGCTGAAGAATCCGAGTCTTCAGGGCGATAAGTTGACGTTCGAGGTGCAGGTTCTGGAAGGCGATCTGAAAGGTGCGGACGGGCCAGCTTCGGTGTTCATCGACATCATCGGCCTGCCATTCACGCCACTGTCGTTTGCGGGCGTTGCGCGTCGCACCGCCTATCGTGCGGCGATGTACAATGCTGCGACGCACCCATATTACGGCTACGGCTACCCCCCCGCCTACTATCCGCCTCCGCCGCGGTGCGGTTATTATCCGCTTCCGCCATGCTATTGAGCCCGCGCTCTTTGGTCGAGCCGTGTGAGTCTTTGAGCCCGACCGTTGATAGATTGGCATTTCCTAGCCGAGCCTGCGGTTCGCGCTGCTGCGAGCGCGGCCTGCCGAAGATCGATGAGCGGCGAGCATGAGTGCGGCACGTCCCCGGGTTCTGTTCGTCTATTTCACCGTCAGCCAACAAACTCTCAGGGTGGTCGAGGCCATGACGGATACGTTGCGCAAGCGAGGCTGCGACGTTCAACAGGCGCGGATTGAGTTTACCGATCCTCGTTACGCCGATCGGTTTTCGCGTTTCCCGTTCAAGCATCCTTACCTTCTTGTTGCCGGGATGCTTGTACCGCAGCTTAGCCACGCGACCGGACAGATACGTGTCCCGGACACGGTGCGAGAAGGTGTCTACGACCTCGTCTGTATTGGGTCACCAACGTGGTGGCTGAACCCCTGCATGCCGATCCGCTCATTCATGGAGTCAGACATTGCCGGGGCGGTTCTCGCCGGTAAGCGGTTCGCCGCCATAGTGGTTTGCCACCGCTACTGGAAGAACAACCTGGCGACGGTGAAGAAACTGGGAATCTGGAAGGGAGGTAAATTCGCCAAGGGCATTCATTTCATCTCCGCGGGCGGCCCAATTGGCTCAATGCTGGCGCTGATGAGTTACTTCGGAAAGGGCGTGATCAAGGACCGCTATTTTGGGGTGAAAATACCCCCGGCAAACCTGCAGCCGAGCTACGTCAGGGAGGCTCAGGTGTTCGCTGGCGAATTGGCGGACAGTATGGGTTGCGTCAGCGAAAGCAGCACGGCTTAGTCGCGCGGCGCCCACTGGCGAAGCCCTGAGGAAAGGCGCATAGCCTCATTGCTGCCAAGAGATCGATGAAACAAGGCGCTACGATATCGACAGGATGACAGGTTCATGGCGGAAAAGAAAAAGCCGAATGTTCTCCTTATCCTCGCCGATGATGTCGGCTGGTTCGACGTCGGCGCCTATCATCGCGGCATGATGGGTGCGCCGACCCCCAATATCGATCGCATCGCGCGTGAAGGCGTCCTGCTGACAGATTGCTACGCGCAGGCGAGTTGCACGGCCGGCCGCGCCGCATTCATCACGGGGCAGCTTCCTATGCGAACGGGTCTGACGACTGTCGGACTGCCCGGTGCGCCCCAGGGACTCCAGGCCGAGGACCCTACGCTGGCCGAATTGCTCAAGCCCGAAGGGTACATGACCGCCCAGATCGGCAAGAACCACCTCGGAGACCGTAACGAATATCTACCGACTGTTCACGGCTTCGATGAATTCCACGGTAACCTCTATCACCTCAACGCCGAGGAAGAGCCGGAGCAGCCGGATTATCCCAAGGAGCTCCCGGTCTTCCAGAATTTCTTCAAGCCGCGCGGCGTGCTGGATTGCAAAGCGACCGACATCGATGATCCCACCGAGGACCCTCGCTTCGGAAGGGTGGGCAAACAGACAATTCAGGATACCGGACCGCTGACGCGAAAGCGGATGGAAACGATCGAGGACGATCTACTCGCACGCTCATTAGATTTCATCGCGCGCGCCCACGCAGCGGATAAGCCATTCCTGCTGTGGCACAACACGACCCGGATGCATGTGTGGACCCGCCTGTCCGAACGTTGGCGCGACAAGACCAAATTCGGCCTCTACGCCGACGGAATGCAGGAACTCGATTGGGTGGTGGGAGAACTGCTTGCCAAGCTCGACGAGCTCGGTATCGCCGACAACACAATTGTCATATTCACCACCGACAACGGTGCTGAAAAGTTCAGTTGGCCCGATGGTGGAACGTCGCCCTTCCGTGGCGAAAAAGGCTTGGGGTGGGAGGGCGGATTTCGCGCCCCATTCCTGATGCGCTGGCCGGAAAAAATCCAGCCGGGACAGGTGCTCAATGGCATCTTCTCGCTGGAGGACGTGGTTCCGACAGTGATGGCCGCCGTCGACGTCCCCGATATCAAAGAGAAACTGCTGAAGGGATACCAAGCCGGCACCAAGCATTTCCGAGTGCATCTCGACGGCTACAACCAGCTCCCCTACCTCACCGGTGGCAGCGGCGAATCACTGCGACATGAATTCTTCTACTACGGGGAACATGACTTGTTTGCCATCCGCTACCAGAACTGGAAGATCCATTTTCAGGTCAAGGACGACTGGTTCGCCGGGGCGCTGATGCGACCAACTGTCCCGCGCCCGGTCAATCTCCGGGTTGATCCGTTCGAGCAGCATATGGAAGCCCCCGGCTACCCGCTCTACGCCGGGGAGAAGCTTTGGACGATCATGCCGGCTGCCTATATTCTGAAGCTGCATGCAGAGACCTTCACGAACTTTCCGCCACGCCAGGCACCCCCGGACTTCAATCCCAGCGAGATTCTGAAGCACGCGATGAGCGCAGCGGCCAGCGTTTGATGTTGAGCAACCGCTGTCAGTCGACAGAGAATGGCGCGATATGACACAGCCCATCGAATTCATCGGCATGATTCACCACCGCCACGCCTCGGAGATCCATCCGCCGGGGCCGCTGCTGTTCGATCGCGGCTATGTTCGCGACTTCGCCAAGGCAGCGGAGGCGGCCACCTTCGATCGCGTGCTGGTGGGTTATTTCTCCGACGGTCCCGACGGGTTCCTGTTGGCCGCGTATGCCGCAGCACATACCGAGCGGCTCGGCTTCCTCGTCGCGCATCGGCCCGGGTTCGTCGCACCAACGTTGGCCGCCCGCAAGTTCGCCACGCTGGATCAGGTCACCGGCGGCCGCACCGCAATCCATGTGATCTCCGGCGGCGACGATGCCGATCAGCTGCGCGATGGCGACACGCTGGCGAAGGACGAACGCTACGCGCGAACAGATGAGTACGTGCACATCCTCAAGCGCATCTGGACCGAGAACGGCCCAGTGGATCACACGGGAAAGTACTATCGCTTCGCCGGTGCCTCGACGGCGATGCGCTGCGTGCAGCAGCCGCGTATTCCGATCTACTTCGGTGGTGCCTCTGATTCGGCGATCGCCGTTGCCGGCAAGCACGCCGATGTCTATGCGCTTTGGGGCGAGACTCACGCGCAGGTGCGCGAACTCACCGAGCGAGTAAGTGCTGCCGCGGAACAGCATGGGCGCGAGGTGCGGTTCAGCCTGTCGTTCCGGCCGATCCTCGCTCCGACCGAAGACCAAGCCTGGGCCCGTGCGGAACAGATCAAGCAGCGGATTGTGGAATTGCGCGCAAAGGCCGGGCTTGGTCCGCGGGAGCCGGCCAACGAAGGCTCGCGTCGGCTGCTTGCCGCCGCTGCACAGGGTGAACGCCTGGACAAACGGCTATGGACCGGCGCCGCGCTGCTGACCGGCGCGCGCGGCAACACCACCAGCCTGGTGGGCACGCCACTCCAGGTAGCCGAGGCGTTATGCGACTACCACGATCTCGGCATCACCACGTTCCTCATCCGTGGCTTCGATCCGCTGGATGACGCGATCGAATATGGACGCAGCCTGTTGCCGCTGACGCGGAAGCTGATCGCCGAGCGCTCACGTCTCGCAGCGGAGTAGCGCTTGCCGCTCTGCCACGTCACGCACCGCGTCAGGAAATCCTAATTCGGACTCATCTGTAGGATTTTATCGATTAGGATCGCGACGTCTCTGGCGGGACGGGTCTATCGAGCATCACTTGCTCGCCTGGACCGAGCGCCTCGGCCAACGTTGCCGCGACGAACGCCGACTTCGCATTCATATAACCGGACATATCGTCGTCGAACGCCGCAGCCAGATCTCTCTTCAACTTCGCGTAGGCGCGTGCTACCTCGGGATAGGTGCGCAAATAGTCACGAAACAGAAGGCGGCGCCGCCACCGGGGATGGTCTCCTTGCAAAACATGGAGATGATGTGTCCATGGTTGTCCCTTCCGGAAGAAAAGCTCACCTGGCAACCGGGCTTCGTACTCCGGCATGTAGGCATAACCAAGAGCCTGAAGCGGCCCGACGCAGCTTGATCGTGCTTCCGCGAGGCTGCGGACGCTTAACTGGAGATCGATGATCGGCTTGGCAGCCAAGCCTGGCACCGCCGTACTCCCAATATGCTCGACAGTCAGCACAAGGGGACCGAGGGCGGTATGCAGCCTCGTGCGCTCTTGCTCGAAGGTCGCCGACCAGGCCGGATCGTAATCTAAGATTACGATCGATCCGTCCCCATACCGTTCCATGTAAACTCTCCGATGCGGAATCGGCATCCAAGATTGGTAGCACCGTCGGGCCACCCCTTTCCTAGCCGTAGCATGGTGATGCGTGCCGAGCCAGATGGCCGGCGCCGTGACGCAGGGAAGACCTCTCGGGCAAACCGTCAAAACCTCTGTGCAGAGGTACTAGGCCATTTGCCGCTCGGGAGCATGCTCCAGACTGACGTCATGGGCGAAACCGAGAATGATGCCAGCGGCGCCCAGCACAAGCGCACCCAACGCGAGCAGTCCATAAGTGTAGCTGCCGGTCGCATCCTTCACCAAACCCATCATCCACGGCGCCAGGAACGCGCCCAGGGCCGCGAAAGAGTTGATATACGCAATGCCGACTGCCGCTGACGCACCAGTCAGAAATGAAGGGGCAAGGCTCCAGAACACAGGGTTGCACGCGTTCAGACCGACGGCAGAGATGGTGAACGCGATCATCTTCAATATCGGGTCATCCAGCACCGCCGCGGCTGCCACGCCTGCGGCGGCAAGCGTCATGGCAACCAGCAGATGTCCCTTGCGCTCCATCTTGCGATCGGAACGCCGCCCCCACCAGATCATTGCCGCAGCGCCGGCCGCCGGCGGGATGATCGACACCCACCCAGTCTGCATATTGGTCAGGCCAAACCCCTTCACGATAGTTGGGAGAAAGAATCCGACGCCGAACAGCAGCGAAGCCAGAGTGAAGCAGACCAACCCCAACGCAACAACCCGAGGATTGAAGAATGTTTGGATCACGCTCAATTGCAGCTGCTGCTGCTTAATCGCATGTTCGGTATCGATTCGGTCAGACAGCCATTGACGCTCATTGGTCTCCAACCATTTTGCTTCAGACGGCCGCTCTGTAAGGTAGAACCAGGTGACGAAGCCGAGCAGAATTGGAGGAAGACCCTCGATCAGGAACAGCCATTGCCAGCCGCGCAATCCAAGGATGCCGTCCAGGTAAAGCAATGCGGTCGATATCGGGGATCCGATCGCGGAAGACAGCGGAATGCAGGCCATAAAGAGCCCGGTCACGCGGGCCCGGTAGGTACCCGGAAACCAGTTGGTCAGATAATAGATGATGCCGGGGAAGAAACCGGCCTCTGCACCCCCCAGCAATGCACGCAGAATGTAAAAACTTTTCTGTCCAGATACGAACACCATGCAGCAGGCCAGCACGCCCCATGTGACCATGATGCGAGCAATCCACGGCCGAGGACCAACCTTGACCAGCACGAGGTTCGACGGGGCCTCGCCGAGCATATACGTGACGAACATGATGCCGGCACCGAAGCCGAACACCGACGCAGTGAAGTGCAGGTCCTGATTCATTTGCAACGCGGCAAAGCCGACATTGACGCGATCCAGGAAGCAGAAGAAGTAGCATAACATCAGGAAGGGCACGAGACGCCACGCCACTTTGCCCATTGTACGCTGCTCAAGCGCTTCCATTGTGCGACCTCCCTCCATAGTTATGAATTTGATTGCGAGCCCGTCTTCCTTCTTTCGATGACCCATTACAGGATCGCGTAGTTTGGCTCCTGCGGAAAGTGATCTGTCAAGCATCGCTGCGCTAGTGTGGCTAGCTCGTGGTTTGTCCGGTGTTTGTAGCTCGTGAAGTGTCCGGTCATGTGGGCCTCCAGGATTGGGGGCATGAATGGACCGGGCACGCATTCACGAGGGGATACGTCGGATGCGTTTTTTGGATGTGCTTGGCCGAACGGAGCGATCTGAACTGAGCCAGATGGAGGCGGCGGAGCTTCTGGGCGTGTGCGAGCGGACATTTCGGCGCTGGCGTGATCGGCATCGCGAGGACGACGAGACCGGGTTGCTGGACCTTCGCCTGCGCCCGTCACCGCGGCGCGCTCGGGTGCAAGAGATCGAGCGGATGCTGGGTCTGTATCGCGAGCTCTACCGCGGGTTCACGGTGAAGCATTTCCACGAGCAGCTGGGCAAGCGGCACAACTACACGCTGGGCTACACGGTGACCAAGCTGCATCTGCACCGCTCGGGTCTGGTGACGCCGGCCAAGACGCGCTCGGCGCATCGCAAGAAACGGCCACGGCGTCCGATGGTGGGAATGATGCTGCATCAGGACGCCTCGACGCACGCCTGGCTGGCGGGAGACGCTGGCAAGCAAGACCTGGTGGTAACGATGGAGGATGCCACCAGCGAGCTGTATTCGGCCTTCCTGGTGGATGAGGAAGGCACAGCGTCGAGCCTGCGGGGGGTGCGGGAGGTGGTGGCGCAGCATGGGCTGTTCTGCTCGCTCTACACCGATCGTGGCAGCCACTACTTCGAGACGCCGGAGGCGGGAGCTCGTGTGTCGAAGACGGTGCTGACGCAATCGCCCTGAAGCAGCTCGGCATCGAGCACATCGAAGGAAAGTGGCTGACGCATCGCCATGGCATGGCATGGGCGAGCACAGGATGATATGGTCATGGAACACGCCTCGACCGGCCCGAGGTCGATGCCCCCACAAATGACATCATTCGAACCGCTCGCGCGACCGCCAGTCCGCAAACCGCACCAAGGCGATCTGATTCTTTTCAGTCAGACGTCCTCGATCTGGACTGAGGGGAGACCCTTCTCCGCGTTGGGCGCTGAGGAATACGCGTCATCCTGCGGTCGCGCGGCATAAGATAGAGTGATGGAGGCGTCGAAAACAACGCCTCCATTTCGTCTACTCCGACGATCCTAAAGCGATTTGGACGATCTCGCCGCTTCCGGGACCGGCCGCACCGAAGTTTGAGACGTAGAGGTTGCCGTCTGGACCAAACGTTAGCGCGGTCGGTAGCGTCAAACCGGTCGCAACGTCCTCGATGGCGCCCGAGTCACTCAGCCGAACAACCTTACCGGCCCCTGGCGCGGGATTCCCTGGCTCGGTCGACAGCTCCACGGCGTAAGGCCGGTGATTGCGGTAGGCCAGCCCTACAACCGTTGTGAATCCCGGCATTGCATGCAGAATCTCGCCTTTCCGGGATATGTCGAGGATTTGCGAAGTACCCGGCATGATTGGGAAGGTGTTGAGGTTCCCGACGTGGAACGTCCCGCCGTTGGCAGCAATGGCTGTCGGTACGATGTGTCCTTGTGTGGCGGAGATGTCGATCAACTGGCGAATGTGGCCGTTTTGTTTGACCTCAAGTACTTGACCATGGTTTGGACCAACCACGTAGAGAGTATCTCGTGCCGCGATCATGCCGTAGAATGTCTCGTCGGGTTCGAAATCAGCCGGCTGAATATGAGCGGCTGGATGGTGCATGACGAATTGGCTCAGGTCTGCGACCTGTTGCCATGTCCCGGCATCACGATCCACCTTGATGACGGCATTGGGTATATCAGGATTCCCGTGCGAGCATCCACCGCCAGCAAGGGCAGCGTATAGCTGGCCGTCAATGAAGGCGATATCCGCCACGCCCAAGATGTCTCCCAAAAAATCTTGGCTGGACGGCAGTTGATCCACCACGGTGCTGCGCGTGCCATCGGGACGGATCATCGAGATGCGTGCTGTCTTCCCGCCAGTGTAAGGGCCAACCGGGCTAGGCACTTGGTCACACGTTCCTACGGTGCCGTTTGTTCCGCCAGTACCCGCTTCGGCCACGTATAGATTGCCGTCTGGACCAAACTTCAGTCCGCGTGGGCCATTCAGGCCCGATGCAATTACGGTCATGCTGGTGGTTTGGGCGGCTACACCGCCAGCGACGATTGAACAAGCGAAAGCAATAACGCCCAAGCGCCCTCTATTCATTGTGTTTCCTCCCCGTTTGTTCTCTACCCGACTGTCGGGCGAGTTACGCTAGGACACCCTTTGCGACCGTTCAATCAAAAATTCTACATCGAAGCGAGTGCGCGACGCCGGTTTCCGCCCGGCGCTCACGGGTCTCGGATCGAATGGTGCGGCGTCGTGTGGCGCCTAGAAGACACCCTACACGCTGTTTAGGGCTGGTGCAGGCCCAATGCGTCCCCAGCATCGCTGCGAGTTGCTCACGATCAGGTGGCTTATCTCGCGCGGCGTCAGGGAATTTTAATTCGGACTCATCCGTCGGATTTTGCCGCTAGCCCGCATCGCCGCTTCGCCCCTCAGCCGAGTCCCGACGCGTCGCCTCGGCGTCGCGTTCTGGGGGCGCCCCATAGCCTCCGGAGCCGGCAGTGATCACTTCGATGATCTCACCTTGCCGCAGTGCGCCTGAACCGTGGTCGAACGGCATCGCGCCACTGCGCAGCACAATGTCCGCCTTGCCGCCAGGCCGTCCGCCGAACAGACCCCACGGCGCGGACAGCCTGCGGGCAATGTCCACACGCACACGACACGGCGCCTCGGCGCGATAGACACGACGCAAACCCATGCCGCCGCGATGCCGACCCAAACCTCCTGAGCCGTCCACCAATTCATAGCGCAACAGCGTCAGCGGATACTCGATCTCCAGTGCCTCGGCCGGCAGGTTCGACGTGTTCGTCATATGCACGTGCACACCGTCCAACCCATCCTTTGTCGCCCGCGCGCCGGAACCGCCACCGATCGTCTCCAGATAAACCCAGAGCGAATTGTCCTTCGGCTGATGCCCGGCGAACGTGATCGACGTGCAGGCGCCGTTGGTCGCGGCGATGACGCGCTCCGGCACCGCCTCGGACAGTGCACCGAAAATCAGATCGACGACGCGCTGGCACATCCCAAGCCTGCCGTTCACCGCGGCAGGATGCACGCAATTGACGACACTGCCCTCTGGGGCGGTGACGCGTAATGGACGCGCGAGGCCGGCATTCGGCAGGATCGTCGGGTCCACCAGCGTCTTCACAGCGTAATAGACGGTGGAGAGCAACGCGGTATAGGTCATGTTGAGTCCGGCACGTACCTGCGGCGGGCCGGCGAAATGCAGATCCATCCCGTCGTCACGCACGATGATCTCGCATGACAGTGCGAGTTCGCCGTCGATCTCGGGACAGTCGTAGCGGTCGGCGAAGCGATAGGTTCCGTCGGGAATCGCGGCGACGCCGGCGCGCATCTTGCGTTCGGCGTAGTCCTGCAGAGCATCGCCAGCGGCGAGCACGGTGTCGCGGCCATATTTCGCACACAGCGCCTGCATCCGCTGTACTCCCAGCCGGTTGGCGGCCATTTGTGCACGGAAATCGGACAGACGTTCACGCGGCACCTGGCAGTTCAGCAGGATCAGCTCCTGCACATCGCGTTGCAGCTCGCCGCCGCGATACAGGCGGATCGGCGGGATGCGCAGGCCCTCCTGGTAGATGTGTGCGTGCCCGCGGTCGGCGAAGTCGGCGTGATGCGCAAGATTCACTGCGAACGCGATGATGCGGCCATCGACGAAGATCGGTTCCGCGAGGACGATGTCGGGCAGATGCGTGCCGCCACCCTCGTAGGCGTCGTTGCCGCAGAACGCGTCGCCAGGCTGCATCTGCTCGATCGGATGACGCTTCAGGATATGCGGGATCAGGCCGATGAAGCTGCCGAGATGCATCGGGATGTGCTCGGCCTGGCACAGCGTGTTGCCATGAATGTCGAACAGCGCCGTGGAGCAGTCGCGGCGTTCCTTGATGTTGGTGGAATAGGACGCGCGGATCAGCGCCTCGCCCATCTCGTCGGTAATCGAGGCGAGCGCACTGCCGATCACCTCGACGGTGATCGGATCGATCCCGATCGCCCCGGCTCCTGCGTCGTTCATGCTGCCTCCAGAATCAAATTCAGATACGGCTCCACGCGAGCGATCATGCCGGGCAACACCAGCGTCGTGGCGTCCATCTGCTCGATGACGGCGGGACCGGCGACGCGGTTGCCGCATCGCAACCTGTTGCGGTCATACACCGGACAGAGCACGAAACCCCCGGCCTCGGGCAGCCAGACGTCGCGTCGCGCGACGATGGCGGAGGAGGCATCGGATCCTGCGTCGGGATGTCGCTGGAATGACGCCTTCGGCACGACCCCGACTGCCTCGATGCGGAAGGTGACCAACTGCACGGGTTCGTCCGCGGCGATGAAACCGTACATCCGCTCATGCGCCGCGGCGAAGCCTTCGGCCAACGCGTCGAGCATCGCGGGTCCGACCTCGCCGTCCGGCAACGCCACCGGCAATTCATAGTTCTGTCCGGCATAGCGCATGTCGACCGTATGCGTGATCCGGCAGGCATCCGGCGCGATACCTGCCTCCGCGAACCATGCATCCGCCTGTGCACGCAACGCGTGGAACGCATCGGCGACATCAGGCAGTGCGGCGATCGACAGCGTGTGCAGTCGCGTCATGGCGAAGTCGGCGCGCAGGTCGGTGAGCAGCAGACCCATCGCGCACAGAATGCCGGGATTGCGCGGCACCACGATCCGGCCGATCTCCAGTTCCCTCGCCAGACGCGCCGCATGTAGCGGACCCGCACCGCCGAACGCCACCAGCGTGTAGTCGCGCGTGTCGTGGCCTCGCTGCACGCTGACCACGCGGATGGCGCGCGCCATGTTTGCGGTGACGACCGAGATGATTCCCTGCGCCGTCGCCATCGCGTCCAGGCGCAGCGAAGAGGCCAGACGTTTGATCGCCGTACGCGCAAGGTCCTGACGCACCGCCATGCGCCCACCCAGTAGGTGCATCGGATTCAGCGTCTGCAACACGACATTCGCATCGGTGACCGTCGCTTCGTCATTGCCGCACGCGTAGCAGACAGGTCCAGGGTCGGCGCCCGCGCTGCGCGGTCCCGCCTTCAGCAGCCCCCCGCTGTCGACATAAGCGATCGACCCGCCGCCCGCACCGACTGTGTGGATATCCAACATCGGCGCCTTGATCGGATAGCCGTGCACCACGGCCTCGCTGGCGAGCCGGCACTGGCCGCCCTGTAGCAAGGCGACGTCGGTCGAGGTGCCACCCATGTCGAAAGTGATCAGATCGGCAAAACCGGCCAGTCGTCCGACTTCCTGCGCACCCACCACGCCGGTGGATGGTCCGGACAGCACGGCGCGGACCGGCAGTCGTGCGGCCTGAGCGAAGCCGATCACGCCGCCGTTGGACTGCGTCAAATACGGCGTCGCGTGCACACCGAGATCAGCGAGCCGTTTGCCCAGCCGTCGTATGTAGCCCTGCATCACCGGGCCGAGATAGGCGTTCACCACCACGGTCGACATTCGCTCGAATTCGCGGAACTCGGGCGCGACCTCGTGCGATACGCAGGCGAAGGCCTCGGGGAATTCCTCCGACAGGATGCGTCGCGCACTCTCCTCATGCGCCGTGCGGACGAAGCCGTAGAGGAAACACACCGCCACAGCCTGCGCGCCGGCGTCACGCAGGCGACGCACTGCCGCGCGGAATGCCGCCTCATCCAGTGGCGTTTCGACCGTTCCGTCGTGGCGCATGCGCTCGGGCACTTCCAGGCGGAGGTCGCGCGACACCAGCGCCGGGGGCTTGTCGGCCTGCAGATCGTATAGGTCCGGGCGCTTTTGCCGACCGATCTCAAGCAGGTCGCGGAATCCCTCGGTGGTTATCAGGCCGGTCTTCACACCGCGATGCTGAATCAGCGCGTTGGTCGCCACGGTCGTGCCGTGGCCGAAGTATCCAACCGCGTCCGGTCCCACACCGACCTGCTGGACACCCTCCGCCACACCCTCTGCGATGCCGTGCGACGGGTCGCCCGGGGTGGACGGCACCTTCCATACCTCAACCCGGCCAGTGTCCTCGTCGAACAGGCAGACGTCGGTGAAGGTGCCGCCGGAATCGACGCCGACACGCCAGGCCATCGCGCGCAATTCTCCAGTGATCAGAGGTCAATGGTCAGTACCTGCTGCGCGAGCATATGCTGCGACCCTATCACATGTCGCCCCCAGTCGATCTTGTTCAGTCCGACACCGGCCTTCCCGAGCGCGTCGGGGTGGTCATCATAGGCGGCGGGATCATCGGCACCTGCACCGCGCTGTTCCTGGCCGAGAAGGGCCACTCGGTGGTGCTGTGCGAGAAGGGCCGCATCGGCGGCGAGCAGTCCAGCCGCAACTGGGGCTGGTGCCGCACCATGGGACGCGATGCACGCGAGATCCCTCTGGCAATCGAGAGCCTGCGGCTGTGGCGCGGCATGAACGCGCGAATCAACCGCGACACCGGGTTTCGCCAGGCCGGTATCGCCTATCTGTGCGAGACCGAGAAGGAGATCGCCGCACAGGAGGCGTGGCTTGCCGATGCGCGGCAGTATCAGGTGGATGCGCGGCTGCTGCGCGGCGCCGCAATCGACACACTGGTGCCTGGCGCGTCGAGCCGCTTCATCGCCGCCCTGCACACCCCGACCGACGGCCGTGCCGAACCCTCACAGGCCGCACCGGCGATCGCAGAGGCGGCGCGGACGGCGGGTGCCACGGTGCTGACCGACTGCGCGGTGCGCGGTATCGAGACGCAGGCCGGCCGTGTCTCGGGCGTGGTCACCGAGCGAGGCCGCATCGGCTGTGACAGCGTCGTGCTCGCGGGCGGTGCATGGTCGCGGCTGTTCTGCGGCAATGCCGGCATCGATCTGCCGCAACTGAAGGTGCTGGGTTCGGTGTTCCGCACCGCCCCGCTCGGCGGCGGACCGGAGATCACCGCGAGCGGTTCGGTGTTTGCTTTCCGCAAGCGCCTGGACGGCGGCTACACGATCGCGCGGCGCAACGCGAATGTCGCCGACATCACGCCGAACTCGTTCCGTCTCCTGCTGCGTTACGCGCCGACGCTGAAGCAGAACTACGGCGAGATTCGCCTGCGCTTCGGCCGGCGCTTCTTCGACGAGTGGCGCACGAAGCGACACTGGTCGCTGGACGAGGCCACGCCGTTCGAGGCGGTGCGCGTGCTCGATCCGGCGCCGAGGCAGGCGACGCTGCAAGAGGCTCGCTCGGTGCTGTCGCGTTGCTTCCCGGCATTCGCGCGGATGCAGGTCGCCGAAAGCTGGGGCGGCCTGATCGACGTGACGCCTGATGCGGTGCCGGTGATCGGCGAGGTGCCTGCGATCCCGGGTTTCTTCCTGGCCACCGGCTTCTCCGGTCATGGCTTCGGCATCGGCCCAGGGGCGGGAAAACTGACCGCCGATCTGGTCGCCGGAGATACGCCCGTCGTCGATCCCGCACCGTTCCGTTTCAGCCGCTTCACCGAGGGGCACCGCCGGGCCGCGTAAATGGCGAGCGTTGCCGTCACCGTCCGTCCCGCCGTCTCTATGGCCGCACGCCAGCGCGCCCTGTTCGCGGTGCTGTGCTTCGTCTGGGGGACCACCTGGCTCGCCATGAAAGTCGGCATCGCCGTGGTACCGCCCGGTGTCTTCGCCGGAACGCGCTGGACGACGGCGGGACTGATGCTGTTGCTGTGGCGGTTCGCGCGGGGCCAGCGGCTGCAAATTCCCATGCGATTGACCGGTCGTCTGATCGTGGTCGCCATATTGATGGTGTCCTTCAATCAGGTGATCCAGCTCTACGGTCTGCGCTTCATCACTGCCGGATTGGCTGCCGTGTTGTCGTCGGCATTGTCGCCGATCTCCTTGCTTGGCTTCGCGGTGATCGTCGGACAGGAACGCCTCGTCTGGCGGCAGGTGGTGGCTTTCGCCATCGGCGTCATCGGCATTCTGGTGCTGTTCGGTCCGGCGGCGTTCGCCGGGCGGCTCGACATGAGCGAACTGCTGGGCGCCGGCGGTGTCATCGTCGGCACGCTTTGCTATTCCGCTGGTTCGGTCATGGCGCGGCCGCTGATGAATTCGCTGGCGCCGGCGCAGATGGCCGCCATGACCAACCTGATCGGGGGCGCCATTCTGCTGGTCGCCTCAATCATCTTCGAGCCTGGAGCGATCGCGGCACTGATCCACCCATGGGGCTGGCATGCCACTTTTGCCTGGCTCTATTTGCTGCTGCCCGGATCGATCCTGTCCACGGTCATCTACTTCCTGCTGGTACGCGACTGGGGCGCCAGTCGCACCGGCACCTATGCTTTCGTCTCGCCGGTAATCGCGGTCGCTCTCGGCACGACGCTGTTCGGCGAGCGGCTTGATCCCGCCGATGTGGTCGGCATGGCGCTGATGCTCGTCGCCGCCGCGATCGTGCTCAGGCGGACATAGCAGTCAAATCCATACGTCGTTCTGCGCGGTTCGTTTGCCGCCCTCGTGTCCGGTATTGAGCACGCTGCGCGGTTCGATCAGCAACAGCTTGACCTCCTGCTCGGCGTACGGCTTGTGCTCGACGCCCTTTGGAACGACAAACATCTCGCCGGCCGCAACCCGAACGACGCCGTCGCGGAAGTCGATCCGCAGTTCGCCTTCCATCACCATGAAGGTCTCGTCGGTGTCCTTGTGGTCATGCCAGATGAAGTCGCCCTGCAGCTTCACGATCTTGAACTGATAGTCGTTCATCTCGGCGACGACCCTGGGCTCCCACTGCTCGTCGAACAATGCGAACTTCTTGCCGAAGTTGATCGCCTGGTAGGTCATGGCAATGCCTCCGTCAGGTCACGTGCAGCACCGCCTTGCCGGGAAACTCACGCGCGATCAGGCGGCGGGCGATCGCGGCGATGTCGGTCCATGGTGCCTCGATGTCGATGTGCGGGCGCAGCCGGCCGCGTGCAACTTCACTGGCGAGCACTGCCAATCCTTCCCCCGCCGGTTCCACGCGGCGCAGTTCGTGGAACAGGATCAATCCGTACAGCTTCACACCGCCCTGGCGGAAGAACGCGCCGCTTTCGAACGTCGTTGTCGGCGCTTCCGAAACACCGAAGTGAACGCAGGTGCCGTTCGGTTGCAGCATCGTCAGCGCCGCGGACAACGCCGAGCCGCCGATCGAATCCACGATCAGGTGATACGGGCCGCTCGACGCCGCGGCGCCGAGGTTGGACGCGACGATGATACGCTCGCCGCACCACTCGCTGATCATCGCCCGCTGTTCGGCGCGGCGCACGTGGCCGTAAACTTCGGCGCCTGCCGTGGCGGCAAGCTGGACAGCCAGATGCCCAACACCGCCGGTCGCACCATCGACCAGCACCTTGCGACCCAACAGCAACCCGCCCTGGCGCAGCGCATGCAGCGCGGTCAGGCCGGCAACAGGGAGCGTCGCCGCCTGCGCGTCCGTGACAGCATCCGGCAGCGCGGCGACGGCATGGCTCGGCGCTCGGATGCGCTCCGCCCAGGCGCCGGTCGGCAGCATGCCGACGACCCGCGTGCCGGACTTCGGTCCGCTGCCGTCGGCTGCTGTCTCTTCGATGATGCCGGCAAAGTCCCAGCCGGGCCGCGCGCCGGCATCCGACTGCGACAGCGCACGATTGACCTCGCCACGGTTCAGCGAGATCGCGGTGACATGGACCGTTACATCGCTGATTGACGCCGGTAGCAGCTCGACCGATTGCAAGGTCAGCTTTTCACTCCGGGACGGATCAACGACGACGGCGCGCACTGCTTGAGCCATAACGTCCTCCCCCTTGTCAGACCTCTATCAGTTTCCCCTGAACCTGGGCTTCCTGCGTTCCCGCCAGGCTTGGTGCGCTTCCTGCTTGTCCTCGGTCATCTCCAGCATGGCGAAGCGATACAGATCACCTAGCACCGCATCAGCCAGCGGCACGTCGATGCCCCGGTTCAGCGACTCCTTGGTGAGACGCGTCGCCAGCGGCGGCAGCGAGGCGATGTGCTCCGCCACCTCCATCGCGCGCGCCATCAGCGCATCGTGCGGCACCAGCCATTGCGCGAGGCCGATGCGATACGCCTCCTCCGCCTTCAGCGGAAAGCCGAACGCCATGCGCATCGCCAGGCCCTTGCCGACCCAACGTGCCAGCCGCGTCGCACCGCCCTGCGCGGGGATGATGCCGAGACCGCTCTGCGGCAGCCGCCACTCCGCGCGCTCCGATGCGACGATGAGATCGCAGCAATAGGTGACAATGCAGCCGATCCCGACAGCGTAGCCGTTGACCGCGGCGATGATCGGCTTGGCGAAGTCGGTCAGCATGGGGATCGGATGCGCGCGCCGCCGGTTCGGCAGATCATTCAGGAACGCGGCGACCGAGTCCATCGTGTGGGTGCGCGGGTTCTTCAGATCGGCCCCCGCGCTGAACGCGCCGCCTTTGTCGTCGCCGGTGAGTATGACCGCGCGGATGTCGGGATCAGCCTCCAGCTCCGGCAGGCGCTCGCGCAGACCCGTCTGGAATTCTTCGCACCAGGCGTTGCGCGCCTCCGGGCGGCTGAGCGTCAGGACGGCTACGGCACCGCGGCGTTCACATAGCAGGGGCATGGCTCGTTCCTCCTCACGCGCGATCCCACCGCAATGGTTCGCGCGTGACAAGCACCTCACCGTTCGAGGTGAGCCGGATCACGTTGACCGTCCGCGCGAGGTCGGGCGAGCCGGAGTAGTACGCCGGCACTGTGCCGTCGCCGACGCGTTCCGGCCGGTCCCAGTGGCCCAGTGCCAGATAGTCCGCCGCGGTCGCTGCGATCGCATCGTCGCTGAACAACCAGGACGGCCGCAGCGGTGTCGCGAGGTTGTGCGGCGGCTCGTAGTGGCCGTGCGCCATGGCGATCTGCCAGCGCGTGCTGCGGGCGCGCGGGCCGCGCAGCGGGGCCATGTTCTCGTAGTCGCGATGCGCGTGCCCCCAGATCTCCAGGTCGTGGTCCCCGAAGCCCACGGCCTCGTCGTGCGTGATCCCGAGGACGGTGACGTTGGGAATGGACGCGAGCCCGCCACGCACGAACACGCTGTTGGGCAGCGCGGGGTCGTGGTTGCCTGGCAGGATCACGACTTGGATCCCGGCATCGGCCAGCAGCCTGCCGGTGCGATCGAGCACTGGGGCGGGGACGCGGTTGTTGTCGAACGTGTCGCCGGCCAGCAGGACAATGTCGGCGCCCGCGTCGCTTGCGGCGGCGAGCACGGCGGCGAGGCCGTCGGTGCCGTCACCGTGCTTCGTGGCGTTCTGTTCGTCATCGACGTGCAGGTCGGAGCTGTGGACAAGGACGATGTCCACTGGGGTCGGCTCAGGTCGGGGCATGGGTTTGTATCGTAAGGGTTAGGGTGCGCGAGACAAGACCGCGCCTGAAACAGACGTGCATAGAGCCGTCGATTATCGCTGTTTTCGACCACTCAACCGACGCCCGTGATCGCGTCCCAATCGACCGCCTTCTGGTACGCGTAGGCGACCCGCAGCAGCAGCGGATCGGCCAGGAAGTTGCCGACGAGCTGCAGGCTGATCGGCATGCCGTCCACCTTGCCGCAAGGCACCGCAAGCGCCGGATGGCCGGTGTAATTGGTCGGCTTGGTGTTGTAGGCCATCGGCAACAGCATCCAGTTGCGGCGCAGGTTCGCCTCGATCGCCGCGGTCGGATCGGTTGGTTCTGCCTCCACCAGCGGCGCGATGTTGCGCACTGTCGGCAGGGCCAGCACATCGACCTTGGCGAGCGCGCGGTCGAATGCCGCGACATACGACGGCCGCACGTTATGCGCCTTGGCATACACGCCGCCGTGGTAGTTGCGCCGCGACAGTTCCGCGACCAGGTGATTGAGCTTGGTGCGCGGCGGCAGCATGTCGCCATGCGCGCGCCACATCCGATCGACCGCAGTGATGACCGAGGCTGGATAGTAGGTCTTGGCGCCGATCCCGAAGAAGCCGATGTCGTGGATCGCCCGTGCGCCCTCGAACACAAGCGCCGCATATACGCTGTCGATCTGGGCGTGTTGTGGAACCGAGATCCTGGTGACCTCGGCGCCGAGTGTCTCGAGCGTGGCTATGGCGGCCAGGACGCCTTTGGCGACCTCCGGCTCGATGGGTTCCGCAAAACCCTCCTCGAGGATGCCGATCCGCAGCCCCCGCACGCCACCATCCAGGTCCGACAGCGCGTCGATACTCTCCGGGATGCCACGGCGTTGCCGCGGATCGTTGTCGTCGTAGCCGGACACTGCCTGGAGCGCGGCCGCGACGTCAGGTACCGTGCGCGCCATCGGCCCCACGTGATCCACGCTGGGCTCGGCCGCGAAGCCGACCGCGAAGTGCGACACCAGCCCGAATGTCGGCTTCAACCCGAGCACGCCGCAAAAGGCAGCCGGCAGCCGGATCGAGCCGCCCTGGTCGCCGCCGAACGAGACATCGACCTCGCCCGCTGCCAGAGCCGCACCGGAGCCCGACGAGGATCCACCGGTGATCCGTTCCTGGTTATGCGGGTTCAGCGGCTTTCCATAATCGCCCATGAACCCGTTCATCATGTGTTTGCCGACGACCTTCCCGCCGGACGACAGGACGCGGGTCACCACCGTCGCGTCCACGTCGGGGATGAAGCCCTCCAGGACCTGCGAGGTGAGGACCTGCGGAATGCCCGCCACGCTGATATGGTCCTTGAAGCTGACCGTCTTGCCGGCCAGCAGTCCGCGGTCGCTGCCTCCGACGGCGCATTTCCAAAGCCACGCCCGGTAGCGGTCCTCAGTCAGCGACGGCCGGTACCCCGGGCCACGCTCAGGGAACAGCAGCGGCGGTGCGGCCTCCTCGGCGCGAGACTGCACGAATTCGTCCAGCCCGCGCATCGCATCGAGGATGAACGGCAGGTAGAGCTCCGCTTCGCTATGGCTCAGGCGGAGGTTGAGAGAGGCGGCGAGCTCGACCAACTGGCCCGCGTCGGGCATGGCGAACATGAGATTCCCTTCGGTGCGTTTACAGAACGGAGACTGACTTCTTACTTATCGAAGTCATGTCGATGCATAGCAAGCTACGTGCCGGCTTCCTGGAGCTTCCGGCATTTCCCAAACTCCCGAGGCAATCGGTTGTCTTTCCGTGCGAAGGGCCCGGCGAAGTTTTGCACTGTGATCCAGTTCACAGCGTCGGCGCCGTTTTTCGTATGAGGAGGTGCACGCCGCATGCAATACGTCTGAACGGAGTTGAACCGGAGTAATCACAAAACGCAGATCGGGGGCTGTCACATGAGAAATGTTCTCCAATGGGCCGGACGCAATGGTGCCGCTGTCGTCATTGCGGGCGTGGCCATCGGACTTTGCATTCCCTATCTGTCGGACCTGGCGAGGCCATACCTTGCCATCGCAATCTTCATCTTCACTTTCGGCTCCTTCCTGAAATTCGACGGCACGTCTCTCGGCAACGAACTCGGCCGCGCCAGGCAGATCGCATTGATGGTCCTATGGGCCACCTTCGGCGTGCCCCTGGTCATCGTGCTGCTCATCCGGGTCACCCATCCCGGCCCGGAACTCGCGCAAGGGTTGCTGTTCTGGGCATTGGTTCCCGCGAGTCCGGCCTGTGTGGCATTTGCTGCAATCCTGCGCCTCAACATCCCGATTGCACTGCTGGCGACTGTCATCGGCACAGCCGCTTCGCCCTTCTACATTCCGGCGCTCGCTGCGATGTTCGGCGGCTACAGTCTCGACATCGACCCGCTCGCGACGTGCCTGCATTTGGTGCTTCTCGTCGGTGGCGCTTTCCTCGCATCCGTGGTGGCGAAGCGCCTCGCGAGCAGCTTCATTCGGGAGAACCCGGAAGCCATGACCGGCATTGCAGTCTTCGCAATGTTCCTCGCCGGCATGGGGTCTATGCGAGGCATGCAGGCGCACCTGCTCGCGCAGCCGCAGACCAGCCTTGAGTTCGTCCTGCTGGCATACGTCATGCTGTTCGCGGCGGAGTTGACCGGAACGTTCCTGTTCTGGCGCTACGGCCGCAATGCCGCTCTAACAGCCGGCCTTGATCAGCGGAACGCGCACCATCACCTTGGCCTGGGTCGTGCTGGGCAACGAGGTGCTGCCGCTCGCCGATCTGTTCCTTGCGACCAGCATGGTCGCGAAGTACACCGCACCTGGCCTGACGAAGTGGCTGCTGACGCGTATTCTCGCGGCCGAGGTAACGCCGGCCGTTGTCCCGGCGTCGCAGGCGACCTATCGGTCCTGACGATCAGGCGTGCACTGCGGTGGCCGCCTTCGGAACGTGCGCCGCAGGCTGCCATGTCTTCAGCACCGGCAGCACCTCCTTCGCGAACAGCCGCATCGAGGCCTCTGCCTTCGCGAGTGGAATCCCACCGAACCGGAACGAGCTGTTCAGCTCAAAATCGCCGAGCAACTCGCGTCGCGCCTCGTAAGCGCGCAGCACCTGATCCGGCGTCCCTCGCACCGCCACCTGCAACAGCGCATTCACCAACCCATCGCGCCCTGCTGACCGCGCCAGTTCCGACTTCTTCGCGTAGGCGTCGTAACCCTTCGCGGTGGCGAAGTGCGTGCTCATCAGCTCGTAATGCTCGAGATTGCTGTCAACGAAGCTCGCCATGTGACGCTCAGCCAGTTCGTTCGCCTCGTCCGACGTGGCCGCACAGACGCACTGATCGGCGGTGACCACCGGTGACGCCGCGACCCCGTTGAACTGCTCATACAATGCGCGATACCGCTCGATCCCCGGCAACCGTGCCGGCCATGGCCGATCAGCGAACATCAGCATCCGCGCCTTCAGCCGCGCGGCTGCCTCGATCGAATCCTCGCTGGATGCGACCGCGTAGGTGCGGCCCTCGAAGCTGCGTTCCGGACGCGGCCGGATCTCGATCCGTGGTTGGGGAAAGTGCTTGCCGTGCCCTTCGATAAACCCGGTGCGCAACGCCTCGACGATCATTGCGGACGCCTCGTCGAACCGCTCACGTGAGTCGTCCATGGTGCCGCGGAACGCAGCGAACTCGCGGCGTGCCAATCCACGACCAAGCCCGAGCCTGACCCGGCCGTTGCTCAGCAGATCGAGCACCGACACCTTCTCCGCCACGCGCAGCGGGTCATTCCACGGCAGGATGATCGCCGCCGTGCCTAGGTCCGCGTGCGTGCACAGCGGCGCGAGATACGACAGAAGCTGCGTATTGTCCGGGCAGAATGAATAATCGAAGAAGTGGTGCTCCACCGACCAGATGACGTCGAAGCCGAGTTCGTCGGCCAACCGCGCCAGACGGATCTCCTCCTGCCAAGCCTCGCGATCGCTCATGCCTGGCCAGCCATACGTGGAAAAAATCATTTGAATGCCGACGTCCATGCGGTCCCCCTACTGTCTGTATGGACAGCCTACTCGTGGGTATGTATCCCTCTTCCGCGCGACCTGACAATGGGCGCAGGCTCGCCACGGACGGAGGAGCCGAATGACATCCGAGATGCGCAGCCTGCGCGGCAAGGTCGCGATCGTCGGGATCGGCGAGACCACGTATTATAAGCATGGCCAGTCGCCGGAACCCGAGTTCAAGCTGGCGCTCATGGCGATCCTGGCAGCGGCCGAGGACGCCGGCATCGACCCTCGCGACATCGACAGCTTCGCTTCCTACAGCAACGATCGCAACGATCCCTCACGGCTCGCCGCCGCGCTCGGCACACAGGAGCTGCGGCTGTCCAACATGCAGTGGGGCGGCGGTGGCGGCGGCGGTGCGGCCGCGGTTGGCAACGCCGCGGCGGCGATCGTCACCGGCCAGGCTGACATCGTGGTGGTGTATCGCGCGCTCGCGCAGGGCCAGTTCCAGCGTTTCGGTCGTGCTGCCGCTGGTGGCACCGTCGCCGGCGACAACGCGCTGATCAATCCGTACGGCATTTTCGTGCCCGCCCAGCGCTACGCGCTGAAGTTCATGCGCTATATGCATGAACACGGTATCGGGCGCGAGGCGATGCGCGCCATCGCGATGGCGTCCTATCATCACGCGCAGTCCAATCCGCGCGCGGTGATGCACGGCCGTCCGCTGACCGAGGAGATGTATGATGCGTCGCGTTGGATCGCGGAACCCTATCGCCTGTTCGATTGCTGCCAAGAGAACGATGGTGCCGCCGCGCTGATCCTGGTTGCGGCGGAGCGCGCGAAGGACTTTCGGCACAAGCCGGCCTATGTGCTGGCCGTGGCGCAGGGCTCCGACCATCGCAACGCCGCTCGTTCGTTCAATGCGCCGGACTTCGCCTCCTCGAGTTTCGGGCCGGTGGCGCCACATCTGTGGGAGATGGCGAAGCTCGGACCCGAGGACGTCGACGTTCTGCAAAGCTACGAGAACTTCACCGGCGGCGTGCTCATGAGCATGGTCGAGCACGGCTTCTTTGAGCCTGAACAGGCAAACGAGTTCCTCACTCTGGACAATCTGCTGGTGCCAGCCGGCAAGCTGCCTTTGAACACCAGCGGCGGCAACCTGGCCGAATGCTACATGCACGGGCTCGAACTGCAGATCGAGGCGGTGCGCCAGATCCGCGGCCAATCGACCGCTCAGGTGCCTGATGCGCATGTTGGCTGCGTCATCGCGGGTCCCATGGTGACACCGGTATCCACGATGATCGTCGGCTCGCAGGAGACGCTGTGATGACATACCTGCCAGCAGGATTGCCCGCGCCTGTCACCGAAACTGACAGGCTCGATCTGCCCTATTGGGAAGGCACACGGCAAGGCGTGTTGAAGGTGCAGCGCTGTGGCGCCTGCAATACGTGGCAATGGGGGCCGGAATGGCTCTGCCATCACTGCCGGTCGTGGGACATGCGCTGGGTCGCGGTGGAGGGCAGGGGACGCATCTGGACCTGGACCCGCTGCTGGCATCCGGTCCACCCGGCGCTCCGGAATCACGGTCCGTACATCGCCGTCCTCGTCGAGCTGCCGCACGCCGGCAATGTGCGGATGCTTGGCAACCTGCTCGGCGATCCGCGACAGGAGGTCACAATCGGGGCACCGGTCGTGGCCGTGTTCGAGCCACATGATGATACCGCTGCAGCTTACACCCTTGTGCAATGGCGCATTGAACGCAGCGCAATCTGACAATCGTCAAACTGCCTGTGAGCGGATCAAGTGCCGGTGAGCGGAGTATATCGATCGATTGACTTTGGCGAGCGACCGATCTAGCACCCCGTTCCCTCAGAGGGTTCCGGGATGTCCGCAACTGTAAGCCGTTTCCGCCCGGGGTACCACCAGCGCGGCGAAGAGACCCGCGGCCGTATCCTGGAAGCAGCTCTCGAGCTGTTTGCCGCGAGCGGCTTCGAGGGCGCCAGCACGCGCACGATCGCTGAGCGCGCGGGCGTGAACCTCCCCGCCATTCAGTATTACTTCGGCAGCAAGGAAGGCCTCTACCGCGCCGTCGTCGAACAATTCAGCCAGGAGATGCAGGCCGGTGTCGCGCCGATCGCGGAGCGCATACGGGCTGAGCTGGCAGCCGGTCAACCCTCGCGTCGGCGACTTGTCGGCCTGCTGTGCGACATGCTCGATATTGTGATTGGGTTGATTCTCGATGACAGCGTTCCCAATCGCGAGAGTCGGCAGAAATTTTTCGCACGGATGGAGGTGGAACCGAATGCGGCGATTGCAGGACGACATGGTCCGCAATGTATGCAGCCCCTGCTGCGCCATCATCGGCCGTCTCATTGATCTTCCGCCTGACCACGAGCAGGTACTGCTGCACGCGATGACGATCATAGGGCAGGCCAAAATCTTTTGCGGATGGGGGACCAATCGGGTTCTCCACTGGGAGACGATTGGCGAAGCGCGCATACGGTCAGCGCAGTCCGTTGTACGGCAACACGTACAGGCGATATTTCGCGGCACGCGGAGCAGATGATCGTGAGTCGAACGGCAAGCCTGGGCGCGGTCACCATCGCGTTGGCTATCGGTGGTTGTGCGGTTGGCCCGGACTTCCATCGTCCACCGGCGCCAACCGATGCCGGCTATACGCCTGAGCCGCTGGCCACGCAGACCGCGTCCGTCCGCACACGCGGCGGTGGGGCGCAGCATTTCCTGTCCGAGCGCGATATTCCCGGCGACTGGTGGGCGCTGTTCCACTCCGTACCGCTAAACCAGTTGATCGATCAGGCCTTGAAGGCAAACCCCGATCTCGATGCTGCGCAGGCAGCCCTGCGACAGGCGCAGGAGAACGTCTACGCTGAACAAGGCGCGCTGTTCCCCCAGGCCAGCCTGAGCTTCCAGGCCGAGAAGGAAAGGTTCTCGGGTGCCACATTCGGCAATCCGAGTACTCACGCGGTATTCGGCCTGGTGACGCCGTCGCTGAACATCTCGTACGTGCCCGACGTGTTCGGCGGCACGCGGCGGCAGATCGAGTCACTCACCGCACAGGCAGAGTATCAGCGGTTCCAGCTCGAGGCCGCCTATCTCACGCTCACCTCGAATGTTGTCGTGGCTGCGGTGCAGGAGGCATCGCTGCGCGGTCAGGTCGCCGCCACGCAGGACATCATCCGCGACCAGGCGCAGTCACTGCGGCTGGTGCGGGATCGCTTCAATCTCGGCGGCGCATCGCAGGCCGACGTGCTGACCCAGGAAGCGCAGCTCGCCCAGACTCGCGCCACGCTGCCGCCGTTGCAGAAGCAACTGGCGCAGACGCGCAACCAGCTCACCGCTCTGGCGGGCCAGCTTCCCGCACATGAGACGGCCGAGACATTCGCGCTCGACAGCATGCACCTGCCGCAGGACCTGCCGGTCAGCCTGCCATCGCAACTGGTGGAGCAGCGGCCCGACATGCGCGCGGCCGAGGCGCAGATGCACGCCGCGTCTGCCGAGATCGGTGTGGCGACCGCGAACCAGTTGCCGCAGTTCAGCATCACCGGAACCCTGGGCACCGCGTCGAACAGCTTCACCAACATGTTTGCGCCCGGCACCGGTGTTTGGAGTATCGCCGGCGGCGTCACGCAGACCCTGTTTGATGCCGGCACGCTGCTGCACAAGAAGCGCGCGGCCGTTGCCGCTTTCGAGCAGACGGCGGCTCAGTACCCGCAGCACGGTGATCAAGGCGTGCCAGAACGTCGCTGATACGCTGCGTGCGCTGCAATCGGACGCTGATGCGATGGTCGCGCAGGCCGCCGCCGAGCGTTCGGCGTTCGCGAGCCTTGATCTTGCGCGGCGTCAATACCAGCTCGGCGCCATCGACTATCTCACGCTGCTGAACGCGCAGAGAACATGGCAGCAGGCACGGATCAATCTCGTGCAGGCCGAGGCCAATCGTTACGCTGATACGGCGGCATTGTTTCAGGCGCTTGGCGGTGGCTGGTGGCATCGCTCGGATGTCACGCAAGTTGCCGACAGCACGAAACAGCCCTGACGGAGACTGACATGATCAAGCGCATGATCATCATGTTGATTGCCGTGGGGGTCGTACTCGGCGGGTTCTTTGCATTTCAGAACTTCAAGGCGAACATCATAAAGCAGGTCATGGCGAAGCTTGCCAATCCGCCACAGACCGTCTCGACGGTAACCGCCGGGTTGCAGGACTGGCAGGCACAGATGGAGGCGGTGGGCAGCCTCCGTGCGGTGAACGGCGCCGATCTGTCGCTTGAGGTCTCCGGTATCGTCGACCAACTCCACTTCAACTCGGGCGATGATATCGCTGCGGGCACGGTGCTGCTGCGTCTGCGCTCGGATGACGATGCAGCGAAATTGCAGGCGCTGCAGGCAACCGCGGATCTTGCGCAGGTCACCTATGACCGTGATGTGAAGCAGTTGAAGGCTCAGGCGATCAGCCAGGCCACGGTGGATTCAGACACCTACAACCTCAAGAATGCCCGCGCCCAGGCCGAAGAGCAGAAGGCGACGCTGGACAAGAAGATACTGCGGGCACCGTTTGCCGGACATCTCGGCATTCGAGCGGTCGATGTCGGGCAGTATCTGAACTCTGGCACGACGGTGGTCACGCTGCAGGCGCTCGATCCGATCTATGTCGATTTCTTCCTGCCGCAGCAGTCGCTGGATCGGATAAAGATTGGCCAGGCGATCTCCGCCAAGGTCGACACTTATCGCGATCAGACATTCGCGGGAAAGATCACGGCGATCAACCCGCTAGTGGACACCAGTTCGCGGAATGTGCAGGTGCGCGCCACGCTGGGCAATCCTGATCACCGACTGCTGCCGGGTATGTACGCTACCGTTGACATCGACATTGGTGCCCCGGAGCGTCAGATCACGCTGCCGCAGACTGCTATCGCCTACAATCCATATGGCAGCACGGTTTTCCTCGTCCAGCAGAACGGCGCGGCGCGCACGGCCCAGCAGACCTTCGTCACGACAGGTGCCACGCGCGGCGACCAGGTTGCCGTGTTGAGCGGGGTCAAGGAAGGCGATGTCATCGTCACCGCCGGCCAGATGAAGCTACGCAACGGCTCGCCCGTGACGATCAACAACAGCGTGCAGCCTACATCGGACGCTGTGCCGCCACCCACCGATCACTGACGGATCGTACCATGCAGCTCACTGATATCTTCATCCGTCGGCCGGTGCTGGCTTCCGTGGTCAGCCTGCTGATCCTGGTGCTTGGTCTGCGTGCGCTGGGGACATTGCAGGTGCTGCAATATCCGCAGACGCAGAACGCCATCGTCACGATCAACACGATCTACTACGGCGCCGATCCCGACGTGGTCGCCGGCTTCATCACCACGCCGCTGGAGAATGCCATCGCGCAGGCCAACGGCATCGACTACATGACCTCGACCAGCACGTCGGGCGTCAGCACCATCACTGTGTACCTCCGACTGAACTACGAAGCCGACAAGGCGCTGACCGAGATCAACACCAAGATCAGCTCGGTATTGAGCCAGCTTCCCAGCGGTACGCAGCAGCCGACGCTGACGGTCAGGGTGGGTCAGACCATCGATGCCATGTACATCGGCTTCAACAGCAAGGTGCTGGCGCCTAACCAGATCACCGACTACATAGTGCGCGTGGTGCAGCCCAAGCTGCAGTCGGTGCCCGGTGTGCAGACGGCGGAAATCCTTGGCGGCAAGAATTTCGCACTGCGCGCCTGGCTCGATCCGGACAAGCTGGCCGCCTATGGCCTGACCGCCGCGGATGTATCGCAGGCACTGGCGGCGAACAACTACATCTCGGGGTTGGGCAATACCAAGGGCCAGATGGTGCAGGTGGACCTGACAGCTTCCACCGACCTGCACTCGCTCGACGCATTCCGCAACCTAGTGCTGAAGCAGTCCGGCGGGGCGATCGTCCGGCTGAAGGATGTCGCCAACGTCACGCTCGGTTACGACGACTACGATACCGCAGTAGGCTTCGACGGTCAGCAGGCCGTCTATATCGGCATCCAGGTTGCGCCGGCGGCAAATCTGCTGGATGTGATCCGGGGCGTTCGCGCTGTCTTCCCCGGCATCCAGGAACAATTGCCGCAGGGTCTGAACGGTCAGATAGTCTATGACTTCACGGCCTTCGTCAGCAGTGCGATCCATGAGGTGGTACGCACGCTGGTCATGGCGGTGCTGATCGTCACATTTGTCGTGTTCGCATTCCTCGGATCGCCGCGCTCGGTGCTGATCCCGGTCGTCGCCATACCGCTGTCGTTAATCGGTACCTTCACCATCATGCTGTTGTTCGGCTTCTCCATCAATCTGCTGACGCTGCTGGCACTGGTGCTGGCGATCGGACTGGTGGTGGATGACGCGATCATCGTGGTGGAGAACGTCAATCGCCATCTGGAGGACGGCATGAGGCCGATCCCGGCGGCGATTCAGGCGGCACGCGAACTTGCCGGCCCGATCATTGCCATGACGGTCGTACTGATCGCCGTCTACGTGCCGATCGGCTTCCAGGGCGGCCTGACCGGCGCATTGTTCACCGAATTCGCCTTCACCCTCGTCGGTGCGGTCACCGTCTCGGCCATCATCGCGTTGACGCTGTCGCCGATGATGACGTCGCGTCTGCTGCGTCCCAGCTCAGAAGTCCCACGATGGGAGCGACGCGTGATCGGGTTCATCGACCGGCGCTTCAATGCCATCCACCGCCGTTACGAGCGCTGGCTGCACGGCAGTCTCGGCTATCTGCCGGTAACCACCGTGTTCGCGCTGATCATTCTCGGCAGCATCTATTTCCTCTACGGCAGCGCCACGAGCGAACTCGCGCCGCAGGAGGATCAGGGCGTCATAATCACCTCCTCCACCAACGCCGCGGATTCGACCCTGCAGCAACGCGAGCTGTACGACCGCCAGGTCTACCAGGACTTTGCCAGCTATCCCGAGACCGACCATGTCTTCCAACTCGACATGCCAGGCCAGGATATCGCCGGCATGGTGCTGAAGCCGTGGGATCAGCGCACGCGCACGACCGGGGTGCTGCAACCGCTGGTGCAGCAGAACATGGCGAAGATCGCCGGCGCGCAGATTGTGGCCTTCCAGCCGCCGCCGCTACCCGGCAGCCAAGGTTTGCCGATCCAGTTCATCATTGGCAGCACCGATCCGTTTCTCGCGCCTGAACGATGTGGCACAGAAGTTTCTCCAGGATGCACGCGCCAGCGGACTTTTCATATTCCTCGATACTGATCTGAAGATCGACAAGCCGGAGACCACGGTGGAAATCGATCGGAGCAAGACCGCGACTGCTCGGCCTCAAGATGAGCGACGTCGGGAGCGCGCTGAGTGCGATGCTGGGCGGCGGCTATGTGAACTACTTCGGGCTGGATGGACGATCCTACAAAGTGATCCCGCAGGTGCAGCAGCGCTTCCGGCTCAATGCCAGCCAGTTGATGAACTACTATATCCGCACTTCGAGCGGCGCGTCGGTGCCGCTTTCCACAGTCGCGCGCATCGTCACCCACACCGAGCCGCAGTCGCTCAATCACTTCCAGCAGGTGAACGATGCGATGATCCAGGGTGTCACGGCACCGGGGGTGGCACTCGGTACCGCTGTCCAGTATCTCCAGGAACTCGCCGCACGCGAACTTCCGCCTGGCTATTCGGTGGATTATGGCGGGCTGTCGCGGCAGTACGTGCAGGAGTTCTGGCGGCTTCGTGCTCACCTTCGGCTTCGCGCTGGTCATCATCTATCTCTCGCTTGCCGCGTTGTTCGAGAGCTTCCGCGATCCGTTCATCATCCTGGTCTCCGTGCCCATGTCGATCGCCGGCGCGCTGTTCTTTGTCGCGCTTGGAATTGGCGGTGCGAGCCTGAACATCTACACCGAGGTCGGCCTGGTTACGCTGATGGGGCTGATCAGCAAGCACGGCATCCTGATCGTGGAGTTCGCCAACAATCTGCAGAAGGAAGGACATTCGCGGCGCGAGGCGATCGAGATGGCAGCCGGCATTCGGTTGCGCCCGATCCTGATGACCACTGCCGCAATGGTGCTGGGCGTTATCCCGCTGATCGTCGCGACAGGTGCAGGTGCGGTCTCCCGCTTCAACATGGGGCTGGTGATTGCCTCAGGACTGGCGATCGGCACCCTGTTCACGCTGTTCGTTGTGCCGGCCGTCTATATGCTGGTCGCCGAGGATCACCATACGCGAAGCCGCGTCGGCGAGCCGGTGCACGCGGCCTAGGATAACTGACTACTACGCTGCCTAGATCCGGCGTGGTGCCGGCTATCGGCGGCGAATTGCGACCGCCGCCACCGTTGACGCCTCGAGCGCTTTGGGTTGGAACGGGTCAACCCAAGGGAAACGCGCCATTTGACCCAGATGCTGATCGCCGTTGTGGCGATGTTTCTGCAACAAACCTGCGGCTCGGTTGGCAGAGTGCTGCCTGCGGTGCTCGCTCCGCTGATCATTCTCGAACTGCACGCTGACCCCTCGTGGGTCGGGGTCTATTTCGGTCTGACGGCGATAGCCGCGCTGATAGGCCAGCTAGGATCCGGCGGGTTCATCATCCGCCACGGCGCCATTCGAATGAGTCAGGTCGCACTGCTCTCGACTGGTGGCGGCATGGCCGTTGCGATCATCGGAGGTGCGGCGGGCTTCGTGCTATCGGCACTGGTCGGCAACAGTATCGCCGCCGTCGCCACTCCCGCCAGTTCCCAGTTGCTCGGCAGGTGGGCGATCAGGCGGTACGCGCCATTTGCTTTCTCGGTCACGCAGACGGCGATCCCGGCGGGCATCCTCCTCGGCGGCTGGCTTGGCCCAGCGCTGGCCCAATCTCTGGGCTGGCGTGGCACGATGCTGGTCAGCGCCGGCGCTTGCGGGTTCTTCGCATTGCTGTTGCAACCGCTGCATGGACGCCTCGATACCGAGCCACTGCCAACTCATGCGATCCACCTATCCGACTTCGTGACGACGATCACGGGCGTTCTGGCGGTGGGGGAGTTGCGCGCTCTCTCCTTCGCCTGCTTCGCATTCAACGGACTTCAGGCGGTCTTCATTGCCTACTTCGTGACCTTCCTCACCGCCCTTGGCTACGATCTCGTGGCCGCAGGGGCTTTGTTTTCCACGGTCATCGCCATAGCAATCCCGTGCCGTATCCTGTGGGGCTGGGTCGGCAGCTTCTATGTCGCCCCACGAATTGTGATGTCCTGGCTGGCGTTTGGAATGGCGGCAAGCGTCGTGCTGACCGGCGCGTTCACCACAGCGTGGTCCACGCTCGCCATAGGCGTGGTAACCGGCGTTTTGAGCGCCACAGCGATGTCCTGGCACGGCATTCTGCTGTCGGAGTCCGCACGCCTCGCGCCAGTCGGCCGAGCGGGGGCTGTCACTGGAGGCGTGCTGTCATTCGGCCAGATGGGCGCGTTTCTATGTCCGTCGGTATTTTCATTGCTGCTGCGCGTGACAGGCGGTTATGCGGCCGGCTGGGCGGTCTGCGCCATTCCGGCGGTGCTTGTCGGCATCGACCTGTTGCGCAACAGGATACCCGGAGCGCGGCGATTGAGATGAACCGGCATTCTCGCAAAGCTGTCGGGAATAATCGGCGAGGGAATGCCGTCTCTCGGTACCTGAGGCCTCGCATGTCCTTGGCCGGGTCATGCTTGCACTTGATCACCAATGGGCCAGTGGCCGCGACCCAATCTGTAGGTGCGAGAACTGGCGATGATCAAAATGCTCGCCGTCGTATTCGTCTCATTGACGCTTGCTGCCAATCCCGCCGCAGCCCGAGGCTTTGCACGGGGAACGCCTGTGGGCTTCTCACCGCATCCAGGCTTCGTCCATCCTGGCTTTGTCCACCCGGGCTTCGTTCCACACCGCTTCGTTGCCAACAATCGCGTCTTCTTCGGCTTCGCGCCCGGCGTCGTGGTGGCGGCACCGCCTTACCCGTACCCCTACTACCCCTACACCTATTACCCGTATCATCCATATTACCCGTGACAACCATGGCAGTGTCGCCGCGCGGAGGTTGCACACCTCGCGTGAAGGCCGTTAGGTCCTGGCCGGCCCGCTCTGGCGTCCGTCTCTGCAAACTTGTCGTCGCAGCGATGATGATGGCCTGGCCGTCTTGCTTTGCAGATGCCGATCCGCGAAATCCCGTCGTGGTGATCGTACCGCAGGTGCGTCTGCCAAGCCAACAACCGCCGCACTTCCCAACTCAGCCAGCATTACAGTGGGCACCGCCTCCTGCGGTGGGCCTTACGCCAGGACTTCGATCTCCTGCACCTCGATGCTACGCTGGCACTACTGTTTGCCCGTTGGAACGGCCTGAGCTGCTCGGTAAGGGTTGCACCTGCAATACAGCGGGCGGTTTGAGGACGGGGCGCGCACTGATACCACCCGTTCACGACGCTGCCGGCCGATCCTGAACGAACCAATTCGTGACAGTGCCGCGCGTGCGTATCGTCCAGGCACCAGCCGTCACCGAGCTGACGAGCCCGATCCTGGCCGCGCTACGGCGCGCAGCACCTTCGAAAGGCTTTCGACCGAATAGGGCTTGTGCAGCAGGGGAAACCCGTGGCTGCCTTCCTCCGCAAGGACGTGGCTGTATCCACTGGCGAGAACGACCGGAAGGCCAGGGAATTGGCGGCGGATTTCGCAGCCCAGCGCGACGCCGTCCATCCCCGGCATGACCACGTCGCTGAAGACGATGTCAATCTCTCCAGGTCTTTCATTGAGCAGCTTGAGAGCCGAGGGCCCGTCGCAGGCGAGTGTCGTGTAGTAGCCAAGGTCGTTGAGGAGTTGCGTGGAGAACTCGCCGACCTCGGTATTATCTTCTACCACCAAAACGCAGCAGCCCTCGCGCGCATCAGCGAACCCATACTCGTGCGGCTCAACTGGAGAAAGTGCCTTCGCCGTGCGCGGGAGCAACAGTGTGAAGGTCGCCCCCAGTCCCTCGACGCTATCTACCGTCACCTTGCCGCCGGACTGCTGGACGAACCCATAGACCTGCGACAGCCCCAATCCCGTGCCGCGTCCCACCTCCTTCGTGGTGAAAAACGGCTCGAATACATGGGCAAGCTTGTCCGCCGGAATGCCACAGCCTGTGTCGCTCACGGAAACGGCTACGAATTCCGTGGCGTGTTGATCCCTCACATCTTCGAGCGCGATATTCAGCAGGCCTTCCCCGTTCATGGCGTCGCGAGCGTTGGCTGCGAGATTGACCAGCGCCGTCTCGAATTGACTGAGGTCGGCCTCGACCGGCACTGGCTTTTCGCTAAGGGCAAGTTGAAGCTCAATGCGAGACCCCAGGACCGACCTCAACATCTCGACCAGATGCTGCAACCGATCTCGCACGTCGAACACGCTGGGAATCAAGGCTTGTTGTCGAGCAAAGGCAAGCAGTTGTCCCGTCAGCTTGGCGGCGCGGTCGGCGGTGTCCGATATCGCATCCACGTAGCGGCGGCGGCGATCATCCGAAAGGACAGGTCGCCGGAGCAGATCAGCGGAGGAGCGAATGATGGTGAGCAGATTGTTGAAATCGTGCGCTACCCCGCCGGTAAGTTGCCCGATGGCTTCCATTTTCTGCGATTGACGTAGTGCTTCCTGAGCCCGCGCGAGTTCGGCGTGCGCGACCTTGGCCGCCGTGACGTCTCGGCCATAGCAATAGACCAGGTCGCCCTCCAACGACGTATGCCAGGAAATCCATCGCGAGCCCCCGTCCTTATGCCTGTAGCGGTTCTCAAAGTTGGTGAGATTGCGATCCGAAACGGCTGTGTCGAGCCCGCCCTGGGTGTAGTCGGCATCCTCGGGCCAGACGAAGTCCAGGAAGCTGTGCCCTACCACTTCGTCGGTTGCATAGCCGAGGATTTGCAACCAGGCCGGATTGACGGCGCGGAAGATGCCATCGCTGCCCACGATGGCCAGCAGGTCGCGGGAGTTCCGCCAGACACGATCGCGCTCGGCGGTGGTTGCCTCCAGCGCAATGGCTTGTTCCTTCTCAAGTGTGATGTCGCGGCCACAGCAATAGTAGTCACTACCGAGAGGGGCCGCGGCCCAGGCGAACCAGTTGTAACCGCCGTCCTTGCGGCGGTAGCGGTTTTCAAACCGCAAGATGGGATTGCCACGCTTCAGGTGTTCAAAGCCGCCCCGCGTCCGTTCCCGGTCGTCGGGATGCAGCAATTCGAAGATCGACATGCTGCGGACTTCGTCCTGGGACCAGCCGAGTACGGTCTGCCAGGCGGGATTGCAGCTTTCGAAGTAGCCGTCGGCCTTGAGGACACCCAAGAGGTCGGGGCTGATATGCCAGAAGCGGCTGCCAGTGCCGGCCCGGTCATCAACATGTGGTTCCGGGTCGCTGTCTCGAGATTCTCCCGGAAATTGACTCGGCCCAACCAAGCTCCACTCCACTCATACGCAAGTATTGTAGTTTGTACAGTCTAGCCGTCGTTCGTTATCGACGGAAGACTATCGTTGTCCAGGCTCGCTTCACCGAAGCTCGAGTGGTTCGGTGTCGCTGCATCGCGTGGGCGGGGACGCGGACCGTGGGACGCATTCTCCATTCGCACACCTGGATGAAAATGCGCGTACACGCGCCGTGCGGTTTCGTGACTGATCCCCGGAGCGGCCTCCAGATCCGCGAGCCCCGCCATCTTCACGCCGCGCGCCGAACCGAAGTGGTTGAGCAGCGCTCGCTTGCGCGCGGCGCCGATGCCGGCGATTTCATCGAGCTCGCTCTGCCGAATGTTCTTCGAGCGTCCCGCGCGATGCGTGCTGATCGCGAAGCGATGCGCTTCGTCGCGCAGCCGTTGCAGGAAATACAGCACGGGATCGCGCGGTGGCAGTTGAAACGGCGCCATGCTATCGGTGTGGAACCACTCGCGTCCCGCATCGCGATCGGGACCCTTGGCGATCGCCACCAGTTTCACATCCTGCACACCGAGATCGTTCAGCACCTCGCGTGCCGCCGATAACTGGCCGGCGCCGCCGTCGATCAACACTACGTCCGGCCATTCGGTCGGCGGCGCTCCCTCCTCCTGCTCCTTGAGAGCCCGTGTGAAGCGGCGCTGCAGTACCTCACGCATCATCGCGAAATCATCGCCCGGGGTTATCGGGCCGCGAATGCCGAACTTCCGATATGCCGCCTTACGAAAACCTTCCGGCCCAGCGACGATCATCACACCGTAGGGATTGGTGCCCATGATGTGCGAGTTGTCATAGACCTCGATCCGCTCCGGTGGTGACGGCAGCCCGAACAACTGCGCGACACCGTCGAGCAACCTCGCCTGACCGGCGCTTTCGGCCAGCTTCCGCTCCATTGCCTCGCGCGCGTTGACCTCGGCGTGCTGCACCACCGCGCGCTTCTCGCCGCGTTGCGGAACATGGATCTCCACCCTGCGCTCCGCCTTCAGGCTCAGCGCTTCGGCGACCAGGTCCTGCTCGGGCAGCGCATGATTGACCAGAACGCACGGTGGCGGCGGTTTATCATCGTAGAACTGCGCGATGAACGCGGCGAGCACCTGGCCGGCCTCCTCGGCCTTGGCGTGCGTCGGGAAGAACGCGCGATTGCCGTTGTTGCGGCCGCCACGGACGAAGAACACCTGCACGCATGTCTGGCCGGCGGTCTGCCAGGCGGCGATTACATCGGCATCGGTCAGGCTGGCGGGGTTCACCACGTCGTTGCCCTGGACGAAGGTCAGCGCGCGAATGCGGTCGCGCACTGCCGCGGCGTGCTCGTATTCCAGCGTCCCGGCGGCGTGTTCCATCTCGGCCGCAAGCTCGCGCTGCACGGTGGCCAACTTGCCTGCAAGGAACGCCTTCGCCTGGCCGACGAGCCTGCCGTAACCGGCTTCGTCGATCCGACCCACACACGGCGCCGAGCATCGGCGGATCTGATACAGCAGGCATGGCCGCGTGCGATTGGCGAACACTGTGTCGGCACAGGACCGAAGCAAGAATACCCGCTGCATCGCCGTAACCGTCTGGTTCACCGCCCAGGCAGAAGCGAACGGCCCCCAGTAGCTGCCCTTCCGAACATGCGCTCCGCGATGCTTGGCAATCTGGGGGAACGGGTGGTCCTCGGTCAGCATCAGCCACGGATAGGACTTGTCGTCGCGCAGAACGATATTGAAGCGCGGCTTCAGGCGCTTAATGAGGTTGGCCTCGAGCAGCAGCGCCTCGGCTTCGGTGTGGGTGGTGATCACCTCCATTGCGGCGGTCTCGTTCACCATCCGCCGCAGCCGTTCGTCCAGCCGGCCGACCTGGGTGTAGGCGGCCACGCGTTTCTTCAGGCTGCGCGCCTTGCCGACATAGAGTGCCTCGCCCTTCGCATCGAGCATGCGATAGACGCCCGGGTTGAACGGCATGGTCACCAGCGCGGCCTCGATGGCCGCGGCGCCGGACGGGACCGAACTGACAGGTGGGTCGCTCATGGCTTAAGATAATTGGCGGGATCACCGGCGTAAGGCCAGGGGTCTCCGCGCGCTGCCGGATCATCCACCGATCGTGTGGATAAGTTTGTGGGCCAACTCACTCGCATTCGCGTGAAAGCCTTGAAATCACTAGGGTCCGTAAGGATTGCAAAAAATTTAGGCAGAAGCTAACCCATTGATTTTCACGCAGCCTTGCTGGGAATATCGCAACGGAATTAACACATTCCGCCTCCCCACCGGGTTGACCGCGGCCGGCCGTCAGGGGGTGGACAAATCACTCTGCCGCCGCTCGATCTCCACTCCCGCCGAAGTTGCATCCATGAAAACGTCGAGCTTTTCCACCCGCACGCGCGCCAGATGCACGCGCCTGTCCATGAGGCAAATTTCGGCAATGCGCTCAGCCAAGGTTTCAGCCAGCCGGACATGGCCAGAAGAGACGATAGCCCGGACGCGGTCGGCCAGCTTCTCGTAATCCACCACGCGGACGAGTTCATCCCGCCCTACCGGCTGGCGCGACAATGGCAGGGCGCCATCGTCCTCCACGCCAAGATCGACATTGATCCGCACCCGCTGCGGCGCCCCATGTTCGTGTGGATGCACGCCGATACTGGCGTTCAGCACCATATCGCGCAGGAACATGTGGCGGAGTGCCCGGGCGGCGCTGGCGATCGGCTGGGTTTCCATGGTTGCTTACTCCTCGGGCGGAGGGCCGTGGCGTCCGGATTGCCATTGCAGGTGCTGGCCACCATCGAGTGCCAGCATCTGGCCCGTCATTGCTGGCAAGGCAAGGATGGCGAGCACGGCCCGGGCGATCTCTTCGGGGCTGGTCCCGTGATGCAGCGGCACTGAGGCAGACTGCCGCACGAACTGGTCATGTGTCTGTCGCGTGTTCGCCAATGCCGGGCCGGGGCCAATACCGTTCACCCGAATGCGCGGGGCGAGCGCCAGTGCCATCGACTGGGTGAGCGCCCACAGGCCGGCCTTCGCCACGGTATAGGAGACGAAATGCGGCGTGATGGACCACACCCGCTGGTCCAGCATGTTGATCACCACGCCCTCGGCGTCTGGCGGCAAGGCTCGGGCGAAGTGCTGCATCAGCACAAAGGGCGCGCGCAGGCCAGGTTCGATGTGCGCATCCCATGAGGCGCGGGTCGCATCCTGCCATTCATCGCGCTCGAACGGGCTGGCGTTGTTCACCAGCACGCCGATCGGGCCGAGCGCCGCGGTGGCCTGCGGCAGCAGCGCCTGGGCCTGCTCCTCCTGCATCAGATCGGCCGGCAGCAGCGTAGCGCGACGCCCGAGCCGGCGAATCTCCTCGCACGTCACAGCACCGGCCTCGCGACTGGCATTGCAATGCACCGCGACGTCGAACCCGGCCTGTGCCAACGCGATCGCGATCGTCCGGCCAATGCGTCGGGCGCCGCCGGTGACCAGCGCCGCGCGGGGAATGGTTTGGGAGATGGCGGACATCGGTGCCGGCACAGTGGTCCTGCATTGGCGCCTGATCAAGGGTGATATTGGGATAGACATCTAGACAAATACGATCATTCTCCATCTTCCATTCCTGCCCCCCGACGCCGCAGAATTGCGTGTCGGAGAAGGAGGACGGAAATGGCAGCATCCGCAACGATTGGCGTCACGCTACGCCAGGCCCGAGATGATCGCCGACGCATCCTGGCCGTAGCCTGTGGCGTGCATGCGCTGCACGACGGCTTCACCGATCTGATCTATGTGCTGCTACCGGTCTGGCAGGCCGAGTTCGGTCTGAGCTTCGCGGCTCTCGGTGTCCTGCGGATGCTGTTCGCCGGCGCCATGGCAGGATTGCAGATGCCGGCGTCCTGGCTAGCGGTTCGTTGGGGCGGGCCGCTGGTGCTGGCGATCGGAACCGTGCTGGCCGGCGGCGCCTATGTCACGATCGGTCTCACCAGTGCGGGCTTCGTGCTGTTGGTGGTCGTGTTGCTGATCGGTGGTGCCGGCGCCGCGACGCAGCATCCGATCGGCTCGTCGCTCGTCGCGACGGCATACGAGGCGCAAGGATCCCGCGGGCCCCTCGGCACCTACAATTTCGCCGGCGATCTGGGAAAGATGGCGATACCGGCTACGACCGCATGGCTCATGGCAGTACTCACCTGGCGCAGTTCGGTGGGCATCATCGGGGCGATAGGCCTGGCGGCTGCCGCCGCGATCCTGATCCTGCTGCCGCGGAATGCCCGGACCTCGTTGCGGTCTGCCGGCGAGCCGGTTACGGGCCACGCGGGTACGATTACGACGCCGCGTCAACGCGGAGCGTTTCCTCTGCTGCTCGCGATCGGCGTGCTGGATAGCGGCACACGCATGGGCTTCCTCGCGTTCCTGCCCTTCGTGCTGCGCGCAAAGGACGCGACGACGCCGACGATCGGGCTGGCGCTCACCTTGATCTTCGCCGGCGGCGCCGTTGGCAAGCTGGCCTGTGGCTGGCTGGGGGCGCGGCTCGGCGTTCTGCGAACCGTGCTGCTGACGGAACTGGCGACCGCCCTCGGCATCGTCGCCATCGGGCCGCTCCCGCTGCTTGGCGCGCTGGCGTGCCTGCCGGTGATCGGTGTTGCGCTGAACGGTACATCGTCGGTGCTGTACGGCACTGTCCCCGAGCTGGTGTCGCCTGACAGGCGCGAGCACGCGTTCGGGCTGTTCTATACCGGCACGATCGGTGGCGGTGCGATCGCGCCCGTGGCGTATGGCTTTGCCGGCGATGCGTTCGGCCCCACGCACGCGATCTTTATCGTGGCCGTGGTATGTCTGCTGACATTGCCGCTGGCTTGGGCGCTGCGTCCTTCGCTGCAACAGCGGCCCTGATGGGAGGTAGCGATGCGGCGGTTCCTGCTTGCGCTTCTGCTGATGGTCCCGCTGCGTGTCGCCATGGCGGAGGTGCTATGGCAGACGCTGCCGCCAACGCCGCCACCAGTTGCCGGCGAGCACACCGGCCACGCCAGGGTCAGCGGCATCAGTCTGTACTACGCGACAATCGGCGCCGGGCCGCCGGTCGTGCTGCTGCACGGTGGTCTCGCCAACTCGGATTACTGGGGCAATCAGGTGCGCGCGCTCGAGGCGCGCCACATGGTGATCGTGGTGGACAGCCGCGGTCACGGCCGCAGCACGCGCGACGCACGCCCTTACGGCTATGACCTGATGGCCGACGATGTGGTCGCGCTGCTCGACACGCTGCACATCGCCAAGGCCGATGTCGTCGGGTGGAGTGACGGCGCGATCCTTGGCCTCGACCTTGCCATTCGCCATCCGGATCGCGTCGGCAAGGTCTTCGCCTTCGCGGCCAATACCGTGACGTCCGGTGTGCAAGAGGGCGTGGAGAAGAACCCGACCTTTGCGCGCTTCATCGAGCGCGGCAGGCAGGAATATGCGCGGCTGTCGGCGACGCCGAAGGACTACGACGCGTTCGTCGCGCAGATCAGCAAGATGTGGGAGACCGAGCCGAACTGGACCGATGCGCAACTGAAGTCGATCAGGGCGCCGGTGTGGGTGGTCGACGGCGACCACGACGAGGCGATCAAGCGCGCGCACACTGAGTATATTGCCGCGACCATTCCGGGCGCCGGATTGCTGATCCTGCCGAACACGAGTTATTTCGCATTCCTGCAGGACCCCGCGCTGTTCAATGCGGCGCTGCTGAACTTTCTCGGCGATCGCTGAGCCGAAGAGAGCCCGTCTCTGAACTGAGCCGGAACGGAGTTGATCAGCAGAGAGCCGCTTCGGGTAGCTTTTCCACGGTCCGCTTGACGGTCGACGGGCCAGGCAGCAGAGATCGTCAAATGGCTCGCTGTGGCCGATACCGGCTGGGCGGCTTCCGGGCCCCCACGCAAGATTGCAGACCATTCCGTCCGTCAGGACGGGATACGCCGTCTTCGATCCAAGGGCAGTCGTTCGCCGCGGCAGCCGAACCGGCCGAGATTGGCGCGTCTCAGCCCAAGTGCCCGGTCGGCGATTCCCGGGCGAGCTTCAGGTAAGCTCGATGCCCGAGGTTCGGCGGCAGTCGTCGAGCAGTTGTTCCTGGAGTTTCTCGCGCCGCGTCGATGGGTTCATCCGTCGCGGCCGCTGGTGATAGAAGTAGCCGCCCGTCACTTGCGCAGCCGGATCGTCGCTCGTCGCCAGCCAAGCCTGTGTGACATGGGCCCTGGAAAGGTCATCAGGCGCACCCGAACCGCCCATCCGTGTCGGCACCCAGCCTGGCTCGAGCGCGTTGCACAGTACGTCCGGCCAGCGGCGGGCGATACCGAAGGCGAGCAGTACGTCGTGAAATTTGGTGTCGGCATACGCCTGCGAGCCATTCCACCGGCGGTGCTCCCACTGCAGATCTTCGAGGCTGTCGTCGCCGCTCATGTGCATGCCGGAGCTGAGGTATACCAGCCGGCCGGCTCGCTCCATCAGCGCCGTCAGCACGTAGGGAGCGAGGACGTTCACCGCCCAGAGCTGCGACAGCCCGTCTTCGGTCGTGACGCGGCGCGGCTCGCGATAGCCGATCCCGACGTTGTGGATCACGGCATCGAAGCGACCGAGGCTGTTCGCCTGGTCCGAGACGCTGCGCATCGCCGCGATGGTTGAAAGATCGCCAACCACGACCGCCGAGGCTCCCGGCAGTGCGGTGCGGGCGGCTCGAGCCCGCGCCTCATTGCGTGCGTGAAGCACGACAGAGTGCCCTTGGCTCGCGAGCAGCTCGCCGGCCATAAGCCCGAGCCCGTCCGCCGATCCAGTAATGAAGATGCTCGCCATCGTCCCGCTCTTCCCTTCAGGCGCGTGCCAGCAGACCGCGCACAACCATTTCCAGCGTTGTCGTGCCGGTGACCGCCTCGACGTCCTCACCATCCTCGAACGAAAGCCATCCCTGATTGAAGCCATCGAGCATTTGCATGCGTGGCGTCGGGTTCCGCATGCCCTGCGTACGGAACAGCGCCTCCCACTCTTCCCGCGGCACCACGTGCGCCCTTACTGAGCGGCCGAGCTGCCCGCCGAGAACGGTGGCCAACTCGTTTGGCGACACCGGCGCCGGGCCTTGCAGCTCGACGACGCGGCGGCCCACCCACCGCTCCTGCAGCAGCCGCGCCGCTGTGGTGCCGATATCGGCCGTAGCGACCATCGGGATCGCGTGGTCGAGCGGTTGCAGGAAGCTCTGGATCGCGCCCTCGCGCGCAGACGGGACATCCCAGATTGCGTTCTCCATAAACCAGGCCGCGCGGATGAACGCGATCGGCAGATCCAGCGTGCCCAGCTCACGCTCCATCATTGCCAGTTGGTTGAGCAGGTTGGGTTGCCTCGCCTGCGCGCCTACCGTCGAGAGGCAGACGGTGCGGGCAGGCCGCGTCTTGGCCAGCGCGTCGCGGACGGCAGAGATCACTGCACCGGCCTCGGCAAATCCGGGCGAGGGATCGAAGATCGGCGGGATCAGCACGAACACGCCATCCGCTCCAGCGAAACCGCGCACCAAAGCGGGGGCATCGCTCATCTCGGCAATCGCCAGCTCGCAGCCGCGCTCCACCCACGGTGCGGCCCTGCGCGTATCGCGCGCAACCGCCCGCACATTCGCCCCCTCGGCCAGGAGCTTGCGGGCGACGGCGTCGCCCACCTGACCGGTAATCCCGGTGATCGCATACATGGCTGATCTCCTTCCACCGGCACTTGTCCCACACGGCCGTTCCCGCATTAAGTGTGCTTCGGTCAGATTATCCCTGATAAAGATCAGGAATTGCAGCATCGTCGATGCTGGGTCTGTCGGACTCGGGGGTCAGCCGAGCTGTCGCGCGGCTGGAGGCACGGCTCGGCGTGGACCGATCGCTGCGGCTTACGGGCGAAGGCGGCCGGTTTTACGCGGAAGACGCAACCAGCTCGCGGACGCGGCGCTTGCGCTACCAGCGCCCGCCGGGCGGCGCGTGGCCGCTCGGGGTTGAGATTGATCCATTCTTCTCCCGACTGGTTCTGGCGCTACGGCTAGGCGACCTCCTGGAGCGGTGCCCCGACCTATCGCTCGAACTCGTCACTACCGAGGCACCGGGAGACCTCTTTGCCCACGGCTTTGACGTGGGAGTACGCTTCGGCGAGGCCACCGGCATCGGGCTGATCGCCCGCAAGCTGCTCGATACGGGTATTCTCACGGTCGCTTCGCCGGCCTACCTGCAGCGGCACGACAGACCGGAGCACCCAGGCGACGTGGCAACCCACAAATGCATCCAGTATCGTGACCCTAGGCCGTTTGACCCGAAGCGGCCCCCAACTGCTACCTTCGCTACCTGAAAGCCCACATTGGTATGGATCGTCACGCCAATGGAGCTCTTCTGCACTTTTGATGGTGCGTCTCGTCGGCGCGAATGGACCCGCAGACCATGGCCCAATCGGACAACGATCGGACAGCGATACCTGATGCTGCCAGCCTGCGCGAAGTCCTGGCGCGCTTCCAGGACCAGTTGCCGCACGCCGCCGTGTGGCAGATCGTCACCACAATCCTGCCGCTGATAGCTCTCCTGGTGGCGATGCATGCAGGGCTGGCCTTCGGCTGGTGGCCGCTGCTAGCGCTAGGCGTTCCGGCAGCTGCGCTGACGGTGCGGACCTTTATCATTCAACACGATTGCGGCCATGGATCCTTCTTCCGCGCGCGCCGTGCCAACGACCTTCTCGGGCGGTTCTGCTCGCTGCTGACACTGACGCCTTACGCCCAGTGGCGGCGCCACCACGCGAAACACCACGGCGCCTGGAACGACCTCGACCGGCGCAACGCCCACGGACGCGACATATACTCGTCCTGCCTCACGGTCGCCGAGTACAACGCCCTCGGCACCTGGCGTCGGCGACTCCACCGCACCGCCAAGCATCCCGCAATCAGCCTGCTGGTGCTACCGCCGCTAATATTTCTCGTGCTGTATCGCTTTCCGTTCGCTGCGCCGCGCACCTGGCGCGCGGAACGGCGCAGCGTGCACCTTACCAACCTCTCGCTGGTTGCGCTCCACGGCGCTCTCGCGGCGATGCTAGGTGTCGGCCCCGTGGCGGCGGTGCTGCTCGCTGTCATAGTGCCGGCGAGCGTCGTCGGTGTCTGGTTGTTTTCATTACAACACCATTTCGACGGGACCCACTGGGCGCGACACGTACAGTGGGACCCGGTTGACGCGGCGCTGCGTGGCAGCTCGTTTCTCCGGCTGCCCCGCCTGTTGCAGTGGGTGACAGGGAATATCGGTTTCCACCACGTCCACCATGCCTCGCCGCGGGTTCCCAACTACAGGCTGGAAGCCTGCCACGGTGCGCATCCGGGCTTCACCGTGGCGTCGGTGCTGACCCTGGCCGATGGGTTGCGCGCGTCGCGCCACGCGCTGTGGGATGAGGGGCGCGGGCGGATGGTCACCTTCGCCGAGGCGATCCGCTCGAGCGCGCAGTCTGACCCGCCGTGATGTGCGGCAGTGGCATCAGTCATGCAGTAGCCTCGCGTCGGCCGCTCGGCCACTGGCAACAGGCCCATGATCAGGACATTTGCCTCCGCGATCGTTAGTGCGACTTCACGGCTCAAATGGGATTGCCCGGGCTCATCTCGCTCTTGGCACCGGCCACCATGAAGTCGCGCGTGATCGGCACCGAATTGATCCGCTGGGACAGCAGCAGCTGAAACACCATCTTGGAACCGTTGCGGAAATCAACCTGTGCAGCCGCGAGATAGTATTCCCACATGCGGCAGAACCGTTCGTCGGAAATGGCGACCGCCTGGGCACGGTTTGCGGCAAACCGGTTGCGCCAATGCTGGAGCGTGTAATCGTAATGGCGGCGCAGTACTTCCATATCAGCAACCCAGAGGCCGACCCGCTCGGTGGCGGCGAAGACTTCGGAGAGCGAGGGCGTGTAGGCGCCCGGGAAGATGTGTTTGCGGATGAACGGCGCGGTGGTGCTAGGCGGCGTCCTGCGGCCGATACAGTGGACGAGTGCGTAGCCGTCATCAGTCAGCAGGTCAGCGATCTTGCTGAAATATTCGCCAAAATGACCGATGCCGACGTGCTCCATCATGCCGACGGAGACCACGCGGTCGAAGCGGCCGGACAACTTGCGATAGTCAAGCTCGACGAATTCCACCAGTGCGCTCACGCCAGCCGCCTGCGCACGTTCGCGCGCAACGCTGATCTGCGCGGGGGAGACGTTAATTGCCGTCACATGCGCGCCGGTGAACAGAGCCAGGTAAATCGCGAGCGATCCCCAGCCGGAACCGATCTCAGCGACCGCCATGCCTGGATGCAGGTTCAGTTTAGCTGCGATCCGGTGGAGCTTGTTCAGCTGCGCTTGCTCGATCGTTTCGTGCGCGGGGTCCTCGAAGAAGGCGCAGGAGTAGTTCAGCCCTTCGTCGAGGAACAAGCGGTAGATTTCTGTATCGATATCGTAGTGGTGCCGCGCGTGCGAGGCGGCGACGCCGATCGGGTTGGCCTGGTGCCAGCGCCGCGCTGCCCGCCAGATCTGTCGAAGCAGGCGCTGTGAGGTATGCCCGGACAGGCCCGCCCGATTGAGCGAAAACAGTCCCATGAGGCCACCGACATCAGACCCTTCCTCGAAAGTCAGCGTTCCGTCCATGTAAGCCTCGCCGGCATACAATTCAGGGTTAATGGCGAGTTTCATCTCAAGAGCACGATCATGCAGCCGCAGCGTGACCGTCGGACCCGGCGCCTTGTCCCCGAATTTGTGCATCGTCCCGGCGCTGTCGAACACCCTGAGCGTTCCCTTTTGGATGAATTTCGTCAGCAGGTTCGACAGCAGCCGCATTTTTCGGTGGCGTACCTCCAAAACTGATCGCGCACAGTAACGCGATCCTTCCGCAATACTGTGTTGTTTTCAAGCGTCCGCTCGCACAACCTCGCGCTGATCCAGCCGGCGGCAAGTATCATCCATGTCGATGGCGGTGATTTTGGCGGTAATTCGCGCGCAAGTCTGATCTGTTGATCGGCGATGTGGACGAGGGTCATTCAGGAAGGTCCGGAATCCACCCGCATCAGACGCCTGAGCAGCTACCTCCGCACTTGGCCGAATGTCTGCATTCGAGCGACCGCCAAGCGGCATGGAACAACCGTTTTGGGCGCGAAGCGGCGGCTCCATCGCCTGTGAGGGCCCCGGACGGTGCATGGCGCATACTGCGCAGGTCTCGGACGCACGTCAGGGCTGAAGTTGCTTGCGCCGGAAGCGCCGGCACGCCTCAACCCGAGGGGGCGCCAGCGGATGTTCGGCTGAATTCCTGTCGCGGCGCGGGGAGGCGCCGCACAGGAGCGCCCGGGGCGATCTTCTGCAGATTGCCGACAATCACCGCGTCACCCGCGGTCACGCCCTTGGTGATAACAATGCGATCGCCATAGGTTGCTCCGATCGAAACCATCCGCTGCTCTGCCTTGCCGTTATCCGCGACGTAGACATACTTGCCAAGCTGGCTCGAACCCAGGGCCACCTGCGGCACCAGCAGCGTGCCGGGCCGGTCGTCCACGTGCAGGCGCACGTGCACGAATTCGCCGGGCAGCAGGCTGTGGTCCGGATTGGCGATGGTCGCCCGCGCCACAATGGTGCCGGTGTTCCGGTCCACAGTGTTGTCGAGGAAGGTCAAAGTCCCCTCGTATCGCTTTCCGTCCTGGTCCGGGATCGTCACCTCTGCCGGGATTGTCTTTGCCCGGTACTCACCGAGACGGCCGAGGTCCGTTTCGCTCGGATTGAACGTGACGTAGATCGGATCGAGCTGCACGAACGTATTCAGCTGCGTGCCCGAGGCATTGATCAGCGTGCCCTCATGCACCAGGCTCCGCCCAAGACGACCAGCGAAGGGCGCCCTCATCTCGGTGTAGCCCAGATTGAGCTTCGCCGCCTCAACCGCCGCCGCATCCGCGGCGAGCGTCGCCTGCGATTGATTGAGCGCACTCGTCGTCTGGTCAAACGCGTCCTGCGTCGCCCATCCGTCCTTGCTCAGCGCCGCGGTGCGGTGTTGCGAGACGCGCGAGTAGTCGAAGGCGGCAGCGTCGCGGCGTGCTTGCGCGTTCGCCTGATCAAGTGCCGCCTGATAGTCGCGTGGGTCGATCTGATACAGAAGCTGCCCTGGTAGCACGTCCGCCCCGTCACCAACCGGCTGGGAAGCAAGATACCCCGTGACTTTCGCCTCAAGGGTGACGTTGCGGATCGCCTCGGTCGTGGCCACGAAGTCGAGATAGACGGGCACCGTTCGTTGGTCCACCGCGGCCACCGGTACTGGCAAGGGAGGCGGGCTCACCGCCACCGGGGCTCGTGCAACGCCATTGCTGGAGCTGGCCAGCAGTGCGACCCCGATGGCGACCAAAGCGACGGCGCCGGTCCCCAGTCCGATATTCTTCAGGGAAGATCTCATGACCTTTGTCCTCCAGGGGTCAATCACCGGTTACACCTTCGAGAAGGCGCTGACCGGCGGATTGTTCATGCTTCGAAGTCCCACCTTCGCGCAGCCGTTCGATGACCGCGTAGAACACCGGCACAAGGGCAAGCCCGAAAATCGTCGCCGCCAACATGCCGCCCACGACCGTGGTGCCGATGGACTGCCGGCTGCCTGCCCCGGCACCTGAGGCCACCATCAGCGGCACCGTGCCGAGAATGAAGGCGAAGGCCGTCATCAGGATCGGCCGCAGCCGGAGCCGCCCTGCCTCCATCGCCGCCTCCACAATGCCCTTGCCGCCCTCGCGCAGCTGCTTGGCGAACTCCACGATCAGGATCGCATTCTTCGCGGCCAGCCCGATCAGCATGACGAGTCCGATTTCCGAATACACGTCGAGCTGCATCCCGCGGAGCCACAGCGCCAGCACCGCGCCGAACAGCGCCAGCGGCACCGACAGGATCACCATGAACGGCATCGACCAGCTTTCGTACTGCGCCGCCAGCACCAGGAACACGAAGACCAGGGCGAGACCGAACACGATCGCCGCGGTCGAGCCCGCTTTCAGCTCCTGGTACGCGATGCCGGTCCACTCGTAACCAAAATCGGCCGGCAGCGCCTCTTCCGCCGCCCGGTGCATGGCGGCGATCGCCTGTGCAGAACTATAGCCTGGCGCCGGTGCCCCATTGATCAGAGCGGACCCATAGACGTTGTAGTGTGACACGTATTCCGGCCCGACCGTTGGATGCAGCGTGCCGAGGGTATTGAGCGGGATCATCTGCCCGCCCGCATTGCGCACATAGAGACGCGATAGATCCGTAGTGCTAGCACGCGCATCCCGCTCGGCCTGCATCGTCACCCGAAAGGTCCGACCGAACAGATTAAAGTCGTTCACGTAGAGCGAGCCCAGATAGATCTGCAGCGTGTTGAACACGTCCGACAGATTAAGCCCCAGAAGCTTCACCTTCGTCCGATCGAGGTCGTACTTGTACCCTGGCGTCGAGGTGCCGAAGGTGGTGAAGAGCTGATGCGGATCGAGCTCGGGCTGTTGGCGTGCCTTTGCCAGCAGCGCTTGGGCTGCATCGTTCAACGCTTGCGGGCCGCGCCCCGTCAGGTCCTCGACTTCGAATTCGAAGCCACCGGTGGTGGAAATGCCCGGGATCGACGGCGGGTCGAAGCTCAGGCTGATCGCATCGGAGATCGCCAGCAGTTTCGGGCGCACGGCGTCGATAATGTGTGCTGCGTTGAGTTTGGCGCCGCGCTCACTCCACGGCTTCAAAATGGCGAATTCTACCCCGGCGTTCGACTGACTGGCGCCTGTCAAAAAATTCGTTCCGGTGACCGGCACCACATCCTGCACCCCAGGCTGCGCAGTCAGAATCTTCCGCACCTGCTCCGCCACCTGCTCTGTCCGCTGCAGCGACGCGCCGTCGGGCAGTTGGATGACCGCGAAGAAGTAGCCCTGGTCCTCGACCGGCAGGAATCCCGCGGGGATGCGCGAGTAAAGGCCATAGGTGATCACCAGCACGCCGGCAAACAGGGCGAGCGCACCCCACCGCACCGCGATCACCCACCGGACGCCCTGCGCATAAGCCTCTGCCGCGCGCGTGAAGCCGGCATTGAAGGCGCGGAAGAGGAAGAAGCGCGAGTATGGACGATGGCGCAGGAGCACCGCGGCGAGGGCCGGGCTCAGTGTCAGCGAATTGAAGGCGGAGATCGCGACGGAGATCGCAATCGTCAGGGCAAACTGGTTATAGAGCCGGCCGGTGACGCCCGGGAGAAAGGCGACCGGAACAAAGACTGCCATCAGCACAGCCGTCGTTGCGATGATTGGACCGGTGACTTCTTGCATGGCGGTCACTGCTGCCTGCATTGGCGAAAGCCCGCGTTCGAGCTGACGTTCCACGTTCTCGACGACGACGATCGCGTCATCGACGACGAGCCCGATCGCCAGCACCATGCCGAGCATGCTCACGATGTTGAGCGAGAAACCGGCTGCCAGCATCACGGCCAGCGTGAAGATCAGGGAGACCGGTATGGCGATCGCAGGAATGATGGTCGTCCGCCAGCTTTGCAGGAACAGAAACACGACCGCCATCACCAGCGCGAGCGCCTCAGCGAGCGTCACCATCACGTCGTGCATCGAGGCAGAGACGAACATGGTCGTGTTGTAGGGTATCCGCCAGGCGAGACCCGCGGGGAAGCGCTTACCGAGCTGCTGCATCTCGGCCTGCACTTCGTTCGAGACCTGCAGAGCGTTCGATCCGGGCGTCTGATAGACGGCGACGAAAACGGTAGGCCGATCATTCAGCCGTGCGCTCGACGTGTACTGCAAAGCCCCGAGTTCGATGCGCGCGACATCGCGCAGGTGGACCACGGCTTCACTCCCAGTCCCGGCGCGGACGATGATGTCGCCGAATTGCGCGGGATCGCTCAGCCGGCCGAGCGCGCTCACCTGATATTCGAACATGGTGTCGGCCGGCGCGGGCGACTGCCCAAGCTTGCCCGCCACAACCTGCACGTTCTGCTCGGCAACGGCGCTCTGCACGTCGGTCGCGGTGATGCCGAGCTTGGCCAGCTTGTCGGGGTCGAGCCAGACTCGCATCGAATACCGACGCTCGCCGAAGATGTTCACGTCGCCCACGCCAGGCAGCCGCTTGAGCGGATCCACGAGCTGCAGGTACGCATAGTTGCTGATATTGACGAGGTCGATGGAATTGTCGGGCGAATACAGCGTCACGCCCAGCAGGATGCTCGGGTTCTTCTTGCTGACGGTGACGCCCGCCTGATTGACGATGGCAGGCAGGGAGCCCTGCGCCTGGGCGACGCGGTTCTGCACGTCCACCGCCGCGATATCGATCGGGTAGCCGACATTGAACGTGATGGTGATGGTCGAGCTGCCATCATCGGCGCTGACCGACGACATGTAGGCCATGCCCTCGACGCCATTGATCTGCTGTTCCAGCGGCGTCGTGACGGTGTTGGCGACGACCTCGGCGCTGGCGCCCGGGTAGGTCGTGGTCACCACCACCTGCGGCGGCGTAACCTCGGGAAGCTGCGCGACCGGCAGGAACCGGTACGCGACCACCCCCGCGAGCACCATGAGGATGGCGATGGAAGCCGCGAAAATCGGACGGTGAATGAAGAAGTTCACCATGTGGGCTTGCCCTTGCGAACGGGGTGGCAATCAGTTTGGCTTGGCCCTATATGGGCGGGACTGACCAGTAACACCCTGCTGAGGTGTGACTGGTCAGTAACATAATCGGGAGCACGCCGCCATGGCCGCGCCAAGGGCCGGGTCCGCCGCCGCTTCGCACGCCCGACTGCCGCCGCGCGAGCGCATCCTCGCGGTCGCGCGCGAATTTTTCTATCGCCGCGGCATCCATGCGGTCGGCGTCGACGCAATCGCGGAGGCAGCCGGCACCAACAAGATGACGCTCTATCGGCACTTCGCCTCCAAGGACGATCTGGTGGCGGCATGCCTGCGGGAGCTCGCGGCCGAAATCGATGCGGAATGGGACGCGATTGCCGCGGCGCATCCTCGCGACCCGAAGGGTGAGTTGACGGCCTGGTTGCAGCATATTGGCCAATGGTTCATCCGGGAATCAGGCCGGGGGTGTGCGCTTGCGAATGCCGCGGTCGAACTGCCGGATCAGGACCATCCCGCCCGTCAGGTTATCAGAGAGCACAAGTCCGCTGTCCGCGAGCGGCTCGTCAAGTTGTGCCGTGATGCCGGTTTGCGCGATCCCGAAGCAGTCGCCAGCCAGGTGTTCCTGGTATGCGAAGGCGCCCGTGTTGCTGCTCAAAGCCTCGGCTCGGACGAGCCCTTAACTCGCGTGCCAACTCTACTCAAGGACATCGTCGAGGAGCACACGCCGCCCGGTGAAGCGTTGCATGGAAGACCGCATCACAGGCCGCGACGGACCTGAGAAAGCTAGCGACCCGAAATGGCGCCTGTATGAAGCGACAGGGTCACATCGGTAGAGTCGTGATGGCGCATTCGCCAAAGTGCCGCCTCCCTGCTCAAGGCCGCCTTGGACGCCTCATCTCGGTGACGCCCTTGTTCTTGTAGCCATACCTTGGCGCGACACTGGATACGCGGAACGCTGCCAAGGTGCGGAGCCTGGTTCTCACTGATCCCACTCCTTTGCTATGGGCTTTTGCTGGTCCATTCAGCTGGTGCGCGGACGTACACCCATGGGCCGCTCGCGATAAGCCCGACTTCGGCATTTTACTTATGCCGCAAGCGAGCAGCCGGCGCACCGCGAGCCATCGATGGTCGAGTGTATCGTCCAGGCCTTCGGCAGATGATATGTCCGCTATTGAGAAGCGTCATCGCTCGACTGAATGGCGTGATCGCAATGGTGAAGGTTTTCGGATGCCGGCCATCACAGGTCTGGCGTCAGGGCATGGGGCCGGCGTACGGAAACCGCCCATGCACGAACCCGCGGGGCTGCGGCGATGGTCTATGGGGATTTGAAGTTTTGCTCTGCTGTGGCGACGGCGAAACCGGCTCGGCGCTGGCGGGGACTTGTTGAGTGAGATTGTTCGCCGGGCGGCGCGTGGATCGGAAGCTGGCCACGGCTCATATTCAGTCCTGTCGCGCTGATCGTGGCGAAGGGTGTGTATTGGCGCATTCGCGGCAACGGCGGTGTTGCGGCGTGAGATGAGCGCAAGGCGTGTCGGGTCACGAGGGAACGCTCCCGGTTGGTGGAGTTGCGTGAGGTGGCGCGCGGGATTGCCTCCATCGCTCGAAGGTCTCGATGATGAACATGCGCCCGCCGCAGCAGGGACAGGGCGGGAGGTGATCGAGTGGGTCTGGCGATTCCACAGGCTCCGGCGATGGCGCGACACCAAGCAACTCGCGGGCACGCGCAACACTGACCTTGCGAGCTGAACTGGCGAGCAAGCCGTAATGCCGGATGCGGTGAAAGCCGCGTGGCAGGACATGGAGCAGGAAGCGGCGGATGAACTCGTGCGGCGCGAGTGTCATGACGCGCTGCCGCTCGGCACCATCGCGGCGGTAGTCTTTGTAGCGGAAGGTTACGCCGGTCTCGTCGAACGCAATCAGACGCCGGTTCGAGATGGCGACCCGGTGGGTATAGCGCGCGAGATAAGCGAGCGCGGCCTCGGGGCCGACGAACGGCGGCTTGGCATAGACCACGAACCGCTTCTTCCTGACTGCGGTGAGGCGACGCAGGAACAGGCGGCGGTCGGCGAGACCTGCCTGGGTGCCGAAGAAGGCAAGTCGCCCAGCCTCATAAAGTTCGATCAGCTGGGTGAGGAACAGGCGGCGGAAGAGCGCGCCCAGCACCCGCACTGGCAGGAGGAAGGCCGGACGCGAAGATATCCAGCGCCGCCCGTCGAGCGAGATGCCGCCGCCCGGCACGATCATGTGGATGTGCGGATGGTGTGTCATCGCTGATCCCCATGTGTGGAGGACGGCGGTGATGCCGATGCGGGCGCCGAGGTGCTTCGGGTCAGCCGCGATCGTCATCATCGTCTCCGACGCTGCGCGGAACAGCAGATCGTAGACGATCGCCTTGTTCTGCGGGGCGATGTCTGCGACCTCGGTGGGAAGCGTGAAGACGACATGGAAGTAGCCGACCGGCAGCAGGTCGGCTTTACGCTCGGCCAGCCAGGTGCGCGCAGCGGCGCTCTGGCATTTGGGGCAATGCCGATTGCGGGGCAGCTGTTGTAGACAATGCGCCAATGCCCGCAGTCCTCGCAGGCATCGACGTGGCCGCCGAGTGCCGCCCAGGAAACAACCAGCCCTGGGGCAGCATAACGCCGCGCCGCTTGCCCTCGCGCCACCAGAGCCGCAGCAGTTCCAGCAGCTGCGGCGACAGCATGGCATTGCGGTCCTTGCGTCCCTTGCCCTGCTCGACCCGGATCAGCATGCGCGTGCTGTCGATGTCGCCGATCTTGAGGGCCGCCACTTCTGATACCCGCAACCCGGCACCATAGGCAGTGCCGAGAGCAGCCCTGTACTTTGGCCCAGGCGCCGCCTCAGCAGCCGGCCAACTTCCTCGACACTCAGCACCGCTGGCAATTTGCGTGGAAAGCGCGCCAGGACCAGGCGCCGCGACAGATCCGGCCGGTCGAGCGTTACGTTGAAGAAGAAGCGCAGCGCTGAGACCGAGCCGTTGATGGTGGGCGGCTGCACCCCGATCTCGCGTTGGTGCACTTGAAACCGGCGAATATCCTCAGCCTGCGCCGTATCGCGCGACCGCCCGAGGAACCCTGCGAAGCTGCGCACAAAGCGAATATAATCGTGCTGCGTATGTGATCGCAGACCGCGCATCGCCATGTCTTCGAGCATGCGCTGCCGCAGCGCACTGACGGGGCGTTCGACAGATGAAACCGGCATCGGATGTTCCTCTCATGATGAAGGGAACACCATGCTCAAGAGGCAACAACGCCCCGCTCAAGACTTCATCGAAAACGTGCATAAGTGTTGAGGTCCAGGGGCTCGGCCCCTGGCGGGGTTTGGGGCAGCGCCCCAACCTTGCTTGCTTCATCGGTCAATGGTTCGGATGCTGGGTATGCTCCACACACAACACCAATCCCGCGAAGCGGGTTCGTGGCGTGCCTAGCATGTTCGACAGCTTGGGGGTGAAAGTCCCCTGGCCAACCTGATGGAGGTGAAGGCCTAGCGAAGCGCAAGGGCATCACCGCGAGGCGGTGTCTGAGGGAAGTGCGGAGCAAAACCGCGACCTGACGAACAGAAATCGGATACGAGGCATCTCTGGTCGGACGAGCGGGCCACGAACCGCGAAGTCCAGATCCATCAAAAGCCAGGGCTGTAGAACCGGCAGGGGTGCGGGGAAGGCGATCGAACTTACCTGGGGAGGCCTGCGTCACGTTCCGACTTTGGAACTGAGGGAACCGTAAGGTGACCTGATCGGGGCGCAGGAGTCAGCAGACGGCATAGTAAGCCACGACGTCGGCAAGGCTGGTTAAGGCACTCCGGAGCCGAGAGGTGGAGCAACGGATAGGCTAAGTCGGGAACGGTGGCTGAAGGCCTGAACGATTGGGAGTGGAAAGTAGGACTGGCAACTCATGAGTGGAAAGCGGCAGAAGACCCGGTACTCACTGGCCTCGAGACCGATGGACCGGGGTGAAACTCCGGTCAGCGGTCAGCAGAGGGCCGAACCGCTTGCGGCGAAGCCAGCACCCGAAAGCCCGGCTGAGACGGAACATCTCATGGAAGAGGTGTGCGACCGAGAGAACCTACAAAGCGCGTGGAAACGCGTTCGAAGAAACCAGGGTAGCCCTGGCGTGGATGGGATGACCATTGACGACGCCAAGGACTACTTGCGTAAGCACTGGCCAAGCATACGGTCTCGACTGCTCGATGGAACCTACCAGCCACAGCCGGTTAAGCGGGTCGAAATACCCAAGCCGGATGGCGGGGTCAGAAAGCTCGGCGTGCCTTGCGTCGTCGATCGACTGATTCAGCAAGCCTTGCTGCAGGTTCTGCAAGAGCGGTGGGACCCAACGTTCTCTGAGCACAGCTACGGATTCCGACCGGGGCGCTCAGCCCATCAGGCGGTCGCCCAAGCGCAACGCTACGTTGCCGAGGGCTACGGCTACGTGGTCGACATCGACCTCGAAAAGTTCTTCGATCGAGTCAACCACGATTGCCTGATGGCCCGCGTCGCCGCGCGGATAGCCGACCGGCGCGTGCTGAAACTCATCCGGGCATTTCTCAATGCCGGGGTGATGGAGGACGGCATGGTCCTTCCGGTGGATGAGGGGACCCCGCAAGGCGGTCCGCTCTCGCCCCTCCTGAGCAACCTCATGCTCGACGACCTCGACAAGGAGCTAACCTGCCGCGGCCACCGCTTTTGCCGTTACGCCGACGACTGCAACATCTATGTTCGCAGCCAACGCGCCGGCGAGCGGGTCATGACATCGGTGAGCCGGTTCCTGACCACAAAGCTGCGGCTGAAGGTCAACGAGACGAAGAGCGCGGTGGCGCGACCGGAGGAGCGTAAGTTCCTGGGGTTCAGCATCTCAAATGACGGGGGCGAGCGGCGCATCGCGCCGAAGGCACTCGACACATTCAAGAGGCGGATTCGGGAGCAGACACGCCGGACACGGGGACTCAGTCTGTTGCAGATTATCGAAGCAATGGCACCATACCTTGTCGGATGGCGCGGTTATTTCGGCTTCTGCCAGACCCCGCGAGTGCTCACGAACCTGGAGGCGTGGATCCGTCGAAGATTGCGCTCATATCTTTGGCGGCAGTGGGGGAACGGGCACAATCGCTTCAAAGAACTACGCCGTCGTGGCGTAACAGAGTTCAGAGCAGCGGTTGCCGCCGGCTCGCCGACGGGATTCTGGCGCATGTCAGGACACCCGGCGGTTCAAGCGGCCCTGCGCAACCACCACTTCGATTACCCGTACAGCCCGGCGGTGTGGGAGGGGCGGTGCCGTGAGGTACCCCCCTATCCCGATCTCGGGCGCGAACGCGGCTGTTTCGTCATCATTGAGAGACAGTCGCTGAATCACTCTTGACCACTGCCGGCGAATCGCCGGTACCCTTGTCGCATGCCGCACGCGAATCTGCGCCTGACGCCGCACGGGCACCTGGTTCTGGAAGAGTCCTCCGATGCGGCGGAGCTCGATGACCGAATAGCGTCGCGTCTGGCCGACGCGTTCGCGCGGGGCAGCGGTCATGGACTGCTGCGGCTCGGCGCTGCCGAGTTGGGGCACCACCTGCCGCCACTGTTCCTCTGGTGGCGCGGCCTTGCCACACAGTATGTCGGCGCATTGTGCCTGCAATCGTCCGGCGCAGGCGTTCCGGAGATAGCGCCACCGGGCGAGGGCGATCTCGCGTCGCTGGTGTTGACGGCGCCGATGATGACGGGGGCCGAGTACCTCTCGGCGGACGTGCTGCGCGCTCTGTGGCAGGAGATCGCGGCAGCAACGGTGACATCGCTTGCCGCCGCGAAGACCGACCTGCAGGGCTTTCTGAAGAGCCTCAATCCCGCCTGGAACCTGGTCGGCCGCGTGCACTTCAACCTGGCCGAGAATCGGCGCGACGACGATGCGCCGTTCGCCTTTCTCGCCACCTACACCACCCAGCTTTCCGCACAGGCGCGCGCGCAGCACGTGCCTCTCGGCCAGGCGCTGCGCGAGTACGCGGGCGCCGCCAATCGCGACAAGATGCTGTCGTTGCTGCTGCCGGTGCAGCGCGCCGCCGAGACCTGCGAATGGCTGCGCCCAATGCTCGATGCAGGCGAGCTTTACCATCCGCTGCGCTGGACGCCGGGCGAGGCCGCACGCCTGCTTGCCAGCGTGCCCGATCTGGAAAGCGCCGGCGTCGTCGTCCGCATGCCGCCGGCGTGGCGTGCCAACCGTCCGCCGCGTCCGCAGGTGACCGGCACCGTCGGCGCGCGCAAGCCCTCGGCGCTTGGCCTGGAGGGCGTGCTGGATTTTCGCATGGCAGTCACGCTGGACGGCGAGGTGCTGAGCAAGAAAGAGATCACCGCGTTGCTCGCCGGCACCGACTCGCTGGTGCTGCTGCGCGGCCAGTGGGTTGAGATCGATCGGGAGCGGCTGGAACACTCGATCCAACAGTTCCGCGAGGCCGAGGAACTGGCGGAACGCGAGGGTCTGTCCTTCGCCGCCGCCATGCGGATGCTGGCTGGCGCCGCAGTCGCCGATGAACCCGGCGAAGTCACTGTCGCCGACTGGTCGCGCGTGACGGCCGGACCATGGCTCGCCGACACCCTGCAGAGGCTGCGCTCGCCCGACGGCGCGAATGCCGAACTCAATGTTGCGCTGCGGGGCACGCTGCGTCCGTATCAGCTCGTCGGCGTGCAGTGGCTGCGATTGCTGTCGGGGCTGCGGCTGGGTGCGTGCCTCGCCGACGACATGGGATTGGGCAAGACGATCCAGGTGCTGGCGCTGCTGCTGGCGGAGCGTCGCGGGCCGAGTCTGCTTGTGGCGCCGGCGTCTCTGTTGGCCAACTGGCTGGCGGAGGTGGAGAAGTTCGCGCCCGAACTGAAAGTGGCCATCGTGCATCCCTCGGCGATGAGCGCCGCGGAAATCAGCGAATTCACCGGCGAGCGCGCGGCCACGCTCGATCTGGCGATCACCAGCTATGGTTCGTTGCTGCGCATCAAGGCGCTGTCGGAGATCGAGTGGCGTTATGCCGTTCTGGACGAGGCGCAGGCGATCAAGAACCCGAATGCGAAGCAGACGCGCGCGGCCAAGGCGCTAAAGGCGACGGCACGCATCGCACTGACCGGCACGCCGGTCGAGAATCACCTCGGCGATCTTTGGTCGATCTTCGATTTCATCAATCCCGGCCTGCTCGGGTCCGCGAAGCAGTTCAGCCGCTATGCCAGGATGCTGGCCGATCGCGAAACCAATCCCTATGGCCCGCTGCGCGAATTGGTGCGGCCCTACATCCTGCGCCGCATGAAGACCGACAAGGCGATCATCAGCGATCTCCCGGACAAGACCGAGGTGAAGGCTTGGTGCAGCCTCAGCCGTAGGCAGGCGGCGCTCTATGAGCAGGCGGTCCGCGAACTGGGCGATGCGCTGGAGAATAGCGACGGCATCCAGCGCAAGGGCATCGTGCTGGCGATGCTGCTGCGGCTCAAGCAGATCTGCAATCATCCCTCGCAGTGGTTGCGCGACGGTGCGTGGGCGGAAGCGGACAGCGGCAAGCTGGCGCGCCTGCGCGAGGTCGCGGAGGTCGTCGCGTCGCGCCAGGAGAAGATGCTCGTGTTCACGCAGTTCCGCGAGATGACCGCGCCGCTCGCTGCGTTCCTCGGCGAGGTATTCGGACGGCCGGGGCTGGTGCTGCACGGCGAGACGGCGGTGCGCGGTCGGCGCGATCTGGTGCGCACATTCCAGGAAGATGAGAACGTGCCGTTCTTCGTGTTGTCGCTGAAGGCGGGCGGGTCGGGGCTGACACTGACCGCCGCCTCGCACGTGGTGCATTTCGATCGATGGTGGAACCCGGCGGTGGAGAATCAGGCAACCGACCGGGCCTTCCGCATCGGCCAGAGGCGTAACGTGCTGGTGCACAAATTCGTGTGCCGCGGTACAGTCGAGGAGAAGATCGACGCATTGATCGAATCGAAGCAGGGTGTGTCTGATGAGCTGCTGTCGGGCGGCGGGGAAATCAACCTGACCGAGATGAAGGATGATGACCTGCTCCGTCTGGTGGCGCTCGATTTGAATACCGCAATGAGGGACTGACATCCATGTCCTGGTACGGAGGCTGGGCACCCTACGTCACGGTAGCCGAACGTCGCCGGCGTGCCGTGCTCGCGATGGCGAAGTTGACCAAGAAGGGTCATCCGGTCGCTCCGGTGGTGATCGATGGTCGCGCCATCGCAACCACCTTCTGGGGCAAGGCCTGGTGCGAGAACCTGGAAAGCTACCAGGACTTCGCAAACCGTCTGCCGCGCGGGCGGACCTATGTGCGCAATGGCTCGGTGCTCGACCTGCAGATCGCGCCGCGCGAGGTGACGGCGATGGTCAGCGGGTCGTCGCTCTATCGGATCAGCGTGAGCATCGACACGGTGGCCAAGCCGCACTGGCGGTCGATCTGCAAGGACTGCTCAGGCGGGATCGATTCATTGGTCGAACTGCTGCAGGGCCGTCTGTCGCAGGGCGTGATGGAGCGCATCTGCCGGCAAGGCCTCGGGCTGTTTCCCGAGCCGAAAGAGATCCGTTTTGATTGCAGTTGCCCGGACTACGCGTTCATGTGCAAGCACGTGGCAGCGGTGCTGTACGGTATCGGCGCACGGCTGGACCGGCAGCCAGAACTGTTGTTCCGACTGCGCGCGGTCGATGAGAAGGACCTGCTGGTCGGCATCGACAATTCTCTGTCCCTGACGAAGGCTGGGCCGTTTGCCGGCAAGGTGCTGGAGGCGGACGATCTGTCGGCGATGTTCGGTCTCGACATGGCAGCGACCGAACCGCCGCCAGCCACGCGCGCCGAGCCGAAGCAGGTGCGCGCCAGAAAGCCGGCGCCACGCAAAAAGGCCAAGCCGAAGAAGCGCGCCAAACGTCGGGCGACGATGAAGGCTGGCTAGCCGATCACCGCCTTGCGCCGTTCCAGGCTTTCCGCCGGCCATACTTCGCGCGAGCTGTAGTACGCCTCGAATGCCGGCACGCCGGCGGGCAGTGTGACCCAGGGCACCTTCGAGCGCGCGTAGATGTGCACGTCCGGTGGGAGTGCCGTCGGGTCGTCGAGCGTGCCGACGCGAACGAAGCGTAACTGCGTCAGGCCGCCGTACTCGCTCCAGACAGCCGTGCCGCAATCGGGGCAGCGAAACACCCGGTGTGGCCGGCCGCTGTCCGTCGGCATCGTGCAGGGGACCGGATCGCCGGATAGCAGCTCGACCCGATCGGCCTCGATCAACGCGTTGAGGACAAATGCGCTGCCGGTCTGGCGCTGGCAATCCTTGCAGTGGCAGCAATGCACAAACATCGGTTTCGAGTGCATGCGGTAACGCAACCTGCCGCAGGCGCAGCCTCCGTCCAGCGTTTCAGTCATGGTGGCCTCCCCATGTCTTCATGGGGGCCGAGAGGCATCGGTTCGTCAAGAGTTGACGACCCAATCGCGCGGAACCAAAATTCGTTCTGCCTACGACAGGTCCACACCTTGTCGCGCCCGGCCCCTTCCGCGCCACGTCGATTTCTGCGAGCGTCCGCGCCATGAACGACGCCATTTCCGTTGACCCAATTGCGCTGCACCGCGGCCTGCTGACGCTAGACACGCATATCGACATTCCCTGGCCGACCGGCCCCGATCCGTTCCTTGACGGCCCTCGCCGGGTGGATCTGCCGAAGATGCAGCGCGGCGGGCTCGCGGCGGGCTGTTTCGTCGCTTACGTGCCGCAGGCCGCCCGAACTCCCGAAAGCGAGACCGCTGCATACGAGCGCGTCATCGCCATGCTGCAGTCGATCCGCGCGATGGGGCGCAGCGAGAATGGCATCGTCGCGCGGGTCACCGTGACGGCCGATGAGATCGAGGCAGCAAAGCGCGACGGCGCGCTGGCGATCATCCCGGTGGTGGAGAACGGTTTCGCAGTCGGCCACGATCTGTCGCGCCTTGCGCGCTTCCGGGCACTTGGCGCGCGCTACTTGACCCTGACGCACAACGGCCACAATGCGCTTGCCGATTCCTGCAACCCGCGCACCGATCTCGGCGATGCGCCGACCGAGCACGGCGGCCTCAGCCCTCTCGGCCGTGCCGCGATCGCGGAGCTCAACCGGCTCGGCATGTTGGTCGATGCGGCACACGTCTCGCGCGACACCATGCTGCAGGCAGTCGAGGTGTCACGCACGCCGGTGGTATCCACGCATTCCTGCATCCGGGCGCTGTGCGACAATGCACGAAACATGGACGATGTGCAGCTCGACGCGTTGCGCGACGTCGGTGGCGTTATCCAGATCACCGCGGTGGCCGCCTTCCTGAAACGGAACGCCAAGCCCGACGCAGTGACGGTCGCGGACTTCGCCGATCACGTCGATTATGCGGTGCGGCGGATCGGCATCGAGCATGTCGGCATCTCCTCGGATTTCGACGGCGGCGGCGGGTTCAGCGGCTGGCACAACGCCTCGGAGAGCGCGAACATCACGACCGAACTCCTGCGTCGCGGCTACGATCGCCAGGAGATCGCCGCGCTGTGGGGCGGGAACTTCCTGCGCGTGCTGCGGATTGCGGAGGAAAGGGCAGGGTGATGCGCACCGTACGGCTGCCTGATGGAACCGAGGTCCCGGCGCTCGGCCAGGGCACCTGGCACATGGGCGAGCGCGGCAACGCGGCGAAGACCGAGGTGGAGGCGCTGAAGCTGGGCATCGAACTTGGCATAAAGCTGATCGACACCGCCGAGATGTACGGGAACGGCCGAGCCGAGGAGTTGGTGGCCGAAGCGACGCAGGGTAAGCGCGACGGGCTGTTCATCGTCAGCAAGGTGTATCCGCACAATGCCTCGCGTAGCGGCGTGCCGGCGGCGTGCGAGCGCAGCCTGAAGCGACTGCGCACCGATCGGATCGACCTCTATCTGCTACACTGGCGCGGCAGCCATCCGCTGGCCGAGACGGTGGAGGCATTCGAGAAGCTGCGGGCAGACGGGAAGATACGCTATTGGGGTGTGTCGAACTTCGACGCGCGCGACATGCAGGAACTGGTGGGGCTGCCGGGCGGCACGCAATGCGCCAGCAACCAGGTGCTGTACCACATCGGCAGCCGCGGCATCGAATACGACCTGCTGCCCTGGTGCACCGAGCACAAAATCCCGCTGATGGCGTACTCGCCGGTGGGGCAGGGCGGCCGGCTGCTGCAATCGAAGGCGCTGGCCGCGGTGGCGAAGCGGCACAACGCGACGCCGGCTCAGATCGCGATCGCCTGGAGCATGCGGCACGCCGAGGTGATCAGCATACCGAAGGCGAGCGATCCGCAGCATGTGCGTGAGAACGCGGTGGCGGGGGATATCGCGCTGACCGAGGAAGACCTCGCGGTGATCGACGCCGAGCATCCGCCGCCGGCACGCAAGCAGTCGCTCGACGTTTCATAGGGCTGCTATCCTTCACCGCGTGAGCGAGTCGCGCCCCACGCTGGTGATTCTGTGGTCCTGATACTGCTCGCGATTCTGATCGCGGTGCTGGCGATACTGGTGGCTGTCAGTCGGCTTGTGCCGCGCATTGTCGTGGCCGCGGTCAGCGTCGGCATCAGTGCCTCGGTGGTCGTGCTGGCGGTGGTGGTGCTGGCGGCCGGTAGCGCCATGACTACGTTGGAGCTGCCGATCGGGGCGGCAGGGACCGCGATGCATCTCGCGCTTGACCCGCTGGCCGCGAGTTTTTTGCTGGCGTTGTTCCTCGTGATCCCCTGCGCAAATCGCGCACCGCTGCCGCTGGCTGCGCTGGCTTTGACGGTGCTGGCAGGCGATGGCTTTACCTTGGGCGTGGGCCTGCTTGTGCTGGGGGGCATCACCTTGCTGCGCCCTGCGGCCTTCGCGGTGGTCGGCCTGACAGTGGCGCTCGCATTGGCGGGTTCGCCGGCTGATTTCGCCACGATACGCGCGGCACCGCCGGAGGGATGGCACGCCGCAGCGGTCTTGCTGCTGGTGCTGGCCGGCGCGGGGATGGTGAGCCGCCTCAGCACGACCATCGCGGTGTATCTGGTGCTGCGGGTGCTATTCGACCTCTGCGGTGTGGGACAACCGTTGTGGTGGGGCGCGCCGCTTCTACTGGCGGGTATCGGGATAGCCGCAATCGGTTCCCTGCGCGCCGCCCTCGCGGACACGCTGCACAAGGTGCTTTCCGTCGGGTCGCTCCACCAGTTTGGCATGGCGACGATGGCGCTTGGCGTGGCGCTGTTCGCCCGCGCGGTTGACCTGCCATCGGTGGCGTCGCGCGCGCTTGCCGCGGCATGGCTGGCGTTGGTCTGTCATATGCTGTGCCGCACGCTGCTGCTGATGTGCGCCAATGCCGTTGAGAGCGGAGCGGGAACGCGTCGGCTCGATCTGATGGGTGGACTGCTCCATCGCATGCCTATCATCGCCTGCTGCTGCCTGGTTGGGCTGTTCACGGTCGCCGTGCTGCCGCCAGGGCTTGGCTTTGCCGCGTTCTGGCTGTTGTTCCAGTCGCTGATCGTGGCGGCTCGGATCGGCGATTTCGGCGTCCAGTTGTTGGTTCTGGTGGTCGCCGCGCTGACTGCATTGTCCGTGGGCCTGATGGCACTGGCGACAGTGCGGTTGTTCGGGGTGGTCTTCATCGGCCGTCCTCGAACGCCGCGCACCGCGGTCGCCGAGGAGGCGCCACGCCCGGTTCGTCTCGTTCTTATCGGTCTGGCGGCATCGCTAGGCCTGCTCGGTTTGTTGCCGGCGTTGGTCTTGCTGCCGACAATCGGCTGGACCCACGCACCATCCGATCGATGGCTGGCGTTGAGCACAGGCGCCGAGGCCGCTGGGTATTCGCCCATTGCTGTTGCTGCCCTCCTGGCACTGGTGGCAATCGCCGTGTTGCGCCTATTGGGCCGCTCAGGCGAACAGCGGCGCGAACCGGCATGGTCGGGCGGATTTGCCGCGCCACCGCCGTGGCTGCCATTCGGCGATCCGGCGACCCAGGCCGGTCCTGCCTCCTTCGCCGGACCGCTGCGAGGTGTGCCGGCGTTGCTGCCATCGATAGCGGCCACGCGGAGCCACCTCGTTCGCTGGCGCGATGCGGTGGTGCGTGTCGCGACCGCGCTGGTGGCGTGATGGCCTTCTTGAGCGGACTTATCGCGCAGGTGCTGCACATCGCCCTGATGTGCGTTGCTGCCCCGAGCCTGATCGGCATCCAACGATGGATGCTGGCGCGGCTCGCCGGTCGAGTCGGCCCATCACTGTTGCAGCCATGGTGGGATTTGATACGGCTGCTGCGGAAGCAGAGCGTTCTGGCCGAGAGCGCATCCGAGGTAACAGGCATCGCGCCTGCGGTCTGTGCCGCCGCCACCGCTATCGCCGCGTGCCTCGTGCCGTCATTCGCACTCGGCATGACCTTCGCCCCGTTCGCAGATTTGCTGGTGATTGCGGGGCTGTTAGCTCTGGCGCGCTGCTTCATGGCGCTGCTTGCGATGGACGCCGGCACCGCGCCGGCGGGCGTCGGCGCCAGTCGATCGATGCTGCTCGCCTGTCTCGCGGAGCCGGCGCTATTGCTCGTGCTATTCGCGTTGGCATTGCCGGCGGGCAGCCTCAACCTCGACGCGATTGCCGCGATTCAATTGGAGAACGGCGCCGCGTCGCGGGTCGGCATCGGGATTGCGCTGGCTGCGACGCTGCTCGTGGCCCTCGTTGGCACGATGCGTCGCGAGATGCTGATGCAGGAATTCGGCGGCCCCGACCTCGCGCTGCTCGACGCGACTGATGCGATGCGGCTGTTGGTCTGGTTCAATCTGATCGGCGCGATGTTCCTGCCGTTCGGCATGACGCCATCTGCAGAAGGGCCGTTTGCCTGGATGGTGGGCGTTGCGTGCTGGCTAATCCGCACGCTGGTATTCGCAGTGGTGCTTGCACTGCTGAATACCGTGCTCGGCCGCCTCAGGTTGCTGCGTGAGGCGCAGATACTTGGCGTCGCGGTGCTGCTCGGCCTGTTGGCTGCGATCTTCCTGTTCGCCGACATGGGCACCGCGTGATCGGCGCAGCAGGTGCGGCTACGTTGCTGCTGTCGGTCGCTCTGCTTTGTGTCAAGCGGATCGATACGGCCGCGTGGGCCTGTGCATTGCAGGCCTTGTGCGCCGCTATGCCGCTCGGTGAATCGGCGGCCGCGGTGGCGGTGCTCGCATTTGCCCTCAACGGCGTCATGCTGCCGCTGGCGTTGGTACGGATGAATGACGGCGCGATGCCCGCGTTGCGTCACAACGCATTGTTGGTGTGGGCGATGGCGCTCGCGTTGCTGGTGGTGATCATCAGCGTTGCGGCAAACATCGGCGCGGGGGAGATTATGGCTGCTGGCGTGTCCGTCACGCTACTCGGCGTTTTGCTGGCGGTGTTGCGTTCGGACACATGGACGCCCGCGCTTGGTTTGCTGTCGTCGCAGAACGGTCTGGTCCTCGTGGCCGGCGCCAGTCCCGATTTGTCAGGGATGGCAGCGTTCGCGGTCGCCGTGCCGCTGGTCCCCGGCCTGGTTCTCGCCGGGATGCGGCTCCGCCGGTGAGCGGCGCGCTGGCCCTCATCGTGGTGGCACTGCCGTTCATCTCGGCAATTGTGTTGGCATTCATCGCATCGTGGCGCATCGGTGCGTGGATCAACACGGGTTCCACAAGCCTGCAGTTCGTCGTGGCATTTGCGCTGGCGTGGCGCACTGGTGTGGCAGAGGCGCATCTGGTGCTGCTCACCAGCCTCGTGGCAATGACCGTGAGCTGGTTCGATCGTCGTGATGTTGCGGCCGCACTCGTCAGTCGATCACTCAATCGGCAGCGCGCACGCTTCTATCACGTCGGTTATCAACTGCTGATCGGCGCCATCCAGGCGGCGACCCTGGCAGACGATCCGATACTTATCTGGCTTGCGCTCGTCGTGGCGGTCGCCGCGGCGGCCGTGGTGACCGGCGCCGCGAAAGACACCGCCGCGTCTGCCGCAGCGTCCCGCCTGCTGCTGCTGTGCGGCGTCGGTCTGATGCTGGCGCTGCTCGGCACGTTGCTGCTTGGCATGGCGCCGGAGCTGGCGGGCTGGTTTCTGCTGCTGGGCTATGCCGGCGTGGCGGGCATGGTGCCGCTGCAATTCTGGATAGTCAGTGCGGCGGCCGAAGGCATGCCGTCCGGCGCCATCATCGTATCCACTCTGCTGCCCAACGTGCCGATGCTGCTGTTCATGCGCCTGAGCATCGCTTCGGGACTGCTGATCGCATTCGGACTCGCGTCGCTTCTGCTTGGTGCCGTCGCGTTGTGGGCGCGGCTCGACTGGCGGCGCGGCGTTGCGCTCGCAGGCATGGCGCAACTCGGCATGGTGGCGTTCGCGAGCGGCGTCGCCGCAAAACCGGTCGCCTGGCTGCATCTGATACTGCTCGGACTGACGCGATCGGCGGTGCTGCAATCCCGGAACAACGACATGATCGCGTGGCTTGCGTTCGCGCTGCTGCCGCTCTACGCGCTGTACCTGCTTGCCGAACCGACCGTCGCCGTTTCGGCATGGCTGCTGGTGCCGCTTGCGACGGGCGTGCTGCTCGCGACCGGTGCGCTGGTTGGGCGCTGTCCGTCCGGCGTGGCCGCCGACTGGGCCACGGCAACGCCGGTCTGGCTGCAGCTTGCAATCGTTACACTGCTGGCATTCGCGTTGCCCGCTCTGGCGGCCGGATGAGCCTCACGGTCTCGCCGCGCCGAGGGCTGACCCGTGAGGAGTGGGCGCGCCTGGCGAGCGAGATGTCGCCGCCTCTGTTGGCTCTGTGGGCCGATACGCGCGAGGTCTATGCGCTGTTGCGTGACGGCGATGCGCCGCTGCTGGTTTCCACCGAGGTGATGGATGGTGAATATCCCGCACTCTCCCCCGTGCGACCGGGTGCCGTGTGGTTCGAGCGAATGGTGCACGATCTGTGGGGCCACACCGCGGCCGGCGGCACGGATCACCGGCCGTGGCTGGATCACGGGCGCTGGCCGAACAGTGCGCCGATGGCGCTGCGGCCTGGCCCTGACGGTCGCACAGAAGCGCCGGAATTCATGCTGGACGAGCATCTGGATCAGGTCCCGCTCGGGCCGGTGCGCGGTGGGATCGAGCCCGCCGCGCATCTGCGCCTCGGCGTTCGCGGCGAGACCATCGTTCGGCTGGAGACACGGCTTGGCTACACGCACAAGGGCACGCTGACCCTGATGCGTGGCAAGTCGCCGCGAGCGGCGGCACGGTTCGCGGCGCGGCTTGCGGCTGAAGCAACTGTCGCACATTCGATCGCCTTTGCGCGGGCGACCGAGGCTGCGCTGGGCTGCGATGTTCCTTCGCGGGCGATTGCTCTGCGAGACGTCATGGCGGGTGTCGAACAGATTGCCGGTCATCTCGACGTTCTCTCAGGTGTCGCTGAGGCGGTCGGGCTCGAAGTGCTGTCGGGAAGGTCCGCCTGGCATGCGGAGATGCTGCGTCGGGCAAGCAACGTCGCGTTCGGCCACCGGCTGATGATGGATTGCGTCGTGCCGGGCGGTGTGGCGGCCGATATCGCGCCAGGTGGTCCCGAAGCGATTGGCCGCGCTCTGAGCGGGATTGCGGCTGAGCTGCCCGATCTACGGCTTCTGCCAGAGGCCGGCGAATTGGTCAGCCGCGCCGGCAATGCCGCAGGGCGAGCGCGCCAACGCCTGCGCGGAATCACTGATGGCATCGGTGTGGTGCACGATCTGCTTGGCGCGATGCCGGAGGATGCGGTCTCGGTGCCACTGCCGGTGGCGAGTGGTGAGGGCATCGGTGGTGCAAATGGCCCCGGTGGTGAAGTCTGGCACTGGCTGCGGCTGGATCATGGCCAGATCGCCGCGGCATTTATGTGCGACCCTGCCTGGACGCGTTGGCCGGAACTCGAAGCCACGATGGAAGGTGGTCAGATCGATGATCTGGGGCTGATCGTTGCCTCGTTCGGTCTGACCAGCTCAGGTGTGGACCTGTGATGCTGTGGCGTCGCCTGGTCCGCACGCTGCTTGCCGGTCCGATCGCCGGCACGCCAGCGCCGGTGGACACTGGCACTGCGGCGTCGCTGGCGGGCAGGCTGGACGACCGTGGGCAGACCCGGCTCGGTCGGAGTCTGGCGATCCTGCATCTTGACGCTGGCAGTTGTGGTGGCTGCGAGATCGAGCTTCGCGCGCTGCGGCGTGCCGTCTACGACCTGGAACGCTTCGGCATCGGCTTTGTTGCGAGCCCACGCCATGCCGATGTGCTGCTGGTGACCGGGCCGGTTACGCGCAATCTGCTTGATGCGATGGAGCAGGCGTACTCGGCGATGCCGGATCCGAAATTCGTCGTGGCGGTGGGGGACTGCGCGGTAGACGGCGGCGTGTTCAAGGGCAGCTATGCCGTCACCGGCGGCGTTGGAACGACATTGCCGGTGGACCTGTTGATCAGCGGCTGTCCTCCGACGCCTGAGCGCATTCTGGCCGGACTGCGCGCGCTGCTGGAGGCGAACGCGCGCGGCCAGGCGGCGGTCAGCTTACGGTAGGCTTCGGCGCGTGGTGGGTCGTGTGATGCGACGCGTGATGCATCGACGAGTGGTGCGGGGCCTTGTGCGAGGCGGACGCGTGATGCGCGTGCGACTTGTGGTGCACCGCGTTCGATGTGGTCGCCGCGGCGGGCGTGGCTGAGAAGGCGGCGATCGGCAGAACAAGGCCGAGCAGGGCGAACAGATGTCTGCGCGAGGGGGTCACGGGATGAGCTCCGGGAGTGGCAGGCGTTGCAGGGAAAGTCTTAGAGGTTGGTCGAGCAAGCAAACTTAATCGACTGATGTGGATATCCTATAACTTGACAGAGTTGCGCAAGCGGATTTCACAGCAGACACAGCACCTGCAGTTCGTGCCGCAATGCCGGCGGCAGGGAATGCTCGCCTCTGGCGCGCTTGCCGACGACAAGATCGCGCGGTGCCTCGTCGGGGCGGAGATAGCGCCAGCCCTGGAAAGGTTTGGTAGGCCTGCCGGTCAATGGCACTAGCCTGGGATGGAGCACCAGGCCAGTGCATGCGGAGCCGTCGTCACGGCGATCCTCGATGATGTTGAGAATCCGTTGCCGCACCAGCATGCTGCCGCCGATCACCCAATACATTGAGCCGCCGTCGATCAGCTCCTGATGGCGGCGCGGAAAATTGCGGGTGCGATGACGTAGCGGCGGATTGCGGACCGCGCGTTCCTCCTGCAGTTCGTGCAGGTGATCGATGTCGCGCACGCCGACGGCGAGCTTGGTGAGATGCAGCATGGTCCGGCAACTCGGCCTCGTTCAGGCGCTTGGTTGACTATGCACCGGAGGAGGGTGGCGAGAAACTCTTTCGCTGCCGCAGGGTCGGATCACCAGCCGCCGAACCACACGCCTATGCCGTGAACGATACCGACCGGGAAGAACGCGGCGGCGGCAATCAGCAGGGGCCGCTGGCCGCTGGCGGCACAGAACACGATGGAGGTGAGCCAAGCCGCATAGCAGAACGCGCCGCCCGTCAGGATCGACAGCGCCGTCGGAAAATCCATCGCACCGAATCTTGCAACACGCACCATTCGTCCCTCCTGCGCCCGCCAGCGCCGGCGGGCATTATTGACCAGAGTTTGCGGCTGACGCCATCAGCGAGGCGCCTTTCGCATCTCCGCGAGCAGGCGCAGCCAGCGTCCTTGCGCGAACAGCGCGGCGATCGTGTGGCGAAACGCGCGGCCCTCCTCACCGTAGAAGCTGTGCACGGAGCGCGCGGCCCGGAGCCTCCGCAGGCCATTCTTCGTCGCGAGTCCGATGCTTGTGCGTTGCCGCGGGCGCCCCAGCGCCGAGGGCGGATTCCCGCTGTGCATGGGGTCTTGCCACCACGGATGCAGTCCTGCCGCCTGGCGCTTTCGGTCGCGGGCGGGCTGGGCGTTGTCCGCGTCATAAAGGTCGGTCGGCGGGGCAGGGGTGGTCGGCTGGTCCACTGGCTTCGGTCTCCGGTGAGGCGTCGGGGGCGCCGCGAGAGTGTAGGACCGAACAGGAAACAATTCGTTAATGGCGAGGGATTGGTTGGTCAGGGTCCGCGGCCGGCTTCGGTGAACGTGTCCGGCTTGGCGCGTTCGATGGTCAGTCGGATCGCCAGTGTGACCAGATCGGGCTGGTGAATCTGGATATAATGGTCGCTGCCGCGGGCGATGATCTGAGGCGTGTCCGGCTCGAGCTTCGCCAGGCTTTTGGCAGCGATTGGCCACAAACGCTCCAGCTCCCGCAACACCGGCCCGACCGCACCCGGCGGATGGGCAAAGGGCTCGCCCTTGGTCAGCACGACGAGCGGCATCCTGTGCAGGGGAGGGGCCTTGCCGATCTGAGCGACGCTCGCGTCAATGTCGACCCGCTCGAAGTCCGGGTTCGTGGCGAATGTCGGCAGCGGACTATCGAGCAGTCGGCGATAGGCCGGCCACTGTGATCCGAACAGTCGCGGCAGCGCGGCTGGGAAGGCGTCGACCAGAACCAGCCCTTTGACATCGCTCGGGTAGGTCTGAGCGTACAGCAGTGTGAAGAGCCCGCCCAGCGAATGCCCTGCCAGAATGTAGGGGCCCGGCACGTTCGCAGCGGCAAGCAAGGTATGCAGTTCGCTGACGACGTCAGCCGCCGTGCGCGGCATATCCACCGGCGCCGTGCGGTCGGTGATCCGCGGCGGATCCGAGTAGAGTAGCGTTCCGGGTCGGTCGTAGCGACACACCCTGGTAAAGCCGGCCACGCGCGTCAGCACCGGCGGAGGGAAACCGTCGGCGAGGCTCCAGGTCTGCGATGAGTCGTGGTAGCCGGATTCGAGCACAACGGTGGGACTGCCTGTGCCGCGACACTCCAGGTAGACGGTATGGCCTGCGACATTGATCTGGCCGGCGAAGTCCTTCGACGCCGGCTGAGCAGATCCGGCGCCCGGGCGGCAGACTGCAACTGCGGCCAGCAGTACAAGGGCGGCGCGGGATGTCTGTCGCCGGTGGCGCATTGTTCCGTGTCCCTCGCTTACGTGCCGTGTGGCCGCGCAACAACACGCACCGGCGCCGCCTCGCACTGCAGTTTGGTCGGGAGAGCCACGACATCGAACGCATCGACTGCCGCGAGCGCCTCCAGGTTGGTCAGATTTTCTATGATCAGCACCTGTCCCGCCAACAGGATCTTGTGGACCTCGAACGGCGAACGATCGGGGCTTGGCGTGTCCAGGCCAATGATCGACGCGCCGAGGCTCACCAGCTCGCGCGCAAAGTCGGGTGCGACCTCCGGGAAGTCCCGATAGTACGCATCGTCGCGAAAGCGCTTGTACCATCCCGTCATTACCAGCACGATATCGCCACGGGTGACGCGGGCCGCGCGCAATAGATCCGGCGTCACTGTGGCACGCGCGCGAGCATCGATCAGACGGCCGCGCCCGAAGAATTGGCTGGTGGGCACGTCGCACACGAATTTGCCGCCGGCGATCATGTGGAGAGGCGCGTCCATATGGGTCCCCACATGCATCCCACTGCACAGGCAGCATGCGTTGAAGCCATCCTGGGCGAGGCGGGCCGTCTGTTCAAACCTGGGGATTGGATCACCGGGATAGACCGGCATGTCCTGGTCGAAGGTGTGGGTGAGGTCGATCAGGTTCATCTGGTCTCTGCTCCCGGTATGGGTTGCGGACGCGGCCACGCCCGCAAGAAAGCGTCGGCGCACGGAGGCCAGTTAATTCGGGCTCACGGCCCTTACCGTGTCCTTGCTGAACTTGAAATCCTGACGGTTCATCGACATCAGGTTGTCTTGTTCGTTGTTGTGGCCGGCGCCGAGCAGGTGAGCGATCTCATGGGCGAGCACGACATGCAGATCCCGGTCGGATTTGGCTCTTCCGGTGGGATTCACCAAAACGCTCAACTGCTCGTCAGTCAGCGATGCGCCCGGCCAGGCCGTTTGCGGAGCAAGGTATTGCAGGGGTGAGTCATCCACGACAGCACAATCGATGTCTGGAAACGCCTGCCCAAGTGGATCGTCCGTGCCGCGGTATTTCCCGACGAAGAAAACAGTCATGTCAGCCCCTGTATCGCGGCGCGGTGCAACATTCTGTAGGAAGCTGTCCTGCGAGATCGAGTCACCGAGCTTTTGAGCCAGGTCCACATACTGCGAGCTTTTCAATCGAAGTTCGACGTTGGCGGACGGAAGGTACAGCCTGTTGAGGATCCGGACGAGTTCATCGGCATAAGACGGCACGAGCGTCGTACCGCCCTTCAACTGCCCGGTACTGTCCTGGTAGCGGGCAAACCGAAACGAGACGGCAATCGAGGTGCGCGATGCCGCATATACGTCCATTTTCGCTCGATCGGCTTTGGTGACGTAATCGAGGGAGACGGTGCGACCAGAAACACGCCCCTCGACAGAAAGCAGCGTGCTGCCAAATCGTATCGTATTCTGTATGCCGATGGAGAGCGATAGGACATCGCCTAGCGCGTCAGACGGAAAGTTCTGTGCGTATCTCATGAGATTGCGCTGTAGATCACTCGGACTCACCGGTCGGACGGCGAGACTTCCACCATCGAACTTGAGGTCCCGACTGACATCAAGTGACCGAACCCCGTTGAGATACACGAGGCCAATGCCCTCGCGGGGTATGACCAGGAACGGCGGCGTCCCGGCAAGAAAACCGCAATCCTTCCAGACTGCGGAGAAATTCGCCGACATTTTAGTCTCCTTAGAGTGCCGGGGGCGATTACTCCCCCGGCATTCGTCGATCAACCCAAATCTCATGACTCCTGCGTTCGGAAGCAAGCAGCATGTAGAGGAGTATGTGAGGCGCTTGGCGCGATCTGGGACAAGCTGGCATAGTACCGTGAACAGATCCCAACAGCCTCGGAAACCTCCATGATCAAACGCTTCCACGTCCTCTACGTCGGCCAGATCGATCTCGATAACGTTGGCCTCGACGGCACCGCTGCGAACGACCGCCGCTACCCGAACGAGCGCCTCAGCGAAGTCTTCTTCACCACCCGCCACATCGCCCAGGTGATGGACGAGTGCGGCTACCACGCGCTGTGGACCGCGGAGCACCACTTCCAGCACGAAGGCTACGAGTGCCTGCCAAACTTGGTGCAGTTGGGCCTCTGGCTCGCTACCCAGACGAAGCGCCTGAAGTTCGGCTGCGCGTTCAACGTGCTGCCGATGTGGCATCCGATCCGGCTGGCCGAGGACTATGCGATGGCCGACATCGTCACCGACGGCCGCGTCATCATGGGCGTCGGCCGCGGTTATCACACGCGCGAGGTGGAGACTTTTGGCGCACCGCTGATCGACGCCGACAAGAACCGCGAATACTTCGAGGAGCAGCTCCAGCTCATGCTGGCCTGCTTCAACCAGGAGCACGTCGCGTTCAAGGGCAAGTATTTCACCTGCCCGCCCGAGGTGGAGTATCGCGGCTATCAGCTCAAGGACATCACCATGGTGCCGCGGCCGAAGCACCTGCCGGTGGAGGTCTGGATGCCGGTCGCCTCCGGCAAGACCATCGACATGATGGCGAAGTACGGCCTCAAGGCGATGGTCACGCTGAACGGCGAGAAGATCCTGGACGATGTTGTGCGCGCCTATCAGGACGCGTGCGCGAAGCATGGACAGGCCAAGAAGCTGGGGCAGGACATGATATGGGGAACTGGGCTGTATCTCGCCGGCAGCCAGGAGGAGGCGATCCGGCGCGTCGAGCCGGCGCACGACGAGCGCTACAAGTGGTTCGCGCCCTTCGGCTTCGTGCGGTATGCGGATGAACAGGGGCGGACGTGGGGCACGCCGGGCGCGCCGGCGAAGATCCCGTCACTGCGCGACGGCGTGGCGCAAAAGGCGTGGTTCTGCGGTCCGCCGGGGCAGGTGATTGATGGCATCAAGTCGATCGAGGCGAAGTATCCCGGCCTCGAGGACTACATGATCCACTGGGCCGAGGGCCTGTCGCCTCACGAGTTCGAGGAGCAGCTCCGCTGGTTCGCCCGCGACGTGATGCCGGCGTTCAGCGGGGCGTAGCCGACGGTTCGCCCCGCCACGGCGTTCAGTCGTCGCGGTGCACCCGCTCCATGCGCTCGTGCCGTTCCTGCGCCTCGATCGAGAGGGTGGCGATGGGGCGGGCCTCCAGTCGGCGCAGGCCGATCGGCTCGCCAGTCTCCTCGCAGAAGCCGTAGCTGCCGTTCTCGATCCGGATCAGCGCCTGGTCGATCTTGGAGATCAGCTTGCGCGCCCGGTCGCGAGTGCGCAGTTCCAGCGCCCGGTCCGTCTCCACGCTGGCCCGGTCGGTTATGTCGGCCTCGTGGATACCGCCCTCGGACAAGCTGGCCAACGTGCCGTCCGCCTCCTTCAGAAGGTCGGTGCGCCAGCGGAGTAGTTTCTGGCGAAAGTATTCGACCTGGATGGGGTTCATGAACTCCTCACCGTCGGTCGGTCGGTAGTCGGGGGGTAGTGTCACCATCATGGCGTGCCGGTCCTGCCTTTCCTCGCGCTGCGCTCCCGCCCTGGGCTTGTCGGAAGCCGCGGAACCCCCCGGCCCGTCATGGATCGCAATTGCGCGGGCTTATAGCGACGGCTGATAGCCGCGCCAAGAGCGCGTGAACAGCTTCACCAATCTGCCATGCAACTATTTCGCCGCCGCTCAGAGCTGACGTCGCGCCAGCTCGACCCGCGCTCGCACGACGATCGCCGAAACCAGGGCCGCCAGTCGTGGATCCTTCGCCCGCACCACTGAAGTAGACAGATCCATCAATCGCTGCAGCGCCTCTGCATCTCCGCCGCCGGCCAGGAGGGCCCGCTGCAGCTCACCCAGCGCGGCAAGCATGTTGTTGCCGTGCCGGCGCGCCTCGCGATCCTCGACCGTCTCCCCGCCCACCTCCTGCAAGCTGAGCATCGACGCGGGCGACATGGCGGGCGTCTCCGCGACCGCCGCTGCCTGGCCCGGATCGCCGGGCTCGGGCGGCATCGTGAATTCGGACCTCGATGCTGCGCGGCTCACGGCACGAGGCCTGATCGGCCAGCCTACGCCCTCGATGCCTGTCATGAACCCGGCTCCTTGTGCTCGCCCGGCAGATCATGCCGGCCCGTCAGAGGGAAGACCCGGCCTTCTGCGGTTGTTTCGCGCTGGCACGGGACTTGCCCTCTACAGCGCGAGACTGACGCAAATTCCTTACACACCTGCTACCGCCGAGGCCGCCTTGAACCGCTTCCTCCATATGCTGGCCCTGCTGACTGCCCTCGTGGCCGCTCTGCCGTGCCTGGCCCAGGTGCGCATCAAGGACATCGCGGATGTGGAGGGCATCCGCGAGAACCAGCTTATCGGCTACGGCCTGGTGGTCGGGCTGAATAACACAGGCGACAAGCTCGACAACGCCGTGTTCACCCGCGAATTGCTGATCGGGATGCTGGAGCGGCTCGGTGTGAATACACGCGACCAGGTGGCCAAGCTGTCCACCAAGAACATCGCCGCCGTCATGGTGACCGCCGATCTGCCTGCCTTCGCGCGCAGCGGCAGCCGCATCGATGTTGCCGTCTCCGCCCTGGGCGACGCCACCAACCTCACCGGCGGCACCTTGCTGGTAACGCCCCTGCTCGCCGCCGACGGCGAGGTTTACGGCGTGGCCCAGGGCGCGCTGGCAACCGGCGCAATCGCCGCGCGTGGCGCTGCCAGTTCGGTGACCCGCGGCGTCCCGACCTCGGCGCGCATCGCCAACGGCGCCACAGTGGAGCGAGAGGTCGTCTATCACCTCGACAAGTCCAACGCGCTTCGTCTCGGCCTGCGCAATCCGGACCTGACGACCGCGCGTCGTATCGCGACCGCTATCAACCAGGCGGTCGGCCCGGTGGCAAAGGCCACCGATCCGCGGACGGTGGCGCTCGACTTCGGCAACCGCGACCCGATCGAGACGCTCGCCGCGCTCGAGGACCTTCGTGTCGAGCCCGATAGCCCCGCCATCGTGGTGATCGAGGAATCCAGTGGAACAGTCGTGATGGGTGCCAACGTGCGGATCAGCACTGTGGCGATCGCCCAGGGCAACCTGACCATCCGGGTCACAGAGACGCCGGAGGTGAGCCAGCCGGCGCCATTGTCCAACGGCACCACCACCGTCGTGCCCCGCACCCAAATTCAGGTTGACGACCAGCATGACCGCAAGCTCGGCATCCTGCCGGGCAGCGTGACGCTGCGCGACCTGGTGGCCAGCCTGAACGCGCTCGGCATCGGGCCGCGCGATCTGATCAGCATCCTGCAGATGATCAAGGCGGCTGGTGCCCTGCAAGCCGACCTGGAGGTGCGCTGATGCCCGCGCAGATCCAGCCCGCCAGCAGCAGCCTCCCGCCGGAGCCAACCGCAAGGCTCTGGAAGGCAGCCCAGGACTTCGAGGCGATGGCCATCGGGCAGTTGCTGCAGCCGATGTTCGAGACCGTCGATACCGCGCATTCCCTATTTGGCGGTGGCGCGGGAGAGGAAGCCTGGCGACCGATGCTGGTCGATGCCATCGGCAAGCAGATGGCGGCGAACGGCGGTATCGGCCTTGCCGTCCCCGTATTCAACGCGATGCTACGCGCACAGGAGCAACACGGATGACCAAGGATCTCATCACCGCGGCAAATCTGCTGGCCGAGACACTGGAGGCGGAGAACGGGGCGCTCTCCGTGCTCGACCTGCCACGCGCCGGCGCCATGCTGGAACGCAAGCAGCGTGCCCTGGCGGACCTCGCGGCCGCCGCGCAGATTTTGCCGGTGTCGCGCGACCCCGCTGAACGTGTTGCGCGGAGGCTGCAGGCGCTTGCGATGGAGAACAAACGCCTGCTCGAACGGGCGATCTGCGCGCAGGGGCGGGTGATCGGCGTGGTCGCCCGTGCTGCGGCCCCGGCGATGGCGCCCACCAGCTATGGCGCAGCGCGACCCGCAGGCCGGCCCGCCGCGCTCGCGCTATTGGCACGGGCCTGAGCCTATCGGCCGTGCGGGTGGCGTGATACTGCCGAGGAATGAATTCGCTGGCCCCGGACACTTGGCGCCGCCTGTTGCGACGCGCACCGGACGACGGCGGCCTGTCGCCGCTTTATGGCCCGCTGCTGGCCTCTCCCACTGCGCGGGATGGCTGCTACGTGCTCGGTCGGCTCGCGCAGTCCCTGGACGGCCGCATCGCCACTGTGAGCGGCGCTTCTCACTGGATCAGCGGACAAGAGGACATCGTCCATACGCATCGGCTCCGTGCCCTGTTCGACGCCGTGGTGATCGGGGCCGGCACAATCCGTGCGGACGATCCGCAACTGACCACCCGGGAGGTCGAGGGGCCGTCGCCGGTGCGTGTTATTCTCGATACCGATCGCCGGTTGGATGCACGCTATCGCGTATTCCGCGAGGGACCGGAGACCCTGCTGCTGTGCGCCAACGATGCCCCTGGCCACGGTCGCGTCGGTCACGCACCGGTGCTCCGGCTGCCGCGAGCGCGCGAAGGGCTGGATATCGTCGCCGTGCTCGCGACGCTTGCTGAACGCGGGTTACGGCGCGTGTTCGTCGAGGGCGGCGGGATAACCGTGTCGCGCTTCCTCGCCGCCGGCGCGCTCGATCGGCTGCATGTCACGATCGCGCCGCTGCTGATCGGCTCCGGCATTCCGGCCTTCACTCTGCCGCAGGCGACGACTCTCACCGACGTACTGCGCTTTGACTGGTCGGTGCACCGGATCGGCGCCGACCTGTTGGTCGATATCCCGCTGGCACGCGCACGACCCGGCACGCGAGGATGACTGTCGCGCGTGCGTTCTGGACCATTGCTCCGGAGCGCGGCGAGATTCGCGCGGAAACACTGCCCGACAATGTGCCGATCGGCGTTTCCCTGGTGCGCATGTTGGCCAGCGGCGTCTCACGCGGCACCGAGGCCTTGGTGTTCGCCGGTCGCGTCCCGCCCAGCCAGTATCAGGTGATGCGGGCTCCGTTCATGGGCGGCGACTTCCCGTTTCCGGTCAAATACGGCTACAGCGCGGTCGGCCAAACGACAGATGGCACGCGCGTCTTCGTGCTGCATCCTCACCAGGACATTTTCCTTGCGCCGGCTGAAATGTGCGTCACCGTGCCCGACATCGTGCCCACTCACCGCGCGGTGCTTGCCGCGAACATGGAGACGGCACTCAACGCGGTCTGGGATGCCGCGCCACTTGCCGGCGAGCGCATGCTGGTGATCGGTGCCGGCGTCGTCGGTCTGCTGACTGCATCGCTGCTGGCACGCATTCCCGGCGCTCGCGTCACCGTGGTGGACATCGACCGCGCCCGCGAGCCTCTGGCGCGACAATTCGGCTGCAGCTTCGCAACGCCGGCCGACGCGCCAGCCGAGCAGGAACTCATCGTTCATGCCTCGGCCAGCGAAGCGGGATTGCGCGTCGCGCTAGACCGGGCTGCGTTCGAGGCGCGCATCGTGGAGCTAAGCTGGTTCGGCGATCGCGCACCAACGGTGCCACTCGGCGAGGCGTTTCACGCACGGCGCCTGCGGCTGATCGCGACGCAGGTCGGGGCGGTTGCGACACCGATGCGCGGGAGGCGCAGTCATGGCGAACGTCTGTCCTTGGCGCTCGAACTGCTGGCGGATGCCCGATACGATGCGCTGCTTGAGGGTCCGACGCGCTTCGAGGATATGCCAGAAGCCATGCCGTGCATTCTCGCACCCGGCGGGCTGTGCCACGTCATCACCTATGGGACGAACTGAATGTTCAGCCTGACCGTCTGCGACCACATCATGATCGCCCACAGTTTTCGCGGCGAGGAATTCGGTCCCGCGCAGAAACTGCACGGCGCCACCTTCGTGGTGGAGGCGGAGTTCGGTGCGGAGAAGCTCGACCATCTGCAGCTTCTGGTCGATATCGGCCTGGCGAAGACCGAACTGCGCCGCGTGCTCGATGCGCTCGACTACAGCAACCTGGACAACAATCCCGCTTTCGCCGCCATCAACACGACGACGGAATACGTCGCGTTCCACATCCATAGTCTGCTCGCCGCCGCCTGCCGCGACGGGCGCCTAGGCGATGGCGGTCGCGCGGTGACCAGGCTGAAGATACTGGTGCGCGAGAGCCCGAACGCCTGGGCGGCCTACGATGGGCCGATTGCCTGATGCATTTTTCGCTCATCGTGCCTGCGCCACTCGATGCGGTGTCCGGCGGCTACGCCTATGACCGGCGCATCGTCGCGGGACTGCGCGAGGCTGGACACACGGTACGGGTGGCGGAGCTCGTGGGCACACATCCGCTGACGGACGCGACGGCGCGCGATGCCGCCCGCGCGGCGTGGCACAGCATCACCAGTGGCTCGCGGCCGATCATCGATGGCCTCGCGCTACCGGCGTTCATCGGCCTGGATGATGCACTGACGAGGCGTGATGCGATTGGCTTGATCCATCATCCGACCGCCCTGGAGACCGGCTTCGTTGAAGGCGACCGCACCGCGCTGCTCGGCATCGAAAAGCGCCTGCTGCCCAGACTTGCGCGGATCATAGTGACCAGCGAGCCTACCGCCGAGCAGCTCGCCGGAGGTTTCGGCGTCGATCGCGCCCGCATCAGGGTCGTGGTCCCCGGCACGGACGATGCGGCACGCAGCACAGGCTCCGGCGGGCCGACCTGCCGCATCATTTCGATCGGTACGCTGGTGCCGCGCAAGGGGCATGATGTGTTGCTGCGGGCGGTCGCGCGACTGTTCGATCTCGACTGGCAACTCACCATAGTCGGTTCGCCGGAACGCGATCCGGTGCACGCCCGCTCGCTTGTGGCACTGGCCGAAGAGCTCGGCATCGCGCGGCGGGTGCGCTTTGCGGGCGAAGTGGTGGATGACGCGCTCGAAGCGCTGTGGCACGAGGCCGACCTGTTCGCGCTGGCAACGCATTGGGAAGGCTACGGCATGGTGATCGCCGAAGCGTTGAAGCGCGGCGTTCCGGTGGCGGTGAGTGCCGGTGGTGCTGCCGGCAATCTGGTGACGGCGGAGTGCGGCGTGGTGCTTCCTGTCGGCGACCACAATAACCTGTCCAAGGCACTGCGGCGGATGATCTTCGGCACAGAGCTGCGTCGCGAGATGGCGGAGGCCGCGTGGCAGGTTGGGCAGACGCTGCCGAGTTGGCAGACGCAGGTAACAGCATTCGCGGAGGCATTGGCGGAGTGACGGATCGGTTCGCCGCAGATTGGCTGGCACTGCGGGAACCACTCGATCTTGCCGCTCGGAGTGTTGCGTTGGCACGGCGGCTTGCGGATCGGCTGCCCAGGCGCCCGCGCCTGATGGACCTCGGCGCAGGCACCGGCAGCATGTTTCGCTTCCTGGCACCGATCGTCGGGCGCGGTCAGGATTGGATCCTGGTCGATGCCGACGCCACTCTGCTGGATGATGCGTTCGGCCGTACCGCGGCGTGGGCGCGGCGGCACCATTTCGCCGCGACAGTGGAGGGCGAAGAACTACTGGTGTCCACGCCTCAAGGCTTGTGGCGGATGCGGGCGGTGGTGTGCAATCTAACCATCCTGCGAGGGTCGTGTTGCGACGATGTAGATGCGGTTGTGTGTTCCGCGCTGCTCGATCTGGTCTCGGCGTCATGGCTTTCGCGGTTGAGCGGCGCGCTCGCCGTACCCCTCCTGGCGTGCCTTACCGTCGACGGGCGTGACGTCTGGCGACCGCACCATCCATCCGACGCATTGGTGCTGGGCGCCTTCCGGCGTGACATGCGACGCGACAAGGGGTTTGGCCCTGCGCTTGGCACATCCGCATCCAGCGCACTCGCGGCGACGGCATCGGCCCCGTCCGACTGGCGCGTTCCACGCACCGCGCTCGGCATGCAGCGCGCACTGATCGACAACATGGCCGATGCCGCACGCAACGCGCGACCGGCGCAGGCAGCCGCCATAACTGCGTGGCAGGAGGCGCGACTTCGTCAGGCGCTGCGTGGCAGGCTTGCCATAACCATCGGCCACCGCGACATACTGGCGTTGCCATCGGGAGGATGAGGCCATGCTGTTGGGCGCGATCGCCGACGACTTCACCGGCGCAACCGATCTCTGCTCGATGCTGGTGCGTGGTGGCATGCGCACCGTGCAGCTCATCGGAGTGCCAGGCCCGGCGGACCCGGCGCCCGATGCCGACGCGGTCGTCGTGGCATTGAAATCGCGCACCGCGCCAGTGCGGCAGGCGGTGGATGAGAGCCTTGCGGCACTCGCCTGGCTACGCGCGGCGGGCTGCCGGCAGTTCTTCTTCAAGTATTGCTCGACCTTCGATTCCACCGACGCCGGCAACATCGGTCCTGTTGCCGATGCACTGCTTGCCGCCCTCGGTGCCGGCTTCGCGCTCGCGTGCCCGGCGTTTCCAGCCAATGCTCGCAGCGTCTACCAGGGCCACTTGTTCGTCGGCGGCGCGCTGCTGAACGAGAGCGGCATGGAGCATCATCCGCTGACGCCGATGACCGATGCCAATCTGGTACGCGTGCTGTCGCGGCAGACCGATGGCACCGTGGGCCTGGTACCATACGCGACTGTCGAACAGGGGCCGATAGCGATCCGCGCAGCGATGACCGAGCTGAAGGAACAGGGGCGTCGCTATGCCATCGTCGATGCGGTCAGCGATGCGCACCTGGCCGCGATCGGCGAGGCAGCCGAGCACCATGCGCTGATCACCGGCGGTTCCGGTGTCGCGGTGGGGCTGCCCGACAACTTCCGTCGCAGCGGACTGCTGCCGGAGCGCGATGCCACCGCGCTGCCCACGCTGTCGGGCCATGCTGCGGTGATTGCCGGCTCTTGTTCGCGCGCCACCCTCGCTCAGGTTGGCATGGCACGCGAAGTTGTGCCCGTGCTGCAGCTTGATCCGATCGCACAGCCCGACACGGCGCGCATGGTCGCGAAAGCGCGCGAGTGGGTGGCAGACAAACTTGGCACCACGCCGATCGTGATTGCTGCATCGGCGCCGCCCGACAAGGTGACGGCGTTGCAGCAGACGCTTGGGCGCGATGCTGCGGGTGCTCTGATCGAGCAGACACTGGCGCTGATCGCCGAGGACCTCGTGGCGCGCGGCGTGCGGCGGCTTATCGTCGCTGGCGGCGAAACCGCTGGCGCGGTGGTGTCGCGCCTTGGCGTGCGTCGCCTCCGGATTGGCGGCGAGATCGATCCAGGCGTGCCGTGGACCTATGCCGAGGGCGGCGTGACACCGCTGCTGTTGGCGCTGAAGTCGGGAAACTTCGGAGCGCGCGACTTCTTCATCAAGGCATTCGAGGCGCTGCCATGATGGCCGGATCAGGTCCCTTAGGCCTCCCTCTATCGTCATGGCCGAGCTTGGCTCGGCCAGCCACGACTCTGTCTGATGCGGAAGTCGTGGATGGCCGCACGGCGGCCGGCCATGACGATAAGGCGTAGTGCAACAGGAGGTCGGGCATTCGCCCGAAATCACACATGACCGAGGATGATACCCGCCAACTGCTGGTTGAACTCGCCGAAAGCCTGTTTGCGCGCGGCTTCTCGGTCGGCAGCGCCGGCAATATCAGCGCACGGCTGGCCGACGGCTATCTGATCACACCAACGAACTCGAGCCTCGGTCGGCTCGATCCCGCGCGACTGTCGCGGCTGGATGCCGACTTCCGGCATGTCGGCGGTGACAAGCCGTCGAAGGAGGTGTTCATGCACCGCGCCTTCTACAGGGCACGGCAGGACGCCGGTGCGGTCGTGCATCTGCACTCCACGATGGCGACCGCAGTCGCCTGCCTGCCTGATGTCGATATGGCCAACCCCATCCCGCCACTGACGCCGTATTTCGTCATGAGGGTCGGGCGCAGCATGCCGATCGTCGAGTATTACCGGCCAGGCGATGCGGCGATGGAACCGGCAATCAACGCCGCCGCAGGCGATGCACGGGCAGTGTTGCTGGCCAATCATGGTCCGGTGGTGTCCGGCAAGACGCTGACCGATGCGGTTTATGCGGCGGAAGAGCTGGAAGAGGCCGCAAAACTCTATCTGCTGCTGCGCGGTACGACGCCACGGCTGCTGACTGTGCGGCAAGTGGACGATCTGCTGACGACGTTTGGCTAAGAAAAAAGGGCGCCCGAAGGCGCCCCGTTATCCGCACCGGCTCCACGAAGGGAGCCGGCTACGGCGTAACCTCAGTTCATCGGATCCGAGCCGCTCGATGGCATCGAGTCGGCTGCAGGACCCGCGGCAGCAGCGGCCTTCTTGCGTCCGCCGCCCTTCTTTCGAGCCGCTGCCTTCTTGCGCCCGCCCTTCTTGGCAGCGGCCTTCTTCTTCGCTCCAGTCTTGCGGCCGACCTTCTTCGCAGCGGTCTTCTTGCGGCCCACGGCCTTCTTCTTCGGGGCAGCCTTGCGTCCGGCCTTCTTCGGCGCGGCCTTGCGTCCGCCCTTCTTCGCTGCGGCCTTCTTGCGGCCGCCCGCCCGCATCGCCAGCGCCTGCGCGCGTGGCTGCTCGGTGGTCGGGGTTTCTTCGTTGCTCACCTGTAGGAACTCCTTCTGGTGTCGTTGGTTTCTGTTGCGCGGTTAGGCTGCGGCCGAGTTAGCGACCGGTTCCGCACCAGGCCTGCCGCAGTTTGCGAACCGTGCAGACAGACCAGCTTCATCGGGCCGGCGATCCTGCGTGGGATGAGAAGTGCCACGCGCGCCAATGCCGCACGTCACTGGAAGCCCGACGAACCAGCCCGGCGCAGGTCTGCGCCATCGTCTTCGTCGCCACTGCGATCCTGCATCGGACACCGATGCTCGATCGGCTGTGCTTCACCTGGACGAGACTGCGGTCAATGGACCGTCCTTCTGTTGTCATGCGCATTGCGTCGGCTCGTTACGAATCGAATGCATACGCACCGAATCCGCTATTCCTTGTCTCGCCCACTGCTGTCAACAAAAAGCAACCGTTTCGTCGCAAGTTCGATGAAAAAAGTGCGCTCGACGCGCAATACGATGCATCGATGTCACACAAAACCGCCGCGACAGCGATGTCGCGGCGGTTTACGTCGACGAATGCGAATCGCTCAGCCGCGCTTGTCGATGGGCACGAACGGCACGTTTTCGGGGCCGATGTAGTTCGCTGTGGGGCGGATCAGCTTGTTGTCGATGCGTTGTTCGATGACATGCGCGCCCCATCCGGAGGTGCGCGCGATCACGAACAACGGCGTGAACATCGCGGTGGGCACACCGAGCATGTGGTACGAAATGGCACTGAACCAGTCGAGGTTGGCGAACATCTTCTTGGCGTCCGCCATTGTCGCCTCGATCCGGTCAGCGACGTCGAACAGCTTCATCGAGCCGGCGGCCTGCGACAGCCGCCGCGCGACATCCTTGATGACCTTGTTGCGTGGATCGGCGATCGTATAGACGGCGTGGCCGAAGCCGATGATGACCTCGCGGTTGGCGACACGCTTGCGGATGTCGACTTCCGCCTCATCGGGGGTGGCGTAGCGGCTTTGGATGTCGAACGAGACCTCGTTGGCGCCCCCATGCTTTGGCCCGCGCAGCGCGCCGATGCCGGCGGTGATCGCCGAATACATGTCTGCCCCGGTGCCGGCGACCACCCGGCAGGTGAAGGTCGAGGCGTTGAACTCGTGCTCGGCATATAAAATCAGGGAGGTGTGCATGGCGCGGACGAACATCTCGCTGGGCGGCCGACCGTGCAGCAGGTGCAGGAAATGGCCGCCGATGCTGTCGTCGTCGGTCTCCACGTCGATCCGCTTGCCGTTGTGCGCGTAGTGGAACCAGTAGAGCAGCGCGGAGCCGAGACAGGCCATCAGGCGGTCGATGATGTCGCGTGCGCCTGGCTGATTCTGATCCTCCTTCTCCGGCAGCGCACAGCCGAGTGCGGAGACGGCAGTGCGCATCACGTCCATGGGATGCGAGGCGGGCGGCAGCGCCTCGAGCGCCTGCTTCAACGATGCGGGCAGGCCGCGCAGCGAGCGCAGCTTCGCCTTGTAGGCAGCGAGTTCGGCGCGAGTTGGCAGCGCGCCGTGCACCAGGAGGTAGGCGATCTCCTCAAACTCGCAGGTTTCGGCGACGTCGAGGATGTCGTAACCGCGGTAGTGCAGGTCATTGCCGGTGCGTCCGACCGTGCACAGCGCCGTGTTGCCGGCGGTGACGCCGGACAGGCCGACGCCTCTCTTTGCACGGTTGGGAAGGGTGGCGGTGTCGCTCATGGGTGGTTGCTCCAGCGTGAAGGAAAGACGTGGATGGTCGGCACAAGGCCGGCCGTGATGGCGGCGGTCACCTTCAGAATATCCCTGGCCTGCCGACAGCAAGCGTGCCGGCGGGCAGGGCGACGTTCAACGTGTGCAGCTCTCCCGCCTTGAGTCGCGGCAGATCCTGCGCGGCTTCCAGGAAGCGGTTCGCCTCGCGCGTCGAGATCACGCCATCGGTCAGCGTGGTGAACTTGCGGATGTAGTCCTCGCGCCCGAACGGTCTGGCGCCGAGCGGATGCGCGTTCGCCACCGCGAGCTCGTCCACGATACGGGTGCCATCCTGCATCAGCACCTCGATGCGTCCGCCGAATGCCTGCTCGGCTGGATCGGTGGACAGATAGCGGCGTTCCCACTCGGGATCCTCGCGCGTCTCGACCTTGTGCCAGAGCCGCACGGTGTCGGCGCGGCCCGCACGGCGCGGCGCGTAGCTGTTCACGTGGTGCCAGCGCCCGTCCTGCAAGGCGACGGCGAAGATATACATGATCGAGTGGTCGAGCGTCTCGCGGCTCGCTTTCGGATCCATCTTCTGCGGGTCGTTGGCACCCGTGCCGATCACGGCGTGCGTGTGATGGCTGGTGTGGATGATGACCTTCTCGATCTTCTCCACGTCAGGGACCTGATCGCGCATCCTGAACGCCAGGTCGATCAGTGCCTGCGACTGGTATTCGGCGCTGTGCTCCTTGGTGAAGCTGTCGAGGATGGCACGCTTCGGCTCGCCTGCGACGGGCAGCGGCACGCGGTAGAGCGCGTTGGGCCCATCCAGCAGCCACGCGATCACCGAATCCTCACCTTCGTAGATCGGACTTGGCGCGCCTTCGCCGCGCATGACGCGATCCACCGCTTCCACCGCGAGCTTGCCGGCATGCGCCGGTGCGTACGCCTTCCACGAGCTGATCTCGCCTTTGCGTGACTGACGTGTCGTGCAGCTCACGTGCACCGCCTGCTGCACGGCCTGGTAAATGACCTCCTGCTTCAGGCCGAGCAGCGTGCCGATCCCGGCAGCCTGGCCAGGGCAAAGATGGGTGATGTGGTCGATCTTGTGCTTGTGCAGCGAGATGGCGCGAACGAGATCGATGTGGATCTCGTAGCCGGTGGCGATGCCGCGGACCAGATCGCGGCCGGACTTTCCCATGGTCTGCGCCACCGCGAGGATCGGTGGGATGTTGTCGCCGGGATGCGAGTAGTCCTGCGCTAGGAATGTGTCGTGCATGTCCAGTTCGCGCACCGCGGTGCCGTTCGCCCAGGCGGCCCATTCGGGGCTGACACGCTTGCCTTGTGCCGCGCCGAACACCGTGGCGGCGTCCTTGCGGGGATGACCGAGCGCCATGTCGCGCGCGGTTACCACCGGATGGCGGTTGATCGCGCCGATCGCCACGGCGGCGTTGTCGATGATGCGGTTGACGATCATGGCGACGACGTCGCGCTCCACCGGCACCTTGTCGGCGGCGACCGCGGCGATCTTCCAGGCGAGCTGATCCTCGCGCTTCAGGTTGTCTTTGGATGGGTGCACCTTCACGTCGTGCAGGATCATGCGTTTCCTCCGCTGGTGTCCGTGTGCGATCCTTCGTAAGGTCAAGCGCACTGCATCGCAACTGAGTGCCAGGGACACTTATATATAGTGTCAGCTCCATTCGACCGGGTGATCATCGGCGAGGTGGTCACTAGCGACACCATTATCCAGCGCGGCTACGTCGCGGTGCGCGGCGAAACGATCGCCGCGATCGGCGAGGGGACGCCACCGCCGGCGGGCGAGACCATTGACCATTCCGGCAAGCTGATCCTGCCAGGGTTGGTCGATGGCCACATGCACACTTCGTCGTCTACCGGTTGGCCTGGCATCGAGACCGCGACGAAGAGCGCGGCGGCGGGTGGCGTCACCACGTGCGTGGATATGCCGTACGACGTGCCGCGACCGGTGACCGATGCGGCGATCCTGGCCGACAAGATCGGCTGGGTGGAGCGTACCGCGCATGTCGACATGGCGCTGTATGGCACCATCACCAAGACCGGCGGCGTCGGTGCAATACCCGGTCTGGCGGCGGGCGGCATCTCGGCGTTCAAGCTGTCCACCTACGAGTATGACGCGGTGCGGTTCCCGCGCATCGATCACCCCACGATGCTCGCCGCGTTCCGCGAGATCGCGAAGACCGGGCTGCCGGTGGCGATCCACAACGAGGATCAGGAGCTGGTGGAGATGCTGACCGCGCAGGCGCGCGCGGAGGGGCGCGTCGAACCGATCATGCACTGCCGCACGCGCCCGCCGCTGGCAGAGACGATAGCCGATCTCGAGATCTTCGAGATGGCGCTGGAGACCGGCGCGCATGTGCACATCGCGCATTCCTCGCTGGCGCGCGGGTTCGCGATCGCCGAGACGTTCCGTGGCATGGGCGCGCAGACCACCGGTGAGGCCTGCATCCAGTATCTCTGCATGACCGAGGACGACATCGTGCGGCTGGGCGGCAAGGGGAAATGCAATCCGCCGTTCCGGACTGCCCTCGAGGTGGAGCGGATGTGGCAGTGCCTGACCGCAGGCAAGATTGCCTATGTCTCCACCGATCACGCGCCGTGGCCGATCGAACGGAAGATGCTGCCGGATATCTTTGCCAACGGCGCCGGGCTGACCGGAATGCAGAGCTTTGCTCCCCTGATGTTCTCGCTGCTTGAGGAGCGCGGGTTGTCGCCGACGCTGATGGCGACCTATTGCGCCGAGCGCAGCGCCAAGATGCATGGGCTGTGGCCGCGGAAGGGCGCGCTGCGGGTCGGCTCGGATGCCGATCTCTGCGTGTTGGAGCGCGGGGACTTCACGTTCGACGAGGCGGCGATCCAGGATCGGCCGGAGATGCGCTGGTCGCCGTATCACGGACGGCGAATGCGTGCGCACGTCGCAGCGACATTTCTACGTGGGGCGCTTATCTGGGATGGCGCGTCGGTGCTGGCCAAGCCCGGCAACGGACGATTCGTCCGGCGAGGAACGCACTGAACCCTCGTCGCGTCATGGCCTGCGCGCCATGAGCGAGCTGTTTCGCCCGCGCCGTCGGCCAGTGCTGCGTCTCGCGCTGGCATTCAGCATTTGTGTGATCCTGGTGGTCGCGGCCGTCACCGTGATCTGGCTGCGCCTGCACGTTGTGCCGCCGGATTGCGAAGATCCCGAGACTCTGACGCTGGTGCGTCGGAGCCTCACCGAGCGCTTCAAGGTGCCGGCGAGCGTGACGATCGAGAATATCCAGACCCACGCCGGCGGCTACGTCGCGTTCCGCTTCGCCTGCGAGGCCGATCTGCGCGGCATCGATCCCAACGATCTGCGGCCTGGCTCACCGGTGCCTGGCTCGGTGTACTACGTCAGCCGATTGACGGACGGCGGTCGGCGCCATGAGGTGACGGTCAGCATCCAACCGCTGCTGATCCTCGAAAAGGTGCAGTGAGGATCGCGGCTCACGCGAGCCACTGCGGCACAGGCAGGTTCTTCGACCGCAGGAACTCCGGATTGAACAGCTTCGACTGATAGCGCGAGCCGCCATCCGCCAAGATGGTGACCACGGTGTGGCCCGGACCGAGTTGCTTCGCCACGCGGGCGGCTGCAGCGATATTGATCCCGGACGACGTGCCGACCGAGAGGCCTTCGTGGATAAGCACGTCGTAGATGTGCTGCAGCGCCTCGCTGTCGGGAATGCGCTCCGCGTCATCGATCGGCGCTCCTTCCATGTTGGCGGTGACGCGCGAGTTGCCAATGCCCTCGGTGATCGAACTCCCCTCGATCTTCAGGTCGTTGTTCTTCACCCAGCCGTAGAGCCCGCTGCCCTCGCAATCTGCCAGTACGATGCGCACTTTGGGGTTATGCGCCTTCAAAGCCATACCGACGCCGGCGAGCGTGCCGCCGGTGCCGCAGGCGCAGGTGAAGGCGTCGACCTTGCCGCCGGTCTGTTCCCAGATCTCCGGGCCGGTGTGGGTGCGGTGGCCTTCGCGGTTCGCGAGGTTGTCGAACTGGTTGGCCCAGACCGCGCCGGTTTCCTCCGCCATCCGGCGCGAGACATGCACGTAATTGCCGGGATCGCGATATGGCTTCGCGGGCACCAGACGCACATCGGCGCCGATCATGCGCAGGAAGTCGATCTTCTCCTTGCTCTGCGTCTCCGGAATCACGATGACGCAGTGATAGCCGCGGGCATTGCCCACCAGCGTGAGGCCAATGCCTGTGTTGCCTGCGGTGCCTTCCACGATGGTGCCGCCCGGCTTCAGCGCGCCACGCTTCTCGGCGTCGGCAATGATGTAGAGGCCTGCTCGATCCTTCACCGAGCCGCCGGGGTTCATGAACTCCGCCTTGCCGAGGATGGTGCAGCCGGTTGCTTCGGAGGCGCGACGGAGTTTGATCAGCGGCGTCTGGCCGATCGACGCGGTGAGGTCCTCTTGCCAGCGCGTACCGTGGTAGAGTTGGGTCATCGCCATCCTCATGCAGCGGGAGTTCCTGTGATGGTTGAGAATGTGCCCCCCGGGCGGGTCTGGGAAGCCCTGCAGAACGACCCGAACGCGCAGCTCGTGGACGTGCGAACCGATGTCGAGTGGCAGTTCGTCGGCGTGCCGGACCTGGTTGCCGCCGGCAAGCAGGCGATCCTGGTCTCCTGGCAAACATACCCGACGATGCAGCACAACGCCGCCTTCGCCGATCAACTGAGGGAGGCGGGATTCACTGCGGAGCACCACATCTACTTCATCTGTCGCAGCGGCCAACGCAGCTACGCCGCGGCACAGGAGGCGCAGGATGCTGGTTTCCCGAATTCCTTCAACGTGGCGGACGGGTTCGAGGGCACGGTGGATGCCGAAGGCCACCGCGGCGTTGCCAGCGGATGGAAGGCGGAAGGATTGCCCTGGCGGCAACGCTGAGAATTCCGAGCGCGCTCGCCAATTGCCCGACTGCTGGTGGTGGGTGGCGGCAGCTTCGATTTAGCACGGAGAAGGAAGGCGAGAGCCACGGAGAAAGTAATCTATGCGCTTCGCGCAAGCGCCATTCTTACCTTCTCCCCGGCCCTCGTGGAGGCGTCGATCACGCGGTTGGGCGCACAGGGACGAATTGTTCGCCAATTGCACGGAAGGCAATCGGCTCATTGCGAATGAGCAGCAGATAGCACAGCGATGACATCAGCCCGATGGCCCCGCCAAGCAGCAGCGCTGGCGTGAAGCTGCCCGTCGCCTGAACTATGAAGCCGGTAACCATCGGAACCAGGGCACCCCCTAGATAGCCGCCGAAATTGGCCATGCTGCCGGCCGACGCGGTACAGTTCGCTGGGGCGATGACGCTCGCTAACGCCCAGAAGAGCCCAGCGCACAGGCTGCCGGATATCATTGCAAGGGTAACGAAGGTCACGGCCATGACGTTGCTGGTGGCTTCCGCCGCGCAGATCGTGAACACGGCGGCGCCGGCCACCCCGGTGACGAGTGGCAACTTGCGACTGTTGACCGCCGAGAAGCCCCTTGCCATCAGCCAGTCTGCCCACCAGCCGCCACCAGCCGCGCCGATGATCGACAGGGCAAATGGAATTGCGGCGATCCATCCGGTCGAGCGGATGCTCATGTGACGCTGTATTTCAAGATATCCCGGCAGCCAGGCCGCGTAGAGCCAACTGATATAGCCTATACCGAAACAGCCCAGCATCAGTCCCCACATCGAGCGGAACCCAAACAACTCGCGCCACCGGGCGAAGCTGATCGGCTCCGGTGGTGCGGGTGGCTCGCCCTCCGTCAGGTGTTCCCGCTCTTCGGCGCTAAGGTCGATATGGCGTGGCTCTCGAGAAACGCCGAACCAGATGACGGCCACGACCAGGCCCACCATTCCCATGAACACGAACATCCACCGCCAGCCAAAGGTCAGCATCAACGCTGTGAGCAGCGGCGGGGCGATCGCCTGGCCGATGAAGGGCGAGGTATTGACGATCCCGATCGGCAAAGCGCGTTCGCGCACATTGTGCCAGTCACGCACCACGCGAACCGCACTGGTGAACTGCGGTGACTCCCCGACGCCAAGCGCGACGCGCGCTATGATGAACATACCGAAATTCGTCACCAGACCAGCCATCGCCTGGGCCAGCGACCAGACGGTCAGCCCAATGGTCAGCATGCGCCGCGGTCCGAAGCGGTCGACCATCGCGCCTGCCGGCAATTGCGAAAAGGCGTAAGACCAGAGGAATGCGGACAGCAGCAATCCCATGCCCGCGACATTAAGTCCAAGGTCTTCTCGGATCAGCGGATTGGCGACCGCCAACGTGGCACGGTCCAGGTAGTTCACGATGCCGCTGAGGATCAAGATCGCAATCGCGTTGCGTCGCAGCTTGCTTATGCGTGCAGAGGCAGGGGTGTACGCCACGGCATTTCCTTCCCCATCCATTACCGACTATCGCGGTCTTTCTGGGAGGGTAGCACCGACCCAAATGGCGGTCGAGGGACCAGCGGCGCGTCCATCGTGCAACCTTGAGCGCGAGTTACGAATCAGCCGTGAGACTTCCTCCGTGTTGAAGAACGGCTGCCACCTCCGCCGTTGACCCAGATCAATGCAGGCTCCCTTGCAATCCGCCAATGAACGGCTCGTCAGACCGCCGCGCAAACGATGAGCGCCGCGAGAGCGACCAAGGAGAAGCCGATGCTTGACCAGACCCAGGACATGACCACGCAGCGAAGCAAACTGCGCGCACGCTACGACAACTTCATCAACGGCAAATGGCAGGCACCGGTGAAGGGACGCTACTTCGTCGATCCCAGTCCGATCGACGGCAACAGGCTGTGCGAGGTGGCACGCTCCGACGCCGCAGATGTCGAGCGGGCACTGGACGCCGCGCACGCCGCACGCGATGCCTGGGGCCGCACCTCGCCGGCCGAGCGCGCGCGCATGCTGAACAAGATCGCCGACCGGATCGAGGAGAATCTCGAACTGCTCGCCTACGCGGAGACCGTGGACAACGGCAAGCCGATCCGCGAGACACGCAATGCCGACGTTCCACTTGCGGCCGACCATTTCCGGTACTTCGCCGGGTGCATCCGCGCCGAAGAAGGCTCGCTGGCGGAGCTAGACAACGACACCGTCGCCTACCACTTCCGCGAACCGATGGGCGTTGTGGCGCAGATCATTCCCTGGAACTTTCCGCTGCTGATGGCAGCATGGAAGATGGCGCCGGCGCTCGCCACCGGCAATTGCGTGGTGATCAAGCCCGCGTCCGACACGCCGCTGAGCCTCGCGCTGCTGATGGACCTGATCGGCGACATCCTGCCGCCTGGTGTGCTGAACGTAGTGAACGGGCATGGTTCTGAGGTTGGCGTGCCGCTTGCGTCCAGCCCGCGCATCGCCAAGGTGAGCTTCACCGGCGAGACCACGACAGGCCGGCAGATCATGCAGTATGCCGCCGATAACCTGATCCCCAGCACGATGGAGCTGGGCGGCAAATCGCCGAACATCTTCATGGCCGATGTGATGGACGCCGATGACGCGTTCTTCGACAAGGCGCTGGAAGGTTTCGCGCTGTTCGCCTTCAACAAGGGCGAGGTGTGCACCTGTCCGTCCCGCGCGCTGGTGCAGGAATTTATCTTCGACAAGTTCATGGAACGCGCCATCCCGCGCGTGGCGAACATCAGGATGGGGCACCCGCTCGATCCGGCAACGATGATGGGCGCGCAGGCCTCGCGCGGTCAGGTCGAGAAGATCATGAACTACATCGAGGTGGGCAAGCAGGAGGGTGCGCGCCTCGCCACCGGAGGCGAACAGGCACATCTCGGCGGTGACCTGGAGAACGGCAACTACGTGAAGCCGACGGTGTTCGTCGGCCACAACAAGATGCGGATCTTCCAGGAGGAAATCTTCGGACCCGTGCTGTCGGTGACGACATTCAAGACGGTGGAAGATGCGATCGCGATCGGCAACGACACCATCTATGGCCTGGGCGCAGGCGTCTGGTCGCGCAATGGCACCGTGGCATATCGCGTGGGACGCGAGATCAAGGCTGGGCGCGTGTGGACCAACTGCTACCACATGTACCCGGCGCATGCGGCGTTCGGCGGCTACAAACACTCGGGCTACGGTCGCGAGACGCACAAGATGATCATGGACCACTACCAGCAGACCAAGAACCTGCTGGTCAGCTACAGCCCGAACGCACTTGGCTTCTTCTGAGCGCACAGCGGCCCCGCCTCGGGTGCTGGTCACCGAGGCGGCCGCAAGATTGGTGCGACAGCTGCGGGATCAATTCGGTCCGCTGCTGTTCCACCAGTCGGGCGGTTGCTGCGAGGGCAGCGCGCCGATGTGTCTCCGCCGCGGAGGCTACCGCGTCAGTCCGCGCGACGTTCTACTCGGCTTGATCGCCGATTGTCCGTTTTACGTCAGCGCCGAACAATTCCCATATTGGGCGCACAGCCAGCTCACGATCGACGTGGTGACGGACGGCGGTGACAGCTTTTCTCTCGAGGCGGCCGAAGGCGTTCGCTTCATCACGCGCTCGCGCGTGTTCTCTGATGTCGAGATGGATGCGGTCGATGCGGCCGGTCCACCGCCTGTCGGCCCTGACGCCTGAACTACGCCACCGGCACACCGACGGTAAGTCGCAGCACCACCATCCACGGGTAACGGGTGTCCACCACCTGTCCGTCAGAAGTTGCCAGTTTGCCATCCGGCGTGACCGGCACGTGCTTCATGGTCACCGCATCGTCGACATTGCCGCCGACGACGACGATCTGACCCGGCACCGACATGTCCACCACAATGTCGCAATGCCCGGGGAAGTGGCCCGCCGGCAGGTCGGCGTAGCGGAGGTCGCGTGCGCTGGCGCGGCCGAGACAGATCAGGTCGCCCGGCTGCGGTGCGTATGCTTCAGGACGTTCGGCAGTGATCAGCCAGCCCGAGGTCCGGCCCGCTGCCATGTCCGCGGCGATGTCGATGTAATCGGAATGGCTGGCGGAATACGGGAACCGCGCACCGGCACCGGCAATGCGCATGACGTAGGAGACGAACGCGGCCGACCAGGCATACGTGCCGTCCTCGCTCGCCGGAAACACGACACCGTTCGCGTCGTGCTTGCCGGTCCAGCCCGAGTCGGGATCGCCCGCGTTCATCGCCAGCCACCAATACTCGCCGACCCGCTGCCAAAGCCCTTGCTGCCGCTCCGGCTTGTCCTCGGGTGTTGCCGGCCGATAGCTGCCAGGCGGGGCGTCATCGACCGGCGAACCGAACAGCCGCCATTCGCGCAGCGCGATCGCCACCACGGCTGCGCGCGAGAAAGGCTCATAGGGGACACGCGCGAAGGGGGGAACGTGCGCGTCAGGCGACGGGCGTGGTGCACAGGCAGACAGCAGAACCACAGCCTGCAGCGTAACAGCCCGCATCGACGTCGGCCCGCGCGGGCGGTCAGGCACGTTCGGGAAACAGGGCCGCCAACCCGGCTGCACTTGCCTCGCACCTGCCGCGTTCGGTGATCAGGCCGGTCACAAGTCGCGCAGGCGTGACGTCGAATGCCGGATTGGCGGCTTGGCTCTCGACGGGCGCGACGCGCACCGTGGTGATCGTGCCATCCGCCGTGCGTCCGGTGACGTCGGTCACCTCGGCCGCACCGCGCTGCTCAATCGGGATCTCGGCGATTCCGTCTGACACCGTCCAATCGATCGTGGTGGAAGGCAGCGCCACCCAGAACGGCACGCCATTGTCGTGCGCCGCGAGTGCCTTCAGATAGGTGCCGATCTTGTTGGCCACATCGCCACGTCGGGTCGTGCGATCGGTGCCGACGATGACCAGATCGACATCGCCGTGCTGCATCAGATGCCCACCGGCATTGTCCGCCACAACGGTATGCGCGACCCCGTGACGGCCAAGCTCCCACGCGGTCAGCGCGGCCCCCTGGTTGCGCGGACGCGTCTCATCGACCCAGACATGCAGATCGATGCCGGCATCATGCGCCATGTAGATCGGCGCCAGAGCGGTGCCCCAATCGACCGTTGCCAGCCAACCGGCGTTGCAATGCGTCAGGATGTTCACCCGGTGGCCCGGCGTCGCTGCCTGTTCGATCAACGGCAGTCCATGCCGGCCGATCGCCTCGTTCTGCGCGACGTCCTCGTCGGCGATCGCCGCAGCTTCCTGATACGCGACCCGCTCGCGCTCCGCCGCCGGCGTGTTGCGCAGCCGGGTCAGCATCCGTTCGAGCGCCCAGCGCAGATTGATCGCGGTCGGCCGCGTTGCCGCCAGTTGGGCCGCGTCGCGCTCCATGGCCACCGACGATGGGTCCTGTCGCAGTCCGAGGCACAGCCCGTAGGCAGCCGCGGCGCCGATCAGAGGGGCGCCGCGCACCTGCATGGAACGGATGGCGTGCGCCGCCTCCGGCGCGTCGGTCAGCCGCATGATCTCCAAAGCCCAGGGCAGCCTGGTCTGGTCGATGATGCAGACCGACCAGCCATCGTCCGGATCAACCCAGATGGTTCTGTATGGCACTCCGTCGATCCGCATCGGCCTCAGACCCTCTGGTGCAGCACGCAGACCAGCGTGAACAGCCGCCGCGCTGTGGCGAAGTCGATTGCGATCTTGCCGGCCAGCCGCTCGCGCATCAGCGCAGCACCTTCATCGTGCAGGCCTCGCCGTCCCATGTCGATTGCCTGGATCCGTTCGGCTCGGCCTTCTTCCACTGCCTTGATATGGCTGTCGACCAGCAGCTGATAGTCCTTCACCAGCCTGCGAAAGGGCCCGAGTGCCAATCCGATCATCGTGACGGGCGTGTCGTTGCCGCGTCGAATGTCGAATACCAGCCTGCCTTGCTGCACGGCGAGGTGCAGAACGAATGGTCCGCGCACCGGAGGACCCGACTTGGCGGTCAGCGGCACGAAGTGGTTCTCCGCCGCGAGATCGGCCACGGCCTGCGTGCGGTCCGCTTCCAGTGCAGGCGGAAGCCTGGATGGAACTTCTCCGTCCAGCACCACGCGGGACAAGCGCCCCTCAACAATGCCGGACGGGGGCTGGCTCATCCGGTTTCGACGTCAGTCTTCAGCATGTTGAAGGTCAGCATCAGCCCCACGGTAGCGCCTTTCACGGGGCGGAGCAGCCCAATCGCCAGGATCACCGTGAGAGGCACGAAGATCACCGACAGCAGCCAGGTCGGCGGGTCCTCCATCTTCTGCATGATCAGCATTGCCGGGATCACGATGTGTCCGACGATCAGAATGGTGAAATATGGCGGCGCGTCATCGGCGCGCGCCAGACCGAGCGGAGCATGACAGTGTGCGCACTCCGACACCACGCGGAGGAACCCGTCGAACAGCCGACCCTTGCCGCAGGCCGGGCAGCGACCAACGAAGCCACGCCCCAGCGCAACTGCCAACGACGGCACCGGCCAGGGCGGTTTCGGCGTGGTGCGATCGGGCTGCCAGCGAACCGGGGTCATCGTCGGTGTCCTTGCAAGTCGAGTGCCGTCGCGACCTCATATCGGTCCGCTTGATCGGGTAGGCCAGGGGGCGGACAGTATCTGCATGGCACGTATTCTGGTGGTCAACCCCAACTCGTCTGTTGCCTGTTCCGACGGCATTTCGGCTGCCCTCGCACCTTTCCGGCTGGTTGGCGGGCCTGATTTCGATGTGGTGACGCTGCGCGAGGGACCGCCAGCGATCTACGACTGGCGCGACTGGCACAGTGTGGTGGAACCGCTGTGCCGGCTCATCGAGCGCGAGCCGGCGGATGCCTACGTGATTGCCTGCGCGTCTGATCCCGGCATCGAGGCGGCACGCGCCACGACGCGGCGTCCGGTGTTCGGCGTGTTCCGCTGCGCCGTCGCCGCGGCGGTGGCGCGCGCCGAGCGGTTCGGCGTCATCGCGATCGTGGATGCGTCAAAGGCGCGCCATCTCGCTGCTTTGCGCGCGATGGGCCTGGAGGGCCGGCTGGCCGCCGAAGTCGCCCTGAACGTATCGATGGATACGTTGCTGGAACCAGAGGCGGCCCGCACCCGGCTGATCGAGGCGGCACGTGGATGCGCTGCCGCAGGAGCTGAAACGATAATACTTGGCTGCACCGGCATGGCGCATCACCGCGCCGCGGTCGAGGATGCGATCGGCATGCCGGTGATCGAGCCATGCCAAGCCGCCGCTGCGATCGCGCTGACCGCGCAGACGTAGTGGCACGGGAAATATCCGAATCATTTCTCGCTGCGGGGGATTTGGTTCCATTTCAGTCACCTGTCGACCAATACTGATGTCGGCTAAAACGAATCTGTTATTTCAATCGCGCGCTTGTCATTGGACATCAGTAAAAACGGCTGGATCGTGGACATCGGATTATGTCAGGCTTGCTGTAGCTTCGATTGCTGGGTGCTCGGTCGAGGTTGCGTCGGCCCGCATTGTTGTAGGGCGGGGCTATGTTCGGCCCGTTGGTAAAGGCCGGCGGTCTGCGAGCTCGGGTCCTCGAGGGGGCCTTCCGGTAAACGGTAAACTTCCGCTCGGGACACGTCCCGTCGGCAGGGGCAGTGTGTCGCCGCAACCACGCAGTGTCCGGCCGGGGACACGGAAGGAACTCAACCCGCTATCCGTTAACACTGCCTGCTCCGCGCAACAGCAACATCGTGCATCGACGGTTTCGTTTCCAACGAAACGGAATCAAACGGGCAAATGCGTGCCTGCCACATGAGGCAGCGGCAACGATAACCGGGCGTCACGACGGTTGATCATCAAGTCCGAATTCACGGAGGGCCCACCCATGTCGCAACCGCGCCCACTTCTGAAAACGCTCACTGAAATCCGGCTTGGCCTCGCCATCCCCGAAGCGCTTGTCTTGGTAATCCTGACCATGGCCTCAGGCTACTGGACCTATCTCGGCGTCACCGACCTCAATCCTGAAGCCACGGATTGGTTCAGCCGCGCCGGAGCAGCGGTCCTGGCTGTCGCGGTGACCGCAGCGCTTTTCCTGTTTTGGCGAGCCGTGCTTCTGCAACTCCCACACTACACCGGGGTGCGTCTGGCCGTAGCCGTTCCGGTTGTCATTGGCGGGGCCATAATGGTGGTCGGCATCTCCTCATATTTGAACTTCACCGGGATGGTCGGACACGAAGCCATGCGCGCCGAAATGCAGCAGCAGTTCACCGCACTTGCGGAGGAGACGACCAAGGCAACGGAGGCGGCGCAGCACAGCCTCAAGATCGCTGACAATATTCGGCTGCAGGCTGCGAACTACCGCAACATCGAAGCTTCGGAGCGCAAGGTCGGTGGCTTCACCACCAAGCCGGGCGTCGGTCCTGTGCAAGGCATGATCGCCCAGGTCGCCGCCTCCTTTGATGAAGCCGAGCGCCAGGCCCGAGAGAAGGCAGCCGAGGTTGCGACGCTCACAACGCGGTCTCAGGAGCAACTGGCCAGCTTGCGCGCCATCATCACACAGGATGGGCTGTCGCTGGGCGAAATGCCTGGTCGCTTCGCCGCAGCCGCCGAAGCACTTCGCCTGACAATTCTCGGGCTTTCCTCGATTGACTTCGGCCACACGCTGCATGCCGCGGCAGATGCCGCGCAGAATGCGGTCAGGCCCTCCGGTATCACCCTGGCGCCAGAACAGCGGGCGGCCCTGGACGCTCTGTCGCAGCAGCTTGCGGAGATGCAGCGGCGCATCGACGCGGAACTCAGGTTCCAAGGTCCGGCAATCCCGATACTCGCGGAACCCATACGGGTCATCAGCTTCTTCGATGCCACTTTGCATCACGCACTCGACTTCGTGCCCCTCCTGCTCGTGGCGATAGCGATCGATCTTCTGCCGTTGCCGTTGCTCGCAATGGGCATGAACTCCGGCTGGCAGATCCGCGCTGACCGCAGGGATGTTCCGCCTGAGGAGTTGCTCACCGCTGCCGATCTCCTGCGGGCTGCAGAGGTCCTGTCGCACCTGATCAATACAACCCACGCGAACATGCCGTGGCCGGACCCGCCATCGACACCATGGCAGCGCCAACAGATACATGCTGTGCCTCCCACTGACGGGAGGGAAGCAGCATGACCATCACCTTTGAGACGGTGATCGTCGCAGGCATCGCCATGGGGGCTGCTACGGGTGTCGTGGGACTGGTCGGCTATGACCTCATGCACTCGCCGACGCCACACAGCCGCTATATCGAGGCCGGTGCTGCGCCAGGCCAAGCCAGCGGCGCGACCGTTGAGCACGCCAGCCCTAAATCGGTCGACCGATCAGTCGAAGCTGTCGAGAGGCAAGCGCGCGTCGTCCACGATTTTACCAATCTCACCATATTTCGCATCGTCACTACCTGGCTGGATGGTCGCGAGTACCGCGTGACGTCAGGGTATATCTACCAGAGCATTCATTCGGACATGCCGGAAAAGCAATTTTGCTATCTGATGGTACCCAAGGCCGGCTCCACGTCCCTGCACATCGACCTGGCCGGCAAAGCCAACCCTGGCGCCGCGGTAACGTCGTCTTTGGGAGAACCGGATGCCGAGAGCGCAGGGCTTTCGCTTGATGTCCTGAACGACAGCAAGAAGTCGTGTCGATGGCTTTGACCAGCTCGGCGATGATTGCCATTCTGCCGGAGCAGGCGCTCTACGCCTCGACGTCCAGTTGGTGCGGTTCTGTCTCGACCATGTCGTCGTCTGACTGCTGCTTGCGCGGCCGGCGTGGCAGCGGCCGTTTGCCGCTGTCGCGTTCCAACGGCTGGCGCGCCTCGGCGGGCGGGGGCTTGTCGGCTGGCACGACGGCACCAATTCCGCTCATCGGCATATCGTCGCATGTTTCTGGTTAGCGCACGGTTAACCCCGCCACAGATGCACGATGCCCTCGCCCGAGAACCGACGTGGCACGGCTGCTGATCATCCTGGGCCATCCTGATCCGGCGGGTGGGCACCTGTGTCACGCGCTTGCCGATGCCTATGCGCAGGGCGCAACGCAAGCGGGCCATGCCGTCACACGCATCGATGTGGCCTCGCTGGACTTCCCTTGGCTGCAGACGAAGGAAGCGTTCGAGACGGGCCAATTGCCCGACGCGCTGCGTCCGGCGCAGGAAGCGATCGGCCAGGCGGATCACCTGTGCATCGTATATCCGCTCTGGCACGGCACATTTCCGGCGGTGCTGAAGGCGTTCCTCGAGCAGGTGTTCCGACCAGGCTTCGCGTACGTCCTCGGTGGACGTTCGTGGCGAACGCGGCTAAGGGGCAGGAGCGCTCGGATCGTAGTGACAATGGGAATGCCGGTGCTGATCTATCGCTGGTATTTTGGCGCGCATGGGTTGAAAGGCTTCAAACGCAGCATCCTTGGCTTCTGCGGCATCGGACCGATCCGCGAGAGCCTCTTCGGCATGATCGAGACTGCAAGCGCCACGAAGCGCGCCGGATGGCTAGAGACAATGCGGCGGCTGGGTGCGCAGGCGCGCTGAACGACAGCGGCCATCGGACGGGCTGGCTTCGGCGGCGGCGGAAAGGTAGTCATGAGCCATCAAGCACAGAGGAAACATCGATGCCCGAGGACTCAAGCATCCCGCTGAAGGATCACGAACTGGCGGACGACGAACTGGCCTGGATGAAGGCGGTATATGCGGATTTCGGCAAGATCCGCGCCTCGTTTTCCGGACGGGAAAAGGAATTCAACCCGAAGGATGCGCTGCGGGAAGTCCTCGGCTCGGAACGGCACAGGCTCGCCCCCGAAGTGGACCTGTCCGGCCCCGGCCCCTGGCGGCTCGGCCAGAACCGCCATGGGCGAGGGGTCGCCGCCGTCTTTCTGCCGAGAGTGGAACTGCATCGACACGCGCGAAGCAGAACCGACCAGTTTCCCATGTATGTGGTCGGCGAGGCGGACGCATTTTCCGTCGGTGAGCACACACAGCCCGTGCTGACCCCGGTGACCGGTGGTGATCATTTCCACAATCCGCCGAACGCGCCGCATGCGTTCGTGCCGAAAGTGGGAAAGCCGATCCCCGCGGACTGGGAAATCGCTTTCATCGCGATCACGCCGCGCAACCTCCGCGAGGACACCCAGAGCGTCACCGACGAAGTCAGGGCGGCCTATCAGAGTGCTGTGGGGATGGCAGCGCCGCTCGGCGAGTGACCGGAACTGCGTGTGGGGAGGAACGACAAAAGTGGATAGCCAGACGTTCGATTATATTGTGGTGGGCGCGGGATCGGCCGGATCGGTCCTCGCCAACCGGCTGAGCGCCAACCCGAGGCACAAGGTGCTCGTGCTGGAAGCCGGCCGCGAAAGCCATCCGTGGTCGCGCATCCCGGTCGGCTTTGCCAGGCTGATCAACAACCCAGCCGCCAACTGGCTGTATTCATCGGAGCCTGACGAGGGCACTGGCCAGCGCCGCATTCCCATCCCTCGCGGCAAGCTGCTGGGCGGTTCGTCGTCGATCAACGGCATGGTCTTCGTGCGCGGCCAGTCCCAGGACTACGACCAGTGGGCGCAGCTCGGCAACCGCGGCTGGAGCTATCGCGAGGTGCTGCCGATCTTTCGCGACATGGAAAGCTACCAGGGCACCGGTGACGAAGAATATCGCGGCCGCAATGGTCCGTTGAAGGTCAGCGAGAACTTCGAGACAGGGCCGCTGTACGACGCGCTGATCAAGGCCGCAGGCGAGGTCGGCATCGCCTACACCAAAGACTATAACGGCGCGAAGCAGGACGGCATCGGCATGACCCAGATGACGATCCGCGGCGGGCGTCGCATGAGCACCGCGGTCTGCTATCTCAACCCCGCGCGCACGCGGCCCAACCTGACGATCCAACCCCATGCGCACACCGAATGCCTGCTGCTCGAAGGCAAGCGCTGCGTCGGCGTGCGGTACACGGTGAACGGCCAGCAGCGCGAGGCTCGCGCGGCGAAGGAAGTCGTCGTCAGCGCCGGTTCGATCAATTCGCCGCAGCTTCTCGAACTGTCCGGCATCGGCAATCCCGACGTGCTGCAGGCTCTCGGCATCGAGGTCAGTCATGCGCTGAAGGGCGTCGGCGAGAACCTGCGCGATCACTACTCACCGCGCATGAAATGGACCGTGCCGGCCTCGCTCGGCATGACCTACAATGACAAGGCACGCGGGCTTGGCATGGTGCAGCAGGCGCTGAAATATGCGCTGACCCACAAGGGGCTGCTCGGCCTGCCGGCATCGCCGGTCCGCGCCTATGTGCGCACCCGCGCCGGATTGGACGCACCCGACGCGGCGATCTCCTGGATCCCCTTCCTGTCCGATCCGAACTTCCGGCTCGCCAGGCAATCCGGCGTTACCGCGATCATGAACATCCTGCGTTCGGAAAGCACCGGCAGCATCCATGTGACCTCGAAGTCGCCGCACACGCCACCCGCGGTCCGCTTCAACTTCATGACCGCACAGCTCGACCGCGATGTGACGCTGGAGGCAATGCGCATCACGCGGCGCATCATGACAGCGCCCACCATGCAGGGCATTGCCACCGACGAGATCGCGCCGGGGGTGAATATCCAGTCCGACGACGAGCTGCTCGACTGGATCAGGAAGAATGCCGAGACCACCTATCATCCGGTCGGCACATGCAAGATGGGCTCAGATCCGATGGCGGTGGTGGACGACCAGCTTCGCGTGCACGGGATGCAAGGCCTGCGCGTCGCCGATGCGTCGATCATGCCGACGCTGACCTCGGGCAATACCAATGCGCCCTCGATCATGATCGGCGAGAAGGCATCCCGCATGATGCTGGCGATGGTGTGACAATTATTGCGAGCGCGGTGTGCGCACCAGCAGCAGGAGCGGCAGAACAAAGATCGCCAGCACGAGCATCAACTTGAAGTCGTCGACGTAGGCAATGATCCTGGCCTGATAGGTTACTGCCTGGTCCAGCAGTGCGATGCCGTGTGGGGACCCCGTATTCCAGAGTTGTGAGGCCGCACCGGACTGCAGAGCGCGGTTGAACGGGGTTACGTCCTCCGCGATGATGGCGTGGTTGACCTGGGTGTTGGTCTGCAACAGCGCACCGGTGATGGAAATTCCTATTGCACTGCCAAGATTGCGCATCAGGCTGTAAATGCTGGTGGCCTCGGTCCGTATCGCCGATGGCAGCGTTGCAAATGCGATGATGTTGATCGGGATCGCCAGAAAACCGATGCTGATGCCCTGGATGAAGCCCACGATGATCACGGTCGATTCCGCTATGTCGGGCGTCCACAGAGTCATCTCGTGCAGCGCATAGGCGCCGACAACGAAACCGACGCCGACCAGCAGCCGGGCGCTCACCCTTCCCATCACCCTGCCGCAAATCAGCGCGGCCACCATCAACCCCGCGCCACGCGGTGCCAGCACGATACCGGCAGTCATGACGGGATAGTTCATCATCGTCTGCAGATACGGCGCCAGGAGCGCCAGCGATGCATACATGATCAGTCCCATGATCGCGTAAAGGAAGGCGCCGACAGTGAAATTCCGGTCGGCAAACAACCGGGGCGACAGGAATGGCCGAGGTGCCAGGCAGAACTGCACCAGAAAGACGTAGAACGCGACACCCGCGATGAAGGCCTCCAGCACGATCTCGCGCGAGCTGAACCAGTCCAGTGTCTCGCCGCGGTCGAGCATCATCTGGAACGAGCCGATCGCCAGGCTCAACGCGCCGAAGCCGATCCAGTCGAGTCTCGCCGACCTGCCGTACGAACTCTCCTGCAGGAAAGTCACCAGACCGATCGCGGTCACGATGCCGAACGGCACATTGATGTAGAATACCCAGCGCCAACTGTAATTGTCGGTGAGCCATCCGCCGAGGATGGGGCCGCAAATTGGGCCCATCATAACGCCCATGGTCCACAGGCCCATCGCCTTGGCACGTTGCTCGGGCGGGTAGAGTTCGTACATCACCGACTGCGAAAGCGGCACCAGGGCCGCCCCGAACATCCCTTGCAGGATGCGAAACACCACGATCTGGCCGAGCGACTCCGCCAGCCCGCACAGTGCGGATGCGATGGTAAAGCCGACGACAGCGGTTACGAATAACCGCGTGCGGCCAAACCGCGAGGCCAGGAAGCCGGTGGGCGCTGTCATGATCGCCGCCGCGACGATGTAACTCGTCAGCACCCAGTTGATCTCATCCTGGCTTGCCGACATCGTGCCCTGCATGTAGGGCAGTGCGACATTGGCAATGGTGCTGTCGAGCGACTGCATCAGGGTGGCCAGAATCGTGCAGACCGTCACGATCATGCGGACCGCTCGGCTCACCGTCGGTGGCCCCGCGACTGCGATCGCTGTTGCGCTCACTCCGTCTTGTCCTGCCGCGCGAGGTTTTCGCAGACCAGTTCGAGCACGTGGGTCGCTGTCCCGAGTTCGTCCTCGGACAGGCCGGCGAGCGTGGCGTTTCGTACCTCGCGCGAGGCAGCCTCGACCCGCTCGATGATCGACCAGCCGCGCGCGGTCAGCACGATGATCTTGGCCCTGCGGTCAGCGCCTTCCTCGCGGCGCTCGATCAGGCCCGATCCTTCGAGCGCGTCGAGCAGGCGCACGACAGACGAGCCGTCGAGCGTCAGTGCGGTGGCGAGATCCTTCTGCCGCATCGGCACATGCGCTCTCGCAAGGTAGATCAGCGGCAACCACGTGGCCTCGGTCAGGCCGAATGGCTGCAGACGGCGGTCGACCTCGCGACGCCATTGCCGGGCCGCGCGGGCGACGAGGGCTCCAAAGCCCTCGCGCAACTGACGCTGGTTCTTCCTCATCGGCCGTCCAATAACATGGCTTACCAATATGTGGCATGCCATCTATCGTGGCAACTGGGCTACCGGTGGTGGTCTCTCGCATCGCAGGTCGGGCTTTCGGCTGCGGTATTGGCCGGTGGCGTCTTACTTTGAATTATCTGGCACGCTGCTTTGCTGGAAATGTTCAACCGCACCATCAATGTGAACCCAAATATGTCTCGACTGCTCGAAAACCGATCTGACGGGGGCTGGGTAATTCGGGTCTGCCAGCGCGCCGACAGCAACGCCGATCAGCGCGGGCAGATTCTCGGCTTGCCAGTAGACTGTTGAGCCGCAGTTTGGACAAAAAAAGGTATGGACCTTCCCGCCGCTTGCGGCGGTGCGTGTGAACTCTTTTGGGGTTCCTGAGATGGTGACGACCTCAGCGGGGTAAAAAGCGCCTACACCGAACGGCGCGCCGGTTCGGCGTTGGCAGTCGATGCAGTGACAGGCTACGACCAGCTCAGATGGTCCTGGAAGCGACAGCGTGACGGCACCGCAACTGCATCGAGCCTCAGCCATCGAAAAATTCTCCAATTGCTTCTGAAGCAAGGCAAGGTTGCCGAGTGCAACGCCATCTCGAACGTTCCTCCTGGCTTTCTCAGTCCGCCCCCTCGCCCTGTGAACTCGCCATGATCGCTGCCAACTTCGGCACATGAGGTGTCCGACGCGGCGCCAGCCACTGCTGCAGCTGGTCGAGATAGAGGTAGACCACTGGCGTGGTGTAGAGCGTGAGCACCTGGCTCAGTGCCAACCCGCCGACCATGGCGAAACCCAGTGGCTTGCGCAGCTCCGATCCCGCTCCATTTTCCAGCATCAGAGGTACGCCACTGAGCAGAGCTGCCATGGTGGTCATCAGGATCGGCCGGAAGCGCAGCAGGCAGGCCTGACGGATCGCCGCCACAGGCGCCAGCCCGTCGCGTCTCTCGGCCGTGATGGCAAAGTCCACCATCATGATGCCGTTCTTCTTCACGATGCCGATCAGCAGGATGATGCCGATGAGGGCGATCACGGTGAGCTGGTAGCCGAAGATCAGCAGGATCAGCAGCGCCCCCACGCCGGCGGATGGCAGCGTGGACAATATCGTCAACGGCAGCACGTAACTCTCGTACAGAATGCCGAGGATGATGTAGACGGTGATCAGCGCCGCCGCGATCAGATAGGGCTCGGAACTCAGCGAACTCTGGAATGCCTGCGCCGTGCCCTGGAATGAGCCTTCCACCGTTACCGGCACGCCCATTCCCGCTTCGGTGCGCTCAATGGCATTCACCGCGTCGCCCAGCGAGGCGCCGCCTTTTAGGTTGAATGAGATGGTCACCGCCGGGAACTGGCTTTGGTGGTTAACCGCGACCGGCTGCACGGGCGCCGATGTCTCGTGCACCAGCGTGGACAACGGCACCGCCTGTCCGCTGGACGACGTGACGTAGAGCTTCTGCAACGTGCTCAACCGGCCTTGCTGATCCGGCAAGGCCTCCAGGACGACGTAATAGGCCTTGTTACCGGTGAAGTACTGCGCCACCTCGCGCTGACCGAATGCGTCGTACAGGATGTCGTCCATCGCGGCCGGCTGCACGCCGAACCGGGCTGCCTGATCCCTGTCATAGGTCAACGTCTCGGTGGTGCCCGCGACTTCCTGATCCGAGGTGACATCGGCGAGCTGCGGCAGCGTCCGCAGCTTGTCCAGGATCTTCGGTGCCCACGTGTTGAGTTCGTCCGATTTGTCGTCCTGGAGGGTGTATTGATACTGCGTGCGTGAAATGCGCCCGCCCACGCGCACGTCCTGCACGGCTTGCAGGAACAGGCGGATGCCCTGCACGGATTGCATCTTGCGATCGAGGCGCTCAATCACCTGGAACGCGTTGTCCTTGCGTTGGTCCCAGGGCTTCAGCGTGATGTACATGCGGCCGTTGTTGGCCGTCTGACCGGCAACGCCGGCGCCGACCGCCGCCACCACCGACGACACCGCGGGGTCGGCGAGAACGATCTTGTTCACCTGCTGCTGCAATGCCGACATGGCATCGAACGAGATGTCCTGAGCCGCGTCGGTGGTGCCGATCATGATGCCGGTGTCCTGGTCCGGGAAAAAGCCCTTTGGGATCATCACGTAGAGCACGACGCTGAGCGTCACCGTCGCCAGGAACACCATCAAGGTGATGAAGCGGAAGCGTAACGCGATGTCGAGCGTCCGCTCATAAAAGCGCAATATGCCGGCGAACATCCGCTCGATGACGTTGTAGATGCGGCCGTGCTGGTGCGCGTCTTCGGACGACGCCAGGAACCGCGATGCCATCATCGGCGTCAGTGTCAGCGACACCAGTGCCGAAATGACAATGGTCATCGACACGCAGATCGCGAACTCACGGAACAGCCGGCCGACAATGCCACCCATGAGCAGCAGCGGAATAAACACCGCGATCAGCGAGAAGCTGATCGATATGATGGTGAAGCCGATCTCGCCCGCGCCCTTGATGGCGGCGTCGAGCGGTCTCATGCCTTCCTCGATATGACGGAAGATGTTCTCCAGCATCACGATGGCGTCGTCCACCACGAAGCCGACCGCGATGGTCAGGCCCATCAGCGACAGGTTGTCCAGGCTGAAGCCGCACACATACATCGCGCCGAGCGTGCCGGCGAGGGCCACCGGTATCGTGACGCTGGGTATGATGGTGGCCCACACATTGCGCAGGAACACAAAGATCACCATCACCACCAGCACGATGGCCAGCGTCAGAGTGAACTCGACATCGCTGACCGATGCACGGATCGTCAGCGTACGATCGGACACCACCGACATGTGGATGGTCGGCGGTATATTATTCTCCAGCGATGGCAGCTTGGCCTTCACGCTGTCGGCGGTGGTGATGACGTTGGCGTTGGCCTGCTTGAATACCAGCAGCAGGATCGCGGGCTTGCCGTCGGTCCACGCCCTCAACTGGTCGTTCTGCGGGCCGTCGACCGCACGCCCGATATCGCCGATGCGGATCGCCGCGCCGTTGCGATAGCCGATGATGATGTTGTTGTATGGTTCTGCCTTGGTAAGTTGATCGTTGGCATAGATCGTAAAGGATTGCTGCGGGCCGTTGATGCTGCCTTTCGGATTATCGACGGTTGCGTTCGTCAGCACGGTGCGGACGTCCTCCAGGGTCATGCCCATCGAGGCCAGCTTGGCGGGGTCGACCTGAACCCGAATTGCCGGCGTCTGCTGTCCGCCTACCAGAACCTGCCCCACGCCTTGAAGCTGCGACAACTGCTGCGCGACGAGGTTCTCTGCATAGTCATCCACTTCGGTGATCGGCGCCTGGTCCGATTGCATCGAGAGGATCATGATCGGCGCATCCGACGGATTGGTCTCGCGGAACGTCGGCGGATTAGGCAGATTCTTCGGCAGTGAGCCCTCGGCAGCGTTGATCGCCTCGAGCACCATGGTGGCTTCGGCCTTGATGTCGGTACTGAGATCGAACTGCAACGTGATCTGCGTACTGCCCAACACGCTGGTCGAGGTCATCTGCGCCAGGCCGGGCAGCATCTCGCCGAACTCGGTTTCCAGAGGCGTCGCGACGGTGGAGGCCATCGTCTCGGGACTTGCGCCGGGATAGTTGGCCGTTACCGCAAGAGTGGGGAACTCGACGTTGGGCAACGGCGCCACCGGCAGCAGCGGGAACGCGACGAGGCCCGCCAGCAACACCGCCGCCGTCAGCAGTGAGGTGGCAATCGGGCGGCGTATGAATGGCGTCGAGATGCTCATCTGTGATCGCGCCTAGCTCTTGTTGCCGGGCGCTGAGCTGCTGGCGTTCATCGCGACACGCGTACCAGGCGACAACCGCGATTGTCCGGTGAGCACGACGTTTTCGCCGCCCTTCAGACCTTTGGCGATGACGGCGATATCGTCGTTCTGGTAAGCGAGCTGGACGGCAAGCTCCTGTATCGTGTTGTCCGGCTTGACCGTGTAGAGGAACAGACCGTCTGGCCCGTGCTGAACTGCCGCGACCGGCACGGTAACCACCCGATGCAAGGTATCCACCCGCAGCCTCGCATTGACGAACTCGCCGGGCCACAGTGCGTCGTTATCGTTCGCGAATGTGGCCTTGAGCTGAATTGTCCCGGTGGAGGTATCGATCGCGTTGTTCGGCGTCAGCAATTGGCCGTCGGCAAGCTTCGCCCGGTCATCGCTGTCGTAGGCCGCCACGGGCAACTCGGCACTCGCCATCGCCTGGTGGATGCGAGGCAGTTGCGCCTCGGGCAACGTGAAGACGACCGATATCGGCTTGTCTTGCGTGATCGACACAATGCCGGTCTGGTTCGCCACCTCGATCAGATTGCCGATATCGGTTTGATGAAAGCTGACGCGACCGTTGATCGGCGCGCGTATCGTACAATAGTCGAGATTGATCTGCGCGGTCTCGATCGCCGCCGTGTCCGCCTGCATGGTCGCCACCAGTTTGTTGACGGTCGCCTGCTGATCGTCCACCTGCTGTACCGGTGCGAACTGGCTCTTTGCCAGATGCTGATAGCGTTGCAGATCGAGTTGCGCGCTCTGTAGCTGCGCCGCGTCCTCGGCACGTTGCGCAGTCGCCTGGTCGAGCGCGGCCTGATATGGGCGAGGATCGATCTGGGCCACGATATCGCCCTGACGGACCTCCTGACCCTCGTGCACGGGGATGGCGATGAGCATCCCGTTGACCTGCGCTTTGATCTCGACCGTGTTGAACGCCAACACTGTACCGAGACCTCGCAGGTAAACCGGAACATCTTGCAGTTTCGCGGGCGTCGCCGTTACCGGAACCGCCGGGGCAGGAGCTGCAGCCTGAGCGTTCAGTTCGGTGTGGTCGCGTGCGAACCAGACGATGACCGATGACACAATGGCTGCGGCAAAAAGCAGCAAATAGAATTTCTTCATCTTAATAAGGTCCACCTGCGGTAAACGGAATCAAGACGCCGCGGGCCCTGATTTTGGTGAAATACGTGTAACAAACAATGCTCGCGGCGTTACATCGCCCGCTTGTGAGTGCCTCACTCCATAAAAACGAATTTATAAACCACGCACAGCCGGAACGCACCCCACTTGTATGAACTCAATCCGGGAAGCCGCGCCTAACGCAGGCGCGGGCCCGTATCCATCCCAAGATAGGCCCGCCCACCGATCGGGTACCACTCCGGCGCGATTGTCACCGTCTGGCCGACGACGTGCAGGTCGCGCCAGCACTCTGCCAGGCGGCTCTCGCGCTTGAACGACGTGCTGCCGCCAAGCCGGTACACGAGATCCATCGCCTCACGCGCGCTGTCTGCAGCGTAGGTCGAGGCCAGCCGGCAGCGGGCGCGTTGTTCAAGCGTGGTCTCCTTGCCCGCTTCTATCGTGTTCCACAGTTCGGCGATCATCGCGCTGCGATAGACGCGCCCGGCGTTCAGTATCGCATCGGCCCGTCCGACGGCGTCCTGCACCTGGGGGTTCTCGCACAGCATGCCGGTCCGGCCACGCGGCGTCTTCTCCACCGCCAGCGCAATCAGTGCGTCGATGCCGGCACGCGCGATGCCGGTGATGACAGAGCTATGGTGAGGCCCGACCCAGGCCTGGCTCGGCAAGGCGTAGGTGATCCCCGGCCAGCGCGACCATTGGTTGTCCAGTGGCACACCGACGTGAGGGCATGTCCGCCGCTCCGGCAGGAACACGTCCTTCACCGTCCAGTCGAAGCTGCCGGTCCCGCGCAGCCCGGCCACGTCCCAGCTTCCCGGCACGATCTTCGCGTCCTCGCGGCGAAAGACCCCGCGCCAGTAGAGCGAACCGCCGTCCGGGCGGCGACGTGGTTCACCCTCATCGAGGATCTGAAAACTTCCCAACATCCAGACGGCCTCCTGGCAGCCGCTGCCGAAGGTCCAGTGTCCGCTGACCCGATAGCCGCCCTCGACCGGCACCCCCTGTCCGCCCCCCTGCACGGCGGTGCCGGCGATCACGGTGGCGTGCCCCGGCGGGTAGATTTCGTGGACGCCCTCATCCGGCAACCCGAGCGTGACAAGCTGGCCGATGCTGTTGTTGCAGACGTTCCATCCGACCGAGCCGGCGCCCTCGGACAGCAGCTCCACGACGCGCAGATAGGTCAGAGGATCGACCTGCAGGCCGCCCAGCGAGCGCGGAATCACCATTCGATAGAAGCCAGCGGCGTGCAACTGCTCCACCAGGGCTGGTGGCAGGCACTGCTCATGCTCAATCTGCTCGCGATATTGCCGGAGTGTCGGCTGCAGCGCCGCGGCAGCCTGCACCAAGGGTTGCGCGTCGATGTCTGCCGCCAGGTGGGTGTCTTCGGGTATCGCGTCCATTGCTTTCTCCTGCCGCCATCCTGCTCGCCAGGGTATCTTCGGAACCGAGGCAAGGGATAGGTACCGTCATGGACAAGCGCCCCCAAGGGTGTCCTGCCGATTACGCTGTCCGCGATAGGCTCCAGTTCGGCGGGGTTCTTCACGCACCTCATTCACTCGACGCGTGGACGCTGTTGTTTTGGCGCCTGGTGTCCGGCGGGCCTCGTGGCGGTCATCATCGTGCATTTCTGGTAGCGCCGCTGACTGCGACCACGGAGAAGGGCAAGGCAAGAGCCACAGAGATGAACTCTATCCTTCGCGCGAAGCGCCGTTCTTTACTATCTCCGTGAACTCCGTGGTTCTCGCCTTCCTTCTCCGTGTTGAATCAAAGCGCCGCCAAGTGGACAAACCCATCCCAAGAGGTCGCCGCAGTCGATGCCTCAGGAATTGACGACAGCGACAGCCTCGATCTCGATCATGAAATCCGGACCGGCCAATCTTGTAACGCCGACAGTCGTGCTGGTCGGCGTAGCGACACCGAGATAACGCATCCTCACGTCACTGCACTTCTGAAATTCGTCAAAGTCGGTGACAAACGTGTTGGTCTTGACCACGTCAGCCCATGTCGCGCCGGCAGCCTTCAGACACCGGTCGAGATTCTGGAAGGTCTGTTCCATCTGGGCGCGCATATCGCCCTTGCCGACGCAATTGCCGTCAATATCGCGCGCCAACTGACCTGCGGTGTAGACGATCTTGCCGGTGCCGCTCACCGTCACGACGTGCGAATAGGAAGGTTGCCCGCCGGACATCCTTACATTCATTCCCTCCGGCTGAAACCGTTCGATCTTCAGCGCCATTGTCTCTCTCCCCTGTTGTGCCAAGCCCAGGCAGGATGCCAGCAAGATTCAATTTCCCAAAACCTCTATCGAGGTGGACTTGATCAGAGCCAGCACTGGGCCGCCCGGCGACAGCGCCAGCCGGACGATGGCGTCGGTCGTGACCCGGGAGATCAACGCTCCTCCGCCCGGCAATGCGATCTCCACCAGGACAGAACGTCGTGCCGCGTCTCCCGTGATCCGCCGCACTTCGCCAGGGACGATGTTGTGCAGACTGATGGCATCGGGTGGCCTGCCGGCCAGGATCACCTCGCGCGCCGGAATGCGCACCCGACGTTCGACGGCCAGTGGCGCGTCGAGCAGCGGCACCCAGAATGTCGCACCGCCACCCTCCAGGCGCGACAACTCACGCCCGACGTCGTGCTCCATCACGCGGCACAGCAGCAACGCACCGGCGTCGTCGCGCTGCGCCAGCGGCAGGTCGCCGCGTGCCACGATGTCGGACAGCGGGCCACTGCCAATCACCCGCCCCGCTTCGATCAGCACCACCGAGTCCGCAAGCTGCGCCACCTCGTCCAGCGCATGCGTCACGTATAGTATCGGCAGCTTGAGTGCCGTCTTGAGCCTGGTCAGATACGGCATGATTTCCGACTTGCGAAGCGTATCAAGGCTGGCAAGTGGTTCATCCATCAGCAGCAGGTGCGGCTGCGCCAACAGCGCGCGGCCTATGGCAACGCGTTGACGTTCGCCGCCAGACAGAGTGTGCGGACGGCGCGCCATCAGTCCGTCGATGCCGAGTAGATCGACCACCTCGTCGAACTGCACCCGAGCCTCCACCGCGCGACGCAGACCGAAGCGGAGATTGGTCGCCACGGACATATGCGGAAACAGCCGCGCATCCTGAAAGACGAGACCCATGCGCCGTCGTTCTGGCGGCAGCCAGACGCCGGATGCGGTATCGGCGAGCACCTGGCCATCGACCGCGATACGACACTCATCCGGCCGCAGCAGACCCGCGGCAGCAGAAATGATTGTGGACTTGCCGGCACCGGATGGCCCGAACAGCACGGCTACACCCGGCGTGGGCACCTCGAACTCCACGTCCATGCGCACCGACGGAAAACCATGCCGCAACAGAACGCTCAGGCTCATCGACCCAGCATTGCGTTCAGTCGTTTGGCGATCCATTCCGACAGAAGCAGTCCGATCAGCGCGAGCGTCAGTGACACCAGCGACAGTTCGGCGGCCTTCGCCTCGCCGCCAGGCACCTGCAGTGCCGCGTAGATCGCCAGTGGCAGCGTCTGTGTCTGGCCCGGGATATTGGCGGCGAAGGTGATGACCGCGCCGAATTCACCGAGGCAGGTAGCGTAGGCGACGATTCCGCCAACCAGGATACCAGGCGAGGCGAGCGGCAGTGTCACGTTGAACAGCCTGTCGAGCCTGTGCGCCCCCAATGCGCGTGCAGCCTGTTCCAATCCGGGATCGGCCATTTCCAGCGACAATCGAATCGCGCGCACCATCACCGGGAACGTCATCACCGCACAGGCCAGGCTGGCGCCGGCCGTGGTGAACACCAGCCGCACGCCGAACCAATCGAGCAGCAACGATCCGATCGGACCCCGGATGCCGAATATGATGAGCAGCAGCCAACCCGTCACCACAGGTGGCAGCACCAGCGGCAGATGCACCAACGCGTTCAGCACCGGCCGACCCGGAAAGCGATACCGCGCCAACACCCAGGCCATCATCACCGCGAGCGGCAGCCCGAAGCCAACCGCGCGCGCCGCCACCTCAAGCGTCAGCCATACGGCTTCCCATTCCTCGGGTGAGAGCAGCAGCCTATTCGACCTTGAAGCCGCGCTTTACGAAGATCTCTCGCGCCTGCGGACCGGCCAGGAACGCCATCAGTGCTCGTGCGTCGGGTGTATCACCGGATTGCGTCACGGCGAACGGATACGAGACTGGATCATGGCTGTTGGGCGGGAAAGTTCCAGCGATCATTACGGCTTTCGACACGGCAGCGTCTGTCGCATAGACGATGCCGGCGGGGGCTTCGCCGCGTTCGACCAGCAACAGCGCGGATCGCACATCATCCGTACGCGCAAGCCGCGGCGACACGGCATCCCAGATGCCGAGCCTCTTCAGCGCCTGCTCGGCGTAGATGCCGACTGGAACATGCGCAGGATCACCGGTGGCGACACGGCCATTCGGACCGAGCAGGCCGAGCAGATTGAAGCCGGTGCCGATGGTGACATGTTGCGGCTTGTCCGCGGCAACAACAAGGACGAGCTCATTGCCGAGCAGATCCTTCCGCGTACTGGCGACGATCAGCTTCTTCTCGGCGAGATAGTCCATCCATCTCTCGTCGGCGGAAGCGAACAGATTGGCCGGCGCGCCCTGCTCGATCTGCCGCGCCAACGTGGAGCTTGCACCAAATGACATGCGCAACGGCTGATGGCCGGCCTGCGCCCATTGCGTCGAGACATCCTTCATCGCGTCGGTCAGGCTGGCGGCGGCGAACACCGTCAACTCCTGTGCCCGTGCAGTGAGCGGCGCAAGCAAAAGGCACAGTGCCAGCAGGAAGCGCATCGATTGAACCTCTTACGGTTGCAGGGCGTGGACGCCGGCGAGCAGCGTGTCGAGTTGTCGCGGTGTCAGCACTTGGCCATAGACCGCGGCATTGAACAGGGCGGCCAGAGTCAGCGGATCATGACCGCTGAGCCACGCCAGACCAAGCAGCCGGTTGATCGACGGAGGTTCATCAATCCATCCGAACGGTAGGGCAGGTGCCACGACCGCATGGCCATCGCGCACCGCGCGCAGTGATCGCCATGTGTCCGAATGGTCGAGCGTTGCGCGCATCGCCGGATCGGAAAATACCACGATGTCAGGATCGAGCGCGCGGATGTCATCGAAGCTGGCCTGGCGGGACGATCCTTGACCAGCTGGCGCGACCACCTGCCAACCGAGGTGGGTGAAGGTGTCCGCGAGATCGGTTCCCGGTGCGACGACGGTCAGGCCGTCGGTGCCACGCGCACACAAAACACGCGGATGCCCAGCCCGGCGCTCCGGTACCGCAAGCAGCGCCTCGGCGAGCTTCGCCAAGGTTTCCGCGCGACCCTCCCGGTGCAGAACGCCGCCGAGCAGGCGGAACACGTGCGGGATTTCCGTCAGCGATCCGTCCAGCAGCAATGTGGGCACGCCGGTGCGCTGCTGTGTCGCGCGAGCAAGATCCGCATAGCGCGGCGAGACGGTGCCGTAATCGACAATCAGATCGGGCTTCAGTGCAACCACCTTGGCGATAACGTCGTCGCGCCCGGTCAACCGCGGTACCTGTGGCAACGTGGCTGCTTCGGGTGACAAGTACGCACGGGCCTCGTCCGATACCGGCGATGTCCAGCCCAGCATGAGGTCTGGCGCCAGCACTGCCAGAAGAATCGCGGCCGGCGGTCCGGCGGGCAGCACGCGCTCGATATGCTCCGGCACCTGCACGTTGCGGCCCGTTGCATCGACGATGTCGGCGGCCAGAGCGGTGCCGGACCACCACAGCAGCGAAATAGCGATGAATGCGCGGCGCAGCATCAGCCCCCCTCACTCGCGACGGTATAGCCGCGAAAATATAACGACAAGAGGCAGTCCCGAGCCGATCCGAACTGCGTTTGACGGCGCAACTACTGCTTGTCTTCGGAACGGCGACAAGCCACGCTTCCCGCGCAATGATTCGGCAGCAAGGCCTGAGGTATCTGCCATGGGGAAGAAAAAGCCAAGCCCACCCGAGGGCTCGCGTACCACCGATCGGCTGAGCATCCGGCTCGATCTTGTCTCGGGTGCCCGGATCGGTCCGGGCAAGGTTGCCGTGCTAGAGGAAATCGCGCGCTCCGGCTCGATCTCCGCTGCCGGCCGTGCCTTGCGGATGTCCTATCGGCGAACCTGGGAACTGGTCGAGGATCTCAACCGCACTCTGGGCACGCCGGTCGTCGAGACCGCGGCCGGTGGCAGCGGGGGCGGCGGTGCGGTGCTGACACGCGCAGGGAAGGCCATCGTGGAGCGCTATCGTGCGATCGAGATGGATACCGCGCTGGCCGCTCGCAAACACCTGCTGGCGCTCAATCGCGTCTGCGCCGATAAGTAGGTGCGCAACCCCAAGGAGACTGCGTCAATGAAGCTTTCCGCACGCAACCAGCTTGCCGGCACGATCAAGACCGTGAAGCCTGGCGCAACCACGACCCACGTCACCATCGAGGTCGCGCCGTCGGTGATGATCACTGCGTCGATCACGAATGAGGCATCCGAGGAGCTTGCACTGAAGCCGGGCATGAAGGCCACGGCAGTGATCAAGGCTTCCAGCGTTATGGTGGGCGTCTGATCAGTCCGCTGGGTCCGCCAGGCCAGCCACGTCGGGGCGCCGCAATGCGGCAGTGAGCGACGTGGCGGTGGCGCTGGCGGATCGCAACGGCACGAATGGCTTGCCAACTCCCGCCTGGACGACGGGGTGTCCTTCCCGGCAAGGTGTGCCCATGAACGAGGATCAGAGCGAGATTGCAAGCGAACTGCGTCCTGGCGAAGTGGCGATACAACTGCCGGCAGTGGCCGATGCCGGCGTATACTTCATCGGCACGATCCATACGCCGTGGCACACGCGTGACGAGTGTCCCAAACGGGGCAGTGCCGATGGGCCGGTCTGCTCGATCGTGGTCGATGAGCGTTGGTGCGAGGCGCTCACCGATATCGCGCGGCACAGGCGCATTCAGGTGCTGTACTGGATGCATCGCGCGCGGCGCGATCTGGTATTGCAGACGCCATTTCGTACAGGAGCGACGACCGGGACCTTTGCTCTGCGTTCGCCGGTGCGGCCCAACCCGATCGCATCGTCCATGGTTGAACTGGTGGCGGTCGAAGGAACCACCGTTCAGGTCCGCGGGCTCGATTGTCTGGACGGCACGCCGCTGGTCGACCTCAAGCCCGAACGCACCGCTACGGACGGATAGTGGTGATGTCGATCATGTTAGCTGTCCCCCGACTGCATCGATGACCTGCAGGCTGGTAAGATTTGAAACATAGCGACCACCCGCGACATCGCCCGGGACGATCAGTCGCAATGCACCGTCCTGACCACCTGGGCCAAGCTGGCCTCCGGTATCGGCATAAGCGACAAGATCGGGTTGATTGCCGAATGCCGGATCGATCTCGCCAAGCGAGATGAAGGCGCGGTAACCGTCGCTGCCCGTGGCGACCACCCCGAAGCGCAACAGATCGTTCTTGATCGACGGGTCCGTCAGGAGCCCTGCGTCCTGGATCAGGGTCCACAGCGAAACTCCCGTATACGTATCGGTCACTTGCCCGGAGCCCGAGGTATAGGTCGCAGTTTCCGTCGTCGACTGATTGAGGGCGGTCAGTGACGCCGGCGTGACGATGGACGGGTCAGCAATTTCGCCGGAGAACGCCAGTTGATCCGAGATCCCACCTGGCCCCGAGGGTCCGGGTTCCGGCAGGCTCCGCACATCGAGGTTGACCAGATCAGAGACATACCGCCCGCCCGCTTGATCACCAGGCACAACCATGCGTGCCAGGCCGTCACTGCCTTGGGGACCCAATTGGCCGCCTGTATCAGCGTAGGCAACCATGACCGGTTGGGCACCGAAGCTCGGATCGATTTCGCCCAACGAAAACACGGCCTTGTAACCGTCGGATCCTGTGGCCACGACATACTTGCTGAGGATATCGTTCTTGGCGCTGGTTACCGTTGCGCCACCTGCATCGCTCAGCAGGTCCCATAGCTTGACGCCGGTATAGGTATCGGTGACTGGTGTTCCGGCGGCGGTGTAGGTCGCCGTCTGCGTCGTTACGGGTGCAAGGGTGGGCAGATTGTAGAAGCCAGGATCGGCAACGTCGCCGGAGAGCAGTACCGGTGAGAAGGCAAATCCGAAATGGTCCAGATAACCGCTGAGCGTTACTTCTGCGGCATAGAGTTGCAGGAGGATGTCCCCCTTGTTTGCATGCTGGCCCATCGACTTCCCCCCCGTTGGCATCCCGATATACTCGATCGGGTATAGCGAATGTGAATGTCAGACAATCCTGCTGTGACGATCCTTGCGCCACCGGATGATAACATGACCGTGACGTGGCAATCATCACCCGGCGAATACGACCATCTCCGTTATGTCGGTGCATGAATAACGTTCGTCGCCCACCGGTTGTGAGTCAGGAGTAACAGCTAATGAACCATTCGAAATTCGGCCGAACCGGCCTGCGCGTATCACGACTCTGTCTCGGCACCATGACCTTCGGCGGCCAGTGTGACCAAGCTCGCAGCCACGCGATCCTCGATGCAGCGGCCGAGGGCGGGATCGACTTCCTCGACACCGCCGACGTGTATCCGCTCGGCGGTGGTCGTGCCACCGCGGGCCGTACCGAGGAGATTGTCGGCGCCTGGCTGAAGGGCAAACGCCAGCAGTTCATCCTTGCCACCAAGTGCGCCGGGCAGGTGGGCGCGCAACCATGGGACCAGGGGACGTCGCGCAAGCATATCCTCGACGCGATCGATGCGTCCCTGCGGCGGCTCGGTACCGACTACATCGATCTGTATCAGCTGCACCGCTACGACGCGGACACGCCGATCGACGAGACGTTGGAAGCGCTCGACATGGTGGTGCGCCAGGGCAAGGCACGTTATGTCGGTGTGTCCAACTGGCCGGCTTGGCGCGTCGCGCGCGGCCTGGGCCGTGGCGAGCTCAAGAACCTGTGCCGTATCGACAGCGTGCAGCCACGCTACAATCTGTTGTTCCGTGCCTTCGAGCGCGATCTGCTGCCGTTATGCGAAGAGGAGGCGATCGCGGTGATCCCCTACAATCCGCTCGCCGGCGGCCTGCTCAGCGGCAAGCATGATGGGGCGGCTCCCCCGCCAGAGGGCACGCGGTTTTCGCTGCGCACCGCCGGCGCCAGATATCAGGCACGTTACTGGCACGAGCAGGAGTTCGCGACGATCGAAAACCTGCGCACGGTCGCGCGAGAGGCGGGCATGAGCATGGCCACGCTCGCGGTGGCGTGGGTTCTGTCCAATCCCGCCATCACCGCACCGATCGTCGGTGCGAGCCGCCCCGAGCAACTGGCCGACAGCCTGGCGGCGGCGGAGAGGTGTGTCCTGCCGCCCGACCTCATGGCGAGGCTCGACGAACTGACGCGGGGTTGGCGTGCGGTCGATGCGGACCGCTAGCTGGCGATCCGTACGGGTCAATGGATTTCGCAAACGCAACCAGCCTGAAGTGATCCGCCCTGTACACTCCCCGCGATGGCCAAATGTTCTGCCGAGATTCTGCTTGCGTTTCCCCCCCGTCCGCTCAGCCCGGACGAGTCCGCGCTCGTGGCCGAGTGGCTGGCGAGCGCAGGTGACATCTTAAAGGCCTATGTCAGCGAGCGGCGATCCGACGACCCTCGGCTGCATCGGCGGGTCGTGATTGTCAGCGGCCCGGTCGACCGCCCGTCGCACATCGTTCATGCGCCGTCGGGCACAATCTCCTGGGTCGTGACGACAATCGGCCCGCCGGCGATTGTGGAACAGTTCGACACGCTGCGCGATGCGCTCAATTCCGTCCGGCCCGTCCTGATCTGACCGCCGCCGAAAAGAGCGGGGCGTACCCAGGCATAGGAATGCTCAAGCACGCCCCCAAGTGGGGAAAGGCGGACACTCGCAGTAGTCGCGAGCGCCAGCAATTGGCCATTGGATCCTGTAACGATCTAGATCGCAGCAGTCTGCGCGGGCAAGAGCAGGGGTGCGTCCTACCCGCTGGAAGGGTTGCCCGGAGTGATCTTGCAATGATCATGAGGCTGAACCGAGATGGTTCCGGTCTTGCCCGGATTTGCAGGATCGGGGAAATTCATCGTCGGAAGGCCGTTGGCAAGATCTCCCAGCACATCGATCGAGGCGGCGCCGACGAGTTGGGTGCCTCCAGTGCAAGTAACAGAGAGAGTTGTTGCTGGCTTGTCACCTCCGCAACCTGCGAGCGACGAAACCAGGGCCAGCCAGATCAGGCGACGCATAGCGTTTCCTCCGCGGTCGAAGTCCGGCAGGCAAACCAGGATTGCGATTCGGCTTGGAACTTCGGCGAAACCATAGCAGCCACCGCAGCCTTGCACAGCCAGCCATGGAGCCGAGACAGCGATAGTGGTGACGCACCGCCGGTGACGCCCCGGCACTTGGCCGTGCCCCGCAACTGCGGCAGCAGAGTCCGCGTTATTCCCCCGCCATTTTGAAACAATATCGTAACACATTCGGAACTACTATTGCTGGAGAAATCACACGCACATAGCGCAGGCAGGCAGGCAGGAAAGGCGGAGTAGAGCCGGTTCGGCTCTGTGGGGGAAAGGCAGTGTCAGTAGATCTCAGCCCCACCCTTGATCTGCACAGTCGCATTCTCAGTGAACTGGAACTACGTGAAGCTGCAAGCAAGGAGCAGGAAACCGAAGCACGCAGAGCGCTTGACAATGCGCTGCAAAGTATCGCGGCCGAGAGGCGTGCAATCAAACAGTGCCGCGACCTGCTGACCCAGGCCGCGGCACTGTATAAAAGCTTCGTCGGGAACGACCGCGTCACTACCCAGACCGACGTCCCACAGCCAACCGAGGCACCGGCGGCCGCAGCCGCCCCCGCGCTCACACCCGCACCAGCGGTCGCGGGCGACGAACCATCCCTCCTGGCCACGGAATCGCCTTCGCCTTACGCCAACGTCCCGCAACCAACCGAGCCACCGGTGACCGGAGCCGCTTCCGAGTTGACACTTGCACCGGCACCAGCGGTCGCGGAACCATCGCCGCCGGCCACGGAGGCGCCTGCGCCTGACACCGCCGTCCCGCAACCGTCCGAGGTTTCGGTCGCCGCCCCTGAGCAGGCATCCGAGTCAGCAGTCGCGGACGAGGAGCCATCGCCCCTGGCGGCAGAAGAGCCCGAGCCTGTTGCGACGCCCTTGCCCGGTGCCAGCGTCGAAGCGGAGTCCTTCGCGCGGGTGGAAAATCTCCGCAGTGAAATCACCGCGGAAACCGGGCGCGGAGGCGGCGGTAGCTGGTGGGCGGGCATGTGGCGACGCGGGTCCCGCGATGGGGAGGTGGAACTAAGCTGGAAGGAGGCTTACCCGCCCGTGGAAGGAGCCGAGCGCGCGATCTGGGATCATAACCATGCGAACCGTACGCAAGAATGACGTTACTACGTCACACCACTCGCGTCGTCACGTCCGAGCGCTTTTACTGTGTCACCTCGTTGTGCGTGTTGTCACAGTGATATCCGTTGGGAATCGCATGGCAGCCTGTGACATAGCTGTAGTCCGGCGGTGTTCGGGGCGTCGTGTTCTCCCTTAAATCCCCATGCGAGCCTGCTATGACCAGGACTTCCGGTTGCGACGGAACTGCCTCCGCGGCGTCTGGAACTTCTATCGGAGTATCCAAGCCATAGGGCCAGATTGCAGCCGGCAGGCCATTCTGCGTCAGGCCCCGCCGACGCAGGCCCAAGCCTTCCTGCAGGCGCAATCGCTGCATCGCAACAGTGTTCCCAGAGCGTCGGCTCGCCAAAGGTGCTCGCGATACATGCGTGGAGAATCCCAGCGAAGCCCGCCCAGAACCGACCCTGTTCACTTGGCCCCACGCTGTCCCGGGCGCACCTCCAACAAGACCCAGCATGGTAATCGCTGAAGCCCACAGTGCGCACCGATGCATGACACAGTCGCTCATTCGCCAATTGTCAGCCACCTCAATCTGCCGAGTATGATGTTGTCAACCGACCGCCAGTTGACTGACGCATTTCTGATCCCGTTTGCGTGAGCGCACAACGCGCTGCTTGCGGCCGACAGGTGGGGTAAGCTCATTCTTGGCACATGGGCACTCCCACTCCCCCTTCGTCCGGATCTCCGTCCGGTCTCGTCGAGGCGCCGCCGCGGCGTCAGGCGCAGCCGCCCGGCCCCTGCGCAATGGTGATCTTCGGCGCCGGCGGCGACCTCACGAAACGCCTGCTTGTGCCAGCGCTGTATAATCTCGCGCGCACCGGTCTCATCCCCGAACATTTCGCCATCATCGGCGTCGATATCGCCGAACGCAGTGCCGAGGATTGGCGCGACAGCCTGCATGCGATGCTGCAGAGCTTCGTCGGAAATCCTGCCAGCGAAAACCGCATCGAGGCGATCGACGGTGCCGTGTGGCAGCGCCTGACCGCCGGCGTGTCTTATGTGCAGGGCGATTTCAGCGATCGCGACCTGTTCGAGAAACTTCGGTTGCATCTGCATGACGTCGCACACGAACAGCAGACCGGCGGGAACTGTCTGTTCTACTTTGCCGTGGCCGACCGCTTCTTCGGTCCTCTCGTCGAACAGCTCGGTCATGCCGGGCTGTTGGACGAGGAGTTGCGCGATGGCAAGCCGCAGCGATGGCGGCGCGTGGTGATCGAGAAACCGTTCGGTCACAGTCTCGACTCGGCGCACGAACTCAACACGCGCATCCGCCGTGACCTGCGCGAGGAACAGATCTTCCGCATCGACCATTTCCTCGGCAAGGAGACGGTGCAGAACATCATGGCCTTCCGCTTCGCCAACGGACTGTTCGAGCCGATCTGGAATCGCGACCGGATCGACCACGTCCAGATCACCGTGGCCGAGACGGTCGGTGTCGAGCACCGCGGCAGGTTCTACGAAGTGACCGGCGCGCTGCGCGACATGGTGCCGAATCACGTGTTCCAGTTGCTGGCAATGATCGCGATGGAACCGCCCGCGGGATTCGACGCGCGCTCGGTACGCAACCGCAAGGCCGATGTCTTCGCCGCATTGAGCGCGCTGACCGAAGAGGACGCAGTGCGCGGCCAGTACAGCCAGGGAACGGTGCTTGGCGAAACGGTGCCCGCGTATCGGGTCGAACCGGACGTGGCGCCAGATTCCAATACCGAGACCTACGTCGCCCTTCGGCTGGCGATCGACAACTGGCGCTGGGCCGGCGTGCCATTCTATCTGCGCACCGGCAAGCGTATGTCGCGTCGCTACACTGAAATTGCCATCCGCTTCAAGCACGCACCGTACGCGCCGTTCGACGACACCCATGTCGAGGAGCTGCCGCCCAATTGGCTCGTGCTACGAATTCAGCCCGACGAAGGGATCTCCTTGCAGTTCGAGGTGAAGCGGCCAGGCCCAGTGGTCGATCTCGCCGCAGTGCGCATGGACTTCAGCTATCGCGACTGGTTCCCTCGCGAGCCGAACGTCGGCTACGAGACGCTGATCTATGACTGCATGATTGGCGATCAGACCCTGTTCCAACGCGCCGACATGGTGGAGGAAACCTGGCGGGTCGTGCAGCCTGTGCTGGACGCGTGGGCGGCCAAACCACCGGCCTACTTCCCGAATTACGCCTCCGGCAGTGACGGCCCGAATGCGGCGGATCAGTTGTTGCAGCGAGACGGCCGTGCATGGCGGCCGATCTGACATGGCCGTGGAGCTCGGCATCAATCCGATCACGTGGACCAATGACGACATGCCGGAGCTCGGCGGCGACATCCCGCTGGAAACCTGTCTCGCCGAGACGCGTGAGGCGGGCTACAGCGGCACCGAACTCGGCGGCAAGTTCCCTCGCACGTCGTCGACGCTCGCACCAATCCTGGCGCGGCACCATCTGAATCTGGTCTCCGGCTGGTACGATGGACGCATCTTCGAACGCGACGTGGCGCAGGAATTCGCCGCGATCGAACCGCATCTCACATTGCTGCGCGATCTCGGCTGCAAGGTCGTCGTCTACGCCGACACTTCCGGACGGCACGGCTTCCCGCCGATCTCCCAGCGACCAAGACTCGCGCCTGACGATTGGACTGCCTACGGCCGCAAGGTGACAGCGTTGGCAGAGCGCATGGCTGCATTCGGCGTGCGCATGGCCTTCCATCACCACATGGGCACCATCGTCGAGAGCGAGGCCGACATCGACCGGCTGATGGCGACCACCGGTGAAGCGGCGGGTCTCCTGTTCGACTCCGGACACTGCCTGTTCGCCGGCGGTGATCCCGCGGCATTGCTGGCACGCCATATCGCACGCGTGGTGCACGTCCACTGCAAGGACGTGCGGCGGGACGCATTGGATCAGGCAATCGGGCAGGACATGGGCTTCCTGGACGCATTCGTCGGCGGGGTGTTCACGGTTCCCGGTGACGGCTGCATCGCCTTCACCCCGCTACTGCGCACGCTGCACGAGGCAGACTATGCTGGTTGGCTGGTGGTCGAGGCGGAGCAGGATCCGCGCAAGGCGCACCCGCTGACCTACGCCCGGCTGGGCTATCACAACCTCCTGGCGGCAGCGAAAGAAGCAGGCTTCGACCTACCCTGTCATTGCGAGGAGCGCAGCGACGAAGCAATCTCGACCGGGACTGCGCAGTGACCCCGCCGACAGCGTCGCACCGACACTACCCGCTTGCCATCAGCAGCTTCTCAAAGAACACACTGGTGCACACAGCCTCCGCCGCCATCTCGGCATAAGCCCCGAACGCCGGGCAGCGCCGAAACCCCGCCCGCATATACAGTCGTATCGCCGCTTCCTGCCGCTCCCCAGTTTCCAAACGCAACACCGCCAGCCTCGCCGCGCGCACCTCCATCTCGATGCGCGCGAGCAGCGCCTGCGCGACTCCCTTCCCACGCGCGTCATCGCGCACGTACATACGCTTCACCTCAGCAAAGTCAGCAAACAGCGCAACGCCGCCGCACCCCACCGCCTCACCGTTCAGTCGCGCCACGAAGAACCTGACATGCGGCTGAAAGATCGCCTCCAGCTCCAGACCATGCCGCTGCTCCCGCGGATATTCCGCCGAAAGCACCCGATCGAGCTCAGCGATCAGCGTGCGCACCTCATGGGTCGCGACTGGCGCGGATTTGATCCGGATATCTTCACCACAGCTCATCATCCGCACCTCACACTACCGGCCCGGTCCCGACAGCTCTGGTCAAGGACCCAGCGGAGGAACGGCCATCGTGGCCATGATATCCTCGACGGCGCGCTGGCGCTCGCTCCACGGGCACAAGCCAAAGTTGTAAAGCACATTGACGTGCTGCGGGCCTGCATAGAAACGCTCATACTGCGTATGCCGACCGGCGAAGTCCGAGCCGAGATAATCCCAGGCGAGCTTCATGAACCTGAAGCGGTCGATCGCAGTGCTGCCCGGCGATCCGCAGTAGATCTCGAAGGTCTCGCGCAGTTTGGCGTCCGTGAGGATCGATGCGTCGGCCGGCATCTGGAACGGTCCGGCGCCCAGCAGCTCACGGACGGTCTCGGCGATTTGGTAGTAGTTGTTCGTGCACCAGTGCAGCGAGGAATATAGGAACCGCCGGTTCACGTTGAGAAAGCCAGGCACCATGCTTTCCGCGTCCTCGATCTGGCCCACGATCATGCCGCTCAGCCCGGCCTCGCCCACCGCGAGCTTGCCGAGCGTGTCGCGTACCGCCGGCACCTGGAGAACGCCGTTCATTTCCGCCGCCTTGTAGGCAATGCCCGTCATCAGCTTGAGCTTTTCGAGAAACCGCACGACTGACTGGTGATTCCCCATCACGTGCGAAGGAGTACGGAAATACATCTCACGCGACAAAACGACATCGTCGAGCAGAAACACGCTCTCCCATGGAACCTTGACATTTTCGAAGATGACGATTGCATCGGTCTCATCGAAGCGCGACGAGAAAGGGTTGTCGAAGTCGCTGACGGCCTGCAGTTCAAACGACTTGCGCACCCACATCGACAGCCCAGGCGTATTGGCTGGAACCGCGCAGGTCACGGCCTGACTTTTCATTTCCGGCGCCAGCGGCAGCAGGTTGCCAACCCAGACCATATCCGCAAACACGCCCGCCGTGCCAAGCATCTTCATCCCGTTGAGGGTGATGCCGGCATCGTCTTCCGCGGTAACCTGCAGTGCAGGCACTCTTGTTGCTTCCCGGTTGTACATCTCCGGGCTGCGGGCGCCTTGCGGAGGCAGTACCACGTAGCAGGCGAACTGGTCACGACGCCGCATCAGGTCATAGAAGGCCGTTAGATTTTCCCCGAAGCCGCTCCGGTTCGCCTCGAACAGGTCAGGGTTGAGTGCCAGTCCAGTGACAAAGCTGGCGACGTGATCCGGCGAGCGGCCGAGCAGTCCATATGACCATTCAGCGACGCGTCGATGGCACTCGGCGCGCTGGCGCAGATCGTCCTTCGTGGTCGCCTTGAGATACCAGGTGGAGAAGCGTTCACCGTCCTCCTCATAGGACATGGCATCGCTATGTTCCGGAGCGCGCTTGCGATCCCAGATGTTCGCGAAGGAACGCGCGGCATTGCGGAAAGCAGGATGGGTCGTAACGTCCTCAACCAGATCGATGACGGAATAAACGCGGCGCTTGTCGCGCAGCGATGCAAGGTACTCCATCCCGCTGCGCAGCATCGGACCCTCCCTGTCTGGTTTGCCGAAACCTGATTGACGGGGCGTTCCGGCAGCAAATCGTTGCCGAGAAATGACCGCGCGTCACGGTCATGCGACCCGATTGCCCCGTCATCGGCCGTCCCGCATGATCCCGACATGACCGTCCAGGTTTCCCTCCGCCGTCTGCCGCATAACACCGACCTGCCGCTGCCAGCCTACGCCACGGCAGGTGCAGCGGGCATGGATCTGCTGGCCGCGGTCGCAGCCCCCGTCACGATCGATCCGGGCAAGCGTGCCTTGATCCCGACCGGAATCGCCATCGCGCTGCCGCCCGGCTACGAGTTGCAGATCCGCCCCCGTTCTGGCCTCGCGTTGCGTCATGGTATCGTGTTGCCCAACAGTCCCGGCACGATCGACGAGGATTACCGGGGCGAAATCCAGGTCATCGTGCTGAACGCGGGCGACACGCCGTTCACCGTCGAGCGCGGTGCCCGCATTGCCCAGGCGGTCCTCGCGCCGGTGGTGCGCGCCCGCTGGCACGAGGTGGATAGCCTCGAGGCCACCACGCGCAACGAGGGCGGCTTCGGCAGCACCGGCCACTGAAGCACCTGAGCACCGTCACGCGATTGCCATGTGACCAGGGGTGACTTGGCGCGTTGGCCCGGGGTAACAGGGCACACTGCAACCTCAACCCGAGCCCGATGTCAGCCACGATCCACCCCGCCCTGACGCAGGGACGGCGCCTGCCGAACCTGTGGGATGCCGCTGCGATCGTCTGCGTATTCGCGGCGCTGATCGGCGTCGCGCACGAGGCGCGCGGCACCTTCATGCCGATCAGCGCGCCGCATGCTTTGGCTGTCAGCCTCAACCCGGCCAACCTGCCGGATTACGCAGTGCGCACCACGATGCGGATGTTCGCCGCTCTGGTCGCCTCGCTGCTGTTCACCTTCACCTTTGCCACCGCCGCCGCGAAGAGCCGGCGCGCCAGTCTCGTGCTGATCCCGATCCTCGACATCCTCCAGTCGGTGCCGATCCTGGGCTTCCTCACCTTCACCGTCGTATTCTTCATGAACCTGTTCCCGGGCCAGGTGCTTGGGCTCGAGCTGGCAGCGATCTTCGCGATCTTCACCAGTCAGGCGTGGAACATGGCATTCAGCCTGTACCAATCGCTGAAGACGGTGCCAGCCGATCTGATGGAGGCTGCCGACAGCTTTCACCTCACCGCCTGGCAGCGCTATTGGCGCCTGGAGGTGCCGTTCGCCGTCCCTGGACTGGTGTGGAACACCATGATGTCGATGTCCGGCGGCTGGTTCTTCGTCGTGGCGTCGGAAGCAGTGTCGGTCGGCGACAACACCTGGAAATTGCCCGGTATTGGCTCCTATGTCGCGCTGGCGCTGGAGCAGCGCGACATACGCGCGGTGCTCTACGCCATCGTCACCATGCTGCTGGTGATCCTGGCGTATGACCAACTGCTGTTCCGCCCACTGGTCGCGTGGTCGCAGAAATTCCGCTTCGAGACGACCGCCGGCGCGACGGCGACCGACCCCTGGCTGCTGCGACTGATGCGGCGCACCAGGCTGCTGAGTCTCCTCGCCGACGCGGTCGGCGGCGCCGTAACGGCACTTGGCGGCCTGCCGCTGCGTCTGCCGCGTCGCCGCCGACAGGTCGCGGATGGCCAACCGTCGCGACTGGTGGACGCGGCATGGCTGGCATTGCTCGCCATTCTGGTGATCTGGTCGCTCATCAAGGTCATCGATTTCGTCTCGGCTGAGCTGAACTGGGGCGATCTGCGGCAGGCCGTGACCCTCGGCCTCTTTACCCTGCTGCGCGTCATGATCCTCATCGTGCTGGCAACGCTGGTCTGGGTGCCAATCGGTGTCTGGCTTGGGCTGCGTCCCGTCTGGGCCCGGCGCGCGCAGCCTGTGGCTCAGTTCCTCGCCGCGTTCCCCGCCAACCTGCTGTTTCCGCCTTTCGTTCTGTTCATCGTGTATTTCCAACTGAACGCCGACATCTGGCTGACACCCCTGATGATCCTCGGCACCCAGTGGTACATCCTGTTCAACGTCGTCGCCGGTGCCGCAGCGTACCCGGGCGACCTGCGCGAGGCCGCCAGCAATTTTCGTGTCGGCGGACTGCTGTGGTGGCGCAAGGTGATGATCCCGGGCATCTTTGCCTACTATGTAACCGGCGCGATCACCGCCTCGGGAGGGTCATGGAACGCCGCCATCGTCGCCGAGGTGGCTTCCTGGGGTAACACGAAGCTGACGGCGCACGGGCTCGGCGCCTATATCGCAGACGCGACCGACAAGGGCGATATGGCGCGTGTGGTGCTGGGCGTGGCCGTCATGTCCTGCTTCGTCCTGCTGTTCAACCGCTTGCTGTGGCGGCCGCTCTATGCCTATTCGGAACGACACCTGAAGCTCGGCTGAAGAAGAGGCGCGCATGGATACCACCGTCAGCCAGCAGTCGCTGCTCGAGGTCAGGGGCTGCAAGCAGGCCTACCACAAGGACGCCAACGCCGATCTCGTGGTGTTGGACGGCGTCAACCTCAGCCTGCGCGAGGGTGAGATGGTCGCGCTGCTCGGGCGCTCCGGCTCCGGCAAATCGACGCTGCTGCGTATCGTCGCCGGCTTGCTGGAGCCGACTGCCGGCGAGGTCCTGTGGCGCAACCAGCCCCTGCACGGACCGGCCGACGGTGTGGCGATGGTGTTCCAGAGCTTCGCGCTGTTCCCCTGGCTGACGGTGGAGGAAAACGTTGAACTCGGCCTGGAGGCGCGCGGCGTGCCGCGTGCGGAGCGTGCGAAGCGCGCCGAGGAGGCGATCGACCTGATCGGACTTGGCGGCTTCGAGAGCGCCTATCCGAAGGAGCTGTCTGGCGGCATGCGCCAGCGCGTCGGCCTCGCGCGTGCCCTGGTGGTGCATCCCGATCTGCTGCTGATGGACGAGCCGTTCAGCGCACTCGATGTGTTGACCGCGGAGAACCTGCGTACCGACCTGATCGACCTGTGGTCGGAAGGCAAGCTGCCCGTGCGCTCCGTGCTGATGGTGACGCACAACATTGAGGAGGCGGTGCTGATGTGCGACCGCATCCTGGTGTTCGCCTCGAACCCGGGCCGCGTCGCCAACGAGCTGCGTGTACCGTTTCCGCACCCGCGCAACCGGTTGGATCCCGCATTCAGACAGATCGTGGATGACATCTACGGTCTGATGACTCGCCGCCCGGTGCCAAGTGTTCGCGCGGTGGCCCCGCCGCTGGCCGACATCGCCATGCCACTGCAACGTGTGGGTACCAACCAGATGGCGGGGTTGATGGAGGCACTGGCCGGTCCCCCATACAACGGTCTCGCCGACCTGCCCGCGCTGGCCGCGGCGCTGCAATACGAGGTCGACGAACTGCTGCCGCTCGGCGAGACTCTGCAGTTGCTGCACTTCGCGGTGCTGGAGGAAGGCGATATCCATCTGACCGAGGAGGGCCGCCGCTTCGTCGCCGCCGAAACCGAGGAGCGCAAGAGCCTGTTCGCCGCCGCATTGCTCGCCTACGTGCCGTTGTCCCGCATGGTCCGTCAGGTGCTGGACGAGCGCTGGAACCACCGCGCCTCTGCGGTGCGTTTCCGCGACGAGCTCGAGGACCATATGTCACCTGAGTACGCCGAGGATACGCTCCGCACCCTCGTCGCATGGGGCCGCTACGCTGAACTGTTCAGCTACGATGAGGAGGCGGAACAGTTCAGCCTGGAGGACATCGGTTAGATGGCGGATCAATGGTCGCCCCGCCTCACGCAGTGTTCACAGCTTGGCTAAAGCAAAGTGCGCCGTTTATCTCGCTATTTCTGTTGCAATTACGCAAGATAGGGGAGCCGTCGGCTAGCGGAGATGATGGATTGATCGTGCAGGAAGCGACCGTAGACGTAATGGATCGTGCGTTGCCATTGGCCACGCCTGAGAGCTGTGAGCTGACAATTCTGATGCCTTGCCTCAATGAGGCGGAGACACTGGCGCGCTGCATCACAAAGGCGCGCGCCTTTCTGATTCGCAGCGGCATTATCGGTGAGGTGCTGATCGCGGACAACGGCAGCACGGACGGTTCGCAGCAGATCGCCGCCGGGCAGGGCGCGCGCGTCGTGCCGGTCGCCGCGAAGGGCTATGGCAGCGCGCTGCTCAATGGCATCCGTGCCGCGCGGGGCCGCTACGTGATCATGGGCGATTCAGACGACAGCTACGATTTCAGCCGTCTGGATGGCTTCGTGGAGAAACTGCGGGCCGGATATCAGCTCGTGATGGGTAATCGTTTCCTGGGCGGCATTGCACCAGGAGCCATGCCCCCGTTGCATCGCTATCTGGGCAATCCCGTTCTCAGCACGATCGGCCGCCTGTTCTTCCGCAGCCCATGCGGTGATTTCCATTGCGGCCTGCGGGGATTTGACCGGGATGCCGTTCTCTCGCTCGACCTCCAGTCGCCTGGAATGGAATTCGCCAGCGAAATGGTGGTGAAGGCGACGCTGCGCCGCCTTCATATCGCCGAAGTGCCAACAACGCTGTCACCGGACGGTCGCTCGCGGCCGCCGCACCTGCGGAGCTGGCGCGACGGCTGGCGGCATCTGCGCTTCCTGCTGCTCTTCAGCCCGCGCTGGCTCTTCCTGCTGCCAGGAGCCGCACTGTTCATCGTCGGTCTGGCGATGATGATCTGGCTGCTCCCCGGACCGCGTCGGGTGGGTAGCGTGACGCTGGACATCCACACCCTGTTCTATGCCGCGCTCGCAGTGGTTGTAGGCTTTCATTCAATGCTGTTCTGGGTCTTTACCAAGGTATACGGGATGCGCGAGGGCATCGTGCCGCCCGACCCTCGATTCAGTCGGATGATGCGCTTTCTGACGCTTGAGTCCGGGCTGATCGTTGGCGGCGTGCTGCTGCTGCTCGGTCTCGGCCTCGGCGTGTATGCACTCAGTGCTTGGGGCAGCACGGAATTCGGCGTGCTGGCACCTGAGCGTGCCATGCGCCTCGTGATCCCGTCGGGCACCGCGATCCTTCTGGCATTCCATATCGCCTACGGCGCGTTCTTCCTCAGCGTGCTGGAAATTCGCTCGGGCCGGACGAACAATTGATCCTCGGGCGATGATCGTCGGGCGACCGCGGCTACCGCTGCGTCTCGATCGGCGCACAGTTGGTCCGTCCGGAGGCAAGGCAGTCTTGAAGCTGCCCTGCTTGGTCGAGGCGGTGAACGATGAACATGACGGCAACAACCGCTGCCACGATCACCACCAGCCCGACCAATGCGCGATGCGGGTTTGACTCCCGCGGTCCTTCTTCGCTCACGATCCGTCCCTCAATGATCGACTGACAATACTTCCTCTGTCTCGGCCCACTCGTTGACCAACGTGTAGCCAATGCCCAGCAGCACCGGGCCAAGGAAAATCCCGAGCAGGCCAAAAGCGATCGCGCCGCCCAACACGCCGAGTACCGTCAGCAGGAAGGGAAGCTGAGCGCCCCGGGCGATGAACCACGGGCGGATCACGGAATCGGCGCCGGAGACAGCCACCACACCATAGACTGCCAGGAAGATCCCCCAGCCAAGATGGCCGGTGCTCATCAGCCACAGTGCGGCGGGGATCCACACGACCGGTGCACCGATCGGCAGCACCGCCAGGAAGCCCGCAACCGCACCCAACAGCACTGGCCGCGGCACTCCCGATAACCAAAGCCCGAACGCTGTCAGCATGCCCTGGACGATCGCGGTCAGCAGGATGCCGAACACCACACCTCGCACCGTGGCGCCGGTGACATCGATCAGCCGTTGAGCCCGAGGGCCGGCAATCCGCATCAGGATGACGCGAAGCCGCGCAGCGATCGGCTCGCCATACAGGTAGAAGAAGAAAGCGATGAACAGCGCGAGCACGAACAGCAGCACGCCGTTGGCCAGGCCCAGCAGCAGGCTCAACCCGCCTTCCAGCACGATGCCGAAGTAGGGGCGCAGCGCTTCCACCATAACGGTGATATCGGCCGCCCAGCGGTTCCACAGATCGCCCAGCGTCTGACCGACCAAGGGGATTTCGAACACCCATTCCGGCGAACCAGGTAGACCGGCGCGCAACGCGTCCTCGATGATGCCGCGCAGGTGATTAACGTCGGTGGCACCCCCGGGAGCGGCCAGTGCCAACGGCAACACCAACACCACGGCGGTCAGTGCCACCATCACGCCGGCGGCCGCACCGCGGCGCAACCGCATCTGCTGATGCAGCCAATCGCACACCGGCCAGGTCGTGAACACCAGGATTGCGGCCCACAGCAACGACGAGAAGAACGGATAGAGTACCAGCACACAGCCAACGCCGATCCCGCCGAGCAGCAATGCCATCAGCGTGCGTTCCGCGGTCATGCGCTGGTCAATCCCCCCGCCCGCTTGTAGCCTCCCGCCGCATTTCCGGGGAGGGTCCGCGATGCCACGCCTGGCTGCCAACCTATCCATGATGTTCAACGAGGTGCCGTTCCTCGACCGTTTTGCCGCCGCCCGCAAAGCCGGCTTCGACGGCGTGGAGTTCCTGTTTCCCTACGAGCACCCAATGGCGGAGTTACGCAAGCGGCTGGATGGCGAAGGCCTGACCCAGGCTCTGTTCAACATGCCGCCAGGCGATTGGGCCAGGGGCGAGCGCGGCTTGGCCAGCCTTCCCGGTCGCCAAGCGGAGTTCCATGACGGCGTCAAGCAGGCGCTCGGCTATGCGGGCGCGCTGGGCTGCAAGCTGGTGCACTGCATGGCGGGGATCGTGCCCGCTGGCGTGTCGCAGGTCACCGCGGCCAGCGTCTACGCAGCGAACCTGGCCTGGGCGGCGGAGCACGCGACGAAGGCAGGCGTGATGCTGGTGATCGAGCCGATCAATCACCGCGACATGCCGGGATACTTTCTGAATACCCAGGCGCAGGGCGCCGCCGTCGTCGAGGCCATCGGACGCGACCGGCTTGGCCTGCAATTCGACGTTTATCATTGCCAGACGACCGAAGGCGACATCACCAAACGCATGGAACAGTTCATGCCTGTGATCGCGCACATGCAGATCGCCGACGTCCCCGCGCGCAATGAGCCGGGAACCGGGGAGATCGGTTGGCGCTTCGTGTTCCGACGGATGGATGAACTCGGCTATCGCGGCTGGGTCGGATGCGAATACCGCCCGGCCGGCGATACCGTCGCCGGCCTGAAATGGCGCCAGGAATTCGGAGTTTAGGGAGACAACCATGAAGATCGGATTCATCGGCCTCGGCATCATGGGCCGCCCCATGGCGCTCAATCTGCACAACGCGAAGCACTCGCTGATCGTGCCAGATCGTGCCTCGCTGGCTGACGACATCCGCGCCGTCGCCGAGGTCGTGCCGGACGCCAAGGCGGTCGCCGAGAAGTCCGAAGTGGTGATCCTGATGGTGCCGGACACTCCCGATGTGGAGAACGTGCTGTTCGCCTCGAACGGCGTCGCCGCCGGCCTCTCTCGCGGCAAGCTGGTGATCGACATGTCCTCGATCGGCCCGATCGAAACGAAGGTCTTTGCCAAGAAGATCAACGCTCTTGGCTGCGACTATCTGGATGCCCCGGTATCGGGCGGTGAGGTGGGCGCCAAGCAGGCCACGCTGACCATCATGGTGGGCGGCCCTGATGCGGCATTCTCGCGCGCCAAGCCGCTGTTCGACGTGATGGGCAAGAATATCACCCATGTCGGCCCGGAGAGTGGCGCCGGTCAGACCTGCAAGGTCGCCAATCAGATCATCGTCGCACTGAACATCCAGGCCTGCGCAGAAGCTCTTGTTTTCGCGGCAAAGGCAGGCGCTGACCCCGCCAAGGTCCGGCAGGCGTTGATGGGTGGCTTCGCCTCTTCGCGTATTCTGGAGGTGCACGCCGAGCGTATGTTGAACGGTAGCTTCAATCCCGGCTTCCGCATCCGGCTGCACCAAAAGGACCTGAATCTGGCGCTGTCGGCGGCGAAGGAGCTCAGCCTCTCCCTCCCCAATACGGCGACCGCGCAGCAGATGTTTTCCTCCTGCGCGGCGCATGGCGGGTCGGACCTGGACCATTCGGCGCTGATCCTGGCAATCGAGGGACTGGCCGATTTTTCTGTTCGTGGGAAGAAATGATCCGCTGACAGCGGGCGGCGACGAGTTGCAGTATTTAGTCAGGGGTTGAAATCGCAAACGCGCATGTCTTAAGCTTTCTCGCCCGCGTCGATTCTTGGATTCGACCGATACACGCTCGGATTGCGGGCATTAGGCCAAGGGGAAGGCCGGATGTCTATGCGTTTTACCGAGATCGGGCAGCAGTTGCGGGCGTATCGCCTGGAGTCGGGGCTGCGCGCCGAGGAGATCGCGGCGCGTCTCGGCGTGTCGCGTGCCGCGCTCTATCGCTACGAAAAAGGCGAGGTGATCAAGCTCGACACGATCAAGCGGCTGGCGGAACTGCTGAAGATCTCGCCGCTGTCGCTGCTGGGTATCGGCGTCGAGTATTACAACCGCCCCATCGGCTACTTCGAGCGCATCCGCCAGTTTGAGGAGACGGCAGACCAGATCTTACAGCTCTTCGGGCCGATCTGCTACCTGACCACCTCGGACGCCTACGACAACGCGCTCGCCGAGGCGTTCGACGAGGCGGCCGACCAGGTGACGGCAGAGCGCACCGCTATGCGCTCGATGGCCGAGCAGGTGCTGGGCATTCTGACCGCGCGCAAGCGGATGTATGCGATGCGGCGGCCCGGGATCATCGCGATGGTGTCGCTGTCGTCGGTGCAGCGGTTGCTGGAAACGGGTGTGACAGGCAGCATGCAGGTCTCCGACCGGGTGCGCCGCATCGGCCGCGATGTGGCGGTGACCGAAATCGAGAACATGGCCGCGCTCATGGAGGCAGAGCCGATGGGGCTGCAGTTCGGCCTGCTGACCGCGGCAGAGCCAACTTCGGCCTTCAAGATCCTGCGTGCCCGCGACCGGGTCAGTCTGGCGATCAACCCATTCCGGCCGGACTCGCATCCCTCGTCTCACACGGGTGTTGCGATGGTCACCGGCGCAGACGAGGCGATCGCCGCCCATCAGCGCGTGGCAGAATTGAGCTGGCGCGAGGCGCTGAAGGGCGCGGCCGGAGCGAATTGCCTGCGACAGCTTGTGGCAACGGCGGTGCCTGCCTGACGCCAGGGGTGGGCGCTGCGGCGCCGCGTCTCTATGTTGACCGCATGGTGTCCCGCAGCTTCCCCCGCCTTCCTGAGCACCCCGATGTGCAGGTCAGTTCCGAGCGGCGCGTCTGGAACGGGCGTTTCCCGCTCGACGAGGTGCGCTTCCGGCACCGCCGCTTCGACGGTTCCCTATCCGGCGAGCGGACGTGGGAGGTGTGGCGACGCGGCCGCGCCGCGGCGGTGCTGCCATACGATCCGGCGGTGGACGTCGTGGTGCTGATCGAGCAGTTCCGCCTGCCGGCGCTGGTCGCCGGCCTCGATCCCGTGCTGGTGGAACTTCCCGCCGGGCTCTGTGACTACGGTGAGGAGCCCGAGACAACCGCGCGCCGCGAGACAATGGAGGAAATGGGGCTGGCGGTCGGCGCGATGCAGCGGATCGGCGGCTTCCTCCTGACACCAGGTGGTGCCGACGAGTTGTGCGAACTCTACGTCGGGCGTGTGCAGGCGCCGCGGGCCGGCGCCGATGGCATCGCCGGCCACGCCGGCATGGCGAATGAGCATGAGGACATCCGCGTGCGTGTCTGGCCCGCGGAGCGTGCGATCGAGGCGGCGCTGAACGGGCGCCTGACCAATTCGGTAACGATGATCGGTCTGCTATGGCTCGCTGCGCAGCGGCCGGCGTTGCGGAAGGAGTGGCTCGAGGCATGACAGAAAAACTGTTCCTCGACGACCCTCGCCTGCGGTCCGCCCATGGCATGGTGCTGGCAAGCGGGCCGGAGGGTATCGTGCTCGATCGCACGGTCTTCTACGCGCGCGGCGGCGGCCAACCCGGCGACGTCGGCGTGCTGCGCTGGAACGGCGGTGAGACGGCGGTCGCCGACACGGTGAAGGGAGAAGGAGAGACGATCCTGCATCTACCCGCATCCGGTGCGGTCCTTCCGCCGGTTGGCGCGACGGTGGAAGGCGAGATCGACTGGGACCGCCGCTACCGGCTGATGCGCATGCACACCGCGATGCATCTGCTGTGCAGCCTGATCAAGGGAGCCGCGGTGACCGGCGGCTCGGTCGGCGCGGACCGCTCGCGGCTCGACTTCGACCTGCCCAACCCGCCGCCCAAGCAAGACATCGAGGCTGGGCTGAATGCGCTGATCGACGCGGACCACCCGGTGTGCATCGAATGGGTGGACGAGGCGGTGCTGGATGCCGACCCGGGCTTGGTGCGCACGATGTCGGTGGCGCCGCCGCGCGGCACCGGCCGGCTGCGGCTGATGCGAATTGGCGAAGCCGATGCGCTCGTGGACCTTCAGCCCTGTGGCGGTACGCACGTCGCGGGCACGGGCGAGATCGGCCGCATCTCGGTCGTGAAGATCGAGAACAAAGGCCGGCAGAATCGCCGCATCATCATCGTGCCAGCGGGATAGGACTGACGAAGGACGAACTTCCCTCCCGTCGGGGGGCTACGCGGTCATCGCGGCCGCCGCCCCCAGCCGAGGGGACGGCGAATGCGCGGTTCTACCGGTCCGAACCCGGGAGTGCACGCAGCCGGAACAGCAAGCGTCGCCGCCGTCAGGCCCAACATGCCGCCGAGCAGCGTTTCCCACGCACGGGCAGTAAGAAACGCGATGGAGTGCTCGCCGCCCACCGCAAGCGTGACGATCTGCGTAAAGGCATACGCGCCGCAGGCGATGTCGTAGCGTTCCGGAAGTGACATCGCGTAGATGATCATTGCTACCGCTGCCACTGCCCATCCCGCGACCGGTGCGGCACTGAGCAGCGGCAGGAACGCCAGGCCGACAGGGACGCCGATCATGGTGCCCACGATCCGGCGCTTCACCCGGTCGATCGTGCCAGCAGCGGAGCCGGCAACAACATAGGTGCAGGCGGTGATGGTCCAGGCGGACTCCAGCAGGCCTACCCCGTCTTCGCGGATTTGCGGGTTTTTCGGTTCGGCACCCGTTGCCGATCAATGAGTTGGCCGGAAAGGTCTGCACTACAGCAGGTGGCGAGTGACGGAGCCGGTGGCGATGCGGGGTGATGGCTGTGGTGGCAATTGGAGCCTGAGCTGCTGGATCAGGAGCCTGAGTTCCGGCTCCGGCTGGGTGTAACGGGTCAGCAGCAGCTCCCGCCCGTCGGTCGTCGGCAGATGAACATCGATCATCTGGACGGCGGCAAACTTTTCGAGAGCGCTCCGCGCAGTCAGTCCTGGCGCCAACGCATGCAGGCGACGCTGCAGCGTGATCTGCAGACAGTAGGCCAGGAACGCTATGAAAATATGAGCTTCGATTCTGCGCTCTTCCTGATGGAAGACCGGGCGGATCGCCAGATCGCCTTTCAGATTCTTGAATGCCTCTTCGACGGCAACGAGCTGGGTATAGTATTGCCACAGCAGCGCGGGATCGTTCTCGGTGAGGTTGGTCCGCAGCAGATAGCGTCCTTCGCGCCGCCGGATCCGCCGCAGCTTCTGGCGGTTGAGGGTGTAGACGAACATGGAGCTTTCCTTGTCCATCTCGATATCGACCAGGCGCCATGCGGTGGGAGCGCGGGACCGTGCCGCGCCCAGCTTCATCAGCATCTCCTCGCGCGGGATTTCCATTGCGGCCAACTCCCGCAGCCGCTTCCACAGCCACTTCAGTTGGCGACTGCGCATCGCGCGTTCCTTGCTGGCGCGATCGACGCTCTCTGCGTACACATAAAGTTCGTCGTCCTCGGCCAGTAGTTTGACCTGGACACCCGCGCGGGCCTTCTGCCAAGGCTTGGTCAGGAGTTGCTTCTCCAAACGCGACAGACGCCCTTTCGGCGTTCCCACCAGATACTGCACCGGCGGATCGCTGCCGCGCATCTCCGCCAGCACCGCTTCGGTCGGAATGCCGCGATCCATCACCCAGACGCGCCGCGCGCGGCCGTACTGCCGCTCGATCCTGGCCAGGAACATCCGCAGCGTCGTGCAATCCGCCGTGTTGCCGGGCAGCACCTCGTAGGCCAAGGGCAGACCGTCCGTGGTGACCACCAGTGCGATCACCACCTGCGGGCAGTCCGGCCGCTTGTCGCGGCTGTAACCATGGCGACGCTTGTCGCCTTCCGCCACCTCCGAAGCGTTGATCTCGAAGTACGTGCTGGTCAGATCGTAGAGCAGCACATCGAAATTCGCACCGAACAGGTCGCGCCAACGCGCCATGAGATGTGAAAACAAGTCCGCTTTGTGCTGCAACAGAAGGTCATGGCAGGCGTAAAGCTTGTGCGCCGCTGCCAATCCGAAGTCGGCCCCCAGCAGATCGACCATGGCACTCTTGCCGAACCAATCGCGGTGCAGCTTCCACTCGCTGCCCGGCGCGATCAGTCGGTACGAGACCAGCACCTGCAGGACCTGATCCCATTGCGTGCCTTTGCGGCTCGGGGGAAGCCGGTCGGCCCAGAACCGGTCGAGTTCCAACTCCCGCCACAACTGCCCGGCGAGCCAACAGGCGCCCCATTGGCGCGGCCGGCATAGCCGCATGTCCGACAGGCGAAGTTGGACGACCGACGTGTCGGGCGCGATGCCGGCGCAGCGATCTTCGGGGAACAGCGCGAGTGTCCGCGGATGTCCCGCGTCGTCATCGAGTACCTCGATGGCCTTGCGCCACACCGCAGCCTGCGAGGAATTGATCTCCCCCAAGTACAGAACGTGACGCTGCACGACTCGGCCACCTGCAACTCGCTTGTTCTCGACCACACTCCAATAGTCGTGCGTCTTGCCGTCTTTCTTGCGTGGGGTCTTTCGCAGAAACATGACCCAACGAATTTAGCGGTGGGAATCTGCGCCTGGGAATAGGGTAGGTCTTCACTACAGCCGATTTCCGCCATTCTCAAACAATACTCTCCACAGATATCAAATACTTATCAAAGGCTGCGAGGCTGAAATCGGTGCATCAGAGAGGCGAATCCGCGAAGACGGGCTAGCTTCGGTGTCCGGGTTGTCTGACGTGGGCCGCACCTACGCAGAGCTGAACGCGCGCTGGAGATAGATGTACGCGAGTTCGAACTCGATCTTGTTGGGGCATCCCGAGGCCATGGCGAAATGAATGCGCCGCACGCTGGTGCGCACCTGGGCGCCGAGCTTCAGGAGCTTGAGACGGATGGTCTGCGCCGAGGCATCGGCGAACTGAGTAAAGTGCAGACCGACGCGGCGTAACGTATCGACCAACACGTAGGCCATCGCCGAGAACCACATGCGCAGCTGGTTGGCCATCATGGTGGCGGACGAGGCACGATCGGCGAACAGTTCGAACGGCTCGCCAATGCGGTTCTCGGCCTCGCCACGGGCGCAGTACAGGTCCTCGTAGAGGGCACGGGGATCGGCCATGCGGGCGTGTTTGAGCGAGGTGACGACAAAGCGAGGATTGGCACCGTCCGGCGTGTGCTCGGCCTTGCCGACAACGCGCCGTTTGCGGCACCAGCTGTCACGCGTGCGATAGCGGAAGTCACGGAACACCCGGGCGGGCTTGCCCGAGGCCAGGCACAGGCGCCTGGCCTCGGCACCCTGTTTGCCGAGCGCGGCCTCCAGGCGGGAATTGCGTGCCAGACCGAACACATAATCGACGCGATGCTCCTCGCACCACCGCATCAGCGGCTCGTTGGCGAAGCCGCTGTCACCGCGCAGAATGATGCGCACGCGCGGCCACGTCTGGCGGATCTGGCCGATGATGCGCGTCATCTCTTCGATCGCGCCATCGCTGCCGGCAACATTCGCACGCCGCTGCCGGGCCAGCAGCAGATGCCGGCCGCAGAACACGTAGAGCGGCAGGTAGCAGTACGCGTCATAATAACCATGGAAGAACCGGCCTTCCTGAGCGCCGTGCAGCGGAATGTCGGTATTGTCGAGATCGAGCACGATCTCGCGCGGCGCACGCTCATGCGCCTCCAGGAAAAGCTCGACCAGCAGCGCGTCAACCTGTGGCCCGTCACAATCGATCCTGTGATACTTCGCGGCGTGGCGTTTGGGCGTGTGCTCGAGACGATTGAGCGTGCTCTTGCCCGCCAGTGCTTCACAGTCCGACCGCAGCACCGGATGCAGCTTGCCGGTCAGCACGCCGAATGTTGGGTCTTTGCGCAGCTCGTCGTGGTCATTGAGGTCCTCGTAGCCCAGCACCAGGCCAAAGATCCGCTGTCCCACCAGTGTCTCAACCCGGTGCTCAACGTAACGAGCATCGCGACGGTCGGTGAAGCAACCGGCGAACCGACGGATCAGTCCAAGGCCACGATCCACCTGCCCCAACAGCAGCGCCCCCGCGTTCGAGGTGATGTCGCCGCCGTCGAAACCCGCCATCACCGCTCGCCGTCCAACCGCTTCAAATTCGAACAGCGTCGCGCTACACTCTGTCTGCATCGGGACCATCCTGGATTCGGAAAAAACTGTTATCGCACAACACTTTTCTCAGATTCTCAGCCCCGATGCACCTCTCTCGTTTGAGAATCCAGGTTAAGCGCAGCCTCGTCCACGTCTTCATCGGGCGCTGCTAGATCGATAGAGCTTCGGCTTGGGCTTCTTGGCATGCACGATCGCGGAGCCAGTGATGGTCGCGCCGGGCCTTGCGCTGCTGGCTAAGTGACGATCGAGACATGTGGGGCAGGGGGCCACTCTGTTACCCAGGAGCATTCGAGGGCTTTGCGAAGTGGCTTTAAGTATTTGATTTAATTGGTGAGCCCGGTGGGACTCGAACCCACGACCCCAAGATTAAAAGTCTCGTGCTCTACCACCTGAGCTACGGGCTCGCCCAGCGCCTTAGAACGCCAAGCGCCGTCGCCGGTCAATACGGCCCCGTCAGCTCTTCACGTCGGCCGCAACCCGCATGTGCACAATTCGATCCGGACTCTGCACAGTGCCACCGGAACCGCTGCCGCGCTTGATCTGGTCGACGAGGTCCATGCCCTGGGTCACTTGGCCCCAAATCGTGTACTGCCCGTCCAGATGCGGCGCCGGGGCGAACATGATGAAGAACTGACTGTTCGCACTGTTCGGCTCCGAGGTACGCGCCATGCCGCAGGTGCCGCGCAGAAAATGCCTCTTGGTGGTGAATTCCGCTGGCAGGTCGGGTAGCTTTGAGCCACCGGTGCCGGTACCGGTCGGATCGCCGCCCTGCGCCATAAAGCCCTCGATCACCCGGTGGAACGGTGTGTTATCGTAGAACCCCTCGCGAGTCAGCGTCTTGATGCGCTCCACCGCCTTCGGGGCGATATCCGGGAACATCTCAATCACAACGCGGCCCTGCTTCAGGTCCATGTCCAGCGTGTTCTCAGGGTCGGTTTTCGTCTGGGCGTCTGCCGTGTCGCTCATGATGATTGTCCCTGTCAGGCTTACGATCGCGGCGCCCGCGATCAGGCTGCGTCGGCGCATTGGCGCCCTCCTTCAAACCTCGAGGAAGCGGGATAGTTCAGCCGCGGACGCGCTGCAACACGCGTTCGAGGGTCAGCGGTGGCACGAAGGACGAGATATCGCCCCCCAACATCGCCACTTCCTTGACCAGCCTCGAGGCGATGAACTGATGTCGCTCACTGGCCATCAGGAACACGGTCTCGATGTCCGACGCCATGCGGTAGTTCATGCCGGCCATCTGAAACTCGTAGTCGAAGTCCGACACCGCGCGGAGACCTCGCACGATCATCGATGCGCCGACCTTGCGGGCGAAATCGACCAGCAATGTGTCGTACGGCAGCACGTCGATCACCATGCCGTTCTGCGTGGCGATGCGGGCAATCTCCGCCTGCATCAACTCGACCCGCTCCTCCAGCGAGAGCAGCGGCCCCTTGCCGGTGCTGATCGCCACACCCACCACAAGCTTGTCGAGCAAGCGCGCGGCTCGGGCAATCACGTCGAGATGCCCATTGGTAACCGGATCGAACGTGCCCGGATACAGACCGACCCGCAGCTTCTTCACAGGTTGAGCCATCTAGTCCTCGTCCTCCGGCGCGCCGTTCTCGTCGCCCGCATCCTCGATCACCGGAAACACGCTGGTCACGTGCTCATCCGCATCCACGCGGAACAGCGTCACCCCCATGGCCTGGCGACCGGTGCGACGAACCTGATTGGCCGGCACGCGAATCAGACGCCCCGCGTCTGTCACCAGCATGATGTCATCGGCGTCCTCCACCGGGAAGGTCGCGACCACGGCAGTGCCATTGCGCGGTGCCAACGTGATATTGGCAATCCCCTGTCCGCCGCGTCCGGTCACCCGATACTCATAGGCTGACGTCCGCTTGCCAAACCCAGCATTTGTTACGGTGAGCAGAAATTCCTCTGCCTGCTCCAGTTGCTGGATTCGCGCGTCGTCCAGTTGGATATCGACGTCGGGCTCCTCTGCATCGATGACCTGATCAGCTTCCTCATCGCCGTTGCCGCGACGCTTCGCATTTGAGTATTTCAGGTAGGCCTCGCGCTCATCGTTCGTCGCCTCGACATGCCTCAGCACCGACAGGCTGATGACTTCGTCGCCTCCAGCGAGGCGGATGCCACGCACACCCGAACTGTCGCGGCCCGCGAACACGCGGACTGTGTCATCGGACAGCTCGAAGCGAATGCAGCGACCCTTGCGCGTGGCGAGGAATGCATCCTGTCCCTCGCGGCACGTCGCGACGCCGATCAGCCGATCGCCATCGTCGAGCTTCATCGCGATCAGGCCGGTTGCGCGCACGTTGCGGAAATCCGACAGCCGGTTGCGCCGCACGTTGCCCGAAGCGGTCGCGAACAGCAGATGCAGGCTATCCCACAGCGTCTCGTCCTGCGGCAACGGCAAGACCGTCGTGATGGTATCCGACCCGAGTTCGGGCAGCAGATTGACCAGGGCTCTCCCCTTCGCCGTCGGCCCAGCCTCCGGCAGACGCCAGACCTTCTGGCGAAACGCCTTGCCGCCCGAGGAGAAGAACAGCACCCATTGATGAGTATGCGCATGGAAGCTCCGCGTGACGATGTCGTCGCCGCGGGTCGATGCGCCGGAACGTCCGCGCCCGCCGCGGTTCTGTGCGCGGAATGTCTCCAGCGTGGTGCGCTTGATGAAACCATCGCGCGTGATCGTCACCACCATCTGGCCTGGCTCGATCAGGCTCTCATCGTCCTGATCTGAATCCGCCTCGATGATATCGGTCATGCGCGGTGAATCGATTGCGGTGCGCGCCTTGAGCAGTTCTTCGCGCATCACCTCCATGCGGCGTGGGCGCGAGGCGAGTATTTCCAGCAATTCGCCAATCTTCGCCGCGACCTCGCCCATCTCCTCCTGGATCTTTTCACGCTCCAGCCCGGTCAGCCGCTGTAGCCGCAGGTCCAGTATGCCCCGCGCCTGCTCATCCGTAAGGCGCACAGTGCCCTCGGGTGTGATCACGTTGCCCGGCTCGTCGATCAGCGCCAGCAGCGCGTCCACGTCGCCGGCCGGCCAATCGCGCTCCATCAACGCCTGCCGGGCCGTCGCCACGTCGGCGCTCGCACGGATCAACCGGATCACCTCGTCGATGTTGGCCACCGCGATGGCGAGCCCGACCAGCAGATGTGCGCGATCGCGCGCCTTGCCCAGTTCGAACCGGGCGCGGCGCAGGATCACTTCCTCGCGGAATGCGATGAAGCATTGCAGCGCGTCCTTCAGCCCCATCTGCCGCGGGCGGCCACCGTCCAGCGCGAGCATGTTGACGCCAAAAGTCACCTGTAGCTGGGTAAAGCGGAACAACTGGTTCAGCACCACCTCGGGCGTCGCGTCGCGCTTCAGTTCGATCACGATGCGCATGCCGGAGCGGTCGCTCTCGTCGCGCATCTCGCCGATGCCCTCGATCTGCTTGGCGCGCACAAGTTCGCCGATGCGCTCCAGCAGCGTGGACTTGTTCACCTGATAGGGGATCTCGTTGATCACGATCGCCTCGCGATCGCGACGGATCTCCTCGAACTCAGCGCGCGCGCGGATGGTAATGGAGCCGCGCCCCGTCTCGAACGCGGTGCGGATCCCGGAGCGGCCGATGATGATGCCGCCAGTGGGAAAATCCGGCCCCGGCACAATCCGCATCAGCTCCTCGAGCGGTGTGTCCGGTTCCGCAATCAAGGCCAGCGTTGCGTCGATGATCTCGCCGGGATTGTGCGGCGGGATGTTGGTCGCCATGCCGACCGCGATACCGTTGCCGCCGTTGACCAGAAGATTGGGGAAGCGCGCCGGAAGGACCTTCGGCTCTCGCTCGGTCTCGTCATAGTTCGGCTGGTAATCGACCGTGTCCTGATCGATGTCGTCCAGCAGAAGCGACGCCGCGCGGGCCAGCCGTACCTCGGTGTAGCGCATCGCCGCCGGCGCATCGCCGTCGACCGAGCCGAAATTCCCCTGTCCGTCGATCAACGGCACGCGCATCGAGAACGGTTGCGCCATGCGTACCATGGCGTCGTAGATCGCGGCGTCGCCGTGCGGATGGTATTTGCCCATCACATCGCCGACCACGCGGGCCGACTTGCGATACGGTCGGTCCGCCGTGTAGCCGGCGTCCTGCATGCCGAACAGAATGCGCCGATGTACCGGCTTCAGCCCGTCGCGGGCATCCGGCAGCGCGCGCGCCACGATAACACTCATGGCGTAGTCGAGGTAGGAGCGGCGCATCTCCTCCTCGAGAGTCACAGGCGGGGTGTCCTCGGGCGGACCCGGGGGGGCGTCGTCGGGCGTATCGCTCAAGAACAACTCGATTCAGTGGTGCGGCAGCACGCGCCCCAATCACCGGGCGCGGCACTGCATCATGCGCCCCTAGATAGTCCGATTCAGCCTGAATGGCGAGGGGGGCGTGCCGCGAGGCTACGGCGTCGCCTGGAGCCTGGCGAGCAACTGCGGCGAGGGGACGCCGTCCGCCGGCAGTCCCGAAACGCTTTCGAACTGGCTGATGGCGGCGCTGGTCTGCTGCCCCGAGACCCCATCCGCGACGCCGTGGAGATAGCCCAGCCGGATCAACTGCTGCTGCACCGCGGCTGTCAGGCCACCATTATAGCCGGGCGGCGGCGGCGGTGGTGGCGGGGCGTTGACCATCATGGGACCGTAACCCGGCACCATGTTGCCCTTCGCATACATGCATTGCGCGAAGGCGTTGTCGTATTGCTGCTGGATGCCGTACTGTTCGTTCGAACTGCCTCCCATGCCGACGCCTGTGCCGGCTAGGGCGCCACTGCCCGCGCCGATGGCGGCGCCGCGGCCTCCGCCGATCGCCGCTCCCAGGCCCGCACCGAGAATTGTGCCGATGGCCGCGGCGCCGACCGCTCGATTGTTGGCATTTTGCGCCTGACCAGCCACCGTCGATTCGGCGAACTGCTTGCAGCCAGCCAGGTCGAACTGGAACGCGTCGAACGACTTTCCCGGGCCGGGCATGACCTGCACCGTCGGCCCCAACGGGGTCTGCGCGCACCCTGACAGCAGGAGCCCGAGCGCAACCACACCAGAAACTCCGGCAGTTGTCCGACCTTGACGTTTCACAGCACGATTTCCTCACAGCATTCGATGAGCGATCGTAAGAGCTTATCCATTGACATCGCAAGCAATTCCGTTCGTTTGGCCATCGCTCTCAGGGTGTGGGCGGCCGACGGGCGCCGTTTCGGCCGCTGCCTGTCATGTCGCGCCGCTGGGAAGCGGAGCCCGACGCGCACGGCGTTCCGCCAGGCGCGCACGCAGCGAGGCGCCGATGGGCCGCTCGAACCACTCATAGACGGCAACCGAGACAGCGATCGCCAGTAGCAGCGAGCTGGCTGCATAGGCGACGGCTGCACCCGGCCCCGTCAGGCGCAGCCAGTGCCAGAACAGCTGCACCGCCCGCATTGCGAATGGGTGGACGAGGTATAGTGCGAATGACGAATCACCAAGCAGGACCAGCGCGGTTGGCAGTCTTATGTTTCGTCCGAACACCGCCGCGGACACCAGTATCGCCACCGGCAAACCCGTCGTTACTGGCCTGCTGCCGCCAATCCCCGAAACGTAGCCGCCGATCAGCCAGAGCAGGGCCAACAAGGCAAGCCCAACGCTGACTCGGCGTGACAGGCCGATCCCTGTTGTGGCGAGGGCCGCGATGGCCATGCCGAACAGGAACTCGGCCACGATCGGGTCGGTCCAGAACACCAAAGCTGTGGCGTCCGCTGGTATCAGCGGGTGCACGGCAATCGCGGCACCGAGTGTGAGCGTAACCAGAATGAGTGCGCGGTGCCGAACCTGCCAGATAAAGGCCGCGAACACGACGTAGAAGAACATCTCGTAATTCAGCGTCCAGCCCAGGCTGTAGATGGGCTGAATAGCGCCATCAGCGCCTCGCGACGGCAGGAACGCATAGCTCATCAGGATGTTGGCGAGGCTGCCAGCACCCTCGGTCACCACCGAGCGCGCAGTGAGTGTGATCAGGAGGAACAACGTGGTCGCGGCCCAGTAGAGCGGCACGATTCGTATGAGGCGCCGCGCCATGAAGAGCGCGGCGCCGTCGCGCCGGCCGAACAGGTCCGTTGAGGCATAGACCATCACAAAGCCGGAGATGACGAAGAACAGGTCGACGCCGGCATCCCACGGCAACGCGTTGTGCCAGCGCCCTATCATCCCGCTGGGGTCGAGGTCGATCGCGTCGTGCAGCACATGCAGAATGGCGATACTGAGTGCGGCGACCGCGCGGAGAGCCTGAACCGCCTCGATCTTCGCTCGGTGCATCCGGACAGAATTCCATCTCAGCCGTGGCAGTGCATAGGGCCATGCCCGATTAGGAGCTACCATAAATTCATTGTAACTTCGCGCTGTCAGGCCGACATCTGGTCAAGCCCGGGGGAGGGGCGCATATCCAGGCGTCTGCTGGCACGCAAGCTTCACGGACAATTGCGATCCCGGCCGCTCCGGGTTAAGTGAACGCGAGCGGCCGCGAACGTTACAGTGAATGCCAACCGATTGCCGCAAACTGGCGTTTGCATCATTCCGAGGCGTTCAAGAGTTGCGATCGGGAACCTCCCAGGCACACGGAACCACGCACGGCATGGCACCAAAGATTTATCACCTGCATCCGCTGGTTGCCGGCGATCTCGCCAACTGGCCGTCGCACTTTGCGCTGTGCCAGGCCATGGGCTTCGACACGGTGTGCGTCGCACCACCCTTTTTGCCCGGTGCCAGCGGCGACATCTTCATCACCGGAGATCATGAGGTTCTGCACCCGGCGCTGGGCTGGACGGGCCCCGCCGATGCCGGCATCGCACGCATGGCGCAGCAGGCGTCCGAGCATGGCCTGCGCATCTGGCTTGATCTGTCCATCGACCAGGTCGCCATCGATGCCACGATTCGCCGTCGCGAGCATGATTGGTTCGCTCCTGGGGGTTGTGGCGCGCTGCCCACCCCTTGGCGGGCGCCGCATCGCCTCGACGTCGCTTACGCCAGGCTGCAACAGACCGAGATTGCCGAGGCGATGGCTGCATGGTGGCTCGATCGACTGACACGCCTCGTGCAGGCGGGTGTCGCCGGCTTTCGCTGCCTCGATCCCGATCATGCGCCGGCGCCATTGTGGCGACGGATCATCACCACATTGAAACAGGAGCGTGAGGGCTGTGCGTTCCTGGCCTGGACGCCGGGCGTCGAGCGCTCCGCGTTGCCGCGGCTCGAGGGGATTGGCTTTGACCATGTGTGTTCGTCGCTCGCATGGTGGGATGGGCGCGCGAACTGGCTTGTCGAGGAGATGGAGATACTGCGGCGCATCGCTCCGATCGTCGCGTCGCCGGAGCCTTCGTTCTTCGAACGGCGGGCGCTTCGGGTGCCACCGGGCGGCGACGTCGCCGTGGCTTATCGCTTCGGCTTGCGGTTGGCGGCTGCCGCAGCAAACGGCCTGTTCATACCGATGGGCTTCGAGTACGCAACTCGCCGGCCTTTCGACGCCGCGCTGGCTGGGCCGGAGGATCTGCAACGCGCCCGTGACGAGGCGCCCTTCGATCTGACGGCCGACATCGCGAGCGCCAATGCGTTGGTCGATCGCGTTGCCGCCTGTAGGGTGAATGGCCAGGTGCGCCAACTCACCGATGCAGAGGCTCCCGTCACCGCGTTGCTGCGGGTCGATGCACCTGACGCGCGCAACGCTTCACGGGCCATGCTGGTCTTGGCGAACCCGGATATCGGCCGGACTGCTCAGCTCCGCCTGTCGGTATCACCATTGCCGCCACAGGCGGGCGCGGCGTTCGCCCTCAAAGAGACTCCGGAAGGCGCTGACGCGGCGCTGGATCCAGGTGAAGTTCGCACTCACTTCTATCCGTCATCCGCGCGACCCGTGGAGCACCCGCTGGTCCGCGACAAAGACCTGGACCCGTTGCGACTTGAGGCCACGCGGATCGCCATCGAGGCAGTCGAACCGCGTGTGCCCGATGGCACGTTTGCCGTGAAGCACGTGGTCGGCGAAGGCATCACGGTCAGCGCCGATATCTTTGCCGATGGTCACGAGGTGCTGGCGGCCGCGGTGTTGTGGCGCGCGGAAGATGAGACAGGTTGGCATCGTGTCCCGATGCGGCTCGTGGTGAACGATCGGTGGGAGGCGCGCTTCATGCCGGCGCGCGTCGGCCGGCATCTCTTCACTGTTCAGGCGTGGTGGGATACCTGGGAGACCTTTCGCCACGACCTTTCTGCCAAGCATCTAGCCGGCCAGGTGGTGAACCTGGAGATCGAGGAAGGCTGCCATATGATCGAGGCATCGCCTGATCGTTCCTGTATCGCCACGCGGATTCGATCCCTCGACACCGCGCAACAGATTGCGCTGCTGCTAGCGGAGGATACCGCCCGGGTGATGCACGCGGCCGACGACCAGCCGTTTGCCACCGAGCTCACACCGGCAATTCCGCTCGACGTCGATCGTCCTCAGGCCGCCTTCGCAAGCTGGTACGAGATGTTTCCGCGTTCCGCGACAGATGACCCCGCACGGCACGGCACCTTCGCCGACGTGATAGCGCACCTGCCGCTGATCCGCTCGATGGGCTTCGACGTGCTGTATTTTCCGCCGATTCATCCGATCGGCACAACGAACCGCAAGGGCCGCAATAACGCGCTGCGTGCCGAACCCGGCGATCTGGGCAGTCCATATGCCATCGGTGGCCCCGAGGGCGGCCATGATGCGATCCATCCGGCACTCGGCACACTCGATGACTTCCGCGCGCTGGTCGCCGCGGCGAAGGACAACGAACTGGAAATCGCGCTCGACTTCGCCATCCAGTGTTCGCCGGATCATCCATGGTTGCGCAAACACCATGACTGGTTCCGCTGGCGCCCCGACGGATCGATGCGGTTCGCGGAGAACCCGCCGAAGAAATACGAGGATATCGTCAATCCCGACTTCTACTCAGAGGCGGCCGTGCCGTCGCTGTGGTTGGCGCTGCGTGATGTGGTGCAGTTCTGGGTGGATCAGGGCGTGCGGATCTTCCGGGTCGACAACCCCCACACCAAGCCGCTGCCGTTCTGGCATTGGATGATCGCCGATATCCGCGGACGGCACCCCGATGTCATTTTTCTGGCGGAGGCGTTCACACGGCCGAAGATGATGTATCGGCTGGCGAAGGTCGGATTCACACAGTCCTACACCTATTTCACCTGGCGCAATACCAAACAGGAAATCACCGAATACCTCACGGAACTGAATTCCCCGCCGGTGCGCGAATTCTTCCGCCCGAACTTCTTTGTGAACACACCGGATATCAACCCGCCATTCCTGCAGACGTCGGGCCGGCCGGGATTTCTGGTACGCGCGGCACTCGCCTGCACGCTGTCGGGATTGTGGGGAATGTATTCCGGTTTCGAGCTTTGCGAAGCGGCGCCGCTGCCCGGTCGAGAGGAATATCTCGATTCGGAGAAGTATCAGATCCGTGTGCGCGATATAAACGCGCCAGGAAACATCGTGGCGGAAATTGCGGCGCTCAATCGGATCCGGCGCGCGCATCCCGCGTTGCAGACCCATCTCGGCCTGACGTTCTATCCGGCCTTCAACGATCAGGTGCTGCTGTATGGCAAACGAACACCTGGCGCGCGCGACATGATCCTGGTCGCGGTCAATCTTGACCCGCACAATGTGCAGGAGGCGGCAATCGAAATCCCGCTGTGGGAATGGGGACTGCCGGACCACGAGTCACTGGCTGCCTCCGATCTAGTAAGAGGCAATCGCTTCGTCTGGACAGGCAAGCAGCAGAGAATCCGCCTCGATCCCGCTGATCTGCCGTTCGCAATCTGGCAGATTGCGCCGACAGGTGCTCCGTGATGGACGTAGCCGTCGCCACACCGACAGAGACCACGAACCGTGCAGCGCTCAGTACCAACGGTCTGTGGTACAAGGATGCCATCATCTACCAACTGCACATCAAGTCGTTCTTCGATGCCAACAACGACGGCATTGGCGACTTTCCTGGTCTGATCTCCAAACTCGACTACATCGCCGATCTTGGCGTGAACACGATATGGCTGTTGCCGTTCTATCCGTCGCCGCGCCTGGACGACGGGTATGACATCGGCGACTACCGGGGTGTCCACCCGGATTATGGCACGCTCGCTGACGTTAGGCGCTTCATCGCCGCAGCGCATGCACGCGGCATGCGGGTGATCACTGAGTTGGTGGTGAACCATACATCGGACCAGCATCCGTGGTTTCAGCGCGCGCGGCGGGCGAAAGTCGGATCGGTGTACCGCGATTTCTACGTCTGGTCGGCGGATGACCACAAATACGCCGGGACGCGGGTCATATTCGTTGATACGCAGCGGTCCAACTGGACATGGGATGAGGTGGCCGGTGCCTACTACTGGCACCGATTCTATTCACATCAGCCGGACCTTAATTTCGACAACCCGCGCGTGCTGAAGGAAGTGCTTTCGGTGCTGCGCTACTGGCTTGATCTCGGTGTCGATGGCTTGCGGCTCGATGCCGTACCCTACCTAGTGGAACGCGAAGGCACCAACAACGAGAACCTGCCGGAGACCCATGCGGTCCTGAAGCAAATTCGTGCCGAGCTCGACGCCCATTATCCGGACCGCATGCTGTTGGCTGAGGCCAATCAGTGGCCGGAGGACGCCAAGGACTATTTTGGCGACGACGACGAGTGCCACATGGCGTTTCACTTTCCGCTGATGCCGCGCATGTACATGGCGATCGCACGCGAGGATCGCTTTCCAATCACCGATATACTGCGTCAGACGCCCGACATACCTACGAACAGCCAGTGGGCGATTTTCCTGCGCAACCACGATGAACTGACCTTGGAAATGGTGACGTCGAGCGAGCGGGATTTCCTCTGGGAAACCTACGCCGCGGACCGCCGCGCGCGGCTCAATCTGGGAATCCGGCGAAGGCTCTGTCCACTGCTGGAGCACGATCGCCGGCGTGTGGAACTGATGAACTATCTGCTGCTATCGATGCCGGGTACGCCAGTGATCTACTACGGCGACGAGATCGGCATGGGCGACAACATCCACCTCGGCGACCGCGACGGGGTGCGGACGCCGATGCAATGGTCGCCCGATCGCAATGGCGGATTTTCGCGTGCCGAGCCCTCGCGACTCGTGCTGCCACCGGTGATGGATGCGCTGTACGGCTTCGAGGCGGTGAATGTCGAGGCGGAAGCCGGCGACCGGCATTCGCTGCTGAACTGGATGCGTCGAACCATCGCCATCCGTCGCCAGTATCAGGTGTTCGGCCGTGGCAACTTTCGGCTGCTGTATCCGAAGAACCGCAAGGTCCTTGCGTATCTACGCGAGTACGAGGGCCGCACGATCCTATGCGTCGCCAACATGGCGCGGACACCGCAGGCAGTGGAACTCGAGCTGTCGGAGTTCGCGGGGCGCACACCGGTCGAATTGGATGGTGGCTCGATATTTCCACCGATCGGTCAGCTGTCCTATCTGCTCACGCTGCCGCCGTACGGTTTCTATTGGTTTCATCTGACTGATGAGGAAGCGGGCTGGCCGACGACCCATACGCCCGCACCGGAGCCCATGCCCGAATATCAGACGATCGTTCTGCGAACCCGCCTGGCCGATGCTCTGCTGAGCAATCGTTCGGTGTTGGAACATGACGTCTTGCCAGCCTATCTCGCCAAGCGTCGTTGGTTCGCGCTGAAGGACCAAGCGTTGCAGGCGACGCGGCTGACGTCGCTTGCATCGTTGCCGCACGCCGAGCTGCAGTTGCTGTTGGCGGAGATCCAAACCGAAACGCAGGGTGGCGTTTCGCAATGGCTGCTGCCACTGGCGGTCGCGTGGGAGGATCGGCAGACCGGGCCGTTGCCTGCGCAACTTGCCCTCGCGCGGGTTCGGCGCGGTGCGCGTGTCGGTCTGCTGACTGATGCCTTCGCATTGGCAGAATTCGCCAACGCCATTCTGGCAGGGTTGGCGGCGGGCACGCAGATCGGCGAAATCCACTTCGAACCGACCTCGCGCATGGCGGAGACAGTCGTCCCTCCTGACGCCGAGATGAAATGGCTGTCGGTGGAGCAGTCCAACTCCTCGATGATCGTCGGCGACGTGGCGATGTTGAAGCTGTTTCGGCGAGTCTCGGCCGGACCGCATCCAGAGGCGGAAATGGGTCGCTACCTTACCGAGCAGGGCTTCGCCAACATCGCGCCGCTATTCGGTGAGGTCGTGCGCATCGATGCCGATGGCGAGCGTCACGCACTCGCGATCGCTCAAGGTTTCATTCGCAACCAGGGTGACGCCTGGACCTGGACGCTGGATCTGTTGATGCGTGGACTGTCGGATCTTACCGCCGGCACCGAACAAGCGCAGGCGACTGAAGCTGAGCAGCACGAGGATTACGGTGCGATCGCCACCCTGCTCGGGCGCCGCCTGGGTGAGATGCATGGGGTGCTCGCACGCCATACCGACGATCCGGCGTTTGCACCGGAGCAGGCGAGGGCCGACATCATTGAGCAATGGGTGAACCAGGCGGAGCAGCAGCTCGCCGATGCCTTTGCCGCGCTTGATGCGCCGCGGGAATGGGACGCCGATGCTGCCCAGGACCTGTCTATCGTGATGGCGGAGCGCGACCACATCACCGCAACAACACGAAGGCTCGCGCAGGCCGGCCATGGCGAGTTGCTTACGCGCATTCACGGCGACCTGCATCTCGGCCAGCTTCTGGTTGCCAACGGGGACATCTATATCATCGACTTCGAGGGCGAGCCGGCCAAGCCGGTTGCGTTGCGCCGGGCGAAGAACTGCCGCCTTCGCGACGTCGCCGGCATACTCCGCTCGTTCGACTATGCGGCAGCGGTGATGAAGCGCAGGAGTGTCGCCACTCAGGCGCATGTCGCCGATCCGCAGCGCGACGCATTCCTGCGGACCTTCGTTGAACGCGCCGCGCAGTGCTTCCTTGCCGGCTATGCCGAAGTGCTGCCGGCCGAGGACGCCGCGGCAGAGCGAGACCTGCTGACGCTCTTCCTGATCGAGAAGGCGGCCTATGAGATCGCCTATGAGGCGGCCAACCGGCCGGCCTGGATTGACGTGCCGTTGCACGGCCTCGCCCAACTGATTGCGCAGGTGCCATCATGAACGACATGGCTGAATTTTCCGGTCTGCCGTCTGGCGTGGCGGAAGCGCTCGACGCCGGCACGCTCGGTGATCCGTTCGCCGTACTGGGTCCGCACGACACCGGGATGGGGCGGGAGATCCGGGCCTTCCTGCCCGGCGCGCTGGAAGTCGAGGCGCTGGCACGAAAAACAGGTGAACCCATTGGTCGGCTGGCACCGACGACGCCGCAAGGCCTGTTCGTCGGCAGGGTGAGCAGCACCGAGCCGTACAGGCTGCGCATCGTCTGGCCGGACGCTGTGCAGGAAGCCGAAGATCCATATTCTTTCGGGCCCTTGCTCGGCGACCTCGATCTGCACCTCTTCAACGAAGGGCGGCATTTTGAAGTGGCGTCGCATCTGGGCGCAAGCGTCGCGATAATCGATGGCGTCAGCGGTGTGCGATTTGCGGTCTGGGCGCCGAATGCTCGTGCGGTTTCCGTGGTTGGTGATTTCGACACCTGGGATCCTCGGCGACACCCGATGCGTCTGCGCTTCCCCTCTGGCGTGTGGGAACTGTTTATTCCACGGCTCGGGCCAGGGGCGCGCTACAAGTTTGCCATCATCGGTCCAGACGGTTGGCGCCTGCCGCTCAAGGCTGATCCCCTCGCACGTGCGACTGAACCGCCACCGGCCACTGCATCTGTTGTCAGCGATCCCACGCCGCATGTCTGGCACGACGAAGGATGGATGCGGCAACGCGCGCGCCGGCACGATACCGACGCACCGATCTCGATTTACGAGATGCACGCCGCGTCGTGGTTCCATCCGAACGGGCGCATTCCGACATGGGACGAGCTGGCCGCGCGATTGGTGCCCTATGTCAGTGAGATGGGGTTCAGCCACATTGAGCTGATGCCCGTGACCGAACATCCGTTCGGCGGTTCCTGGGGTTATCAGCCGCTCAGCCTGTTCGCGCCGAGTGCGCGGTTTGGGTCGCCCGACGGTTTCGCGCGTTTTGTCGACGCCTGCCATCGGGCCAATATCGGCGTCATCGTCGATTGGGTGCCGGCGCATTTCCCCACCGATGCCCATGGCATGGCACGCTTCGACGGCACGGCACTCTACGAGCACCAGGACCCGCGTGAAGGCTACCATCAGGACTGGAACACCTACATCTACAATTTCGGCCGTCGCGAGGTGCAGGGATTCCTGATTGCGTCAGGCCTCTATTGGCTGGAGCATTTCCACGTTGATGGCCTGCGCGTCGACGCGGTGGCGTCGATGCTGTACCGCGACTACTCGCGCAGCCAGGGGCAGTGGATCCCAAACATCTACGGCGGCCGCGAGAACCTCGAGGCGATCGGCTTCCTGCGGCACTTCAATGCCGTCGTTGGCGAGCGATGCGGCGGTGCGATCACCATTGCCGAGGAGTCGACCGCCTGGCCGGGCGTATCACGGCCGATCCGGGAAGGCGGCCTGGGCTTCGCCTATAAGTGGAACATGGGCTGGATGCACGACACGCTCCGCTATATCGAGCATGATCCGATCCACCGGCCGTGGCATCACAACGACATGACGTTCGGACTGCTCTACGCATTCGCCGAAAACTTCGTGTTGCCGCTGTCACATGACGAGGTGGTCTACGGGAAGCGCTCGCTGATCGGCAAGATGCCGGGCGACAACTGGCAGCGCTTTGCCAACCTGCGGAGCTACTTCGGTTTCATGTGGGGCCATCCGGGCAAGAAGCTGCTGTTCATGGGCGGCGAGATTGCGCAGGAACGCGAATGGAACCACGACAGCGAGCTCGACTGGGGCGCACTCGAGGATCCGTTTCGACGCGGTATCCAACAACTGGTACGCGATCTCAACCGTCTTTATGCGCACGAGCGCGCTCTGCATCAGCGCGATCCGGTTTCCACCGGCTTCCGATGGGTCGTCGGTGATGATTGGCACAACTCGGTGTTTGCGTTCCTGCGTTACGGCGAAGAATCTGCCCCTCCGGTGCTAATAGTGTGCAACATGACGCCAGTGCCACGATCGGGTTACAGCATTGGTGTGCCGCGTCCCGGGCATTGGCGCGAACTGCTCAATACCGATGCCGCCTGCTACGGCGGCTCCAACATAGGCAATGGTGGAATGGTCGAGACGGTGCCTGTGCAGCGCCACGGCGAGGCACAGTCGCTCGAACTCACCCTGCCGCCTCTGGCCACCGTGTTCCTGCGCCAGGGCGACTGACCCGGCCCGATCGCATGCAGCACCTGCCTGATGCGTTGTCACCGGGCCGGTCGTTTCCACTCGGTGCGACATGGGACGGGCTCGGCATCAACTTCGCTGTGTTCTCGGCGCATGCCGAACGGATCGATCTCTGCCTGTTCGAGCCCTCCGGCCGCCATGAGATCGCGCGTTATACGCTGCCGGAGTACACCGACGAGGTCTGGCACGGCTATCTGCCCAACACGACCGCGGGCCTACGCTATGGTTACCGTGCATTCGGCCCTTATGCGCCGGAGCGAGGGCACCGCTTCAATCATCACAAGTTGTTGCTCGATCCCTACGCGCGCGCCTTGGCAGGCCATCTGCACTGGTCGGATGCGCTGTATGGCTTCCGCCAACATTCAACGCGCGGTGATCTGTCGTTCGACCGGCGGGACAGCGCGCCGTCGATGCTGAAGTGCGTGGTGACTGATGATTCATTCAACTGGGGAGACGATCGCCCACCGGCCGTGCCGTGGTCGGATACCGTGATCTACGAGGCGCATGTACGCGGGCTCACCATGCTTCGCAACGACATCCGTCCATTGCAGCGAGGCACTTTCGCAGGGCTCGCGCATCCCGGCATGATCGACCACCTGCGTCGCCTCGGGGTTACCGCGATCGAGCTGATGCCGGTGCAAGCCTTCCTGCAGGACCGCACCTTGCAGCAGCGGGGCTTACGCAACTACTGGGGCTATAACACCCTTGGCTTTTTCGCACCGGAACCATCCTATCTGTCGGACGGCTCACCGAACGAAATGCGTGTGGCGGTCCGCCGGCTGCACGCTGCCGGTATCGAGGTGATTCTCGACGTCGTGTACAACCACACTGCGGAAAGCGACGAAGCCGGCCCGACCTTATCGTTCCGCGGCCTCGACAACGCCAGCTACTATCGGCTGGAGGCTGGGAACCAACGCCGCCCGGTCAATGATACCGGCACCGGCAACACGCTGAATCTCTCGCATCCGAAGGTCCTGCAGATGGTGATGGATTCCCTGCGCCACCTGGTGACCTCGTTCCATGTCGATGGATTCCGCTTCGATCTCTGCGCGACGCTCGGGCGGGAATCGCATGGCTTCGATCCAGGCTCCGGTTTCTACGATGCGCTTCGCCAGGATCCCGTTCTCGCGGGCGTGAAGCTGATCGCCGAACCGTGGGACATCGGACCAGGAGGCTATCAACTTGGCAACCATCCCCCCGGCTTCGCTGAATGGAACGATCGGTTCCGTGATGGTGTTCGGCGATACTGGCGCGGCGATGGCGGCCACCGACCGGCGATTGCCGCAAGATTAGCTGGTTCTGCCGATATCTTCGCTCACCGCGGTAGGCGCCCGTGGGCATCGGTCAATTATGTCGCCTCGCATGACGGGTTCACGCTCACGGACGCCGTGACCTTCGTCGAGCGTCATAACGGTCCGAACGGCGAGAGCAATCACGACGGACATCCTGCCAACCACACGAGCAACTGGGGCGTGGAAGGGCCGAGCGACGATCCGGCGATCAACGCGGTACGGGATCGTGTCAAGCGCGCGATGCTGACCACCGTGTTCCTTGCCGCGGGTACGCCAATGCTGCTGGCGGGCGACGAGTTCGGCCGCACCCAGCGCGGCAACAACAATGCCTATTGCCAGGACAACGAAATCTCCTGGCTGGACTGGAGCATGGCGGCATCGCCGCCGGGAATTGCGCTGACCGCTTACGTTGCGCGCCTTATCGAGCTCCGCCGCGAGCATCCAGTCCTGCGCCATCCACATTTCCTGCACGGAAAGGCGCATCCCGCGCCAGGTATTGCCGACATCGCCTGGTTCGATCAGTCAGGAGGAACAATTCCAGTGGAGGCCTGGAACGACATTGAACAGCGGACGTTGATTTTGCGTCGTTCGATGCGGGTTTCTGAAGGAAGGGTTGAAATCCTGAGCTTGCTGGTGAACCCGGGTGATCGGCCATGTGACTTTCGGTTGCCCGAGCCCCATCTGCCTGGACGCGTGGTACTCGACAGCGCCGAGCCAGAGACTCACGAACGCCCTATCACGGGGCAGGAGGTCCGGGTGGCTGCCCACAGTGCCGTCCTGCTGTACGCCGAGCATCTCGGATGAGCACGATGTTTGCGTTTGAAACCCGCTCTGGTGCGCGACTATTGCGTGACGGGTCGACGCTGTTTCGCCTGTGGGCACCAGCGCAGGAGACTGTCGCCGTGGCGATAGAGAGCGGACCAAACCTGCCGATGACGCGCTCGCCCGACGGCTGGTTCGAAGCGGCCGCCCGGTGTCCTGCCGGCACGCGTTACCGCTATCGCCTGGTTGACGGAATTCTGGTGCCCGACCCTGCTTCGCGGGCGCAGGCAGGTGACGTGCATGACCCGAGCGTGGTGGTCGATTCGCGCTCCTACGCTTGGCGCAACCCGGGCTGGCGCGGACGGCCGTGGCGCGAGGCGGTGCTGTACGAACTCCATGCGGGCGTTCTTGGCGGGTTCCAAGGTGTGGCACGGGAACTTCCAAGGCTGGTTGACCTTGGCATCACCGCCGTCGAGTTGATGCCAGTCAATGATTTTCCGGGCCAGCGCAACTGGGGCTATGACGGCGTCCTGCCGTATGCGCCTGATGCCGCCTACGGAACACCCGATGACCTGAAGGCGCTGGTCGATAGGGCGCACGACCTTGGGCTGATGATCTTCCTGGACGTTGTATACAATCATTTCGGCCCCGACGGTAATTACCTGTCGCTCTACGCACCGCAATTTTTTCGTGAGGATCGTAGCACCCCATGGGGAGCCGCAATTGACTTCGGGCGACCCGATGTTCGCGGTTTTTTCACTGACAACGTCCTCTTTTGGTTGATGGAGTACCGCTTCGACGGACTGCGCTTCGATGCCGTGCATGCCATCCTGGATCAGGACTGGGTGGACGAGATGGCGGCCAAGGTTCGCGCCACTGTCGAACCCGGCCGGCAAGTGCATCTCGTGCTCGAGCATCACAACGATGCTTTACATCTCAGCAAGGATATCGATGCGCAATGGAACGACGATGGGCACAATGTCCTGCACGCGCTCCTGACTGGCGAAGACGGCGGCTACTACCTCGACTATGCTGAGGAGCCGGCCTGGAAGTTGGCACGCTGTCTCGCGGAAGGCTTCATCTATCAGGGAGAACATTCGCGCTACCTGGGCGAGCCGCGCGGCATGCCGAGTGGTCATCTGCCGCCGACTGCCTTCGTGCTGTTCCTGCAAAACCATGATCAGATCGGTAACCGGGCATTCGGCGAGCGGCTGACGACGCTGGTGGACCCCCCGGCGCTGGAAGCGGCGATAGCGTTGATGATGCTGTGCCCGCAGATCCCTTTGCTGTTCATGGGCGAGGAGAGCGCAAGTCGTACTCCGTTCCTGTTCTTCACCGACCACAGCGCCGAGTTGGCTGATGCGGTGCGCGAGGGAAGGCGCAACGAGTTCTCTAGGTTCCAGGAGTTCGCCGATCCGGCGCGCCGGGAACGAATTCCGGACCCGAACGCATTGCAGACCTTTGCTGCCTCGAAGCCGCAAGCGGACCCATCGCTAGGCCCGGCGCGCGAGGCGCTCTACCGCCGTCTCACCGCGCTGCGCGCCGCCGAGATCGTGCCGCGTCTGGACGGGACCCACGCGCTGACCGCCGAAGCGATCGGGCCAAAGGCCGTGGTCGCGCGATGGCGACTTGGCGATGGCGCGGTGCTGACAGTGGCGATCAATCTCGACGCGCAGGCGGTGACACTTGACCCGCCTGCCGGGGTGCTCTTGTTTGCCAGTTCGGAGATGCAGCAAGGCTGGCTGCCTGGACCTTGCACCTGCGCCTACCTTGATTTGGCACGTTCGGCCAATGTCTGACGAGGTGATACGTGATCTCGCTCACCGCGCGGGAATTGCCGTCGAGTGGCAGGATTTCGCGGGTCGGCCGAAGACTGTGGAGCCCGACGTATTGCGTCACCTCCTTGAGGCGCTTGGCCTGCCCTGCAAAACACGCGGAGATCTGCTCGCGAGCCGTCGGCTGTTGCAGCGCCGCTCCAATGTTCAGGCGCTGCCGCCGCTGATCACGGCCATGGCTGGACGTCCGACACGGCTCGATGTCGGTGCGAGCGACACGCATAAGGCACGACTCAGCCTCGAAGGGAGTGGCACGCGCGACATTGCCATCTCGCCGGTTCGCGGACGGCTGCGCGTGCCCGCGATCAGCGAGACTGGTTATCACCGGCTGCTGATTGAAGATCGCGAATTTGTTCTCGCGGTTGCGCCGACACGGTGCCGCACTATAGATGACGCGGTGCCTGATGCGCGGCTGTGGGGAATTGCGGCACAGGTCTATTCACTGCGTCACTGCGGCGATGGCGGTATCGGTGACGCAGCCGGCATCGCGGCGCTCGCCGAGGCAGTCGGATCGCGCGGCGCCGATGCTTTGGCGCTAAGTCCCTTGCATGCACTGTTCGGAGCCGATCCCTCGCGCTTCGGTCCTTACTCGCCGTCCACACGTCTGTTCCTGAACCCGCTGCATGCTTCGCCGGCTCAGGTGTTCGGCGAGGCGCATGTGGCCGACACGCTGCGGGCGGAAGGGTTGAGCGAGACGTTCCAACGACTGGAGGCGTTGTCGCTGATCGACTGGCCGGCGGCGGCGCGTGCCAAGCATCGGCTGCTGCGGGCACTGTTCGAACCATTCATTGATGCGGCCAGCGCCTACGGCAAACTCCATCTGGACTTTGCCCGCTTCCGCGCCAATGGCGGCGAACTGCTGGCACAACACGCGGTGTTCGAAACGCTGCATGCCGTGCAGGCAGCGGCTGGTGCGGGCGATTGGCATCGTTGGCCGACAGATCTGCGCGATCCGAACAGTGCTGCAGTCACGGTATTTGCGGCGTCGCACGAGCGCGAGGTACTGTTCCACAGTTTTTTGCAATGGCTCGCCGATCGATCATTCGGCATAGCGCAGAGCCGCGCACTTGGTTCGGGAATGCGCATAGGCCTGATCGGCGATCTGGCCGTCGGCATGGACCCGAGCGGCAGCCACGCATGGAGCCGACAGGGCGACGTGCTGGGCAGTCTCTCGATTGGCGCTCCGCCCGATCTGCTCAATCCGCGCGGCCAGGACTGGGGGCTGACCAGCTTCTCGCCTCGCGCGCTGATTGCGGGCGGGTTCGGGCCGTTCATCGCGACGGTTCGTGCGGCGCTGCGCAACACTGGTGGCTTGCGGATCGATCATGCCATGGGCCTGACGCGCCTCTGGCTGATCCCGCAGGGTGCGGATCCTGCCGATGGCGCATACCTGACGTTCCCGTTAACTGATCTGCTGCGGCTGCTGGCTCTGGAGTCGCAGCGGCATGCCGCGATCGTTGTGGGCGAAGATCTTGGCACGGTTCCCGACGGGTTCCACGACGCACTTGAGACCGCCGGCATTCATGGCATGCGCGTTCTCTGGTTCGAGCGAAATGGCCACGGATTCAACCCACCTGAGACGTGGAGCCACTCTGCGGTGGCGATGACCTCGACGCACGATCTGCCAACCGTCGCAGGTTGGTGGCACGGCAGCGACATCACGACGCGCGCGGAGAGCGGACGCCTTGGCGTGGGCGTGCAGGAGGCGGACGTGTCAGCGGAGCGCACCGAAGACCGCCGGGCATTGTGGCAGGAATTCGTGGAGGCCGGTTTCGGAGAGGGCGATGCACCATCGTCGAACGACACGCAACCGGTGGTGGATGCGGCGTTGGCGTTTGTGGCCGCCACGCCTTCTCCGCTCTGTCTGCCGCCGATCGAGGACCTGCTCGGGATCGAAGAGCAGCCGAACCTGCCAGGGACGATTGACCAGCATCCCAATTGGCGGCGGCGGCTGACGGCGGAGGCACGCACGCTGCTCGATGAGCCGCGCATAGCGCGCCGGGTGGCGCAACTGGCTACGCGGCGGCCACGACTATGAGGTCGTTGCGGGCAACGATGCGCCTACAGTTGCACCGCGATTTCACTTTTGCCGATGCAACGAATTTGGTGCCCTACATGGCGTCGCTCGGCGTCAGCCATCTCTATGCCTCGCCGATCCTCGCGGCGCGGCCGGGATCAATGCACGGCTATGACGTGACCGATCCCACTCGGGTCAATGAGGAACTCGGCGGCGAGGCAGGTCTGCGGAAGCTGGTCGCGGCGCTGCGTGCCGCCGGTCTCGGGCTGATCGTCGATATCGTCCCCAATCACATGGCCGCGGGTGGTGTCGAGAACCCTTGGTGGGCCGATGTGCTGCGGCACGGACGTGACAGCCGCTTTGCGACGTATTTCGATATCGAGTGGTGCAGGTTCGGCAAGGTGCTCGCTCCATTCCTCGGTCAACCATACGGCGAAGCGCTGCGCGACGGCGCAATCACCCTGGTGCGCGACGGCGTTGAGCCTGTCATCCAGTATTTCGACAATCGATTTCCGATCCGTCCGGAGGATCACGCGGAGGTCGTCTCGGGGGGCGCGGACGCCTTCGATCCGGCGACGATGGCGGGGAGGCAGCGGCTACATCGTCTGCTTGAACGCCAGCACTACCGGCTCGCTTGGTGGCGCAGCGCGGGCGATGCAATCAACTGGCGACGCTTCTTCGATATCAATGGTCTGGTCGCGCTGCGTATGGAGGAAGCAGCGGTGTTCGAGGCGACGCACGGCACACTGCTTCGCCTGTACCAGCAGGGCCTGATCGACGGCATGCGGGTCGATCATGTCGATGGCCTGGCCGATCCGCCTGGTTATTGCCGCCAACTGCGTGCCCGTCTCGATGAACTGGCGCCGCAGCGACCGCCTGACGCGCCGAAGGGGCCGCCCTGGCTGGTCGTCGAGAAAATCCTTGGTGCCGGTGAGCACCTGCCTGGAGATTGGGCCGTGGATGGCACCAGCGGCTACGAATTCATGGACGAGGTGAGCGCGCTGCTGCACGACGGTTCTGGCGAAAGCGCCCTGCGGCATTTCTGGAGTGCAGTCAGCAGTCGTCCCGCAGATTTTGCCGAGGAGGAGGAGGCGGCGCGGCGCGACGTACTCGATCGCTCATTTGGCGCGCAACTCGATGCGCTGATCGGGTCGTTGCATCGCATTGCGGTCATGCGCCTCGAGACACGAGACATCACCCGGGGTGCAATCCGTCGGGCGCTCGTCGCGCTGCTCACACATTTCCCGGTGTATCGCAGCTATGGCGTCGGGCAACGATCGGGCGCACTCGAAAGCGCGGTGGCCGCTGCCATGCAGCATGTGCCTGCCCCCGATCGTCCAATGCTCTCGTTGCTCGAGCGCTGGCTCGGCGAAGAGGCGACACCGGAGAGCGCCATCCGTTTCCAGCAATTGAGTGCGCCGCTTGCAGCGAAGGCGGTTGAAGACACTGCATACTATCGCTACGGGGTTCTGCTCTCGCGCAACGAGGTTGGCGCCGATGTAAGACGGTTCAGCGCTACGGTGGCGGATTTCCATGCGGCGTGTCTCGCGCGGCGCAAGCAATTCCCCGATGCGATGCTCGCCACCGCGACACATGACCACAAGCGTGGCGAGGATGTCCGCGCGCGGCTTGCGGTATTGAGCGAGATTCCCGAGGAGTGGGAACGCGCGGTGCGACGCTGGCTCGAGCTGAACACACCGCATCGGCGGCGTGGCGACGCACCAATGCCATCGCCGGGTGACGAGGCGATGCTGTACCAGATGATCGTCGGGGCCTGGCCCACCGATGAACTCGATCTCCGGGACTATACGGAGCGTCTGGCCGGTTGGCAGCTCAAGGCTCTGCGTGAGGCGAAGCTGGCGACGGATTGGACGGCACCTGATCTGGAGTACGAGGACGCGGCGCGGTCGTTCCTCTACACGATCATGGCGGATGAAGAGTTCGTTGCGGATGCTTCCGCGTTTGCGCGGCGCATCGGGCCGCCCGGAGCGGTGAACGGCCTAGCGCAGACGCTTCTGAAGCTGACCGTGCCGGGGGTTCCGGACATCTATCAGGGGGCCGAGTTCTGGGATCTGAGCATGGTGGATCCCGACAATCGGCGGCCGGTGGATTTCACGCGGCGCTTTGCAGCAATGAATGCCGATGCGTCACCGATCGCGCTGTCGACGTGCTGGCGGGATGGCAGGGTGAAGCAGGCGGTGATCCACCGCGCGCTCACGGTGCGCCGCGAGGTTCCGGAACTGTTCGCATGCGGGGAGTATCGCCCGGTCGAGGTGAGTGGGCCGCTGGCCGCGCATGTTGTGGCGTTTCTGCGATCACGCGGGGACGCACTTTGCATTGTCGTGGTGCCGCGTCTGCCGGGCAGGCTGTTGGGGCAGCCAGACGCCGCGAATGGGACATCGATTACGATTCCGGCAGAGGTCTGGCAGTCCACGACGCTGCATTTGCCGGAAGACGTTACCCGACGCCAATTGCGTGACAGGATCGGCAACCGCCGCCGGGATCCGCTCGACCGGCACTTGTCGCTCGAGACGATCCTCGCAGATTTCCCTGTCGCGCTGCTTACGGCGGAATAGCGGCTCAGCCTCCGGCCATCGCCGCCCGTGTCTCACGCAACGCCGCGGCGGCGGCGGCACTGGGCACCTCCACGTCGATTTCCAGAATCGAGATCGGATCGCCTCTGTCGAGCTTGATCTGCACGCGCTCGCGCTCGATCGTCACGTGCTTGGCGATCACCGAGATGATCTCTTCCTGCAGCACGGCCAGCAGATCGGACTTGCCGACGAACGCACGCTCATGCGCCAGCAACACCTGCAGTCGCTCGCGCGCAACCGGCGCGGAGTCACGCCGGCGAAATAGGCTCATCAGATTCATGCAACGGCCCTCCGGCCGAACAGACGTCCCATGATGCTGCGGCGTTCCGCCGGCACGGTGACAACCAGTGTCTCACCCTTCAGCCGTCGTGCCGCCTCGAAATATGCCTTCGCCGCCACGCTGTTTGGGCTGCCGATCGTCACTGGCGAACCGAGATTCGATGCGCGCAGCACCTCCTCACTCTCCGGGATGATCCCGAGCAGCGGGATGGACAGGATCTCGAGCACGTCCTCGGTCTTCAGCATCTCACCGCGCGCGGCACGCGCCGCATCGTAGCGAGTCAGCAGCAGGTGCTTGTCGACCCGTTCGCCCTTTTCGGCTTTCGCGGTCTTCGAATTGAGCATGCCGATGATGCGGTCCGAGTCACGCACCGAGGAGACTTCAGGATTGGTCACCACCACGGCCGCGTCGGCATGACGCATCGCCAGCGTGGCCCCGCGTTCAATGCCGGCGGGACTGTCGCAGATGATCCAATCGAACTTCTCGCGCAACTCGCCGATCACGCGTGTCACGCCCTCGGCCGTCAGCGCATCCTTGTCGCGCGTCTGGGATGCGGGCAGCAGCGACAGCGTGTCAATCCGTTTGTCGCGGATCAGTGCTTGCGGCAACTTGGCGTCGCCTTGCACGACATTGATCAGGTCGAACACGACGCGGCGTTCGGCTCCCATCACCAGATCCAGGTTGCGCAGCCCGACGTCGAAATCGACCACGACCACGTTCTGGTTCTGCTGCGCCAGCGCGGCGCCGAGTGCCGCGGTGGACGTCGTCTTGCCGACGCCGCCCTTTCCGGATGTCACGACGATGACCGTGGCCATCAGTTTCTCTCCTCGTTCAGTCGAACGTTGCCAACATCATCGCCTCGCCGGCGAGCCAGGCCTGCACTGGCTTGCCACGCAGCTTCGCGTCCATATCGTCGGCCGTCTGGTACACACCATCGATTGCCAGCAATTCGGCTTCCAGCCTGCGACAGAAGATGCGCGCGCGGTTGTTGCCGGTGAGCCCCGCGATCGCTCGACCGCGCAGCGTGCCGTATACATGAATGGAACCGCCGGCAATCACCTCCGCGCCTGAGGCAACAGAGCCCACGATGCTGACGTCACCCTTCTCAAACACAATCGACTGACCCGACCGGACCGGCTGATCGATCAGCAGCGAGGAACTTTCCTGAGGCTGCGTCGCGCGACGTTCATCGGGCACATCCACCGCGCGCGCCGGACGCGTGCCGGTGGCGTGCAGCGGCGCCCAGGCTTCCAGTCCCTGCCATGACGGATGCGCGCCTTCCGTGCCAATGATTCGGATGCCGCGGCTGTTCAGGCGCTGCAGCAGGCCCGCGACATCCGGCTGTTCACTCGGCAGCGCACCGAGGTCAAGCACGACAGGACGACCGGCGAAGAACGACGGCGAGCGATTGATCTGCGAGTCCAGCGCGTCAAGCCAATCCTCCACCGGCGGTTCGGGCGCGAGAACGAGCGCCATAAACGAACGGCCGCGGACTCGGATGAACGGACGCGAATCGGCTGTGGGCACGCATTGGGCGTATCAAGTGCACGGTGTGACGGTCAACCGGAACCGCCGCAAATTACGCTGCAAGAAGAAAGAACTGGGGATATTTCGTAATATCCTGTGGAGAAATCTGTGGGCAGCGAATCGCAGCGGCGAATCTCCGGCGAATCTGGAGGCTTCTGTGAGGTCGCGCGACACGGACGACGCCAAGCGCTCGGCGGGCGACCTCATTGAAGCCGGATTGAACTGACCCGCGTGCCAACGACGCTATGGGTGTTTTGTCACTTGCGCCGTTGCGCACGGAGAACACCAGGGCCCTGGTGTTGGTTTTTGGCGTCGCGGTGACGGCCCGATCGGCCTGTGGCGTGGTGGTGAGGGCCTATGGATGATGTGTCGGGCACAGTGGACGAGCGGGGCAGAGGGCAATCTGTCCGTCATCGGCCTGCGCCGGACCATGCTGATGCGGACATCGGCGTCGCAGCTCGCTTTGATTGATTGGGTGACTTTGCTCTTGGTCATGAGCTGTCGCACCAGAACGGCGCCTGCGGCTGTGGACGGCGCGGCAGCGGCCCGCGCTCCAGCATCACGCCGCCACAGTCCGGACAGACATCGAGTGCGTGGCCAGTCAGCCGGCGGGTGCGCTCGCGGTAGCTCTCCGCCGGCGGTGGCTCTGGCGTCGGGGCTGCGAGCAAAGCACGGCACAGCGCCAGCTTTGCGGTGCGATGGCCGTTCGCGAGGAAGCCGACATGGCGGATGCGGTGGAACCCGTTCGGCACGGCGTGGAGAAGGAACCGCCGAATGAATTCGTCGGCAGCGAGCGTCAGCACCTTGGTCTTGCCGTGATGATAGTCTTTCCAGGTGAAGTCGACCTGGCCGTCGGCGAGCCGGGTGAGACGAGAGTTTCCCAGCGCGACGCGATGGGTATAGCGGCCGAGATAGGCCAGCACCTGCTCGGGTCCGGCGAACGGGCGCTTGGCATAGACCACCCATTCGACCGCGCGCAGGGTATCGAGACGTTCGGCGAAGGCGTTGGGCGCGGCCAGGGCCGCGAGTGTGCCGGAGAAGTGCAACTCGCTGGCCACGAACGCCGCCTGCAATCGTGCGAGGAACAATGTTCGGAACCGTCGCGAGAGGACGCGCACCGGCAGGAAGAACCCCGGTCTGCACGCCACCCACCGTGTGCCGTCGGTGACAGGCCACCGCCTGGGACAATGCAGTGCAGATGCGGGTGGTGCTGCAGGGTCTGTCCCCAGGTGTGCAGCACCGCGACTGCGCCAATCTCTGCACCGAGGTGACTTGGGTCGGCGGCGATGTCACGCATAGCATCGGCCGCAGCGTGGAACAGGATGGCGTAGACCGCACGCTTGTTCTGGAACGCGATCTCCACCACCGGCGGTGGTAGGGTGAAGACCACGTGGTAGTACGGCACCGGCAGCAACTCGGCCTGACGCGCCTCGAGCCACTCGGCGCGCGCCAGACCCTGGCACTTCGGACAATGTCGGTTGCGGCAGGAGTTGTAGGCGCAGCGAACCAGCCCGCAATCGCCGCACTGCTCGACGTGCCCTCCGAGCGCAGGCGTTCGGCAGAGCTCGATCGCTGCCATGACACGTCGCTCGATCCTGCCGAGGTGAGCGCCATGGCTGCGACGGAACGCTTCGCCGTGGCGGCGGAAGATATCCGCCACCTCCAGCGTGGGACGCATCGTCCCGTCTCAGGGCGGCGGTGTTACCTCGAGGCGTAGTCGGTCGAGTGGGCTTGGAGTACCGCGAATGGTGCTGGTCGCGACCTGGGCATAGCGCGCCGTGGTGTTTACGTTGCGATGGCCGAGCAGCGCCTGGATGATGCGGATATCGGTGCCACCCTCCAGCAGGTGGGTGGCGAAGCTGTGGCGCAGTGTGTGAACGGTGACGCGCTTGCCGAGACCCGCCGCGGTACACGCCGAGCGGCAGGCGGCATGCAGCACGACAGGGTGGATCGGATGCTCGGGATCGCGTCCGGGAAACAGCCAGTGCGCGGGTCGCGCCAGTCGCCAATATGAACGAAGGATGCCGAGCAGTTGCGGTGACAGCATGACGTAGCGGTCGCGGCCTCCCTTGCCCTGCTCGACGTGGATCACCATGCGGCTGCTGTCGATATTGGCGACCTTGAGGCACGCTGCTTCGGAAGCACGCAATCCGGCCGCATATGCCGTGGTCAGCGCGGCACGAGACTTCAGGCTCGGCACCGCTTCGAGGAAGCGCACAACTTCATCGGCGCCCAGCACCACCGGCAACTTCTGCGGCTCACGCGCATACGGGATCCGCTCCGGCAGATCAGACTGCCTGAGCGTTACCCCGTACAGAAAACGAAGCGCGCAGACCGTCTGGTTCAGCGCCGGCCACGATATCCCGCCAGCAACGAGATGAACCTGAAAGGTCCGGACGTCCTCCAGACCAAGCTTGTCAGGCGAGCGGCCGAAGAAGCGGCCGAACTTGGCAACCGCATGCACATACGATCGTTGGATCGCAGGCGACGGATTGCGGACTGTCATATCCTCGATCATGCGCCGACGCAGCGGGCTCATCTCGGTCATCGGGGCCTCCCGTTCCAGGGTTGGGGTGAAGCACCCAAACCCTGGCAGACCGAACGCCTCGAACACTCCGCCACCGCGCACCACTTCCCGCCTCAGCGGGTTAGTTCAATCCCTAAGCCGGCGGAGCCGGAACCAACAAGTCTGATGTAGCCTCCCTTGCGGCATTGTCGCCGGGGGGAAGCATGAGCCAGTCGCTGACGGAACGCTACGACGACCGGATCGCCGGGATGCTGTCGTGCTACGACCGATTGGTGATCACCGGGACGCTGCCGGTGATTTGCTATGCCGCCGGGATGACCGGATATCTGAATGCCAAGGGCATTCGCATTTTCGATTACCCCGAATTTGCCAAGACGCTGCGCGACCGCGTGCGTGACCGTGCGGCAACGCTGGCCGCTGAGGCGGGCATCACCATCGAGCACATCGCCAAGCCGCATATCCGCAAGGAAGACGTTGTCGCGCGCGTGCTCCGCCAGCGTGGCGATCGCCCCGGTCTGGTGCACGTCATCTCGGCGATGGAAGCCTGCGACGCGTACAAACCCTGGCACGACAAGCAGACCCACAAGACCTTCATCCGGCCGGACAGCGGCAAGTGCCTGCACTATTATTTCTACTTTCAGGACGCCACGTTCGGGCTGGTCTACCTGCGCGTGCCGACCTGGGCGCCGTTCCGCCTGCAGTTCTACTGCAACGGCCATAGCTGGCTGGCGCGCAAGCTGTCCGCGAAGGGCATCGGCTACACCATGGCCGACAATGCGTTCGTGCACATCGACGACTGGGCGCTTGCCCAGGCCTTGGCCGACACACTGTCGCCTGACCAGTTGCACCGCACGCTGGATCGGTATGCCAGGCTGTATTGCCCGGTATCTGATGTGTTCGGGCAGTCCTATCATTGGAGCCTGATGCAGGTGGAATACGCCACCGATCTGGCGTTCCGCTCCACCGTCACCCTCGGCCCGCTTTATGAGCAACTGGTCCGCCAGTCGGTGCTGAACGTGAAGGCCGAGCAGGTCGCCACGTTTCTCGGCCGGCAGATCACGCCGTCGCTGGCGCAGGAGATCGGCTCGCAGTTCGCCACCCGGATCGAGGGCACCTGCATCAGGCATCGCTTCGGCAAGTGCTCGATCAAGATGTATGACAAGCACGGCATCGTACTGCGTATCGAGACCACCGCCAACGATGTGTCGTTCTTCAAGCACCACCGAAGGGTGGAACACCGCAAGGGCCCGGCGAGTCGGGAACTCGCGCCGGTCAAGAAGTCGATCTACAGCCTGATCGACCTGCGAGACATTCTGCTTGGCTGCAACCGGCGCTATATCGCCCACCTGTCCGCGCTGGACGACTTCTCCGCCGGGTTCCGGGCGCTGGGCCGCCTGACCAGGCCGCGTGAAGTGGACGGCAAGACGGTGCAGGGGATCAACTTCTTCGCTCCGGCGGACAATGCTACACGCCCTGCAGAACCCGAGGGTCAACATCGCCGGCATTCGCCGCAGCCAGTTGTTGCCGCACCTCGGCGTGTTCTCACCCACCCGACTGTCGCGACACCTGCGCCGACTGCTCGACCTCGGGGTCATCAAACGCGTCACCGGAACCTACCGCTACTACCTCACCAAGGCCGGACGTGCCGCGACCGCAGCGGCGGAACGGATCACCGAGGCGGTTATCGTTCCGGCTATGATTTGATGGGATTTAACCGATGGTGCAATTCAACGCAGAAGGCGAGAAGAGTTGGCCCGTAAGGGACTAACACTGGGTGCCCGCGTCGGACACCTTGGATGATTTGGTCGGGGTCATGCCCCAGCTATCACAGTGCGCACGCCGGATTGGCACGTCGCACCGCACAGTCTTCCGCCGAATTTCGTCCACTGGAGCCCCTTCGCTGCACGACAGCGCATATTTGGCATTCGCCTTCTGCCGGGCTTAGGGCTACCTGGCGCGAAGAGACTGGTCTAGGGTCCGGCCCGCCATGAGCGCCTCAATTGACCCTCCGCCGCGCGCGACCCGGCCGGCCGCTTTCGTCTATGGCATCATCGGACTGGTTGTTGCGGTGCTGATTCTGGGCACCGGCGCGTTCTTCTGGTTGAACCAAAGCGGCACGGCGTCGTTGGTCGGCGGTCCGTTTGCACTGGAGGATGGTAACGGGAAACAGGTCAGCGACCGCGATTTCCGTGGCAAGTACATGCTGGTTTACTTTGGATATACCTACTGCCCGGATGCCTGTCCCACCACGCTGAGCGATGTGGCCGACGCGCTGGACCGGTTGGGCGCCAAGGCCGACCGACTGCAGCCGATCTTCATCACAATCGATCCAAGGCGCGACACAACTGCTGTTATGAAGCAATACACTGCTTCCTTCACTCCACGGCTGATCGGCCTGACCGGCTCGCAGGATCAGATCGCCGACGTGGCGCGGGAATATCGGGTCTACTATGCCGAGCATCGCACTGGTCCCGGACCGAATGACTACGCGATGGACCACAGCTCGGTGCTGTACCTGATGGGGCCGGACGGCAAATTCATCGCACCAATTCAGGCGGACGAGGACGGTGCGCAGATCGCGGCCGATCTGACTCGGCTGATGTCGTGATTCGGCCGCGGCCAATCTGAGCCTTTGGTGACGGGATCAGCGGCGCCACCCACCGCCGCGCCAGCCGCCGCCACGCCACCCCCATCCGCCGCCCCAGCCCCAACCGCCGCCAAATCCTACGACGACTGACGGAGCGTAGTACGGAGCCCCGTAATAGCCTGGATAGGCGTAGCCGTATGGGTAGGCGGAATAAGGGTACGGGTAGGGGTAGGGGTAAGCGGCATAACCGGTGGGTGGTGCCTGCACGGTATCTCCGTGTGCGGTCATGCACTGGGTGTAGCTGACGTCATAGGCCTGCTGTACGCCGCCATATGCCGCGGCGGCATTGTTGGCGCCGACGGCGCTGCCGGCCAGCAGTCCGGTTGCGCCGCCGATCGCTGCGCCTGCGCCTGCCGCGCCGCCCACAGAGCCGATCGCGGCGCCCGCAGCGGCGCCCAGGGCAGTGCCCACGACCGCGCTGCCGACCGCGCTGTTTGTGGCCGCCACATCAGGCGAAGCTCCACCGGTTTGCTGTGACGCGTATTGCCGGCAGGCGACATCATCCTGTTGGAAGGCTTGAAAATTCTTGCCCTGGCCGGGAAGCGCCATCACCGATGGGCCGGGCGGCGGTGCAACGGCACAGGCACTCAAGGCCAGCGCGGCGGTGGGCATGACGAAAGTGACGATGCGGCGCATCCGTGAATTCCTTTGGTGACCTACGAGCGAACTGCTCATTCTACACTGAATTGACGCCTGGACCTGGTTGATCCAGGTCAATGCGCCGCGCACCGTGATGCAACATAGTGCAACGGACATGGACAATCAGTATTCCCACTCCCTGCATGTTCGTCCGCGCGCGCACGATAAGTATCTGCGCCTGATCGAGACGGCGAAGAAGCTGCCGCCGGTCACGACAGCAGTTGCGCATCCCTGCGACGAAGTGTCGCTTGGGGGGGCAATCGAGGCACGCAAGCTAGGTCTGATCGAGCCGATTCTGGTGGGTCCGCCGGCGCGCATTCGCGATGTGGCGGCACGATATGGGTTGGACATTACCGATCTGCCGATCGTCGAGTCTGCGCACAGCCACGATTCGGCGGCGAAGGCGGTTGCCCTGGTGCGGGAAGCCAAGGCCGGCGCACTGATGAAGGGCAGCCTGCACACCGATGAACTGATGGCCGCGGTGATTGCCAGAGATACCGGCATCCGCACTGAGCGGCGGATCAGCCATTGCTTCGTCATGGACGTCCCCGGCCACCTCGACCCGCTGATCATCACCGATGCCGCGGTGAACATCGCGCCGACGCTGGAAGACAAGATCGACATCGTGCAGAACGCGATCGACCTGGCGCACGCGGTTGGCTATCCGGAAGTCCGTGTCGCAATCCTGTCGGCGATGGAAACGGTCAATCCTAAAATTCTGTCAACGATTGAGGCGGCGGCGCTCTGCAAGATGGCGGACCGCGGACAGATCACCGGCGCGGTGCTGGATGGCCCGCTGGCGCTCGATAATGCGATCTGTCCCAAGGCGGCTGCGATCAAACACATTGTCTCGCCGGTCGCGGGCAGGGCCAATCTGTTGGTGGTCCCTGACCTCGAGGCCGGGAACATGCTGGCCAAGAGCCTGTCGTTCCTTGCCGGTGCCGACACGGCGGGTATCGTACTTGGAGCGCGGGTACCGATCATTCTGACCAGCCGGGCGGACTCGCTTCTGGCGCGGCAGGCGTCGTGCGCGATCGCCTCGATGGTGGCGGCGGCGCGGCTAAGGCGGACAGCGGCTACTTAGCAGCGGACTTCGCCAGCCGACGGGCTGTGCGCAGCAGAAGCTGGCGGTCTTCCGCCAAGCACTCGCGGTACAGCCGCAGCATTGCGAGCTCGTCGCCGCTGTAGGCCTGACCGGCGGCCCGCGGGTCGCGGCCGTACATCAGATATTCGACGCCGATGCCTAGCGCCGCCGCGACCCGCGTCAGGTTCGTCGTGACCTGCCCTGCGCGGCCGGTTTCCCATTGCGCCACCGCGCTGCGTGACACGCCGACCGCAGCGGCCAGCTGATCCTGCGTCCAGCCCTGGTCTTCGCGCGAGGCGCGAATGCGGGCGCCAATATCCTGCGGATTCGTCATCGCGGCAGCCTACGTCAGTTCTGCTAACGGCGCCATCTGTTATTTATATTGACATAATGTGGACTGTTTTACTAACCTGCATCGTTCCCGCTTTGTTCGGAGGTGGCATGCCAAAGAAGCTCGTCTGGACCGAGGCGCAGGACACGCAGATCAGGCGTCTGAGGCGCGAAGGCGCGTGCTGGGACACGATCGCTGCCATCCTTGGCTTCAACCGCTGGTCCGTCATCGAGCGTGGCCGTCGCATCGGAGCCCGGCCGCCGCCGCACGAATTCGTGCCACCACCGGAGGATCCATCGCGCGATCCGCTACCGGCAGGGCATCCGCGAAGCTGGGGCGTGATCACCGCCGGCACCGTGCTGGAGAACACGCCATACCCGCTACCGGTTTTTCCGCGGTGATACCGCCCAAGGAACCCGACTAATGAGCAAGGCGCGAGGCGCGGAAGCGCGGCCAGTCGACGCCGGATCGGTGATCCACCGGCTGGAAGAGGCGGGCGCGACGCTGCTCGCTCTGCCAGGTTCAGGCTGGTCGACCAGGCTGCGCAGTTCATCACTCGAGATCGTACGCACCGCGGTCGAAAGCTATGGCTGGACCTCGAAGAGCATCCGTCCGCCGATTCCCCCCGCTGCGCGGATAACTCGCATGGACGAGGCGATGGGCTGGATCCCCCTGATCCCGGTGGATCGCTACGTGCTGCGACGGATCGTCGGTGCCCGGGCCTTGGTTCACCCAATCACCGAGCGTAATCTTTACCCATGGCGCCGGCTGGCCGTCGCGATCGGTGCCGACCACAAGGCGGTGCAGCGCTGGCACGCCCAGGGAATCGCCCTGATCGTGTCAGCATTGAATGGGTGCGGCGGAGAAACGTAGTCCAATGCTGGACAAATCGTTCTTCAAGTCCAAATATGCATCATGATCTCGGCCGTGGAACCGCAAGAGGGATCCAGGAAGGTACTCTCACCGCCTGCGTTGCGGGCGTTTTTCCGGATTGCCGAACTTTGGCAGCTCAGCATTGCGGAGCAGATGACCCTGCTCGGGGTCACCGCGCGGTCCACCTTCTTCAAATGGAAGAAGAATGCCGATGTCGAGTTGCCGAAGGATACGCTGGAACGGATCTCCTACCTCCTGGGTATCTACAAGGCTCTGCAAATCCTTTTGCCTGACCCTCACGCCGCAGACGCCTGGGTGCGCCAACCCAATCAGGCTCCATTGTTTGCTGGCCGATCCGCGTTGGAACGGATGCTGTCCGGCCACGTCGCCGACCTGTTCGTCGTCCGCCGCTATCTCGACGCGCAACGAGGCGGATGGGCGTAACGATCGACAAACGGCATGTCGTCTGGCAGCCCTGCTGGCGCATCGTTCCGAGCAGATTTCCGCCGATCGACCTGTTTGAGCGGATCGCTGATCCCGCCGACTGGGATGCACTGATCGCGCTGGAATCCCTGACGAACGATCGGATCAGGGACGAAGTGGGAGACATCGCGCTGGTCCCGGTGGCGGAACGCATCAGTGGACCCGGCAGCTCGGTCATCATGGCGGCCTTCACTCACCCGAACCCGGACGGCAGCCGCTTCAGCGACGGCAGTTATGGCGTGTTCTATGCCGGTGGGACCCTGGCCACGGCGATCACTGAAACGAGGTATCACCGGGAACGCTTCATGCAGGCGACCGGTCAACCGCGCATGGAATTGGACATGCGCGTCTATGTCGTGGACCTGGATGGCGAGTTGCACGACATAAGCGGCAAACGAGCAGCACTGCCGCTGGTTTACCATCCGGACGACTACGCGGCGGGTCAGGTGTTGGCGGGCCGGCTTCGCGCCGAGGGCTCATCCGGTATCGTCTATGACAGCGTCCGGCACATCGACGGCATCTGCGCCGCGGTGTTCAGGCCGCGTTGCCTGAGCAATCCCAGGCAGGAACGGCACCTGTGCTACGTGTGGGACGGGCGGGTGATCACCATGGTCTACGAAAAGCGAGTGATGTAAGCAGCTAAGGATGCTTGTGGATGGGGTCGACCCAGTAGACAGCCTCGGGCTTCTCGACCGGCTCGATGTCCAGGTTGACCACCACGGCCTCGTTGTCGCTGCGCACCAGCACGCATTCCAGCGTCTCGTCGGAGCTGGCGTTGATCTCCTGGTGCGGCACGTAAGGGGGCACGAAGATGAAGTCCCCTGCATCGGCCTCCGCGACGAATTCCAGGTGCTCACCCCAGCGCATGCGGGCCTTTCCACGCACGACGTAGATCACGCTTTCAAGCGCGCCGTGGTGGTGGGCGCCGGTCTTGGCATTGGCGTGGATGCTGACGGTGCCGGCCCAGATCTTCTGGGCACCGACACGGGCGGCATTGATCGCGGCGGCGCGGTTCATGCCGGGCGTCTGCGCGGTGTTGGGGTCGAGCTGGTTGCCCTTGATGACCCGCACGCCGTTATGGCGCCAGTCCACGGTGCCTGGTGCCGGCGCCTCGTGATGATGGTCGTGCTGGCTCATGCCCTGCTTCCTTCGGCTGATCCGGCCTTACTATCGGGTCGCCGGCGCGGGAAGGGAAGGCGGTGGACGGATTTGTCGTGCATGAGGTCGCGCCGGATGTCGTGGTGCGGATTGAGCGCGCGATGCCGGAGCTGGCGCGCGCCGTGGATCAGGAGGTGGAACGCCTATGGCAGGAGGCGTTCCAGCGGGTGGCTGCCGGCGGGGCAGGGCAGATGTTCAATGGCCGGGTGTTCAGCGCTGATACGATCACACCGCACCTGATCTCCGGCCATCTGACTGAATACCGCCGCGTCGTCGCACAAATGGAGCGGCCCGAGCTGTTCGCCGAGCTGGGCGTGCGGTCGTTCGCGGTGTGCGGAGTGCTGCTCTGTGCAGGTGGCGTGATGGTGGGGCGGCGGCACCGGGCGGCGATCTATCAGGCTGGCATGTGGCAGTTGCCACCGGCTGGCAGCGTGGACGCGGCTGCCGTGTCCGAGGATGGCACTGCCGATCTTCGTCGCCAGTTGCTGCGGGAATTGCGGGAAGAACTCGGGCTTTTGCCTGATGCGGTGGGGGAGCCGCGGCCGCTTTGCGTCGTGGAGCATCCGGGCAGTCATGTCTCGGATCTCGGGATGGCGCTGGCCACGAAGCTGAGCGCCAAGGCGGTGCTGTCGGCGCACCGGGCGCGTGGAAATGCGGAATACGAGCAAATGCTGGTGGTGCCGAAGGGCCGGCTTTCGGCATTTCTGGCCAAGGTTGGGGAGGGGCTGGTGCCGCCGGCGCGCGAGTTCCTGATTCGTGCGGGACTGACGAATCGGAGTTCCCGATTCGAGTCGTTGACTCTGAGCGCTGGCTAGGAACAAATAAAGAACATAGCCATGCGCATGCCATCCTGCATCACTGAACGGCCTGCTGACGAATCCCCAACTGTCTCCGAGGCCGAGGACTCTGGCCGGATGGGCAGGTTTAGCCGGCCAAAAGCCTTGCCGGCACATCTGGCTGGCTTGCGAGGGCCAGCGAAGTCACCCGGCGCTCTCCTGCCGTTCGGTGATCCGCGGTTAGATAGCTGTCTGGGCGGCGGCTTGGCGCTGGGCCAGTTGCATGAGATCGGTGCGGCCGGGCTTGACGCGGAGACCGCCGCGCTGTCCACGGGGTTTATCGCCGCTCTGCTGGCCCGTATCGTTCCCAGTCGCCCGGTGTTCTGGATCGGCCCTGAGAGCGATCTGCATCCGCCTGGTCTGCTGCCCTATGGCTTCGATCCCAACCGGTTGGTGCTGGTGCATCCCGCCAAGGATGTCGAGACGCTCGCCGCCATGGAGGTGACGCTGCGGGAGGGCGTCGCGGCTGCGGTGGTGGGCGAGGTGGCACAGTTCGACCGCACCGCCTCGCGCCGCCTGCAGCTTGCCTGCCTGCGCCACGGCTCCACCGCCTTTGTACTGCGCCGCTGGCTGCATGGTCACAGGACCGCGGACCGGGAGGCCAGCGTCGCCGTAACCCGTTGGCATCTCACGCCGGTGCCCAGCGTGAAGGATGGCAAGGAACCGGGACGGCCGCGCTGGCATGTGGCGCTGACGCATGCCCGCAGTGGCCGGCCAGGGGAATGGATCATGGAGGCTTCGGATGATGCGACGCATCCTCTCCGTGTGGTTGCCGCACTGGCCGATCACGCGCCTGAACCGCAGCGTCTCCGCCTCGCCGGATAGGCCGCTGGTCACTGTCGAGGCCGTCCGCGGCGTGCGGCATCTTGTCGCGGTGGGCGAGCATGGCGAGGCGCAGGGGCTGCGGCCCGGGCAGACGCTGACCGATGCGCGCGCTGTCTGCCCGACGCTGGTGCCTCTCGATGCCGATCCGGCGGCCGATGAGGCTGCGCTGGGCAGGCTCGCCGCCTGGTGCGAGCGCTACACGCCGATGGCGGGGGCTGATCCACCGGATGGGTTATGGCTGGACATCACCGGCTGCACCGCTGTGTTCGCGACTGAAGCGGAGTTGGTGCAGGACCTCTCTACCCGATTGGAGCGGAGTGCCATTCTCTGCCGCTCGGCGGTTGCCGGCACCACCGGGGCTGCCTGGGCGCTGGCACACACCGGGGCGGATCGGGTTGTTCTGCCGCCGAGGGAGGAAAAGACGGCGCTGGCCGATCTGCCCATCGCCAGCCTGCGGCTTGATGCGGGCACGGTGGCAGGACTGCGCCGGCTTGGCCTGCGGACGGTGCGGGATTTGCTGCGCATTCCGCGGGCACAGATCACTGCTCGGTTCGGTGCCATGCCGGTGCTGCGGCTGGATCAGGCGTTGGGCGCGATCGAGGAAGCCATCGATTGGCCGCACCCGCCGATCGAGTGGCATGAACGCCTGGCCTTCGCCGAACCGATCGGCACGTCGGAGGACCTGGCGCGCTCGCTTTCGCTGCTGGCCGAACAATTGTGCCGTTGTCTGGCGGAGCAGGAGAAAGGCGCTCAGCGCATCGTCGCGCGGTTCTTCCGTGTCGATGATGTCGTGCCGCAGATCGTAGTGAGCACCGCACTGCCGGTGCGCGACCCGGCGTATCTGACCAAGCTGCTGCGCGAGAAGCTGGACACCGTCGATCCAGGCTTTGGCATCGAGGTAATCGCGATGGAGGCCGAGACCGTGGCGCCACTGAAGTCAGCGCAGGCCCAGCTTGCCGATGTCGCTGCTCAGGGCGCGGCCGATCGTCTCACAGGCGTGGTTGACACGCTGACCAACCGCCTGGGTTCGGACCGCGTTTTCCGTGTCGTGCCGTTTGCGAGCCATGTGCCGGAGCGTGCCGTGCGGCGCGTGCCGCCGCTGCCGCTCAAGCAGCCATCCTGGGTGGACGATCCCGCCGCGCCTCGGCCGATCCGCCTGCTGCATCGGCCGGAAGAGATCGAGGTAATCGCTCCGGTGCCGGACGATCCGCCCATCAGGTTTCGATGGCGCGGGGCGTCTCATCGCGTGCGTGCCTCCGCGGGTCCCGAGCGGATCGCTGCCGAATGGTGGCGCGGCAAGCAATCCGGCAGGCGACCAGAGACGGACCTGATCCGCGACTACTACCGGGTGGAGGATTCCGATGGTGCCCGGTTCTGGATCTTTCGTGCCGGCCTGCATGCCGAGGACCGGATGCCACGGTGGTACCTGCATGGGCTGTTCGGGTGAGGTGAGGGGCTGTGCCCATTTCCCAGAGCCCCCTCCCCCCAGCTCCCTCCCGCGAGGAGAGGGGGAGAATTTATGCCGAGCTTCAGGTGGCGAGCGCTTTCTCCTTCCTGCGCGGGGCTTCGTCGCCAGAGGAGCTTGCGGCCACCGCGTCGGTGCTGGGGATTTCCGCCATCGGCGTCACCGATCTCAACAGCGTGGCTGGGGTAGTGCGGATGTGGGATGCGGCGAAGGATGTCGGCATCCGTCTGGTGGTGGGTGCGCGCCTGGCATTCCGCGACGACACGCCTGATCTGCTCTGCTACCCGCGGGATCGGGCGGCGTGGGGGCGGCTGACGCGTATGCTAACCGTCGGCAAGGGGCGCGTGCCGCATGGCGACACCGGCGATGCCGCGAAGGCCACCAATCGCTGCTTCCTGCATTACGCCGACCTGCTGGAGCATGGCGAAGGACAAATTCTGCTTGCTGTCGCACCGGATCGGCTGGATGGCGGCTTTCAGGAAAATCTTCGGCGCCTGAAAGCGGATTTTCGCGGTCGGGCGTATCTAGCCGCCAGCCGACGCTATCGCGGCGATGATGCTGGCCGGCTGCGCGCAATGGCCGAGTTGCCGTTGCCGATGGTGGCGACCAACGACGTTCTCTATCACCTGCCTGACCGGCGTCCGCTACAGGACGTGATGACCTGCATCCGTCTCGGCTGCCGCATCGATCAGGCGGGTCTCGCGCTGCAACCCAACGCCGAGAGGCATCTGAAATCGCCAAAGGAAATGGCTCGCCTGTTTCGCGAATACCCCGGTGCGGTGCGGCGCACAGAAGACATCGTTGAGCGCTGCGGCTTCTCGCTCGGGGAGCTCGCCTATGAATACCCCGACGAACCGATTCCGCCAGGCCAGACGCCGGATGAGCACCTTGCCAATCTGACCTGGCAAGGCGCTGCGGTGCGCTATCCCGATGGCATCCCGCAGGACGTGCGCGATGCCATCGAGAAGGAACTGCGCATCATCGCGCAGCTCAACTACGCGCGGTATTTCCTGACGGTGCACGACATCGTGCGCTACGCCGTCAGCCGCGGCATTCTTTGCCAGGGCCGTGGTTCGGCGGCCAATTCCGCTGTGTGCTATTGCCTGCACATCACCGCTGTCGATCCGGCGCAGATCGATCTGCTGTTCGAGCGCTTCATTTCCACCGAGCGACGAGAGCCGCCTGATATTGATGTGGATTTCGAACACGAGCGGCGCGAGGAGGTCATCCAATATATCTACGAGCGCTATGGCCGCGAGCGCGCAGGCATCGCTGCAACGGTGATTCACTATCGGCCGAAGCGGGCTATCCGCGAGGTAGGCAAGGTGATGGGGCTGTCGGAGGACGCCACAGCCGCGCTGTCGGCGCAAGCATGGCATGCGGGGGAAGGATTGTGGTCGGATGATTGCCTGACCGAGATCGGCCTTGATCCGACGAGCTTCATTCTTCGCCGTTCGGTCGAGCTGGCGCGACAATTGGTGGGACTGCCGCGTCATCTGTCGCAGCATGTCGGTGGCTTTGTGCTGACGCGCGGAAGGTTGGACGAGACCGTGCCGATCGGTCGCGCCGCAATGGACCAGCGCACCTTCATCGAGTGGGACAAGGACGACATCGACCGGCTGGGTATCATGAAGGTCGATGTGCTGGCGCTTGGGATGCTGACCTGCATCAGGAAGGCGTTCGAGATGCTAGGGATCAAGAACCTGGCTGAGGTGCCGACGGAAGACACAGCCGTTTATGACATGCTGTGCCGAGGGGATTCGATCGGCGTGTTCCAGGTGGAATCACGAGCGCAGATCAACATGCTGCCGCGGCTGCGGCCGCGCAAATTCTACGATCTGGTGATCGAGGTGGCGATCGTTCGTCCTGGGCCGATCCAGGGCGATATGGTGCATCCGTATCTGCGTCGGCGGCAGGGACTGGAGAAAGTGGAGCTGCCGTCACCCGCTCCTGAATCCGGTTCAGCCAATGAACTGGAGCAGGTGTTGGGCAGGACGTTGGGTGTGCCGCTGTTCCAGGAGCAGGCGATGCGCATCGCGATCGACGCGGCGAAGTTCACGCCGGAGGAAGCCAATCAGCTTCGCCGCTCGATGGCGACTTTCCGCAACACAGGCACCATCCATCGCTTCTTTGAGAAGATGGTCACTGGGATGACGGCACGCGGCTATACGCAGGATTTTTCTGAGCGCTGTTTCCACCAGATCGAAGGCTTCGGCACTTACGGTTTCCCGGAAAGCCATGCTGCCAGCTTCGCTCTGCTGGTCTATGTTTCGTCTTGGCTGAAGTGCCATCATCCGGCGGCGTTCGCCTGCGCGTTGCTGAACTCGCAGCCGATGGGGTTCTATGCGCCGGCGCAGATCGTGCGCGATGCGCGCGAGCATGGGGTGGAGGTGCGGCCTGTCGATGTGGCCGCCAGCGCGTGGGACTGTACTCTGGAAGAGGGGGCGCTGCGTCTTGGTTTCCGCCTGATCACTGGCTTTTCGCAGGAATGGGCGGAACGGCTAGTCACGGCTCAAGGTGAGAGGAGGGGTGGCGGGATATGGGCGGCGCCCCCTCCCCACCCCCCCCTCCCGCAAGGGGAGGAGGAGAAGACCTCTCAGGGATTTTCCGAGTTGGTGCGCGTCGGACTTCCGCGCGCCGCTCTTGTGCTGCTGGCGGAAGCAGATTCGCTGCGGAGTCAAAAACTCGATCGACGAGCCGCACTGTGGCAGGTGCGCGGCCTGTCGGACTTGGCGGAGCTGCCTCTGTTTGCCCACCAGCCGGTTGCGATCCACCATGTACCGCTGCCGGTCATGATGACGGGCGAGCACGTAATCACCGACTATCAGACCGTCGGTCTGTCCCTGAAGTCACACCCGATGCGTTTCCTGCGCACGTTGTTCAGCGGCGAAGGTGTGTTGAGCTGTGCCCAGGTCGCGGTGCTGGCCGATGGTACCCGGCTCTCCGTTGCCGGCGTGGTCCTGGTGCGTCAGCGACCAGGCAATGGCAATGTTGTGTTTTGTACCATCGAGGATGAGACCGGCATCGCGAACGTCGTGGTGTGGTCCAGCCTGTTGGACCGGTTCCGCCGCGCCGTGATGGGCAGCAGCCTGCTGCAGGTGACCGGTCGTCTGCAACGCAGCCCGGAGGGCATCATCCATGTCATCGCCGATCGGTTGGACGACCGCAGCGCCATGATGGCCCGGATCGCCGAGGCACCAGCGACTGCTAGGACGCTGCCGATTCGAAGTCCCGGTCATCCACGTCAAGAACGGATTTTTCCCCGGTCACGCGACTTCCACTGAGCGGCCGGATTTATCGGTCAAGATAGCCCGCGTCCGCCGCCTCGTACGGCAGCCTGCAAAGGCGCCGAGCCCAGCCGATGCCGAAGGTCTTCCAGGTCGGCAGCGACGTCATGAAGGCAAGCCGTAATGCCAGGAAATCGGAACAGAGGTCCATGACCCCACCTTGTCTTGCGGCAGTCCGATCGATGGCGTGCAGGGTCTGCTCACCGATCACGCCGTCCTGCGGAACTTGAGCGACCAGTTGCAGCCAACGTGTCGCTCGATTGGTGCCATTGTTGATTGCAGCATCGAACACCAACAGAGCGAGCGCGGCTGGCAAGAGATCCCCTGCAATCCGTTGCCAATAGTCGCGTTGGTAAAGAGCCTTGGCAGCATCGAGAGAGAGAGCGGCAATATCCAGGTCGGGGTACGCCGCGGCGCTGATACCAAACCTGGTTCCTCGACAGGTTCCGGCACCGACCGCGCCACCTGTCCAGTTGCCTGAATTGGCCGGGTCGGCAGTGAAGTCTCCTTCGTGGCCGGCCACAATGTCGAACATTCGATCAAAGTTGTTCATGACGTTCAACCGGGAGTGTCGCTGAGCGTGACAGGAGTTGTCGTCGCTGCCAGCGGGAAGGACCAGCGCCAGTTGCTACCGAGATCGCCGACGATGTCCCATCCGGGCGGGGGGACCAGCATCGAGAAATTATCGGTTACCGCGTTGCCGCGGCCGATAGTGACATTGCCATACGGGTAGTAGAGGTTGCACGACGCGCTGAGATTCTGAAGCGGCTGCGCGAGCGTGATGGTCAGATGTGTGGCATCGATGCGCGCGCAGGCAGTGGCCGGCACGACAGTTCCCGGACTTGCGGTTGAACCACCGTCCATCACGCAGAAACCTACTCCAGTCACTGCCTGCAATGGCACGATCAGATCGTTGCCGGCGTCGTGCTGGATCGTCAGAACCAGTATGGTGCTGCTTTGTCGATACGCATGCACTATCTTGGGGCCACCATTAACCGGTAGACTGGCTGGTATCGTATTCAGTGAGTCCCCTCCGCAGCTTGCCAGGATGGCGCGCGCCGCTACTGGCGCGGCCAGTTGGGCGAAGCGCTGATTGTCCGTGCTGTCGCGGTGCGCCGGATCGCCGCCGGTAGCGATACCTGTTGTCGGGTCCCAGGAGGATCCTCGGGGATTGCTATCGCTCGTTTGCGGATTTCCGATGACGACGTTTTGCGTCGTATCGGCTGCGATTGCTGCAACAACCTCTCGATGCATCTGCATCCCGCCGGCGATGCCATATGGAATCGCATTCCACCAGATCAGCGGAAGACTATCCGCGGAGCGTCCAAGCATGCCGCGTTCGAGCGACAGAAAACGTTCGGCGGCCGTCAGGAACGTAGCCTTCTCGCTGTAGTCACGCAGGCTGTCCGTCTCACTCCACGGCCATAGCGAGGCACAGATGTCCTGCTGGTCTTCCTGAGTCAGTGCATTGATTGCTGACTGCGTTGCGAGGCCATCGGTACCAAGCTGCCAGGTCGCAGGATTCGATCCGTCATTTGGATTGTTGACGAAACTGCCACTATAGATCCCCTCCACCGCGGGATAGAGACCATGGCCTGCTATCATCGTGTAGCCCGTCGAGTTGGCATTCGCCACGACATTATAAGCCAGCGCACCCAAATACCAGGCGATACCCTGAACGATAAGCTGTGCGGCGCCGTCATTGATTACGTAGTTGACGGCGTTCGACTGCCCATTGACCAACAGGCTCACACCTCGGCGCGGACCGCGCACCCAGCACGCGGCGCATTGCAGCAAGGTTGTCAGTTCCGTATCAGCGAGTGCGCGTTCCCACGTCGCGGCTTCATGGAGCCAGCATTGCGCGCCGCCCAATACGGTCGTGTCGTGCAACAGCACCAACGGCGCCGCTGTGCTGGACGATATCGGGTTGCCGACACCGCCCGCCACGAATGTGCCATCGAGCCAAATGTCGACCCCGATGCCGGGGCGGTTGCGCAGGATGATCGAATGGGTGTGGCGCCGGGTCAGTGTTGTGGTGATTACAGTCTGGGCAATACCAGGAAACAGCAGCAGCCGGTTCGACCCGGACGCGCTGTCGGCCTGCAGCACGCACGTGCCGCCGGACGTCAACAGTGCGATCGGATTGGTGTCGCGGCCGGAGTTCTGCCGCCAGTTTGGCCTGGACCATACAAGGTAACGGGTCCAGGCTGTGCTCGACTGGAATGGCACATTGGCGACCTGAAGGCCCAGGTCCACATCGAGTGCCGGGGCCAATGTTCCGGATCCCCCGGCGACGCGCCCCAGTCCGCCAAGCAGACCGGACAGTCGAGGTGTGGCCGCTGGTAGTCCGGCTGCGGTACCGAAAGAATACGGAGCCATCGTGGTGCCATGTCCAGACTTGTCTGACAGGCTGGCGACGGCGCTGTTCCAACCGGAAATTGGCGTGCCGGTGAGGCCAAGAGCAGCCGATGTATCGCTCGCATCCCACCAGCCGGACAGATCGCCGATGGCGTTCGGCCGGGGCCCACTCACGGTGCCATTGCCCGATGATGACGAACTGCTGCGGAGAGCCCGCCAAAGTGCCACACGTGCGCCGCCGATACTCATCGGCCGGCCCGCAGCGACGAACGCAACGTTCATGTCAGGTTACCGTAAATGGCGTCGGATATACTGTCAGTGCGCTGCCATCCGTGCCTTCGACCCAGGCGCACCATGTGCCGGCCGAGTCTGGCGTCGAGACATAGGCGCCCCACAGGTCAGTGTTCACGTAGTTAGCTACGACCCACGTCGAGGGGGGCACTGTTGCCGAGGGCGAGAAGCCGAACTGAACCGCGGCAGTGCTGGGATTGATCTGTGCATTCACGCCTATCGATCCGACGCCGTGCGTATACGGACCTGTCGGCGCCAAATTCCAGGTGACTGAGATGACGCTACCTGGTGGGGCAGTTGTATTGACACTTGCCGTTGGGGAAAGCGGACCAGAGCTGCCGCCGTTTAGCGCGTACACCTGGAAGTCATATGCCGTCGACGCAGCGAGCCCTGTCATCGACGCATTTGTGGCAGTGACGTCGGTCGCGAAGGTCGACCAGGTCGTGGTTCCTGTGACGCGATACTGGACGGTGTAGCTGCTGACGGTGCCCCCGGAGCTGGGTGCTGACCAGTTGAGCGTGACGCCGCTCGACGTTGGATTGCTGGCACTGAGGCCGGTGACCTGACCAGGTATTGCCGGCGCTGAGCCGGCGTTGCTCCCGGCAAGCGAGGCGAAGACGACGGTGCCGCCGGAGTATGTTGCGACGCGCATGGTAGCGGCCTGGCCACTCGGCAGTAAGGCGGAACCCGACGACGTAATGATACCGGAACCGAGCGTGACATTGCCGCCGCTCAGGTTGATTATGTCGCAGTAAAAGCCGCTGCCCATGTTCAGCGGCACCGGCGTCAGCGTGACGGGCTGGCTGCAGATCAAAATCCGGCCATTGTGGATTGTTCCATCGAGATTGGTATTCGCGGTAATCTCGACCACCGGAAGCTTGTAGATTGGCTGCTTCGACGTCAGCCATGACCAGATCGCCGCGAATGTCTGCCGCAGCATGGTGCTGCTGCCCTGTGCTACCCACAGCGTATCGGTATCGCTCGCAGGAACCGCTGGCTGCGCCAAGTCGATCGTCAAGCCGTCGAGCAGGTTCGTGTAAGTGATAGTGTGATCCGCGCCGCCCTGGCTGATGCCGACCAGGTCACCGCCGGCAATGCTCGTTACCGGCACCAGGCTCGTGATGCTGTACGTATTTGACGTGGATACGGCCAGCGTTCCGCCGTTCAGCAACAGCCCTGTTCCGACGGTGATTGTCTCCGGGCCACCCGCCCCGAGGCTGATGCGGCCCAGCAAGGTACCTGGATCGCTGATGATGGCCGGCTGCGTGCTTGCCAGTATTGTGCCGATGCTGACTGAATGCGTCACTCCAGCCTGACTGACAGGGATCTCATCGGCGGCAGTGACTTCTGCGGCAATGGGTAACTGTGAAATCGTCGGCATCGCATCATCCTGCGCTGGGTCTGATGGTAATTTCCGTCGTTGTCGCCATCGTCGCGGTATTGGTGTCCGCGTGCATCTCATGTCGCGCGACGGTCTGGGACGGTCAGCTTCGTGTCAGCGATTGCGGCAAGCTCACGATATCGGTGATCTCGTCGACATAGGTGGACAGTCTTGCGCGGCGCAGCGGCATTACCATCACGAAGTCCGCGGCGTTGGGCTCGACTACGCGGTTGACCTGAGCGCGCCGCACAGGAACGCTGGACGGAAGCACACGCAGCAGCCACGCGCGCAATGCCGAGAACAGCTGCTTGTCGGTCGGAGCAATCGGGATCATGGCGAAAGGTCCCTTCCCGCCGCGGCCTTAGTCCCTTACGGGCCAACTCTTCTCGCCCGCTGCGTTGAATTGCACCGTCGGTTAAATCCCATCAAATCATAGCCGGAACGATAACCGCCTCGGTGATCCGTTCCGCCGCTGCGGTCGCGGCACGTCCGGCCTTGGTGAGGTAGTAGCGGTAGGTTCCGGTGACGCGTTTGATGACCCCGAGGTCGAGCAGTCGGCGCAGGTGTCGCGACAGTCGGGTGGGTGAGAACATGCCGAGGTGCGGCAACAACTGGCTGCGGCGAATGCCGGCGATGTTGACCCTCGGGTTCTGCAAGGCGTGCAGCAGGGCTTTGTCCGCCGGAGCGAAGAAGTTGATCCCCTGCACCGTCTTGCCGTCCACTTCACGCGGCTTGGTCAGGCCGCCCAGCGCGCGGATCCCGGCGGAGAAGTCGTCCAACGCGGACAGGTGGGCGATATAGCACCGGTTGCAGCCAAGCAGAATGTCTCGCAGATCGATCAGGCTGTAGATCGACTTCTTGACCGGCGCGAGTTCCCGACTCGCCGGGCCCTTGCGGTGTTCCACCCTTCGGTGGTGCTTGAAGAACGACACATCGTTGGTGGTGGTCTCGATACGCAGTACGATGCCGTGCTTGTCATACATCTTGATCGAGCACTTGCCGAAGCGATGCCTGATGCAGGTGCCCTCGATCCGGGTGGCGAACTGCGAGCCGATCTCCTGCGCCAGCGACGGCGTGATCTGCCGGCCGAGAAACGTGGCGACCTGCTCGGCCTTCACGTTCAGCACCGACTGGCGGACCAGTTGCTCATAAAGCGGGCCGAGGGTGACGGTGGAGCGGAACGCCAGATCGGTGGCGTATTCCACCTGCATCAGGCTCCAATGATAGGACTGCCCGAACACATCAGATACCGGGCAATACAGCCTGGCATACCGATCCAGCGTGCGGTGCAACTGGTCAGGCGACAGTGTGTCGGCCAAGGCCTGGGCAAGCGCCCAGTCGTCGATGTGCACGAACGCATTGTCGGCCATGGTGTAGCCGATGCCCTTCGCGGACAGCTTGCGCGCCAGCCAGCTATGGCCGTTGCAGTAGAACTGCAGGCGGAACGGCGCCCAGGTCGGCACGCGCAGGTAGACCAGCCCGAACGTGGCGTCCTGAAAGTAGAAATAATAGTGCAGGCACTTGCCGCTGTCCGGCCGGATGAAGGTCTTGTGGGTCTGCTTGTCGTGCCAGGGTTTGTACGCGTCGCAGGCTTCCATCGCCGAGATGACGTGCACCAGACCGGGGCGATCGCCACGCTGGCGGAGCACGCGCGCGACAACGTCTTCCTTGCGGATATGCGGCTTGGCGATGTGCTCGATGGTGATGCCCGCCTCAGCGGCCAGCGTTGCCGCACGGTCACGCACGCGGTCGCGCAGCGTCTTGGCAAATTCGGGGTAATCGAAAATGCGAATGCCCTTGGCATTCAGATATCCGGTCATCCCGGCGGCATAGCAAATCACCGGCAGCGTCCCGGTGATCACCAATCGGTCGTAGCACGACAGCAGCCCGGCGATCCGGTCGTCGTAACGTTCCGTCAGCGACTGGCTCATGCTTCCCCCCGGCGACAATGCCGCAAGGGAGGCTACATCAGTCTTGTTGGTTCCGGCTCCGCCGGCTTAGGGAGGAGAAACCGCAGCGAGAAGGGCCAGCTTACCGGCGGCTGCTGGGACGGGCACCGAATTGACGTGTCGATTGGGACCCGAGTTGTCGGATCACATGACCTTTTCAGGCCACGTCAGAACTGCGGGCTGCGCGCCGCGCTGCTTGGCGGGCGCGGACGGAGGGCGGATGGCGCCGTCGCAAGGCAGGGTCGATCGGTGTCGGTCTGGACCGAGTAGCCAGTGCCTCCCTTGCCTGTCCACGACCTCGCGCCGACATTGCCCTTTGCAGTGGACTTCTCGCTGACGGTGTCGCGGCCCGATCCCTGCTTTAGCGGCATAGTGGTGTCCTTTCGATCAGGCGAAAGGTTACAGAAGCGGGCCGCGTAGTCCGGCATGTGGCCCCAGAAACACTACCAGCGCGAGACTGCTTCGAGAATGGTCAGGATGATCCACAGCGGCGGCGGCAATGCCGCAAACCAGGTCAGGATGAAAACGCACAGCAGGATGAGCAGGAGTACATCGGTCAGTACCCGCAGATGGCTGAAGCTGCTGAAGCCCCCGCCGAACAGGAACAGTAGCAGCAGGATCAGCAGCACGAGGCCGAGGCCGGCGTGCGGATATGCTCCACCCCAGCGGCTCTGCGCGTAGTAGCCGCCACCCCGCCGAAGAGAACCACGATGAGGACGATTAGCAGGATCAGGAACATAAGCCATCCCAGGGTGTCAACGCACATCAGTCAGTCCTGTTGCACGATCGGAATACTCCTTCAATCCGGTCAGTTTTTCAGTACCTTAGCGACCAGGCATGTGACGCCGTTGATGATGAACAGGTTGCCGCCCTTGCGCGCCTTGTGCACGAGATCCGATCACCGCAAGCTTCACCCCCGTCAGATTGAGCCCTGTGACCTGATGGCACCCGTCCGCCGACAAGGCGCTGTGCCTGGACCGCCACGTTGGGGATCGTCGTATAGGTCGGGAACTGGGTGCAGTCGGTGTCGACTGGCGGCTTCTTTGCGTCGTAGTTATCCGCCTTGGGCAGATCGGCCGCAGCCTTCGGCCACTTCCTTGGCGATCATGAACGGACACAGCGGCCAGCCTCGCATCAATATTCTTCCCGGTTCATGCTGCAACTTGCGAGCCACTGCATACCGAGACCCAGTGGCTGCCGTCGTAGAAGACCTCGACTCCAGTACCGTCGCCTGTGTTTTCATTCGGTTTGCGACCATTGCTGGTGAAGGCTTTCGCTCCTGCGCCCGGAGAGCTCGGCAGCGTTGACACCGTGTACGACGGGAGTACGGGAGGGCCGGAAAAGTGCGGGTTCACCGCATTCGTGCGGAACACTTCGTGCCAGGCCGATGTGCCGTCTGACACGACGTGATAGCGATCGTTTGGACGCAGTGTGACGGGGCCGTTGTCGATCGTATCGCTGCCTGTCACCGCTGCGTTCACATTGGCCGAGCCGAGCACTGAGAAGGTGAATCCGGTACCGGCGGCGACCGTGCTCGCTGCCGGAAGAGTAATCGTGTATGGCGAGCCGCCGATCAGAAAGACGATATTGCCAGACACGTAATTTGGCAGAGTTGCGCTACTGGCATAGACGGTCTGCCAGCCAACCGCGATTCCCTTGCCGACCGGATAGGAGAGTGCTCCCTGGTTCCAGCGAAGTGTGTTCGTGACGCTGTCGTATGCGAGCTGACATGTGTTGGTGGGTTCAAAAGCGATCGCGTGCCCAGCGGCCATGCGGATCGCTGCCGCTCCCGCCATCTGTTGGGCGCCGGTGGTGTCGAGCACCGATGTCGAAAATGGCACATTGACGTTGAAGACTCGATAGGCCTGACCTGTGCATCCCGCGTCAAGATAGACGCCGATGATCGTGCTGACCTCGACAGGTGCCCCTGACGTGCTGTGCTGTCCAATGACCAGAGACTGGATCTGACGCATGCCGCCGTCATCGGGACCATTGCCGAACCAGTCCATCTCTACGGCTATTGAGGAAGCCGCCATGCTGGATGGCTGGCCGGTAGTGTCCCGGTATTCGAGGCACGCGGCCCAAAGGTTGGGCTGCGGCAGAGCCTTGCCCGAGGAATTCAGGCCGACGTTCTGCCTGATCGTCTGCACGTAGCGCCCGACATGCTCGGCAGCAGGAGCGCCGCTTGGAGTTTGTGAGCCGCACCATAGCAATCTGTCGACGCCGCCCCAGACGAAATTGCCAGGGCTGTTGTATATGATCGTGTCATTGCGGGTGTTTGCGATGACCGCACCGCCGGTTGGTCCACCGCTGTGGTTGACGATGTAGGATGAATGGGCCACAGCGAAGTCTGTGGGCTGGGAACCGTTCTGCGAGACCTCGACGCTGGCTGAACTGTTTCCAACGACGATCCCAGGCAAATAATTGCTTGCGGGGCTGACGCCACCTGGAATTGTATCCGCCAGTGGCGTGCCGTCGGGCAGCGATGTACCGTCGACTATCCACTTTACCCGCTTGGTCAGGGGGACACCCCAGCTGGGCGGAGGCTGCAGCACGGTGACGCCATTCGGCACATGGATGACCGAGCCTGCCGCGGCTGCTTGGTAGGCCGCCGTGAATGCGGCGGTGTCGTCCGTGACTCCATTGAGCTGTGCGTTATAGGGGGCCGAGCGAACGTTTATGACGCCGGTGTTGCTGCCGCTCGCGGAATCCACGTAGCGCTTGGTTGCGGCCTGCAGGACCGATGTGGGATCCCCTACCAAGGTCAGCGCGCCGGTAAGCGTGCCACCGGCGATGGGAAGGGCGGAGGAGACCTGGCCGTCAACGTACTGTTTCGGCGCCGCCTGGAGCGGTTGGGTAGGACTGGATGGCAGCGACAGTGGACCCGTGAGGGTGCCGCCGCTGATTGGCAACGATACAGCCGCCTGCGCATCGACGTAGTGCTTCGTGGCTGCCTGCATTGACAACGTGGGGTCGGCTGCCAGCGTGAGGACGCCTGTGAGCGTACCACCCGCCTTGGGCAATGCGCCGCCTACCTGGGTATCGACGTATCCTTTCGTCGCAGCCTGCAGCGGAGCTGCCGGATCCGCAGCAAGTACCAGAGGTCCAGTAAGTGTGTCGCCGGTGCGCAGCACACGCGTATCGGCGTACTGCTTTGTCGCTGCCTGAAGCGAAGCTGTGGGATCCGCCGATAACATCAGAGCGCCAGTGAGTGTGCCGCCAGTTCGGGGTACCGCGGTGGCGACCTGCCCATCAACGTATTGCTTGGTGGCCGCCTGCAACGACGTGGTAGGATCGGCGGCCAAGGTCAGTGCGCCCGATAGAACACCACCTGTTTTCGGAACTGCTGTCGCGATCTGTGCATCCACATACCGCTTCGTTGCTGCCTGCTGGGACGTCGAGGGATCGGCGGCCAGAGTCAGTGCACCGGTCAGCGCACCCCCCGCTAGTGGTAGAGTATCGGCGGCAAGGTCACCGAGTTGGGTTGGCGACTTAGCGCCGGTCGGTGTCACCAGAAGATGGCTGATATCAACGTTCGCGATACCGGCGAGCCCGCTCATGAACTGACTGTAGCTTACGGCGGTGTTGCTGCCGGCTTGCCCGAGCGGAACGAGGTCGCCGCCGGCGGGAACCGTGCCAGCGGGCAGCGATGCGACGTTGAAAGGCGCAGCATTGGCCGACAGACCGCCATTGATCAGGGCGAGATTGGCGCCGATTATGATTTGCTCGGGTGTGCCCGTGCCACCGCTGATACGGCCCAGCAGCGTTCCGGAACTGATCGCAAGCTGCGATTGGACGCCTGCCAGAACCTGCGCCCGGGTCACCTTGCGAGCGATGCCGCTTTGGCTGACCAGCAGCTCGTCGGTATCGGACGCTGCCGTGGCGGGCGCGAGCTGATCGATTGTAGGCATGATCGAGACGACCTCTCAGCGACGCGCCATAGACTGCACGGGCTGTAGTGGGTTGCGAACAGAAGTGGCAGGCCCGGTGCTACGACGTGAGAACTGGATTGCCATTCTGGTCGGTTAGCACGACTCCGGTGTCGGTGATCAGAGCGTTTGGTGGAATCGGCGGCACCGACAGATAGAGTACGGGCAGCAGAATGGTACGATTGATTGCGCGGCCGTTCACCGTGGTAATTACGAGGTTCACTGTGTAGATCGTCCCCGCCTGACCGCCCGACAACCACACGATAGCTAACGCGCCGTCAGTCGTCGCGCTGTTTAGAACGAGATCCCCGGGATTCGCCGGTTCAATCGTCACATCGAGCGTGGCAATGGCATCACCATCATTGCCGACCAGCGCCGGTGATATGTCGAACTGGTAATCCAGCACATCGGCGGGATCCTTCGCCGGCCAGTTGAGAGGTGGCGGAGCCAGCGCTGTTGAGCCGCGTGGCACCGGGATGAACGAATCCAGCACAACAGTCCGCGCGTTGCTGGGTTTCCAGACGTGTGTTGCTGGAGTGGGCATGCCAGGCTCCTGATCGGAGTGCTGTGTTCAATTCTTGTCGGATAATTTTGCGAGCTCTGCACTGAGGGCCTCGAGCCGAGCTCGAAGCTCGGGGAGAGTCGGAACCGATGCGATCGCCGGCGACGGAGATGGTGGCGTGAATTTCGTGCCATCAAAATGCCAACCCTCGCCAACGTTTGGCTGCGACGAGATGTCCACCCAGACCAATGCGCGATTGAACATGCTTGTGATGTCTCCGTTAGTCTGGAGCAATTCTGCGATGAGACCGTCCTGAATGCGCGCATAAGTCTTCATTTTTGTTCCTACCATCTGACGACGACGAGGCCGGAAGATCCTGGCGCGCCGTTGTACGATGTCGCGCTGTTCGCCCCGGTACCTGCGCCAGATGCGCCGCCACCAGGCGAGATCCCCTGGACGCCATACGTCCCGCTGTTCTGGGAGCCACCCATGGGCGCGGCTCCGCCGAGCCCGCCTTGGTTAAAAACCCCAGCCTGGCCTGCCGAACCAAAGATGTTGACGTCACCGGCAAAGCCATTGCCGGCCGGCGTAGCGCCATTCTGGGGACTTTCCACGCTGGCCAATATGTTCAGGCTGCCACCCGTCGCGCTGACATAGGTGCCGAAGCTGGACGTTCCGCCTGCCGCGGGCGTCGCTCCGCTGGTGCTCCCAGCGGCACCGCCACTGCCGACGGTCACCGGAATTGTCTGACCAGCAACCAGAGCGGTGACGCGCTTGCGCGCATAGCCGCCGCCCGAGCCGCCACCGCTGGGAATGCTACCGTACGAAGCATAGGTTCCCGACCCGCCACCCCAGACTTCCACTTCAACTTGCGAGACGCCGGCCGGTACGGTGAAGGTACCGCTGTTAGGATACGTCTGCACCGCCGACGCAAAGCCGGGGCGCAATGTCGGAAGTTTGAAAGGTAAAAAAGGTGCGGTGATCAATTGAGCAATGCTCGCCGCACCGATTGCGGTTTGCCCATATGAGACAGTAACAACGTACAAACCCACCCAGCCACTGTCTATCGGCGGGGTGGTCTGTGAGCCGGCATTTGCGGGGGCACCTGCCTTGAGCTGGAGTTGCACCTGCTGAACTCGGCAGGTGTTTTGTGCGACCCCGGAATTGTTTGGGCCACTATATGGTTGCGCCGGATTTGCCGCATTGTAGTAGGGAAGGACCACCGGGTTCGTATCGCTCTCCAGGAGCGCTGCCTGGATCAGGTAGTTGATCGATTGGCCGGACGTGGCCGGCGCCGTGAGTGTGAATGACGTGGCGGTGAGATTGATACCTAACTTCACCAGCGGATCAATTGTGTCGGCTGGCAGCGATCCGTAAGCGAGGGTGTCAACAATCGACAATTGGATTATGCTCCCTGGCCCCACTGTCACAGCCAGCGAACCCGGTGTCGTCGGCAAACAGCCAAGTCCGTCGACGACGATGTTGCTCCCGAGCACTGCCTGAGCGAGATACCCCAGCGCGACCATGGTGTTCCGATTGATATTGAGAACATCGGTATCGAGCGGGATGCTCCCGGGATAAACCAGGATTCTGTCCATGAGTCCCTCTTTGTTGATCGTGTCACCAGCTCAGTTTGCGATACTGGTCCAACCGATGGCGGCGACCGGCAGCACGTCGGCCACAGCCGCATAAATGTCGGCATCAGTCACCTGGCCCTGCACCATCGCCAGGCTGGCGTATTCGATTGTGCCTTGGTCATAGCCTCCAGCAGGTGTGCTCCAACCGAACACGGTCGCGATACCGCTGCCTAGTGGCCGATAGGCTGTGATGAAGCACTGAAATGGCAGCGCGAGACTGCCCCAAGCTCCGGCGCTGCAGTAGCCGATGCCGCCCCCGGCGCCATTCAGCGACGTGTAGCCACCTGTATCGGTCGATCGGGCGGGTTCGAACACGACCGGTGCACGCCCCGTGAGGTCCTGCAGCACCGAGACGATGGCACCCCTTGTTCCGCGTTCACGGAACAGCTCACGCTGAATTCGGCTGCGGAACGCGTCGTCGCTTTGAGGAACTCGTCTGACCAGCCGGTTGCCGAAGAAGTCGAGCGCGATGATGTCGAGCCAGATATCGGTTGCCGTGGCAATACGAGTTTGTGCCTTCACGTATTGCAGCTGTTGGTAAACCCAGCTCCAGCCGGACGCGAGGCCGCTCAACAAACCCGCCAGTACGGGAGCGTCGTCCGGAAACCAGCGCGTCGGCAATACAGTACGCAGCCGCGTCAGAATATCCTGTTGATCACCCCTCATGTCAGTTCACCGCGATCACGCCGGCCTTCACAACGCCCGTGATGGGAACCGTGAGGTCGCTCGCGCTGCCATTCGTCAGCACAGCGCTGACGTTGACCACCGTCGGACTCGCGGAATAGGCGATCTGCGCTAGCTTGGTCAGCGGGAGACACGCACCGATGGGCAGGCTGTTTATGTAGGACCCGATGGCCGTCCCGACCAGTGCCTGGATCGGAGCCTTGGCTGTTCCAGTTGAGGCAGTGATGGTGAGAGACACGCCGGCCGTAAGCACCGTGGGCGGCTGCACACTGAAGATCGACCCGACCGGCCGCACGGCATCGACCGCCGATTGGACCGTTGACAGCAGTGCAGTCGAGGGACTGCCGGAACCGTCATCGACCGTCACAACGAAGCTGCCCATGTGCGGCTGACCTGATGGGTCAATGTTCTCCTGGAGCGCATAGTTCAGTCCCTGCTGAATGCTGCTGATCGCATAGCCCACAGCAAGCGGTGTCGCACGCGACCGAGTTGCGATGAAATTGCTAAATCGGCTCCTGAATGCATCATCCGACTCGGCATCCAGTCCGTTCTGAAACCCGCTCGCATTGTTGACTGAGTCAATGCCAGGAATGGCCGATGCCAGCAACGTAATTGAGCCGGCCTGCACGTTGCCGGCGCTCCCTGCAGTTTGCGCGATCACCGGCACATCGAGCGAAGCTATGCCGCCTGCCACTATATATCCGTTGCTGGTAACCGACCATGAGGCTTGTGATGTGTCTGCTGTCACTGTGAATGTCTGTGTACCGTCCGCGGTTCGCACCATCGCGCCGGTCGGGATCAACGCGGACACTGTCGCAGTGAATCGGGAAAATGTCGCAATCCCTGTGGCCCCGACGGCAGGCAGGCGGGTCAGCGTCAAATCGGCCATCCAGCTATCCAGATCGCCACCGCTGCTGGTGGCCGCGCGCGTTGTGCGCAGGACCAACAATATAAGCCACTGCATCCACAGGCCGATCGAGGCATTTGCCTCCAGCACTGCGCGAAGCGTTGAGCCCACGGTCAGGTCGAGAAGCTGTGCCGCCGACGCTTGGACGGCGGCTGCCATCGACTGCACCATAGTGTCGAATGTGCGGAGTGAGAGTTGCATGGCCTAGCTGGAAATTGAAAAGGCAAGTACCTGGGTCTGACTGCTCTGAGCGTCGACATAGCGTATATATACGTAGACTGTTCCGGATGCGCCGCCGGGCGTGCCCTGCACGTCGATTACCGGCTCAGGCAAGCGCGCAACGGCTGTCTCCTTGAAGATCTGACTGCGGATTACTGCCCTGATCTTCAGGGAATTGGCCGGCTGACCAATGAAACGGGCCAGGCCCGCGCCGTAATCGAGCTGCCAGATGTAGTCGCCCGGATTGGTGAGCAGGCGGCGAAGCACACGCTGCTGGCCGAGCAGTGAACCGTCTGCTGTGCTGATGTCGCCGGTGGCACCAATAGCCAGGTCAGATCCCCATTGGTGCGATGCGTCGGCCACGATCCTCAATCCGGTTGATTGGCAACTGTGGTCGCGCCGCCACGGGAATTGGTATGCGTGTGCGCATCGTAATGACCACGCAGACGCGACAACGATCCGTTCTGGTCATAGACATCACCTGCGACGTGCAGATCACCGTGCATCTGGATCGTTCCATCATTCTGCAGTTTGATGAAGCTGCCTGAGCCGTGAATCAGCCAGAGCTCGCCGACCGGCGTGGCAGGAGGCGTCTGCGTGCTGGAGAATGCGCGTCCAATGATGACTCCGTGCTCGGCGTTACCTTCCTGCGCGAGAACCAGTACCTGATCACCAGGAGACGGCGGGCTCCATAAGCCCCATCCGGCACCGATCCAGGGCGAAAGGATAGGCAGCCAACCGCTGAGAACGCCTTCGGGCTGCAGAGTGACCCGCGCCGTCGCGGCTGGTGCATTTACCGAGGTCACCGTGGCGAAGCGAGGCTGACTGCTGCCCTGATCGAGCGCTCCAGCGTGCTGCTTGATGATGTTCAACAGTCGCTCCATGGGCTATATCGTATTGCCTGATGAGGCGCTGGACATCGTCGTCTCTGTCCGCGGCGAAGAGTTCTTGGCCATAACAAACTGGGTAAAACCGCCATTTTGCCGTAAACGGCGCTCAATGACGTCGACGTAGTAGAGCTGGTCGAATTCGGTTTCGGTTCCTTCCAACGCGATCATGCTGCGCGGACTGAGTGAAAGGTCACCGGGCATGCTGATTCGGACGGTGCGCTCGTGGCGTATAAGTTCGGCGAGCCGCTGCTGAGCAAATTTCAGAGCTTCATCCGGCGTCAAATTAGGCTGCACAAACACATAGCGCAGCGGTGTTTCGCCAGATCCTTGCGCACTGCCTTGCCCGGATGCACGTGCCTGTTGAGCAAATGCGCTGTTCTGTCGGGAATTCCAGCTCTTGATCACGACTTCTATATCGTGCGCCAGGGTCAATGACCTTTCCAGCTTAAGATCGATCACATCTCCGGGACGCAATGAAACAGCAAGGTCAGTCGCTTGTGCCGCAGGTTGGAAGTGCAGCGCCTGACCCTGAACGTATACATCGAACCCTTCCTGCCGCGCGAGAAAAACGAGGAGATCCCATTCTGTGGTGGTACAGCTGAACTGGCTCAGCGTGATGCGATCATGCTCGCTTTGATAGTATCGACCCACTGGGGTCGTTGTGGGGGTAATCTGCGGTGTCAGATTATGGCGCTGCGCTAGAAGCGACGCGATCTCGCTTGACGTCCGATTGGCAAACGTTTCCTGTGTGCGTGCTTCGATCAGTGCTGACGTTAGGTCACGACCGTCGAGACGAACCAACCCGAGCGTGGGATCGATATTCACGCTATCGACGGCGCCTTGCACCAGACTGACAAAAGACGCACCTCCATCCAGACTGAATTGAACATCCAACAGGATGTCAGATTCGCTGGCCCAGAAGGACGCTCCAGCCCATGGATCGATACCCAGGGCGATTGACGCACGGAACCGATCCGCCGCATAGTAGTTATTGGAGATTACTTCGGCCTCCATTGCGCCCAAGATGATCTGACCATTGGCGATGACTTTGAGTTGCGGAGTTCGCCAAGCAGGCTGCGGCTCATTGGGCAGCAATACCGCCTCCAGCACTGGGATCGACATCGGGGATCAGCAGTGTCACGACTCCGCCTAGCATTGGGTCAGAAAGGTTGTTCAGCTCGGCGACTTGTATCCATTGCGTTGCATCCGCTAGCTGAGCCGCGGCAATGTGGAACAAGTCGTCACCAGCCACAGTGATCGTCTTCATGGTCAAGTACTTGCATTGTTCAGATTGGTCGCCGTTCGACCGACATACGCGCCAGCGGAGACTAGCGAACTGAGTTGGCCAGCGGCGTCGGTAGCGGCAAGCAGACCAGCCACGCCGGCTTGCGCGGAACCGGCATCCGCGACAGTCCTGCCCACGAGTGTTCCGTTAGCTACGGATATGGATGCGCTGATCGAGGTGTTCGTGCCAGCGAGACAATCTTGGGCAGCCGAGTAGGCAGCCGTTCCGCGGGTGGTGGCTCCTGGCGCAGCAAATACCGCCTGTAGTGGCGATAGATCCAGACCGGCATTCATGGCGTAACCAGCCGCGGCTCCGACGTCCGTCAGCGCCGTGGTGGCAAGCGAGGTTGCCAGCTGCACGAGTTCTGATGCTTCGTCGCGCAAAACGGTGCAGACGATCCGATACGGAATCCACCAGCCGTTGCGATAGCTGGCCTGAAATTCGCTAATCAGCACGGTATAGAACAAAACATCCCACGTGAGCGGCAAGGCAATACCCGCAACACGCAACTGGTCGAGACTTCGAGCCCGAAGAGTGGCGTCGGAGCCGCTGAAGATACCGGAGAAACTGATTTGCGCGTCGTCCCGTCCTAGCGCATCAATCACCCGCGAACCACCCGGCAAGCGATGCAACGCCAGACGCTGCCTGCCACCGAAATTGACCCCGCACGGAACTTCGAAGTCCTGAAAGGCGACTGGCCCTAGTAGCAGTGTCACATCAGCCATCGGCTTCACTGCCCGCTCTGACTATCGGACTCTGGCCATTATCTTCTTCGCCTTGCGGTGTCGTCGTCTCAACTTCAGAGTGAAACGACACTGCGACGGCAACGGGCACTATCAAAATGGTGAAATCGGGTGGAGCTTCGTCACGGAACCAGAGAACGAAGGGAATGCGGAGCTCTGCCATCTGCTCAAGTGCCAGTCGGAGCGCCGGGATAGGTCGCGTTCATCCGTGGGTCGATTCCCGTCGTCATCGCGCCCGGCCGTGATGCGCTATTCTCAAGGTGATCGATCACCCAACGGCCAAGCTGTGCGCCATCCAGTACAAGCACCCCTTGACGCGGTTCTGAGCTCACTTGCTGTGATTCCGAGGAAGCGGATGCCGACTCGGACGCAGCAGGCTTCGCGAACGCATTGTTAACCAGAAAGGATGGCGCGGTCGTGTTTGGCACGGTACCGGAACCATCTACTGGGGCGGCAAAAGACGCTGCAGGCATATTCGTCGCCAGTCCCAACGACGGGCCTGGAGCCATTGTGTCCATCATTATCTGTTGCACGCCGGTCTGCGACGTTACATCACTTCCATGAGTTTTTGTCACGTGTGCGGCCATAATTTGCAGTGGGTTGGTCATTTTCAATGATGACTGTGTAGTGACAGGGGCCTTGGGCGAAATCGATGGCGTAATTGAAGGCTCAGTCATCGAGTTCGCACTGGGGGATGATAGTAAGGTCGAGGATGATGAAGGCGCTTGTAGTGGCGTTGAAGCGGGAGCATAAACCGGTTTGGGCTTACTGGGGGCAGGCATTGCCATCCGTTGTGTTGCCGGTAACACCGTTGACGATATCGCTGTCGGCAGCTGCGCTCTTTGAGAGGATCGTGGTGTATCTTGACGTGGTAGGTTATAACCTGAGGACAAGTTCTCACTGGGTGGCGAGACTTTCACTTGATGCGTCCATGCGGCCTCATGCGGCTGCGTTGGCGAAACTAAAATTTCGTGCGCTGTTGGTCGATCATCCGTGCGGGTCGCCCTCAGCTTCGGTACGTTCGCGCGTGATGATCCCATACTGGCCTCTGTCGATTGCCGAACATTCGAAGGTACGACAATCGGGGCCATGTTGGCGCTGAATGGACTTAACCTGCCACCGAGTTGCGTCATTGTTCTCAGCATTGCGCTGGAGGATGCAGTACGATCCAGTGCCTTGAGCTCAGGCTCCAGCATCGCGATCATGCTGGATACGCCGTGGCCCAGCGCGAGCTTGGTTCCAATCGTCGGAGCCTCGTCGACGGTCACGTTCGCGGTTTCCAGTGCAAGGTTCGCCAATCGAATGCTCTGCCATCCAATGTGCCGAGCGCGACCACAAAAGCCATCCGCTCATCAGTTGGCAGGCTAAACGCAACGTCGAACGGCACCCCATTCCGGATCAGATAGAGGCAGTCGATCAGGTCAGGGTGCCGACTTAGTTTCCCGCGTTGGCTACCAGCTCCTCGGAAGTGGGGTCCGCCGATTGTTGCAATGCCAGTGCGACAGCCGCAACCCCCGCGTCGCCAAGTCGACCAACCATGGTTTCGATCTGAATTTCGTTGCATGGCGGGGGCACCGGCACATCGTCGATCGCAGCCACTGAAGAAGCTATCAGTGCCATCCCCAGCCAGGGTTGATTCTGGGCCAGCAACGGACCGGCCGCTTTGAAAAGCCGCAGTCGATCGAGAGCGGTGAGCCTGCGGATGGTGATGCAGCGACCGCCGCCGTCGATGACGGTTTCGGTGGTGGATGCTGCCGTAAGTATTGATGCAGTGGGAGTCATTAGATGCGCCGCCTGCGGATGGCGAAGAACTCGAGCTTTTGCTTCACGCTGCTGTCACCCTTCCAGGTCCCGGCATTGCTCAGCCGGAAGATCACATTGTCATACTGGTAAGTCGATGTAGACCCATCCGTCTCCGTTACGTACTGATACATCGTGCCAGGCGCAACACTGGTTCCGTTGAAATATTGCTGCTCGGCTGCGGCTATGAAGTCGTCGATGGTGGAGTTGCCGCGGTCCAGTTCGAAACTGCCTTCCCAGCCCTTGGGCAGCTCGGTCCCCATCTGAGTACCGTCCAGTCGGTCCACTCGCACCGATTGGGTGAGCTGGCGGCTATCGAACGACGTAACGTGGGTCAGATCGATCCGTCCCGTTGCGCCGATCACCACCAGCTGTGTATCGCGGCCGATCGAGAACGAGGTAAATGACATGCGGATTGCTCCTTACGCTGGCTGCCCAGTGGGCAATGTCTGGCGGGATACCTGCACGGTCTGGCCGCCTTCGATGTTGACAATGAACTTTTCGTTGATCGCCTGGTATTGGACCTGAGCGTCCGATTGTACGTAGCCGAGATCAGTCCTGCTGTCGGGGTTGTTAGAAGTGTCGCAGATCACGCTGAACGGCAGACTACCGTCGGTGCTGCCAAGTAGACCTTGCCCGAGCATGTTTTGCAGGAACGACAACTGTGTCGAACGGATTTGCAGGAACAGGTCCGTGGTGATCACCTGACCGACAAACAGCCCCATACCGGCAGCGAGCGTCGCTGCGATGTAGTTGGTCAGCCGAGTGTAATTGTCACCGTTGATTGCCGCATTGGTTGATGAGTTGTGGCCGCCGCGTACCCCCCAGAACGTGCCGCCAGGCTGCGGGCTGCTGATCACGTCAATGCCCGCGCCCAACAGTACGGCCAGATCCGCGGACGAATAGGAGGAGTTCTGACCTGAGCCGGGCGTGCCAGACTTCTGGCTGCCGATCACGCTATAAAGCTGTTTGTTCAGACTGGATTGTTCGGGCGAAAGATTTGCAAGGCGTCCGGCGGCGAACCCCTGCGGTGACACGAGGCGAATCATGGCGTTGACCTGATCGGACCACCACAGCCAGTCACCGAACATCAGCTTGGCCGCGTAGCTGTCCAGTCCCGCCTGCTGCTTGACCGTGACCGCGTTTTGGATGGTGTCTCCAGCGGGACCGGTGAGGATCATGTAGGTCCCTTCCTGGAGCCCAAATCCCGCCTGGGTTGTCCAGTAGTCAGGATCATCGGCATCCGCCAGAATTGCAATGCCGCAGCCCTGCCCGCGAAGCGAGTACATGCCCGAGCGGGGGGGAATATCGGTGCCTGCAAGGCCCGTCACCGTAACGTTGACTGCGCCATCCGAACCGGCCGTCGTCGATCCGAGCGCGATGGAGAATTGGCTCGGTGCAATGGTGGCTCCGCCGGCGCTGGCGACGATCAACTGTGAGGGGCCTCGCTGTGGACCCTGTCCCTGGTTTACGGCCGTCACAAGGGTCGACCAGAAAACTGCACCGGATCCCGCTATGTTGTCGTAGACTTCCGGTTGCAGACCTGGCAACGAGACGGTCAGGCGCCAGGTATTCGCCCTTGATCCCGTTGTCAGTGCCAGGATAACCAGATTGCCGAGCGACCCAGTGTTAAGCGCAGTAAAGGTCACTGTCGTTCCGGCGAGGATGGTCTGCGCAGCGGAGTTGGTATTGTCGGTGACCCGGACACAACGGAAGTTCTGTGCGCCTTGCTGCACCGCTGTTGCAACCTGGGTGCCCATGTCGTACTTGCGTGCCAAAATCGGACCAAAGCCCTGTGCATAGTCGGCCATGGTGGCCACGATGACAGGTTGTCCGACCGGTCCCCAGGACGCAGTGCCGATGACGCCAATTATGTTTGTCGGCACCCCATTCAGAACCAGGTTCTGTGGTGGGACAATCTGGACATACAGATCCGGCACTACCAGCGCTGTGGTGTTGATACTGCCCTGCTGAACAATCGGCATCTGGTCAGGCTCCCTTGCTCGCAGGCACAGCCACACGCACGACCGAGCGTGCGTGCTCGCTGTTTAGAATCTCGTTGATGCGAATTGTATCGGTGACGATATCCCCACGCGCGAGACCGGCGAAGGGCTTCACCACGACCAGATGCATATTCATGAGTACTCCGATATCAGGCGATAGTTGGCACAGAATTCAGCAGAAGATCGCCGAACAGCATCGCTGGCAATGTGGTGGAGAGTATCGTCGGGTATTCCACGTTGTAGGTGAGGTCTCGCCGATACAGCCGCGCGTTTTGAGATTGATCAAATACTGTGTTGCCGGCATAGGTTAGTCTGCCGCTAGTCCCATCCGGCAGTGCGATGAAACGTTGGGTACTTAGCGCCTGATCGACTGCAGTTGCCACTGCATCTCGTGCCGCGGGTGTGGGACACCAACAGGTAACGCGAAAACCTTGCTCCTGCCGGCGAACTTCCTGTTGCACAAAAGCGTTCGCGACCACCCGCGCCAGGAGATTGCCTGCACCGGCTATCGTCAACGTGCTGTTCGACAGGTGGACAATCGAGTCAACGCGGGCCATCGATGCAAGATTGGCTGCCACTGACTGCGGGGTGTCCCCTGCTTGCGTGCGATAGGCGTAACTTGTGCCGTCGACCAGGATGCCCGCCACGTGGCCAACATTTGCTGTACCGCCAAAGCTCACCGACGTGCCGTCAACCGCAACGGTCAGAGTTGGCTGTGCGGGCGCACCTGCCCACTGTTCGGCGTAGCGCGTGGTGGTATGACAAGCGCCGCCACCGGGGAAGATAGTGACGTTGATCTTGCCGGCAGCCAGATCGGCATCTAGTGCAGCCGAGTTCGGCCAACCGCGGTAAATTCGGCAGTCCGGCCCCGGACTGCTGGCTGCACTGGTCCCGTTCGGATAGAGAGCAGCCGAGACCACATTGACCAAGGCGAGTTCGACATCGGATTGGTCGGCCATCAGGTGGTTGCCTGTTTCACCGTGATGCGCCACCCAAGATCGGTCAGTTCGGCGCCTGCAACGACGGCATTCCGCCCGAGATCATCCATCATCAGGTCCGCTGGCAGCAGGACCAAGCCGGTTATCACCGGCAATAGTACGGTCCAGTAGGGAATCGAGCTGTCACTTGGCAAATCGGCACTTGGATGTCCACGGCCAGCCGCGCCGAGGACACTAGCCGGCCAATTCGCGAGCATCATCTCATTCGTCGCGGTGACCGCGCCACCGTAAGTATTGATGCCGGTGCTCGACGGCGCGGCCGGGCGCGAGAATGAGACAATGCGGTTGGTCTGCACGCACAGTACCGGCAATAGATGTTGCTGTGCCGCAATGAACCAGGTTTTGTCGGCCTGCACGAGGTAGTCGCCCGGACGCGTGTAGGCGGCATCGAAGATCCCGTACCAAAGAGCATCGCCATACGCATTGGGATGCGCGAACCTGGCGTCGCGTGCTGTGAATGCGGCGCGTAGCCGCAAAAAGCGGTTCTGCCGATCCAGAGGCTCAGAGAGTCCCGATGGCCTGTAGGCGTCCGTGTCCACGCCGACGGCGCGCGCCGCCGCATTCAGGCCTCGATAAACCCGGTCCTGTAGCTGCGTCGGGTCCATGGTCAGACAACCAGACTGATGCCACTGTCGGTCAGCGCGGGTCCCGATGGAATACCGAAAAAGCCGCACAGGCGGCGGCGCCAGTCGTCGAACAATCTTGTGCGGTCGCGCAGCTCGTCCCGATTGCGGGTCCACACTGCCGCTTGGTCGGTATCAAGATTGTCGCCGGCACGCGGCACTGCAAACTCCAACACGGTCAGCGTGCCAAGGTAACGCCGCACGACCGCTTCCTCCGCAGTAGAAAGGTTGTTCATACGGAATTCCAGTAACCCGTAGACCTGAAAGAACCGCCAGTTCTCGAAGCCCGAGGCGGCGGCACCATAGGCCGGATAGCCGCAGAAGCGACGAATGTCCGCTCTTTCGGAGTCCGTGAATGCCATCAGACAAAGGATCCGTCGCCACGCGTGAACAGCACAACACCGCTGCCGGCCGTCAGCACAGCAGCCGCAAAATTTACCAAACTGTTCACGGACAGCAGAACCCGTGAGTTCGCCATCACCGGCATATCTGAGCTGGAGGCCGTCGCTGACTGATCGGCACCAAAGGCCACGTAGGCGAGCGACGCACTGGCGTTTGTCACCACAACCGAGTCTCCCCCTCCTGCCAGGGCAACCGCCGCGGACAACGTGCCCGCGCTGAGTGAAACCGTTCCGGTTGGACGGAACGGCGTTATGGACCCGATGGCCATGTGCTACTCCATCGCGCCGAGATCAGCCGATGTGCTCGACCATCACGGCGCGCTTGAACGCGGCGTTGGTCGCGGTGGGAACCGTGGTCGGATTGGTCGTGGTGTCGGACGGTGCGCAGAAACCCCCGATCCAGTACCAGGACTGGGCGATAATCTGCTGAAGGCGATCGATCGGTTCGCGTGTTACCATCGCCACGTCATCGACGACAGCAACGATCAAGTCCTTCGGTATAACATCCTCAGCCGCCATTCCGGCAAAGTCGCCCTCGATCAGCGCGCCCTGGCCGCAGACGATCGGCCGTCTTACCATCAGGCCGGCGAGTGTCGGGTGTGGCTGCACGAAGGCCTCGGTCGTCGGGATAAAACGCAAACCCAGGAAGTCGTTCGTCATGCCTTGGCGAAACACCTGGTTTGCTGACGTGGCACCTTGGAACAACTGCTTGAAGTCCGGATCCGCAAACAACTGCCGCGCAGAAACCGGATCGAGATAGCAGTTGTACACACCGTCGACTTCCGGCACGGCGTTCATGCGCAGTTTGGCGACCGCGTCCAGTAGGCCCGACATGGTCAGCACGTCAGTGGCAGTTAAGGCGGCGGTGGTGGCGCGCTGGGATGGCCGGACAACTACCGATGCACTGGCTGCGGTCACGGCGTTTCCCGCCGTGCCGTCTGAGACCGATACGTTGCCCGAGAATGTCAGCGTGCCGGACACGCCATTCGGAGTGGTCGAGACATTTGTGACGTCGGCAGTGACGCCGACCAGCGAGTAGACGTTGGCACCAATGGTCACGGTCAGCGGATTGGATGCGCCAACTGCCTGCTGCACGCCGTTGACAAAGGCGTACTGGAAGCCGCGAACGTCATCGACCGTTACAGCAGTGCCAGTGCTTCCCAGCGTCGTCCGCACCCGCGAATTGCCACCGAAATAGCTGCTGAACAGGGCATTGCGCGCCAGTTCATCCAGGCTGCGCGCTGCCTGTTCACCATTCACATATGCATTTTGCAGAAACTGCGACGCAATGCCCACACGACTTGTGACCATGTTCAGGTCGGTCGTAGCGGCGTAGTGGTTGATTGTGATGGTGTATTGCTCCACACCCCAACCGGTCGCCGTCAGGCCGTTATCGAAATTGGTGTTCGTGTTGACCGCCAGCGGAGTGGTGATACTGGGTTTCAGCCCCGCGCGAGTCCTGGTCAGCGTTTCGCCAATGCCGACCGAGATCTTCACGCGATCAGCGCATGCACGATAGCCAAGGCGCGACTTCAGCGCCTGCTGAAACTCGCGCTCCAGGAAGCCTTGCTGAATGATTGGCTGCAAGGCCGCCGGGAAGTTCTGAATGCCCATTCGGGTATCCCTTCTATACTTGATGTTTCAGGATCGCCGCACGGGCGGCGCGGTATTCGTTGTCGGTCATTTCGGTGGCTAGCTTTTGTCGCGGCGGCTGGGCAGGTGGCGGACTGGCGCGGCTGGACGACGACGTGCCACCAAACAGCCAGGGCTTCGCTCGCCTCAGTTGCGCCACGAGTTCGGCGGCATTTGCCAACTCACCATCCGAAGTGAGTTCCACGTTCTTGAGATCGAGCAGCTTCAACCCGTCGAGATCAACAATTCCCGCGCGCACGGCCTCGACCTTTAGTTCGGCGCGAACGACGCGTGTTTGTGCGTCGTGTTCGATTTCGGCCAATCGGCGCTCGAGTGACTCGGCGCGCGTACGCAGGTCCGTGCCCGGGTCGGTATCCGGCACGACAGGCTTATCGTCTTCTGGCATTAGTTGCTTTCGTCGATGTTTCGCTCGGCGGAGATGCGTCCGAGTTCTGCCGGCACGTCCTCGATGTCAAACTCATTGGCAATCGCCTTCACGGCGCTCTCGCGACTGATCTGGCCCGCACTCGCCAGGGTGCTCAGCGTCTGTGCGTCCTTCTGCCGGTCATCGGCAGTTGTGGGATACCAGCGCGGCCAGTTGAGTGAGAGCCGCGCTACAGGATCCATGGCAGGTATTTCGCGGCCCATGACCCGCAGTCGATAGACCTGCGAAGCCCGCAGTACCATACGCGCGAGCGACAGCAGAGCGCCTTCCCCGTAGCTTATGCGCAGATTGTCAGCGAGCCAGATCAGACCTTGGTTCATCAACTCCAATGCACGGCCCGATTGAGCTGCGGTCAGCCGATCAGCGTTCGCCCGGTTGCCATGCACGCTTTCCAGAGCCAGCTCGCGAAGTGTCCGCACATATTCGATGACGGCAGCCGATGCGGTGCCGCCTATCTCTAGCAGCCTGGCGTCACCCTTCTCGCTGACCACGAGCGCGTTGCCTGCGCCTTTTATGATCTGACTGTCGGTGGTCGCGGGTTCCTTGATCAGCAACGTTGGATCGCTACTATATTTTAGCCCGCGGCCCGCTTGGCTGAGCTGATAATCAATTTCGATCTGTGTTTCGATTGCGGCCCGGAATGTGCAAGCGCCGTCGGCAGCGTCGCCGGTGGAGGACGGACCCGGAAGGTTCCGAATCCAGACGACAGGTACGAACCCAAGATTGTGTTTTGCACTGCGCGCATCGTCGATGTCAGCCTCGAAGGAGGTGCCCACTGGCAGAGGCACGAACCATATCTCACCCTCCGCGTCCCAAGTGCGCGTGAACCAGTAGTCGATCGCGTTGTCAGCGATCTCGTATCCGCTGGAAGCAAGCTGGGCTCCCGGTACCTTATATTTCTCAGTTACCCGCAGCAGTGTATCGGGCTCCTGCGGGTCCCATTCCGGTGTCAGGAATGTCGTGTCCAGAACGTTGAAGAAAACACGCCCTCGCAGCACGCGCATGACAATTGCAACAGACCCGATGGCGCCTTGTATCGCTGCCTCGGTCATCGTCAGGTTGAGACGGGTTTCTTTCACGATATCGGCAAGCGAGCCGCGGATCGCACGGTCAGCGCAATCGATAGTCGGGAAATGCCCCTCACTGAACAAGAGCGAAACGCTGTCCTCCACCACAATGCGGCACAATGCATAACGTACGCTGGGTCTGCGGTTGCGCAGTGGAATGTATTCGCCGCCGGCGCCACGCTCTTCGTGGAACTGATACGGCAGGACTTCGTATAGCTTGCCATCCAAGACACGTTTGAGAATATCAAGAGTGCGCCCACGCCCCGGATACTGCGGGTCGCGCGGTATTAAGTTACAGATTGTCTCGAACATGGGCTCGCCGAATTGAATGTCGTGTTGTCTAGCGTGCCAGGAAAGGCATGGAGAGACGCCGCGCTGGTGCCCCGGCCGCGATCAGCATGGTGAATGCGTGCGACAGCGCGTCGACCTGGTCGTCCTTGCGGTTGAATGGAAAATCACGCAGTTCCTCGAGGAAGGCATGGTTCCAGCCGGCTCGCACGATGGCGAAGTTTCGTCCCTCGACCTGGGATGCCACCGGCATCGCACGTGTCGCCTTGGCACCGGTTTCGCGCGAAGTTGCCACGCGGTAGCCGGCCAGGCGGCCGGTGAGATAGGTGGCCTGGTGCTTACCCGCCTGTCCAGGGTCTTCCGTCAGGCCAATGGTGACTGATGTGCCGTCCACGCGCGCCGCTTCTCCGATTGCAGCTTCGACCTCATGTGGTGTTCCGCGCATGTGCACCACATCCAGCACAACGAACCGACCGGTCCCGTCGCGCGTCAGTTTCACGCCAGCGGTCCAGTCTGGATCGTTGCCTCCGGTCGCCGCGGTCGCGGCAAGATCCCAGGCGCGCACCACCACGCCATCAACACGTGTCGGCGGCGCATCGAGAATGTCGATGCACTCGATCTTGAACAGGCTGCCGACCATTGGCCGTGGCGATTGCTGAAACAGTGACGACCAGGCCCGTTCACCGATCGTGTCCCGCTTGCGCGACAGGGCGGCTGCGTCCTCCCACTCCGGCCATAACGCGGCGCCGGGAGGGCGTTGCAGCGGATCGCCTTCCTCGGCCAGAGCGGGAAGGCGCAGCTGGTACCATTCGGCAGCGTTCTGCGCGAGCAGGCGACCAGCCAGATCGTCCTCGTGCCACCGCGTCATGATCAGCACGATCCTGCCGCGTGGCTGTAGCCGTGTGGTCAGATCAAAGCGATACCAATTCCAGACCCTTTCGCGCAGAACAGGACTGTCAGCCTCAGCTTGAGATTTGATCGGGTCGTCTATGATGACGAGATCGGCGCGCCGGCCAGTCAGTGGGCCGCGGATGCCGGCCGCGAAGTATTCGCCCCTACCGGTAGTTTGCCAATGTCCCGCAGCCTGCGGACCGGAGTGCAGTCCGTAACCGAGCAGTTGAGCATACTCTCTCACCATCTCGCGGACCTGACGACCGAAGTGTTCAGCAAGGCTTTTAGTATGCGAGGTTGTAATCACAGAACTGTTCGGATGCTGTGTAAACCACCATGCCGGGTACAATAGCGACGCGTAGGTTGACTTCGCCGACCCTGGCGGCATCAGTACCATCAGACGATCCATCTCGCCTCGAGACATCAGTTCGAGTTGTTTGAGCAAGAGACGATGATGCGGGGCCGGGCTTTGACCACTTCTTGCCATTACCCACGATGCCCAGGTGAGGAGGTCGGAACCGATTGCTCGATGCTGACTCAACTCGTCGGCCCGGTTCTGCGAGTTGTGCGAGGAACCCGGCATTGCTAGGTGATGGAGTTCCAGTGTTGCTTGCCGCGAGATACGGCAGAGGCGTGCCGCGGGTGCGCACCGCGCTTGGAACGAGTTCTGTTACCGTCGCGGCAACCAAAATCAGCGAAGTTTTATTGAAGGGCGTGCCGCGTGCGCAGCGCCATTGTGGAAGAATGTATACCTGGAACTGGGGCATATGGGCAAGAAGAAACCGAAAATAATCCTAGAGCAGTTATGCGGTCTGGCTTGCACGGCTGTTCGGGCGCTGCTCCTTCTCGCGCTGATCACCGGATGCAAGGACGATCTGGGCGAGCGTTTGCAGTCCGGTCGAGTTCTCGCTTGGCAGGGCTTGCAGGGACGGTGGGTTGGTCCGGTCGTCCCGACCGAGCACGCCTGCGGTGCCACAACACAGGGGCTCATGTCGATCGGGGATAAGCAGTTCGCCCTTGATCCATTCCAGAGCACTACGGTGGTCCGCGGCGAGCTCAGCGATGGCGGTCATTTCAACGGCAAGCTGGTCCGTCAGGGCCCTGATCACCAGGACCTCTCGATCAGCTTCGAGGCGATGGCCGCGGGAAATGATGCGATCAGCGGTACGCTGCAATCTGGCAGATGTCATTGGATGGTGGCTTTGCACCGCGGCTGACAACGCATGGCCATGCGTTAACGGTGTAATGCCGCACATTGACGGTGTACTAACCGTTCGGCCACTTCAACCGGGCTGACTGTCGAGGCACATTGATCGGGTGTCGTCCTTCACGGAGGACAACCGAATTGCCGAGCACCCTTTTTGCCGGAGTCGCAATGACCTACATGGACAGGAAGTTCAGTTTGCATGGTGCTGCGCAGGATAACGGCAGCGATGCGGGGAAGGTGACCAGAGAGCCGCTGGTGCTGGTGATCGAGGACGAAACAAGCATGTCGAGCGCATTTCGCAGCGTATGCGATTGCCTGAACGTTGCCGTGGTGAGAATGCCAACCCATGACGACCTTGCATCAATATTGCGTCTGCGCCGACCCATGGCAGTCGTTGCCGAGATGGAGGCAGCCGGGCAGGACGGCTGCCACGTGCTGATGACAGTCGCCGCGCATGATCGCGATTTGCCGGTGCTGCTGATCACCGGCGATGATCCCGCCCTGATGGGCGCAATCGATGCTGTCGAGGAGATCTGGCAGCTCACTTCGGTTGATAAATGGCAGAGACTGCTTGGTGTCGGCGCCCTGGTCGATTTCCTATTTCGTGCCGGTCGCAAGGGTGATTGCATGCGGTTGATGTCAGTATGACCGGCGTCATCACTGGGGGGTGGCAGACAACGGGCAGCCACCCCGCGCACGTTTGCGCGAAGCGACAGCGTAGCCGCCAAAGCTGCGATCGGGATTGTCATTGGGAGTAACGATTGTTGCCTCGTAGTCGGCCCATTCCTGCGCTCCAAATCCCGCCATATCGGCAGTGGTGTCGATGGCGCCAAGTGTAACATCAGCGTAGGCCACACGTGGCAATGGTTGAACCTGGGCTAACGGAAAGTCTGCGCGCAGCCGGACAGGCACATGACTTCGGGTAAAGCGCAAATTCGTGAATAGCGGTCCGAACCAGCGATCAGCCTCAACGATCCCCTCATACAAACTGAACCCGCCGGGCGATGGCAGATTGGCCGGGGCACGGATCAACAAACTCCAGTCCGCTGCCGTGCGCGCCATCAGGCCGCTCCAGATCTGCAGCGTGCCAGGTTCAGGAAGCGCGGTCAGGAACGGTGGCGAACATCCAGCAAGCGAAGCGGGCGCAGCCCTGTCGAAGCGAGCGGAAAGATCTGGGAATTGTGCTGCGGCATCAGCGGCAACCAATCCTCCCAGCCGGTGCATTGCCAGAAGATGTCGTGCCCATCCCACATGAACTGCAGATCTGTCGGCGGAAATAGCCACCAGCCAAACCCGGCGGCACTGGTGACAGCGTCGCAATAGCGGTAGGCACGCGTCGGCAGGGTGCCTGCAGCCGAGCGATCGGCACGCTGCGGCAGGCGAGCCTCATCGATAACGCGATAGAAATGAGCGATCGGTTTGCTGGAATGTTTCATGGCGACGACTCACCTCCCGTTCTATCGGCGGCCAAATGGCGCAAAACAGAATGCCCCGAGGCCGCAATCCGACGGCCTCGGGGCAATCAGTGTCGACGTGAGATCAGCGAGTTGGCTTGGCTGACGGGAGCCGGAAGCCGGCGCCGAAGCGAATGCGGCCAGTGTCGGTGGTTGCGGGCAAAGCGATCGAAGAGGACGACTTCATGGCGAGATATCCTGTCTGAGGTGGCGTCATCCCGGGCGCACGGCGGTGACCCGTACGCAGACTTCCCGATCGCATCTTTAAGGCGGTGCGTCGGGTGGCCTTGTGTGATCGGGAAACCAAACGGACACGGTACGCCCGTTGACGTGCCTCGGATAACTTGTCCAACGTCAGATGTCAAGGAATTTTTTCATAGCAACTAAAGCGTATTTGTCCACGTCTGGATGGCAAGGCTGGCCAGGGCGACTGCGATCCAGGTGACTAGGCCAAGCAGCACGGGTCGAGCACCCGCGCCGGTAAAGGCTCGCCAGTGGCCCTGTAGCCCGACGGCCGCAAGCGCAACGACCAGGACCCAGCGACCTATTAGCTGGACGCTCGGTCCGAACTGCCCCATCAAACCCAATGTGTTGAGTAGCGACGCCAGCACGAAAAGGATAATAAAGACGGGCACCGCTTGGTAGACACGTTGCGCCAGCGAGCCGCTCTCGCCCTCAGGCCGCGGCTCGAACCACGGCATCGCCAGTCCAAAGCCTATCACCAGCGGGATGATCAGCGTGGTGCGCGTAAGCTTGACGATCGTCGCAATCGTTCCAGCATCGTGGCTGTAGGCGAAACCCGCTGCGACGACCGCCGACGTGTCGTTCACCGCTGTCCCTGCCCATAAGCCGAAGCCGGAATTGCTGAGGCCCATCAAATGGCCGATTGTCGGAAAGGCGAAGACTGCGAGCATGTTGAAGAAGAAAATGACCGAGATCGCATAGGCGATCTCTTCTGCCTTGGCGCGCACCACAGGCGCCAATGCCGCAATCGCCGACGCGCCACATATTGTCGTGCCGATACCTATCAGGCATCGCATACGCCAATGGACGCTCATCGTTCGACCGATCAGCAAGGCACAAACCAGTCCTATCCCGATCGTCAGCAGGAGTACCTGGAAGCGATTCGACGCCAGTACGCAGGATGACGCCCAAATCCAGGCTGGCGCCGAGGAGGATGATGCCGCCCTTCAAACACAGTTTACTCACATCACCGACGCGCAAAATGCCAATGTGAAGCGGACCGCGCAGCGTATTGGTAACGACGACGCCAATGGCAATCGCAATCACCGGCGCACCGATAATCGGCGCGAAGTCCGCAGCCGCAACGGCGGCAACCGCGATCGCGACGCACAGGGAAAATCCGGCTATCAACCGGACCCAGGGTGCCGATGCGATACGCGGCGCCGACGAAACTGCCAAATCCTGCTGTATCGCCATGAACTGACCTCTTCCGCTGCCTGCCGCCTCGAGTGCGTAACCTAGCCGAAGTTACCCTGGTTTCAGAACCCCAGCCGGGATTGCGGGTCCTTGCATCGCGGCGCCCCCTTGGCTAGCATTCATGGGAATGTATTCGACCATTGGTTGTGTCTTTGGTTGATTTTCCCGACTTGCGAGGCGCTGCATCACTGTTCTGCACGTGGATGAGTTCGAGCGATGTCGAGCCTGCGGTTCCGGACGGACCGCTTTTGCGGCTGTCGCTGTTCGGTCAGATGCACGCCGTTGGCGCATCGGGCCGCAGTGTTCTGCCGCGATCGCGAAAGGCCCGAGCGGTGCTGGCTATCCTCGCGCTGGCGTCGCCAAAGCCGGTATTGCGGAGCAAGCTGACCGGGCTCCTTTGGAGTCAGCGCGCCAAGGAGCAAGCAAGAGGATCCCTGCGGCAGTCGGTGCATGAATTGCAGCGCGCGTTGGGACAGGGCACCGGTACCTTTGCGTTCCTGCATGCAGACCGCAACTATCTGATTTTACTAGAAAATAGGCTGTGGGTCGATGTGCGTGTGACGGCGGGAGCAACTGCAGCGGACCCGCAAGGCCTGGAGGTGTTTCGGCCCACCCTGCTCGAGGATCTTGAGGGGCTCGATCCCGCTTTTGACACTTGGCTCGCGGAACAGCGTCTGCGGGTGACGCAACAGGCGCTTTCAGTGGCGGAGGCGGTGCTTCGTTCCGAGCAGGAGACTGGGCGGCGAATCGCGGCGGCTGAACGGTTGCTGGCGATCGACCGTATGAACGAACCTGCGTGGCAAGCCCTGATCCGTGCGCAGCTGGAACAAGGAGATCGGGCCGCGGCTCAGTTAGCTTTCGGGCGATACTCCAGCGCCCTTTTGCACGTCGGCCGTGCCCCGTCGCCCGAAACAGCAGCGCTGATCCGCGGTACACCGCGCGCGCAGCGCTCGCCAGCAGTTGCTATGCAGTTGAACCATGTCAATGAGGGAATTCGCCTGTGCGTGCTTCGACCGCGTTCATTAGACGGTTCACGACAGGACGGGTCGCTGCCAGGTCTAGCCGAGGAGATTGCGGCTGCGGTGTCACGCTTCCGCTGGGTTTCCTGCGTCGCAGCCGTGCCGCACCAGCGGCCGAATAAGACGCCCTTGTATGATCCTGGCACAGACTATCTTCTCGACAGCACGCTGCAGCGTTTCGGGAAGCGTACCCGTATCATCCTACGCCTCCTGGACCTTCATACCGGTGGCAAGGTGGTCTGGGCGCTTCATTGCGACCGTGAAGTAGATGATGTCCTGACCGTCCAGAGCGAGATTGCTGGCAAGACAGCAGCCCAGATCGACCCTGAACTGCTCCTGTACGAAGGCAAGCGCCGAATTTTGCGTGAACCAGGCGAGGCAACGGCATTCGACCTCACATTGCGTGCCATCCCCGCAATATACCGCCTTGAAGCTTCGGGATTTTTTGCCGCGGGGGAACTGCTCTCGGCTGCGGTGGCTATGGAGCCTTCCAATGTGACAGCGCTTTCGTGGTGCGTCTATTGGCACCTGCTCCTGGTCGGACAGGCCTGGGCGCGGGATCCGGTCGAAGCGATGATGCGTGCGAGCGAGCTGGCCGAGCGGGCTGTCACACTCGACTCCAGTGACGCCCGTACTTTGACGCTGGTTGGTCATCTCCGCGGCTTCCTTCACCGACGCGCCGAGGAAGCATGCGCTCTGCACGAGCGTGCGATTTCGTTGAACCCGAACCTGTCCCTGGCATGGTGCTTCTCGGGGCTCGCAAACTGCTATCTCGGCCGCCACGCAACGGCGATCGAACAAATCGAACGCGCTCGGCACCTTTCGCCGCATGACCCCCACGCGTTTTTTTTCGACATGGCGCTGTTGATGCCGCATCTTCTACAAGGACAATTTGAAGAAGCATTGGCACTTGGACGTCGATCAATTGAACTCAATCCAGGATTCACCTCCACGTATAAGGGTTATTTGGCAACGCTGGGTCACCTTGGTCGTGATCAGGAGGCGGCGCGCGTCCTGGCACGTCTGCTAACGCTTGAGCCACGATTTTGCGTCAGGGGCGCACTCGAAAGATCGCCGATTAAACAACAGGCAGATCTCGATTTCTATGCGGAAGGATTGCGGCGCGGAGGTCTGCCGGAAAGTTGAGCCTCGGCTCGGTCGATATTGAGAAAATTCCTCACCTACCTGAGAGTGTGCTGATCGCACGCGATCGCGGCTGGGAAGTGCCAAGCCGCAGATTGTGCATTGGAATAGGACTTCGCGATGAGTCAGACCGCATTGCCCGACCACGTCATTCCTTCTTCAGGAAAGGCTTCGCCGATCATCGTCATGAACAAGGTGAACAAGTGGTTTGGTTCGCTGCACGTGCTGCGCGACGTATCCTTGTCGGTATCCGAGGGGGAGCGCGTCGTTGTGTGCGGACCGTCCGGTTCGGGCAAGTCCACCATGATCCGGTGCATCAACCGCCTGGAATCACATCAGGAAGGCACGATCGTCGTCGACGGCATCGAGCTGACAGATGATCTGCGCGCGCTCGATACGATCCGGCGCGAGGTCGGCATGGTATTCCAGTCCTTCAACCTGTTCCCGCATCTCACTATACTGGAGAATTGCACGTTGGCACCGATCTGGGTACGCAAGATGCCTAAGGCCAACGCCGAGGAACTCGCGATGAGCTTCCTCACCCGCGTCAGGATTCCCGAGCAGGCGAGGAAATATCCAGGACAGTTATCGGGGGGGCAGCAGCAGCGCGTTGCAATCGCACGCGCCCTGTGCATGCGCCCCAAGATGATGTTGTTCGATGAGCCCACTTCGGCGCTCGATCCTGAGATGATCAAGGAGGTGCTTGATGTGATGATCGAGCTGGCCGAATCCGGCATGACCATGGTCTGCGTGACCCACGAGATGGGATTTGCGCGCCAGGCCGCCGACCGTGTCATGTTCATGGACCGCGGCGAGATTGTCGAAAGTGGGCCGCCAAAGCGTATGTTCGAAAGCCCCCAGACCGATCGCTTGAAGCTGTTCCTTAGCCAAATACTCCGCGGTCACTGACGGACCACGGAGACCGAAGGCTCCTACCGACTCTCGCCAATCGGTGGCACTTGGCCCGTCATCCCGGCAAGAACTTCGGCGACGTGGCGCACCTTTGTGCGGTGTCCCTCGCGCTGCAGGCGCCCAGCCATGTTGAGCAGACAGCCGAGATCGCCGGCAAGCAGTGTCTCAGCACCTGTGGCGATGACGTCGCGTACCTTGTCGGACACCATCCGCGTCGAGATGTCGGGATATTTCACGCAGAACGTGCCGCCAAAGCCGCAGCAGACCTCCGCATCCACCATCTCGGTGACGGTTGCTCCGATCGCCTGCAGCAGGCGGCGCGGCTGCTCTCTGACACCGAGCTCACGCAGGCCTGAACAGCCGTCGTGATAGGTCACAGGGCCGCCGATATGCCTTGTCTGCGGACGCTCGACGCCCATGATGTCCGCCAGGAAACTCACCAGTTCGAATGTTCGCTCTGTGAGTGCATCGGCACGCGCTCGCAAATTTGGATCGTCATCGAACAGGTGTGGCAGGTGATGCTTCAACATGCCGCCGCAGGAACCCGAAGGCACCACGACGTAGTCATAGCCACCGAATGCATCGAGGATGGATTCGCCGAGGTCGCGCGCCGTGCCCCGATCACCGGAATTATAGGCGGGCTGACCGCAGCAGGTCTGCGCACGCGGCACTTCGACCCGGCAGCCAGCCTGCTCCAGCAATCGTAACGCCGCAAAGCCAACCGTCGGGCGATAGAGATCGACCAGGCAGGTGACAAAGAGTGCGACGCGCGGCTTAACGGCAGCCATATCAGACGACCACCAGGTCGGGCTGCACGTGGCTCGCCTCGATGAGACGGCCTCGGCCAATCGACACGTAGCTCGGATCAATGTCGATGCCGATGCCGCTTGCCCCCTCCAACTCGGCAGCGACCAAAGTAGTCCCGGTTCCCATGAACGGGTCCAGCACGACGGCATTGCTACGGCCGTGCAGACGAATGCACCAGCGTGGTAGCGCCACGGGAAACGTGCTCGGATGATGGAACTTTGCGGCTTTGCTCTGCACCGTGTCGTACGGGATGAACCATGTGTTCCCGCGACATCGCAAATCCTTGGCGTGGTTACGGCGCGCTATATTCGATTTATCCTTGAATGGCACGCCGATCGCCAGTCGGTCGAGTTTCACGTCGCCCGACAACGTCAGGTGAAAGATGTGCTCGTGGTTATGGTGCAGGAAACGTTGCCCGCCCACCGGCTTGAAGTGACCGACCGCATCGCCCTTGGTGGCGATCGACTTGATCCAGGTTATGTGGTTCTGCAGCACGAACAGCGGCCGCAACCGGACGACCAGTTCAAACGGTAGCCAAGGAGCACTGGACGAGCCGGAGATATTGAGGAAGAACGAGGCGTCCGCCTTCATGACACGACGGATTTCGCTCGCAACACGTATCAGCCAGTCGAGATACTCATCCTCGTTCCTTCTGTCGCAATAGTCACGATACGATAGTCCAAGGTTGTACGGCGGCGACGTCACAACAACGTCGACCGTCCCAGCCTCCAAAGCTGGCAGCACCGTCAAGCAATCGCCGCATATGAGGCGGTAGCTGTCTTGTGTAACGAACGGATCAGCCTGAGCGACCTGCTCCATGGATTAGCGCGCGAGCCTCTGCATCAGGCGCTACGCGCCGAGACCAACCGCCACACCGGATCGCGCGTCGAGAGGTTCCGCTCGAAAGTCCAGAGATCGGTGATCTCGGTCACCGCGTCCGTGCCCGCGACGGGATGGCCATCCTTGTCCCGCGTCATGCTGGTCTGATCGGAGACGAACCGCACCGTGATGGAGGCGACCTGCCCGCGTAGTTCCGCATTCTCGATCGTCGCGCTGTGGATGGCGTGGATGGTGCTCACCTGAGTCTGTCCGGCGGTCTCCCGTATAGCGATCGCTTGCTCGAAGCCACGCCACGTGTCCTCGGACAGCAGACCCTGCAGCGTGGTCCGATCCCCGGCGGCGAACGCGGCCACGATGATACGGAACGCCTTCTCCGCTCCATCGAGGAATGCGGCGGGGTCGAAGCTGCGGTCCACCGACTGCATGCGTCCCAGAGCTTGCCCGATTGCGCTGGTTGGCTCCGGCAGAGTGCGGGGAGCGGTCGCAGTCGCGGGCTCCGCCTGTCCTTCGATCACGGGGCCGGCGGCATTCTGGCCCGTCAGAGGCTGAAGGGGCGGTCCCGGGCGCTCAAAGCCAGTCCGCCGCCCCAGGATGCTCCGCAACCGCAGCACCAGAAATGCCGCTATCATCCCGAACAGGATAAGGTCGATCGGAAAACTGCTGGCGCCCATCGGTGCTCTCCTCTTGGTCACAGATAAGCGCGCATCGCCCGGGACACAAACAATTCTAGCGTGCCGGCCGGGTTGCCCGGCTCGGTGCCGGCCTGTATTGCCGCGCCTATGATCCTGCTGCGCCACGGCCAGAGCGAGTTCAACCTGCATTTCAGCGCGACGCGGCGCGATCCTGGCATCGTCGATCCCCGCCTGACCGAACTTGGCCACATCCAGGCGGCCGACGCGATCCGCCGTCTCGCCGGCGAGCGGATCACCAGCATCATCGCCTCCCCCTACACGCGGGCGCTGCAAACCGCAGCGCCGCTTGCCGACGCGCTGGGTGTCAAGGTGGTAATCAATTCGATCGTGCGTGAACGTTACGCCTTTGCTTGCGATATCGGCACGCCGCGGACTGAACTGGAGCGTGCCTGGCCAGAGCACGACTTCTCGACCATCGACGAGGTGTGGTGGCCGGCGATCGAGGAGCCGGCCGCCTCTGTGGCCGGGCGCGCCGCGTTATTCCGTGCCGAGATCGCCGCCTTGCCGGACTGGTCGGACACGCTGGTGGTCAGCCATTGGGGCTTCATTCTGTCGCTGACCGGCAAAAGTGTCATGAATGGTGAATGGCTGCGCTGCGACCCAAACGATAAGCCGCCCGAACAGATCACTTGGCGAGCCTGACCGGACACGCGGAACAGGATGGCGCCGCGCTGCCGTTCCGTGCTACCGGGCCCGGCCAAGCGGGTGCCTCAGCCCTGAGCCGCAACGATACGGAGATAGCAATGTCCGAGACGACCGCAGCACCCCAAGCGACCGGCCAGCAGCAGACGCCGCCATTGGTGGTCAACATTCAATACGTCAAGGACCTCTCGTTCGAGGTGCCCGGCGCTCCCCAGGTATTCACTCAGCTTCGCGCCCAGCCACAGGTTAACATCAATCTGGACGTGCAGGCCCGTCGTGTGCAGGACGGCCAGAACGTCTTCGAGGTTTCGCTCATCATCCGGGCCGAGGCGCACGAGGCGCCGGCGCCATCAACCAATGGCCAGTCAGCCGCGGTACCGCCAACAGTCTTCGTGGCCGAACTTACCTATGCCGGTGTATTCACACTTTCCGGCTTGCCGGACAACGCGGTCGAGCCGGTGTTGTTGGTGGAGTGCCCTCGGATCCTGTTCCCATTTGCCCGCAACATCCTGTCCGACGTGACACGCGACGGCGGGTTCCCACCGGTGCTGCTGCAGCCGATCGACTTCGTCGCGCTTTGGCAGGCACGTCGTGCGCAGACTGGGCAGACTCAGGCAGGTACTACGGCAATTGCCTGATCCCCCTCAGGCCCGCAGCCAAACCGGATCCTTGAACTGCGCCATGAAGGCCGCGTGCGCAGCCAGTTCGTCCTCGCTTGGCACGATCGGCCGCGGCGTCCGATCGTCCGTGGGTGTGTAGACCACCAACTCGATCGTCGTCTTCTCCGTGGCCAGTGACAGACCTCGCTGGCGCCCACCGGTAAGTTCCACATAGACATCGGCCAGCAGGCGGCAGTCGAGCAGCGCGTTGTGGGTCGTGCGTGCGCTGAGATCGATCGCGAAACGCCGGCAAAGCGCATCGAGACTGTTCGGCATTCCGGGGAAGCGCACCTTGGCCAGCGCCAGCGTGTCGATCATGCGCAAAGCCGACAGGGGGGCGAGGCCGAGGCGGGCAAATTCCGCGTCCAGAAATGCGAAGTCGAACGGCGCATTGTGAGCGATCAGCCTGGCCTCGCCGAAGAACCCGAGCAGGTCATCGACGATCTCGGCGAAGCGTGGCTTGCCGGCGAGGTCCGCCAGCGTGAAGCCGTGAATCCGTGTGGCGTCATCCGGAATGTCACGCTCAGGATCGACCAGCGCGTGGAAATGCTTTCCCGTCGGCAGGTCATTCATCAGTTCCAGCGCCGCAACCTCGATCACTCGGTGGCCGAGATGGGGTTCCAGACCTGTGGTTTCCGTGTCGAACAGGATGGCGCGGTTCACGCGAGGACCTCTCTGATAACCCTGCTGAGCGCCTTCAAAGACGCGTTTCGCGACAGGCCTGTCTTGATGACAACGTCGGCACGTCGGCGCTTGGCCGTGTCCGGCATCTGTCTTGCTATCACGGCCTCGATGTCGGCATCGCTCATTCGCCGCCGGCCGCGAATTCGGTGCATCTGCACTGCGCGTGGCGCCGACACGACGATGATCCGATCGACCCGCTTATCGCCCCCGGTTTCGAGTAGCAGCGGGATATCGAGCACGACCGCGCGGCTCCCGTGGCGTCGGGCGCGCGCAACGAAGGCCTGCTCTTCTTGACGCACCATCGGGTGCAGGATCCCTTCCAGCCGGGTCAGCGCATCTGGTTTCCCCAATGCCGCCTGGCGCAGTGCGGCGCGGTTCACCTCGCCGTCGCGTACTGCGTCGGGGAATGCCGCTGCAATCGCGCGGACCGCTCTGCCTCCACGCGCCTGCATTCGGTGCACTGCGCCATCGGCGTCGAACACTGGGATGTGCGCCCGGCGGAATGCCGCGGCGGCAGTTGACTTGCCCATCCCGATGCCGCCGGTCAGTCCGAGAATGATCATTGCGCCAGAAGGTCAGAGGCGACGAACTGCCGAAGCTCGTCATCAACCCGGGGTTCAATGCCGAACCAGGCGCGGAAGCCGGGGACGGCCTGATGCAGCAGCATGCCGAGACCCTCGACACAGTGAAGGCCCCGCGCGCGGGCTGCCGCCAGCAGTGGCGTTTCCAATGGCACATAGACATTGTCGGCCACCACCAGCGAAGCGGGCGCTCGCGACAGATCGAGATCGAGCGGTGCGTGTCCGACCATTCCAAGTGGCGTGGCATTTACCACCAACGCGTGGTCGGCGAGAACTGCTACTCTAGTGTCCCATTCGGCAATGCGCAGCCCCGGTAGGTCGCACGCCAAAGCCTCGGCACGAGTGAGGGTGCGGTTGGCCACGGTCACCGGCGCGCCCTCATCGAGAAGCGCCGCGGCCACCGCACGCGCCGAGCCGCCGGCGCCGAGCAGCAGCACCGGTCCCGCCGCGGGGTTCACCCCATGCGCGTGGAGATTGGCCACGAAGCCATAGCCGTCAGTGTTGCTGCCGGAGATCCTGCCCTCCTCAAACACCAGTGTGTTGACCGCCCCGGCGCGCTGAGCGGTCTCGTCGATTGTATCGCAGACCTCGAAGGCGGCGATCTTGTGGGGAATCGTAACGTTGGCGCCAGCAAACCCAGCCGCAAGCAATCCACGCACCGCCGTCGCAAACTCACCCGGCCTAATCGGCAGCGGAATGTAGGCGCCATCGATTCCGTGGCGCTGCAGCCAGAAGCCATGCAGCCGCGGCGAGCGGGAGTACGTGACGGGCCAGCCGGCAATACCGGCGACTCGGGCGTGACCGGACAGAATCGACATGCAGGTACCTTTCCTCGCTGTGCGGTGAAGATCAATGCCGGTTCATCCATTCAATTGCCGCCGCTCGCGCCCGCGTTGCCGGGTGCCTGTTGCTTCGGTGCCGCTCGCGCGGCCAGTCAGGCCGCTTTCCTCTCGAACGTCGTGGGATAGTCGCGAGCGAAGGCATCAAGACAGCGCAGCACCGCTTCCGATTGGCTCCGCATGTCAGCGATATGGCGCTGAGTGCCCTCGACATCATTGGCACCCAGTGCGATCAGTGACCTGCGGCCAAGCTCGTGAACCGCCTCATGCGGTCGCTTGATCGCCTTGAACGATGGGAGCGCCATCGCGGCATTATCGCTGACATTGTCGTACCACCGCCCAAAGCGGCAATGATGCGGCGATGCCAATGTGTCGGGTGGCAATTTCTCGCCGGCCGCCACGATATCGACCACCCGCTGGACGAAGGAAGCATGGTCGCCCTTCGCCATTCCCACCAGCGCAGTGACACTTGCCAGGCTGATCCGGTCGGCTTCAGTTGCCGCCAGCCCATCGCCAACGAAACCAATATGCAACCCGTCCTCGGACTGTTCCGTGACTGTGCCCGCAAGGCGGATATCGAAGCGTGACAAGGCGATATCGACGCGTTGACCCGGCTGAGCGTGGAGATCTGTAACTGCGTAGCAGCCACGCTCGGAGATATCCTGCAAGGAAGCGGTAACCGATCGTCCCTGCAGGCTGACAGTCGCCTCGACGAAGCAGGGGCGCCTGCGGAAGCGGCGGCGGTCCGCCTCGGTGGTGGCGGTGCGTACCAGGTGAACCACCGTCCTTTGCAGATCGTGCATCGCACTCTCGAGCGCTGCGGTGTTCTCGCGTATCTCTACAGCCTGCTCCCCGGTGCGCTCGGCCTCGGCCGACACCTCGTGCGTCCGGTTGGTCATCTCGTTCGCCGCGGTGGCGGTCTCGGTGACGTTGCGGGCGATCTCGGCGGTTGCTGCGCCTTGCTGCTCGACTGCCGCAGCGATCGAACCGGCGATCGCGTTGATTTCGCCTATTGTCTCCTCGATGCGTCCGACCGCGGCGACCGACGCACCGGTCGCGGCGCGAACCTCGCCGATGTGGCGGCTGATTTCCTCGGTTGATTTCGCGGTCTGGGTGGCAAGCTGCTTCACCTCGCTGGCGACCACTGCGAATCCCTTGCCCGCATCGCCGGCCCTAGCCGCCTCGATGGTGGCGTTCAGCGCGAGCAGATTGGTTCGGGCGGCGATTTCGCTGATCATGTCGGCAACCGTGCCGATGCGCCCGACCTGCTCGTTCAGCGCACCGATTGTCTCCCGCGTGATGCGGCCGGCCTCGACGGCGCGCCCGACCACAGAGCTGGACTGGCTCACCTGGCCGCCGATTTCGCGGATCGAAGCGGTAAGCTGCTCGGCCGCGCTGGCCACCGTCTGCGCATTGGCGAGCGCCTGAGCCGCAGCTTCCGCGGCGCTTCCAGCGGAGGCGCCGGTCCGCACAGCCGAGGCGCTCATGCCATTGGCTGCCTCGACCATCGCCATGGTGCGGCGATCGACTTCCGACAATGCCTGCTTCGCCTCGCGTTCGATCGTTTCGGCCATCTCGAGCAATGCCGCCTGTTTCGCCGCCTCGGCACGTTCGTGTTCCTGCACGCGTTCGGCGGTGAGACGCTCGGCCATCACCATGCTGTCCTTGAACACCAGCACGGCGCCGGCCATTCCACCGACCTCGTCGCGCCGCTCGGTGCCGGGCACATCGGTCGCGAGCTGCCCGTGCGCCAGATTCTCCATCGCGATCTTGAGCCGGCTCAGCGAGCCCGTGATGTCTCGATCGACCAACCAGGCGGCCATCAGGGACACCAGCAAGATGATGCTGCCTATCGTCGTCAGACGAAGCAGCGTGGCTCGGAATGCGGCATCGAGGTCGTCTGTATAGGCGCCCGACATGAAGACCATCTGCCAAGGCGCAAAATGCGCGGCAAAAGCAATCTTCGGCAGCGGCGTCGTCTGTCCAGGCCGAGGAAAAGAATAGACGACGACACCGTGGTCGCCGCCATGCAGCGCCGCCTCGCCCAGCTGCAGAATGGTCCTTCCGTCTGCATCCCCAACCGGGGTTGGCTTGCCTTCGATCGTCGGCAAGGTGCCGTGCGCTATGACGGTGCCATCATTGGTCCATGCGACGAGATAGCCGGCGCCGTCATCGAAGCGGACTGTATGCACAGCACCGCGGAACTGGGCGATCGCCTGCTCATGCGAAATTTGATGACCGGCGACCTGGTTCTCCAACGACTGAGCAAGGCCCTGTGCCGTCTGCACGACCGCACGCAGCTTATCAACCCGGTCGTCGATCATGCGCTGGTGCAACAGCGAGGAGGCGACAGCGACGGTGGCGATGAGTGCGATAGCCGACAGCCCCATCAGAGCGGCGAGCTTTGTACGGAGCCGGAGATGGCTGAGTACGTGCATGGCGATGCCCTGGTGAAGCTTCTTGGTCGCGCGGTCGTACCCGCGGCGGATTAAGACCAGGTGAAGCCGCGAGGCCAGTCAGGCGGCGTGGACGCGCTTGGCGACCGTTACGCCAAGCAGTTTCTCGGCGGCTTCGGCGACCGCCCGTTCGAGCGGACGCGGCTGCAGTTCCACACCCTTGGACAGACGATCGACGATGATCCGGAACGCCGCCAGCCTGGCGAACGGCTTGTTGTTCGCCGGGATCACATGCCAGGGCGCGCGGCGGGTGGAGGTCTTCTCCACCATATCCTCGATCGCATCCTGGTAGTCCTGCCAGTGGCCGCGATTGCGGAAGTCCTCATAAGAGAGCTTCCAGCGCTTCAGCGGATCGGTCAGACGGGCACGGAAGCGGCGGAGCTGTTCCTCGGGCGTGATGTGCAGGAACAGCTTGATCAGGCGCGCGCCGTCGGCCAGCAGCATGCGCTCGAAGTCATTGATCTCATCATAGGCGCGGTGCCACTCGGTCGTGCTGGCGAATGCTTCGACGCGTTCGACCAGCACGCGGCCATACCAGGAGCGGTCGAACACGACGATCTGCCCGTGCTGCGGCAAACGCTCCCAGAAGCGCTGCAGATAGTGCAGAGACTTTTCCCGGCCGCTCGGTGCGGCGGTGGCGTGCACCTTGAAGCTGCGCGGATCGAGCGCCCAGCCGAGCCGGCGCACCACGCCTCCCTTGCCGGCGGTGTCCCAGCCTTCGAGCACGATCACGGCGCGATGCGAGGTGCCGAGATAGGCCTGCTGCACCAGTTGCAGCGTCTCCTGCATGGTGGCGAGGCGGCGCTCATAGTCGGCGAACTCAACGGTCGGGAAGTCCCTGATCGCGGCGAGGCGAGGCCGGTTGAGGACGACGAAGTCAGTGGATTTCATGTGGACCATTACGCCGAGACAATCAGCATATCACTCAATTTATCCAGCAGGTAGTCGAGATCCTCCTGCGGCAGGTCTTCGAACTGGGTCAGGATACGGGTGATCACGCGCGACCGGTAGCGCTCTCGGTCGCGCTCGCCGCCGTCGAATTCGGTGCCTCGCACCACGTCGAGTGCAACCCGCACGGCGGCCAGGAGCCGTGGCGGCATCCCGGCTTTCTCGTATAATGAGGCGAGGCCGTTCGGCCCGGCGTCATGGATCAGAATGCGTGCATTGATTGGCGGAATCCCGGACATCACCGCCAACGCCACCTCGAAGAAGGCGAGGTCTCCAAGGCACAGCGCACGGAGCACAAGCAGCGGCGTGAGACGCTGATTGCGGTGCATCTGTCGCACCAGCCGTTCCAGCTCCTGCTCGCTGGAGCCAAGGCTGAGGTGCAATGTCGCCCGCTCGCGGCTTTGCAGCACCATGTCGGTGGCGAGCGAGACCGGCAGTTCGTGATGGCTGATCAGATAGGATTGCAGCCGGGCGGACACCATGACCACCAGACGCTCGGCGATTGTCACCGGCAGGTCGGCACGATGCACGATGTTCGCCTTGACGCGGTCGCTGTCGGCGAAGCGGTCAAGCGCGGTTGCCAGGCTCGCTGCGGCGATCCGGGCCTGGGCGTTGCCCATCAGCACGGCCACTGCGGTCTCGCTGCCCTGTGTCGCCAAAGCGTCGGCGACCTGTTCCGACACCCCGGCACGACCGGCAATCGTCTCCTGCTTCTGTGCGGAGCCGTTGCGAATGAGCTCCATCAGATCCGTATCGGTGACCACCGGCGAGTTGGCGAGGATCGGCAACGCTACCGCCTCGACATCGTTGGCGAGCCGCAGTGCCACGTCGTGGGGCAGGTGCCTGGCGCCGCGCAGACTTTGCGACAGGGCACGCCGCACCGCCAGCTCAACGTCCTTCGCCATGGCACGGATGATGTCATGGGCGATCTGCAGCTCTGCCTCAGTCAGCAGGCTACTGTCGATCTCGCGCGCCAGCTTGTCCGCCACCTCGGCGCGCACCGAAGCGGACGGCTCCGTCAGCAGACGCGCAACGTCGGCCTGCGTAAGGGATGACGCCATGACGCGACACGATGGGGCGAAACTCTTAGGGGTGAGTTAATCGGGATGCGAGGCCTTATAGTTTCAGCGAACCTGCCGCATCGGCGAGTGCCTGGTGTGCCCTGTCGGCAGCGACCGTTGCCTGGTCGATCGCCTGTTTCAGCTTGTCCAGCTCTGTCTCATCTGCATCCAGCGCGCGCGTCAGCCTGGCGTGCAGCGCGTCATTCGCTGCCACCACGGCCAGATTGCGACGAATGCGATCCTCATCCTCCAGCATCAACGCCTGCTGCGCCTTGAGCTGGTTCAGCGTCGCCCGCTTCGAGGCCTCTTCCTGGCGCAGCGCGGCGAGCCGCAGCAATGCCGTGCGTGCCTCCGGTGTCAATGTCTGTTCGTTCAGCAGCCGCATCATCACCTGCGCGTCATCTGCCAACAACGCGGTCTGCTCGCTTTCCAGCCGATCGATGTAGGCGGTCAGCTTCCGCACCTCACCTGGGCTCAGCGTCACCGGCACGCGCCATGCGGTGGCGGTTTCCTCGGTGCCGGCGATGGGGCCGCCTTCCAGCGTCAGCGTGCGATCGCCGTCTTTGGGAATCTCCACCAACACCCGGCGCGGCTCGTTGGCGGGTCCTGTGAGCGTTACGCGCAACATCTCGCGCTGCCGCGTGGTGATATGAAGCACGCCGTCGGCGGCGGTGAGCGACGCGAGCGTTGTCTCGCCGGTGGTGTTGCGCTCCACCGTAGTGCGAAGGTCCTGGGCAAAGGACAGCAGCCGATGCTCGCCGGCCGGTAGCCCGCCGAGCCTGGCGTTCCCCGCGAAGGTCGCGGCGCCAGACGCGTCGTACAGCGTCAATACGCCGGCGGGCATCGATGCGCCCGTGTCGTTGGTGATGCGGATCGCCGATAGCGGATGTGGGTCGTTGCCGGCGGCGAGGTCCACCCGCTCGGCCGGGATGCTGCGATCAATGATCGGCACGCTGGCGGTGTGGCCGGCGGCGAGCATCACCGGCGTGGGAAGCTGAAAGATGGTTTCTTCTGCACCTTCCGCGGCCTGCACCTGATCAGCCGCCCCGGCCATGATTTCGGCCGGAGCGGCCAGCGTCCGGGCAGCGCCAGCCGGAGCGGGCGCCGACTTCTGCATCGCCAGTTCCGCCGGTCGCGCGCGCGTATCCACGCTGGGCAAGATGCGGCCGAGGACCTCAACCGGCACTTCGGGCCGCTGCACGTAGTAGCTCTGATAGATCGCCTGACGGAAGGTGACCGGATTGCCGTACTGAAGCGTCAGCGCGACGCCATCCCAGTTGGCGCCCGACTGGTTCTCGAGCACTGCCCAGCCTTGTAGCCGCGCGGGATCGCCGTCCTTCGCCGGCAGCACCAGCCGGTACGAGGTCTTCCATAGCGGCGCAGCGGTGACATAGCCGACGCGCACCGTGCGGTGGCCATCGCCGCTGCTGTGCAGGGTGAGATGGCGCAGGCTCTGGTTGGCCTCACGGCGCAGCGACTTAAGTGCCTGGCCAATGCGCGCGCGCAGTTCGGGATCGCTGACCTGGATGCTGTCGGCTTCCTCCAGCACGAACTGTCGCAGGCCCTCTGGGCTGAGGATGGTGACGCGGGTCCGCTGCACCGTCGCCTGAGGCTGGCCGGGGGGCGCCGGCAGCGTCTCGGCGACGCGGTCGGCGTGCACGATGCGGCCGGTCATGGGACGCGGCCCCTGGACGCTGATTTCCACGCCCTGCAGGCTGTTCAGGTAATCGACCGAGGATCGCAGGGCATCCGGGCCGAACGGCACGTTGCCGAAGTTCGCACGCGTGTTGTCGCGTCCCGGCAGCTCCACCGTGCCGACCGCGCCGGTGCTGTCGAACACCACCAATGAGGTGAGCACGTCGTCCACCTGATCGAGTGGCACGTCGAGGCCGAGCGTCGCCGGACCGTCCACCTCGGTCTCGTACTCGAAGTAGGCGACACCGGCCGAGGACAGCATCGCCCCCTTCAGTACCAGATCGGCAGCGGCGGCCGGGGTGGCGCCCAGGAGGAGGAGCGCCAGGATCAGGCGGTGCATCGCATTCCTCTGGTCTGTTGCCTTAGCGGTCGCATTGGGGACAATAGCGAGCTATGGAGTTCGGGGTAGGGGTTTGCATTTGTTCAATGCTGTCTCTGACTATGACGTAAGGATGGCGCAGATCGTGACGGGGGTGACCATGGCGGCATTCATCGGCATTGGCCTGACCCCAGGTCTGCGCCAACACGCTACCGCACTCAGAGGAGCGTTGCTGGCACTCTATCTTCTTGTCTGCGGTGTCCTTGTCGGCCACGCCCTGGTGCGATGAAGGCTCCAGGTCTTTCGGCCAACGCTAGGGCGATGCGACACACCCCGCTCTACGCCATCGCAATTTTGGGGCGCCGGACGCCGGACTTACTGTACCAGGCCGCTCGCTTCAGACAGACGATACCATAGGGCAGCGAGTTCAGCCGCCGGGCGACGCGAATTCCTTGACCTCGCCGGTCTTCGTGTTGAACCGACCGAGATAGCCGCGCGAGAGTCCGCGCAGGCAATTTGACCTGGAACTCGCCGATGGACCAGACGCTAAGCGGCGGTTTCCTGACGAGCCACGACGCCGACCGGCAGCAAGGGATTGCCACCCATGACCGACGCTGCCTCGGGGCGGTTCGCATAGCGACGTGCCAGCCAGGCGCACACCACGAGTTGCATCGGGTGATAGAGCATGATCGGCAGCACCACCACGCCGAGCGTCGGTCCAGCGAACAGCACGCTGGCGATCGGAATGCCGGCGACCAGCGACTTTTGCGAACCGCAGAACACCGCCGCGACCTCGTCGGCATGCATGAAACCGCAGGCACGCGCGCCGGCGCGGGTGATCAGCAGCGCCGCGGCCAGCAATCCCGCCACGATGATAGTCAGCGCGCCAAGCATCGCCGGCGGCAGCTGGTGCCAGATGCCGTGCACCACCGCCGCGCTGAACGCAGAGTAGACGACCAGCAGGATCGAGCCGCGGTCGGTGACCGCCAGCAGTGACTTGTTGCGAGCGGCCCAGGGACCGATCCACGGCCGCAGCAGATGGCCGACGATGAACGGCAGCAACAGCTCGGCGAACACCTGCCACATACCCGATATGTCGACGCCGCCGCCGCGCACATGCGACATGATACCGAACAGCAGCGGCGTCAGCACCAGGCCGATCAGGCTGGATGCTGTCGCGGCGCACACGGCGCCGGCCACATTGCCCTGCGCGATCGAGGTCAGCGCGATCGACGACTGCACGGTGGATGGCAGCGCACACAGGAACAGAACCCCGAGTATCAATGTGCGGTCCAGCGCGTGCGGCATCAGCTCGACGAGCACGGATCCCACCAGGGGAAACAGCACAAACGTCGTGCCGGCGATTGCACCGTGCAGCTTCCAGTTGGTCATGCCGGCGACGATCGCCTCGCGCGACAGCCGTGCGCCTTGGAGGAAGAACAGCGTGGCGATCGCGCCGATGCCGGCAGCATGGAAGATTTGCGCGCTGATGCCCTGACAGGGCAGCAGGGTCGCGAGGGCGACCGTACTCGCCAGCGCCGTGACGAACACGTCGGGACGCAGTCGCCGGATGCATGCTGGCAACATGTGCAGACCTCCTCGGTTGTCGGGATCAGGGACTTCTTCGGGGAGAGCGGCGAGATAGTCAGTGCGGCGGGAAACTGGTCGTGTTTGGTAAACGAACTCTCAATGCGATGGCGAACCGTCACGGGGCCTGGTCGCGGCGATCGAGACTGAGAGCATCTGCCGATCCACTCGGCAGAGGCGGCCGCTGACGTGCGTCGCCGTCGTGTCGGTGGCGTCCAGCACGAGGGCCTTGGCGAGCATCGTGGCGCAGGCGCGGTCGATGCCGCTTGCGCCGCGGCAGAGGAACAGGGCCTTCGACATGGCGGCAGTTGTGGCGTTGGTCTGGGTCGGTGCGGGCTGGGCGGTCAGCGGCAGGATCACCGCCCAGACCGCGATCAGTCCCAATGCGATGGCAGCGGCTACGATGAACTGACGCATGACAGGTTGGTCCCCAGTTCGGGCGAGGTGTTACGCGGTACCTCAGCCGTTATCGCCATTTTGCGGTCTCATCCGGCTCTCCGATATGAAGCGCTTCACAGGTTCACGACCAATGACCGGGAACCCAGTAGTTTCCTTGCCAGTGCGCGGGGACCCAGGCGCGGGCAGGCGGTGGGTAATAGGCCGGCGCAGGGTAGTACGCCGGTGCAGGGTAGTAGGCGGGTGGTGGCGCCACGACGACGGGCGGGACATAGACGCCGACACCCCAACCATAGGTGTGCCACCAGGCGTTTGCCGGCTTGGGAGCCGCCGCGATGCCGACGATGGCGAGGCCCAGAACGGTGCAGGTGGTGGCGAACTTGCGGGCGGCTGTGGCGATCATTGTTGTCTCCCATGCGTCTCGTTTTGCAACGTCGTGACGCTACGCGCGGCTGACCGGCGCGGGATATGGGAGACATCGTTGGCCGGTTTCGAATGAAACTGCGGGAGGCTTTGCGGCGTGTGTCAGCGGCGGTGATGTGGGAGAAATGGCGGGGTTTTTTCGCCTTGCGGCGCCTTTTTCCCCTAGCCCGCTCCTGCAGGGGGAGGATGGGATAGCGCGTTGCTGTTGGCGCGGATCACCAACATCCGCCTGATCTTGTGCGTTGGGGTGAGCAGACCGTTCTCAACCGTGAAGGCCGGTACCACCTCGTGCCTGCGAATCCGCTCGGTCACCGACAGGCGCACATTCACGCGGTTCACGGCCAGCGCGGCTGACACGTCGTCGTGGCCATCCGCCGGCACCACCAGTGCGGTCAGTGATGAGCGGCCGTCGCCGGCGACCACCGCCTGGGAAATCTCGGGTTCCGCCATCAGCATGCCCTCGATCTTCGCTGGCGAGACATTCTCGCCGCCCGACAGCACGATCATGTCCTTCTTGCGATCGGTGACGCGAAGATAGCCATCGTGATCCAGCGTGCCGATGTCGCCGGTGTGCAGCCAGCCATCACGGATTACCGCTGCCGTGGTATCCGGCATGCCCCAGTAGCCCTCCATCAAGAGGTCGCCGCGCACCAGGATCTCGCCGTCCTCGGCGAGGCGCACATCGACGCCCTTCAGCACACGCCCGACCGTGTCGATGCGGATGCCGTCGGGCGGATTGGCGCTGATGACCGGACCGGCCTCGGTCTGTCCGTAGCCCTGCATGATCATCAGCCCGAGCGCCAGGAAGAACCGACCAACCTCGGGGTCCAGCCGAGCGCCACCTGACATCGCCGCTTTCAATCGGCCACCGAACCGCGCCCGCACCTTGGCGCGCACGAGCCGGTCGAGCAGTCGGTCCAGCAGGTGCTCGCCAATCGTCAGCCGATGGCCGTCGATCCGTTTCAGTCCGAGTTCCAGCGCCCGGCGGAACAGCGCCTGCCGCCACGGCGCCTGCCGCGCCACCTGCGTCAGCACGCGGCTGCGGATCACCTCGAGGACGCGCGGCACTGTCGCCAGGATGGTCGGGCGCACCGTCAGCATGTCTGCGGCCAGATGCTCGACGCCGCGGCAATAGACGATCTCGGTGCCGATACTTGGCAGAAAGAACAGCCCGACCGTGTGTTCATAGCTGTGCGAGATCGGCAGATACGACAGGTACACCTCATCCCGTAGTCGCAGCGGCTGCATCAGCTCTGACGCACCGCGGCAGTTGGAGAGGATCGACCGGTGCGGCAGCATCACGCCCTTGGGCGCGCCGCCGGTGCCGGAGGTGTAGATCAGGCAGGCGAGCGTGTCTGCTGGGATGGATGCGGTTTCCAGCGCGATGTCATCGGGCGGCGCCACGTCAGCCACCAGCGCGTGCCAGTGCATCAGCCGAGGCGATCCGCCGGCATCGTCCGGAGGCCCCTCGATCACCACCAGCAGATCGAGCCCGCCCGCCAGCCGTCCTGCCTCACGTAGGGAGCCGGCGAGGGCAGGGGAGGAAACAATCGCCGCCCGCGCACCCGAGTCGCGCAGGATATGCGTGTGATCGGCCACCGTATTGGTTGTGTAGGTCGGCACCGGCACGGCGCGCAGCGCCATCAGCGCGGTTTCCGCGATCGGATATTCTGGCCGGTTCTCCGACACGATCAGCACGCGGTCGCCTGCCGCCACGCCGGCCGCGCGCAGATGCCGTGCACAGGACGCCGCCATGCGGCCGAACTCGCGCCATGTGGTCTGGTGCCAGGCGCCCTCGCAGAAGCAGCGATGCAGGGGCTTGTCCGGCCAAGTGCGGGCAAGCGCGAACATCATGGCGGGAAGGTTTGGCCAGTTCGGATATTGCTGCACACCACCTCCCGTCGCCCGTTCTGCGCCGGGCACAACCCTTTGACCTACGCCCCTACTACCTTACATGGATGACAACCGCAGCCTTGTGAGGACGTGATGATGCGCCATACCGCCCCGGCCGACGCAGCCGCCAGCCAGCGGACAGTCGACGATCTACCGACCTGGGACCTTCGCGACCTGTATCAGGCACCGGACAGCCCGGCCGTCGCGGCGGATTTTACTAAGGCCGACGACGCGGCACGCGCGTTCGCTGCGGCGCATCAGGGCAAGCTCGGCGCTATTCCGGGCAGCACGCTCGCCGCGGCAATCGTCGAATACGAACGGATCGAGGAACTGCTGGGGCGGTTGGCGTCCTACGCGCAATTGCTGTTCGCGGGCGACTCCAACGACGCGGAGATCGGCCGCTTCTACCAGACCGTGAGCGAGCGGGTGACCACGATCAGCAGTCACCTGCTGTTCTTCAGCCTGGAATTGAACCGGCTGGATGACGCGGTGCTGGAGCAGAAGCTGGAGGACCCGGCGCTGGCGAAATGGCGCCCCTGGCTGCGCGACCTGCGAGTGTTCCGGCCGCACCAGCTTTCGGACGACCTGGAGAAGCTGCTGCACGAGAAGGAGGTGACCGGGCACAGCGCGTGGAGCCGGCTGTTCGACGAAACGGTTGCGGCGATGCGGGTGCCAATGGACGGCGAGGAGCTCACTGTCAGCGCCGCGCTGAACAAGTTGTCCGATGGCGACCGATCGGTGCGCGAGGCGGCGGGGCGCGCGATCGGCGCGGCGTTTGGTGGGAATATCCGCCTCTTCTCGCTGGTTACCAACACGCTGGCGAAGGACAAGGAGATCGTCGACACGTGGCGGCACTATCCGCACCCCGGCAGCTATCGCAACCGCGCCAACATGGTGGAGGATGAGGTTGTCGACGCGCTGGTATCGGCGGTCCGGGCGGATTTCTCGCGGCTTGCGCATCGCTATTACCTGATGAAGGCGAAGTGGCTCGGCCTGCCGAAGCTGATGCACTGGGACCGCAACGCGCCGCTGCCGGACGATGACGACCGTACAATTGACTGGAATGATGCGCGCGAGCGGGTGCTGACGGCGTACGGCGCGTTCAGCCCGCGTCTCGCCGAGGTTGGCCGGCGATTCTTCGACCGACCGTGGATCGATGCGACGCTGAAGCCGGGCAAAGCGGGCGGCGCGTTCGCGCATCCGACGGTGCCGTCGGCGCACCCTTACCTGCTGCTGAACTATCATGGCCGCACGCGCGACGTGATGACGCTGGCACATGAACTGGGGCACGGCGTGCATCAGGTGCTGGCGGCAGAGCAGGGCTATCTGATGTCGGGGACGCCGCTGACACTGGCGGAGACCGCGAGCGTGTTCGGCGAAATGCTGACTTTCCGCGCGCTGCTGGATGCGGCTGACCCGAAGCGACGGCGCATCATGCTGGCGGCGAAGGTCGAGGACATGCTGAACACGGTGGTTCGCCAGGTGGCGTTCTATTACTTCGAGTCGCTGCTGCACGATGAGCGAAGGTCGGGCGAGCTGGTGCCGGATCGCATCGGCGAGCTTTGGCTGCAGGTGCAGCGGGAGAGCCTTGGGCCGGCGTTCGAGTTCACACCGGAATACAGCGTCTTCTGGGCGTATGTGCCGCATTTCATCCATACGCCGTTCTATGTCTATGCGTATGCGTTCGGGGATTGTCTGGTGAATGCACTCTACTCGGTGTTCCAGGCGGGACATCCGGGGTTCCAGACGAAGTATCTCGAAATGCTGCGTGCGGGCGGTACAAAGCGGCACAAGGAACTGCTGGCGCCGTTCGGGCTGGATGCATCGGATCCGGCGTTCTGGAGGAAGGGTCTGGATGTGATCGCCGGGTTCATCGATGAACTGGAGCGAGCGGAGTGAAGACGGGCAAGGGAGCAAAAGCGACTCCCCCTCCCCTTGCGGGAGGGGGTTGGGGGGAGGGGGCCGACCCAAATACATCGCTGCTGGCACACGCCCGCGCCATGCGGCACGCCTCAACGCCTGCCGAACGCAGGCTTTGGCAGGGGCTTCCCAAGCATCAGATCGGCGGACTGAAATTCCGCCGTCAGGTTCCGTTAGGGCGATACATCGCTGATTTTTACTGCCCATCTGCTCGGCTGGTCGTCGAGGTCGATGGCGTGTCGCATATCGACGCGCCAGGTGATGCTGTGCGAGATGCTTGGATGGCGAAACACAACATTCGCGTCGCGCGGATCTCCAACGGTGTGCTGCGCAATCTCGAGGGCCTGTTGATGCCGATCGGCGAACTTGCCCGCACGCCCCCTCCCCCCAGCCCCCTCCCGCAAGGGGAGGGGGAGGCTTTCACGACTTCGACCATCTTCCTCGATGTCTGACCGCAGCAACCTGTTCGGTGAGATCCGCCGCATGGCGCGTACCTCGGGTGCCGTTGGTGGCATCGCCGCGCGCGTGGCGGGCGAGCGTGTGTTCGGCATCAAGACCGACCGTGCCGCACATGCCGAGGACCTGCGCACTATTCTGGGCGGTTTGAAAGGTCCGCTGATGAAGGTGGCGCAGTTCCTGTCCACGGTGCCTGATGCGCTGCCCGCCGAATACGCTGCTGAACTTGCGCAGTTGCAGGCCAACGCTCCGCCGATGGGCTGGAACTTTGTGCGCCGACGCATGGTGAGCGAGCTTGGCACCGACTGGCAGACGAAATTCGCGCAGTTCGGCCATGACGCCGCCGCCGCCGCCAGCCTGGGCCAGGTGCATCGCGCCACTCTGCACGACGGCACCGACGTCGCCTGCAAGCTGCAATATCCGGACATGCCGAGTACAGTCGAAGCCGACCTTCGCCAATTGCGTATGGCGATGGCGATCTATCACCGCATGGACAACGCCATCCAGCACGAGGAGGTCTACAAGGAGCTCTGCGAACGCCTGCGCGAGGAACTCGACTACGAACGCGAAGCCGCGCAGATGCGGTTGTATGGACGGATGCTGGCGAACGATCCGACGGTGCATGTGCCGGTGCCGATCTCGGGCTACTGCACACGTCGCCTGCTCACCATGACGTGGCTCGATGGACGGCCACTGATGCAGCGGCTCGCTGAGGACCCACCTCAGGAGGAGCGCAACCACATCGCGGCTGCACTGTTCCGCGCCTGGTATGTGCCGTTCTATCGCTACGGGGTGATCCACGGCGACCCACATCTGGGCAATTACCAGGTGCGGCCTGATGCCTCGGTCAATCTGCTGGACTTCGGCGCAATTCGTGTGTTCGGCGCGAAATTCGTGCGTGGGGTGATCGACCTGTATGAAGCGGTGCGCGACAACGACGACGCGAAGGCGCACCATGCCTACACGACGTGGGGCTTCAGCGATCTATCGAAGGAGAAGATGGCGGCGCTGAACCTGTGGGCGCGCTTTCTGTACGAACCGCTGTGCGAGGATCGGGTGCGGCGCATTCAGGAGACTGACGATCCGCAGTTCGGCCGGGAGGTCGCCGAGCGTGTGCATGCCGGCCTGAAACGCACCGGTGGTGTAAGGCCCCCCCGCGAGTTCGTGCTGATGGATCGTTCGGCCATTGGCCTTGGGGGCGTGTTTCTGCGCCTCAAGGCGGAGCTGAACTGGAGCAAGTTGTTTGGCGACCTGATCGCCGATTTTGACGAGTCAGTGTTGTCCGCGCGCCAGGCCGCGGCATTGACCGATGCAGGAGTGCCGTCGGCAAAATAGGCGTCAGGTTCGCCGCGGCGACCAAATGGACGGACGAGTGTTAACCCATCCGTCCTGCGCGCCCCGCCGTGATGCCGCCGTCGATCACCAGTTCCGCTCCGGTCATGTGGCTCGACGCATCGGAGCACAGGAACAGCACGCCATTGGCAATGTCCTCCGCCTGCCCGGCCTTGCCGATCGGCACCGTTGCTTCGGCGATGCGATGCGGATCGAGCGGCGCGTTGGCGCCCGGCGGCAGCTTGGTCCAGATGGGCGTGTCGATGACTCCAGGATGCACTGAGTTCACCCTGATGTTGTCGCGCGCGCCGGCGCACTCCAGCGCGATCGACTTGGCGAACAGCCGCACCGCGCCCTTTGTCGCGGAATAACCGGCGAGGCTCGCCGAACCGCGTATACCGGCGACCGAGGACATCATCACGACTGAACCGCCGCCGGAACGGCGCATCGCAGGGATGCCGTATTTCACCGTCAGGAACACGCCGTCGACGTTCACCGCCATCTGCCGATGCCAGTCAGCGAGCGACATGTCGATCGCCGAGCCCATGATGCCGATGCCGGCGTTGGCCACCAGAATATGCAAGCCGCCGAGCTGCTCGGCGGCCGCGATCACCGCAGGCCAGCCGGTTTCGTCCGTGACGTCATGATGCAGATAGACGCCGCCGATCTGCTCCGCGAGGCGTTGGCCGCCCGCATCGTCCAGGTCCGTCAGCACCAGCTTCGCTCCCTCACGCGACAGGACGCGCGCGCAGGCCGCGCCGATGCCAGAGGCCGCACCGGTGATGATGCCGATCCTGCCGTCGAGCTGACCCATCGTTCCCTCCACGCCTTTGTCCCCACTTGATCATCCTCTTGGCTTATGCGGAAGGGGCGGCCCGCGTACCGTCGAAGCACCGATCGCCCCTTGCACCACCCACCCCCTTCGCGCATGGTGCCTCGCCGTCGGTCTGGGGCGGTTCGCGCATGTGCTCGCGTGCCCGGTTCTCCCCTTTGGTCGTGTCTGTAAAGGAGCGAACGGATGCGCCTTGCGGTGCTGAAGGAACGCCGCGCGTCCGAGACGCGTGTTGCGGCTACGCCTGATACGGTGAAGCGTCTGATCGGCCTCGGCCTGACGGTCGCGATCGAGTCGGGCGCCGGCGCCGAGGCGGCGATCCCCGATCATGAGTTCGCCGCCGCCGGGGCAGAGATAGCGCCCGATGCGGGTGCCGCTCTGGCCGGCGCCGGAATCGTGCTCGCGGTGCAGATGCCGCTGCCTGAACAGAGGGCGCAGATTCCGCGTGGCACGCTGCTGGTCTGCATCGCCAACGCCTTCAGCGAACCCGAATTGGTTCCGAGCCTCGCAGCAGCCGGCATCGACTGCGCGGCGATGGAACTGCTGCCGCGCATAACCCGCGCGCAGGCGATGGACGTGCTGTCGAGCCAGTCGAACCTCGCCGGATACCGCGCGGCGATCGAGTTGGCCGGCGCGTTCCAGCGTGGCTTTCCGATGATGATGACGGCCGCCGGGACGGTGCCCCCGGCGCGCCTTTTCGTCATTGGCGCCGGCGTGGCGGGTCTGCAGGCGATCGCCACCGCGCGGCGGCTGGGCGCGATCGTTTCCGCCACTGACGTGCGGCCTGCGGCGAAGGAGGAGATCAAGTCTCTGGGCGCCACGTTCGTCGGCGTAGAGGACGAGGAGACGGCCGGCCAGACCGGCGCCTATGCACGCGAGATGAGCGAGGCGTTTCGTCAGAAGCAGGCGGAACTGATGGCCTCCACGATCGCCAAGAATGATCTGGTGATCTGCACCGCCTTGGTGATGGGCCGGCGCGCACCTGTCATCGTGACGCAGCCGATGGTCGATTCTATGCGGCCCGGCAGTGTGATCGTCGATATCGCCGCCGACGCCGGTGGCAACTGTGCGGCCACCGTCCCGGGTGAGCGCATTGTCACGCCGAATGGCGTCGCCGTACTCGGCTACCAGAATTGGCCCGGTCGCATTCCGGTTGCCGCGTCTGCGCTCTATGCAAGAAACCTGCTGACCTTCCTCAGCACGTTCTGGGACAAGGAAGCGATGGCGCCGAAACTTCCGGAGAGCGACGACATCGTGAAAGGCGTCATGCTGACACGCGCCGGTGCTGTCGTGCATCCAAACTTTTTGCCCTCGCAAGCTGCCTAGAAGCGGAGTGCGCTGATGAACCCGAACCAATTGGCGGACGAGGCTGATCGGCTGGCGCAGCGGGCCAATGAGCTCGCGGTCCACGCGCACGCACTGCTGGAGGGCACCACCGGCGTTGTCACCGAGGTGGAGCCGTTCGTCTTCCTGCTGGCGATCTTCCTGATGGCCTGTTTCGTCGGCTACTACGTGGTGTGGAACGTCACGCCGGCTCTGCATTCGCCGCTGATGTCGGTGACCAATGCGATCTCCTCGGTGATCGTGGTGGGCGCCATGCTGGCGACAGGTCTTGGCACCAGCGGCTGGGCAATGGGCTTCGGCTTCGTCGCCGTTATGCTGGCGAGCGTGAACATCTTCGGCGGCTTCGTGGTGACGCATCGCATGCTGTCGATGTTCAAGCGACGGCAATAGAGGGCGCGCGCCGATGTCCGCCAACCTCACCGCGCTCGCCTATCTGATTTCCGCCGTCCTGTTCATCCTTGCGCTGCGCGGGCTGTCGTCGCCCGTCACGTCGCGCCAGGGCAACCTGTTCGGCATGATCGGGATGGGCGTCGCGGTGATCGCCACGCTCGCCCATCATGGCATGGGTGGCCTGGGTTACGGGCTGATCTTCCTCGGCATCATCATCGGCGGAACGGTCGGCACCTTCGTCGCGCTGCGCATCCAGATGACTGCGCTGCCGCAGCTCGTCGCCGCCTTCCACTCGCTGGTGGGCCTCGCCGCGGTCTTCGTCGCCGCGGCGGCGCTGAATGCGCCCGAGGCGTTCGGAATCGGCACACTCGGCAACGTCCACAGGCAGAGCCTGATCGAGATGTCGCTCGGGCTGGCGATCGGCGCCATCACGTTCTCCGGCTCGCTGATCGCATTCGCCAAGCTGCAGGCGCTGATGAGCGGAGCGCCGATCTCGTTCCTTGGTCAGCACAAGCTGAACCTCGGGCTCGCCGTGCTGCTGGTGGTGCTGATTGTGCTGTTCGTCGCGACCGGCAGCCAGGTCGTGTTCTGGCTGATTGCGTTGCTGGCGTTCGGACTGGGGTTCCTGATCATCATCCCGATCGGCGGCGCCGACATGCCGGTGGTCGTGTCGATGCTCAACAGCTACTCGGGCTGGGCGGCGGCGGGCATCGGATTCACCATCCAGAACCTTGCGCTGATCATCACGGGCTCGCTGGTTGGAGCCTCGGGCGCGATCCTGTCCTACATCATGTGCAAGGGCATGAATCGCAGCATCATCAACGTGCTGCTGGGCGGCTTCGGGTACTGAGAGCGGCGGGGCGGCGGCGGCCGGTGGCGCGACGATGGACCGCACGGTGAAGAGCGGCAACGCCGAGGATGCGGCGTTCATCATGAAGAACGCGTCGAAGGTGATCGTGGTGCCGGGTTACGGCATGGCGGTGGCACAGGCGCAGCACGCGCTGCGCGAGATGGCTGATACGCTGAAGAAGGAAGGGGTGGAGGTGAAGTATGCCATCCACCCGGTCGCCGGCCGCATGCCCGGGCACATGAACGTGCTGCTGGCCGAGGCCAATGTGCCGTACGACGAGGTGTTCGAGCTGGAGGAGATCAACAATGAGTTCTCCACCGCCGATGTGGCGTATGTGATTGGCGCTAATGACGTGACCAATCCGGCGGCGAAGACGGACCCGCAGTCGGCGATCTACGGCATGCCGATCCTGGACGTGGAGAAGGCGGGGACGGTGCTGTTCGTCAAGCGCTCGATGGCGTCAGGCTATGCGGGCGTCGACAACGTGCTGTTCTTCCGGCCGAACACGATGATGCTGTTCGGCGACGCGAAGAAGATGACCGAGGAGATCGTGCAGGCGCTCGGGCACTGAGTGATGCCGCGGCGCATGCCGGGCCGACAATGAAATCGTAACCATGGCCGGCGCAGATTCCCTTCCGGGAATGAACGCGCATGAGTTCGAGGGTATGACCGCTCGATGCGACGATCGCCAACAGCTTCGCCAACTCCGCCTTGAGCGCGATCGCCACGTCGCCTTTGCCTTTGCCGCTGCGGACCTGCTCATCGAGGTGAGCGCGGACGGCTCGATCGTTGCCGCCGCCGGCGCTGCGCAGGCGATTCTGGGCGTCAGTCTGGCTCGTCTCGTCGGCGCGAAGATCCTTGACTTCGTGGCAGCCTCCGACCGTCCCCTCGCCCGGCGGCTGCTCAAGCTGGCCCATACGGCATTCCGTATCGATCCGGTCGTGCTGCAACTGCTGCGCGACGATGGCAGCGTCACCAGTACGCTGTTCGGGGCGTGCCAGCTTCCGGACCGCGACGACAGCGTCTTCCTGAGTGTCGCGCTGGTGCCCGACTCGCTCGTCCAAGGCGACAGGGAGCGCGATCCGGCAACCGGTCTGCTCGCGCCGGACGCGTTGAGCGACGCCGCACAGCGTCTGTCGGTCGACGATGGCCACGGCGCGCGACAGCTTCAGCTCGTAAAGTTGAATGGCCTCTCGGGCGCCACGCGGCAACTACCTGAGGATCGTGCGTGCATGCTCATGCAGGAGATCGGTGCCGCCTTGCGGACGGGCTCGATCGGCGGCGACGCTGCCGGCCGCCTTGCCGATGACACCTTCGGCGTCGTGACCAGAACGGGCAACGATGCTGTCCGCGATGCCGCCCTGAACGCCGATCTCGCCGAGGCGATCCGCGGTGCAGGCATTCCCGAAGGGGAAGTAGGTTCCCAGGTCACGCGGATCGAACTTTCGCCTGCCGGGCTCAGCGATAAGGATGCCGGGCGGGCCATCGCCTATGCCATCAGCGGGCTTGTCAAGTCGCTGGGCGAGAGCCTCGACGTCGTCTCGCTGCGGAACGGACTGGCCGCGGCGATGAAGGAAGCTGTCAGCCGGGTCGCGGGCACCCGCCGGATGCTGACGGATGAGCGCTTCTCACTGGTCTATCAGCCGGTCGTGGACCTTTCCACTCGAGAGATCCATCACTACGAGGTTCTGACCCGGTTCGGCGACGGCGCTGACACCTTCGAGACAGTCGTCTTCAGTGAGGACGTCGGCCTCGTCATGGAGCTCGATCTGATCGTCTGCAAGCGGGCGATCAAGGCCATAGAGCAAAGCGACAACGCCAGCGTGGCGGTCAATCTCTCCGGCCGATCGGTGCAGAATAACGCCTTTCGGCACGCCTTGAGTGCGCTGATCGATACAATCGGCGATCAGCGTCCTCGCCTGTTGTTCGAGCTCACGGAGTTGGCCGGGGTCGACAACATGGCGGAGGCTGCGGCCTTCCTCTCCGGGCTTCGCCGCAAGGGTCACGCCGTATGCCTGGATGACTTCGGAGCCGGCGCCGCGGCCTACAACTACCTGCGCCGCTTCGATGTCGATTTCCTCAAGATCGATGGCCCTTTCCTCAAGGCAGCCGGCAATCGCGGGCGCGACCGTGGACTGATCCGGTCGATCTGCGTGCTCTGCCAGGAGACCGGTTGCAAGGTCATTGGCGAGATGATCGAGGACGAGGCGGCGGCATCTCTCGCTGCGAAGTTGGGGATCGGCTACGGCCAAGGCTGGCTGTTCGGCAGGCCGCTGCAGGGGTTGCCGAAGCCGATCAGGTCGTTGCGCCGCAAGGGCACCACGGAGACGTGGCAATAGGTGCCGCCTTGCGCGGGTCAGGTCTGGTCGGGGAACCAGTCGCTAAGCACCTGCTCTTCGTCATAGGTTATCGTCGCCAATGGTACGCGCGCTGTCTCGCCATGCCGGGTCAGCGCTTTGTCGATGAAGCGCCGTGCCTTCGGCAGCATTTTCGTGACAAGTCCGCTGACCTTTGTGTGCAAGCTGGGGCTGTCGTTCAGCAAGTCCTCGATTTCCGAACGCGCGCGATCGATGGTTTCCTGCCAACCGGCGCGTGGCTCAACCGCCAGAGAGGCCTGCAACTTCATCAGATGCTCGATCACGTTGAGGATGTGGCTGCGCAGCGCCGCGCGTTCCGATCGGCCCACGGTCTCGATCGCCTCGGCGATGTTCGGCCAGTCGAGGTCCTTGACATGCTCGCCAGCCGCCAGACGGCGCAGTAGTGCACCCTGCCGCTGGCTCCATGCGTAGATGTCGAGATCGTAGTCGTTCACGCTTGCAAGATTGGCATCATTGCGCATCGTCGTCGACGCGTTCGCCCACGCGTCCGGCGATGCCGCTGTTGCGCAGCCCGGCCGGATGGAAGCGCGTGGCGGACCAGCCGGCTATCTCCTCGTAGCTGCGGTACTTTTCCTCCAGCGCCGCTTGCGCCTGCGCCATAAGGATTGCGGCTTCCTCGGGCCGGCTCTGCGCCAGAGTGCGATATCGCGCCTCGTTGTAGGCATAGTCGCGGAACTTCAGCGTGGGCCGTGGGCTGTCCAGCACAAACGGGTTCTCGCCTACCTCCCGGAGAGCGGGATTGTAGCGGAACAGCGGCCAGTAACCGCAGGCGACCGCCAGGTCCTGCTGCTTCATGCCGCGCTGCATATCGATGCCGTGCGCGATGCAATGGCAATAGGCGAGGATCAGCGAAGGCCCCGAATACGCCTCTGCCTCGCGGAACGCCTGAAGCGTCTGCTGTGGATTGGCGCCCATCGCCACCTGCGCGACATAGACATTCCCGTAGGCAATCGACTGCAAAGCCAGGTCCTTGCGGGCCACCCGCTTGCCAGCCGAGGCAAACTTTGCGATCGCGCCAAGCGGCGTCGCTTTTGAGGCCTGGCCGCCGGTGTTGGAATACACCTCGGTGTCGAGCACCAGCACATTGACGTCGCGCGCGCTGGCGAGCACGTGGTCCAGCCCACCGTAGCCGATGTCGTACGCCCAGCCGTCGCCGCCGACGATCCAGATGCTGCGGCGGACCAGTTGCTCGATGACCGAAAGCAGATCCTTCGCACGCGGATCATTCATTGCGCGCAGACGCCGCTTCAGTTCGCCGACACGCTCGTGCTGCAGGCGGATGTCCGACTCGTTCACCTGCGGGGCATTCAGCGCGGCACTCACAAGATCCGCTCCCAGTGCCGGCGCCATCTCGCGGGTCAGGCACTGCGCCATTTCCAGGTGCTTGTCCGCGGCCAGACGAAAGCCAAGACCGAATTCGGCGTTGTCCTCAAACAGCGAGTTCGACCAGGCGGGTCCGCGACCTTCGCTATTGGTGGACCACGGCGTCACCGGCAGATTGCCGCCGTAGATGGACGAGCAGCCGGTGGCGTTGGCGATCTGCAGGCGGTCACCGAACAACTGGGACAGCAGCTTCAGGTATGGTGTCTCGCCGCAGCCGGCGCAGGCGCCGGAGTAGGCGAACAGCGGCTCGAGGAACTGCACGCCGCGGACATTGGCAAAGTCCACGCGTGCCCGATCGTTCATCGGGAGTGCGGCGAAGAAGGCGTTGTCCACCCGGCCATCTGTCACAAGTGGGTCCTTGTCCTGCATCGCGAGCGACTTGGATGGCACAACGGGACAGGCCTCCACGCAAAGGCCGCAACCGGTGCAGTCCTCAATCGCGAAGTCGAGCGCGAAGCGGACGTCGGGAAAGCCGCGCACATTGATCGGCGCCGAACGAAAACTTGCCGGAGCGCTGTCGAGCTTCGCCGCATCGAAATACTTTGCCTGGATCACGCCGTGCGGGCAGACGAAGCTGCACTGTCCGCATTGCACGCAGGTATCGGCGTCCCATACCGGGACGGCATCGGCGATGTTGCGCTTCTCCCAGATGGCAGTGCCGGACGGCCATGTGCCATCCACCGGTAACCGACTCACCGGAATCTCGTCGCCGCGGCCTCCCAGCATCGCGGCGGTCACCTCGCGCACAAAAGCCGGTGCATGCTCCGGCACAAGCGGCGCGAGGTCGAAGCGGCCAGTCGCCGCCTCCGGCACGGCGACCTCGAACAGCCGTTCGAGCGTGTCATCGACCGCGCGGAAATTCGCCTTCACCACCGCCTCACCCTTGCTGCCGTAGCTTTTGCGGATCGCCTCCTTGATATGCGCGATCGCCTGCTCGCGCGGCAGCACGCCAGAGATGGCGAAGAAACAGGTCTGCAGCACCGTGTTGGTGCGGCCACGCAACCCGACGTCCTGCGCTACGCGGGAGGCATCGATGACGAACAGCCGCAGTCCGAGCCCAATGATTTTCACCTGCATCGAGCGCGGCAGATGATTCCAGATTTCGTTTGGACCGTACGGTGCGTTCAGCAGCACGGTCGCACCAGGTGCCGCCAGTCGAAGCACATCATGGCGCGTGACGAACTGGAACTGGTGACAGCCGATGAACCCGGCCCGCTGTATCAGGTAAGGCGCGTGGATCGATCGCGGACCGAAGCGCAGATGCGAAATCGTCTGCGCGCCTGACTTGTGCGAATCGTAGACAAAGTAACCCTGCGCATGGAGACCGGCATCCTCAGCGATGATCTTCACGCTGTTCTTGTTGGCGCCCACCGTACCGTCGGCGCCAAGACCGTAGAATACTGCCTGCACAATATCATTTGGCTCGATACCGAATGACGCATCCGGTGTCAGGCTGGTGTGCGAGACATCATCGACGATGCCTACCGTGAAGCCATTGTGCGGTTCGGAATTGCGCAGTTCGTCGAACACCGCCTTCGCCATCGACGGATTGAAATCCTTCGACGACAGCCCGTAGCGGCCACCGACCACCAGAGGCATGCTGCGCCGTCGGCCGCGTGACACGGCCTGCGCGAGCGCGCTGACCACGTCGAGATACAGCGGCTCGCCTGGCGCACCAGGTTCCTTGGTCTGCTCCAGCACGGCGACGACACGAACGCTGCGCGGCAGCGCTGCCAAAAACGCATCCGCGGCGAACGGCCGATACAGCCGCACCTGCAGCACGCCGACCCGCTCACCCAGCTCGTTCAATGCGGTTGCGGTGGCGCTTGCCGTTTCCGTGCCGGACCCCATCATGACCACCACGCGATCGGCGTCCGTGGCTCCGTGGTAATCGAACAGATGATACTGCCGGCCCGTCGTGGCTGCGAACCGATCCATCTGCTGCTGCACGATCTCCGGCACGCGCGCGTAGAACGGATTTGCGGTCTCGCGCGCCTGGAAGAACGTATCGGCATTGTGCGCAGTGCCGCGCACGACCGGACGCTCCGGCGACAGCGCCCGCGCGCGATGAGCGCGCACCAGGTCATCGTCGATCATGGCGCGGATCTGCGCATCGCTCAGCAGCGTGATGGTGGCGATTTCATGCGAGGTGCGGAAGCCGTCGAAGAAATGCAGGAACGGAATACGCGATTCGAGTGTCGCCGCCTGTGCGATCAGCGCGGAATCGTGCGCCTCCTGCACCGAGGCCGAGGCCAGCATGGCGAAGCCGGCGGCGCGCACCGCCATCACGTCGGAATGGTCGCCGAAGATCGACAGCGCCTGGGTGGCGATGGCGCGGGCGGCGATGTGGAAAACCGTCGGTGTCAGCTCGCCGGCGATCTTGAACATGTTGGGCAGCATCAGCAGCAGCCCTTGCGAGGCCGTGAACGTGGTGGTCAGCGCACCGGATTGCAGCGCGCCGTGCACCGCGCCGGCGGCACCCCCTTCGCTCTGCATCTCCTGCACTACGGGGACATTGCCCCAGATGTTGGGAATGCCCTTGGCGGACCATTCGTCGGCCAGTTCCGCCATGGTGGAGGATGGCGTGATCGGGAAGATCGCGCACACCTCGTTCACCCGGTAGGCGACATGGGCCACCGCGGTGTTGCCGTCCATCACGGCGCGGGATTCGGAGGGGGAGGTCATGGGTCAGCTATCCTCCGCGACCATATCGATCGCGTGGCAGGGACACTGCTCGAAGCACGTGGCGCAACCGGTGCATTTCATGGCATCGACACTGTAGCCGAGACCGATGCCGAGCTTGGCGATTGCCTGCTCGGGGCAGGCCGCGAAACAGTTGTCGCACTCGAAGCAGTTGCCGCAGGACAGACAACGTTGTGCCTCGTGCCGCGCCTCGGCTTCGTTCAGGCCGGCCATCACTTCCTCAAAGCCGGAGACGCTTTGCGCCTTGGTCAGATGGTGCTGCACCGCCGGGTCGACGTCGCTGAACACCGGCAGGTTCAGCATGTCGAACGTCACCAGTGGCGCGGACGCGGGCTTGTCGTAGGTGGTGTCGCGCAGCCAGGCGTCGATGCAGTGCGCGGCCTTCTTGCCGTGCCCGACGGCGACCGTGACGGTACGCTCTGCCGGGACCATGTCGCCGCCGGCGAACACGCCCGGGTGGCCGGTCATCATCTGCCGGTCCACCACCACTGTGTCCCACTTGAAATCGACCCCCGGCACCGTGCGAAGGAAGTCGCTGTCGCTGTCCTGGCCGAGGGCCAGCACCACGGCGTCAGCCTCCAGAGTTTCCAGCTCGCCGGTCGGCTGCGGCCAGCCCTTGTCGTCAAGTGCCATCCGCTCGATCGTCAGCGTCGGTCCGACGATCTCCTTGATCGTCGTCAGCCACTTGATCTTCACCCCCTCCGCGAGTGCCTCGTCGGCTTCGAACTCGTGCGCGGGCATGTGCGCGCGGTCGCGGCGGTACACGATCAGCGTTTCTTCAGCGCCCAGGCGGCGGAGGCTGCGGGCGGCATCCATGGCCGTGTTGCCGCCGCCATAAACCACGACTCGCCGTCCCAGCAGCGGCTTGCTGCCGGTGCTGGTCTCGCGCAGCAGCGCCACGGCATCCAGCACCCGTACCGCGTCGCGCGCAGGGATGTCGACGTGCTTGCCGACATGCGCGCCGATTGCGACGAACACCGCATCGAACTGACCGGCGTCGCGCTCGGCGAGCAGGTCGGTGACCTTGCGGTTCAGCACGATCTCCACACCCATGCGCCTGATGCGGGCGATCTCGGCCAGCAGGCCGGTGCGGGGCAGGCGATACGCGGGGATGCCGAAATGCAGCATGCCGCCGGGCAGCGGCCCTGCTTCGTGGATCTCGACCTGATGGCCGAGTCTGGTCAGGTGATAGGCGGCCGACAGCCCGCTCGGACCGGCGCCGATGACCAGGATGCGCTTGCCGGTTGCTCGCGCCACGGGCACCGTCCAGCCTTCATCCAATGCCATGTCGCCGAGGAAGCGCTCGACTGCGTGGATCGATACCGCGGCGTCCAGTTCACCGCGGTTGCAGGCGGTTTCACACGGGTGATAGCAGACCCTCCCGTGCGTCGCCGGAAGCGGGTTGTCCGCTATCAGGGTCTCCCACGCGCGGCGATACTCGCCCGCCTGCGCGAACGCCAGCCAGGCCTGGATGTCCTCCCCGGCGGGGCAGGCGTGATTGCAGGGCGGTTTCAGCGAGACGTAGTGTGGCATCTGGGTTCGGAACGGCCCGGAGCCATGATGAAGCGTCAGATCGATCGCTGGGGTCAGGTCGTGCGCGGGGCGCGACGCAGTTCGCTGGTTTTCGTCCATGCCGCGCATCTGGCTCTCTGTCCGTTAGCAAATCATTGACGTGGATCAATCCACTGTCGCGAGCCAAACGCTAGCTTCGGTCGCCATGCAACCACGTCTGATCACGCTGACGCTGAATCCCGCGCTCGATCTCGCTGCCGATGCGGACGCGGTTGTGCCGACGCACAAGATCCGCATGCACCATGAGCACGCCGATCCCGGCGGTGGCGGCGTGAACGTGGCACGGGTGCTGCACGAGCTGGGCGGCGACACGCTCGCCATCCTGGCGGCCGGCGGGGCGCCTGGACGCGTGCTCGAGGAATTGCTGGATGAGGTCGGCGTGAAGCGGCGCAGCGTGCTGATCAGGGGACGAACCCGGGTCAGCCTGAACGTGCAGGACGCCAGCACCGGCCTGGAATACCGCTTTGTCCCGGAAGGCCCGACACTGACGACGGCCGAGTTCCAGGCCTGCCTGGCGACCATCGAGCAGGAGCCCGGGGAGTGGCTGATTGCCAGCGGCAGCCTGCCGAATGGCGTCCCGGATGACACCTACGCGCAGGTGGCACGGATCGCCGCCGGCAAAGGACAGCGCTTCGTGCTGGACACCTCGGGTGTTGCACTGGTGGCGGCGCTGGAGCAGGGCGGATGCGAACTGGTCAAGCCGAGTCTCGGCGAGCTCGAACACTTGGTGGGACGGCCGCTGAAGGGCCCCGTGGAGCAGGACTGGCACGCGATGGCGCTGGTGCGGCGGGGTGCAACTCGCATGGTGGCGCTCACACTCGGGGTGGAGGGCGCCCTGCTGGCTACCCCAGACGGCGTGATCCGGATGCCGGCCATGGATGTTCCGATGCACAGTTCGGTCGGTGCGGGCGACGCGTTTCTGTCAGCGACGAGCCTCGCCCTGGCGCGCGGGGCGACGCCTACGGAAGCCTTGGCGTGGGGCACTGCCGCGGGAGCCGCTACCGTCGCTTGTGCCGGTACGGCAAGGCTGCGGCGAGGCGACGTGGAGGCGCGGTTCCGGGAATTGCGCGGCGGTGCACTTTAGGGGAAGCCTATGAGGCCTTCGCCATTCGCCGTTTCGCGGCAAGCGCGGCGTAGCGGTCGGCGAGAGTCAGCAGTGCCTTCGCGACATCGGTGGTCGTGGCAGTCGCGGCCATGCGGCACAGTTCATTCGCGTTGGCCTGCAACTCGGTGGCCGTGCGTTGCGATAGAGGAACGTAGTGCGCATGCGCAACAGGAAACGACGTCATGAAATGCGTGGTCGATGGGACGGAGTAGTTGCCAGAGGACTGGCAGATCGCATGCCGATCAAAAAACTGTGATTGTTAAGTGACTTATGGGCCCCCATCCTGCTCTGAAGAAACTGAGTGAAGAAATGCTACCGAAGGAATAGGGTGCTGCTCCGTCATTGGAGCCCCCTATGGGACGTCCTGCCAAGCACCGCATCTGCAATCCCCACCCCTCGCCCCGGTTCCGAGACAAGGTGCGACTGCTCAACTTCCTTCGCGGACCCGACGATGATGGCTGGGCAGCCCAATTCCTGATCGATGGTCAATGGCAGCCACGGAATCCAGCCGCGTTGGGTACGAAGGATTGGGACGAAGCGTGCGAGCTTGCTCGTGACCGATATGCCATCGCCGCCGCTGGCCAGCCGATCGTCAAGCACCGCACGCCGGCCAAACCCAAAGGCCACGAACGTGCGTTCCGAGTCTACGCTGAGCCCGTCATCGCCCGATTGCGACAAAAAGCCGAAGAGGCCGATGCGCTGGTGCCCGGCAAAGGGCATGTCCACGACGTCGCAGCGCGCAAGATCGAAAAGGACCTGATACCCAAATGGGGCGAGGTACCGATCGATACGATTACCGAGAATATGTTGAACGATTGGATCGCCGACGAATACCGGGTGGAAGACGTGGAGGCGACAACCAGCAAGTTCGGACGGCAGTCGAGAGACGAGACCCGGCAGATCGTTTGGAAGAAGGCGGCACGGACCACTCTTGGGAACCTGGATTGGGCTTTCCGTGAAGTCTGGTTGGAGGCCGTCGCGCAGAAGGTGGTCGATCGCCGCGCGCGTCCCATGATCCGTCGCGTCGATCATGGCAAGGAGGGGGAGCCGCGCGCCTTCATCGATGCCGCCGGTGTCCAGGCGGTGGCGAGGGTGATGACGGATGCCTGGGTCCATACCACGAACGGCACTGATAGAAAGCGCCATTTACGCTGCTACATCGCGCTGATCGCCAGCACAGGGATCAGGCCGGGACTAGAGGCGCTGCGGATCAAGATCGGCCATGTCGTGTTTCAGACCCAAGGCGGCCATCCCGTCATCATCATCCGCATCTTCAGACATCAGGGTAAACACCCGAAGGCGCGCGGCGTCGTGGTGTATGAAGGTGACTGCTTCGACATCCGCCGCTTGCTCACCGAGCACATCGCGTGGCGGCGATCGCAGGGCGCCGCCGATAGCGACGGCTTGTTCACATGGCCGGACGGCAGCCTCCCATACTTTAGAGGCATCCAACGCAGGGTGCTCATCGGAGCGCACGCGTTGATCGATCCGGAGACCGGCGACGAACGGGTTGCGTACTCCTTCCGGCACTACTTCGCAACCAAGCTGGTCGAATTGGGCCTGTCGATCGCCCAGATAGCCGAATGGCTAGGGACTAGCAGCGCGATGGTGGAGCAACATTACAACAGGTTCCTGACGGAGCGGAACGCGCATCTGGTGAACGGTCATCAACTGCGCTGGCAGCAGAGGGTCATTGAGATTCCGATGCCACTGGACGATTGGGACGCGGTCGATGACCCGGAAGCAGCCAATAAAGCCCGCCCGCAGTAGGGGCACATAGCCCGTATCTCATAATCAGTGATCACGCGTCACATCTCCTCAAGCGCAGTCTCGCCGCGCGTTGAATGATCGCCACTCACGCACACGTTGACGGCCGAAGAGTTGCCAGACCGGATCGCACGGACCTGACTGTGATCTGTATCCTCTGGCGTCTCACCGGAGTAGTCGTTGGCGATTCCGCCGGCATCAGCCACGAGAAACCATGTGGTCATTGTTCCTGGAATTCATCGTTGCGTAAACTGAGGGAATAATGGACCTGATCGCTGCGCTGCGCGCATTCGTCCGGGTGACTGAGACCAGTTCGTTCACGGCGGTCGCGCGGGAGACCCATGTGAGCCAGTCGGCGGTGACACGGCTGATCGCGCAGTTGGAACAGCACTTCGATGTGCGTTTATTCCATCGCACGACCCGCCGGCTCAGTCTGACCGACGACGGCCAGGTGCTGTTGACGCATGCGCGCCATCTGATCGATAGCGCCGACGAGATGGAGACGGTGCTCGGACGGCAGAGCGGCGCGCCGCGCGGGCTGGTCCGGCTGGGGACGTCGGTCGCGGGCGGGCTGTTCCTGGCGACCCGCCTGCCGGTGCTGCTGGCGCGTCACCCCGGCCTGTCGGTCGAACTGATGATGCGCGACCAGAACGCCGACATGGTCGAAGAGCGACTGGACCTGGCGTTCCGCTCCGGCGAGATCGCGGATGCCTCGCTGGTGGCGCGGCGGGTTGGCTTTCTGGGGCGGGCTGTGGTCGCTGCGCCGATTTATCTGGAGCGGCACGGGGCGCCGTCCACCCCTGAGGATTTGGTTGCGCATACCTGCCTGATCCACGACGACACGTCGGAGCCGGAGCTATGGCGGTTCACCGGTGCGGACGGTCCGATCAGCGTTCGGGTGTCGGGTGCGTTCATCGCCAATGACAGCCAGGCGGTGCATCGGGCGGCGCGCGCCGGCCATGGCATCGCGTCGCTGCCGGAGATACAGTTGATCGACGATCTGCGGGCCGGGCGGCTGTTCCGGCTACTGGAGGACTACCCGTCGCAGCGCGTGCCGGTGCAGATCGTCTATCCGTCGCGCCGCAACCTGGCGCCGCGAACGCGGGTGGTGATGGATTTCCTGGTGGAGCAGATGCGGGAAATCAGTGTGTTGCTGGAGCAGGGGGCGGAGGTTCTGACGTAGGGAACGGGGGACCATCCGCCATTCCTGGCGTTATCAAGAGCGGCGTCTGGGCCGTTAGCAGGAGGCGAGCGTGCAGCACGTGCAGTCTGACCGACCCGTTTCGCACGAACGCTTCTTCCACCATTGGCCCCACCACTCCACCCGAACTCGACACGGAGCCAAACGCTCGCGCGATCACGGTGATCTCGCCGCCTTCAGCGAAGCGCTTTGTCGCGCCTGATTACTTCGGCACGACCGTGTGGTCACCACCTGTCGTGCCCGGCGGACGGATTATTGGCATGGTGCCTTGCGACGGCGGCGTCGGGACGCGGATCGCGGGGTCCACTGCCGGTGGCTGCAACGTCCCCTTCTGCCGCGAAAGTTTATCGCTGAGGGTCGTGTTGCCCGATGTCCCGCCCGCGCGACCACCCGGCGCAATTTGCTCCGGCGGCGGCTGCGAAGCGTTGGGCGGCGCGACTGGCGGAGGCGCCTCCTGCGGGGGCGCTGCCTGAGGGTTCTGCGCAACGGCAACATGGGGCGTCGCCACGCAGGCCAGGAGGCCAAATACCCCAAATGCCAATCTTCTGGTCCGCCGCGTCATCCCGCCAGAACGTCACAGCCAGCCCGACGTTCCCGATCCCATGCATGCGATACTCAGCCTCGTCCATCTCCGGTGTCCAGCCGTCGCCAGTCCAGCGATCGCCATACGGCTCACCGAGCATCTCGGATCAGCCTGGGCTAATCTTTTCCCAGCGTTCGCCGTTCTGCTCGCGGATTTGCCGTATCTCATTCAGGCTTTTACCGTCATGGCTTATGGCTGAGTGGGGACCAAAAGATCGGCACATAAGCGCCGTATGCCCAAATGAGTGTGCCTATAACTGTCAAGAGTACGCCTTTCATTTCAGATCGTAATTCTGCCTTTATACGTATGTTCGCGGCTGCTATATTCTTCTCTTCTAGTTGTTTTAGTTCTGCGTCGGGAACCGGCGGCGCTGTCAGTCCAGAACTGCGTTCGATAATGGCATTTTGATTCAGATATTTTTCGATGGTAGTGGATCGTATAAGGGATAACAGACCGAACACTGTCATCAAACCACCTGATGAAGCAAACAGGTTCATATCTCTATGCAGTTGTCCGAGATAGAAGCTTAGGACACAAAACAGAACAAGAATTGCTGCTGAGATAGAGGAATTTAGAGTCGTTACGACGATACTGAAAACGCCCCTCTGCCAGCCTTCTGACCTCTTGGCGCGTTCGTCGCCCATCATGCACCTCCCCCTGAATGCGGGACTGAAGGCCCGGCACCGAACGCGAGGCGCTCCCTCTGTTCCGCCAGACCGTAGTGCTCCCCTCCCGCACGATCAGACCGCGCCGGATCATGACGTTCAGCACGCCGATCAGTACGGCGCCGTGCATCCAGCCGCAGTCCCGCTCCAGCCCGGCCTGAATTTGCTGCCACGTCATCGGGCCGGCCGTCAGCACGGTCGCGATATTGTTCATCGTGTCTGAAGGTGGTCGCGGTTTGCGGGCCACGGCGGTCAATGCCGCGTCCTCGGAGTTTCCTCCATACTAGCTGGCAATTCGACACCAGCTTGCTTACAGCGTTCGACGAGCAGACTAATGGTCGTTTCCTCCAGATGAATGCGCTCCTCCAAGAGCTTGTTCTCCTTGACGAGACTGTCTACGCGACCACGCAAAGCAAGCACTTGCAACCGCTCGGTGCTCAACGCCATCCGTAGCTCTGTAACGAGGCGACTGCCCTTGTACTTCGCAAGCGCCGCATCGTGCATCGCACGCAGCTTGGCGAAGTGTTCGTCGGTCTCGGCCTCAGCCTGCACACTCGCCTGCGCAAGAAGGTCAGAAACATCATCAATCATCGATTCATGTCCTCTGTGCGGCGATCGCCAGATCGAGGATCGCGCGTAACTCGTCGGCGGATAGTCGCTCAGTCATCGGCTTTAGAATTACGGCACGCGTGAAGGCGTCCGACGCCTCGAAGCGCTCCCGCGGATCGCGTTCCATCAGCTTGCGCAGCTAGTCGGGCGTGTCGCTCATGTCACGCCGCTCCCTGCGGCCGCTACTGGTTGAGGAATTCGATCAACCGCTCGGCGTCGTGCAAGCGCTGCCGGAGCGATTGGTTCTCGGCCTCCAGTGCTTCCGTTGCGGCCTTCAGCGCGCTGATTTGCCGGTCGCGATCGTCGGGCGCCGGCTCGACCAGCGTCACCACGGGGGTCGGCGCCGGCGCTGGAGTGGCCTGTGCGAGTTCGGGTGCAGGTTGAGCTTCCGATTCCGGTTCCGGTTCGGGTGCTGGAGCGGCGGCCAGCACAGGCTCCCACATCATCAGATCGTAGAGGCGTCATCGCGCGGCTGATCAGATGATCGGTCATCCGGGCGCCGGCTCTTGCCGGCTCGGCGTGTGCGCGTCAGATCAAGGTCCGCCCATTCCTGCCAATCCTCGCCGCGCATCGGCCTGTGGACACGGAGAAAATACTCCGGATCGCGTGGCTCCAGTGGGATCGTTCCTGACCGATCCCAGTGGCTTGCACGCGCCGCGTGAAACATCCTGCGCAGCATCAAGACCGCGAACGTGAAGACATACCGATCGGCGCGATAGATGACCACCAGCCGGCAGGTGAGCATGTCGAGATCATCATCGTCCGCCTGAACTTCGAGGCGCAGCGCGCTGTCTGACTCACTGTAAGTGAACGGTACGAAGGGGTTGGGCGCATAAAGGTCGTCGTCCGCCATCGCCGTGCTCCACCGCCGCGAAGGCCGAGAACGTTACTTTCTGGCTGGCCGGCTTGTCAAGCAACTACTTCCGGCACCTAGCGTCAAGACCGTACTTCATCTTCCTGTGATCATAGCCTGGAGCCGGTTCGACGCATCTCGACGCGCGGTTATTGCCGGCGCCCCTGATCTGATCTATCTTACCGCAGCGTGCCCGATACCGCTGGCCAGCGCGACCGGAACACCATCGCCTAACTGCGGGCCGATCGCGGTAGCCAGTCGGCCGCCAAGGAGCGCCTTGGTGACGGGCCTTACGTGCCGTGCCGTGCGTTGATGGCGCCATCGGACCACTTGCGTCGAACGACAAAATCGGTTTCGCTCAACACACTTTCAGTTCGCTAAGCACACTTCGCAGTCGGCTCTCAGTCCACTCAATGCACGGATTACCGTGCGGATCGATGAGGGAGAGCCATGCCCACAGACCGAGAATGGCTCGATGCCCACCGCGATGAACTCGTGCGGCGCAACACGGCTATCGACACCATTGATCGGACGAAGATCGATATCGACATCCAGGCACGGCTCATGGAGGCCAAATGGGCCGAGCTATATGTGGCCGCGCGCCCGACGCTGATTGAGATACTCGACAAGCTGGGGATCACCGAGAAGGAGTGGTGCCGTAAACTCGGCCCGGGCTTTTCATACAGCACGGTGATGCGGCGCATTCAGGTGCTGAAAGGTTGCGATCACTATCTCCGACGGCGGCTTAAGGTCGGCGACAATGGCTGTTTTGGGCTAAAAAATGCAGCGTACCTTGCACGACCGGAGAAGCCAGACACTCCTGCAACGAGTTCGCCTCCTGGGCGACCTCAGATCGCAGACGAAACGCCATATCCCGATCCCGATCATCAGTTCATCACCAGCGAAGCGCACATCGCGCTCCCCAAGCTGCCGCCACAGTCGGTGCAGGTCTGCATCACCAGCCCAGGCTATTGGCCGGCAAGGCGCCTCTATAACTTGCTGGCAGACGGCAGCATGCCTCTGCCTACGCCCGACGACATCGGCCACGAGCCGACTTGGGAAGCTTACCTCAACCACGTCGTGCGGCGCGACTTCCGCGAATTCAAGCCCGTGCTGCGTCCGGATGGCGTTGTCTTCGTCGTGCTCGACGATGTAATTGCCCACCCTGGCAGTAGCTATTGGCCACAGACTTATGATCGCGGACGAGCCAAACAGCGACCGCTGGTCAATCTGCGCACCCAGGACACCACATACTTGCGCAAGAAAGGCAATTGGCTCGGTCTTCCGTTCCGCTTCGCCGAAGCGATGATGGATGACGGCTGGTATCACAGGGATACCATCATCTGGGACAAGGGATCGTCAGGCCGCAGGGAATCCACCGACAGCCGGTGCCGGCACCAATTTCGAATACATCCTGATGTTCACCCTCTGCGCCGCCGGCTATTGGTACGATCAGGACCCGCTGCGCATCCCATTGTCAGGCGGGATGCCACACCGCGGATATTCTGCGGACCGCCGCAAACCACACGTCCTGCGACGCGATGGCGATCGCGATTTTCGGGTCGCGAACAATCCGCTGGGACGCGTCGCCGACGCCGTCTGGCACATCCCGGCAGCACAATGGAGGGACAGTAATCACACGGCCGCCTTTCCCGAAGAAATCCCCCGTCGCTGTCTCATGTTGGGCGCGCCGCCCAGCGACTTGCCGCCCGTGGCAACCGTGATCGATTTCTACGGCGGCAGCGGCACTGTGTCAGCCGTGGCGAAGAAGCTGGGGCTGAATTCGGTCTACATCGATAGCAACCCGATGTATGCGGCGGAAGCGCAACAGCGCGTGCTTGGCCACCAAGCGCGATCCAGGTCTCGCCAACGATAACTTTCCATCTGGACAGACAGGAGAGCCAACATGACGGACAAACGCTATCCCGATCGCAGGTTCAAAGACGACGGACCCGAAAAGGACGAATGGAAGCGCGAGGGGATCGAACTCGCACAACGGCACGATGCCACGGTATGGGAAATCGGCGAGTGGGGCTTGCGCGGTCGCCAGAGCTTCGGCCCCGGCGAGTGCCGCCGGATCATCGAAGCGCCGGGCTGGCAAGGCGTGAAGTACGATACCGTCAAAGTCTATATGTGCGTTGCAAAGCGTTATCCGAAGGAGTTTAGGTACCTAAACACTTCGACAGCCCACTACCACTCGGCACGCGTGCTGCCGCTGGAGCAGTCGATCCCTCTGCTGACCCAAGCAGCCGCCGAGAACTGGAACCTCAACAAGCTGCGCATTGCGGTCCGACGTATTCGCTGGTTCGAGGAACTGATCGGCGGCGATGTCATCGATGATCTCAATGGCGCGATCCAACAAGGACGGAAATGGCGGGGCATCCTGGCAGATTGTCCGTGGGAATGGGACAGCGCAGGCGGCATCCTGCAACACTATCCCACCATGTCATTGAAGGAACTCTGCGCGTTGCCCGTTGGCAAGGTGGCGCACGACGACGCATTTTTGTTCCTCTGGGTGCCGCCCGCGCTGCTCAAGGAGGGCCTTGCCGTGCTCGAAGCGTGGGGATTCGAGTACAAGGTGAACCACACGTGGGACAAACTGACGCACTACGGGCGCGGGGCATATGGTCGCACGGTCCATGAACATCTGTTCATCGGAGTTCGTCCGAAGACACCGACGCATTTCATCGACAATTCGATGATCTCGATGATCCGTCACCGGGTGAGCCGACGAAACAGCGAGAAGCCGCAAGTCGTACACGAACTGATCCAGCGCGCGACCCCAGGACCTTATCTCGAACTCTTCGCGCGGAAGCGCGTGAAGGGTTGGGACTGGTACGGCAATCAGCTTGAACCTGCCGCCGAGGATCACCACCTCGCGGCAGACTGACGTTGCACGCCCTGAGGGGCGTGGTTCGTCAGGCTCTTTGACACTTGTGCATCTGAGAATTCTCGCCATCTATTTCAAACCCCATCGCCAGAATTCGTCGTTGGCAGAGTTCGCTATACGCAAGAATCTTCTGTTCATTCTTGTTGCTTCGCCGAGGGACACCAAGGGTATCATAAGGATGCGTTTGACCAGGAGGATTCCACAACATGACGACGACGACGCCTCCCGACGTCCCCGTGATTATGCCTATCCTCAAAGCCGCACGCTTTTCCGGAGCGTCAAAGAACAAGCTTTATGAGTAGATCGGCGATGGAAAGTTGCCGGCCTGCTACGTCGGCAAGCATCTGCGAGTTCGTCGCGACGATCTACTGAAGACGCTCAACGAACTTCGCAAGTTCGGTTAGTAACTATCCAGGCGGCCTGCGGGCCGCTTTTTCTCCAGCCGCCAGTATCTGCCAACACAAGGAACTCGACAGATGAGCGTTACGCAATGGGTCGTTGAATTGTCCAATGGCACAGACGATCCTGATTACTACGGCCCGTTCCCGGATATCGGGGCGGCGCGAGCATGGCGCAATGACCGCGAATGGGCGAGAGAGCGAGAGTGCGTCTTCATCGACGTGTTTCCACCGGATGCGGGGGAAGACGACTACAACCTGATCATCCCGCTAACTCGATGAGGTTGACTTACATGGAGACTGAAAGGGCGCTTGCGCCCTTTCCTTTTGTCGATCCGGAGCGCCGAGCCTCGGTTAAGGCGCGAATGGCACCACAGTGTCATCCGCCAAGACCAAGTTGTCATCGAGCAGCGCCGCGA
>CAWFUF010000005.1:0-122666 GCA_963818775.1 uncultured Alphaproteobacteria bacterium | reverse complement strand
GCGGCCAGAGCGTGGCGGCGCAGGTGGCTGCCTTGCAGACCGCTGGCGCTGGCAGGGTGTTCCGCGAAGTGGCGAAGTGGAGCCAAGACCGGCCGGGCGCAGCTACGGAAGGCCATTACCGCGCTGGAAGCGGGTGACGTGCTGACGGTGACACGGCTCGACCGGCTGGCGCGATCCACCCGCGACCTGTTGAACACGCTGGCAGCGATCGCCGACAGCAAGGCAGGGTTCCGCTCCTTGGGGATGCCGGGCCATACCACCACGGCCCACGGGCGGCTCATGTTGACCGTGCTCGGTGGGCTTGCGAGTTCGAGCGCGACCTGATCCGGACCCGCACAGGCGAAGGCCGGGCACGGGCGGTCGCGCGCGGGCAGAAGATGGGCCGACCGCCCAAACTGACGCCGCACCAACGGCGAGAGGCGATCAAGCGCCGTGACCGCGGCGGGGAATTGCTTGCCGACATTGGCCGCAGTTACAACGTCAGCGGCGTGATGATTTCACGTGCTGCGCGCTGCTAGCGCTTCCCCATCCTTGGTGTGCTACCAAAGTCCGAATCAGCCGCGCTGAGTGAGGAAGCCAATCCAGCCGGTCGAACACATCCAGAAGGCTAATCGGACAGTGGCCCGGTGTGCTGCAACACAAGCTCATGTCGACAAACCCGAAATCGGCCGTTAGCTGTCAACCGCATAGCTGCCGGTGGGGTCAGTGCAGCAGCTTGGCCGCCGCGAGCTTCGCCTGGACCTCCGCCAGCTCCGCCGCGATGTCCGCGTTCCATCTTGGCGGGCGCTCGGGTTTGTGATCCGCACGTCCTGCACGAACTGAGTTTGGCACTCTGGTAAGGTGCGAGGATCGCAGCCGTCGCCTTGGCGCCCGCCCTGTCGCCCTCCATCACCTCCGCCCGCAGGATGCGGCACAGCACCTGCACCGCTGATAGTGAGGCTATCTCGCCCAATGTCAGATTCTCCGCGATCAGCACCTCATGTTCAGGCACCGCGGACCGCCTCCGTGTAGGGCGGTCTGCCTTATAAACTCGTGGAAAAGCTCAACGTGAGTGACGAATTCTGCGACAGCCTTGCGACAGCTTTTGTCACACCGATCGGCGGGCAGCCCTCGAACGACGCGCGCGCCTGCGCATCCGGGTAGGTGAATTGCCGAGGTCGTGTACTTTTTCCATATCGCCAGGATTGCTTTCCGATCCAGGCCGCACAGGTGCAAGGCCTTGTTCATTCGCTCCTCAAACAGCGTTTCCTTGCTGGGCACACGACGTCCCTTGATCCGCAGCTGCTCGACCTCGCGGCGCAAATCGGACCCCTGGTCCGATATCCGCTGAATTGCCGCCCCAATCGCCTCGTGTCCGGGACCGTCTGTGGGTATCACGGTCCCCGGCAACCGGAGCATAAGCGGCCGGACCACGTCTATAACCACCCGGGTTAACGCTTCGCCGAACGTCACAGGATATGCAACTTTGAGGCTGCCTGCGCATTGATTTAGCGACATGAACCCAGACGCCGACATTCCCCGGTATCCAGAACACCGGATACTGGTTCGACGGCCGGTGTAGGGATATCAGAGACCGCACCACAACGAAAATGTCCCCGGATCAGGCCACGGATCAGGATAGCCTGCGCGACGCCGACCATGCAGCCGGTTCGGTGTCAAACCGGCCCGAGCCGCAGGCCCATGCGGGCGCCTGCTGGGGCGCGACGATCGCCAACACGCTGAAACGGTCCAACATCGGCAACCGACGGGCGACCAGGTGTCGCGAGGATCGGGCGCGTGGTGGCGCCGACGATCGAGACCTTCAGATCGGACTGCTGCCCGCTCGAGCTTGCCGAGACCGCAGCGCCCTTCTTGCAGAGCCGACCAGAATGCCGCCACCGAATGGCCAAGGCGTCGGTGATCACAATAGGCTCATGCTGTACTGCCGCCTCCTTCGAGACCGAGCGAGCGGCCCAGCTCAATGAGGTCTGCGACGGTCTTGTAGCTATTCCAGGCCTCGACCGCATCCGCCGATATGGTCACATTATACTCGTCTTCGACCGTCATGATGATTTCGACCAGATCGAGCGAAGTCACGCCCAGTTCGGACAGTGCAGACTTCGGCGTAACCTCCGACGGGTCCAATTGGGCCTGCTTGGCAATCACCCTCGTGATCACGTCTGTTATCGTCTCTCCCATGAGTCACCTGCCGTCGTTGTTTCTGTCTGACACAGGTCATCAACGCGCCTGATGTGCCTCATCCAGCCGGGCCGTTGGGCGCCGCCAAATCTCCTCCACGAATCGCAAGAGCGCTTCGAGAAGGGCCTCCCTGGGTAAGCGTTCTGGGTCACGAACATCGAGGCAACCATGGCGTGCGCACGGTTGATCGGTCTGCCACGCCCAGTGGTCGGCATTGAGATAGCCCATCAGGACGCTGCCCGGCACAACCTGGTTATAGAAGATCATCTGGCTGTCGTTGCGCCATCGATGCGTCTAGCTTCTTGTAGCTCGAGGGAGAATCGCAGAGATCAACTCCGGCCGCGGAAACGTGACGAGTGAGTAATAGCGCAACCCGGGGGGAAGCGGATTACGTGCGAGCCACTCCTGGCGTGTGGCCGGCCGAAGGCTTGCCACGCCGCCGCCGTCGCCTAGGTTGGAGACTGCACCGGAAAATACCTAGTAGGTCGGCTTGGTACTGCTCGGCATCGTTCGCTAGCGGCGACCCACCGACCGCGCCTGCGACGCTGACCACCGCCGCCACGCGGCTCCGGATCTCCGGGTCGCGACCACCGCGTCGAGTATGTCGGAGATACCCTTCGAATAGCCGACGAGCACGAGGCGCGGCGCGCCTACGTCCGATGGCATGGCATGATCGCGTCCCGGATCTGGTGCGCGTTGTTTTCCGAGCTCGACAGCGCATCGACCTTCAGCAGGACCGCGTCGTACCCGAACTGCCGTACGTGCTGCCCGACAGTACCGGGAGGATTGAGCCAAGGCTCGAAGCATTCGTAGCCGATACCCGGCACCACTGCCGCGACGAGACGTCGCTTCGACGGGCCAAGATCCACGGGCCTGCCGGTACCCGCGGGTTCGGTTCCGACGCGGGTCAGCGCGTCCTGGCAAGGGCGATAGTCCGGAAGTGCGTGTCCGTGCTCTTCCAGCACGGCGCAGTAGATCTCGCGGAAGCGCCCCCGTTGATCCTGCACGCCCACCAGAGAAGCCGGCGCGAGCACGAGCGGCGGGGTGTCGGCAGATACGGAATCAGTGGCGTCGCCGCGCATGCTCCGAGCGCGACGCAACCCGCGACGACCAACGATACGGCGGTCATGCGAATCAATAACCGGCCTCCGCACACATTTCCCAACCCCTCACTCGCGCAGTCCTCGCGTCCTTCGAGGTATGGCTCCCAATTGAGAAATTCCACGTCCTTAAGGCTAAGAGGCCGCCTCGCGAAGAATAGGACTGCGCGCAGGCCGTCGGTATAGTACCGCGCGCCGTGAAGGGCACTACGAGGCTGTGTCTCGGAGGTCTTGCCAACACCAGTTACGAACCCGAGCCTCTCCAGACTGCCCGAATACATCATATCCTGGATTGTCAGGTTTCTTACCTCGTCCACGTCGTCGTCCAAGACGATGTCGCTCCCACTGCGGTGCCCGAAGCGTCCCCCGACCGGTCGCCCAGCCTGCACAAGGTAGATGGAGCGGCCCTCGAAGCAAATCGGTGCGAGCCATGCGCGCAACCAGTTGAAGGGCGCGCCTGCTTGTGCCTGCTTGCGCAGCACGACGTCCGGCGGGCGACCGAAGACCTGTTGCGTCATGTCGTCCGCTCGTGTGTCACGACGATAGTCACGGCGTGCCATCGCACCTCGAATGTCGGCAAGGTCACCGACGAAGACGACGTTCAACGGATCATCCCGCGTCGCTCCGCGCACATCGGTCGCACAGCACGGCATCCGCTCGAGTGCCCCACGGAGCTTGGCAAGGTCGGTGTAGTCCACGACTTGCGCGTCGGGATATCGGAAAAGCGCCGAGCCGTTGTCTGCGGCATCATCTGGGACCGGCAGGAACAGCGAGAACGGTATCAGCGTCCGTCTCCCGAGCAAATCGACGTTTAGGAGCTTGCTCCCGCGCTCGGGATTGGTGAAGAGGATTCCTGCGCGCACTGCCCCCGGAGCGATCGGATTCTTAAGCGCGAGGTTCTCAAAAAAATAGTCGATCCGTGCGTTCACGTCACCTCGGAGCGGTGTGTGCAGCGACCAGGCGACTTCCCGCGGCGAGTAATAGTCAGGATCGGTGCCCGTCCGCAGAAACCACAGTGGTTGCGAGGTCCCATTCCGAACTTCAATCCAGACAGGCTGCACATGGGTCTCGTCAAGGTCGCTTCCGAAGATGCGCTGGGTGTCTGAGGCGCCTAGCACCGCCGCGCTCACGCGCACGTCGCGCCGCGAGTCGGTCACAGCGCGGCTGCGCAGCGTTGCATCGTCGACGTCAGCGGGAGCTTGCCAAGTCACGCAGCCGGCAAGGGCAAGTGATAAGCATGTTGCGCACGCGCGAAGCAAACCGGACGGCGACCCGCTCACGGCATTGCTCCCCGCACGGCATCGTTCTGCGCAGGGAGAGTTCCCCATTCGAAAAAATCAATCTCCGCCATCGACGTCGGCTCGCGATCAAACACCAGGTACTGCACGATATCCGTCGGTGTAGTACGGATCGGTGGTAAGGTTCTCGCGCGGGGTGCTTTGCGGGGCCCTGCCGACCCCCTCGACGAGTCCATATTTAGCAAGATTTTGTGAATATGCCATGTCTTCGGCAAGCGCCGTGCGCGCCTCGTCCACGTTGGGGTCAATCTTGTGGGTTGTAAGCGTCGGAGAATGGATGGTGAGACGGCTTCCGATATCGCGGCTGATCTGACCAACCCATACCTGCTTGCCGTGGTAGCGAATCGGGCTCAGCCACAGCCGCAGGTGATTGCGTTGATGAATGTTGTCGCGGGCCTTCTGCAGGGCGAGATCCTGAGGCCGGCCAAACAGGTAGAGATCGCTCACCGGCGCATTGGGATAGCGGTCTCCGGACAGCGCAGAGATCACCATTCGTCCGACCGAGCCCGACCACTTCTCCTCAGTCGGATGCCAGTCACGTCTCACGAGAGCAGGGAATGCGTCCTCAAGGCCACCAACAATTACCAAGTTGAGGGGATCGCCGTTCTTCGTGCTCTCCTTGTTGGTCACGCAGCAGGGCAGACTTCTCAAGCGCCGCACGGAAGGCCGCGTCATCTGTGTAGTTCGTGATCTTCGCGGGTGGGTAAATCTCAGTCTGGAACGCTTTGCTCACCTTGTAATCGGCCCGGAAGCCAGGCACGACGGTAAGCATCGAGAATGTCCGCACGCGCCTGCTCGCAACGAGGTCAACCTGCACGAGCTTTACTCCCTCGTCGAGGTTTGTCAGCACGAACCCTGACGTCGTCGTGTTGGGCGGGACCGGATTGCGGAACGCGAGCCGACGAAAGCGCTGGTCGAGCACCGCCCGCTGCTCGTCCGAGCTATCCGGCGCCAGCGCTTCGGCCACCTCAGATGCTGGAAAGAAATTTGGATCCAAACCCGGTGACAGCAGGTAGTAAGCCTGCTTCTCGCGGTTCTCGACCTCAATCCACACGGGCTGAATCCCCCGCTTCGCGAGCTGCACACCATACACCGCCGTGCTCTCGTCGGCTGACAGCACTGCCGTTGACACTCGCAATTCACCCTCGGTCTGCGTCACGGCCCTGCCTTTATAGTCCAACCGTGTGGTGGGTGGTTGTGGCAAGGAGGCACAGCTACCAAGTGTGCTGGCGGCAAAAGCGATTGCGAGTGCTAGTGTCGCTTTCCAGGTCAATTTCACAGGCTCACCCCTGGGCACGGTCCCCTCCTTACTGTAAATGAACGCGCAACCCGCACTGGTCACCGAATCCAACAGAAGTCGTATCCGCGGAGTGAGGTAAGAGCTCCGCGAGGACCCGGAGATAGGACCCTGACGGAAAGCTGTTGGCCTGGCACCAAGGACTGCGCCACACATCACTACGCGACAGGATCTCGATCAAGCTCGCCGAGCGCATTGCCCCAACCTTCGCAAACTCGTCAGCAATACGCCCGTCACATCAGCTGTTTAGAGTCCACGGACCGAACAAGCTGCCGGTGATATTGCCCAACCCAGGAGCGAAGGCAAAAAAGCGAGCATTGCCGAAACAGCCACCGCCTGTCCTGTCAATGCCGACGAACGCGCTTTGCCGAGGCCTTCCCTTGTCGCCGTTCCGATATCAACAATGATCCACGGCTGCGGTTGGCCATAAGGCAGCAGGGCAAATGGGGATTACAGCAATGGACATACATGGCTGGTCGGGATACGGCAGTGCCGATCATTACCACTGTGAGTATCAGGATCGTCGGAGCCGGCATTCTGTACATTATCGGTCGCTGGTTGATCGGGCTCGCGGTCAGCCTGGTGTCGCGGGTGCTGACCGCGCGCAGTTTCGACGCCACCCTGCAGAGCTATGTCGTCAACATCTCGGCGGCGGTACTCTATATTGTTCTGGTGGTCGCAATCCTCGGTTGGGGTGGAGACGACAAGCTTTGCCGCCCTACTGGCCGGCGCCGGCCTGGCCATCGGCGCGGCCCGGCGTCGATCCGCTCGCCGCAATCGGGCGGCTGAAGGTAACCCTGGCAGCAATTCCCAACGTGGTCGCCGCTCCGGCGCCCGATGTCGAAATTCTGGACTTCATTGGGGCGTTGTTGGCGGTACGCCCCTATTGCCATACCGACCACTACTGGCAGGTCTATTTCGACACCAACAATTTGATCGCAGCAATTCGGCACCGCCGGCTATCCGGCGCCCTATGTGGTTCAGGAACACCGAGACCCAACTTCGACAGTTAGTAAAAAGCGGGAGCGTAAAAGCCGCACAAATGTGGGACTTGTCAGTGGCCATGTCGATTTGTGGTGCTAAAGTTTTGCAGCGCCTGACTGCAGAAAATCGCTTGCGTCAGACGGGACATTTCGAGTTTCGTAGCGGCGGCACGTTGATGCAGCATCGAGCCTGCTGTCAACGTCATCGCGACGGAATGGGTTCTCCCGCGTTTTCCACACCTACATTCCTAGCACCCACAGGAAATGGCCTGTGGTGCCTAAGAAAGTCAACGGGCTGAGATTTCATGCATTTTCGGGCCAACTGTGGAAGTTGGGCGAGAAGGGCCAATCGTGAAATCGCAGCAAGCCTGAGACGGGTGATCAGTTCAGCGATGTCCTGGGCGCCGTGCCTGCAGGCTCGACGGCGCAGAACGCCATCACGACCGCGAAGCCCCAATTGCAGGCCAGCGTCACCACGCATTCGCTATGCCTGCATGGGGGTCCGTCGCCGCGTGGATGTCGTCAATATGTGAGCGTCAGCACGTGCCGGCGGTTGTCCATCGCCCAGTCCTGAGCCTTGCTCAGAAAACTCTGCCCGAGCAGCCCAGTATCATCGTTGCTGATCGTGCAGGGAATGTCGCGCACGATGAATGTGCCGACCTGTAGTGAGCGCAGTCGGTAGACTTTTTGAGTGCGGAGCGAGCCATCTGCCAGTCGATAGGTCTTGGTGGTCACGTAATCGGCGTGAGTGAGCGATCCGGCGCGGATCAGCCTGCTGGCGACGGTTCGCGGGAGCATGACGTCGGTCGCGCCGCTGTCGACCCGCAGGGCGGCTTGGGGGGCGCCGTTGACGGTTGCCAGGATCACGAACGTGCCGCCGAGCACGAGCGCCGGTGCCTCGGTCTTGGTCGACGTGCTAGCGCTACCGGCCGGGAAAGCGCGCTCAAGGCGCACCTCGGCGGTGGCTGGGGCTGCCAGCACGGCACTGGCGACGAGCGCGATGGCAAGCGTCCGGGACATGGTGCGGATTTCTCCAGAATGGAGCAGCCAGAGCCTTGGGAACCAGAGTTTATCGGATGCAGGGACTGCGCGCAGCTCCTTTTCAATACAGCCGGCGGATCGCCTCTGTCGAGACGGCGACGATTTAAGCAACGCGAAGCCGCGCTCGCACCCAGACCTGATGCAGCATTGTTCCGGTTGCGATGTGCCCGCGGCAAGTATACGTCGTCGCACGCCACCGGCGGTGACTACCGCCGCTCAGCCGGCCGCAGCGACTTGCCGATGACTGCGGAATTACATTCGATCCCTTAACGTTAATCGCCATATGACGGCCACTCTGGGTAGAGCGCCGCCGGCAGGTCCCAACCACCCAATAGGCTTGCGATGACCATCACGGGGCTGCGCGTTGCCGTTCGATCGCTCATCGATGACCCGCTGGCGCCAGCGTATGGGCGAAGAGGAGCTGACCGCGCTGCTGCAGGAGAGCCTGTCCCTGGCGACACGCCGCGGAGCGGCGTGTGACGGAAGAACTCCTCGCCGCAGAACAGCCGATAATAGGGGTTCTCCAGCCACCGCTCGCAACGGTACTTCGTCCGACAGGTCATAAGTGTGCTTCAAGACCGACAGGCCCGCCATCAGCCGCGTCGGCAGCGGCGGCCGGCCGGCCCGGTCAGTGTAGCTCGCGCCGAACCGCTGCTCGAGAAAGCTCCAGTCGACGCTGCCCGCCAGTCTCCTATGCCGACGACTTTGCCATCCTCAGTCGGAGGAGGCACTGGCCTGGACGAAGGCGGTGATGACGAAACTCGGGCTCACCGAGGCGAATACCTCATTGAAGGATGCAGGCGGCGGCGTGACGGCGACGTCGTGGAAGGCCTCGGATTGGCCGCCCGGGGAACCAGGCGTCAGGCCTTCAGGGCTTCCTGCAACTTGGCTTCCTGCTCGGTCGTCAAGTTCGTCCGCAGGACCTTGCCACCGAAGCCCGCCATGACGGGCAGCACTTTATCGGCCGTGACCTTGCGCACCAGCACGCACAGCGCCGCCTGGCCGGGCGTCAGTGCCCCCGCGGCTTCCTTCATGAAGTTGTCATCGATGCCGATATCATTGAACCGGCCACTAAGGGCGCCAGCTCCTGCGCCGATTGCTGCACCCAGCAGCGGATTGAGGAACACGAGGCCTATCAAGGCACCCCACATACCGCCGGAGGCAGCACCAGCAGCTGTCGTGTTGACCAATTGATTCAGCTTCACGTGCCCCTCGGGCTGGCGCACCGCCACGACAGCATCGCCAAGTTCGATGAGATACTCCTTTTGCAACTCAAGGAGCTTCTTCCGCGCGGCTTCGGCGGTCGCTTCGGTGTCGTAGGCGATGATGATGAGGTCGGCCATGAGAAGTTCCTGCCCAGAGATTTGCCGTTCAGTCTTAGCGCACTGAGGCCTCGGCGCAAGGCGCAGCACGCCTCTCTGAACTGGCCTGCACGACAGGATGCGGTCGTGCTCCGCTCGTGGTGCAGGAGTGGTGGTGCTCCTAGTTTTGCGACCCTAACGAACGATTCCCAAATGCTAGCTGCTGCGGATCGTCTCGGATGAGGAAGACAAAAGCGAGCATGTGGCGGCGCAGGATCAAGCGACCCTCAGTATCGACATAGAGCAAGGCATTTCCAAAGCCGGCTATGCGATGACCCAGCTGGCACGGTTGTGGCTTCGGGACCAGTACCGCAGTGAGCCCTATTGCCCGCCGAATGTGAGTAGATGCGGTCATCGTCACCGCATGTTGACAACGGGCTCAAGCCTCGGAGCGGCACTCCAGGAACATCACCATGGCGCTCAGATAACGCTTGACGAGGGACCACCCCATGTAAGTCAGGCGCTCTCTCGCACGCAGCCCGAGCCTGCCGCTCATGGCCGCCGACGCACCATGACGCATGATTACAAACGCCATGGCATCACCACGCTGTTCGCGGCACTCCACGTGACCACCGGCAAGGTGATTGGCCAGTGCATGTCGCGACAGCGCTACCAAGAGTGGCTAAGGTTCCTGCGCCGGATCGATGCCGAGACGCCAAGGCACCTCGATGTGCATCTGATTACAGACAACTACGCCACCCACAAGCACGCCTGGGGCCCGGCATCCGCGGTTCCACATGCGTTTCACCCCGACCTCTGCCGCATGGCTCAACCAGGTCGAGCGCATCTTCGGCATCATCACCGAGGACCGCATTCGCTGCAGCGTGTTCAAGAGCGTCCCCGAACTGGTTGATGCCATCAACGAATACCTGGAGGACCACAATGCCGATCCAAAGCCCTTCCTGCCTCGATGCAGCGCCGACCAGACTCCTATTCGCGGTCGCTAGCCGCCGGAGGGTTCAGCCTCATCACGATCACCCGTTGATAAGTTCGGACAACCGGCCCGCGCCGCCACACTTTCATTCATAGTGGTGCGCCCCAGGCGCTGTCTGACTCCTATGCATGAGGCTCGGCACCGCCCAGTCCGGCGCAACCCTCGTAAGCCGCCCCCTATCTCAGGCGAACATTTGGTTTAGCGGGAGGCACCATCGCTACCGATACCTCGGCGTGCTGAGTCTATGATCTCGTCTCGCTGATCCTTGATGACCTGCTGGAGTATCACCATCAGCGCAGCCGAAGTCATGCCCAGCATGATTACGCCATTGACGGCTTCGAGCGGGCCGAGCAGCTTTCGGTTCTTGCTCATCACGAAGTCGCCGTACCCGAGCGAGGCGAAATTGACGGCCGAGTGGTAGATGGCCTCGTAGAGCTCGTCTAATTCTCCCAGCAATAGGAAAAGGATTCCCCATAAGGTGATCTGAATGAAGTTTCCAGCCATCATGGCCAGCATGGAGATGAGGAGTGGCCGGATACGCACAATAAATTTGTGCGGTGCTGCCGCGTTAGATGATTGTCGTACGTAATAGCGCACGCTCCAGAACGCGACCGCGGCTTGCACGATAAGGCACACCAACATTGCGGAAAAGCCGACCATGAGGTTAGCGAGTATCATGTGTCTTCTTCAATTATACATGCTCGGAACACAACCCGGGTCGTCTCGAATTACGCCAGCGTTCGAGTACCCAGACCGTTCCCCATGCATAGAGCGCGACGGCAACGAAGAGTCCGGTGCGGACTGCCGACGCTTCGAAGACGCTCTTGCCGCTTGCGCTATCCTCGATCGCCGGGCCGAGCAGGATCAACATCGTGATCAGTGCGTTGCTCCAGAATGAAGGTCGGAACGAGGTTGATCGCGTACCGAAGATACCGCTGCCAGCCCATAGCGCGGCGCCCATCATCCACAACGTCAGCATCCACAGGCTGGGATGGAGCGACAAGCCGAGCCACACGACAGCTGCAATGAGCGCACCCATCAGGGTTGATCCAACCAGTTCGCTGCCAGCAGAGCGGGCATCGACGTCCCCAGCTTGCTGACTTAATGCCACTGTCTTCATAATTGCCGCAACATAGAACGATGGGTTGGTGAGGGCCAGTACAAAGACCGGCATGACGATCACCGTTGCCCGCAGGGCAATCCAGCGGGCGAACTCGTGACTGGCGGGAGCTGAGGCTGGACGATTTGTGACGCGGGTTGGCGGATCGGGGAACAAGGCGTTTGAAGCGCTGCTGACCAAGGCCCCGATGAGAATGCCAATGGCGAGCGTCATGCTCAGCCTGCCCACGATCGCCTGATCGGCGACACCGACTACCGGAATCAGCGCAAATGCAATAACCAGCACCATCGTGAGCGGATTAGCGCTGGCCAGGCCCACAAAAAATACGCCGTAAAGTATTGCCCCGGTGAGAAGGATGCCGCTCCAGGCATAATGTTCCAGGATTGGAACCATCAACACGCCGGACGCAACCAATGCCGCGAAGATCACGGCGATGACCAAGCCCTTTGCAGGTGGCAGCGGCGGTCCCGGTTTGCAAAGCACGAGGATTGACATCAGGCAGACGACAAAGGGAATCGATAATGCAAAGCCGTATGCGACCAGGACGGCCAGTCCAAGGCCGAGAGTTAGTCGCAATACCGCTTTGTCTGCACGGTTCATCGTCAGCATTCAATAGAGGTAGGAAAGCCAGCTCTTCAGGCGGATGTAGACGGCGCCGAGCATGTTCATCAGGAAGTTATCGCCGGTGAACACCATCACCTCGGCCTGGCCACCGATGCGGACCTTGCGCAGGCGTTCGGCGTCGGAGGCGTCGAACTCGATCGCCACCGGAAAGCGCTGCGCCTGGCGCAGCCAGTCGCGGCTGTTCTCGATCGTCGGCAGTGTTCCCGGCGGCGCCTCCTGGCCGGAGCTGACGCCGTAGCCAACGCTGCGTACCCGGCCCTTCAGTACTTCGCCGGGCAGCACGTCGAGGACGATCGCCACCTCTGTCGCCGGGGTCGATGTTGCCGAGGTTGTTCTCGGTCATGTCAGCGTTGATCCACAGGTCATGGATCGCGATCAGGGTCATCGCCGGTGCGCCAGCCTGGGCAAAATGGCCGACGTCGGTGCGCAGGTCGGTCACCAGACCGCTGCCGGGGGCGACCACCTTCGTGCGCGCCAGATCCAGCTCGGCCTTCTCGATCGCCGAACGCGCGCTGCGCAACTGGGCATTGTCGTCACCGGCGTCGCCGGCGGCTTCCTGGGCCTTGCGCAGGTCGGCCTCGGCGGCCTGCTCCTTGCTATGCGCCTCGATCCGGGTGGCCTGCGCGATCTCCAACCGGCGTACCGAGATGGCGCCGCGATCCTCGGCGTACAACGCTTCCTGACGCGTCGCATCCTTGTCGGCCTTGACGCGATTGGCCTGTGCCGCCTGCAAAGAGGCGCGCGCTGCTTCCACGGTGGCCACGGAGGCATTGACTGAGTGGCGCACGGATTCGTAGTCAGCGCGGCTGCGCTGCAATGCGATCTGGTACTGGCTGGGGTCGATATCGAACAGCGGCTGCCCGCGCTGGACGTCATCGTTGTTCCTGACGTGCACCGCCAGCACCTTGCCCGCCACCTCCGCTGCCACCGGCACGACGAAGGCCTGCACCCGGGCCTGCGAGCTGTGCGGGGTCAGACGGTCGGCAGCAAAATACCAGAGCAGGCTGCCAAAGATCAGCACCAGTACAATGGTCGCACCGATCCGGGTTCCCTTCCCAGGCTTCGGCGTGACCGGATCAACGCCGAGGGCTGGCTGGTCCTGCTCGGCTAGTTCCTGATCCATGGCTTTACTTGTTCTGTATGATGAGATGAGGGTCGGCGGCGGGCGGCGGCAGCGGCGCCGCAAGCATCTCCCGCCAGTCGCTGCGCTCGCCCATGGTTGCGCGGGTCGCGTCGTCCACAAGAGGACGGCCACGGCCCTGTTGCCAGCCGCCGCCCATCGCCTTGTACAAGGCGATCAGGTTCAGTGTTACGTTGCTCAGGGTGCTTACAAGAAGCTCCTGCTGGCTGAACAAGCGTGCGTTGCGTGTCGAGGACGCGCTGGAAGTCGGATATGCCTTCCTGGTACTGAATGCTGGCGATCTCCAACGAGCGCTGCGCGGCGTTGACGGCGTCCTTCAGAATTGGGATCTGCGCGCGGTTTGTGGCAAAACCCACCGCTGCGTCATCGACCTCGCGCGCTGCCTTCAATACCGCAGCCTGATACTGCTCGTAGAGTTGCTGGAAGCGTGCGTCCTGCACCAGCACCTCGCCGGTCAGCCGGCCGTGATCGAAGACGTTCCAGACGAGATTGGGACCGATGCCCCAGGAAAGGATCCGCGGCGATCCTTCGAGCGAGGTGGCCGACAGGCCGAGCGAGCCGAGCAAGGCGATCGATGGATAGAAATCAGCCTCCTTCACCCCGATCTGCGCCGACTGCGCCGCCAACTGCATCTCGGCTGCGCGGACGTCGGGGCGGCGACGCAGCAGGTCGGCCGGCAGGTCGACGATGACCCCGAGTTCAGCCTGTGGGATCGTGTCCTTGCCTTCGGCGATCTCGGGCAGCGGCCCCGGGGGCCGGGCGAGCAACACGCCGAGTGCGTTCTGGTTCTGGCGAAGGCTGCCCTCGAGTTGCGGAATGGTGGACAGGGTTCCCAGGTACTGGGCCTTGGCCTGTTGCACGTCCAGTTCCGATTCGTTGCCATGCTTGAACAGCCGCTCGGTGATCTCCAGGCTGCGCTTCTGCAGCGCGGCGTTTTCATGGGCAATCTTCAGCCGCAGTTCGATGGTGCGGATCACACAGTAGAAGTTGGCGGCCTGCGCTGCCATCAGCACCTGCAGATCGTCATACTGCGCGGTGCTGGCAAAATAGCCGGCATCCGCAGCCTCGATGCTGCGCCGGAATTTGCCCCAGAAATCGATTTCCCAGCCGACGCCTAAACCGGCGTTGTAGGCCGTGAGGGAGATGTTCCGCCCGGACGACAGATCCTCCCCGATGCCGAAACCGCCGTTGTCGGACGTGAGGGAGACGTCGTGCCCGGACGACCGCACCTCGCCGGCGCGCAGGACATTGCCGGTCACCTGCTGCTGCTGCGGGTAGAGCAGACTGCCTGCAATCTTGAGCTGCGCGCGCGCCTCCAGGATGCGCATCCCCGCGGTGCGCACGTCGGGATTGACGCGCTGGGCCTCGGCAACCAAGCGGTCCAGCACGGGGTCATTGAAATTGCGCCACCACTCCTCGGTTTGCGCTTTCGGCATGCCGCGCTGTTCGGCCGTCAGCGAATTGAGCGAGCCGCTCGACCAGCCGGCCAGCCACGGCACCTCGGGGCGCTTGAAGTCCGGCCCAACCGCGGCGCAGCCCCCGAAGAGCAGCGCGGCGGCGAGGGCGGACAGGCGTGTTCCGGGCGCGCCGGTGAAACGTTGCCGCATCGGCTCACGTGGTGGAGGGCGAACCGCCCGCGGCGGTTTGCCGCGCCCGCTCCGGGTTGTCATGCACCCAGCGCATGAATATCTGGTAGCCCAGCGCGAGTCCTGTTGCGCCGACGAACATGCCGAGGATGCCGGTGGTGGCCATGCCGCCGAGCGCGCCGATCAGGATAACCGGCATCGGTGCATCGACGCCGCGGCCGAGCATAAGCGGCTTCAGCACGTTGTCGGCCATGCCACCGACGAACAGCAGTACCGTGTAGGCGACCGCCGGGCCGGTGTCGTATTCGCCGCTTGCCCAGATCCAGCCGATCACCGGCAGCGTGACGAGCAGCGCCGGTAACTGTGCAACGCCGAACACGAGGACGACCACGGCCAGCACGCCGGCGAACGGGACGCCGGCGATCATCAGCGAGACGCCGATGATCAGCGCCTGGATACAGGCGATGCCGATGACCCCGGAAGCGACAGCACGGACGGTCGCGGTGGACAGCTTGGTAAACTCCTCGCCACGGGCGATGCCGGCGATGCGTTCGAAGATCTCCTGCATCACCCGCGCACCCGATTCGCCGTAGGCCATGATGATGCCGGCGACGACGAACGAGACACAGGAACATCAGCAAGCTGCCTCCCAGCGCGGCGACGATACCCAGTGCCTTGGTCGCCAGCTCGCCGAGCTTGGGCTGCATGCTCTGGACCAGTCCCGGCAGATCGTTGTGCGCCTGCGACCAGACGGCATGCACCCTCTCGCCGACGACCGGCCAGGCGGCTATCTTTTCCGATGGCGCAGGAATTTGAAGCGTGTTGTCGCGCACGTTCTTGATAAGGTTCTGGACCGAATCGCCGAACTCGCTGGCCAGCATGATGGTCGGCGTGACGATCACGCCGACGGCGAGCAGGACGATCAGAGTCGCGGCCAGCCCCTGTTTACCACCGATCCGGGCGGCCAACATCTGGTGGAGAGGGTAGATCGTGATCGCCAGGATCAGCGCCCACAACATCATCGTCAGAAACGGCGAGAAGATGAGGTAGCACAGCAGCACAAGCACTACCACCAGTCCTCCCCGAATGAAAACATCCAGCAAGCGGCGCGACAGACGATCCTCGAGTTCGTGATCAGGTTCGTATCGTGCGTTCATGTGTGGTTCCCCTGTTTAGTACGAACGTCAGTAAGTGCTTGATCCGCCAAATTACGTGTCGTGAGGAGCATCGCCGCCTCAGGCGGCGGCTGGCATAGCCAGATCCAGCCGCCCGATCCACGCCATCCTGCCGCGCCCCGGTGTATCCAGCCTTCCGTGAAGCCCCACTGAAGCCCCGGACCGGCCTGTGACCTCTCAAAACGACACCAAGCCATGCTAACCCATTGATTTCGATGGTAGCGGCGGGCGGATTTGAACCACCGACCAAGGCGCCTCCTGGTAGCTTGGACCTCTGGCCGTCTCGGAGATTATACACGTAACTGCTTGAAAACATTGGCGGACCCGACACGATTCGAACGTGCGACCTTCGCCTTCGGAGGGTATACGGCGAGCCTGCCGGTCGAAATCTGGCTGAGCAACTGGTCTAGTGGGCAGCGGCGTCCGACGCACTCCCCATCAGTTATCGGACGTCGCCGCCCCGATGTCGCCGGGAGAGCGCCGATAGCGGAAATCGGTCAAGCAATACCGAAGTGTATCCCGGCCTGTATCCCAAATCGCTGCGTCCCCCATAAATCCAATGATATCAACGACCTCACGTTAACCAGGAATTAAGGTTACGCGGGTAAACCGATGGCAATCGGGAGACTCGACTGGACAGACAGGCCAGCCCGCGCCTTCCCGTGCCAGGACGGGTGATGCTCGACCGACCTACAGGAACACCTCATCCGCCCGCGATGGGACGGCGCGAGCGTCCGCGGGCAGGCTTGGCGAGCGATGCGGCGATACCCGATGGCGCCGCGATTCTCGCCATTCTGCGGCGCCGCAAATGGCTGCTGCTGGCACCGATGCTGCTGTGCCCGCTGCTGGCCTATATCGCGCTGTCCCAGTTCAACCCGCTCTACACCGCAACCGGAACCCTGCTCTACGACGCGAACGGGTACAACGTCCGCGAACTGCAGAGCATCCTTCGGGTCGACCCGATCACCGACGCCATTATGGCAAGCCAGGCTGAAGTGCTGCGCGGAATGCCAGTGGTCGAGCAGGTTGCCCGCCAACTGAACCTGCTCAACAACCCAGAGTTCAACGCATCCTTGCGACGACCGCCATGGCCGCGGCAATTGCAGGGCGTGATCCGGTGGATGCTGTTCCACCCTCCGCCCGCATCGTCTGACGAACCACCGGGACCGAGACTTGATCCGGCACGAAACGCCACGTTGAGCGCGGTGCAGGCCGCGCTGATCGTGACACCGTTAAAGGCGTCGCATGTGCTTGAGGTCTCGTTCACAGCAGAGGACCCGGTCATCGCCGCGGCTGCCGTGAACAACGCAATGGATCTCTACGTGAAGTCGCAGCTTGGTGCGAAATACGGTGCAGTGGCGCGGGCGCAGCAGTGGCTCGAACAGCGCCGGGACGAACTGCGCAAGGAGTTGCGGCATTCCGAGGACGCCATCGCGCAATACCGCGCCCGGAATGGTCTGATCGAGGGTATGCACGCCCGGTTGGACAGCGAGCAGGTCAGCCTGTTGACCGAGAATCTGGCGCGTGCCCGCAGCGCCCTGGCTGAGGCCGAAGGGAAGCTGGATGCCGCCAGCGGCCGCGCAGGGGCTGCTGCGCAAGCGGCAATCGCGCCTTCGGTGGTTCAATTGCGCGCAAGGCATGACCAGTTGTCGGCAGAATCGCAGTCGCTGCTGGCAAGGCTCGGTGGCAGTCACCCAGACGTCCAGGCCGTTCGTGCACAGCTCGCGGATGTGGATCGCACTGTTGCTGCTGAAATCGGCAGGGTTGTCGCCGCCACCGATGCCGATGTCCGCGCGGACCGCGAGCGCGTGGATGCACTGCAACGCGACCTGAGCGAGCAACACGAACAGATTGCCCGCGATGCCGAGGCACAGGTTCCGTTGAACGCCATGTCACGCGACGCGGACGCAGAACGCGGCCTGTTACAGGCTATGCTCGAGCGCATCCAGCAGACTGCGCAGCAAGCGTCGATCCAGGCACCCGACGCGCACGAGATTTCGCTGGCGCTCGTCCCGGACCGACCGAGCTTTCCACGCACCGGACAGTGGCTGGCCGCGGCAACGAGCTTCGGGATCGTGCTTGGTCTGCTGGTGGTATATGTGCGCGAGCTTGCGGACAGCACGTTTCAAAGCGGCGACGATGTGCGAACAATACTCGGCTTGCCGTGCCTGGGACTGATACCGCGCATGTCCCGCCGAGCGCTCAGGGGCACAACCGTCGAGGACTATGCCGCACGCAAACCACGTTCAGCGCTTGCTGAGCAGCTACGAGCCCTGCGGGCCGGTCTGTCTCTGTGGCCCGATCGTCCCCACATCATTGCGGTAACGGCCGCGCACCCGCAGGAAGGCAAGACGACGGTGACCAAGGCGCTCGGCCGCCTTGCTGCGATGAATGGCGAGCGCGTCATCATGGTGGACTGCGACATCCGCCACCCTTCGCCGACTGCCAACCCCCATCTGCCTGGGCTGGTGGATTATCTACAGGAACAGATCACCCTTCCCCAGGCTATCCAAAAGGACCCGTCGACAGGGATGGACTGGATACCGAGCGGCAAGGGTGAGGCAAATGCCCTCGGGCTGTTGATGTCCGCCACGATGGCTCGATTGCTGCAATCGCTGCGTGACGACTACGACCTCGTGCTGCTGGACACTCCGCCGGCCGAAGCCATCACCGACGCGCGCATTGTCGCCGGCCTGGCCGATGCCACATTGTTCTGCGTGCGCTGGCGTGCCACGTCGCGCCACGTTGCATTGCATGCCCTGGAATTGCTGGAAGAGGCGCACGCCATTGTGGTAGGCGCTGCGCTGACGCAGGTGGACATCAACGCCCATCTACGCTCTGGTTACGCCGATGCGGAAGTGTATCATCCGCGTTACGGCGGCTACTTCCGGGAGTGAAGGTAATGGGGCAACGGTTCCTGGTCACAGGCGGGGCAGGTTATGTCGGCAGCCATCTTGTGGCCGCACTGGTTGAGCGCGGCGACACGGTCGTAGTGCTCGACAATCTGCGCACCGGTCATCGCGGCGCGGTGCCACCGGGCGTGAAACTGATTGTGGCGGATCTGGCTGATACCGCCACGGTGGATGCGCTGCTGGCTGAAGGTCCCTGGCACGCCGTGTTCCATTTCGCCGCGCTCTCGCAGGTGGGCGAGAGCATGCGCCTGCCATTCCGCTATCTGATCGATAACGGTGTGAACGGCATGCGGTTGATCGAGGCCTGCGTGCGCCACGGCATCTCGCGCTTTGTCCTGTCTTCGACCGCGGCCTTGTATGGCACACCCGATGTGGTGCCGATCCCCGAGGACGCGCGGCTCGATTCGGAGTCACCTTACGGAGACAGCAAGTGGTTTCTCGAACGCGCGCTGCTTTGGGCGGAGCGCGTACACGGCTTGCGCTATGCATCGCTTCGCTATTTCAACGCGGCCGGTGCGGATCCGGCGGGACGCTATGGCGAGGATCATCGGCCGGAAACGCATCTTGTCCCGTTGGTCATCGGCGCAGCCCTCGGTCGCCGTGGGCAACTCGACGTATACGGCGACGACTACGAAACACCGGACGGAACATGCCTGCGTGACTACGTGCACGTGAGCGATCTCGCCGATGCACATTTGCTGGCGCTCGTTAGGCTGGCGACCGGCAGCATCATCGCCAATCTCGGCAGCGGGACTGGCCATTCGGTGCTGGAGGTGATCACGGCGGTGGAACGCGTGTCGAACCATGAGGTGCCGTATCGCATCTGTCCGCGTCGTCCGGGCGACGCAGCCGTGCTCGTGGCCTCGTCCGAGCGTGCAAAGCGCGAACTCGGTTGGCGGCCGCGCTTCGCCGACCTTGATGAGATCGTGCGCACCGCGCTGCGATGGCACGAGACCCACCCCAATGGCTATCCGGACTGAGGGCCGCAGCGACACTTTTGTCGCCATTGCGCTGGCGGCCACGCTACTGCTGTGGCCGGCGCTCTGGAATGGCTATCCCCTCGTCTTTTCGGATACCGGCACCTATCTGGCGCAGGCAATCGAGCATTATGTCGGCTGGGACCGGCCAGTCTTCTACAGCCTGTTCCTTCTGCCACTGCACATGACGTTGACCACCTGGCCGGCGATCATCGTGCAGGCGCTGCTGATCGCGCATGTGCTTCACCTTGTTCGTCGAACGTTGCTGCCCCAGGCGTCGGTATGGTGGTTGGTGCCTCTGGCAGGCGCCATGTCGGTCGCATCGTCACTGCCCTGGATTGCATCGCAACTCGCACCGGACGTGTTCACCGGTGTTCTGGTGCTTGTCCTTGCACTGCTGATCTTCGTCCCGGACCGTCTGGCTTTAGGCGAGCGCATCTGGCTGGTAGCATTTGCCGCGTTCATGATCGCGACACACCTGTCGCACGTGCTGCTTGCATTCTTGCTCCTTGTTGTGCTGCTGCCATTCCGCCCTGGCGGCACCACGGTGGTGCGCAGCATTGCGCCGCTGGCTCTGGCGGTAATTGCCCTTGTATCGGTCAATCTGCTGGCATTCGGTCGTGCGTCTTTGGCGCCGTTCGGCAACATGTTCCTGTTGACCCGAGTGATCTACGACGGTCCGGGCATGGATGCGCTGCGTCGCGACTGCCCCTCCTCTGGCTGGCGGCTCTGCGCGTTCATCGACCGGATGCCGACGATCGAGGACGATTTCCTGTGGCGCGAGGACGGTCCGGTTGCGCAAGTCGGCGGCGCGAAGCTGGTGTCCAGCGAGGCAAATGCGATCATAGGCGCGGCCTTGCGCGCCGAGCCGAGTAGCGAACTTCTGGCCTTCGCGCATAATTCGATGCGGCAGCTTGCGCGTTTCGCCACGGGCGACGGGTTGCAGCCGTGGCCCGCCACCGTCACGCCCGTCATCCAACGCGATTTTCCACAGATCGAAATGTCGACGTACGCAACATCGCGTCAAACAGTCGGCGGACTCACTGTGCCAGACTGGATGCAGACACTGCACATCGTGACGGCGCTGGCTGGTGTCGCCGGATGCTGCGCAATGCTGCTGACATCGCGCCATCATCCATCAAGCGGCTTCGCTGCGGCGGCCCTGCTGGCGCTGTTGGCCAACGCGGCCATCACCGGTGGTCTCTCCGGACCACACGATCGCTATCAGAGTCGCATCATGTGGCTGCCGCCACTGGTCGCGGTCATCGGCGTCGCCTCGCTGCGACGACCTGTCCTCGCACCTGCATTCAGCCGATGAAGCAGTGCCATGCCGCCAACGTGTTCTGGTCAGGCCTCGAGGCAGCGGTATCGGCGCTGCTCTCCTTTGCCTCCGCATTCATCGTGGCGCGCCTGGTCGGTCCGGCGGAAGTTGGCATAGGCGCGGCTGCGATTGCACTGCACGTGCTGTTGTGGGTCTCGGTCAACGCGCTGTTCGCCGACGCACTCGTGCAGCGTGGCATCGTGGAAGACGATACATTCTCGAGCGCGTTCGTGACATCAATCGCGATCGGCTGCATCGCTGCGTTGCTGCAAGCGGCGTTCGGCCGGCCTCTGGCGTGGTCGTTGGCGGACAACCGACTGGTCGTGATGTCGCTGGTCCTTGCGCTGCCGCTGCCACTCGTCGGCGCAGCGGGACCGGTGCAGGGCCTGCTCACCCGCAATCGCGCCTATCGGACGCTGGCATGGCGCACGGTCATCGGCCAGGGACTGGGTACGCTGACGGGCGTCCTCAGTGCCCTCGCAGGTGCCGGCGCATGGGCATTGGTGCTCCAGCAGGTGGTCATCTCGGGCGCCGGCGCCCTCACCCTGCTGCTATGGTGTCCACTGCCGCCGCACCGACGCTTGAGCACGCAACGCCTCCGGGAGCTGCTGCGGATCGGCTTGCCGCTTACCGCGAGCACTCTCGTGCAGCACGGCCGCTACCGCCTGTTTGCCCTGCTGATTGGCGGCACCGCAGGCGCCGCCGCGTTAGGCCAGGTACATATGGCGTTTCGTCTCGTCGATGCGGTGCGCGAGCTGGCGTTCACCGCGCAGTGGCGGCTGATGCTTCCCGTTCTTTCGCAGCATCAGAATGCGCTGTCTGCCTTGCGCGCAAGCATGGATCGCTGCCTCGCCTGGTCCAGCTTCCTGGCGTTTCCGCTATGCGCCGGGATGGCCGTCGCGATGCAGCCACTGGTGGCCGCGCTGCTTGGACCGGCCTGGGCTTCTTGCGGTGAAGCTGCCTTGCCACTGATCGCGCTGACTGCCTGGCTGTTCCTGGCATTTCCCGCCGGAGTCGCTGTCATTGCGCGCGGCGAGCCACGCTACACGCTGATCGCGAACATCGCCGGCACAGCCGCGACCGCGGCTGGCGTTCTGCTGCTACGCCCGGCCACCCCGCTACAGGCGGTGCTGGTGTGGCTCGGCGCACAGGTGTTTGTCAGCCCGTACGTGCTGTGGGCGAATGCGCATGTGCTGGGCACCACGCTGCTGCGGCCGATACGCGCCGGCGCGCCATTGCTCGCTGCATCTCTGCTGGCAACCATTGCCGCATTCGCCTTGCCGCAGGCGATGGCGGAACTGCAATCGCCGGCCTCGTTGATGGCGCTTCGCGTGCTCATCGCCCTCGCGGTCGGTGTGCCAACCGCCCTGTTGCTGTCGACTGCACCCGGCGGATTGTTCGGCAGGGCACCCGCGAGTGCCTCACTTCAGCGATGATACCGATCCCCTTCCAGCACCTTGACGCCGAACCAACCCCAGTAGACCGAGTGGCGCCGGATCAGCCCGTTCTCGATCTCCATCGATTCGACAAAGTCCATCTGGTCGCCATCAGGCGTCTCGCGCGGGTACTCCCAGATCAGCCTTCTGCCGTCGGTGAAGAAGCCTGTCCGGTAGCGGCGCCGGCTTGGCGGGGTCCGTTCGAACACGATGTGCAGAAAGTCCCGTAGCTTGTCGCGCCCTTCGACGATGCCGCGCTCCGTACCCAGCAGATGCCGCACCAGGGGGCTCTCGAGCCGCGTGTCCTCCGCGTAGAGCGCCACGGCTGCCGTGACGAAAGCCATATTGCCAGGGCGCCGCTGACAGCGTTGTGTCAGCAGTGATCGGCGCCCTGGACCGGGAGCGCCCGGCGGTGGCAAACTGGGTCTCGACCAATTCCGACCTACGAGGCTTGAATGCCAACCTATGATTATGACTGCGACCGCTGCGGTCCGTTCAGCGAAAGTCATTCAATTGCGGAGTTTGACCGACCGCAGCCTTGCCCTGCCTGCGGCGACCCGGCGCCGCGCTCCTTGACCCTGCCCGCGATTGGCGGTGGCGTGGCCGAACCGTCGAGCGCCGCAACGCCGTTCCGCGCGCATGCCGGCGGCTGCAGTTGCTGCGCCGCCCCACGCCGTTTCTCGGCCGAGGCCGTCTAGCGCCAGCGCCAACGCCGGACCAGCCCATACAGGCTGATCGCCGCCCAGATCGCCTCGATCACGGCTGACGGGAAGTTCCACGCAGACCACAGCGACGCCATGATCAGCAGCGATCCAACAAGGTTCGCCGTGGGGAACCGCCAGTCCTCGGCGTTGAGCCAACCCTGTTGGTTGGCAAAATACGCCACCACGATGCAGCCGACACCGAGGAAGCCAACGAGCGTATAGGCGTCCATGCCGGTACCCTCCAACGATTGTCGCACCCTTTGCGGAAGCGCATTGTGAGTTTGAGAGCATCGTACGAAAGGGCCCACCATGTCCGAAGCTGACTGGCGCACCCGCGCGGGTACGACGTTCCGTTGCGAGAAGCACCCAGCGACCGGCACCCGCGGCATGGTGGTCACCAATCATCCGCTCGCCTCGGGAGCGAGCGCGGAGATGTTGGCTGCCGGCGGCAATGCGATCGACGCAGCAGTCGCCGCCCTGTTTGCGCTGACCGTGGTGGAGCCGATGATGGTCGGTATCCTCGGCGGTGGGATCGCGCATATCCGGCTGGCCGACGGACGTCATGTGGTGATCGACAACCAGAGCATGGCGCCGCTCGCAACGGGGCCGAGCACATACACGCCCGATCCCAACGCCGCGCCCGGCACGATGGATGCGATCGGCCGCAAGAACGCCGTCGGCCCGACTGCGGTCGCCGCACCCGGCAACCTGAAGGGCTGGTGCGAGGCAGTTGCCCGCTTCGGCACCTTCCCCCTGGCCGATGTCATGGAGCCGGCAATTCGCCATGCCTCGCGCGGCTTCCGCGTCACGCCCTACCTGCGCGAATGCGTTTCCGACTCTGCCACCGACATGGCACGCGACCCGGAGATCGCGAAGCTGTACTTGCCTGACGGGTCACCGATCGCTGCCGGCACACGGCTGGTCACCGGCGATTATGCGGAAACTCTGCGCAGCATCGCGCGGGAAGGTCCTGATCTGCTGTACGCCGGTGCTCTCGGGACGATCTACGCCGAGCACATGGCGAGGTCGGACGGCTATATCACGCGCGACGATCTGACGCGCTATCGCACTGTCGATCGCGATGCGCTGAGCGGCACGTATCGCGGCTTCGAGATCGTAGGACCACCGCCGCCTTCGTCGGGACCGCTGCACATCATCCAAATGCTCAACATACTGGAGGGCTATGATATCGGCGCCCTCGGCTTTGGCTCTGCGGAGACGCTGCATCTGTTGGCCGAGGTGTTGAAGATCGCCTTCGCCGACCGGACGGCGGCAACCGCGGATCCGGCCTTCGTCAAGGTGCCGGTGGAGAAGCTGCTGTCGAAGTACTATGCCGCGGATCGCCGCGCTCGCATCGATCTTGGGCATGCGCAGAGCTGGAGCGCGGAGGTGGCACCCGGCGAAGGTGCGCATACCACACATCTCACCGTGGCTGATGGAATGGGCAACATCGTTGCCAGCACGCAGACGATCAATTCGCTGTTCGGCGCACGCTACATCGTGCCCGGCACCGGCATGATCCCCAACAACTATATGTTCGTGTTCACGCCTCATCCTGGCCGCACGAATTCAGTGGCACCAGGCAAGCGGGTTACCTCGTCGATGTCGCCGATCATGCTGCTGCGCAACGGGCTGCCGCGCTATGCCCTGGGCCTGCCCGGCGGGTTGCGCATTTTCCCTTCGGTGATGCAAGCGATCTCCAACCTGATCGATCACGGCATGAGCGTGCAGGAGGCCGTGGAGGCGCCACGTCTGTGGACTCAGGGTTTCGGCGTGGAGGTGGAAAACACCGTGCCATCCGAAGTGCTGGCGGCGTTGCGTGACAAGGGTCACGACGTGGCGACGGTTGGCAACGTCGGCGGCGGTATGAGCGCCATCCGGTTCGACGATGACGGCACGATGACCGGCGCCGCGTGCTGGCGCGCCGACGGGACCCCAATCGGAATCGGCGGCGGTTATGCCCGCGCCGGCGTCCGGTTCAGGCCGGAGGCCGCACGTTCGTAGCTACGCGGTAGCCGCCACCTCCGACACGTAGTCGGCCAGTGCCAGCGACGCCGTCAATCCGGGGCTTTCGATGCCGAACAGGTTGATCAGCCCGGGCACACCGTGCGTCTGAGGCCCTTGCACCACGAAATCCTGCGCTGGTGCACCGCGCGGCGTGATCTTCGGCCGGATGCCGGCATAGCCTGGCTGCAATGCGTGATCCTTCAACGCCGGCCAGTATTTACGCACCGCGGCGTAAAAGCTGTCGGCACGCGTCGCATCCACTGTATAGTCGATTGCATCGATCCACTGTACGTCGGGGCCGAAGCGCGCCTGACCACCAAGATCGATCGTCAGATGAACGCCGAGACCGCCGGGTACCGGCACCGGATAGATAAGCCGCGAGAACGGTGAACGTCCGGACAATGTGAAGTAGTTGCCCTTCGCGTAGTATGCTGTTGGGATCCGGTCCGGCGGCATTCCTGCAATACGCGAGGCGAGGCCAGGCGCGTGGAGGCCGGCGGAGTTCACCAGCAATCGACAGCGTACCTGTCATCGGTTCGGCGCCGCCGACATCGACCTCGACGCCGCCCCCTACGGCGCGACCACCGGTCACGGGACTGAAGAACACCGGCGCTGCACCGGCATTCTCCGCATCGCCTTGCAGCGCCAGCATGAACGCATGGCTGTCTACGATGCCCGTGGCCGGCGACAGCAGCGCGCTGGTACACGACAGATTGGGCTCCATCTCGATCGCCTCGGCAGCCGTGAGCACGCGCATGCCCTCGACGCCGTTCGCCTCGGCCCGGCGTTTGATGCCGGCCAGCATCGCGTCCTCCTCGGCGTTGGTCGCGACGATCAGCTTGCCGCAATTGACATGCGGCACGCCCTTGTCGGTGCAGTAGGCATAGAGCGCCATCCGTCCGGCGACACAGAACCGCGCCATGAAACTGCCCGCCGGGTAGTAGATACCGGCGTGGATCACCTCACTGTTGCGTGACGAAGTTTCGGTGCCAATGCCTTCCGCGGCGTCGAGAATGACGACCTCACGGCCGGCAAGCGCGAGCGCGCGCGCCACCGCAAGGCCGACGACGCCGGCACCCACCACGACGCAATCGACTGACTCCACGCTTAACCCCTCTGCCCGCAGCCGTTCCGATGAGCACCAGCGATTAACCGCCGGGAGCACCCTGCGTGTTCACGTACAGCGCATAGAGGCCATGACTTGCTGCCATGAAAAGGCGATTGCGCCAACGACCACCGAAGCAGAGGTTGGCGCAACGTTCGGGCAGAGCAATGTGGCCGATGGGCTCGGCGGCGGGATTGAAGATACGCACGCCATCGAGGTCCGCCTCGCCCATCCCCCAACCGCACCACAGGTTGCCATCGATATCGACGCGGAAGCCGTCGGGTGAACCCGGACCGGCGTCGAGGAACATCCTGCTGGCGCCGAGTGTGCTGCCGTTGACATCGAACACGCGCAGCTTGCGCGACGGCATGGCTCGCGATTCCACCACGTAGAGTTTTGATTCGTCCGGCGAGAACGCCAGCCCGTTGGGGCCTTGGACATCGTCAGCCACAACGGTGATTTCGCCCGTCTGGCCATCGATGCGATACACGTTTGCGGAAAGTTCTGACTCTGTACTTCTCACCCTCGTAGTAGCCGAGCAGCCCGAACGGCGGGTCGGTGAACCAGATTGAGCCATCGGACTTCACCACCACATCGTTCGGCGAGTTCAGCTTCTTGCCCTGAAAACTGTCGGCCAGCACGGTGATCCCGCCGTCATATTCGGTGCGGATAACCCGACGGCCGCGATGCTCGCAGGTTACCAAACGCCCCTGGCGATCGCGCGTATTGCCGTTCGCATTGTTGGACGACTTGCGGTAAGTGCTGATGGTGCCGGTTTCCTCCTCCCATTTCAAGATACGGTCGTTAGGTATGTCGCTCCAGAGCACGTAGCGGCCATCGCCGAAATACACCGGTCCTTCCGACCAGCGGCAACCGGTGAACAAACGCTCGACTGAGGCAAGCGGCAGGCGATAGCGGCTGAAGCTTGCATCGATCACCTGCACCGCCGGATCGGGATAGCGCTCGCTCGGTTCCCACATGGTCCTGTTTCCCCTGTCTTTGAGACGATGATGCTGGCGCGGAGCCGCTATCGCAAGCCGGCGCGGTGCAAATGCGGTGCGAGCCGGAGGCTGAGCGCGAGCGTCAGCATGCGGTAGTCGCTGAACAGCGACCAGAAGGGATGGCCGAACGTTTCCGGGCGGTTGCGCTCGATGGCGAAGTGCGCGGTCCAGGCGAAGCTATAGCCGATCAGTGGCGCAGCAATCAGCCCACGCCAGTTGAGAGTGACGATGCCGGCTATCAATGTGCCAACCGCCAACAGGCTGCCGATATAGTGCATCGCACGTGTGTTCGGATTACTGTGGGCACGGAGATAGCGCAGCCAGAAGTCGCGGTACGTCATGACGGTACCAATGTCATTGTGGGCGAAGTGAAGCAGGCTTGGTCGGAGCGCTCATCTTGACCGAGATTGCTTCGCTTCGCTCGCAATGACAAGTGTATCTACATTCTTCCCGCATCGACCACCCAGAGCTGAGCCGTGCACATCCGACTGTCGTCGGAGGCCAGCCACAGCACCATGCGTGTAACGTCAGCAGGCACCAGCTTTTCCTTGAGACACTGCACCTGCATCAGGTTGCTTTCGCCCTCAGGCGTCAGCCACAGCGTGATCTGGCGCTCGGTCATGATCCAGCCGGGGATAACCGTATTGACCCTGATCTTGTCTGGTCCCAGATCACGCGCCATGCCGCGTGTCAGTCCCTCCACGGCGGCCTTTGCCGTCGTATAGGCCGGCATGCCGCCCTGCAGCGAATGCCAGCTTACCGAGCCAAAATTGATGATCGACCCGCCGCCGGCGGACCGCATCATCGGCGCCACGGCCTGGATGGCAAAGAACTGATGTCGAAGATTGGTCGCCATCCGCTCGTCCCAGTAGTCGACCGTCACATCCTCGAACTTGTGCCGTTGATCGTTCGCTGCGTTGTTCACCAGCACGGTGATCGGTCCCAGGCGACGCCCCACCTCGGCAATTGTCGCCTGTAGCGCCGCGATGTCTTTCAGATCGCAGTGCTGGTAAAGCGGTTTTGGATGGCCCGCGGCTTCGATTTTGGCAATCAGCGCCTGGGCCGCGTCGTCGGCAATATCGACGAACGCCACCTTCGCCCCCTGAGCGGCGAATTGCGTGACGTGCTCGGCGCCAATGCCGCTGGCCCCGCCAGTGATGAACACCACGCGGTCGCGCAAACTGGGATAGACGGCGAATCCTTCGCTCATGCTATGCGCTCCTTTAGTCCATCCACCACCGCATCGACGATCGCTTCAGGTGATGCTCCGATCGACACCACAATCGGATGCTCATCCGGACCTGGCTCCTCAAGCGTGGCGAACTGACTATCGAGCAGCGCCGCCGGCATGAAGTGTCCCTTGCGAGATGCGATCCGCTCCGCGATCAGCGCTTTCGATCCTTGCAGGTACACCAGCACCACATCGGTTCGATCTCCGATCAGGATGTCGCGATAGGAACGCTTCAGCGCCGAGCACGCGACGACGCCTTGCTCGCCGCGCGCACGCATCGCATCGATCTCGTGCGCGATGGCGCGCAGCCACGGCCAACGATCCTCATCGGTGAGCGGCGTGCCGGCGTGCATCTTCGCGACATTTGACGGCGGATGGAAAGCGTCACCCTCCAGCAGACGCCAGCCCTCGCGTTCCGCGACACCGCGCGCGATCGTCGTCTTGCCGCTGCCAGAAACGCCCATCATCACTGCGATGGTCATGTCACTCGTGCCACCAACGGCCACCGAGAACTATGCCGCGGCAGGCCAGCCGCTGTTCCGCATTCAGCTTCTCGCCCAGCACGTCCTCGAACACGAACTCGCCTTGCTCCAGCGTCAGCACGGTCGCGATCAGCGTGGTGAGACCACTCGCCTTTGCGTAGGCGCCAGGATCGACCCCGAGCGAAGTGCCGCCCCAATAGACATGCGTATGGGGGTCGATGAGACCCGGCACCACGATCAGGCCGGAGCCTTGCGCGGGGTCGATGAGCCGGCCCCCCTTCAACACCAGATCGAACATGCGCGTCCTCCCTCTCGCCAACCCTGCCACATCAGGGCAATGTGGCCCAGGCGTTATATTTCAAGGGATTACGGCGGCAACCTATGCGCAAAAATCGGTAGCGGGCACGATCTTCTGTCAGTCCCGACATTGATGCCAGCATTATGCCTGACAGAGAGGAATTCTCTGTCCTGCGCTACGATTATTACCCTGGGGTGCCTCCCGCGCCCAGTCGAAGGGTGCAAACTGCCCCGCCGGGATCGATATCCACCGGGGAGACGTGCTTGTGGGAAATCGCCCCGGAGCCAGATGGACCGCGTCACTATATTGCTGGTATTTCTGTTACTATTGGCTGTTGGCCTGATAGTACTCGGAGTCTTTGGTCTCTGGAAGGAATGGCTGCCCTTATGAACTAATATCCGAGCCGCAGAAACTTCGCTTGATCCGGCGCAGCGACTCTCTTGGCCACTGCCAACCGCGTGCCAGAGCTTGTCGACCGTCGAGCGATGTTGAACTCGCGGCCGCCTATTCACCTTGCCACACGCGCCGCGTTGGCCGCAAATCAGCTTAAGGGGACTGGCGCCAGTCAGAACAGTTAATTGGGGCGGGTTGATCTGGATCAAGTGGCTTCAGCGCCTCAGCGGCCATTCTCTGCAAAATAAGTCTTGCGGGCGGAAACTCGGCGAGGGAGGCGCGCGCTATGAGTGAAGACGATTTCCAGCTTGCCGCAGCACTCGCGGAAGCGTCCTATTCGTTGGACGCGTGGATAAGCATCGGCCAGGCTGGGCGATCTGCGGCGATTTATCGAGAACTCCGCGCAATCGACATGCACACTGCAGAAAGACGACACAAGGCTGTGGAGACAGCGAGGAGCCTTGTTCGTGAGGGGGAAGGGCGCGTTGCGCGGCAGGAGGTCCTTTTGGCAGGAGTGGAGACTGCTCAGGGAAGTGAGTCTACTCGCGGCAGAAAGTCGCTGAACGTAATCCGCAGCTCACTTGCCCTCGCCAAGTATCGCCTGCGGGAGTTGGAGGCCGCGGTGCCCTAGCCGCACGCATGATGGCCCCGGACGCTGGAGAAAGCCTCCGGCTGGATCGGTTCGTGCGATCCAGTCGATTAAGTGGATAGCTTGAGCTCGCTAGCGCGCTGGCCGAGTTCCGAAGCGAGGTTGGCCTCTTTTCTGGCCTGCGAGCTGGTGTACCGCCGGCGCGCCCTGGGCGTGCGACGCACGAGCACCAGAGGGTCTTGCTCTCCACGGGCGATCCGCCGGTAGCTCCGATTGGAATGAGCGAGAGGCCGTGCTTCCAGTGCTCGCAGCGCTATCAGATGGTGTTCGACCTTTAATCGCTGTGTTTTCTGACGAGCGCCCTCCGCCTGTCCCAGCAGGTTGCGGTTTCGTTCGATCAATATGTTGACCTGGTCCTCGCCGGTCATGCCGCGAGCATAGGTTTCATAGTGCGCCAGATATGCAGCATGCTTCGCCAGTCGCTCGTATTCTTCTGCGAGCGCCACTTTGGTATGTCTGGCTTCCCGGCCCTGGATTGCGTCAGCCTCGTCCCATGCATCTGCCGCCCGTCTCAGCCAATCGGCAGTCGTCACAGTCTGTAGCATTGCAAACAAATACCTTCACACTTGTCGCAGGCACCGCTCGAACCAACCGCGGCGGCCATTCAACCGCCTCTGTTTCCCGGGCGAGCGCCGGACAGCTAACGAGGGAAATCAGTCCATTCCACGGGGACGTTCAGCGCCGCAGCTTCGCGCTCGACCCATTCTCTTGCTGCGTCCGGTGAACCAAAACGATGGGTGGCGGGCGCGCGTCGTGACGCCATGGCACTGGACACGAATCCTGCCGCGAATTCGTGAGGACCGCGCGGTTCGATCCACGCGAGAAGCTTGTCGCTGTCGCTGGAGGTCACGGCTATCTCCCCGATGATGCCAGGGAGAAATCTTCCACGCGTTCATGTGGTTGTCATTATGCGGCTGTTTCAAGCAGTCGTGAGGTTCGCCGCCGCGCGTCACGATCTAACCGGAGCGAAGACGCCGGGACTGCCTGACTAACCCACTGCTATTGCTGCCTGAGTAAGTACCAGGGCAGTATGACGGGGACAATCCACGGCGAGGCTGCCTATGAATGACGTCGCTGCCGAACTCACCAACTCCCGGATCATTGCCGCCTATCGCGAGCGTACTGGTGGCTCGGCCGAGCTGGCGAAGGAAGCCATCGAGCTGTTCCCAAGCGGGATCACCCATGACGCGCGCAATGTCGATCCTTACGGTGTGTTCATCGCCCGCGCACAGGGACCGCACAAGTGGGATGTCGATGGCAATCGCTACATCGACTACTTCGGCGGCCACGGTGCACTGTTGCTAGGGCATCACCACCCGATCGTCACCGCCGCGGTGCGCGAGGCGTTGGACGAAGGCACCCAATTCGGGGCGTCGCACCCGCGCGAGATCCAGTGGGCACACGCCATTCAGCGCCTGGTTCCGTCTGCCGAGCGCATCCGCTTCACCTCGTCTGGCACCGAAGCGACGCTGATGGCGGTGCGGCTTGCGCGCGCGTTCACCGGGCGCCAGACATTGATGCGGTTCAAGGGGCACTTCCACGGTTGGCACGACCAGATGGCCAGCGGCTACACAAATCACTTCGACGGCTCGCCGACGCCGGGCGTGCTGCCTGGCGTGGCCGAGAAGTCGATCCTGCTGAACCCGGGCGATGTCGCCGCGGTGCGCGAGGCCTTTGCTATCAATCCGGACATTGCCGGGGTGATTTACGAGCCGACCGGCTCGTCGTTCGGTCAGGTGCCTCTCGATGCAGCGTTCGCGCAGGAATTGCGTCGGCTTTGCACGCAGTATGGCGCGCTGCTGATGTTCGACGAGGTCGTCACCGGATTTCGCGCGACACGTGGCGGGGCGCAGATGGCGTTCGGCGTGCGGCCTGATCTGTTGACCTTCGCGAAGATTGTCGCGGGCGGATTGCCGGGCGCCTGCGTCGCCGGGCGCAAGGACATCCTGGACCTGCTGGACTTTCAGGTTGCGGAGCGCACGGGACGCGAGAAGATCTCGCATCCGGGAACATTCAACGCCAATCCGGTGTCGGCGGCAGCCGGCACCGCGGCGCTCACGGTGATCGCCGAGACCAATGCGTCAGACGATGCCTCCGCCACTGCGGCCTCGTTGCGCGAGAAACTAAATGCCGTGCTGGCGCAGGAACGCGTGCCCTGGGCGGTCTACGGCACCTACTCCGGGTTCCATCTGTTCGTGAACCCGAGCGGGCTGGATGTCGGGCCACACAACTTCGAGCCGACCAAGATTCCGCTCGAGGACATGAAGAACCAGCCGAAGACGCTCATCAACAAGCTGCGGCTTGCGATGCTGATCAACGGCGTGGATCTCAATCCGCGCGGGGGCGGCCTGCTCTCATGCACACACACCGCGACGGATGTGGCGGATACAACGGCGGCATTCCACGAAGCGATCCGCATGCTGAAGCAGGAAGGGGAACTGGCGAACTGACGCGCATGGCCGGGTCGCCGCATCGCTCGATGCGTGCTGCCGTGAGGGTTTGCTTCATCTCGATTGCGGCTTGGTTCGTCACCGTCTATTCGGTTGCGGGTGACCCGGGCTTGGCATGGGCCGCGGGCGCGTCGATCGAAGCAACCATTGCCGGTGTGAAACCGGGTGCCGAGGCTTATATCACCTCGGGAATGAAAGCCTTCGACACGCCTGGCCTCGCCATCGCCATCATTGCGAATGACCGCATTGTCTACAGCAAGGGTTTTGGCGTGCGCAGCAAAGCCGGCGGCGCACCTGTCGACACACGCACGGTCTTTCAGATCGGGTCGGCCACGAAGGGCTTTCTGTCCGCAACGATGGCTCTGATGGTCGATCGTGGCAAATTCAAATGGGACGACCGTGTGGTCGATCTCGATCCTGAGTTTCAGTTGAAGGATCCCTGGGTCACACGTGAGTTCCGCGTGTTCGATCTGCTGGCCCAGCGCTCGGGACTGCCCCCCTACGCGAACGACGCACTGGGCATTTTTGGCCTGAGCCGGACAGAATTGATTCGATCCTTGCGCTATGTCGAGCCGATATCGAGTTTCCGTTCGACCTTTACCTACACCAACGTCACGCACATCCTCGCGGGTCGGATCGTGGCAAAGGTTGACGGCGCCAAGGGCTGGAACACAGTCCTACAGAAGGAAATCCTCGATCCGCTCGGGATGAAAGAGACCACCTATTCCGCCGAGGCCATAGAAGCAGCTCCAGATCACGCCAGCGGTTACCTCTGGACGCCCGATGGTACATCCGAAGTGCCATTCACGCAGATCTTCCCTTACGACTTCGATGGCGCCGGCGACATCAACTCGACGGTCGAGGATGCATCGCGCTGGCTACGCTTCCAACTCGGCAACGGTGCGTTCGAGGGCCATCGGATCGTATCCGCGGAGAACCTTGCAGTCACCCATACGCCCAAGGTCGCTTTGTCTGACAAGGTGAGCTACGCGATGGGCTGGATCGTTCAGCAGACACCGAACGGCACAATTATCTGGCACAATGGAGGGACCAGCGCGTTCGGGTCTTATTTCGGCATGGTGCCGGAGAAAGGCGTCGGCGTGGTCGTGATGACCAACGAAGCGAACATAGGATTCCCCGATGCCGTGGGCAGGTGGGTTCTCGATCGCATACTTGACAACCCCAATGTTGATCCTGCCGCTAATGCCCTGAAGAACGCCAAGGCTGCATATGCAAAGTCCGTCAAACTGTTTGCCAAGCCGGACAATCCGCGGCCATTCCCGCCACTGGCCGGCTTGGCCGGAAATTTCAGCAATCCGGGCATCGGCAAGGCCAATTTGGCACTGGACGGAGACGCACTCGTGCTGACGCTGCGAGCTGGGGGTGCCAAGCTCAGGCTCGCTCCATGGGACGGCAGCATTTTTACAGCGAAGCTGACGCCGCTCGATAAATTCGCGGCGGTGGCCGAGGATCTTGGACCGATGCCAAATGCATTCGTACAGTTTCAGATGGACAAGGAGGCCGAGCTCAACGTGCTTCGTCTGTCATTCGATGACGGACAGGCCTACGACTTCACCCGCGAGTAGCCACCCGGCACCGGCCAATCAGGCAGCCTCGGCCAATTGCCGCGGCAGATAGATCGCAGTGTGGGTCACGCGTGCGAGCGGTGTGCGCTCGTTCGCCAGCACAAGCGCATCGACCTCGACGAACTTGTGGCCCTTGTGCTCGTAGTTCTGCGTGACGCGCGCGCGAGCGCTCAGCGTATCGCCGATACGCGCGATGCCCAGGTTCTGTACCTTGCTGCCGACATGCATCCACGCTGGCAAAACGACGTTGTGCGACAGCACCCAGTTGCAGCAGCGCAAGATAGTGCCCGGATGGACGATCCCATCCTTGGCATACAATGGATCTGTCTCGCGCGCATCACTGAGATCCCGCGCGTGGAAGTCCGCTGTGACGGTCAGCGGGTTCATGCCGAGCCAGCGGCCAACTGCTAGCGACTGCTCGTCGGCTGCCGGGCGCGAATCGTGCGCCGGCGGTGTGCTCGGCTGGAAGTCGGCGACCGAAGGTGGGGTGACGGACAACGGAAGGGCGGCAGACCCGGTGGCGCAAAGCTCGCCATGGCTATGCACCTTCATGGTCAGGCCATCACCCGTCACTTCGGCGGTAATCTCGGCGATGTCGCCCTCATAGACTGGTTTCGCGAACTTGCAGTCACCTGTGCCGCGCTCCAGCCAGGCACGGCCCCAGTGTTCCACAGGCAAATGGGTCATGTAGGCGTAGACGTGCACGCCGCCCACCAGGCCGCCGGCGAAACCGAAGCGGCGGGCGGTGGCATCGTCGTGGATCTTGTTCTCCGAGGCCTTCGCGGTGTTGTTGGCAGAGACATGGTACGGCTGGAGCGGCATTTGCGGTTCTTCCAAAAGGCCTGGATGGCCGGGCTGCGCGCCCGACCAAGACGATAGAACGACGACCTACGCCAGCGCCCAGATCCCTACCTCGTACCCCGGCACGAAGTTGCGGTTGTTCATGTCCGGATTGCGGTTGACGAAGGTCCGATTGAACATCGGATGGCGCATGCTCCGCGTCTCGTGCTCGATCTGGAACAGCGACTTGTTGGTGTCTACATCGACGATATCAACGAAGCGATACTGGTGCTGGTCGCTTTCCTCGGTGATCAGCCCGCGCTCCGCCAGTTTCTTGTGTGGGCCGGAGAAGTCCGCCAGCGTGATCTGGATGTGGTGACTGTCGTATGGCGGCAGCTTCCGGTCGGTCTCGCGATAAAGCACCCTGCTGTCGGCCGAGGTGCTGGCCCACGCATAAGGGCCGTGCTCGTCATTTGCCACACCGGCTATGCCATCCAGGATTTCCGTATAAAACCGCGCGATCTTTGAGAGATCGGTGCCGGCCGGGACGTCGAACTCGACATACGGCATGCCGAGACGCAGCGGTCCGAAATTCTCAGGTTCCGGTCCATGCACGCGGATTCGATTGCCCCACGGGCATGTCGTCTCGACGACGTTGCCCACCTCCTTGTAGCTGAACTGCGTGCCTTCCAGAAATGTCTTCGCGTGTTCGAGCCGCTTCAGCAACGCTTCGAGGTCGGGCACCACCAGCCCGGTCGTCCCGCGCACCACCTGCGCGGGGCTGCGCGTCGGCAGATGGAACTGGCCACGGCCGACATTCACCCACATGTTCTCAAGGCCGGCCATCAGGTACGGATCGCGCGTGAGGCCGAGGCCCATCAGGTAGAAGGCGATGGCCTTCGACTGGTCGGGCACAGTGACGTTGACGTGCCCCAGTTCGACGATATTGCCGAGATCCTCGACGGTCCGATCGAACTGCGGCTTGGTCATGACCGTGTCGTTCATTTCCCAGGGTCTCCCCTCTGCCAGAATTCAGCGGTGGGGCGCATGATACTGTGGGCTGGCGGTTCTGGTCCACTAGGAGGGGAAATCGGCATATGGCGGCTGAAGCGGGCCTGGCGATGGGCTGGGCGGAATGGGCACGTCAGGACGGCGTGGCGCTCGCTGAACTGGTGCGCACCCGACAGGTGAGCGCCCAGCAGGTTGCGGCACAGGCGGCCGTCGCGGTCGCACGACTGAACCCGAAGCTAGAGGCGGTGATCGAGCTGTTCGACGACGTGCGCGCCAATCCCGATGCGGACGGAGCGGACAAGTCGGGCAAACTCTACGGCGTGCCGATGTTCCTGAAAGACCTCGGTTCCGGGCTGAAGGGACGCACGCAGGATTCGGGATCGGCGTTCACCAGGGGCACGCGCATCGGCGCCACGGACCCGGTGGTCGAGAACTTCCTGCGTGCCGGCCTTGTGCCACTGGGCCGTTCAACGACGCCGGAATTCGGCATGACCTTCGACACCACCACCGACTACCGCGGTGAGGTGAAGGTGACGCGCAGCCCATGGAATCTGGCGCGCACGCCGGGTGGCTCGTCGGGCGGGTCGGCCGCTGCAGTTGCGGCGGGCGTGGTGCCGCTGTCCATGTCATCGGATGGCGGCGGTTCGACGCGCATTCCGGCATCGTTCTGCGGCTTGGTCGGCCTGAAGGCCTCGCGCGGGCGGGTGCCGCAGCCGCTGTCGCGCAACGAATACGTCACACGGATCAGCATCGACGGCGTTGTGTCGCGCACCGTGCGGGACACGGCGGCGGTGTACGACTACCTGAGCCGCGTGCCCAATGGCGGCTCGTTCATCAAGATGGGCGCCCCGACCGGTTCGTATCTTGACGCGATCGCCCGCGAACCGGGCAAGTTGAAGGTCGGCCTCTCTACGGCTCGCTGGGGCCGCGGCACCGATACGGATCACGAGGTGGCGGCACGTGTGCGCGAGGTCGCACGGTTGCTGGAATTGCTCGGCCATGCGGTGGAGGAGCTGAACGACGATGCGATCTGCGACTGGGAGACCATGTGGTGGACCTACGCCACCCAGTGGGTCAGCAGCCGCTCATTGTTCACCACGATGGCGGCCGACAAGGGCATCCCGACCAGCGATCTGCCGAAGCTGCTGAACCCGATGACCCTGCGCCACTACGAGGCCGCCGATCGCTACGACAAGTTCGACATCTTCCGCATGATGAACGGCAACAACGTGGTGACCCGACAGTTCGGCGCGCTGATGGAGCGCTATGACGCACTGCTGACGCCGACGCTGGCGATCCGGGTGCCGGAAGCCAACGGCCCCTACTCGCTGCTGCGCGATGAGGCGCTGGATCCCTGGATGGACCGGCTGACGGATGCCTGCCGCTACACTATGCCGGGCAACGAGACCGGGCTGCCCGGCATCAATATTCCCGCAGGGCTGGATCATGAGGGATTGCCGATCGGCGTGCAGCTATACGGTAATTTCGCGCGCGAGGATCTGCTGCTGCAACTTGCCGCTCAGGTTGAGCGTGCACGTCCGGAGTGGTTCGGCATGGTACCCCCGATACACGTGACGCGGGGCGACTGACGCGATCCACATGCCTCACAACGATGGCGTGCGGGCCCTTCTCGCGTCGCGCACCTACCTGCGGCTCTGGGCGATCGGCGGCTGCGTCAACACGATGCGCTCGTTTGAGGTGCTCGCTGCTGCCTTGTTCACACTGGACGTGACTGGCTCTGGCCTCGCCGTCGCCGTGGTTTCTGCGGCTCGCACTCTGCCGATGCTGCTGTTGGGCGCGTTCGCCGGCGTGATGTCGGAAGCCGTGAACCGCAAGAGCATCGTGCTTATCGGGCAGATCATGTCAGGGCTCGGTTCAGCGACGATTGCTGTGCTCGCCGCATTCGGGGTTGCCCGCCCGTGGCATGTCGCCGTGGCCGCGCTGCTGGCGGGCATCGTGTGGTCCACGGAGATGTCCACCCGTCGGCGCATGGTTGGCGAGTGCGTGGACGGCGCGTTGGTTCCGCGCGCACTGGCGCTGGACACGGTCAGCAATTCTATCACGCGCCTGATCGGACCGGTGGCGGCCGGCATGGCGTATCAGGCAGTGGGGCTGGCCGGCGCATTTGGAATATCCGCATGCGTATATTCGTTTGCAATTGTTCTGGTCGCCGGCCTGGATTATCGGCAATCCAGTCGCCGGATCGTACTGTCGCATGTGCCCCGCGAGCTTGCCGAGGCGTTCGCGTTTGCGCGCGGCCACGTAATCATCGGCGGCGTGCTCGCCGTCACCATTGCGATGAACCTGCTGGGCTTCTGCTATTCGGCGTTGATCGCGCCGATTGGGCGTGATGTCTTCGTGGTGTCGCCGACGCTGACCGGGATGTTGGCCGGCGCGGAAGCCTTGGGCGCACTGATCGGTGGATTATGGCTCACCGGCAGCGGGCTGCCCCTGAGCGGGCGGACGTTGATGGTCGGCGGATCGTTGCTGTTCCTGGTCTGCGTGAGTTTGATGCCGCTTGCGCCGACTTTCGCGCTGGCCTTCGGGCTGCTGGTCATCGGCGGCTTCGGCTCCGCCGCGTTCGCCAACATGCAGACGTCGCTGATCGTGCTGCATGCGCCGCCGCACATCCGCTCGCGCCTGATGGGATTGCTGACGGTATGCATCGGGATGGGCCCGCTGGGCATATTGCTGATCGGCTTGCTCGCGGACTGGTTCGGGCTGCTGCTGGCGGTGGACATCATGGCGCTGACCGGCTTGGTCGCGGTGAGCGTGATCGGCATCGCGTGGCGGCGCAACGATCTACGACGGGCCGCAGCCTTTCGACCCGGGCTGGCCACGGAAGACTGACCTGTGCCAACCTCTCGGTAATGCCACACTACGGGAGGACGACTTCCATGCAAGACGTCAGCGTAGATCTGCAGTTTCTCTCTGGTATCCGCGTCGTCGATTTCACTCAGTTCGAGGCAGGGCCATCCTGCACGGAGGCGCTCGCCTGGCTCGGCGCCGAGGTGGTGAAGATCGAGAACCCGAAAACCGGCGATCCGGGGCGCCGCCTGCGCCCAGGCAGGGCGGACGACGATCCGTTCTACTTCCAGGTATTCAATGCCAACAAGAAGTCGATCACGGTCAACCTGAAGTCGCCGCGCGGGCTGGAGTTGGTCAAGGACCTGCTGCGTAAGGCCGATGTCTGCGTCGAGAACATGGCACCGGGAACGATCGAGCGGTTGGGTCTCGGCTACGACGTGGTGCGCGAACTGAACCCGGGCATCATCTATTGCCAGGTTAAGGGTTTTGGCACTGGCAGCCCGTACGAGAAGAACCTCGCGTTCGACATGATCGCGCAGGCCACCGGCGGCACGATCAGCGTGACCGGCGAGAAGGGCCGGATGCCGGTTAAGCCCGGGCTGTCACTCGGTGACACTGGTACCGGCATGACGATGGCGATCACCATCCTGGGCGCACTGTATAGACGCGCCGCAACTGGCGAGGGCCATCGGCTGCAGGTCGCGATGCAGGATGCGATGCTGCACTACATGCGCACCAACTTCTCCACACAGGCGCGCACCGGCAAGGCCGTGGAACGCGACGGTACGCACTCGGGCGGCGGCAGCAATGCGCCGTCGGGACTGTATCCGTGCGCCCCGAACGGCGCCAACGACTATGTGTGGATTATGACGAGCCGAGCCAATCCGGAACACTGGGCCCGACTGTGCAAAGTGATGGGGCGCGAGGAACTGATCAGCGATCCACGCTTCACCACACCGGATGATCGCGTGAAGAACAGTGCGGAGCTGGATTCGATCATATCGGCTTGGGCAGGAACCCGCACCAAGCATGAGGCAATGGAGCAGGTCGGCGGCGCCGGCATCCCGGCGGGTGCTGTGTTCGACACGATGGAGCTGATGAACGACAAGAACTTCGAGGAACGCGGCATCATGCAGGTGATGCAGCATCCGTCTTATAAGCCGTTCAAGATGCCCGCCTGGCCGGTTCGCATAGATGGCAAGCCGCCGCAGGTGAAGCCGTCGCCGATACTGGGTCAGCACACGGAAGATGTGCTGAAAAGCTGGCTGGGGTTGAGCGAGGCGGACGTGAAGTCACTACACGGAGACGGCATACTCTGATCGAGAAGCGACGAAGCGCCGCTTCGACACATTGTCATTGCGAGGAGCGCAGCCGACGAAGCAATCTCGTTCGATGGTACGAATGTATGATCGGGATTGCTTCCCGGATCACGTCCGGGAGGACCGCTGCGCTCCTAATGAGCAGACTGTGCCGCGCGCATCCAAGGAAGACGTGGATGGCCGGCCTTCGCCGGCCATGACGAATACCGGTTTCATCCAGCGCGAGTCCGTCGCCAGGCGGGCGTGGCACTCGCAATGATAGTGCAAATATTATGCAGCCTTCGTGTTGCCGAATAGACCGCCGAGCCGTGCCAGCATCTCAAGATGAGCGTCAGCATCACCGAACAGCTTGTCGAGCATTGTCATGCGCTTGAAGTAATGGCCGACCTTGTATTCCATCGTCATGCCGATGCCGCCATGCAGCTGAACTGCCTCCTGGCCGATATGTTTGCCTGAGCGGCCGATCTGCACTTTGGCGGCGGAGATCGCACGCCGCCGTTCGGCAACGTTCTCCTCTCCGGCCATGACGGCCGCGAACATCGCCATGCTGCGTGCCTGCTCCAGCGCCACCAGCATGTCCACAGAGCGGTGCTGCAAGACCTGGAACTGTCCGATCGGTCGACCGAACTGCTGACGCGTCTTGAGATACTCAAGCGTCGTCTCGTGCATTACCTGCATCGTGCCGACCGCTTCCGCGCATAGTGCCGCGATAGCCTCGTCCACCACATGCTCGATCGCCGGCAATGCGTTACCGGCATCACCCAACACATCATCTGGAGGAATTCGCACGCCTGATAGCGTGACCTCGGCAGCGCGCAACCCATCCTGCGTCGGATACCCACGGCGCGACACACCCTGGGCAGACGGATCGACCAGGAACAGGCCGATGCCCATACGGTCACGCCGATCGCCGGATACGCGCGCTGACACCAGCAGCCGATCCGCGCAGTCGCCGTGCAGCACGACACTCTTGGCGCCGTCCAACACCCATACCGCGCCATCCTGTCGTGCGGTGGTGGCGACGTCAGCGAGGTCATAGCGTGATTGTCGTTCCACGTGAGCGAACGCCAGCTTCATTTTGCCCTGCGCAACCTGCGGCAGCAGCGCCTGTTGCTGTGTCGGCGTGGCAGCACGACGCAGCAAGCCACCCCCGAGGATGATCGAGGCAAAGTACGGCTCCAGCACAAGGCCGCGACCGAATGCCTCCATCACGATCATCGTTTCGACCGGGCCGCCGCCGAACCCTCCATGCGCTTCCGCAAATGGAAGGCCGAGCAGGCCGATCTCGGCATATTGCTGCCAGACAGAGCGGCTCCAGCCATCTGGCTCGGCCAGGTACTTCTTGCGCTGCTCAAACTGGTACTGATCGGCGACCAGCCGGTCGACGCTGTCCTTCAGCAAACGCTGTTCGTCGGTGAGATCGAAATCCATGAAATCAAAGCCCCAGTATCGCCTTGGCGACGATATTTCGTTGAATCTCGTTTGAGCCGCCGTAGATCGAGACCTTGCGGTAGTTGAAGTACATGGGCGCCGCTTCGGTGGCGTAGTCTGGGCCGATTGCCTCCTCATTGCGGCCATCGAAGTCGCGCTGATAGGGCAGTGCGTAAGGCCCAACAACATCCATCACCAGCTCGGTCAGTTGCTGCTGGATCACGGAGCCCTTCAGCTTCAGAATGGACGATGCAGGATTCTGCCTGCCCTTCTCTCGCTTGCGTTCGTCGGCCACGACGCGCAACTGCGTCATCTCCAGGGCCTTGAGCTCAATTTCCACTGCGGCGAGCTTCTCGCGGAAGCGCGGATCCTCGATCAACGGCCGATCGCCAACACGCTCCATCGACGCGAGTTCCTTGATGCGCGCCACCTTCGCCTTGGATGCACCAACCCGCGCAATGCCGGTGCGTTCGTTTCCAAGCAAGAACTTCGCGTAATCCCAACCCTTGTTCTCCTGGCCGACCAGGTTCTCGGCAGGAACTTCGACATTATCAAAGAACACCTCGTTCACCTCGCGGCCACCGTCGATGGTGACGATGGGCCGCACAGTGATGCCGGGCGTCTTCATGTCCACGAGGATGAATGAGATTCCTTCTTGCTTCTTCGCGGCCGGATCGGTGCGCACCAGGCAGAAAATCCAGTCGGCGTATTGCGCCAGTGTGGTCCAGATCTTCTGGCCGTTGATCATATACTTGTCGCCCTTGCGCTCGGCGCGTGTTCGGAGCGAGGCCAGATCGGAACCGGAGCCGGGTTCCGAAAAGCCCTGGCACCAGAAGATGTCGGCATTGGCGGTCTTGGGCAGGAACTGCTGCTTCTGCTCGTCGCTGCCGAACTGTGCGATCACCGGACCGACCATCGTGACATTGAAGCCGATCGGGGTCGGCACGTTCGCCTGCTGCATTTCGTCCTGGTACATATAGATCTGCACCGGCGACCAGTCCTGTCCGCCCCACTGAACCGGCCAATTCACCGTCGCCCAGCCGCGCGCATTCAAGATCCGTTGCGAGGTGATCATCTCATCACGGGTGAGCCCCTCGCCTTCCGCGACCTTGTCACGGATCGATTGCGGAATCTCGCTCCGAAAGAAGCGACGCGCCTCGTCACGGAATGCAAGTTCCTCGGCGGTGAAACTCAGGTCCATGGTCAGTCTCCTGACGTTGCGTGCTGCGCGAATGCCGCCAGTGCGGCGGCCAACGCGCTGAGTGCTGATCTTACTCCGCCGCCGCGCGCTTCAACCGATCGGCAAAAGTCTTGCGGAATTTCGTGACCTTCGGCGCGACCACTGCCTGGCAGTAGCCCGTCCAGGGATTGCGCTCGAAATAGTCGTGGTGCTCGGGCTCGGCTTCGTAGAACACCTCCAATGGTTCGACCTGCGTCACGATCGGTGCCGGCCATACCTTCGCATCGGCGATCTCCTTGATCACCGACTGTGCAGTCTCCCGCTGAGCATCCGAATGCGTCAGGATGATGGAGCGGTACTGCGGCCCGACATCATGCCCCTGCCGGTCCTTCGTCGTCGGATCATGGATGGTGAAGAACACGCGGAGCAGGTCGGCGTAGGACACCTCCGCGGGGTCGAATTTCACTTGAACCACTTCAGCGTGGCCGGTCGTTCCGGCGCAGACCGCCTTGTAGCTGGGATTGGTGACGTGCCCGCCGGCGTAGCCGGACATCACGCTGCGTACGCCTCGCAGGTCCTTGTAGACGGCCTCCAGGCACCAAAAACAGCCGCCGCCGAGAGTGGCGATCTCTTCGCTCATGCTCGTCGCTCCCTTACCTTGTAGCCCACATCATAGCCTCAAGCGGCGTTCCTGCCACCGTAGCGCCGAACCCTCAGGTCCGCCTGCTCTTTGTGCGCGGCGAAGTTCTCGATCGCGCAAAGCCTCGAGCAGTATTCGCCGATCATGGCGGTCGCCTCCACACTGACCTCCTGATAGGTCACGGTCTTCAGGAACTTGCCCACCCACAACCCGCCGGTGTAGCGCGCCGCCCGCTTGGTCGGCAGCGTGTGGTTGGTGCCGATCACCTTGTCGCCATACGCGACATTGGTCTCCTTGCCGAGAAACAGCGAACCGTAGTTGGTCATCCGCTCCAGGAACCAGCGCGGTTCGCGCGTCAGCACCTGCACGTGCTCCGAGGCAATCCGATCAGCCTCTGCCACCATTTCCTCGTCGGTGTCGCACAAGATGACCTGCCCGTGGTCGCGCCAGGCGACACCGGCGATGTCGGCAGTCGCCAGTCGTGCCAACTGACGATCGATCTCCGCCTGGATTTCATTCGCGATCTTGGCCGATGTCGTCAGCAGAATTGCAGGCGACGTCGGACCATGCTCCGCCTGTCCGAGCAGGTCGGTGGCGCACATTTCGGCGTCTGCCGTATCGTCGGCAATGATCAGCGTCTCAGTCGGGCCGGCCAGAAGATCAATTCCGACGCGACCGAACAACTGCCGCTTCGCCTCCGCGACGAACGCGTTGCCAGGACCGACCAACATGTCGACTGCCGGTATGCTCGAGGTGCCAAGCGCCATTGCGGCAACCGCCTGGATGCCGCCGAGCAGATAGATCTCATCGGCACCCCCCAGCGCCATTGCGGCGACCGTCGCGGCAGGCGGCACGCCATTCAATGGCGGCGTGCAGGCGGCGACACGCTTCACGCCGGCAACCTTCGCGGTCAGCACGCTCATGTGCGCGGACGCGACCATTGGATAGCGCCCACCCGGCACATAACAGCCAACACTGGCGACCGGAATGTTCTTGTGCCCAAGCCGAACGCCAGGCAGCGTTTCCACCTCCACATCGCGCAATGCGGCGCGCTGCACCTCGGCAAAGCGACGAATCTGCGCCTGGGCGAACTTAATGTCCTCGATCACCTGCGACGGCAGACTGTCGATCAGACCCTGAATTTCCGACGACGACAGGCGGAAATCCTTCGGCTGCCACTTGTCGAACTTCACGGACAGTTCGCGCACCGCCGCATCGCCACGTCGCACAACGTCATCGAGGATCGCCTCGACCGTCTGGCGCACCTTGCGGTCGGCCTCGAACTTCTCCTCGTCGGTAGCGCCGCGCTTGAGATAACGGATCATCGCACCACCGCGCCCTGATTATGTCGGCAACACATCATCCAGATGCCACTCCTCCGCGGAAGCCCCGGCAAGTGCCTGGATGCGCTCCTCATCGGCACCGAGTTCCGCCGCCTTACCAGAATAGACGATCTGGCCATTCTCCAGCACGTAGGCCTGATCGGCAATCTCCAGCGCGACCCGCACGTTCTGTTCAACCAACAGCACCGAAATCCCTTCGCCGCGCATCTGCGCCACGATACGGAACACCTCCCGCACGATGAGCGGCGCAAGCCCTTGCGAGGGCTCATCCAGGATAAGCAAGCGCGGGTTCAGCAGCAACGCGCGCGCGATGGATAGCATTTCCTGCTCGCCACCTGAAAGTTGCCGACCTCGATTCTGCTTGCGTTCTCCCAGCCGCGGAAAGACCTGATAGATGCGATTGATCGTCCACGGTCCCGGCCGCTCGATCGGGACGTGAAGGTTCTCATCGACGGTCAGGTTGGGAAAAATGCGTCGCCCCTCCGGTACATAGCCGACGCCGAGTGCTGCAATACGGAATGTGGGCAGGCGGGTCGTGTCCTGACCAAATATGCGCACGGTGCCCGCGCGAGCCGATGTCAGGCCGACCAGGCTGCGCAGCGTCGTGGTCTTCCCGGCCCCGTTGCGGCCCAACAACGTGGTGATGCTGCCTTCGGTGACCGTCAAGCCGACGTCATGGAGGATGTGGCTCTTGCCGTAGAAGGTGTTCAGACCCTGGGCCTCGAGCGCGTTCATTCGGCCTTCCCCAGATATGCCGCCTGCACGTGCGGGTCCTCTGCGATCTGCTGCGGCGTACCGTCCGCCAGCATGCGGCCTTCCGCCAGCACGGTTATGCGGTCGGCAAGATTGAACACCACGCGCATGTCATGCTCGATCAATATGATCGTATAGGCGCTGTTGCGGTGCAGGCGGCGGATCAGTCCGGCCACCTGATAGGTCTCCTGCTCGCCCATGCCGGCAGTCGGTTCGTCCAGCAACAGCAGCCGTGGTCGCAGCGCGAGCGCCATGGCGATCTCGGCGGCGCGCTGATCGCCATGCGACAACTCGCCGACCAGCCGGTCGGCATTGGTCGAAAGACCGACCTGAGCGAGCAGTTCATCGACCTCGCGCATCACGCGTGCGGTCTCGGCTCGACTGACCCACATGTGCAGGCGAAAACCGTCGGCCGATTCCTGCGCGATACGCACGTTCTCGCGCACCGAAAGTTCAGGGAAGATCTCGGTGATCTGGAAGGTACGTGCCATGCCGCGTGCCACACGAGCGGTGACAGGGAGCCGCGTGACCGTCTCGCCGTCGAACACAATGTCGCCCTTGCTCGGGGGAAAGAAGCCTGAAATCATGTTGAAGAATGTCGTCTTCCCGGCGCCGTTTGGGCCGATGATGGCGCGCAGCTCGCCATTTTCGACGTTCAGCGACACATCCTCGACCGCCACCAGGTCGCCAAAGTGTTTGGAGACGCTGCGAACCTCCAGCAAACTCATGTCGCGCCTCGCCGCTGCAGCATGCCCAGCAGGCCCCGCGGGAAGAACAACACCACCAGCACGAAGATCAGGCCGATGAAGCTCATCCAGTTGACGGTCATCGACGAAATATAGTCCTGCAGCACTACGAACACTGCGGCACCGAGCAGCGGCCCCCAGAAGGCGCGCATGCCGCCCATCACCGTCATGATGACGATTTCGCCAGAGAGCGAGTAATGCAGCGCCATCGGATCGGCGAAATTGTTGAGCAGTGCATACAACGAGCCGGCAAGCGCGGTGAAGAAGCAGGAGATCGAGAAGGACAGCCAGATGTGGCGCTCGATCGGAATGCCGAGGAAGCGGGCGCGACGCTCGTTCTCGCGAATGGCGACCAGCGTACGACCGAACGGCGAACGCAGGATGAAGGCCATCAACCCGACGGCAACCGCGAAGACGAACAGCACGAAATAGTAGAACGTGTTCGGGTTTGACGCGATGTCGATCAGCGCGGGACCGAGATGGATCGGCGCGCGCACGAACCCGCGCAGACCGTCATATCCGCCGGTGAGATCGTTCCAGCTATAGGCGACATAGAAAGCGACCTGACCGAAGGCTACGGTGACCATGGCGAAATAGACGCCGCGGCGCCTGACGATCAGCAAACCGAACAGCGTCCCCGCGAGTCCGCCAAGCAGCGTGCCAAGCAGTATCGCCAATGGGGTGGATGCGGCGAGGAATTTCAGTGTCAGCCCCGCGCCATAGGCGCCCAGGCCAAAGTATGCGGCGTGGCCGAAGCTCATCACGCCGGTAAAGCCAAGGAGCATGTTGAAGCCCATTGCCGCGAGGCCCAGCACGAGCACGCGCCCCGCCAACGCGGTGTAGCCACCAAGCAGCGGCAGCCATAGCGGTGCGGTGAGCAGAACAGCCCAGATGGCGATTGGCGGCAGCCAGCGCATTTCGGCACGCCGTGAAGCGGCGCCGGCGACCGTGGCGCTGTTCATGTCAGCATACCTTCCTCGCCCATCAGGCCACGAGGTCTGATCAGCAATACCACTGCCATGATCACGTAGATCACCGCCTCGCTTGCGGCCGGCCAGACGATTGTTGTCAACGCCGCGGCAACGCCAATGAGCAGTCCGCCGAGCAGTGTGCCGGTGAGACTGCCGACGCCGCCGACGATGATCGCGATGAAACTCGGCATCAGCAGGTCGTCGCCCATGTTGGGGTTCAGCCCGATCTGACCGGCTGCGAGCACGCCGCTCAATCCGGCAAGCAGCGAGCCAAGGGCAAAGTTGAATGAACGCAGCAGGCGCACGTTCACACCGAGTGCGGCCACCGTCTCAAGGTCCAGTGTGCCCGCGCGTATACGGACGCCGACGCGCGAGTAACGCAGGAAGGCGAACAGCCCAGCTACCGCGACGATGACCACGACCACCATGAAAACGCGGTACCACGTGATGAAGAACAGCTCAGAGCTGAGCGGCTGCGACAGGATCTCGGGAATGCCGAGTGGCAATCCGTTCGGCCCCCAGATGTAACGGCAGACATCCTGCAGAATGAAGGCGAGTCCAAACGTCAACAGCAGGCTGTAGACCGGATCGCGGTTGTAGACTCGGCGGATCATCAGCCGTTCGATGACAAAGCCAAGCACCCCGGTGAGGATCGGAGAGACAATCAACGCGCCCCAAAAGCCGATGAACGGGGTCAGCACAAAGGCGATATAGCCGCCGAGGGCGAGGAAGTTGCCGTGGGCGAAGTTGATGACGTTGCTGAGATTGAGGATCAGCGAAAGGCCCAACGCCATCAGCACGTAGAAGGTGCCGATGATCAATCCGTTGGTGACATTGAACAGGACGAGTTGAAGCATGGGCCCCTCCCCGTCCCTCCCCCCGCGAGGGGGAGGGATAAGTGTGCGTCAGACCGGGTGGGTCATCTTGCAGCCGGTGTCGGCGACCGGGCCGGCCGCCTGGTCGCCAGGCACCAACGCCTCGACTCTGAAGACGTTGTCGGGGTTGCCGTCGGGTGGGTGCGCCTGGCCGACAAAGATGTTGGCCATCAGCTCGTGATCGCCGGCGCGATAGCGAATGCTGCCGGGCTGCAGTGCGACATCGGGCGGCAGCTCGAGGTCCTCCAGCGCAACTGCCATCTTCGGTCCTTCGAGTGACTTGGCCTTCTCCGCCGCCAGCCGGACCGAATGGACCGCCACATGGCCGAACCAATGACGCGCACTGGGCGTCTTGTTCATCGCCTTGCGGAACGCGGCAACGAACTTTGGCACCTCCGGCACGTTCGGCTGGTCCCACCACCATTCCATGTCCCACCAGCCGGTCTGCGCGTCCTTCGGCACCGACTTGATGCTCTCCATCTCGAACAGCGCGCCGCCAAGCGCCATGTCCTTCGTCATGCCGAACTGCACGAACTGCTTCATGCAGTCGATCTGCGCGAGGCCGCCCATATTGTTGAGCAGCACGTTGGGCTTGTAGGCCTTTGCCTTGATCAGCGTGGCGGAGAACTCACTGGTGTTGATCGGCAGCATGTCGCCTTGGTACTCGCCGCCTGCCTTCTTCAGATTCTTGATGAAGGCGTCCTGCAAGGTGTGGCCATAGGCGTAATCCGGCGTGATGAAGAACCACTTCTTGCCGAACCGCTTCACCAGCTCGCCGGTGATCGCACCAGCATCCATCGTGGTGGTGTTGCAGACGCGGAACACATTCCACTTGCAGTCGGTGCCGGTGATCGGGTCGGTGTGACCGCCAGGCACGATGTGGAACACCTTCTTTTCGCTGGTGACCTGCGACATTGCGTAGGCGATGCCGGAGTTCACGTCGCCGAAGATCACATCGCATTGGTCGCGGTCGATCAGCTTGCGGGTCTTCTGCACGCCAGTGCCGACGTCGTTAGCCGAGTCCTCGACCAGGAGCTGCACCTGGCGGCCGAGAATACCGCCTTTCTGGTTCACCTCATCGACCGCATACTTGGCACCTTCCACCTCGCTTTGCGCCAAGGCGGAGAGAATTCCGGTCAGCGGGTCGACCATCCCGATCTTCACCGGGGTCTCGCCCCGCGCTTTGATGATCCACGGCGCGGCCAGTTGCGCCATGCCGAGTGTCGCTCCGGACAGGAGCACCGTACGGCGCCCCACACCAGAAGTCGTCCTGCTTTCCATACGTCCACTCCCAATAGGCCACACCCGGCCATGCACCTGTGGCCCGCGCGGCACGCCGGCAGGCAATCGGTCTTCTGCCGGAAATATTGGCCGGGTCAACCCTGGAGACGGTCAGCCAACCGATATGAAGATGTTTTAATTGAAAACAGCCACCGGTGAGGCGCGCCCTGGCGCCCCCGCAACGACTACTCCGCGGTCCAGCCACCGTCCACGACCAGGGAAGTCCCGGTCATCAGAGCCGCGGCGTCCGAAGCCAGAAACACCACCGCCCCCATCAGGTCCTCCACCGTGCCCAGCCGCCCCAGCTTGATCCGCCGCACCACATCGGCGTGGAACGTCTTGTCGTTCCAGAACGGACGCGTCAGCGGGGTATCGATGAACGTCGGCCCGATGGTGTTCACCCGGATGCCGTGCGGCGCCAGGTCGATCGCCATCGCCTTCGTCAGGCCTTCGATGCCGTGTTTGCTCATGCAATAGACCGTGCGCCGAGCGCCACCGACATGGCCCATCTGAGAGGAGATGTGGACGATCGATCCGCGCACCGATGCCTGAACCATCCGCCGTGCGACCGCCTGCGCCACGAAGAACGCGGCACGCTGGTTGAGACCCGTGATGGTGTCATAGTCCTGTTCGGTCACCTCGAGGAACGGCGCCGGTCGATTGGTGCCGGCGTTGTTGACCAGCACGTCGAATGGCGCCAGTCCATCGATCGCCGCGCGCACAGAGTCCAGTTCGGTCACATCCAATACCAAAGGCTCGGCGCTGCCGCCTTCATCAAGGATCTGCGCCGACGCCGCCTCGATTTCCGCAGCGGTGCGGGCCACCAGCACAACATGCGCGCCTGCCTGCGCCAGTGCGGCCGCCGACGCCAGGCCGATGCCGCGACCGGCGCCGGTGACCAACGCGCGGCGACCGTCGAGGCGCAGCGAAGGTGTGCGGGGCAGCGTCACAACTGCGTCTGTGTGTCCTAGCGCGCCTTGAAATCCGGCAGCCGGCGCTCGGCCATCGCCTTGACCCCTTCGCGGAAGTCCTCGGTGTTGCGCAGCCAGTCCTGCTCCTCGTATTCGCGCTCGGTCGCCGATGCCACCGCCTCGGCCAGCCCGCGGCGCAGAGTCTCCCGCGTCGCCACGATCGCCAGGGGTGCCGACTCAGCGATCTCGGTCGCCAGCTCCGTAGCCCGTGGCCGCACCTGGTCCAGCGGCACGCAGTAATCCGCCAGGCCGATCTCCAGTGCCTGCTCACCGGTCAGTCGTCGCCCGGTATACATCAACAGCGACGCCTGCTGGGCGCCGATCAGCCGCGGCAGCGAGGCGGTCAGCCCGAACCCTGGATGGAACCCCAGGCGGGTGAAGTTCACCGAGAACCGCGCCTCGGGGCAGGTGACGCGGAAGTCCGCCATCACCGCGAGCCCGACCCCGGCGCCCACCGCGGCACCGTGCACCGCGGCGACGATCGGCTTACCGGTGCGCCAGAGCCGCTGCGCTTCCTTATACAGGTGCCGACCTCGCTTGGTGCCCCGGTTCACGCCGTCAGCACCGCGGCTGCCGAAATCGGCGCCGGCGCAGAAGTGCTTGCCCTCGGCGCACAGCACGATGGCGCGCACCTCTGGCGTGCGGTCGAAACCCTCCAGCACGTCGGCGATCTCGGCCACCATGTCGGTATCGACGAAGTTGTTCGGCCCGCGCCTGACTTCGATGGTGGCGATCATGCCGGACTGCGTCACCCCGATATGCTCGTAGGTTGCCATGGTTCCCTGCCCTGCTCTTCCGCTCGGTTGCGCTGCGTGCGACCTTACGCGGCGGTAGGGGCGGAGGAAATGGGCCATGGCAAGGCTCGATCGCGACGGCGTGGCGATCCATTACGAGGTGCATGGGCAAGGCCCCACGATCCTGCTCTCGCACGGCTACAGTGCCACCTGCCGAATGTGGGACGGTCAGATCGAGGCGTTGCGCGATCGGTTCCAGGTGATCGTGTGGGACATGCGCGGCCACGGTCAAAGCGACTATCCGACCGATCCTGCCGCCTATTCCGAATCAGCCACTGTCGAGGACATGGCGGCCATTTTGCGCACCAGCGGCGTCCGACGTGCTGTGATCGGTGGACTATCGCTGGGCGGCTACATGTCGCTCGCGTTCCATCGCGTCCACCCGGGGATGACGCGCGCGCTGATGATCTTCGATACAGGACCCGGCTTCCGCAACGCCGAGGCACGCGAGACGTGGAACCAGCGCGCGCGGCAGCGGGCGGACGATCTGGATGCACGTGGCCTGGCGGCGCTGGGCACCAGCGACGAGGTGCGCATGAGCCAACACCGCGACGCGAGCGGCCTGGCTGGGGCGGCACGCGGCATGCTGACGCAGCGCGACAACTCAGTGATCGCGTCGCTCGACACGATCGCGGTGCCAAGCATTGTGCTGGTGGGGAGCAACGACACCAACTTCCTGGCCGCCACCGACTACATGGCGCGCAAGATCCACGGTGCTGCGAAGGTGGTGATCGATGACGCAGGGCATGCGGCCAATCTGCACCAGCCAGCCGCGTTCAACCGCGCGGTCGAGGCGTTCCTGGCAGGCCTTCCGGCATGAATTTCGACCTCCCGGACGAACTCAAGCAGTTGCGCGACGAGGCCCGACGGTTCCTGACCGAACGCTGTCCTACCAGCGTACCGCGGCGCATCCTCGAAGGGCCGGAACCGTATGATCGCTCGCTCTGGCAGGCGATGGCAGAGATGGGCTGGACGGGCGCGGCCATCCCCGAAGCATTCGGCGGGGCCGGCCTCGGCCATCTCGGAGTGTGCGTGCTGGCAGAGGAGTTGGGCCACGCAGTGGCACCTGTGCCGTTTGCCTCCTCGGTATATCTGGCGACCGAGGCGATCCTGCTGTTCGGCAGTGATGCACAGAAGCAGACATGGCTGCCGAAGCTCGCCGCCGGCGAGGCGATAGGCACATTGGCCATGGCCGAACGTCCGGGGCCGGTGAAGGCTGCTGCGCTTTCGGCAAACATCGCTGGTGGGAAGCTGAGCGGCACCAAGCTGGCCGTGCCGGACGGCGACGTCGCGGACTTTGCCGTCGTGGCGGCGTTGAGTGATCGCGGGCCCTGCCTCGCCATCGTCGATCTCGCCGGTCCTGGCGTGACGCGCGAGGCGGTGATCACGATCGACCCTACAAGATCGCACGCGCGGATCGCGTTCGCCGGCGCGCCGGCGGACTTGCTGGCGGGCAGCGAGGGCGTCGATGCAGTGCACCACCTGCTCGACCGCGCCGCGGTGATGCTGGCATTCGAGCAAGTCGGGTGCGCTCAGGCGGCGCTGGAGATGGCGCGGGATTATGCGCGCGAGCGCTATGCGTTCGGCCGGCCGATCGGCTCGTTCCAGGCGATCAAGCACAAGCTGGCGGACATCTACATCGCGGTCGAGCTGGCGCGGTCGAATGCGTATTACGGTGCCTGGGCACTGCACACCGATGCGGCGGAACTGCCGATCGCTGCATCGGTGGCGCGCATCTCCGCGTGCGATGCTGGCTGGCTGGCGTCGAAGGAGAACATCCAGACGCACGGCGGCATGGGCTTCACCTGGCAGATGGACTGCCAGTTCTACTATCGCCGCGCCAAACTGCACGCGATGGCGCTGGGCGGCACGCGTGAATGGAAGCGCCGGCTGGTCGCTGAGCTGCGCAAGAGCAACACGATCGCGCTGGCGAATGATTGAAGAGTCCTCCCCCTCCCCTTGCGGGAGGGGGAGAATTTCTGGGGGAGGCCTGAATGGACTTCGAAGACGCTCCTGAAGAAGCCGTGTTCCGTGCCGAGGCCCGCGCCTTCCTGGAAGCCAATGCGCAACGCCGCAAGCCGGGCGAAGTTGAAGGCTATCGCCGTGGCCAGGACGCGCCAGGTGCGATGGATCGCGCGATGGCGTTTCAGCGCAAGAAAGCCGAGGCGGGCTTCGTCGGCATCCACTGGCCGAAGGAGTGGGGCGGCCGCGGCGGCACACAAATTCAGAACGTCATCTACAATCAGGAGGAGGCACAGTTCGACGTCCTGTCCGGCATCTTCGGCATCGGCATCCATCTCGCCATGCCGACGATCTGCGTCTGTGGCACGCCGGAGCAGCGCGAACGCTTCGTCAAGCCCACCATGCGAGCCGACATTGTGTGGTGCCAGTTGTTTTCCGAACCGTCCGGCGGTTCCGACCTTGCCTCGCTGCGCACACGTGCGGAACGCGACGGCGACGAGTGGGTGATCAACGGGCAGAAGATCTGGAACTCGGGGGCGCATTACAGCGATTTCGGCATCCTGGTCGCGCGCAGTGATCCGAATGTGCCCAAGCATGCGGGGCTGACCTACTTCATCCTCGACATGAAGACGCCGGGCGTGGAAGTGCGGCCGATCCGTCAGCTCTCCGGTTCGGCGCATTTCAATGAAGTCTTCTTCACCAACGTGCGTATCCCTGACGCGATGCGGGTCGGTCCGATCGGTGGCGGCTGGCGCGTCGCGCTGACTACCTTGATGAACGAGCGGCACGGTATGCGCGATTCGCCCGGCCCCGACTTTCAGGAGCTTTTGCGCCTCGCCAATCAACTCGAACTGGAGGACGGCATGGCGATCGACAACGCCGCGGTCCAGGAGAAGCTGGCGGAGTTCTATGTCCGGTCGCAAGGCCTGAAATACACCAAGTATCGCGGCATGACCGCGCTGTCGCGGGGCGGCACGCCGGGGCCGGAATTGTCGATCATCAAAGTGGTCGCCGCGAACAAGTTGCAGGACATCCTGTCCTATGGCCTCGACCTGATCGGCATGGCGGGACCAACGATGGGCGCTGACATGCCGGTGGCCGGCATCTTCGAGGAGGCGCTGCTGTACTCGCCGGCACTCCGCATCGCGGGCGGCACGGATGAGATCATGCGCAACATCATCGCGGAACGTGTGCTTGGCCTGCCGCAAGATGTCCGGGTCGACAAGGACGTGCCATTCCGCGAAATCCCGACCGGAAGTCGCGGGTGAGCAACCACGCGCTGCAAAGCTTCTTCTGGCCGCAATCGATCGCCGTGTTGGGCGCCTCGCCCGACACGCACCGCATTCGCGGACGTCTGCTGCACCAGTTGCGCGAGAACGGCTACCCCGGGCGCATCCTGCCGATCAATCCGAGCTATCAGGAGATCGGGGGGCTCCGTTGCTATGCTTTGATCGGCGCGGTGGGCGAGCCGGTGGACCTCGCATTGGTGGCAATACCTGCCGCCGGGGTCGCACCCGCGCTGGAGGAATGCGCGCGCGCTGGCGTGAAGAACGCACTGATCATCAGCTCCGGTTTTGCCGAGGAGGGCGGCGCCGCGCGCGACATGCAGGCGGCATTGGTCGAGGTGACGAAGCGCACCGGCATTCGCGCGTGTGGCCCGAATTGCGAGGGCTACTTCAATGCACTCGGCAAGGTCGCCACAACGTTCAGCCCGACCGTCGAGGTGCAGGAGGACGAGAGCCGCGTCCTCGTCTCGGATCGCCGGGTCGGTGTAGTCGCGCAGTCGGGTGGCATCGGCTTCGCGTTGTTCAATCGCGGCAAGGCGGCAGGGATCGGCTTTTCCTACGTGATCTCTACCGGCAACGAGGCCGATCTGAACATGGCGGACTTCCTCGACTACATGGTCGAGGACCCGAACACGCACGCCGTCATGCTGTTCTGTGAAACCGTGCGCAATGGACCGGCATTCATCGCCGCGCTCGCAAAGGCGCGGCGGCTCGGCAAGCCGATCATCGCGATCAAGATCGGCCGCTCCGATGCTGGCTCGCGCGCTTCGGCATCGCACACGGCGTCGCTGTCCGGATCGTACACGGCATACCACGCAATCTTCGAGCGCTACGGCGTTATCGAGGCAGAAGATCCAGATGAAGCGGTGGCGATCGCCGGCGTGCTGGTGACCTGCCCGCTGCCGAAGGGACGCCGCGCCGGGATTATTACGCCGTCAGGGGGCGGCGGCGCGTGGATGGCGGATACGTTGTCGCTGCACGGTCTGGTCGTGCCGCCGTTATCGGCCTCGACGCAGGCTTCACTGCGGTCGGTCATGCCGTCCTATGGCGCCCCGGGCAATCCGGTCGATGTCACCGCGCAAGGCTCCACGACTGGAGCGGCGGTGATGACGGCAATGGAAACATTGGCCGGCTCGGACGAGATCGACATGCTGGTGCTGATCACGTCGCTCACCAGCGAGACGCGGGTGTCATTGGACGCCGACCGCGTGCGCGCGACAGCCGCACGTTGCGGCAAGCCGATGACAGTATGGACCTATACGCTGCCATCCGAGTTTGGTCGGCGCAGTGCGGCCGGCTGCGGACTGTTCGTACACAGCGACCTGCGCAACGTCGGCGTTGCTATGAGCAAGCTGGCGAACTACGCAGAAGCGCTGGCGCGTCCGCACCCTGTCTCGCCTGAAAGTGTTCCTGCCGTTTCTCTTCCGGATGACCTGCCGTCCGTTCTGACGGAGCATCGTGCAAAGGCGCTGCTGGCGGCTTACGGTTTGCCGGAGACGCAGGAACGGCTGGCAACCTCGGCGGCAGAAGCAGCGGAAACAGCAAGCGCGTTGCAGTATCCCGTGGTGCTGAAGATCGCTTCTCCCGATCTGCCTCACAAGACCGAGGCTGGCGGCGTGGTCCTCGGACTGCAGAACCCGCAATCCGTGGCCGTGGCCTACGACCAGATCATCAGATCGGCGCGGCGCTATAAGCCTGATGCGCGCATCGAAGGCGTGCTCGTGCAGAAGATGGCGCCACGAGGACATGAACTGGTCATCGGCATGGTAAATGATCCCACGTTCGGGCCCATCATGATGGTGGGCATGGGCGGCACCATGGTGGAACTGATGGACGACGTCGTGCACCGGCCGGCCCCCGTCGATGCCGCCGAGGCAGCGGAGATGCTGGGCAGCTTGAAATCTGCGAGGCTGTTGACGGGCTTTCGGGGCGCAGCGCCGATCGACATCACGCCGGCGGCGGAGTTGATCGCCAATGTGTCACGGGCCGCGCTCGCATATCGCGACCGGGTAGCCGAGATGGAGCTCAATCCGGTGATCCTCCACCAGGACGGATCGGGCCTGACGATCGCCGACGCGCTGATCATGCTGAAGGAATGACAACGACAATGTTCGAGCTTTCCGAAGAACACCGCATGCTCCAGGACCTGGTCGCGAAATTCATCGATCGCGATGTCATGCCCCTGGAGAAAGCGGTGCTCGCGCGCGAGATGTCCGGCCAGAAGTCCGCCCTGAGCGCCGAAGAAGAAACAACGCTGCTGGGCAAATGTCGCGAGCTGGGTCTGTGGGGCCTCGACGTGCCGGAGGAGTTCGGCGGCGCCAACCTCCCTACGGTGGCGCTGATCGGCGTGTATGAGGAACAAGGCCGCACCTGTGTTCCCTTCACTTTTCCGCCAGATAGCCCCAACCTGCACATGCTGATGGCGGCGGCCAATCCCGAACAACGCAGAAAATATCTGGAACCTTACGCGCGAGGCGAGGCTCAGTCCGCGATCGCCATCTCGGAGCCCGGTGCCGGTGGCGATCCCGCCGGGATGATCACCCGCGCGCGCAAGGACGGCAGCGACTGGGTTATCAACGGCAGGAAGATCTGGGTCAGCCGCGTGCCCCAGGCTGACTTCGTCATCGTCATGGCGCGCTCGGGTGAGGGCAAGCGGCACGAAGGCGTCACCGCCTTCATTGTCGAGCGTGGCACCAAGGGCTTCAACATCGAGCGCGAGATCCCGATGCTCGGCGGACAGCGCACTTACGAACTGACCTTTGACGATTGCCGCATCCCCGAAACCCAGCTACTCGGCCAGGAGGGCAAAGGTTTCGCGCCGATGCAGTTGCGGCTGACGGTGCGGCGCTTGCAGATCGGTGCCTGGTGCGTTGGAATGACCCGTCGCGCACTCGACATGATGATGGAGCACGCGAAGCAGCGTGTCACCTTCGGTCAGCGACTGGCGGATCGCCAGGCGATCCAGTGGTGGATCGCGGATGCCGCCATCAAGATACATGCCTGCCGGCTGATGGTGTACGATGCCGCGACAAAATCGGATGCCGGCAAGGACGTACGGACCGAGGCTTCAATGGTGAAGCTCTACGGAACCGAGATGGCGACGGAGACGATCGACAACGCGATGCAGGCTTTTGGTGCAATGGGTGTCGCGAAGGAGCTGCCGTTGCAGCTCATGGCGCAGAAGGTACGCACCATGCGGGTCTATGAGGGACCTTCCGAGGTGCATCGCATGGTGATCGCGCGGCGGCTGCTGCAGGATCGGAGATAGGTCCATGGGAATTCTCGACGGCAAGGTCGCCATCGTCACCGGCGCAAGCCGCGGTATCGGTCAGGCAATTTCCGAACTGTTCGCCGAGGAAGGCGCGAAAGTGGTGTGCGCCGCACGTACCTTGGCTGAAGGCGATCACCCGTTCCTGGAAGGCACTTTGAAGCGCACCGTCGAGCTGATCCGTGCGAAGGGCGGCGAAGCGAAAGCGGTCGCCGCCAACGTGTCCAGCGAAGATGACTGCATCGCGTTGGTGCAGGCAGCGCGCGACTACGGGCCGGTCGATATCCTGGTGAACAACGCGGCCCTCACCTACTACCAGCCGATCACCGAGTTCCAGACCAATCGCTGGGTTCGCGCCTTCGCGGTCGACGTGCACGGGCCGTTCATGCTGGCGAAGGAAGTGCTGAAGGATATGATCCCGCGCCGCACGGGCGCCATCGTCAACATCAGCTCAGGCGCGGCGATCGGGCCGGGTCGGGGACCATACGCCGACAAGACTGTACGTGGCGGCACGATGTACGGCGCGGTGAAAGCGGCGCTGGAGCGGTTCACACAAGGGCTGGCGCAGGAAGTCGCGCAGTACGACGGAATAACCGTCGCCGCGGTGTCGCCGTCGCAGATCGTGCCGACACCGGGCACAGTTTACCACAAGCTGGTGTCGGGCATGGATGATCCGCGAGGCGAGCCACCGACGATGATGGCGCGTGCAGTGCTGCTGCTGGCGAGCGAGCCTGCCGCGAAAGTGAACGGGCGGGTGACGTACAGCCAGCAGATCCTCAAGGAATTCGGCGGGATTGATCAGGGCGCCGGCCGCGGCGTGGACAGCCCGGGTTCGGGATACTCGCAGATCTGACTGTCACTGCAGCGGCAAAGCGACTTCCAGGGCCGGGCCGTCGCAACAGCCCTCTATCGGTGGAGCGCGAGTCATTCTGACATTGTTATGCGAGGAGCGCAGCGACGAAGCAATCTCGTTCGATGGAGCGAACTTATGACCGGGATTGCTTCGTCGCTTCGCTCCTCGCAACACCACACATGTGTGTGGGACACGCAATGACATTTTGCAGCAGCTCTACCGACTTCCGCACCCCGTCGAGCGGCGGCAACATCAGATCCTCATGCTCGATCGACAGCACATCGTCATAGCCGACCAAGCGAAGCAGCGAGCAGAACTCCCGCCACCACAACAGGTCGTGCCCGTAGCCCAGCGTGACGTAGCTCCATGACCGATCCAACAATCGCTCGGTCGCCTTGGTGTCGATCAGGCTGTTGACCGACGCCATCGCCGGATCGACCCGCGTATCCTTTGCATGAACATGATAGATCGCAGGCGCCAGAACACGCGTGGCTGCGAGCGGATCAGCACCCATCCAGAACAGGTGGCTGGGATCGAAGTTCGCTCCGACAACGGGTCCCACTGCATCGCGCAGGCGGAACAGCGTCTCCACGTTGTAGACATTCTGCTGGCCGTGCAGCTCAAGACACAACTTGCTGACGCCGGCTGCCTGCGCCTCCGCCACCAAGCCCTTCCAGTACGGGATCATCACCGCATCCCACTGCCATGCCAGAACACGCGCCGCCTCCGGTGGCCAAGCGGTAGTGACCCAGTTGGCGTTGGCGTCGCCGGGGCCGCCGGGGCAGCCTGACATCATCACCACGCGCTCCACGCCAAGCAGCCCAGCCAGCCTGATCGTCCTTGACGTCACCTCCTGGTGCTGCCGTCCCAGTTCGCCAGGATGCAGCGGGTTGCCCGAGCAGTTCAGCGCGCTCAGTGCCAGCCCGTGATCGCGCAGCTTCGCCATGAACTCGGCCCGAGCTGTCGCGCTGTCCAGCATAAGGTCCAGCTTGAGATGCGGCGCGCTCGACCAGTTCCCACAGGGAAATTCGAGCATCTCGATGCCCAGTTCCGACGCGGTCCGCAGCAGATCGTCGAATGCCAGATGTGAAAGACTGTCGGTCACCATGCCGATACGCATCTTCGGTCTCCCTGCTCAGAGCCTCACGACCTGGCCGGTCTGTGCCGACCGCGTCGCCGCGTCAGCCAGCAGCAGCGCCTTCAATCCGTCTTCGCCATCCGGCTTCGGCGCCTGCCCGGACCCGACCGCGGCGACGAACGCGTCCAACTCGGCGCGATAGGCCGCCGCGTAACGCTCGAGGAAGAATGGCAGCACCGGATCAGTTACAAACCCCGCACCGGTCGCCAGCTCCACTGTCGTCGCGGTGAGGTTGCCGGCACGCAACAGGCCCTTCGAGCCGTGCACCTCGATACGCTGATCGTAACCATAGGAGGCGCGGCGGGAGTTCGAGATCTGGCACAGCCTGCCGCCAGGGGTACGCAGTGTCACAACGGCAGTATCCACATCGCCGGCCGCGGCGATCGACGGATCGACCAGGCAGGAAGCGGCAGCGTGCAGCTCCACCGGTTCCTCGCCCAGCAGGAAGCGCGCCATGTCGAGATCGTGGATCATCATGTCGCGGAACAATCCACCGGAGCTCGCGACGTAAGCGGGCGGCGGCGGCGCCGGGTCACGGCTGATGATCGTCAGCAGCTCCACCTCGCCGATTTCACCCGCATCGATCCGTCGCTTCAGCGCGCCAAAGTGTGGATCGAATCGTCTGTTGAAGCCGACCATCAGCACCACGCCGGCGCGCTGCACCGCCGCCAGACATGCACGCACACGATCTGCCGCGAGATCGATCGGCTTCTCGCAGAAGATCGCCCGCCCAGTCGCGGCGGCACGTTCAATGTAGTCGGCGTGAGTGGGCGTCGGCGATCCGATCAGCACCGCATCGGCAGCAAATGCCTCATCGAGCGTCAGCGCCCGGGCGCCGCATTCTCCAGCCAGACGCGTCGCGGCCGCGACATCGACATCCGCCACGCCGATAAGCCGGACGCCTCCGTGCGCTGCGATATTGCGGGCGTGAATGTTGCCGATGCGCCCGGCGCCGATCACGGCAATGCTCAACATCGCAACGCCCTCCCCTTCCCGTCCGCAACGTGGAACGATAGTAACGGAAAACGCCAATTGGCAGGAGGGAGAAATGGCCACGATCCGACTGACCATGGCGCAGGCACTGGTACGCTATCTGGCGCAACAATGGACTGAATGCGACGGCCGCTCGGTGCCCCTGTTCGGCGGCGTTTGGGCGATCTTCGGCCACGGCAATGTCGCTGGTATCGGCGAGGCACTGGCCGCACATCGCGCAGACCTGCCGACATATCGTGCGCACAATGAGCAGGGTATGGCGCTGGCCGCGATTGGCTACGCCAAGGCTATGCATCGGCGTCGGATGATGGCCTGCACCACCTCGATCGGACCGGGCGCGACCAACATGATCACCGCGGCAGCGGTCGCGCACGTCGATCGCCTGCCGGTGCTTTTGCTGCCCGGCGACGTATTTGCCTCACGTCGGCCCGATCCGGTGCTCCAGCAGGTGGAGAGTTTTGCCGACGGCACCATATCAGCAAACGATTGCTTCCGCCCGGTTTCCCGCTATTTCGACCGCATCACGCGGCCCGAGCAGATCATCGGCGCACTGCCGCGCGCATTATCAGTGCTGACCGATCCGGCGGAGTGCGGGCCGGTGACGCTGGCGCTATGCCAGGACGTGCAGGCTGAGGCCTTCGATTATCCCGAGCAGTTCTTTGCGCCGCGCCACTGGCACGTGCGGCGCGCACGGCCCGACACCGACGAACTGAAGGCGGCAGCGGATTTGCTGCAACACGCCAAGGCGCCGCTGATCATCGCCGGCGGGGGCGTGCATTATTCGGAGGCAACCGCGGAACTCGATCGCATCGCCGCCGCGCACGGCATTCCGGTCGCAGAGACACAGGCGGGTAAGAGTGCGCTGCCGCACGATCATCCGTGCAATCTCGGCGCGATCGGCGTCACCGGCACGTCGGCGGCGAACGAGGCCGCGGAGGCAGCCGACGTCATCCTCGCGGTCGGCACCCGACTACAGGACTTCACCACAGGATCATGGGCTCTGTTCCAAAATCCCGCGCGCCGCCTCATCGGCCTCAACGTGCAGGTATTCGATGCCTCGAAGCACCACATGAGCCCGCTGGTCGCCGATGCGCGCACTGCGCTGATGGAGCTTGATATGGCGCTCGCCGGCCACCGCGCGCCCGATACCTGGCTGCGCCGCCTGACCAGTGCGGTCGGCACCTGGCGCGAACACGCAGCCGCCGTCACCGCGCCATCCAATACCGAACGGCCATCGGATGCACAGGTGATCGGCGCGGTCCAACGTGCCGCGCCGGACGACGCCATCGTGGTCTGCGCGGCCGGGGGATTGCCAGGCGAGCTGCACAAGCTCTGGCAAGCGCGGCAGGTCGGCACCTACCACCTGGAATACGGCTACTCCTGCATGGGTTATGAGATCGCCGGCGGCCTCGGCGTCAAGCTGGCTCGGCCCGAGCGTGAGGTGATCGTGCTGGTCGGCGACGGCAGCTACCTGATGCTGAACTCCGAGATCGCGACGTCTGTGATGCTCGGTGTGAAACTGACCATCGTGGTGCTGGACAATGGCGGCTTCGGTTGCATCGATCGGCTGCAGCGTGCCACTGGCGGCATGGCCTTCAACAACCTGCTCGCCGATTGTGGTGCGCATCTGGCAGTGGATTTCCGTGCACATGCGGCAAGCCTTGGCGCGCTCGCGGAACAGGTGGAAGGCATCGCCGATCTTGAAGCCGCTCTGCAACGCGCCTTCGCCGCGCCGCACACCAGCGTGGTGGTAATTCGAACCGACCCGCGCATCGCCACCACGGCGGGCGGCCATTGGTGGGACGTAGGCGTGCCCGAAGTATCAACCCGCCCCGAGGTGAACGCGGCGCGCGCCAACTACGAGACCAGCCGCGCCGCACAGCGGCTGGCGGACTGAGCCAGGGCAGGAACGAGACTATTGCGGAACGCCAGCTCGGAATAGTGTGCCGCGGCGTACTCCACCTGCGCCGTCGACTGCTCGGCCCACACGATGCCATCCGTCAGCAGCCGACAGACTGCATCAGCAAACGACTGCGGCTCGTCGTGGACCGCGGCGACTGACTCCAGGCCTGGCACACCCTGCGCGCCGATCCAGGTGGTAACCAGCGGCAGCCCCTCCCGCAACGCCTCCACCACCTTCAGCTTCACGCCGGCACCGTAGCGCAGCGGCACGGCGGCGACTCGTGCAGTCCGATACAGCTCGCGCAGTTCAGCATCGCTGACATTGGCACGCACGCTGATTGCATCGCTGGCCAGCGCCAGAACGTCTGGTGGCGGGTTGGATCCCACGATGACGAACCGCGCAGCCGTTACGCGAGCCCTGATCAACGGCAGCACCTGATCAATGAACCAGAATACGCCATGTTTGTTGGGTAGATGCGCAAAGCCGCCGACGAACAGGATGACCGGCTCGGCGGCGGGTGCCCGCGGTGAGGCGAAATCGGCAAAGCTGTACGGCAGCAATGTGCGCACGGCGACCCCGGGCTCGGCGGCCGCCACAATCGCGCACTCCTCGTCCGATGGATACAGCACCACATCGACCTCGCGCCAGATGGATCGCTCCAGCAACTCCATGCCGGCCGCCTGTCGCGCGATACAATTGTCGCCAAGTTGCTTCGCCTCCTGGCGCATTCGACTGAAGTGCTGGTCGATACCGTAGTACAGCAGGCCGATGCCGATCCGTCGCCTCAGTTCAGGAAGGACCGCAGCGGCCACATGCGGACGGCACAGCAAAACGTAGTCGAGGTCACCACCATTGTCGGAAAGCCACTGCCGGAAAGTGTCTGCGTCGCCGCCATAGGCAACCTCGACACCCATGTCCTGCAAGGCATCCGTGTAGCCGAGAGTATAATGCAGGTTCTGCGGCCAGAACTTGACCACCATGCCTATCTGCAGCAGGCCGCGGATAATACATAGTACCGAGCACGAGCCAGCGTCGCGATCGGGCTCCGGCACATAATGGTCGATCACCAGAATGACGTCACGCTTCCTCGCGCGATCGCGTGCCCGCATGACATGCTCACCGCTCGGCAGATGCTGGTTCGACAGCACGGAGACCCACCGGGCCTGAAAGGTCTGCTGATTGCGGACCTGGCAGGATTTCAGGCCGCCGCTCAGGCTGCGCCCGTGACTGACGCCCTCGACATGTACAACCTGTGAACGTGGCTGGTATATCACCTTGTAGCCGCGCTCGCGCAACCGGAAGGCAAGATCGCTGTCCTCAAAATAAGCCGGCGCGTAGCGTTCGTCGAAGCCACCCATTTCAATGAACAGTTCACGCGGCACAAGCAGCGAGGCGGCGGAACAGTAATCAACCTCGCGGAGGTAGTTATAGACTGGCCTGTCCGGACTATCGAGCCGTCCGAAATTCCAGCCGGAGCCGTCATCCCAGACGATGCACCCTGCCTCCTGCAGCCTGCCGTCAGGATACAGAAGCTTGGAGCCGACCGCGCCGACGTCGTCGCGTGATTCGAACGGCACCAGAAGCTGATCGAGCCAGTCCGGCATCACCTGCGTGTCGTTGTTGAGCAGCAGCAGGAACCTGCCATTGGCGACACGCGCAGCCGTGTTGCAGGAGCGCAGATAGCCGAGGTTGGCCGGATTGACGATGAGGCGAATGCCCTGCACCGCCGCAAGGCAGGCGGTCGAGCCGTCTGGCGTGGCATCGTCCACCACGATGACTTCTATCGCTGCCTTCGGCGGATGGGCCGCGATCGATGCGAGACAGCAGAGCGTGTACTCGACCTTGCCGTAGCTCGTAATGACGACAGAAACAGTCGGATCGGCGCTCTGTGGTATCCGGATCAGTTTCGGATCGCGCCCGCGTATCAGCATTGGCTGGAGGTCCAGCGTGATCGGTGGCAACCGACGGAGCTGTCTTGCACGCCGCCAAAGGGTGAAACGCTTCGGCAGTTGCAGCGTGAGGGTCCACCATACCAGCAGGACCGACCGACGCGCCTGTCTGGCGAGCCAGGGAGGAAAAGCCGTTTGCGTGCTCATGCACGCAGGCGTAGGCGGAAGGAGTTAACAATCCCTTGAAGCGGAGGGGCGCGCGTATAACTGCGGCCCGCAGGAGCACGCCCCATCTGCCGAAAGGAGCAAAGATGTCGTTTGACGGAGGTTGCCACTGGGGCGCGGTCGAATTCAGCGTGGACGCCGAACTTCCCACGAAGGCTCTCGGCTCCAACTGCTCGATTTGCCGCTTGCTGGGCGGCGTTCGATCACGGCAGCAGAGCCGATTATCTTAGCTCTGGAAAATCCTCCTCACGAAACTCCCCGACCCCGCGCTGACCCTGCTTTGCGCGCACCTCCTCCTGCTGGCGCAGTACCACGCGCCGGATCTTGCCGGCGGTGTTTTTCGGCAGTTCCATAAACTCCAGCCGGCGCACGCGCTTGAATGGCGCCAGAGTCTCGCGCAGGTGCTGGAAAATGGAGAGGGCGGTCGCGCGGTCGGGGGTGCTGCTTGCGGTCAGAGTGACGTAAGCCTTTGGCACCGCGAGCCGGATCGCGTCGGGCGCCGGTACCACCGCGGCTTCGACCACCGCCGGATGCTCGATCAGCGCGCTCTCCAGTTCGAACGGGCTGATGCGATAGTCCGAGGCTTTGAACACGTCATCGGCCCGGCCAATATAGGTGTGGTAGCCGTCCGTGCTCCGCGCCGCGACGTCGCCGGTGCGATAGGCGATCGTGCCAAGTGGTGCGAACGAACCATCATCATTCCGGTAGCCACGCATAAGGCCGACCGGAGGCGGACTGAGGTCGATGCATACCTCGCCCTCCTCCACGTCCTTGTCATCGGCGTCGAGCAGCCGGATGCGGTAGCCGGGCGACTCCTGTCCCATCGAGCCGGGTTCCACGCGCTCGCCAGGAAAGCAGCCGATCTGCAGAGTGGTCTCGGTCTGCCCGTAGCCTTCACGCACCGTGAGGTTCCACACCTTCAGCACGTGCTCGATGATCTCAGCGTTCAGCGGTTCGCCGGCCGAACACACCTCCCGCAGCGAGGTCTTCCAGGACGCCATGTTCTCCTGCACGAACATGCGCCACACGGTCGGCGGCGCGCAGATCGTGGTAACCTTGTTCTCCGTGATGGCGTCCAGCATGCCGCGCGCGTTGAAACGCGGCTGGTTGGCGATGAACACCGTGGCCCCGGCGTTCCACGGCGCAAAGAAGCAACTATAGGCGTGCTTCGCCCAGCCTGGTGACGAGATGTTCAGGTGCATGTCGCCCGGTTGCAGGCCGATCCAGTACATCGTGATCAGATGCCCGACCGGATAGCTCTGGTGGCTATGTTCCACGAGCTTCGGCCGCGAGGTGGTCCCGGAGGTGAAATACAGCAGCATAGGATCGGTGGCGCGTGTCATGCCTTCAGGCGTGAAGTTGGCATCGCCGCGCTGAAGGTCAGCATAGCTGTACCAGCCGGCGGGAGCGTCGCCAAGTGCGATGCGTGTCACCGTTGGATCGAGGTCAGCGAACTTCGGCGTATCCGCCGCGTCGGCAATCAGGTGGCGGACGCGGCCGCGTTCGAAGCGGTCCTTGAGGTCGGTCTGCGTCAGCAGCGTGGAGGCGGGGATCACCACTGCACCCAGCTTCATCGCCGCCAACATCACTTCCCACAGCGGCACGACATTGCCGAGCATGAGCAGAATGCGCTCGCCGCGCCTGATGCCGAGGGCGCGCAATCCGTTCGCGACGCGGTTGGACCGTTCGGAAAGTTCAGCGAAGGTCGCGATGGCGGCGCCTTCACCGACGATCTTCAACGCGGGGCGATCGGCATTGTCGCCATGCGCCAGCTCGGCATCGAACCAGTCGAGCGCATAGTTGAAATTGTCCAGTCGCGGCCAACGGAATCCTGCATGCGCTGCACGGTAGTCGGTGCGGTGCGCAAACAGGAAGTCGCGCGCCGCCTTGAATGCTTCCGCCCCCATCGTTGCCTCCCTATTGCCGTGGCTGTCCCGCCAGCCAACGGAACACCACGGAGAAATCCTTGCTGCCGTCCCCGGCATCGACCACGGCCTGATAGAACGACATGGCATGCGCTGCGAGTGGCGTCGGCGACCCGACGGCATCCGCCGCCGCTTGCGACAGCTTCACGTCCTTCAGCATCAGCGCCGCCATGAAGCCTGCCGCATAGTCACGATTGGACGGCGCGGCAGGCACCGGTCCTGGCGCCGGACAGTAGGTCGAAAGCGCCCAGGACTGGCCTGACGACGTTGAAGCGATCTGGAACAGCCTGTCCCAATCGAGACCGAGCTTGCGCGCAAGCAAAAACCCTTCCGACACGCCCACCATGTTGATGGCGAGCATCATGTTGTTGCAGATCTTCGCCGCCTGTCCCGCGCCAGGACCGCCGGCGTGCACAATGTTCTTCCCCATCGCCTGAAGCACCGGCAGTCCGCGCGCGAATGCCGCCTCGCTGCCGCCCACCATGAACGTGAGCGTCGCTCCCGCGGCACCGCCGACGCCGCCTGACACCGGCGCATCCAGCATCTCCAAGCCCGCCACGCGCGCCGCCTCGGTCACAGTGCGCGCGCTTTCTACATCAATGGTAGAGCAGTCGATCAACAGCGGCATGGCACCCTTCACCGCTTCGATCAGGCCGCCCTGATGCAGCCACACCTCGCGCACGTGCTCGCCCGCGGGCAGCATGGTGATCACCACCTCAGCGCCCCGGACTGCTTCCGCCGCGCTGCTCGCCTGTCGCACACCGGCAGACACCAGAGCCTGCACGGCGCCTGCGTTGATGTCGTAACCCATCACGCGATGGCCGGCCTTCACCAGGTTGGCCGCCATCGGTGCACCCATGTTGCCCAGGCCGATGAAGCCGATCGTCGCCATCTCACAGCACCTCGAAGATTTCATACACCGGACCCTCAGGCGGGCGCCGGCCTGTTCCGATCGCAAATATCCGGTTCAACCAATCGTACTTCGCCGCACCGGTCTCGAACACGATCACCGTGCGGAAGTAGTAGTCCGCCGGATCGACGTTCTCGCCGCGGTCGAGGCGCTCCATGACCGCGGCCGGTCCATGCCGCAGGCCACGATAGGTCATGCCGATCAGCGCCTTGTCGTCGGTCTCCAGTACCAGACGCACGTCGAGCGTGGTCGCACCATCGGGCCGGACAATAATCCAGTCGGCCCCGCCGGGCAGCACCGAGCCGCGCAGCCGTTCGCCCTGGAAGGACCCGCCCGTTACCAATCCAATGCGCCGATTGCCGCTCGGCGTGGCGCCAACCGACTGCATGCCGCTGACCGACCCTGTCAGAGTCATCAGATGCGTGGTGCGGATGTCGGCCATGCGTTCCTCCCCTTAGCGACGTTTCCGGATCGAACCGCATCCGGCGGTTGGCCGCAAGCGGTGGCAGGCGTAACGTCGTTGCCAGGCCAAAAGCGAGGAGAACCACCAATGCCAGGCGACTATCCGCTGCCATCCACCGAGCCCGCCAGTCTCGGTTTCGCCGCCAAGCCGCTCGATCATCTCGACCGGCTGATCAAGCAGCACATCGAGGAAGGCCGCTATCCAGGCGCGCAGATCGCCTTGGCGCGACACGGCCAACTTGCGCTGTTCCGCACCTACGGCGACGCGAAGACCGATCCCTCAAAGGTACCGGCAACCAATGACAATCTTTTCCTCCTGTTCAGCCAGACCAAGGTGCTGACCAGTTCCGCGGTGTGGACGCTGGTGGAAGAGGGAAAGCTGTCCTTCATGGACAAGATCGCAGATCACCTGCCGGAGTTCGCCGCGCGCGGCAAGGCCGACATCACGCTACAGCAGGTGATGACGCATCAGGGCGGCTTCCCGTCGAACAACGTGACCAAGTCCACATGGGCGGACCACGCGCGGATGCGCGCCGAAGTGTGCGACTTCGCGCTGGACTGGACCCCGGGCTCGCAGCTGCAATATCACGGCCAGGCGGCGCATCTGGTGCAGGCGATGGTGATCGAGGCGGTCACCGGTCAGGACTATCGCGACGTGATCCGCGACAAGGTCATCGCGCCGCTCGGACTGGCCGGCGACATCTTCGTCGGCGTACCGACACAGTCGCAGTCACGCTGCGCCGACACCTATGCTCCGGAGCCCCGCGACAACTCTGCCGAGTTTCGTGCCGCGGGTCTGCCGAGTGGCGGCGGTTTCGCCACCGCACGCGGCATGGCGGCATTCTATCAAATGCTGCTTGGCAAGGGACGGCTGGGCAATATCCGGCTGTTCTCGCCGCGGTTGGTTGCCTACGTGTCGCGCAACCATACCGGCGAGCGCGGTGACGATCAGATGAACGGCATCCCGATGCACCGTGGCCTCGGCCCCCACGTGCGTGGCGAGAGCGACCGCATCCGTGGGCTTGGCACGATCGGCGCACCGACCACGTTCGGCCACGGCGGGGCCGGCACGTCCTACTCGTGGGCGGATCCGGAGAGCGGCGTCTCCTTCACCTATCTCACCAACTACATGGTGCCCGACCCCTGGCATTCGGCACGCCTGGACCGTGTAGCCAACCTGGTGCATGCGGCAATCGACTGACGCGAAAGTGCTGTTCAAGCGGGCCAGGGACAGCAATGCCCCTGCCCGCTACGACTTCGCCCCACGCGCCGGCGATTGCCCCAAACGCCAGCCAATCTCCGCCGCGAGGGTCTCGAAGAAGTCAAGGTCGTAGGCGCGCTCAGGTGACTGACGGACGAGTTCGTCCAGCCGAACAGCATCCTTGCCCACGAGAATACGCCATCGGTCGGCTTTGACACCGTCAAGAATGATGGTCGCTGCCTCGGCGGCGGTGGTCGGTGCTTCCTCGATGAAGCGACGGGCCCGTTCGATCACCATGTTCTGGATGTCCAGATCCGACATGGACGCAACGTCGATACCTGCTGCGCTCGCGCGTTCGCGCGCCTGCACAATCTCTGTCGCGCTCAATGTTTCTGACTCGTTGCCGCTGTGGATCTTGCGGGAATTGGCCATGATCGAGGTGCCGATATGCCCCGGCATGACCACTGAGCACCTGATGTGCGGCGCGTGCACCTGCAGATCGGTGATCAGCGCTTCGGTGAACCCCTTCACCGCGAATTTCGCTGCACAATATGAGGTGTGCGAAATGCGCGGGCCGACCGACGCCCAGAAGCCATTGACACTGCTTGTATTGACGATGTGACCCTCGTCCGCTTTCTGCAGCATGGGGAGGAAAGCGCGCGTGCAGCGGTAGACGCCGCCCCAGCAGATGTTGAAAGTCCTCTCCCAGTCCTCGCGGCTGTTCGAAAACATGCTTCCGCTACCGCCGACCCCGGCGTTGTTGAACAGCAGATTAATCTTGTCAGTGGTTTGGTGCTCAGCAACCTCATCGCGAAAGCGCTGCACCTCGCTCTCATCGGAGACGTCGGCGACGTGCGCGGTGATGCGCAAGCCCTGTGGCAGTCTCTCCAATTCGCAAAGCCGCTTGGTCTCCGCCATCGTTCGGGCCGAAAGGTCGCACATGGCAACGTTGCAGCCCTGGGCGACCAACTGCCGCACGAGCTCGCGGCCCATCCCCGTGCCGCCGCCGGTGACTACCGCAATCCTGTCAGCGAAGTCTTTCATTTTTGTTCCCCTGGCTCAACGGTGGGCGCGATGGCGCCGACCCTGCCAAGTGCACGCTATGACCACCTCCCGCGGCGCACAATTACGATGGGCGCGAGGGCTCACCTTCGTGTGCTTTGTGTTCCCCGCAGTGAGTACCAAGTCTTTATCTGCCATGCCCTATGCGTCCAACGATGAACTGCCGCCCGCCGTGGGCAACCACTTGCCGCCGCATGCGCAGGACATTTTTCGTGAGGCGTTCAACCACGCCTGGGATGAATACGGAGGCGACGAGGAGCGGGCATTCCGTGTCGCGTGGGCGGCGGTGAAGCGGCAGTACCGCAAGCGTGGCAAAGACTGGGTGCCAATCAACCGGCACTGACTGGTGGATTTCGCGGCTCTATCCGTTACCCGCCGCCAGGATCTCCGCCGTTGCCTCAGCGAGCACCTGACAGCCGAGCACGATATCCTCGTCCTTGGTATCCTCAGCATAATGGTGGCTGATCCCGCCGATCGAGGGCACGAACAGCATCGCCGACTTCATCCGTTCCGCCAGCACTTGCGCATCATGCCCGGCACCACTCGGCATCCGCACGTGCAGCCCCAGTGCGTGTCGCTCCGCCGCGTGTTCCAGCGCGTCCTGGAAACCAATGTCCATCACCTTCGGCACCGAACTCCCGCGTTCGGCGATGGTCACCCTACACGCGCCGCGCGTCGCATCGGCCACCAGCGCCTCCAGTTCCTCATCCAGCCTTGCCAACACGGTCGGTTCGGTGTCGCGGAACTGGAACAGCATCTCGGCATGACCCGGCACAATACTTGGCGCACCCGGATCGAGCAGGATGCGTCCCGTCGTCCACACCGTGCGCGGACCGGCTATCTCGGGAAATCGCTGATAGATCGCAGACGCGAGCTTCACCAACGCCACGCCGGCATCCTTGCGAACCGCCATGCGGGTCGTGCCGGCGTGGTTCTGCACACCGTCGAACAGAATGCGGAATCGGTGGCTGCCGACAATGGCGGTGACGATGCCGATGCGCTTGCCGGTGTCCTCAAGTTCCGCGCCCTGCTCGATATGCGCCTCGAGGTAGCCGCGATAGCGTGCCGGATCAACCTCGGCGCGTGGTCGGCCCGCGAACCCGGCGTGTGCCAGCGCATCGCGCAGCGTCGTGCCTTCGCGATCATGGCATGCATCGATCTCCGCCTCCGACAGCAGCCCGCAGAACGAACGGCTGCCGATGAACGATCCGAAATGCCCTTCCTCGTCTGCCCATGCTGCGACATCGATGCCACCCCCAAGTGTGCGCGCGACTTCGAGCCCATAGATCACGCCGAGTGCACCGTCCAACCACCCGGCATGCGGTTGCGTCTCGACATGGCTGCCGAGCAGAAGTTTCGCACCGCCATCGGGCGAACGACCGATGACATTGCCTATGCCGTCAATCTCAGGCTCGAGCCCAGCCTCTGTCATCCGCGCAGCCAGCCAATGGCGCGATTGCACATCTTCCGGCGAATAGGTCGGCCGATGCACCCCGGTCTTGTATTCTCCGATCTTGCGCAGCGCGTAGAGATCGCCCAACAGCCGGTCACCATTGATGCGCGTCGTCATGGCGCGAGTGTCATTCCCTGCGGCCGGATCAGCCCATCCGGTGTCGGCGTGAAGCCGGAAACCTTATCCGATAGCGCCCACAGCCATTTCGCATGGTACAGGATGATGTGCGGCCGGTCGGCGAGATAGATGTCGACCAACTGCTTGTACAAGACCTGCCGTTGCGCCACATCGGTCACGCCGCGCGCGCGTGACAAAAGGTCATCGAATTTCTGGTTGCAGTATTTACCCCAGTTGAGAAACCCGTCGCAGGCAAGCCAGATCGCTACATTACCGTCAGGGTCCGGACGGCCACTCCAAATCACAATCACAGCCTGGTAATAGCCGGCGCGTCCGGCGGCTACCAACGCGTTCGCTTCCGCGGCTTGCAGTTTGATGTCGAACCCCGCCTCGGCCGCCATCGACTGCACCACCTGACCGACCTGCTGCTCCACCGGACTGTTGCCGATCAGCAGTCGAAAGCTTGGGTGCTCCTGGCCCGCCTCTTTCAGCAGCGCCCGGGCTTTCGCCAGATCGCCCGGCGGAACCGGATGGTCCGGGTCCCAGTAACGACTCTCCGGCGCCTCAAACTGGTTCGATGGTATGAACTGGTCATCGAACACCACATGATTGAGAGCGTCACGGTCGATCGAAGCCTCCAGCGCAGCACGTACGCGCTGGTCCTTCAGCGGGCTGTCTGGCGCGGCAAGGTTGATGCTCATCGAGTAAAAGGCCAGAGCCGGCTGGCTGATCAACTTCAGCCTTGGGTTCTGCTTGACCGTCGTGACGTCGGTCGGTCCCAGTCTCTCGACCATGTCGAGCTGACCCGCCTGAAGGTTCACCAGGCGCACGGTGGTATCCGGCTGCGGCTGATAGACGATGCGATCGAGTTTGATCGCACCTGCATTCCAGTACCCGGCGAAGCGGTCCACCACGATGCGGTCCTGAGCGACGCGCTCCGTCAGCTTGAACGGGCCCGCACAGGGCAGATCTCCCGTCACGTCTCGGCCGAGCGCCCTGGGCGAAATCATCATTCCTGCACGGTCCGCCAACACGGCGACCAGCGGCGCGTAGGGCTGCGACAGGTGCAGCCGCACTGTGTGCGGGTCGACAACCTCTACCGATGACACGGGCTTCAGTTCGCCCTTGCGCAGACTTTCGGGCGCACTTCGGTAACGCCCCAGGTTGGCCTTCACGGCATCGGCGTCCAACATCTGGCCGTCGTGGAATTCCACCCCATCGCGCAGCGTGACCGTCAGTGCGAGATTATCGGCGGACCACGCCCAGGACGTGGCAAGCTGCGGAACGAAGTTGTTCTGCGAATTGGTGTCGATCAGCTTGTCACACACAGCGGCGAACACGACACGGCCGACGAAACTGCCGCCCCGCGCCGGATCGAGCGCATCTGGGTCCTCATTCAGGCCAATGCGCAGCGTGGCTCCGACGGCCGATCCGGTCAGCAACACAGCCGCCACGCAAGTCGCACCGATACGCAGCAGGGTCATCGTCCGATCCTCAAGCCTCAACGTACCTTTCCCGGCGCCGTCCCCGCCTCCGAACCTCGGAGGAGAACAAAATGGCATCCCACAACTGCAGCATGTCAGGCCAAGCAGGAGCCGCCTACGTCCCGGCGCCCGACTGTCATCGAAGCTTCACGGAACTGCAATATGGGAGTCGCCACCTTTTCCTAGCTTCATCGCAAATCAGTTGCGCAGAGGGATAGGCATGAAGACCGCAATCACAGCCATGGCGATTGGCCTGGCCAGCTTTGGTGCCGCACAAGCCGATTCTCAGATTACCGGTGCAGGCTCCACCTTCGCCGCGCCAATTTACGCCAAGTGGGGCGAAGCGTCCGCCCCCACCACCGGCGTCAAGCTGAACTATCAGGCGATCGGCTCGGGCGCGGGGATCAACCAGATCAACAACCGCACCGTGGACTTTGGCGCCTCCGACATGCCAGTGGCCGCCGATCAGCTCAAGGAGCACAGGCTGATGCAGTTTCCCACCGTGATCGGTGGCGTGGACATCATCGTGAACCTGCCCGGTGTGAAGGCGAACGACCTCAAGTTGACCGGCGAATTGCTCGCCGACATTTATCTTGGCAAGATCACCAAGTGGAACGACCCGAAGATCGCCGCGCTGAACCCTGATGTGAAGCTGCCCAGCGCGGCAATCGCGCCAGTGTATCGCGCCGACGGGTCAGGCACGACTTTCGTCTTCACCGATTACCTCTCCATGCAGAGCCCCGACTGGAAGTCAAAGGTCGGCTCATCGACCAGCGTGAAGTGGCTTGCTGGCACGGGGGCCAAGGGCAGTGACGGCGTTTCCGGCACGGTACACAACGTCAAGGGCGGTATTGGCTACGTTGAGAGCGCCTATGCCGAGATGAACCATCTGACCACGACGCAACTACGGAACAAGGCTGGCCAGTTCGTCACGCCGAGCATGGACAGCTACAAGGCCGCCGCCGCCAGCGCCGACTGGTCGAAGGTGCAGAACTTTGCCATCGACCTTAACGACCAGTCGGGCGACAAGAGCTGGCCCATCGAATCTGCCACCTTCGTGTTGCTGCCCACGGATCCGAAGGACCCGAATAAGAGCGCGGCGACAAAGAAATTCTTCGACTGGGGCTTCGCGCATGGTGATGATATCGCCGTGCAACTTCTGTACATTCCCCTGCCGGCAAGCGTGAAGGACGCCGTCCGCGCGGCGTGGAAGGCAGAGGTTCCGGGCACCATGTGAGCTGCACATGCAGCAAGCCATCGCCACCTTGGCTGGGCCACGGTCTGCGCGCCGCAGCTACCAGATCGGGGATGCGATCTTTGCATTCCTCGCCCGGTTCGCCGGCGCATTCGTGCTGGTCTTGCTTGGCAGCCTGATACTGTCGCTGCTGATCGGCGGACTTCCAGCGTTCCGCCAGTTCGGTTTCGGCTTCATAGGCTCTACCGACTGGGACCCGGTACAGCAGGTGTTCGGCGCCGCCGTTTCGATATACGGGACGCTCGTCACCTCGGTTGTGGCGATGGTCATCGCGGTGCCGCTGGCGTTCGGCATCGCGTTCTATCTAACCGAGTTGGCACCGACGTGGTTGCGCCGCCCCGTCGGTACCGCCGTCGAATTGCTCGCCGCCGTGCCCTCGATCATCTACGGCATGTGGGGATTCTTCGTCATCGTCCCGCTGATGTCGCAATACATCCAGCCATTCGTCATCGACTCCCTGGACGGTATCCCGGTGCTTGAAGACCTGTTCGCCGGTCCGCCGTTCGGCACCGGCATATTTACCGCCGCGCTGATCCTCGCCGTGATGGTCATCCCTTTCATCGCCGCCACCATGCGCGACGTATTCGAAACGGTACCGGCGGTCTACAAGGAGTCGGCCTACGGGGTGGGCTGCACCACCTGGGAGGTCATGCGCTCGATCGTGCTACCCTACACAAGGGCCTCGGTGGTCGGCGGCATCATGCTGGGCCTCGGCCGTGCACTGGGCGAGACCATGGCTGTGACCTTTGTAATCGGCAATACCGACCGCATCGCGACCAGCCTGTTCGGTCCCGGCAATACCATTGCCTCGATCGTGGCACTGGAGTTTCCCGAGAGCCCGGCCGGCAGCCTTAAGCTGTCAGCATTGCTGGCGCTTGGCTTCATCCTGTTCGTCATCTCATTCATCGTTCTCGCGATCTCGCGGCTGTTGCTGCGCCCGCGGCTGAAGGTTTAGCGATGAGCTCGACGGTCGCCGGCACGGTACCCGGTCCAGCACATAACGAGAAGATCGCCCGCGCGCTCGGACGTCGCCGGTATCGTGTGAACCTGATCATCAAGGTTCTCTGCATCGCGGCAACGGTGATCGGGCTGCTGCTTCTCGCATCGATTCTTGCGACGCTGATCTGGCGAGGCGCTGACGGTCTGTCGATCGCTGTCTTCACTAACACGACGAGGCCGCCAGGCTCCAACGGCGGCTTGCTCAACGCGATCGTGGGAACGCTGATCCAGACTGGCATCGGCACGCTGATTGGCATGCCGATCGGCCTCATGGTCGGCACCTATCTCGCTGAATACGGCCGTCACTCGCCGATGGCGAATGCGGTGCGCTTCGTCTCGGACGTGCTGCTGTCCGCGCCATCGATCCTCATCGGGCTCTTCATTTACCAGCTTGCGGTCCAGCCGTTCGGTGGCTTTTCCGGCATCGCCGGCTGCCTGGCGCTGGCAGTGATCGTGATCCCGATCGTCGTACGCACCACCGAGGACATGCTGCAGCTTATCCCGCCGAGCCTGCGCGAGGCCGCCGTGGCACTCGGGGCGCCAAAGTGGAAGATGATTGTCCTGATCTGCTACCGCGCGGCAAAGGACGGCATCGTCACAGGTGTGCTGCTGGCTGTTGCACGCATCGCCGGTGAAACCGCCCCCCTGCTGTTCACCAGCCTGGGCAACCTCAACTGGTCGATCAGCCTCTCGCAGCCCATGGCCAGCCTGCCGGTTACAATTTACCAGTACGCCGGATCGGCGTTCGAGGACTGGGTGCAGCTCGCCTGGGTCGGCGCGTTGCTGATCACGATCGGTGTTCTGGCTACCAACATTCTTGCGCGATTTGCATTACGCGGCAGGAGATGACAGTGAGTACCACCATGGGTGAGTCGCAGGGCAGACAGGCGAGTTTCGGCGGCGTTAATGCGCGCGCCGTCTCGTCAAATATGAATGAATCGCGCATTGCCATCCACAACCTCGATTTTTTCTACGGAAGCAACCGTGCGCTGAAGAATATCCGGCTGGATTTTCCCGAGCGGCAGGTGACCGGGTTGATCGGGCCGTCCGGCTGCGGCAAGTCCACGCTGCTGCGTGTGTTGAACCGGATGTACGACCTCTATCCCGGCCAGCGTGCAACGGGCGAGGTCATGATGGACGGCGAGAACATCATCGACCCCTCGGTCGACCTTAATTCTCTGCGCGCCCGCGTCGGCATGGTCTTCCAGAAACCGACGCCCTTCCCGATGACCATCTACGACAACATCGCATTCGGGGTGAAGCTGCACGAGAAGCTGTCCAAGGCGGAGATGGATGAGCGCGTGGAATGGTCACTCACCCGCGGCGCACTTTGGGAAGAAGTGAAAGACCGGCTGCACACCTCGGCTATGGGCCTCTCCGGCGGCCAGCAGCAACGACTGTGCATCGCCCGCACCATCGCAGTGCGGCCCGAGGTGATCCTGCTTGACGAGCCGACCAGCGCGCTGGATCCGATCAGCACACTGAAGATCGAGGAACTGGTCGATGAGCTCAAGCACGACTTCACCATCGCGATCGTGACGCACAACATGCAGCAGGCGGCACGCTGTGCCGATCAGGTGGCGTTCTTCTACCTGGGCGAGATGGTTGAGGTGGCGCCTGCGGGACAGATGTTCACCGCGCCAAGAGAACGCCGCACGCAGGAATACATCACCGGCCGATTCGGTTAATTGGAGGAACCCATGCCCGAGGCGCCGGAACATCTCGTCAAGAGCTACGACCAGGAACTGAAGCGGCTACGAAACATGATGACCGAGATGGGTGGCATCGTGGAGACGCAGGTGGCGCTGGCCGCCGATGCCATCATGCAACGCGACGCCGCATCGGCTACCCGCGTGGTCGAGGAGGACCCGAAGGTCGATGCACTGGAGCGCGAAGTCGAGAGTTTCGTCATTCGGTTGCTGGCACTTCGCCAGCCGGTCGCCGGCGATCTGCGGCAGATCGTGGCGGCACTGAAGATTACCAGCGACCTGGAGCGGATCGGCGATTATGCCGCGAACGTCGCGAAGCGGTCGATCGTGCTGTCGCAGTTCTCGCTGCCTTACTCACTGGCTGGCCTCGCGCACATGGCGCGGATGGTGCAAGGGCAGTTGAAGTCGATCATCGACGCACTCGGCGAGAACGACGCCGAAAAGGCCGTCGAGGTGTGGCGCTCCGACCAGGTGGTCGACGACATCTACAACGCGATCTTCCGTGAAGTCATCACCTACATGATGGAAGACCCGCGCAACATAACGCCGTGCACGCATCTGCTGTTCGTCGCGAAGAATCTCGAACGGATCGGCGATCATGCCACCAACATCGCTGAAAAACTCTATTATGCGGTGACAGGCGAGACGCTGCCGGATTCGCGTCCGAAGGGCGACACATCGGCCTATGCCGTGGTACGGCCACCAGAGTGAGAAACAACATGCCTGACGGCATTTCCAGTCTGTCGAAGCCACTGGTGCTGGTCGTGGAAGATGAGGCCGCGCTCGCCACCATGCTGCGCTATAATCTCGAAAAGCAGGGCTATCGCGTCGAGGAAGCCGCGGACGGCCAGGAAGCGCTGACCCGCATCGCTGAGACGCAGCCGGACCTGGTGCTGCTCGACTGGATGCTGCCGCAGATGTCGGGCCTGGAGGTATGCCGCCAGATCCGCCGTCGCTCTGCCACGCGCGACCTGCCGGTCATCATGGTCACCGCGCGCACCGAGGATCAGGACGCGGTTCGCGGATTGAACACCGGTGCGGACGATTACATCGCCAAGCCATTTTCGATGGAAGCGCTGCTCGCGCGCATTCGCGCCCTGCTGCGTCGGTCAAATTCGCTGCCGGTGAAGGGACAACTCGCATTCCACGACATTACGATGGACCTTGCCGCGCACCGTGTGCAGCGCAACGGCAGACCAGTCCATCTCGGGCCAACCGAATTTCGTCTGCTGGAGTTCTTCATGCAGCACCCCCGCCGGGTGTTCTCACGCGAGGAGCTGCTGGACGCGGTGTGGGGTCCCGACATCCACGTCGAGCCTCGCACGGTCGACGTACATATCCGGCGTCTGCGCAAGTCGATCAATGCCAACGGCGAGCTCGACATCGTCCGCACCGTTCGCGCCGCGGGATACGCACTGGACACCGAACCGGTGTAGCATTTGCGCCGGCCCGCGACGCCCCCGCACCGCGTCCTGTAGACCCTGACTGCGAGAATCTGTAGAGGGGCTGGCGCATCTCGCGCTGCCCGTCTAAGACCATTGCGGCACGCGGCGATTCGGCCGTGCCAACCTGTTCGAGCGAGGAGACGGTATGTCCAAGGCTTTCATCGCCCAGGTGCTCCAGGAATCCGCCGACCTGACCGGCATCGCGGCCAACCGTGCCGCCGCCGATCTGATGGATGCGGTAGTGAAGGAGCTGAAGAGAGAGGGCAAGTTCACCCTGCCAAGTTTTGGCACCTTCACAGTGCGCAAGACCAGGGCACGCAAGGGGCTGAACCCGCGCACCGGCGAGTTGATAAAGGTCAAGGCCGGCAAGACGGTGCGTTTCAAGGCATCGCCGTCGCTGAAGAAATCGGTCTGATCCGCCACGCCACGTCGCTCACCACACGCCCCGGTTTCGGCGTATTGGTGGTGGCGCTCGGCACGCTAGTGGTGCCATTCGATTCGTCGGTCAACTTCGCCTTCCCGTTCATCACCCGCGCATTCGGTTTGCCCATCCCGGCGATCCAGTGGGTTGTGATCGCCTATACGCTGACCTACGCGGCGCTGATGCTGGTATTCGGCAGGGTCGGCGACATGCTGGGCTACCGGCGAATTTTCCTCGCGGGGAGCCTGTGGAGCGCAGTCGCATTTGTACTGTGTGCCTTGGCGCCCAGCTACAGCGCATTGCTGGTCGCGCGGGTGCTTCAGGGCGTGGGTGCTGCATTGGTGCTAAGCTGCGGTCCTGCGCTGGCGACGAGCCTCCATCCGGAATTGGCGCGCACGCGGATTCTCGGCATCTACACTATGGTGATCGGAATCGGAGGTGCACTGGGCCCCTTGATCGCTGGCCTTCTCGTGCCGCTGATCGACTGGCCGGCAGTGTTCTGGTTCCGCGCACCGCTGGCGCTGTCAGCCTTCCTGCTTGCTTGGCTGCTGCCAGCCGACACGCGTCCCGCGCATCGCGAAAAGTTCGATGCCGCCGGCGGCGCGCTGCTCGTGTTGGCAATCAGCGCAATGCTGCTGGCACTGAACCAGTTGCAGCATATCGCCTCAGACCGGCTGCGGTTTGCGGTGGCCGCGTTCGCCTGCGTGGTGGCGACCGGTGGGTTCATCATGCAGGAGCGTCGCACGGAACGACCCATCATCGATCTTCGGTATTTCAAGGACATTGATTTCTCGCTGCTGAACGCAGGACATGCGGCGCTGAATCTTGCCGGGTTCTCCGTGCTGCTACTGGTGCCATTTTATCTGAGCCGGCTTGGCGAATTGACGGCCTTCGCGACAGGTCTGCTGCTCGCCTGCTCTCCTGCCGGCACTGCCTTGGCAGCACCGCTCGCAGCACGGCTCGCGGCGCGCATTGCGCCCCGGTTGCTCGCGCTTCTCGGGGCGGCCTCCATGGCCGTCGGACAGGTGTTGATCGGTGGCGCCGACGCAACGCCGAACATCCCGATCCTTGCTGCAGCGATGGCACTTCAGGGCTTCGGAGTTGGGCTATTTCAGGTGGCGTATTTCGATATCGTAACCGGATCGATCCCCCGCTCCGACCGAGGGGTCGCTGGCAGCCTTGTCATGATGACACGAACCCTGGGTACGGTCACCGGCGCGACCGTGCTGATGCTGCTGTTTCAGACTTGGCGCAACGCTGCCCTGGCGAGTGGCCTGGAGGAGGTGCCGGCATTTCTTGCCGGTTTCAACTTCACCTTCCGACTCGCGGCGACACTACCGACACTTGTCGTGCTGCTTGGGTTGGCACGCGGTTGGGGACGGCGATGACGTCCTGTCAGTGCGTCCAGTTCTCGATCCGGCCATAGCGGAAGTTGTCCGCATACGCCTTCGGGCGCACGCGCCGCGGGTGCGGCAATTCCAGATCATACGTGATGTCGTTTCTCTCCGCGAAGGCAACCGCCTCCTCGCGCGTCTGGAAATTGAGCCGAACCTGCGCCTGCGTATCGGCGCTGCCGATCCAACCCATCAGCGGATCGGGCCGGCGCGGTGACGATGGCTCGAATTCCAGCACCCACTCGTGAGTTGCGGCCCAGCCGGACTGCATGGCGTTCTTCGGCGGCTGGTAGATACGGGCGCGCATGACACCTCTCATAGCGACTGGTCGGGGCGGCGGGATTTGAACCCACGACCTCCTGTACCCAAAACAGGCGCGCTGACCAGGCTGCGCCACGCCCCGCTTGTCAACCCTCAGGCTTGGCCAAGGGCTTCAGAACAGGCGCTAGCATAACGCAGGCGCCTCCGTAAACGCCTGGATGGGCAGGTGACCATGCCCAGTCTCGTGCCGCAATATGTCAGGGCCCATCGGGAGGTCATAAAATGCCTGCGCTTGGTTGCCTGATCCCCTTCGTGCTGATGATCGTTGGCGCCGCTGCCGGCGGGGCGATCGGTGGAACCAGACCCGCCATTTGGGGAGGCGTTGCCGGTTTCGTCATCGGCCTTCTATGCGCGCTGCTCGCTCTCAGGGTGTTCGAGCGTGCCCGGGACAGTCTCTCGGAATAGGCTCGCTCAAGGTGCATTGCCGAAGATCCGTTGCTGCACCTTGTCGCCGACCCGGATATTCAGCCGCGCCGTCGTGCCCGCCGCGAGCTCCAGCGTCGCACGCACCGGACCGCGGCTGTCGATTACGGCCAGGCTCTCCGGCACGGTGTTCTCCGCGATCGAGCGGATCGTGCCATCAGCGTTGATGAACACCATGTCGAGCGGCGCGATCGTGTTGCGCATCCACATCTGCGAATCGCGCGGGATGCCCCAATCGAACAGCATCCCGCCCTCGGCAGGAACGCTTGGGCGAAACATCAGCCCCACAGTCTGCTGATCCGGCGTGATTGCCATCTCGACGCTGAATTCGTGATGCACACCGTCACGCGTGGTGATGACCAGCCGCTCCTTCGGCAGTTCCGGCTGCGGACCGGTTGGATTGGGGCTCTGAGCTTTGGCCGGCAACGGCGCAAGGGCCAGCAGCATCAACACATGGCGGCGATTCATGCGATGCAATCTTTCACTGACGCTGTGGCATGCCCTCGGGGATCACAGTCTTCACAATGCTTGCATCGAGCGCCTCGTAGTCGTGGTAGCCGATGGCCGCGTAGAGCTCAGCGCGGGTCTGCATCTGCTCCAGCATCGACTGCGTTCCGCCATCGCGACGGATCGCGGCATACAAGGCCGCTTGCGCCTTGTTGGCGACACGCAGCGAACTTACCGGCCAGATCACCATCCGGTAACCCATGTCCTGGAACTCTGCCGCGGTGAAGAACGGCGTGCGTCCAAATTCGGTCATGTTGGCAAGCAGCGGCGCAGCGACGCGCGAGGCAAACGTACGGAACATCTCAGCCGTGGTCAGCGCCTCGGGGAAGATCGCATCCGCGCCAGCCTCGAGATACAGCTTCGCTCGCGCCACTGCGCCGTCCATACCTTCGCTTGCGGCGGCATCGGTACGCGCGACGATGAAGAGGTTGCGGCGAGCGCGACACGCTGCGGCGATCTTGATTGCCATGTCCTGTGGATCGGCGAGCTTCTTGTCATTCAGATGGCCGCATTTTTTCGGCAGCAACTGATCCTCGATGTGAACCGCCGCGGCGCCGGCGTCCTCGAAACTGCGCACCATGTGCATCACGTTGAGCGCCTCGCCGTAACCGGTATCGCCATCGACCAGCAGCGGCAGTCCGGTCGCTCGAGTGATCTGGCGAACGAAGAAGCAGACCTCGTCCACCGTGATCATGCCGAGGTCGGGAATGCCCATCGACGCGGTCATCGCGGCACCGGATAGATACAGCGCCTCGAACCCTGCCGCCTTCGCCTGCAACGCTGCCATGCCGTTGTGTGCTCCAGGCATCTGCAAGATGCCTGACCGGGCGAGCAGCGCCCGGAACCGCTCGCCCGCAGGAGCCGTGGGCAGATCGGTGGCAACCAAATAGGTCATGCGACGAACTCCGCGCTGGGCGGCAACGGCTTAGCCGAAGGCACGGCTGAAGGACAGTGCGACGCGCTGAGCGAAGAAGAGCAAACCCACCAGCGGCAGCAACAGCGGGGAGGCAAGCAACTTAAAGGCGAAGCACCGGACGCCGCGATGCGCCGCGATCCCGCGCAGCATCATGTTCGGCGCATTGCCGATGTGGGTGAGACCGCCAAGGACACCGCTCCCACCGATACCGCCATGAGCGTTATACCATCGGTGCCGGAAATGGCGGGGCAGGCGGATACCAGCCAGCTTAAAGAAACACCATGAGAGGACTGTTCTCCCCTGCATTATCCCAGTTCCCCGCCTCAAGCCTCCTCGGCCATCGGATGCCAGGGGAAATCGTTCGACTGGCGAATTGCCCGTGGCGTGCCCAGCAGACCAGCGAAAGGCAGCCGCCGTGCCAGGGCGGGTGCGCTTGATTGCATGCCCCGGACCCTGCAAGTAACGTCCGACGCGCACAACGGAATCCAGTCCAATGGACATGACAGGTGAGCGGCGCATCGAGGCGCCGCGCCAAACCGTATGGCAGGCGCTCAATGACCCGGCGGTGCTCAAGGCCAGCATTCCGGGCTGCGAGAGCCTGGAGAAACTGTCGGACACCGACATGAAGGCGACTGCCGCGGTGAAGATCGGCCCGATCGCGGCGCGGTTCAGCGGTGCGGTGCACCTGACCGACATCGACCCGCCGAACGGGTACACGATCGGCGGCGAAGGCCAGGGTGGTGTCGCAGGCTTCGCCAAGGGCGGCGCCAAGGTTCACCTGGAGGACGCCGGTGCCGCCACCCTGCTGCGTTATGAGGTCCACGCCCAGGTCGGCGGCAAAATTGCCCAGCTCGGCGCACGGCTGATCGACGCTACCGCAAAACAGATGGCGGACTCGTTTTTCGACCGGTTCGGCGCGCAGGTGGTCCCGCCGGTGCCGGTGGCCGTCCCGCTCGCCGAACAGGCGGCCCCGCCCCGGCCGGTGCCAAGCAGGGAAGTGCCCGCCTCCATAGGCGTCCTCGCGCTCATCCCGCGCGAACCCCTCGGACTGCCGATCGTCGCCTGGATCGGCGGAGCGATCTACCTGTTCATGTTGGTCCTGATCCTCGGAAGCATGCTGTAGTGCCTGGTCTCCCCGCGACCGTCGCCGACACGGCGAAACTGCTTGCCGATCAGAGTTACATCGCGGATCACGAGTTGGCGACCGCTGTTCACCTGGCGCTCGCTATGCGCCGCCCGCTGTTCCTTGAGGGCGAGCCTGGCACGGGCAAGACCGAGATTGCCAAGGTGCTGGCGGAGGGCCTGGGGCGCCGGCTTGTCCGACTGCAATGCTACGATGGGATGGACCTGTCGGCGGCTGCCTATGAGTGGGACCATGCGCGCCAGCTCATGGCGATCCGCCTTTCCGAGGCCGGGGGTCAGACCGACCCGGGCGAATTGGCCAGCGACATTTACACGCGCAAATACCTGTTGGCGCGACCGTTGCTGTCAGCGATCGATCCCGACCTGCCGCCGGCGGTGCTGCTAATTGACGAACTCGATCGCGCCGACGAACCGTTCGAGGCGTTCCTGCTGGAGCTGCTGGCGGACTTCCAGATCACGGTCCCCGAGTTCGGCACGGTCCGCGCGCGCACGCGGCCGGCGGTTGTGATCACCTCCAACCGCACGCGCGAGGTGCACGACGCGATCCGACGCCGGTGCCTGTATCACTGGGTGGACTATCCAAGCGCCGCGCGCGAGCGGGCGATTCTGGCGGCCAAGGCGCCAGCGGTACCGGAGCGCCTGTCTGCGCAGGTCGTCGCATTCGTGCAAAGGCTCAGAAGCGAGGACCTGTTCAAGCTGCCCGGTGTCGCCGAGACCATCGACTGGGCGCAGGCGCTGACCTATCTGAATCAGACAGAACTGGCACCGGCCGCCGTTGACGAAACTCTCGGTGTTTTGCTGAAATATCAGGACGATATCGCGAAGGTTCGTGGCGCCGAGACCGCACGGCTGGTGACTGAGTTGCGGCAGGCCGCGGAGTGACACAAGGGCGTTCGGACTCCGGTCTTGGCCTGGACACGGACTGGCGACCAGCCGTAACCCGCGAAGCGTTACGCGACGGCTCCCTCCTGGCCGCCGCCCGCCGGCTCATGCCGCCCGGTACAGCGTTTCTGTCGGATGCTGAGATTGAGGCCGATCTTGACGCCACATTGAGCCGACACACGCAAGGCGATGTGTGGCTGTTCGGCTATGGCTCCTTGATGTGGAACCCGGCGATCGAGTTTGCCGAAAGCCGTGCCGGCGCCGTGCATGGCTGGCACCGCCGCTTCTGCCTCTGGCTGCACGGTGGCCGGGGATCGCCCGACAATCCCGGGTTGATGCTGGCACTGGAGCGCGGCGGACGTTGCGGTGGCCTGTTGTTCCGCATCCCTGCTGCCGATGCGCGGGCGGAACTGCTGCTCGCATGGCGGCGTGAATTGTTCACTGGCGCTTACCAGTCTCGCTGGGTGACGGCCATGACGACCGAAGGGCCGGTGCGCGCTGTGACCTTCGTCGCCAACCGTGCACATCTCCGCTATGCGGGACGCCTCGACGACGCGCTGGTTGCCGCGCATCTCGCCACCGCGACCGGCTCGCTTGGCAGTTGTGCCGCCTACTTGGACTCGACGATTGATGCGTTACGCGCGGCCGGGCTGCGTGACCGAGGGCTCGAGCGTCTGCGGGCGCTGGTCGGTCTACGGCGCGGATGACCGCTGAGTCCTCCACCCTAGCCGCAAACGTCATGCATTTTGCGCGACTGCTGCGTCGCGCCGGTCTCCCGGTCGGATCGGCGGAAACCTTGGCAGGGCAGCGCGCACTGTCGCTCGTCGATCTCGGAAACCGCACCGAGGCGCGTACAGCGTTGCGCTCGGCGATGATCCATCGCCACGAGCATCAGGACGTCTTCGACCAGGCCTTCAACTTTTTCTGGCGTGATCCCACCGCTGCCGAGCAGGCCGCGGCGATGGCGCTGCTCGATGCGCAGAAGGATAGGCCTAAAGAGCGTCCCCCGCCTGGCAGCCGCCGCGTCGCCGAGGCTATGGCCAAGCCACGCGAGATGAAGCCGCGTGTCGAGGACGAACCTCCGGTGATGGACGCGGTGCTCACCGTATCTGATCGCGAACGCCTTCAGCACATGGACTTCGAGGCGATGAGCGCTGAGGAGATTGACCGGGCAAAGCGGGAAATCCGTCGCTTGGTGTTGCCGCTCGATGCGAGGCGCACACGACGGCTGCGCGCCGATCCGCTGGGGCCGGTTACCGACTTGCGCCGCACCATCCGCCAGAGCCTGCGACAGGGCGGTGAGATCGTCACCATCGCACGCAACCGCCAGGTGACACGCCCTCCGCCGCTTGTCGTGCTCTGCGACATCTCCGGATCGATGTCGCGCTACGCGCAGATCCTGATGCTCTTCCTGCACGCGGTCACGAACGACCGTGACCGCGTGCATGTCTTCCTGTTTGGCACACGGCTGTCCAACGTCACACGACAGCTTCGCCATCGCGATGCCGAGGTCGCGTTTCAGATGGTCTCGCATGTCGTGCCCGACTGGTCCGGTGGCACGCGAATTGGCGAGGCACTCGATTCGTTCAATCGCTTCTGGGCGCGACGCGTGCTGGCACAAGGCGCGATTGTGCTGCTGATCACTGACGGGCTGGATCGAGACGGGGCGCGCGGTCTGGCGGAAAACATGGATCGCCTGCATCGTTCCTGCCGACGGCTGATCTGGCTCAATCCGCTGTTGCGCTGGGCTGGCTTCGAACCAAAATCACAGGGCATACGCGCAATGCTGCCGCACGTGGATGACTTTCGACCCGTGCACAACCTGGCCAGCCTGCGCGCGCTGGTCGATCTCCTGTCACGTCCCGCTCCGCGACGCTCAGTCTTGGCGGCGGCGGGCGAGCCTGAAAGGATGGCATCATGAGTATCGCAGAAACCGAGGATGTCCTGGGCACCGCCGCATTGTGGCGCGCCGCCGGAGAGCAGGTCGCCGTGGCGACGGTAACCGAGACCTGGGGCAGTTCGCCTCGCCCCGCCGGCAGCCAGATGGCGGTCACCAAGTCGGGCAAGATGGCGGGCTCGGTGTCGGGTGGCTGCATCGAGGGCGCGGTGGCCGATGCGGCGATGAAGACGATCGACACCGGCACGCCCCAACTGCTGGACTTCGGCGTGACGCACGAGCGTGCCTGGGAGGTAGGCCTGGCCTGCGGCGGCAAGGTGAAAGTCTTCGTGGAGAAGCTGTCGTGACAGCCTGCCATACCCGCACCCCGACCCTCCCCCGCTGTGCGGGAGAGGGGGCGGAATACTCCTTCTTCCGCACAGCGGGGGAGGGTTGGGGAGGGGGTGCCGCTCCATGACCCCCGAAACCCTCGCCGCGCTGGAAGCAGCGAAGCATGAAAAGCGCCCGGTCGTGCTCGCCACTCGCCTCCCTGACGGCGCACAGCGCCTACTGCCCGACCCATCTGCCTCGCCGGAGCTGAACACTGCGGCCGAGCAAGTGCTGCAATCGGATGAAAGCGGCACGGTGAAGATCGACGGAACCGACTGGTTCCTGCATGCGCACAATCCGCCGCTGCGCTTGATCGTCGTTGGCGCGGTCCATATCGCGCAGGCCTTGGTGCCGTTCGCCACGCAGTGCGGCTTCGCCGTCAACGTGGTCGATCCGCGCCGATCGTTCGCGTCGGATGAACGCTTCCCCAACGTCACGGTCTCCACCGCTTGGCCCGACGAGGCGATGGACGAGTTGCGGCCCGATACCCGCACAGCCGTGGTGACCCTCACCCACGATCCCAAGCTTGACGATCCTGCCCTGGACCGTGCGCTGAAGTCGCCGGCGTTCTACATCGGCTCACTCGGCTCACGGCGAACCCATGCCGCGCGGCTGAAGCGTCTGCGCGAGCTTGGCCACGGCGAGGCGGCACTGGCGCGCATTCAGGGCCCCGTCGGCCTCAACATCGAGGCGGTCACCGCCCCGGAAATCGCATTGTCCATCATCGCGGAGATCGTCGCGGTGCGGCGTGGCGCGACCATGCCGCAGAAGCAGCCACTGGCGGCATGAAATTCGGCCCGGTCCCGCTGGAGGAAGCCCGCGGCGCCATCATGGCGCACTCGCAGCGCGTCGGCGAGCGGATGATCCGCAAGGGATCGGTGCTGGATGAGGCTGCGCTGACCGCGTTGCGTGAGGCGGACCGCAAGGAGGTCATTGTCGCCCGGCTGGAACCGGGCGACGTGCCCGAAGACATCGCGGCCGACCGCCTGGCCCAGCCCCTGGTCTCGCCACTGTTGGCGCGGACCCGTGCGGCCACCGGCAGGGTGAACCTTGCCGCCGAGGTACCGGGGCTGCTCCGTGTCGATACGGCGATGATCAACCGCCTTAACACGATCGATGAATCACTAACTCTCGGGACCTTGCCGGACTATGCGATCGTCGCGCCGAAGGATCTGGTGGCCACGGTCAAGATCATCCCATTCTCAGTGCCTGGAAACGTACTGGCAGTGGCGGAAGCTCTGATTCGCCAGGCCGGCTCGCCGTTGGCCCTTCACCCGTTCCATCACCTCAAGGTCGGTCTCGTCGTTACCGAATTGCCCGGCCTGAAGGACAGCGTCACGGAGAAGACCATCGCCGCGACGGAACAGCGGGTCACCCAGCTTACTGGATCTCTTCTGCCTCCGCTGCATGCGCCACACGAGGAAACACCTATAGGCAAGGCACTGGAATTGCTGATTTCCCAGGGTGCCGACCTGTTGCTCGTAGTGGGTGCCTCGGCGGTGGTGGATCGACGCGATGTCGGCCCCTCCGGGATTGTCCGCGCCGGCGGCGAGATCCTGCATTTCGGCATGCCGGTGGATCCCGGCAACCTGATCTGCCTCGGCCGCATCGGCACGCGACCAGCACTGGTGCTGCCGGGGTGCGCCCGCAGCCCAAAGCTAAACGGCATCGACTTCGTGCTGACCAGGCTGTTCGCCGGGCTACCGGTCGGCCCGTCTGACATCATGAAGATGGGCGTTGGTGGCCTGCTGAAGGAGATCGACACGCGACCGCTGCCGCGCGAGAAGGCCCCCGCCACCCCGCGCACCGGCGCGGCCCCGCGTAGCGCCCCCACAATAGCGGCCATCGTTCTGGCCGCCGGCCGGTCTCGGCGGATGGCACCGCACAACAAGCTGCTGGTTGCCGACCGCACAGGCAAGCCGATGATCGCGCGCGTGGTGGATAACGTGCTGTCATCCAAGACACGGCCCATTCTGGTGGTCACAGGTCATCAATCGGAGCAGGTTCAGCATGCGCTGGGCGGGCGACCGGTGCGCTATGTCCACGCCGACGACTATGCGGAAGGACTGTCGGCCAGCCTGAAGTCAGGTATCGCCGCGGTGCCCGAGGAGTGTTCGGCGGCGCTGGTCTGCCTCGGCGACATGCCTCTGGTGACTGGACGAATGATCGACCGGCTGCTCGGCACATACGATCCCGACGAGGGAAGGCTGATCGTGCTGCCGACGTTCCGCGGCAAGCAGGGCAACCCGATGCTGTGGGACCGGCGGTTCTTCTCCGAAATTCTCCAGATCTCTGGCGACTCCGGTGCTCGGTTTCTGCTCGGCAAGCATCTCGAGGTTGTGACGGAGGTGGAGATGGCCGACGACGCGGTGCTGCGCGACTTCGATACCACGGATTCGCTCAACAGCCTGCCGCAACGGCTGCGACCGGAGCCGATAGGCTGAGACCGGCCAATGCCAATCTGCGAGGCTGATCCCTGGCGGTTCCAGTATTTCGAGCACATCGACTGCCCGCCGGACGTGCGCATCTCCACCGAAGATCCTGATTCGTGGGAATGGTTCCCCGCACATCGCTGGATCTACGACAAGCTTGCGGTAGCCTTGTCACAGGGCCTGCTGGCCGCTCCGCACGGTGTGATGCCGCCGTCGTTCCCGGTGTTCTCCAAGCCAATCATGAACCTGCGCGGCATGGGCACCGGCAGCCAGGTCATCGCCTCGGCCGAGGAGTACAGGGCGGCACTGACCGCCGGACACTTCTGGTGCACGCTGCTGACCGGTGCGCACGTCAGCACCGATGTGGCGCTGGTCGACGGCGAACCGCGCTGGTGGCGGCACACCACGGGCGCCACGGGACCGGGCGGCACGTTCGATCATTGGCTCATCCACGCCGAAGCAATGCCGGAGATCGAGGACTGGTGCGGCGCATGGTCCCGCCGGCACCTGCGCGGCTACACTGGCATGGTGAATTTCGAGACGATTGGTGGGCGCATCATCGAGGCTCATCTGCGCTTCGCCGACCAATGGCCTGATCTTTATGGTCCAGGCTGGGTGGAGGCCGTGGTGCTCCTGCATGTCACCGGGGACTGGGACTATCCGGACGCCAATCGCACCGACGGATACAGCGTGGTGCTGTTCGGGCCACATGGCCCACGGTATCGCCACCCGCCCGCGGCGCTGATCGGCGAAGTACTGGCCATTCCGGGCGTATCCAGCGTGCAGATCACCTTTCACGAAGACAAGGCGCCGGAGCACCACGCCATGCCCCCAGGCGGCTTTCGCCTCGCAATCGTGAACTCTACGTCGCTGAGCGCTGGCGAGGCGGGGCGGGAGAAGCTACGGGAGGCGCTTCTTTCAGGATAAAGCGGCCATCACCCACTGCGCCCAGGCCAGCGCCTGCCGGTCCTCGCCCATCCGCGTGACAATCTGAATGCCGAGTGGCAGGCCGTCGGGACCAGCGCCGGCGGGCACCGTGACACAAGGAACGTGCAGGCTGGTCCAGATCAGGTTGAACACCGGATCGCCTGTCCACTGCAGCCCGGCGGGCGCCTGACCCGCCGCTGACGGAGTCACCAGCGCATCCAGCCCTTCCATGCAGAGCGGAAACCCGCATTGTGCGTGGTCGAATGTCGCATATGCCTCAGCCACCTTTGCCTCGCTCTGCGACAGCCCAAACTCCAGGCGCTCGCGCAACCCCTCGCTGATCTGCCCGGGTACATTCGACAGTTCCCAACCCAACGCCCGGCCGCTTTCGTTATTCATCACGATCGGATGCGCTTCGGCGATTGCTGCCACGCTCGCTGATAGCTCACGATCCACCACAGTGGCTCCAGCGCGCGAGAGCGCCATGGCAACACGAGGCAGGAGCGCCTGCGTCTCAGGCAATGCCGCACCCCATGCGGGCGACTGGCAGATACCGATGCGAGGCGCCCGCTCTGGCCGAACGTCCGGATCGCCGAGGTCCCGCCCGGCCACGGCACCGGCAAACAGCGCGCAGTCAGCGACGCTGCGAGTTATCACCCCCACAGTATCAAGGCTCTCCGACATAAGCTTCATGCCGAAGCGGTTGATCGTGCCGTAGCTCGGCTTGTAGCCCACGACGCCACAGAATGCCGCCGGCCGGATCACGCTTCCTGCCGTCTGCGTGCCGTAGGCGAGCGGAAAGAAACAGTCCGCCACGCCCGCCGCAGACCCGCTGCTGGAACCGCCTGGCGTATGCTTCAGATTGTGCGGGTTTGCCGTCGGACCAGGTTTCCGTGTGGCAAACTCGGTGGTGACAGTCTTGCCAATTATTACGCCGCCGGCCGCGCGCGCCCAGGCCACGGCGGCGGCGTCGGCGCGAGGCTGCCACCCACGCCAGATTGGCGAGCCGTACTCACTCGGCATGTCGGCAGTATCCAACACGTCCTTCACCCCGATCGGCAAGCCATGCAACGCTCCCGGCCGCGCCACCAAAGCTGCACGCCGCGCGGCATCCGCATCGAACCACGAGAAGGCACGCACCGCCAATTCGCGCTCTGCAATTCGCTCAAGGCATGCCTCCATCAGATCGACCGGATGCAAGCTTCCCTCGCGCATCGCTCGGACTGCTTCGGTTGCGGTTAATTTCGCCGGGTCGTGCATGGCTAAATTCTCCTCGGCAAACGCATGCACAGGCTGGCGCAAGCTGCCTTGCGGGTCCATCCTTCCCGTCGATGAGTGCGTCCGAACACCCGGCGTCTGTGCAGGTTGGTTCTGGCCCCGATGGGTCGCTGACCTATCTCGTCCGATTGCCCCCGGAGGAGTTGCCGTCCGTGCGCCGCCGCGACCTGGAACGCGCCTGGTACGCCGCGCGCGACGCCGCCCTGGCGCAACACTGGGGCGTCAACCGCTTCTTCCGCTTCGAGCGTCATGACGGCTCATACGGCGACCTCGCTTTGGCCGATCGCGACGCGTGCTGTTGGGCCGATGCGGTGGACGGCACCATCGGGTTACGCAACAGCTACGGGCTTGCGGTCTGCCTGCGTTTGCTCGCGTTGGTGGATCTACTGGCGCGGGCGCGCTGGGCGGACTCGCTCTGCCTGCTCCGGCGCGACGGCGCAGAGTTGCATCCCTCTCTGCTCGGCGCTGCTGCAAGTGCTCCATTGACCGCCGAAGCGCGCTTCGATGAAACCGGTTTCCGCGGCCGGCTTGCACAATTTGCCTTCGGACTTGCGCTCGACGGCCAAACGCTCCCGCGCTTGACCGGAGCAACATCGTGAGCCGCCTTCTGCTCCTACTGCTGGCGACGCTCGTGCTCGTCCGATGCACGCTGCCAGCGCCACCGACAGGCCAAGCACGCGCGGATGCCGAGACTCTGGCGGCCTGCCGCGAGCATGCTGACGCAGTGTACGACCGCAATAACCGCGACACGATCTACACCATCAGCAATCGCGACTCTCCGTATTCCGCGAACTACACACCGGGTGTGACCGATCGTGGGCTGGCGCAGCGCTTCGATCACGAGAACATGGTGCGCGACTGTGTGCGCAACACCGGCACCGAAACCGATCGCTCCCCCGGCACGGAACCTGCGCCCGCGACGCCCTGATCGCTGCGCAGCAGATCGCGTCGGACGCTGGCCTGAACCCGGCGCATGCCCTAGAAGGCCGCGGCCACCGCAACATGGGGAGACCGACAATGCCATCCATCAGCCGCACCGATCCGGGCAGCATCCTTGCCAAGGCCGTGGAATACCACGGATTTGTGTATCTTCAGGGAGTAACCGCCAAGGACACCAGCAAGGACATCAAGGGACAGACGGCCGATGTGCTCGCCCAGATCGATCAGCTTCTGGAATTGCACGGCACAGACAACACGCGGCTTCTGCAAGCACTGATCTGGGTGAAGAACATCCGCGATCGTGACGCGATGAACGAAGTGTGGACTCCCTGGCTGCCAAAGGGCGGCGCGCCGGCACGTGCGTGCGTGCAGGCCGAGCTCGCGAACCCGTCGATTCTCGTCGAAATCATGGTGACGGCCTGCAAATAGCTCCCGTACGACGAGCGACTCCAGCGGCGTGATGCTCGGCTTGCGGAGTCGCTTGTCATAGGCCCGATCTGGTCAAACCATGAACAGAATGCCAAATTAGGATAATTGTCCCGGACTCTCGCCTTGTCCACAGGGTCCAATCCAATAAGTGCGGCCTCGGACGCGGAATGAGCGCCCAGGTGGGATTGCCATCTTTGCAACCCTGTTGCTAGCGAAGCACAGACCTTCGAACGAGCAATCAGGGAGCGGGCCGCATGCGTGGTTGGGGAACCAGCGCGAAATCCATAGTTTTCGGATCATTTCTGGCCTTGAGTTACCAGGTCGCCGTGCCGCCCGCCGATGCCTCGCCCAACCGACAGCCACGACAGTTGCCGCAAACAGCGTATGAGAGATATGCGGCTGCCAAATACCACGGCAGGACCATGCTGCACGGCCAATATGCGCACGCCGGCCTGTCCTGCGTGCCATTTGCACGTAGCGATTCAGGCATCGCGGTTGTCGGCAATGCCTGGCAATGGTGGGACAATGCGGCGGGTATCTATGCTCGCGGCAGTGTTCCCGAGTCAGGCAGCGTGCTGACATTCCGCTCCAACGGGCGGATGCGACTAGGCCATGTCGCGGTGGTCAGCCGGGTCATCAATCCGCGGGAGATCGAGATTGAGCATGCCAATTGGTGGGGACCCGGTATGCATGGTGGCGTTGCCCGCAACATCCCCGTGGTTGATGTCTCCGAGGCCAATGATTGGAGCGCCGTTCGCGTGGGCTTGGGCGAGGCCGGTCATTTCGGCAGCGTTTATCCGACCTACGGCTTCATCTATGACCGGCCCGACACCGGCGTGATGGTGACCGCGTCCGGTGCCCCAGCACCGCAGCCACAACTGAACCCGGTGCCCAGTGACCTACGCCCGCCAACCGAGCGTGGGTGGCACACGTATGAGGAAGTGGCGGAGGCGCCCGCCGCATCTGTACGAAACCGGCAGACGGTGCACCTGGCGTCGAGCCACGTGACTGATCCGGAGCAGTGAGGCCGGTGGCAGGTACTGGTCGGATGCGAACCTGACGGCACTGCGCGGCGCGGACAATGAAGGGGGGGCTGGCGCATTGGGCATCCCGGGCTGAATACTTCGCCGGACGCCATGCGACAAACCTGCCTTTCGCTCCTCTTCGCCGCCGCACTCGCCTTCCTCACCGTACCGGCGCAGGCGGCCTGTCGCGTCGTGCCGCAGAGCGCCGCGCCGGTCGAGATCGTCCGCAACACCCCTTTGACGACGGTGCAGGTGAACGATGTCGATGCGACCTTCATCGTCGACACGGGTGCCTACCGAACGCTGATGGGCGACGACGCGGTTCGCAACCTCAAACTGGAGCGCGACCAGTGGGTGGCAACCGCGATCCGCGGCATAGGCGGCGTTCAGGAGCGCCCGGACGCCCTGCCTCGCTCGCTGCGTCTCGGCACGACAACGCTGCACCGCCGGACGCTGACCGGCGGCGCCAGCGTAATGGTCGGGCCGCTGCCAGTGAACGCTGTTGATGGCCGCCCGATCACCGGGCTACTGGGCCGCGACTTCCTCTCGCCGTTCGATCTCGACCTCGACCTCCCCAATGGCCGACTTACGCTATTTGATGTTCAGGGCTGTAGCGCGGGGTTCCTGCCCTGGACGACGCCTTACGCGGCGATCCCGGCCATCCCGTCGATGGACAGCGCGCTGGTGGTGCAGGTGGTGGTCGACGGCCGGCCGCTGCGTGCGCTGATAGATACCGGCGCCAGCGGCAGCCTGATCACCGCGTCGGGCATGTTCCGGCTAGGCATCACTCCCGAATTGCTGGCGGGTGACCCTGCCGGCAATGGCGCAGGTGTCGGACCGGCGCCAGTGGTGATGCATCGCCATCACTTCGCCGAGATGCGCGTCGGCCCCGACGCAACGCGCGATCCAACTTTATGGGTGGCGCCAGTGCATATGGTGCCCATCGTCGACATGCTGCTCGGCGCGGACTGGCTGCGATCGCGGCGCGTGTGGCTGTCATTCGCGACGAAGCAGATGTTCGTGGCGGTGCGGTAGCAGCCGGCGGAGATCGTGCCGCCGGCGCTGGTATTGATCTACTTCACCGCCGAAAACGCAGTCGGCGCAAGGATGAAGTTCTTTACGTTGGCGACGATCGCGCCGTTCTTCTCGGTCTCGGCGCGAGCCTTGATCCACTCCGGATCTACGCCGAACGCATTCCACTTCTTTTCCCGCTCTGCGAGTGAGTCCCACACAACGAAGTAGTACAGCGTCTGATTCAACTCGCCGATCACCGTGGTCCAGAATCCAGCCTGCTTGATGCCATGCTTTTCCCACAGCTTCAGCGTGATGGTGTCAAAGCGCTTCATCAGATCGGGCAGCCGGCCGGGCACGCACTCATAGATACGCAGTTCATATAGCATGATTGAGCCCTCCCAAGACGCCAAAGCATGCGTCGGCGACAGACCGATGGTCAACTAAGGGGCCGAACCTTTCTGATTTTTGCCGCCAAACCGCGCCCCCCAAGGATTGGTTGGATCGCGCGGCGACGTTGCGTGAAGCAAGCGCCTTGTCGTCACGCCAGCGGCAATCGCTGTCAGCAGCGCGGCAGCAAACCATTTGGTGCCCGGATCGTACCAGTCCGTGCGAACCAACAACGCGAATACGATGGAGACGCCCACCAGCATTCCGCCCACGCGCAGACCGCGTTGCATGGCCAGCACAGCAAGCACCACGAAGACTGCATAGAGCGCAATCGCGGCGGCGCGCATCGCCTCGAAGGTGCGCCACATCAACGTGGCGATCAGGTCATCGAAAAACCGTGCAGCAGCCATGCTGATCGCCTCGCACGACGCGAGGAACTGCTGCGGCCCGATGGCATACACCGCGGCCATCAGCACGACGCCACCAACCCAGACGAGAGCGATGATCCTACGGTCCAAGCTGCACCTCAGAACCGCTCGACCCAAGGACGCAGTTCCATCTCCCAGGTCCAGGCACTGCGAGGCTGCTGCACCACATGCCAATAGCTCGCGGCGATCGCGTCGGGATCGAGCATGCTGTCCGGCTTGTCCGGCGGCTCGTTCCGTCCCGGGTTGCGGATCGCGCCATCGATGACGAAATGTGCTACGTGAATGCCTTGCGGGGCAAGTTCACGCGCCATGCTCTGCGCCAGGCCGCGCAGTGCGAACTTGCCCATCGCGAAGGGAGCCGACAGTGGATAGCCCTTCACGCTGGCGGACGCACCGGTGAACAGGATCGCGCCGGAGCCTCGCGGCAGCATGTTACGCGCCGCCTGCTGCCCGACCAGGAATCCCGCATAGGCGCTCACCGCGATAGCGCGCGCTACGGCCTCGGGATCAAGTTCGGCGACCGGTCCGCGCGCCCGGGCCGAGGCGTTGAACACCACGATGTCCGGCACGCCCTGCGTGGCGATCACTGCGTCGAACAGGCCACCGACCTCCTCCGGTTCGGCGGCCTCGCAGGCGAAGGTCGCCGCGGCAGTCTCCCGCGCCAGGACCGCAAGTCGGTCTGGGTTGCGGGATGCCAACGCCACCTGCAGCCCGTTCTTCGCGAACAACCGGGCCAGCGAGGCGCTCAGACCGCTCCCCACGCCCACGATCAGTGCCGATCGCATTTCCATGGCCAACCTCCGCGCTTGGTTTGTCCCTCTCAGGCTGCCTATCATCACCGGAAACAGCGGCGAGGAAACCCTCCCCGCACACTGGAGGCACGTCATGCTGGGAATGATGCAACAACAGCCGCTGCTGGTCTCCTGGCTGCTCAGCCATGCGGCGCGGCATCATGGGGGTGCTGAAGTGGTCTCGGCGACTGCATCAGGTACGCTGCATCATACGACATGGGCGGAGACAGAGCGCCGCGCACGGCAGCTCGTGCGAGCGCTGCAAGGGCTCGGCGTGACAGCCCAGGACCGCGTCGGCACCCTGGCGTGGAACGACTACCGGCATCTCGAGGTGTACTACGCCACGTCGGGCGTGCAGGCGATCTGCCACACGATCAACCCCCGGCTTGCACCGGATGACATCGCCTACATCATCAATCATGCGGGTGATAGCGCGCTGTTCGTCGATCCCGGCTTCGCGCCGCTGATCGGCGGTATCGCCGCAAGGATCAAGGACAGCGTGCGTACCGTGGTGATGATGACCGATGCCGCTTCGATGCCGGCGCTCGATCTGCCAAGCGGCATGCGTTTGCTCTGCTACGATGAATTGATGGCGGCCGCGGATGATGACTACACTTGGCCGAGCTTCGATGAGAACATCGCGAGCGCCCTCTGCTACACCTCCGGCACCACCGGGCGGCCGAAGGGCGTGCTGTACAGCCACCGCTCGACGGTGCTCCACGCCTACGCGATCGCGTTGCCGGACGTCCTGGATCTGCGCGCCACCAGCCGCATCCTGCCCGTCGTGCCGATGTTCCACGTCAACGCCTGGGGAATTCCCTACGCCGCCGCGCTGACCGGTGCCGCGCTGGTGCTGCCGGGGCGCCACCTCGATGGCGCCAGCCTCGCGGGCCTGTTCAACCAGGAGCGTGTGACGATAAGTTGTGGAGTACCGACGGTTTGGCTCGGCCTGCTGCAGCATCTGCGCGCGAGCGGCGAGAAACTGGCGACGGTAAAGCGGATCATGACCGGTGGCTCAGCGGCACCGCCGCTGCTCATCGAAGCGTTCCGCGACGAATTCGGCGTCGTAGTGGAGCATGGCTGGGGCATGACGGAACTCAGCCCGGTCGGCACCTACAATGCGCCGAAAGTGGCGCAGGCCGATCTGACCGGGGAACCCGCCGTGCGCCACATGCTGAAACAGGGTCGCGTCCTGGCGGGCATCGATATGAAAATCGTTGACGGTGACGGCCGCGAGCTGCCGTGGGACGGCAGGCAATTTGGCGACCTGATGGTGCGTGGACCGTGGGTGTGCAGCGGCTACTACGGAGACGCACCGGGCAGCGCATGCGACGCCGATGGCTGGTTCGCCACCGGCGACGTCGCGACCATCGATCGTGACGGCTATATGGAAATCACCGACCGCTCGAAGGATGTGATAAAATCTGGCGGCGAGTGGATCAGCTCAATTGCGCTTGAGAACATCGCGGTTTCGCACCCCGATGTGGCTGAGGCGGCGGTGGTGGCGGCGCAGCATCCGAAATGGGATGAACGGCCGCTGCTCCTCGTCGTGCCGCGACCGGGCCACACGGTGGATCCAGCCTCCGTGCTGAAGCTCTATCAGGGCCAGGTGGCAAAGTGGTGGCTGCCCGACGCGGTGGTGGTGGTGAACGAACTGCCGCACACCGCGACCGGCAAGCTGCTCAAGACGGAGTTGCGCACTCGTTATCGTGACTACTACCAGCCAACGTGAACAGGCCCACCGCCTCTTGGGCACACGGGATCTTTGCTGCGACAGCGAAGGTTGCGTCCGGCGGCGGTCCGCCATAATTTTGCACTGAGCGCCGCCAGAGCGGCAGGCGCTTAACCGCGGGGCAGAGGCCTCGCCTCGGCAACAGGGACCATGCGAATGAGTGGCTCGGCCAAACGGTCCATCACCGTCTCGCTTGACGGAACAAACAAGTCGAGCAGCCTGCCGCTGATCGACGGCACGATCGGACCGTCGGTCGCCGACATCCGCAAGCTCTACGGTGACCTGGGCATATTCACCTATGATCCGGGTTACGGTGCAACGGCATCGTGCGAGAGCAAGATCACCTACATAGATGGCGACGAAGGCGTGCTGCTGTATCGCGGTTATCCGATTGAGCAGCTCGCGGAGAAATCAACCTTTCTCGAAATCTGCTACCTGCTGCTGAACGGCGAACTGCCGAACGCGAACGAGCGCGAAGAGTTCAATCTCGGCGTCATGCGGCACACCATGCTGCACGAGCAGCTTCGAACCTTCTACAATGGCTTTCGCCGCGACGCGCATCCGATGGCGGTGATGTGCGGTGTGGTCGGCGCGCTGTCGGCGTTCTACCACGACAGCCTGGACATCCATGATCCGGAGAGCCGGCGCATCAGTGCGTTCCGGCTGATTGCCAAGGTGCCGACGATCGCCGCCTGGGCGCACAAGTATTCGATCGGCCAGCCGTTCATGTATCCCCGCAACGATCTCTCGTACGCGGAGAACTTCCTATACATGTTCCACGGCGTACCGGCCGAACCGTGGAAGGCCAATCCGGTGCTGTCACGTGCGATGGACCTGATCATGATCCTGCACGCCGATCATGAGCAGAACGCCTCCACCAGCACGGTACGCCTGGCCGGTTCCACGGGCGCCAATCCGTTTGCCTGCATCGCTGCCGGCATCGCCAGTCTCTGGGGTCCCGCCCACGGAGGCGCCAACGAGGCGGTGCTCAAGATGCTGAACCACATCGGCAGCGTGAAGAACATCCCGCACTTCCTCGAGGAGGTGAAGGACCGTAACAACCACGAGATGCTCTGGGGCTTCGGCCACCGCGTCTACAAAAACTACGATCCGCGCGCACGCATCATCCAGAAGGCCTGCCATGACGTGCTGGCCGAACTTGGCATCAAGGGTGACCCGCTGCTCGACCTGGCCATGGAACTGGAGAAGATCGCACTGAACGATCGGTACTTCATCGATCGCAAGCTATATCCCAACGTGGACTTCTATTCCGGCATCATCCTGAAGGCGATGGGCTTCCCCACCAGCATGTTCACCGCGCTGTTCGCGGTGTCGCGCACTGTGGGATGGGTCAGCCAGTGGAAGGAGATGATGGAGGACCCGCAGAACCGGATCGGGCGCCCACGGCAGATCTACACGGGAGCGACCCAGCGCGATTACCTACCGATGGATCGTCGTCGCTGATTGCGAGGCCGGGTTATTTCACTGGCCGAAATTTTCCGGCGGCGAAAGTTTGCCGGCAAGCCGGTCACGGGTTGTTGATAAATTAGGTCAGCAATATCGGCCAATGCCCGCTGGGGGTTGACTTTTAATTCAGGCGACGTGTCAATCGCGCCTGGTCGATCGACGGCGCCCGCTGCCATTGGCAGACGCTTGTGCGCCAATGTTCACTATTTACTCAAAATTATGCCCTTACCTGCATCTGTATGCTGTTATCTACATCTTAGGGTTGTATGTTATCAGGACGATAAAACCATACGGTGAACCAATGCAACCGGCACAATCGTTGGATTCGCTTGTGAAAGAACGGCTGAAACAGTGGCCCCAACGACCGCCTGGCGTGAGCGCTCCTGCCCTCGGTCGCGATTCCTGGCTGCGTGGCCGCCCGTCAGACGACCTGCGATACCATCCGTTCCTAAAACTCCCCGGGAGCACTCGCTGGCGCACCCTGCCGGATGGGTTGTGGTTGAACTTCGGCGGGACGCCTGTTGATCCCTATGTGGATATCCTGGCGATTGAGGCCTGTGGGTCGTTGCAGAACCTCCTGGACAAGCGGTCTCGCTTCGCTCCGAGCACGCATTCGCTGCTGGCCGTGTGTCCCGTCCAATGGTTGCTGTCGCCTGTAATGCCGAGCGATTCCACGCCGCGCTGGCGCGTCACAGGGGTATTCAAACACGAGCCAACCGTGGCCTTCGTCGTGCCGGTGCGCGGCATGCATGTGCTCTACGGCTTGAAGCGGAAACACTATCAGGGGTTCGCCCGCCACCAATTGCCGCATGCGCATGAATTCTTCGCGCCAATGGAGGCACTGACAGCGTATGACGGCGACAAGAACCCTGATCTGCAGGCCCTGCTCGCGCGCACATCATCCACCGCCAATTTCCTCAACCCGCCATGACGGCGGCAGTGGCAATCCCTCGTCACCCATCACGACGCGCGCCAGATCCGGCCGATCGGTGATCAACCCGTCGATGCCCCAACGAATCAGTCGACGCATATCCTCTGGCAGGTTCACCGTCCACGGCACGACACACAGGCCAAGTGAGTGTGCTTCCGCAATCGCGTCCTCGGTCAGATCGGTATAGTCAGGGCCCCAGTTGGGGCCGCCCTCCGCCGCTACGGCACGCGGCACGGAGCCCCCGAAGTCCGACGGATGCGGGCCGTCCCACCATATCCGCGCGCCTGCGAGGATGGCTGAACTGGTCAGCCAGGACAGTCGGATGTCGGGCCGCGCGCTGCGCAGGCGGCGTGGTCCACGCCAGTCGAAGGATTGAACACTGATCCTTTCGATAGCTCGTTCCAAATCCACGACAGCGATCACCGCATCCGCCATCGCTGCGCCATCCAAAGCAAGTCCGGATTGCAAGGGGAAGGTCTTCAGCTCAATATTGAAGTTCGCTCGCGGATCGATGCGCAGTGCATCCGCCAGCGTGGGGATCGTGGCACCGTCGTGCGGCTTCTGGTCCGGATAAAGTGCTGCATAGCGACAGTCCGGACGAATGCGTCCGACATCGTAGCTGCGCAGGTCCTCAGCCCGAAGCGAGTGGATCATTGGCCCAGCCTGAGCGAGCCATGTTCCATCTGTGGTCCGGGTGATGTCGGGGTTGAGGCCCGGATCGTGCGTGACCACCACGACCTGATCGGCTGTCACCGCCACATCCAGTTCCAACGCGTCGACACCCACTGCCAATGCGCCGGCGAATCCGACCAGCGTATTCTCTGGAAAAAGGCCGCGCGCACCGCGATGGCCATACAAATCAATCCGTCGCCTCATCGGCACGCGCAGGTCCCCGCTTGTGTACGCGTCAGGATGACGCCAATGCTTGGTGATGGACAGCATAGACAAGATACTCGGTGTCCTGGGCGGCATGGGCCCGCTGGCGAGCGCGCAGTTCATGGTTCGGTTGACGCTGCTCACGCCGGCGACGCGCGATCAGGATCATATCCCGACCGTCCTGTGGTCTGATCCACGGGTGCCTGATCGGACGGTCGGCAGGCTAAGCGGCGGCGCCGATCCGCTGCCCTGGCTGCTGCGCGGGATCGAGGGACTGCAGCAAGCCGGCTGTACTGCAATTGCCATCCCGTGCAACACGGCACATGGCTGGTACGACACGATGCGCGACGCAGCCCGTGTGCCGATTCTGCACATCGTCGATGCCGCCGCGGCGGAGCTTGAACGGCTTGGCATCCGCCGCGGGCGGATCGGCGTCATGGGGACGCAGGCGACCCTGGCGATGCGGCTCTATCAGGATCGCCTGGGTGCGCTGGGCTGGGATTGCATCGAGCCGAGCGACGAAGAGATGAGCCACCTCGTCAGCCCGGCCATAGCTCTGGTGAAGGCAAACCGTGTCGTCGATGCCTACGCACCGCTGGCCGAAGTGGTGAGCAGCCTGTCAAGCCGCGGTGCGGCGTCAGTCGTTCTGGGGTGCACCGAGATACCACTCGGCATCCAGGCAGGTCCTCGGCTGGAGACCCCCATCGTGGACACGATCGATGCGCTGGCGCGCGCGGCAATCGCCTGGGCGAGGAAATGAAGATTCCGTCTCCCCCTCCCCTTGTGCGGGCGGGGGTTTGAGGGAGGGGGTCAACCCCTCGGGCTACTCAGTCTGACCCTGCCTTTCGAACCGAGCTCGATCTGCCGGAAGCAGGCGCACCGTTACATGTACTGCGGCATCGGCGTCGTGCCGATCGACCACCTCGCCATGCTGGTACAACCAGGCCAGCCGCGCCCCGTCCTGTGGCGGGATGTCATAGTCCGCGAGTTCCATCGCCGCCCCAAAGCGCGCGTCGATAACAGTTTTCAGCTCAGCAAGGCCCTCGCCTGTGATGGCGGAAACTGCCACGGCTCCGGTTCGCTCAGGCACGAACGCCACGCCACCCATCAGATCCGCCTTGTTGAGCACCTCGATGGTTCGCGACTGCCAGTCGGCTGCGAGCGCCCCGTCCGCCACCATGTCCTCCAATACCGCCACCACGTCGGCACGCTGCGCGCCGCTGTCCGGATGGGCGACATCGCGTACGTGCAGAATCACATCGGCCTCCGCCACCTCCTCGAGTGTGGCGCGGAACGCCTCGACCAGTTCGTGCGGCAGTTCGCTGATGAAGCCGACAGTGTCCGACAGAATCGCGCGCCGTCCCGACGGCAGGCGCAGCCCGCGCATTGTCGGGTCGAGGGTGGCAAATAATTGATCACGCGCCACCACCTCAGCACCGGTCAGCGCGTTGAACAGGGTGGACTTGCCAGCATTGGTATAGCCCACGAGGGCGACTACCGGGAACGGCACCCGCCGCCGGGCGAAACGATGGAGCCCGCGGGTGCGGCGAACCTGCTCCAATTCCTTTTTCAGCCGCACGATGCGATCGCCGATCAGACGACGGTCGGCCTCGATCTGGGTCTCGCCAGGGCCACCCAGGAAGCCAAACCCGCCGCGCTGCCGCTCCAAGTGGGTCCACGAACGCACCAGGCGTGAGCGCTGGTAGTCGAGGTGCGCCAACTCGACCTGAAGCGCGCCCTCCTTCGTCGCCGCACGCTCGCCGAAGATGTCGAGAATCAGCCCGGTGCGGTCGATCACCTTGCAGTTCCACGCACGCTCCAGATTGCGCTGCTGCACAGGCGAAACCGCGGCATCCACAATGGCTACCGTCACGCCGGCGTCGGCGATCGCGCGAGCCTGCGCTGCCACCTGCCCTTCGCCCAGCAAGGTTGCCGGACGGCGTCCGCGCTGTGGCAGGATTGCAGTATGCACAACGACCAACCCGATCGAGGCGGTCAGCCCAACCGCCTCGGCGAGCCGATGCTCAGCCGACCGGCGCGCATCCGGCAGATGTGCAGCCTCGCCGCGATCGTGTCCGAGACGGTCCCACGGCAGCACCACCGCCGCCCTCGTTGGGGCAACGAAGGCTCCGTTCAGGCGTGAGGGCAGGCGTCCGTCGTCAGTCGCCTGCGGCAGGAGACATCTCCCGCGCCGGAACAGTGCCTTCCGCCTTGGCGGCGTCGAACAACTGAATCGGCGCACCCGGCATCACGGTGCTGATCGCGTGCTTGTATACCAGCTGCGTGTGTCCGTCCCGACGCAGCAGGACGGAAAAGTTGTCAAACCAAGTGATTATGCCCTGGAGCTTAACCCCGTTCACCAGGAACACGGTCACAGGCGTCTTGTTCTTCCGCACATGGTTCAGGAAAACATCCTGAACATTTTGCGCCTTCTCATTGGCCACGGTGACTGTCCTTCTTCTTACCGGCTGTTGTTCTTGTTCGGTCCGGGCGGGCGTGGCACGGCCACCCGGTATCGTCGTTCTATCAGCAACCCTCTCCCGCCAACGCACGAAGCCGTGCGGCAAGATCGAGCGCGGTAGGGAAATGGAGATCAGGGGCCGCCCGGTCAATCCCACCATCGTGCGAAGCATCGCCCACCAACACCGCCGTGACCCCGGCGGCACGGGCGGCTGCCATGTCCAGCGCTGTGTCACCCACATACCAGACCGAGCGGTCAGCGCCCCGGCCCAGGCGATCGAGCGCCAGCAGGATCGGTGCGGGATCCGGCTTGTCGGCAGATGCATCGCCGGCCCCTACCACTGCGCCGAAATGCGGCGCCCAGCCCAGATGCGTCACCTCGGCGCGCAGGAATCTTCCCGCTTTGTTGGACACCACACCCTGCGGCCAGGCTGCCCCGGCTGCCAGCGCATCGGCCGCGCTTGGCATCGGCGCAACGTGGTGCAGGTGCCGCTCTTCCAGCGTCGCGTAGAAGATGTCGCGGGCACGCTCCCATTCGGCGCCAAACATGACCGGGAAGCTGTCGCGTAGCGATACGCGGACGCGCGCACGGGTGTCAGCGGCGGTCCAAAGCGGCATGTTGAAGGCGCCGAAGACCGCGTTAAGCGCTGCGGTGATCCCGGCCCAGCCGTCCACCAGCGTGTTGTCCCAGTCGTACAGCAGCGTTGTCAGGTCCGTCATTTCAGACCTCACGCCAGCTCAGGCCGGTGGCCGAGGACCGGCCAGACCGGACACTGGGTCCTCATCCGCCGCCAATCTTCGGAATAAGGTAGATCTCGCTGTCCGGCTTCAGCTTGACCGAATAAGCGTCCTGATAGATCTCGCCGTCGATGGCCACTGCCATGCTTTCCTCGACCTGCGTGCCGAGGCCGGGATAGCGCTGGTCCAGCTCGAGCACGAGACGGCGAAACGTATCGGCTGCCACCTCGAGCTCCGTCTTGCCGCCGGTGAATCGCTGGCAGGACGTGCCCGAGATGACGACCTTCGGCATCAATCGTCGCCGTTAGCCACGTCCAGCGCCTTACGGACCTTGGGCGGCGACATCGGCAGGCTTGGCAGGCGCAGCCCGATCGCGTCGCGGATCGCGTTGCCCACCGCCGCCATCGGCGGGATGATCGGCACCTCGCCCACCCCACGTGCGCCGAACGGATGGCGCGGGTTCGGCACCTCGACGAGGATCGCTTCGATCATCGGCAGATCGGACGCCACCGGGCAGCGGTAGTCCAGGAAGCCCGGGTTATCCATCTTGCCGTTCTTGTCGTAGATGTACTCCTCGTTCAGCGCCCAGCCGATGCCTTGCACGGCACCGCCCTGGATCTGGCCTTCCACGTAGCTTGGGTGGATCGCGCGGCCGACATCCTGCACCGCGGTGTAGCGGGTGATGGTGACCTGGCCGGTCTCGCGGTCCACATCTACGTCCGCAATATGCGCGCCGAACCCGGGGCCAGCGCCCTGCGCGTTCACCGACACCTCGGACGTCACCGGTCCTCCGGTGCGCGCCGCCTTCAGGGCGATCTCGGCCAGCGACAGCGGCTCGAACGCGCCGGCGTTGGTGCCAGCCGGATGCGCCGCGCCATCACGCCAGTCCACCGCATCCGGAGTGATGTCCCAGATCATCGCAGCGCGCTGCTTGAGCTGGTCCACCACCTTCTCGGCCGCCATGGTCGCCGCCATGCCGGTCGCGAAGGTCACCCGGCTGCCGCCGGTCACGTGGGTGAAGCCTATCGAAGCCGTGTCGGCGACGATCGTGCGCACCTTCTCGGCAGGGATTTGCAGCGTCTCGGCCACCATCATGCCGATCGAGGCGCGCGAGCCTCCAATATCCGGGCTGCCCGACACCGCCACCACCGTGCCGTCTTCGGCCACGTGCACCGCGGCCGACGACTCGCCGCCGATGTTGAACCAGAAACCGCAGGCAATGCCGCGACCCTGGCCAGGCTTCAGTGGCGACTTCCAGTGCGCGCTGTTCTTCGCAGCCTCCAGCGTGGCGAGGAAGCCGATGTTCTGGTGCGTCGGCCCGTAGTGGGTCTTGGTGCCGTTGTGCGCGCCGTTCTTCTCACGAATCGCGATCGGATCCATCTTCAGCTTGCGCGCCAGGTCGTCCACCGCGCTCTCCACCGCGAAGGAGGATATCGGTGCGCCAGGCGCACGATACGCCGCCACCTTCGGGCGGTTGCTCACCACGTCGTAGCCCAGGACCTCGACGTTCGGGATATCGTACATGGCGAAGCCACACATGCAGCCAGGCTGGATCGGCGAGCCAGGGAAGGCGCCGGCCTGGTACTTCAACAGCTCCTTCGCCGCGACGATCGTGCCGTCCTTCTTGGCGCCGATCTTCACCTCGATCGTTGCGCCCGAGGTCGGACCGGAGGCGCGGAACACCTCTTCCCGCGTCATCTGCATCTTCACCGGGCGGCCGCACATTTTGGACAGCGCCAGCGCCACGGGCTCGAGATAAACCAGGGTCTTGCCGCCGAACCCTCCGCCAATTTCGGCAGGCGTGGCGCGGATATTGGAGATATCGATCCCCAGCAGCTTCGCCACATAGGACCGCACCATGAAGTGGCCCTGGCTGGAGCTGAAGATCGTGCATTGCCCGTCGGCGCCGTACGAGCACAGGCAGGCATGCGGCTCGATATAGGCTTGGTGTACCGGCTCAGTCGTATAGCGGCCCTCGACGATGACATCGGCTTCCTTGAAGCCCGCCTCGGCGTCGCCTTTGTGGAAATACACCCGCTTGGCCACATTCGACGGCTTGGTCGGCTTGGGCTCGAGGTTCGCCGTGAACAGGTCCTCGTGCAGGATCGGTGCATCGTCCGCCATCGCTGCCTCGACGTCGATGACGTAGGGGAGCACCTCGTACTTGACGTCGATCAGGTCCAGCGCCGCGTCGCAGACTGCCTGCGAGATGGCCGCAACCGCAGCAACCGCGTGACCCTCATACAGTGCCTTATCGCGCGCCATGCAGTTGCGCGAGAGGTCGCGGAAGTTCATCGGCCCTTCGCCAACGAACGCCTCTTCCGACGGGATATCGGGAAGGTCGGCGGCGGTGACGACGGCGCGCACGCCCGGCAGCTTCAGCGCCTTGCTCGCGTCGATCGACACGATGCGCGCATGCGCGTGCGGTGAGCGTTTCACCTTGCCCCAAAGCATGCCCGGCATCACCATGTCGGCGCCGAACATGGCGCGGCCGGTGACCTTGTCCACGCCATCAGGACGGACCGGACGCGTGCCGACGACTCTCAGATCGGTGCCAATGTAATTCATCGCACTGCCTCTCCTCGCATTTCCGCGGCTGCATCCATCACGGCGCGGATGATCTTGTCGTAGCCGGTGCAGCGGCAAAGATTGCCGGCCAGCCAGTATCGCGCCTCGGTTTCCGTAGGGTTGGGGTTCTCATCGAGCAGTGCCTTGGCGGCTACGATGAACCCGGGGGTGCAGAAGCCGCATTGCAGCGCCGCATGCTCAAGGAATTTCTGCTGCACCGGATGGAGATGGTCGCCCTGCGCGATGCCCTCAATCGTGGTGATGGTCTTGCCCTCTGCCTCGACGCCCAGCATCAGACAGGAGCAGACGATCTTGCCGTCGCAGATGATGGTGCACGCGCCGCAATCGCCCGAGGCGCAGCCTTCCTTGCTGCCGGTCAGGCCCAGCACGTCGCGCAGCGTGTCAAGCATGGTCTGCTGCGTCTCGCACAGGAACTCGACCGGCTCGCCATTGATCGTGGTTGATACGTGATGCTTGCTCATCAGTGCGTCTTTCCTTGCGATTTGCCCATGGCGCGGTCGAACGCGATCGCGGCCACCCGGCGCGCCAGCACGCCGGCGACCTTGGTGCGGTATTCGATCGTTCCGCGCTTGTCGTTGATCGGGTTGCACACCGCGCGCGCCACACTATCCAGTTTCGCCAATGTCGCGTCGTCGAGCGTATGCCCGATCAGCGCATCCTCCGCGTCCTCCACCAGCAGCACCGTTGGCGCCACCGCACCCAGGGCTACACGCGCTGCGGTGCACACGCCCTTTGCGTCCAACGTCACGCTGATGCCCACGCCTACCACCGCGATATCCATTTCCGTGCGCGGAATGAACCGCAGATAGGCGTCACCAGAGCGCGGTGGCCGTGGCGGGAACTTGAACTCGAGAATAAACTCGTCTTTGGCCAGATTGGTTCGCCCCGGTCCCGCCGGAATCTGCTCCACCGGAACTTCACGGCGCCCCTTGCTGCCGACCACCACGGCGATCGCGCCAGCGGCGAACAGTGCCGGCACGCTGTCAGCGGCGGGCGAGGCGTTGCACAGGTTGCCCGCCAGCGAGCAGCGGCCCTGAATCTGCGTCGAGCCAATCAGATCGAGGGCCTCGACCACCCCAGGCCACGCCTTGTTCATCCCGGCATGCGCTTCGACGTCGGCGCCAGGCGTCGCGGCACCGACCACGAAACCACCGCCTTCCTCCCGGATGCCGATGATGCCAGGAATCTGCTTGGTGTCGACGATCAATTCTGGCTTCAGCCGGCCGGATCGCATCTGCACGAGCAGATCGGTGCCTCCGGCAAGCACTTTCGCGAGGCCGGATGCGCCGGCCAATAATTTGACGGCCTCGTCGACCGTCGATGGTGCGGCGTAATTGAGTGTAGGCATTCCTGCTCCCGATATCTGCGCGTGTTAAGCTGTCCGGTCCTGAAGCGGTCCAGGCTGGAGATCCCAAGGTTAGGCGATCAGGGTTGGCGGGTCGAGGGGGGCTGCCGACGCCTCACGTTCCAGCACGACTCAAACCGTCCCACCAGGGACACACGCCATTCATACGATGGTGGTTGCCGTCGATCACATTCACCGGCTCTCGCTTACCATCCTGCGCCGCCTTCAGACGCATGGCCCGCGCCTGGGCGCGCTGCTCATCCCCCAGCCAAGCGCGATCGTGACCCCAAAGGCTTGGCCCCACGGTCACTTCCGTAGCCTGCCAACTGCCCGGCGTCACGTCCCTCCCGCCCCAGCCGTATTCGAGCATGAAGCCGGACGGTGACTTCAGGTAATAGGAGGTCACGCAGTCATTCGGATGCCGGCCCAAGGTCGTGGCAATCCGGTCGGGCTCACCAAGCGCGATATCGTAACCCTGTCCAACGTCGTCAAGCGAATACAACTCGACCATAAGGTGGTGCAGATCCTGCCTTCCCGTCTCGATCAGCGCCACGGTGTGATGCCGTGGGTTGACGTGCAGGAAATAGGCGCGGAATGGTGTCACGATATAGTCGCTCACGCCAAAACCCAACACGTCGCGGTAAAAGCCGAGAAGGTCGTCAATGTTCTTCACGTGGAACACGGCGTGACCCATGCCCAGCGGACCGGTGCGGAAACCGGAGATCGATCGTCCGGGACGGAATGGTTCGTCGGCAATCGCAGCACCCCAAAATGCCTCCAGCCGGTTCCCGCCGGGATCGGCGAAGCTGATCAACCCACAAACGCAGCGCTGATCAGCGAGCGTAGCCGGCTCGCGCCGCACCGAAACCGCGTGCGCCTCCAGCCGTGTCGCCAGCGCATCGAGGGCCGGCGCGTCTGATACCTCAAAGCCAAAGTAGCGCTCGCCTTCAGCCAACGAGCGGTCAACCACCAGGCGCTGTCTGCGGTCATCCATACGGAACGCGCGGCAGGCGTTGCCGCGCTCGACCATCTGCATGCCAAGCCAGTTGGTGGCGAACTCCGTCCACTCGCTCAAATCTGACGCGCCGATACCGACATAGCCAAGCGCCTGCACTTGCATGGCGAGGGTCTCCGAACTGGTTTCACCGACCAGTATAGCGCCCTTCATGGAATTTTCAGACTCCGCTGCGCACGCTGCCCAAACGCGCCCTCAACCTCTGGAGCGGCCACGTCGCACCCTCATTCGCGGCAGCCTGGCGGTCGGGCTGGCCGCGCCCACGATCAGTCGCGGCTTCGCCAAGACCGGCCAGGCACTGCGCATTGGTTATATCCTGCCGGTCCAGTCGCAACTGGGTGCCGGTGCCACGACGTTCGCGGATGAGATCGCGAAGCGGACCGCGGGCCGGATCACGCTACAGCAATTCCCGGACTCGACGCTCGGCGGTGACGTCGAGCTGATGAAGGGCGTGCAGCTTGGCAGCATAGACCTCGCATTCGTCACAGGTATGGGCATGCCAAGCGTGCTGCCGGAGCTCGGCGTGCTGAACATTCCGTTCCTGTTCAACAGCGCGCCGCATGCTCATGCCGTTCTCGACGGGCCGATCGGTGAGAGTTTTCGCGCCCGCTTCGCCGCCAAGGACCTTGTGCTCCTTGGCTGGGGCGAGAACGGCCTTCGCCACATCACAAATTCCAAGCGGCCGATCGTCACGCCGGACGATCTCAAGGGCCTAAAGATGAGGGTCCCGCAATCGGAGGTACTGTTGATGGGATTCCAGGCACTCGGCGTCGACACCGCGTCCCTGCCGTTCCCGCAACTCTTTGAGGCATTGCGCGCGGGCAAGTTCGACGGCGAGGAAAACCCGATCGCGACGATCCAGGCGGCGAAGTTCGACCAGGTGCAGAAGTTCCTGACGCTGAGCGGCCATGCCTACGATCCTGCTGCGTTCCTCATGTCGCCGGATGCGTTCGACGAATTGTTGGCTGAGGACAAGGCGAGCATCGCCGACGCCGCCAAAGCTGGCGGACTGGCTTCACGGAAGTTCGCCGCGGACGCCCAAAGCGCTGGCGTCGTCGCCCTGCAACAAGCCGGCATGACGGTGCAGACCAGCATCGACCGCGGCAGTTTCGCCGGTGCCATGGCCGGGGCGAATGCGGAATTCGAGAAGCGGTTCGGACGGGACCTCATTGAGCGGATCAGACAGGCAGGTTAGTCGGCGGCGGTCCGCACAAATGACGCGACGCACATCCAGGCTGCTCGTCCTCACCGTCCGTCGCCGCATCTTCGGCGGTTTCACCATCGTCCTGCTGCTGCTGGCATTGCTTGCGGCCGGGTCGCTGCACAGCACGCAGAAGGTTGGAGCAGAGGCGGCGCGGGTCAGCGAGGACGCTGCACGCGCCGCGCACGCAACCGGCGTGGCCGTCCAGGTGGGCGAGGCGCGCGCTCAAGTCGTTCAATACATGCTGACCGGCACCATGGACGACCAGAAGTCGGCACAGGAAGTCCTTGCGGAGCTGGACCGGTCCATCGCCGGTACAACAGGACAGCAGCAACAGCAGATGCGAGCTCCGATCGCGCGTTACCGCGGTGCGGTCGATGCCACGATCGAGGCGGTGGAAGCTCAGCGTGTGGCGGCGGAGCACCTGGTGAGCACGGTGACCGAGATCAGAACAATCGTGTCCGCCACTGTGCAACTGCTCGATCGTGAAACCGGTCCGGCCATACTGACCGCCGGCGCGCGCCTCGCAGAGACATTTGGCGAAACCGACGCCGCTGGCTCGCGCCTGCTCGCCACGCGCACTCCGGCCGAGGCCAACGCCGCCAATGCAGCTCTGCTGACTTTGCGGCAGGCCATCGAAGGCCTGGCAGGCGCCGCAGGCGAAAACCGGCGCCTTCAGCGTTTCCTCAAGGCGATGTCGGAGCCGGTCGACCACCTCGCCGAGGCACTCGGGCAGGCTGTCGCGGCCGACGAGCGATTGCGCACCACATCGCTCGAGCGAGACGCTGCGGCCGCTCTGGTGTTGAACGCGACTGCGGAGCAGCAGACGCACGCGATGCACTCACAGCAGACGGCGATCGCGACGATGCTCACCGAAGTGAGGACGGCATCCCGCTTCGGCTTGCTTACCGCGGCCATCGCAACCGGCGTGGGCATCATTCTCGCATTGCTGATCGGACGCAGTATCGCACGACCGGTCGGAGGCCTTACGGCTGTCATGCGAGAGCTTGCCGGCGGGCGACTGGATGTTGTCGTTCCATACGTCAAACGTCGCGACGAGCTGGGCGAAATGGCTCGCGCGGTCGGTGTGTTCCGGGAGCGCATGAACTCGGAGGCGGATCTGGCGCGGCGGCAGGACGACGAGCGTCGGCTCGCGGCGGCGGACAAGCAGGCGTCTCTGATCAGGATGGCCGAGAGGATTGAAGCCGACACCGGGACGGCGATGGAACTGATCGGGCAGCGAACCGCGAAGATGGCGACGACGGCGGACGAGATGCATGCATCTGCCGGTCGCACCGGTGATTCGGCCAAGAGCGCCGCCGCCGCCGCCATGCAGGCTCTGGCCAATGCCCGGACCGTGGCAAGTGCGGCGGAGCAGCTTGCCGCGTCGATCAAAGAGATCGGTGGCCAGGTCGGCCAGTCCGCCGCCTCGGTCAACCGAGCCGTGGAGGCCGGCCGCGCGACGCGCTCCACCATTGAAGCGCTCAACGAAAAGGTCGGGCGCATCGGCACCGTCGCGGACATGATCGGCGACATCGCGGCCAAGACCAACCTGCTGGCGCTCAACGCCACGATCGAGGCAGCGCGCGCCGGCGACGCCGGCAAAGGCTTCGCGGTGGTCGCGAGCGAGGTGAAGCAACTGGCAACCCAGACCGCGCTCTCGACTCAGGAGATTGCACGCCATCTCGGCGAGGTGCGGGAGGCCACGGCGGCATCCGTGACCGCCGTTGGGCGCATCGAGCACACCATCAGCGAAATCGATGCAATCTCCGGGTCGATCGCCGCGGCGGTCGAGGAGCAGGGCGCGGCAACCGCGGAAATTGCCCGCAGCGTCGCGGAAACCGCTGGCGCCGCCAACGTGATGACGTCCCGCATTGCCGAAGTATCGAGCGAAGCCGATCAGACCGGCCGTCACGCCGCAGACGTGCACGACGATATCGGCAGTCTCGACACCGCGGTGGATGAATTGCGGCATTCCGTCATCCGGGTCGTCCGCACATCTACCGTCGAGATAGATCGCCGTCAGGCCCGCCGCTATCAGTTGAACCTGCCGTGCCGTCTGGAGATTGCCGGCGGAGGCGACCACGCCGCGCGCGCGGCCGATCTGTCAGACGGCGGAGCAATGATCGAGGCCGTACCGCAAATGCAGGCGGGAGATCGCGGCGTGCTTCGTCTGGACGGCTTCAGTTCAGCCCTGCCATTCACGGTCCGCAATGCCGATGGCGGCATCGCGCGCGTGGTATTCGCTCTCGACGAAGCGACTGCGGCATCATTCCACGCTATGTTGGATCGACTGGGGCAGCGTCTCGCCGCGTGATCTGACACGCGCCGATGCGGCGGCAGCGGCAGCGCCGTAACGGCCGCCCGTGGCTTCATCTGGTGACCGCCGACGGCAGACGCGGCCGGCCATGTGATCCGGAAGCCCCCCGCCCGTGCGACGGCTCGAGCAGCTTCTTGAGTAGCAGTGCCGCACCCTCGGGGCGGTGCCCCGCCGCGTGCAGTCCGTCCTCGAGATCGGGTGCGCCGCCGTGCAGAAGGCTGCGCACCGCCTGACACCCCAGACGCTTCGCCAGACTGTCGAGCTCCTCGACCAGGGCGGCCAGCACGGCAGCCGGGTCGAGCAGGTCGACTGCGACGAAATGGTCCGCGATCAGCACCTTACCGAGCTTCAAATCGTCTTCCACACGGTAGCAGAACAGCCCGCACGGAAATTCCCTGCCTTCGCGTCGTGCCGCAACAATCCCGCACTGCCCGCCCCGACGCGGTCCGGTGAGCTGTCGCGCAAACCTCAGCCACGCCGGCAGATCGAGTGTCGGAACCGCCTCCCGTACCAGCGGATAAACCGCCCGGATCTGCTCCCGCGACAGCAGCTCAATGATGAATTCTCCCATGGCGCGCCTGCCGTATCCCTGATACCGCAAGCCTGCACCAGAACATTCAGCGAATCGTTGACCTGGATCAATGCGCGGGTCGCTGGAGCAATTTTTAACGTCAGTTGACAACAATGGCGCCAGGGCCGGTTATCCGGGCAATGGGCGGCCGGGTTGATCCAGTGGGAGTCGATGATGGCAACGCGGCCGGTAAGTCCGCAGGTTCTCGATCCGCAGGGTGCGGTCAACCCCTGCACGACCTGCGACGCGCGCTCGCTCAGCGTGTGCAATGCCATTCCCGACGCTGATCTCCCGCGACTTGCCGCGATCGCTGTGGCGACCGAGGCGCAAGCCGGACAGTGCTTCATCGACGAGGGCGAGCCGGCGAGCGCCTTTTTCAATATTACCCTCGGCACCGCCAAGCTGTTCAAGTTGCTGCCTGATGGACGGCGGCAGATCACCGGGTTTGTCGGTGCCGGTCATTTTCTTGGGCTGGCGGTCTCCGATACCTACGCCTTCAGCGCTGAGGCGATCGAGCGCGTACGTTATTGCCGGTTCCCGCGTGCCAGGCTGCGGACGCTGCTCGATGACTTCCCGCTGATGGAAAATCGTCTGCTGGAGGTCGCCTCCAATGAGCTGGTGGCGGCGCAAGAGCAGATGTTGCTGCTCGGCCGCAAGACCGCGCGTGAGCGGCTGGCGTCGTTTCTGCTGATGCAGAGCCGCCAGGGCATGCCTTGTGGCCACGCGCGCCGGCGGTTCACCCTGCCCATGACGCGACATGACATTGCCGACTATCTTGGCCTGACCATAGAGACTGTCAGCCGCACACTGACGCGCCTGCGCACCGAGCGGCTGATCGACCTCGCCCCGCAGAGTGAAGTGATCGTCTACAATTTGGTCGGGCTCGAAGGGCTGGCGGGCGGCCTGCGTTGACCAGCCGGGCCGGACTGCGCGAGGCCGGACTCGAACCGGCAAGGAGTTTCCTCCGGGGGTTTTTGAGACCCCTGCGGTTACCATTTCGCCACTCGCGCGTGGGCAGAGGTCGGCGATGCCAAGCCTAGGCCATCGGCGCGTCCGGCCGCAACCTGGACAGCACGAGACCGTGGGCAGGTTCGCACCTGCCTCGCACGTCAGGACGGATCACAACGGTTTGCTTCCATCAGGCGGCTTCGCTATAGGGGGCGCCCTGCTGATCCCGGATAGCTCAGTTGGTAGAGCAAGCGGCTGTTAACCGCTGGGTCGTAGGTTCGAGTCCTACTCCGGGAGCCAGCGTTATCAGTCAGTTATAGTGAGATTGCACGATATATCCTCGGCGCATTTCGAGCTGGGGCAACAATGGGGGCAACTTTCTGCCAGGCTGCGTTTGCAAGAGCAAAGCAGCCTGGCTCGAATGGAGATCTTCGGATCCCGACCGAAGGTTGTCGGGTGCCCTAGTGTTGGAGTACCAGGCATCCGTTGACTTTTAATGCAATCCTTGCCAATCTCTTGAAGGAGCGGCGCATCCGTCTCTGGACAACACAGAGCGGTGGCGGAGTGGCACGATACCTATTCGTAACACCCATATGTCAGAGCTGGGTCGATTGCTTGTCAGCTTCTCCTGGGCTTCCAGGCCAGCGCCGCAGCCGTCTATCAGAATACGAACAAGTAGCCGGCCTATTCGATCGTTACGTAAGCGGTAAATCTGCGGCGCGTCTGACGTTATCCGGTATGCAGCCGCCATTCGGACGGCTGGTTCGGCGACAGGTGGCGCATCTGTTCGTTTGGGAGGCGAGACTGGCTGACAGCCGGGTCTTTGGGTGGTGCATCGAGCCCGGCGTGTTCATCGCTGTTCAGGGGGCCTATGCGAAGCCGCTCAAGAGCATCAGCCCAGGCAGGGCAGGAAGCTACGAGGCTTTTGCACGAGCGGTGGACAGATGGAGGCGCGTCGCGGGGTTCGACCATACGCATACATGGAGAGGAGGAGATCTGGATGCGTTTCTCGCGAGACCAACAGTCTCACCAATTTGATGCTAGCCACGCCCGAGGGCGCCGCCGCGCAAAGCTTTTGGGCGACCTAAAAGCAGAGATAAGGGCGGCGGCGAGCGGAAGAGGCATTAACCTCGCTGCCTTGGCACGTTTGCTGAGAGTGCACAAAAGCGTTGTCAGCAGAGCGCTCGACCCCGCGCGAAACATAGAGGTGTTCACACTGTTCGATCTCGCGGAAGCACTCGGTAAGGAGTGGTCGTTCAAGCTCCATGACCACCGAATTAGTCTCGATGCCATCATCACACCGCAGCAGATTGAGACTAGTTCACCTATTCCAACGGTAAATGCTCACATTAAGGGATCCCATGATGCCCCGGTGGTCGGCACGAGCCGGAACGCTGCGGTCCAAACTGTTCTTCTGCCATTTCTCAGAGAGGTCACGTAGAACTGCTCATGGCTGCACCAAGTGTCTTCGTAATCTTTGCCGATGATCTGCGGTATGAGGTTGGCAACAAAACCTCCTATCTCGGTATCTATCAAGGCGAGATGGTGTTTGCTGCTGTCCCGAGCATAACGCCTAAATTGGTGATCTCGGCATTTATCCAGTGGCATGAAGATAGCCCCCCGGACGGATGGGCGTTACAAATCGACCTTCCTGGCGGACAAGTAGGCGGTCCATTCCCTCTTCCTCCGCCAGAGACATTATTGGTGCCTGACCCCGACACTCGACTGATAACATTCAATCTGCAGACGGTCCTTATTCCTTTCGCGCTCGTCGACAAAGCTCGTATCGGCGTCGAGCTGTTTCGTAAAAGGCAGATGAAACTGGTGGCTGTTTTGCGAATGAGGGTTGCGGATCAACACGGTGTCCCATGAAAACCCAGCGAACCATGACGCTAAGACGAATACGGTCATATTCCCGATCAGTTCACCGCGGTCCGGCAGAATCCCGGCTTGCCCCCATTTGCCGAGGCCACGCTGATCCTTGATACGCCAGCCCAGGCATGGCGTTCCCCGGTAAGAAGCGTAAACCTAGACACTCGATCGATTCGCTGATTCGTCCGAATACATGCGCCCGGCGTATGCCAGCTACGGTTCTGCGAGCGGCCAGCGCGATCTGCCCGAGCAGATGTATGCGATACTGCGTTCCGGTCTGGTGCATGCTCTAAGCCTGACGCCCAAAGGGCATATCGGTCGCACAAATTCAATCTGGATAGACCGAGGCGGCGAACACCTGCATCATTTGCACTACGCGACGGTTGTCGACGCCGCCCTGTTTGTCTCTTCGGCCCCTTTGTCGCGACATTGAGGCGGCACTGGTCCGCGTCTTCAGGGCCGCCTCAAAGGAACATAGCTTGAGAGTGCTTATCGAGACGCACATTCGCGATCATCCGCCGGTCACAGCACTATCAATCCTGCCTGAACAGGTCGCCAAGTTCACGACCGCACCGAACGGATCTAAACCCAGGCAGTAACCGTCCCCGGTCGGCCCCTGTCCCCAAAAGGAACCGAGCGCCGCTATCCCTGCGCAGGCGCAGTTAACCAGAGCGTGCGAAGGCCGGAAGCTGCTTGTTACATCGCCATTATTTCGGCAGTGATTCGCCGCGCTACCGTCATCGGCCGGGTGTAAAATTCGCGCTCGGCAGTCTTGCTTCCCCCCATACTCTGGCCGCCGACGGCGAGGTCTTTTTGTGGCTGGGCGATGAAAAAGCCGCCCCAGCAAACCGGGGCGGCCAGTGTCCACAAGAGGTAACCTGGCGAAACCTACCGCGCACTGGCAGCGGATTGGAAGCGCGCGCGCAAAGAAAGGTTTGGGCCCCCAGCGCGAGCAGGCGGCAGTCGCCCGGCGGGCGGGGATGAGCCGAGGCGGTTCTCTGCCGGACCCCTACGCCCAAAAAAGGAACCGAACGAAGCTATCCTGCGGCAGGCCCAGCTGAACGGGGCCGTGTAAAGTCGGACAGCCCTATGTTACATTATCATTATAGTTCTGGTAATGACACAGATCGCTCGCGGCGCTACTGTCACTGGGCCGGTGCACCGCACCCGGTGTCTTTGTTTCCCCAACTCTGCCCCGCCTCAGACGGCGGGGCCTTTTTGTGTGTCTTCGCCGGGCAAAAAGAAAAGCCCCGCCAGTGCGGCGGGGCAAGAGTTGTGTTGTCGGGGGACAACGCAGACTGATTACCAGGGCCGGGGCGCCCCGCGGTAGCCTCGGAATCTACCTAAAGCGGCGCGCGATCCTGCCCGGCTTCGGCGCGGCCGATATCGTTGATGTCCGCGCCGCGGCATAGGGCCGCACCGATCAGGATGACGGCGAGGAACTCCGCCGCGCCTTCGAACCGCCGGCGCTGGCCGATCTGCCCGACAAATCGAAACCGCGGCTTCCTCGCGATCCGGTCGCGCCGACCCCCGGTCATGGCGCTATCCCATGTGCGTCGAGATATTTGGAATATCTGGCGTTATCGATCGAATAGGTGAATCCAACGATCGCCTCATCGACTGAACTGTGGACTTCAAACTTCCAGCCGACCGACTCGACGAGCGTTAGCCGCCCACCTTCGGCAGCGCTCGGTACAACCTCACGGAATGCAATGCGCATCTGCTTGTCTGCGATCTTCAGATCCTGCCCAAATTTCTGGGCGAATTGAGTGATCGCTTCTCTGGGGGTTTTAATTGCGCCGAAGTCAAACGTGTCATCGAATAGGCGCCAAGCATGCTTTGGGAACATAGAAGCGCCATCGCGATGGCAGTCGATTAGCCACCAGAATTCACTGGCAGCCGCTCTGGGCGGCGGTCGGCGCATGAACAAAGAGGTAAAGGGAACGTCCTTCACACCTTCCACCATACGAAAGTGTTCGACGACGTCTGCATGCTGCACAGCGTCCTCGATGTGGGACCACCTGACTCGGTATACCGCGCCACGTGCGGTTAGCGCGCGATTCCGTTGGAGGTCGAACTGGTTCGGCTCAAGGAGACCTTTGTCGCCGAGGCGACGCCGGATTGCGGATTGCTCACTCTTCGGCAAAAGCTGATCGGCTAGCAGGTCGCCCAAGAACGTCTGGAGTCGAGTTCGGGCCTCCGGTGACACATCAGTAGGCGAGATGCGAAGCCGCTCTCTTACTTCACTGAGAACCGCTATAACGTCATCTTCGACTACTACCTCTTTAGGGTGAGGCATAAGGCTCAATGTGGCTCGCGAGAGGAGTCCTCGCATTTCGGTAATGGATCTGTCGGAGAGGGCCTTGAGCATGTCATAGCTCCAGCAAGTCGAATTCGGTTCCCATCAAGTCTTCGACAATATACTCCGGGCCGTAACCAGCCCTCTTGTCAATTGGGACGAGCTTCATTCGGGGCGTCACAGCAGATATGTCGACCAGGTAGACCAGAGGGCGCAAAAAGTCCAACTCACCATGCTCAACCATATACGCGAGTTCCTTCACACTTTCCTCCTCGATCGTCCCATCCGATTCCCAGACGGTAAGGTGGGCGAGTAGACTGGTCCGCCATCCCACAATTCTATGATCATGCCGATCGCGACCGGCAATCGCCTTCTTCACCTGATCGCAGATCTCGGCCGGATTCGAGCTTGGTGGGGCCGGCAACGTCGACCGCGCGCGTATCTTGCTTCGCAGATCAAAAGTCTCGCCACACCATACGTAGTGCACGTCGTTCAAATAGTTTGTATAAATGTGGTATTTGAGGAACGGAACCGCAGAATACAGTAATCTCCCGGCCATAGCGGGCCTTGTTCCTCTGACGATGTTCCCGGGTGGCCATCATGGCTAACCGCGGACACTGAGGCAAGCTGACAGCATGTCCTGACCAACACAATACACCTCCTGCTTCGCGGCCGCCACCGTTAGCTCTCCTCGACCACGTGCATGTCGCTATTCCGCAACCCAAATCGCAGGCAGCCGCTTTGCGAGTTCGGGGCCGACTTCTCGGCGGATCAATTCTCCGGAAGAGCTTGGTCCCCGCCCTTTCGCTGATCGGCCACAAGGTCCATGACGCAACGCGCGCCTCCGCTTCAGAATTGAACCCCACCAATATTCTGCTGTCTCCGCTCTCCGCAATCTCCTCAACCCAGAACTTCTTCCTCCGAGGCACGATCCTGAATGTCTTCATGCCGTGACTATGGCGGCGCTTCGCCAGCCTAACGCAGCGCACTCCCGCGATACGTCTCAGTCCGCGACCTTTCCTTTCCCGACAACTCTGGCCTGCCGATCTCCTCGACGAACGCATCGCCGATCGCCGACATGATGCTGTCGGGTAATATCAGCGCCGGCAGCCATCGCCCATCGCCACCACGGAATTGCGGCGCACGAATGGAAATCGCGCTCGCAGTTTCTCGGCCTTGGAAGCCCCGCACCTCAATCTCGACGCCCTGGATATCGATCTGCACATCGAACAACCACTTGAGGGTGCCGCGCCCGGTGACCCGCTGAACACGGAGAACTCTGACCTCCACCGGCACACGGGACACGTCGTCGTCGCTCACTGGTCGCAGCTTTTCCGGCATGCTGCAATGCGTCAAGCCGCCGCCAGCGCGTCCCTGGCTGCCGTGTCGTCGATCTGGTTAGCGTGCCAGCGGGCGCCCGACGGCCCGCCATGCTCTCCTGCAATCGGCAGCGCGGGCCGCCTCTGATCAGAACTACCAGAGCTGCCGCCCACCTCCCCGGGGGGGCGGCTTTTCTTTTGTGGCCCAGCCTGCTCAGTATTGACCGATATCATGCCCACCAAACCGCCAGTCATCGTCCATTAAGGGCCTGAGCCAAATTACTGCTGCATATTGGGGCCATTTTCAGAGGCGGTGTATCGGGCTGGTGATGCGTTTATTTTCGGCTCGGGCCGCCCTTAGTGCGCCTCCTTCAGGAAGCGGTCGACCAGCCGGTTCGCCTCGGTGCGGTTTGCCCAAAATTGAACCGCCTGGCGGTTGCGGGCGCCAGAGGCGGCGTAGAACCGCTCATACTGCTCGTTGCGGCTGGCGAGGGCCGTGCCGGCGAAGTCCCAGCCGAGGCGGAAGATGCGGGCGCGATCCTCCGCCGTGGTGTCCCCTGCCCCGCGGAGGTATTTGTCGATCAGTGGGCGCAAAGTGGGGTCGGCGAATTGCGCCGACGTGGGTGTGCACAGCACGTTGTGCGAACCGATGAGACGGATGATCTCGTTCACGCGCGGGAACCAGAACGGCAACGTGGCGCGCAGGGCGTCCAGCGGCTTGTGGTCGAGGAACCAGGCGCCGTTGCCGTACTCGTAAGCGCCTTCCTCGCCGTAATGGACCGCCGCTTTGGTCAGTTCGGCATAGCTCCAGATTTCGCCGAGCATTTGTTGCGTGACGGGATCAATGGCGCCGATGGCCTCGGCCATGCAGGTTGCCAACCCCCAGGCAAATTCGAGCTTTGTCCAGGCTCGAATCATCGACTGGTGATGGGCGTTGCCGCGCCAGCTTGCTGACAGTGCGGAGTTGTAGACGGGCAGGTTGCCGTCGATGAAGACCCGGTTGCGGGGAACTTCGACGTTGTCGAAGATCACGAACGCGTCCTGTTCGTCGAAGCGGCCAGACAAAGGGTGGTCGAAACGATCGTCCGCCATGGCAACGCTGTCGCGGCACAGGAACTTCAGCCCGGGCGTGTCCATGCGGATGGAGAAAGACAGCGTGTGGCGGTGGTTTGCGTCTGGCATGGGAAAGGCGGGGTAGACAGCGAGCTCATCGGCGAAGGGGGTCAGGGTCGCCAGAACGCGCGCACCCCTAACCAGAATGCCGAGTTCCGTGTCTTCGACCTTGTGGAGTTGGGTCTCGTCGAGACCGGTGGGGACGAGCCCTTTGGACTTGTCCGTGGTGGCGTGGATCAAGGTATGGGTCAGGCTGAGGTCGTCGCGGCGGAGTTCCTTCTGGAATTCGACGAGGTTCGCGGCACCCTGCTCGTTGCCGTTGATCGCCCATTCGTCGGAGCGGCCCGCAAATCCGGCGTAGGTGACGTTCATGTAGTCGGGTGTGCGGCCCATCAGCCCGACCGAAAATTCGGCGACGCGGCGCAACGCCTTGTGGCGACGCTTCAGGTCGTCCTTCGAGCGAGGGATGATATGGCTGACGGCGATCTGTTCGCCGGTTTCGGGGTCCGGCATCAGGCAGTCGTCAGCGAATGTATAATGGAGATCGAAAGTCTGGGCGATGGCCTGGGCGGCCCCGCGGATGGCGGGATGTTCCAGCGGGTCGGTGACCTTGTCGGCGCCGAGCCACAGATCTCGGTTGTCGCGAAGGGCGCTCAGGAACTGATCACCAGTGCGCGCTGGCATGATCGTGTCTCCCCCCTTTTATATCGCCGGATCGTAGCACGGCGATATAAAACGGGGGAGATAGGCCAGAGCCGCGCTGGTGCGAAGAACCAATTCGTTTGGCGTGGAGCACCGCCCTCTCATCGTCACGGTAGCCGAAGGCCCGCCATCCGCGCCTTGCGGTGTTGGTCTCGGCAGAGACGTTTGTCATGCGCGTTCCCGCACCATGACGGGATTGGGCGACCGCGATCCAATGGAGCGGTTATTTCGACACAGGCCCTAAGTCCACCGCCCCAAGCGGGCGCGCGGAAGAGGAAGGTGCAGCCCGCGCTGCCGACCCGCATCGTCACCATCCCCAGCAAGCGCGCCAAGAAGGCCGAAGGAACCCCTTGTCCAGGTTACACAGGTTGCTCCGCCAGCCGCTTATTGAGGCGCCGCGCATAGTCACCGCG
>CAWFUF010000004.1:0-342625 GCA_963818775.1 uncultured Alphaproteobacteria bacterium | reverse complement strand
AGGAGAGACCCTATGGATGTAGGAATGATGATGGCTTTCACCAGCTACGGCTGGCAGGGCTGCTCCGACGCGCAGGTGTGGGACGAGGAATTACGGCTCGCGCGGCTTGCCGCTGATCTGGGGTTCGACTGCCTCTGGTCGGCCGAACATCACTTCAACGACTATTCGTTTGTACCCGACAACATCCAGCTCATGTCATATCTGACGGGCGTCTGTCCGAACATCGATCTCGGAACCGCCGCCGTGATCCTGCCTTGGCACGATCCGCTGCGCGTCGCCGAACAGGCGTCGGTGTTGGACTATCTGAGCAAGGGCCGCTTTCGCTTTGGTATGGGCCGCGGCCTCGCTCGCCGCGAGTTCGCCGCGTTTCGTCTCAGCATGGACGAGTCACGCGGGCGTTTCGACGAGGCGGCGTCGATGATCGTGAATGCCCTGAAAACCGGCTTCATGGAAGGAGACGGCCCCTACTACAAACAGCCGCGCATCGAAATTCGCCCTCGTCCGCAGCATTCCTTCGATGGGCGCATCTATGCGGTGGCATCGAGCGAAGATTTTGTTGCGTCGGCCGCCAAGCTTGGTGCTCACATGGTGATGTTTGCCGATCGGCCATGGGAGATGCGCCTGCCCGTGATCGAGCGTGGTCGGGAGCTGCATCGACAGTTCCATGGCACCGAACCACCTCACATCATGATGACCGAGTTTTGTATCTGCGGAACCGATCTCTCCAAGACGGAGGACGAGGCGCGTCAGTTCCAAGGGAAGTTCGTTGAAAGCAACTTCTATCACTATGAGTTCCTGGGTGAGCACTTCAAAACCGTGAAGGGCTACGATGCCTACCAGCAGAAGGCCGAGATCGCTCGGAAGGGCGGCCTGGAGGGTGCGGTGGCCGGTTTCATGCAGGCCGCGAGTTGGGGAACACCTGAAAAAATCCTGCGCGGGCTGGAGGCGCGCCGTGAGCTCGTCGGCGATTTCGAACTCAATGTTGCCTTTCGCTTCGGCGGCACTCCGTTGGAGGTTTCCGAGCGTAGTCTAAGGCTCTTCGCGGCAGAGGTCCTGCCGGTTCTGAAGTCCTGGCAACCGCCCGCGGCCAATAGGAAAGCCGCATAAGCCGCCGTGGAGAAGAGGAGGAAAGGAGATGCGAGCTGCCGTCATGCTCGAGGCAGCCGCTGGAGATAGAATCACTGGAGATAGCCCCCCAGCGGCGGACGAGTACTGTCGGGTCTCGCCTTCACCGACCTCTGCCCCAGCGATCTCCACGACATGGAGGGGATTTTTCCGATAACCACGCCCAGCGCGCTCGGGCGCGGGCCGCATCGGCCGTCGTCACTCGGCAACGCGAGGCTGTGTGGCAAGATCCGACCGCAGTCGAGCGTAACGGTGACCTCGCCCATCTGCGAGCGATCGACCACCGCACGCAGCGCGCGGCCGATCAGTCGCTGGATTTCCTGCGTGCGGCCCGATCGCTTGCCGCGTGCCGCTTCGCGCTCGTCGCGTGTGTGCGTCGCGCGCGGCAGCATGCCGTATTCCGCCGTCACCCAGCCCTGGCCGGAGTTGCGCATGAACGGCGGCACGCGGCCTTCCACGCTGGCGGCACAGAGCACCTCGGTATTGCCCATGCGGATCAGGCACGATCCTTCGGCATGGCGCGAGAAGCCGGGTGTCAGTGAAATCGGGCGCAAGACATCGGCGGCGCGGCCGGATGGGGCGCATGAATGATCCTGTCGCAATCGCGTTTGTTGACGCCACGCTCTCCGCCTGCATACCGTACCGATCAAGGCCGGCATGGTGAGACCGGTAACGAGAGGAAATAACCATGCCGCACCGTCTGCGTTGTGCCCTGATCGCTGTTGCCGCAATGTTGTGTGCGCACGCCACATCGGCGGAAACAATCGCGCGCGTCGGTGTCTCGCAGCGGGATCTCGGCGCGCTCGATCCGGCCTATGGCGTCGGCAACGGCGATGAGTTCGCCATCCGTCAGATCTACAACACGCTGGTCAGCCCGCCTGACGGAACCACGAGGATGCAGGCCGATCAGCTCCAGGGCGAGCTGGCTGAAGCGTGGGAGATGTCGCCCGACGCGAGCACCTGGACGTTCCATCTGCGTCATGGCGTGCAATGGCAGAAAGGGTTCGGTGAATTCACTTCGGACGATGTCGCGTTCACCGTCAAGCGAATGTCCGATCCGAAGACCGGGTCGCAATACTCTGCCAACTTCCGTCAGATCGCGAGCGTCGATACGCCGGATGCGTACACCGTGGTGATGCATCTCAGTCAGCCCAATCCGTTCATCTACGCCTTTTGCTGCATGCCGCGCTTCGGCGGTTATATGCAAAGCCGCAAGGCGACGGAGCAGCTTGGCGACAAGCTGCGGCTCAATCCGGTCGGCACCGGACCGTTCGAGTTCGCCAGCTACGAGCCCAAGCAGAAGGTCATTCTGCACGCGTTCGATCATTACTGGGGCGGGAAGCCGAAGATCGACCGCCAGGAGGAGCTGTACCTGACGGAGACCGCAGCGCGCACGCTCGCCTTTGTCAAGGGCGACGTGGATATGATCGAAGGGGCCGCGGTGCCTGGCTGGTTCCAGAGTCTGAAGAGGCAGAAGCCGGACGCGATCTTCGACTATGGCCGGCCAGGCGGAACATGGACGCTGTTCCTCAACATGACGCGCAAGCCGCTAGACGATATCCGGGTGCGTCAGGCGATCGCGCACGCGATTGATACAACGGCGTGGCTTAAAGCATTCGGCGACTTTGTCGAGCCGATGTACGGGATTTCGCCACAGGGCTTCTATGGCTCGCTGCAGAAGGAGGATATTCCGCCGGACTGGCCCTATACGTTCGATCCGCAGCGCAGCAAGCAGCTGCTGGCCGATGCCGGATTGCCGAATGGATTCAGCATCGAGGTGTTCATCAGCGAACGCGAGGAATACAAGACCAACCTGCTGATCGTGCAGGAGCAGCTCCGCAAGGTCGGCATCCAGATCAACATGCGGCTGGTGGATCACGCGAGCTATCACGTGGATATCCGGCGTGATCTTGATCCGCTGATCGTCTACGGCTCGGGCCAACCGCCGCTGACGCAGGCGATCCTGAATGCGTTCTATGATTCGCGGTCTATCGTGGGGAAGCCGACGCATAACATGAATTTTTCCCATTTCGGCGATGTGGCGGGGAATGTCGATGCGATGATCGATCGCGCGTATCAGGAGGTGGACGACACGAAGCGCCTGGCACTGCTGAAGGATATCCAATTGCAGATTCTACAGCAGGTGCCGGTAGTGCCGTTGCCGAGTCCGGCCGGGACGTGGGTGCACAATCCGCGGCTGGAGATTGGCTTCCCGGTCAAGGCATTCATGGGCACGTTCACGTTGGGCCGAGCGAGCGTTCGGCAGTGACCGGGAGGCTGCGCCCATGAGCGGCTATATCCTGCGGCGCGGGCTGGAAGTGATTCCAACTGTCCTTTTGGTTTTGACGCTGGTGTTCCTGGCGCTGCGCATCCTTCCCGGCGACCCGGCCATAGCGGCACTGGGCGAGTACGCGACACCCGAAGCAATCGCGACGTTCCGGCAGAAACTCGGCCTCGATCAGCCGCTGTGGATGCAGTACATTTCCTTCGTTCGCCACGCCCTTATCGGCGATTTCGGCGTGTCGATGACCAACGGCACCTCGATCAATGCACTGTTACTCGACAGCCTACCCTACACGATCGAACTCGCGCTGGCGGCCACGCTGATCGGCATCGTGATAGGGGTTCCTCTCGGTGCATGGTCGGCGGTACGACGCAATCGCGCACCTGACATCCTCGGTCGCCTGTTCGCGCTCGCCGGATTTTCCCTGCCCGACTTCTATGTCGGCGTGCTGCTTCTGATCGTCTTCTCGTTGCACCTCGACTGGTTCCCGATGCTTGGTGGCGGTGAGGGGCTGCTCGATACACTACGTCACCTCGTACTGCCCGCTGTCACACTCGGCTTGGTGATGGCGGCCTTCGTCATGCGGCTGACCCGCACATCGCTGCTTGAAGTGCTGCGGCGGGATTATGTGCGCACGGCTCGCGGCAAGGGCGTGCCCGAACGCTGGGTGGTCTTCAAGCACGCGCTGCGCAATGCGCTGATTCCGGTGACGACGGGCATGGGCATCTATCTCCTCACTACGCTCTCCGGCACCATCACAGTTGAGCTCGTGTTCTCGCGCCCTGGCCTTGGCCAATTGCTCATCGGTGGTATCACCGCGCGCGACTACACGATGGTCCAGGCGGGACTCGTGGTGTTCGCGTTCTTCGTTGTGCTGGTGAACCTGCTCACTGATCTGCTCTGTGCCGCGATCGACCCGCGGATCACGCTACGATGAAGGTGGAGCGATGAGCGATCTCGTCGAACGTCTCGGCAGCGATGCACGGCGCGGCGTCGTTGCCACCTATATTGCCGGCAACACGCTTGCCACCATCGGCGTCTTGCTCGTGCTGGTGCTGATGGTGCTTGCGCTGGCTGGGCCGTTGCTGGTACCGCACGATCCGCTCGAGCAAAGCTTTCTCAGCGCCAGCCAGGGGCCGTCGGCTGAATCCTGGTTCGGTACTGACTCCTTCGGCCGCGACGTCTTCTCTCGCGTGCTGCTCGGCACGCGCGCGTCGTTGGCGATCGGCGTGATGGCGCCATTGCTCGCGGCTCTGTTCGGCACCTGGGGTGGCATGCTCGCCGGTTATTTCGGCGGTTGGACAGATCGGCTGCTCAGCCGCTTCTCCGACCTGTTGATGTCGTTCCCCTCGCTGCTGGTCGGCGTGATGATCGCGGCGGCACTCGGCCCAGGCTTCCGCACCGCGATCATTGCGATCGCCATTGCGCTCTTCCCGCGCTTTGTGCGTCTGGCGCGCGCAGCAACACAGGTAGTTCGTCGCGAACCTTTCATCGACGCATCGATCGCCTCCGGGCGAGGGCCGTTCGCCATCATGGCACGGCATGTTCTGCCGAATATCGCCGGGCCACTGATCGTTGCCCTAAGCCTATGGATCGCGACTGCTATTCGGCTGGAGGCGGCATTGTCATTCCTTGGCCTCGGTACCCAGCCGCCGGCGCCAAGTTGGGGCAACATGATCCGCGAGGGCATGGGCGATCTGGTCGGCGATCCATGGCCGGCTGCATTCGCCGGCGCGGCCATCACCGTCGCGGTGCTGGCGTTCAATATGGTGGGCGATGCGCTGCGTGACCTGCTCGACCCGGAGCTGGAGACGTGAGCGAGCCGCTATTGGCGGTCGATGATCTGCGCGTGCATCTGTTCACCCCACATGGCGTGGTGCGCGCGGTGGACGGCATCGGATTTGCACTGTCGGCAGGGTCGGCACTCGGCATCGTTGGCGAATCGGGCTGTGGCAAGACGATGACAGCGTTGGCCTTGATGCGGCTAATTCCAAGCCCCCCGGCGCGCATCGTATCGGGACGCATCATGTTCGACGGCGAGGATGTCGCGGCATTGGACGAGGCGCGGCTGCGGATGCTGCGCGGCGATGCCATGGCGATGATCTATCAGGATCCGATGACGACGCTGAACCCGGTGTTCACGGTAGGCGAGCAGATCGCCGAGGTGGTGCGGCTGCATCGGGATGCGCCGCGCGCGGCAGCGTTGGCACGCGCGGTGGAGATGCTGGAGTTGGTTGGCATCCCCGATCCACCGCGCTGCGCGCAGTCCTATCCGCATCAGCTTTCCGGTGGGATGCGTCAGCGCGCAGTGATCGCAATGGCGCTGGCGTGCCATCCGAAGCTGCTGATCGCCGACGAACCGACCACTGCGCTGGACGTGACGATCCAGGCGCAAATTCTGGATCTGATGCGCCGGCTGCAGCAAGAGCTGGGGACCGCAATCATTCTGATCACCCATGACCTCGGCGTGATCGCCGATCTCGTGGATACAGTGGTGGTCATGTACGCCGGCAAGGTGGTGGAGCGCGCGCCGGTGAAACGGCTGTTCGCGGCGCCAGGGCATCCGTATACACAGGGCCTGCTGCGCGCGGTGCCGTCGCTGGAGACACGCGAGCATCGCATGCGCACGATCGACGGTACCGTGCCGGCCGCATTTGCCATGCCGCAGGGCTGTCGATTTCATCCGCGTTGCGCGCTGGCACGCGAGATCTGCCGCACGGAAGAGCCGCCAGTGGTGAGTGACGGTGCCGGCGGCGAGGCCGCATGCTGGGCGCTCGCCTGATGGGTGAGGCGGGAAACAGGACTGCCCCACCCGAACGCCCCCTCCCCCAGCCCCTATTGCTGCAGGTCCGCCACCTGACCAAGCACTTCCCCATCACCGGCGGTCCCGCGGGCATCCACACGATCGGTCATGTGCGGGCGGTGGATGGCGTATCGTTCGACCTCTCCGCCGGAGAGACGCTGGCGCTGGTCGGTGAATCCGGTTGCGGCAAGTCCACCACCGGGCGAATGCTGCTGCGTCTCACCGAGCCGACGTCGGGCAGCATCCACTTCGGCGGCGAGGACCTGCTGGCTCTCGGCCACCGTGCGCTGCGACGAAGGCGACGCGAGATGCAGATCGTCTTCCAGGACCCGTATTCATCGCTGAGCCCGCGCCAGGTCGTCGAGGACATCGTCGCCGAACCGCTCGACGTGTATCGTCTATGCGCGACGCGGGGGGAGCGGCGCGAGCGCGTGATCGAGCTGTTGCGCCTGGTCGGGTTGGATGCGACTCATCGGCGTCGCTACCCGTTCGAATTCTCTGGCGGCCAGCGGCAGCGTATTGCGATTGCGCGCGCGCTGGCACCGGGGCCACGGCTGATCGTCGCCGATGAGCCGGTGTCGGCGTTGGACGTATCGATCCGCTCGCAGGTGGTGAATCTGCTGCAGGACCTGCAGGAACGGTTCGGCGTCGCGTATCTGTTCATCTCACACGATCTGGCAGTGGTGCGGCACATCGCGTACCGGATCGCGGTGATGTATCTCGGTCGGCTGGTGGAACTCGCCGAACGCGATGCGCTGTTCGACGCGCCGCACCATCCTTACACACAGGCGCTGCTGTCGGCGGTGCCGGTGCCCGATCCGGAGCGGAAGCGGAAACGCATCATTCTGCGCGGCGATGTGCCGAGCCCGGCGCGGGTGCCGGCAGGGTGCAACTTCCATCCGCGATGTCCGATCGCGCAGGCAGTGTGTCGTGAGAGCGCGCCTCCATTGCGGAGCCTGGGCGATGGGCGTTCCGTGGCGTGCCATTTCGCCAAGCCGTTCCCGATCGCGGCGTGACGTCCTATGGCAGCCAGGGACCCAGCCGTCGCGCACAGGATGGTCCGGTGACAGCGGCAGTTCGTCTGCCGTGTTGGTGGCCGAGCTGTAGTAGATGGCGGAGGCGAGTTCGAGCGAGCGATAGGCGTCGTGCCGATCAGGAACAGTCCCGGTCGAAAGAACCTCTCGGCAGCGGCTAGGTCACGCCGCTCGCTCAGCATCACATCAGGCACCCCACAAGATCTACATCAAGGGACCAGAGTGTGGTCGTAGTCCAGACTATTCTGAACCCCGTCGTAATCGGCCCAGCATGGTGTCGGAACGTGTCAACGACTTTGATACATCCGGGATCGGCATTCAGGCTTGGATCTTCAGCGTTGACGCTGGTGGATTGATCCAGGCGGCGGTTGGTTTGTCAGGCGGTGTTGGTGGTTTGTTGACGAAGCGCTCTGGGTTGTTGCGGAACGCGCGATCGAGTGTGTTCTGACGTGCGGCGTGAATGGCATCGGTCTGACCGTAGTGGACCTGGTCCGGTGTCATCAAGCCGATCCCGGCATGGTGATGCTGCTGATTGTACCAATCGAAAAAGCGGCGACTGAAGCTTTTGGCGTCCTCGATGCAGCCGAAGCGTTGAGGGAAGCGCGGCTGATACTTGAGGGTTTTGAAGTGGCTCTCGGAGAACGGATTGTCGTTGGAGGTATGCGGTCTATTGTGTGAACGGGTGACGCCGAGGTCGGCAAGCAGTAACGCGGTAGCCTTGGCCTTCATCGGGCCGCCGCGGTCGGCGTGCAGGGTGAGTTGACCGGGAAGCACGTTGTGTTTCGCAATGGCATCATCAAACAACGGCCTGAACAGCGCGGCGCTCTCTGCATCAGCCACGCACCAACCCACCACGCGGCGACTGAAGATGTCCAGAATGACGTACAGATAGAAGTAGCTCCACTTCGTTGGTCCCATAAGTTTCGTGATGTCCCAGGACCAGACCTGGTTGGGCAGTTCGGCGATAAGTTCGGGCTTCCGGTAGGCGGGATGGCGGAGCTGCTCGCGGCGTTCGCGGACTTCGCCGTGTTGTCCAAGAATGCGATACATGGTGCGGATCGAGCAGTGGTAGACGCCTTCATCGAGCAGGCTGGCGTAGATTTCGGCCGGCGCCTGGTCTGCGAAGCGCGGCGCATGCAACAGCTCCAGTACCACCTGCTGTTGCGGATCGCTCAATGCCCGGGTCGGCTTCGCTCGCTGGCGGTCGATCGCCGGTGGCGCGGCCAGGCGGGAGCGGCGGCGCTGGACGCTGGCACGTGACACCCCAAGCGCGGCGCAGACCGCGGCGGTCATGCCGCGGGCGGGTGCGAGTGCAACGACAGCCTCGGTCAAGCTTCGCCGTCGCTGGGCGTCAGCGGGATGCCCAGCAGCGCCGCAACTTTTTTTTGGATATCGATGATGGCTTCGGCTCGCGTCAGGCGCAGTGCCAGACGGGCATTATCGCGCTGAAGTGCGGTCACTTCGGCTGAAAGCGGGCTCGGGTCGGTAGCCTTCGGGCCGCGCTTGCCGGGAACCAGTGCTGTGAAGGCCCCGGCGTCACGCTGCCGTCGCCAGTCAGTGAGAGCCGATGAGTAAAGTCCCTCGCGACGTAGGATCGCGCCGATACCACCGGGCGCCGTGGCGCGATCGGTCTCCGCCAGGATGCGTAGCTTGTCCTGCGCAGTGAACGTCCGGCGGCGCGGACGGTCCGATAATTCGGGTGATGGCGAGGCTGGCGCTGTCACCACCGTCGGCCTACGGCCTCCGCTGGCGGCAGCGCCAGCCTCGCCATCAGGTGTCTGCTGCATGGGCATGTGCGAGATCATCCTTCCGCGCCCTCAAGTCTAAATTCCCGGCAGCGCCATGTCTCATCTTCATTGGCACGGAGGGCCAGCTCTCGACAAGGTGCGGCAGGCCAGCAAGCAGAGCTTGTTCGACCTCCGAGTACAACCCGGCGTACGGATCGGGGTAGTGATCTCTGACGATGTTACAATGTTGTTCGCGCCGGTACCATTGCTGATCGAGGCAGGCTCAACCGCTAGTGAGCGTGGACTGATGGCCGCCTACCGTCGTGCTCACAAGATATGGGAGCCTTCATTGTCATAGTGAGGATCGGCAAGTGTCCATCAAGGAGTAGTGGACACTTAGCCAGGTTGCACAGGATAGGACGTTCCGTTGAGTGCATTGCCGGAGACGAGCGACAGGGTGAAGGTCTCGCGCCGTTCGTGGCCGCTTGAGGAGAAGCGGCGGATTGTCGAGGAAGCGTTTGGTCCCGGCATGTCGGTTGCCGATGTTGCGCGCCGTCACGGGTTGAATTCGAATCAGGTGTTCAATTGGCGGAAAGTGATTGGAACGCGGCCTACGGCTGAGACTTCAGAGGCATCTTCGTCTGCACAACAGACACAGCCCGATGCACCGCCCGCTGGTGCCGCGGATGGGTTTCTTTCGATCGGCGCGATTGTGGAGCCTAAGGACGAAGGTACAGTTCGGAGGCTCAATTCGTCCGCTCTGCTGGTGGGGCAGGCGCCGCAGGATCGCGGTGCGGATGCGCGCCCGGCGATGGACGAACGCCCGGGGATGGTCGAGATCGACCTGCCATGTGGGACGCGTCTTCGGGTGGATGCGTTCGTCAATGAGCGGACGCTGCGGCGTGTCCTGTGCGTGTTGCGGAGCCTGTCGTGATTCCGATGGTGCCGGGTACGAAGGTGTATCTGGCCTGTCATCCTGTCAGCATGCGCCTGGGATTTGATGGTTTGGCGGCACGTGTCGCGCAGGTGCTTGATGGCGATCCGTTCTCGGGCCATTTGTTTCTCTTTCGTGGCAAGCGGGCCGACTATCTGAAGGTGCTGTATTATGACGGCACTGGATTATGCCTGTTCGCCAAGCGCCTCGAGAGCGGCAAGTTTGTCTGGCCGCCGATCGTGGACGGTAAGATGGTTCTGACGCCGGCGCAGCTCACACTGCTCATCGAGGCAATGGACTGGCGGCGGACGGTTGCGGCGGACGTGCCGCGAAAACCTGTGGCGGTTGGCTGAGAAAAATTGCCGCCCTGAGCGTGCGTCAGGCCTTGTACGCCAGCCCGCGATTTTGTATCCCGCGTCTATGTCGTTAGCGACCTTGCCACTGCCGGACGACCCCATCGCGCTGCGCAACCTCGCGGTTGATTTGCAGGCAGAGCTGGCACGCAAGGATATCGAGATCGCCGCCAATGCGGCCGAGATCCATGCCAAGACGCTGTATATCGAGAAGCTGAAGATGCAGCTGGCGGTGTTGCGCCGCGCGCGCTTCGGCCGCTCCTCCGAGAAGCTTGACCACGCGATCGAGCAGCTTGAGTTGCTGATCGGCGAACTCGAAACGGATGCCGGTGCCGAGGCGCGCGGAACCGTCGGCGATCCCGACGCCAGGAGGGACACCAAGCAACCCGTCGAGCGGCGGGAACGCCAACAGCCGGTCCGTAAACCGCTGCCGCCACACTTGCCGCGCGAGATCATCACCCACGAAGCAGCCTGCACCTGCCCGAGCTGCGGCGGCACGGTGTTCAGCCGCATCGGCCAGGACGAGCGCGAGGTGCTGGAATACGTGCCCTCCAGCTTCAAGGTGATCCGCCATATCCGCCCGAAGCTGAGCTGCCGCGCTTGCGAGACGATCGTGCAGCCGCCGATGCCCAGCCTGCCGATCGAACGCGGCCGGCCCGGCCCGGGCCTGCTCGCCCAGGTTCTGGTGGCAAAGTTCTGCGACCATACACCCCTGCACCGCCAGGCCGGCATCTATGCTCGCGAAGGCGTCGAACTCGATCGCTCGACCTTGGCCGACTGGGTGGGTCAGTCGGTGTTTCTGCTGGATCCCTTGGCCGAGGCCATCGGCCGCCACGTGCGCGCTGGGCAGGTGCTGCATGCCGACGACACCACCCTCCCGGTGCTGGCGCCCGGCACGGGGAAAACCAGGACCGGCCGGCTGTGGGTGGTCGTGCGGGACGAACGTCCGTTCGGATCGGACATTCCGCCGGCCGCCTACTATCGCTACTCGCCGGACCGCAAGGGCATCCACGCCCAGGCGCTGCTCGGCCGCTGCCGCGGCTTCCTTCATGCCGATGGCTATGCCGGCTTCGACAGTCTCTATCGGCCCACCACGCCGGACGGCGCGCCGCCGCTGATCGAGGTGGCGTGCTGGAGTCACGTACGCCGGAAATTCTACGACATCCACCACGCCTCGGCCTCGCCGATCGCGCGCGAAGCAATGGAGCGCATCGCCGCCCTGTTTGTCATCGAGACCAGCGTTCGCGGACAGGCGCCTGATCGACGCCTGGCCGCGCGCGTCCAATACGCCCGGCCGCGATTGGACGAGTTGAAGCAATTCCTCCAGGGCTCCCTGAAACGGATCAGCGGCAAGAGCGCGCTCGCCGGAGCTATCCGCTACGCCCTCACACGATGGAACGCGCTGCTGCGCTACCTGGCAGACGGCCGGCTGGAAATGAGCAACAACGCCGCCGAGCGCGGCATGCGAGCGCCAGTTCTCGGCCGCAAAAATTACCTCTTCTGTGGCTCCGATGCCGGCGGACAACGCGCCGCTTGTGTCTACACCATCGTCGAAACGGCGAAGATGAGCAGCATCAATCCGCACGCCTATCTGTCCGACGTTCTCGGACGCATCGCGGATCATCCCATCCACAAGATCGACGCCCTGCTCCCCTGGCTTTGGACACAATAGTCCAGCTCAGGGATCGCGATGAAGCACCCATGCCGCGGTCGTCGGCAGACGCTTACCAAGCGTGCCGTCACGGCGTATCACAAGGCAGTGGTCGGCAAGCTTGCGAGTGTTAAGGAGAGCTTCGAACAGAAGCTTGTTCACGAGTACCTTACTCGGTGGGAAGCAAACCCTCCCCAGAAACTCACGCGATACATGCCGAAGCCGACCCGAAGGGAGATTGAGGATTACCTGCGTGGGGTCGCCGAGCGGCTCTTCGCCGGCGCGCTCGAATTCGCGCCGCCATATGTCCGCGTTGTCTACAAGAATATCGCGCCCGAGTCGGTTTGGGATGCCGCGTTTCTCAAGCCCCTCCAGAGTATCATGGAACGGCGCAGTGTCCTCAAGGCGATCATTGATTCTTTGTTCGCTCGTAGTGATGCCGCGCCAGCACTAGACTGAGTAGAAGCGCAGCTTCGCCATGAAGGCAGTCCGGGCGGGTCTCGAACTAAGGGTCGGGTCGCGGCGGAGAGGGTGTGACGATCAACCAGTTATCAGGGGCATCATGGATGTCTTGCGCCAGGCGGCGCTACGCGAGCCCCACGTACCCCCTCATCCGCGAGGAGCGGCTCGTTGATCTAGGTCAATGCCGCAGGGCCCGATTTCAGCCAAATCTGCCGGGCTAATCGTGTTGCCTCGACACGGCGAATACACCAACCCGTCCGAATACAAAGGAAGTCCAGCACGGCGGACAAGCAGACCGCGCAGCCAACAGCGTATCCTATATGCAACGATAGTGAAGGTGGTGAGATACCACCTTCCAAAAATCAATCTTGGCGGGGGGAATAATGGACGCCACGCCGTTAGATGTGGTTCGCGAGGTTGTTGCCGCAGCCGGGCTGCAGAGGCCGGACGGAAGGCCACTTCATAGCTATCCAATCTTGCCAACCCAGCATGCGGAGCTTGCGCGAACGTTGCGTTCTCGCATGGCGCCCGGGCGGATGTACGTGCCGATGGCCGCAACGTTCGTCATATGGGCGGCGGAGTATGTTAGGTCGGCATTCCCAGGCGGCCAACTAACCTGGGCCTTCATTTTCCAAGGCCTCGGCCTGGCGGAAGATCGCGCTCGGGGAATCGAGCTCGTGCAGACAGGTTTGGCATGGTGGCGTCGTTACGTTCGGCATTCGGAAGCCGGGCAGCGGATGTTCCTCTACAGCCTTATGGCGGAAGGCGGGCTGCCACAGGCACTTATGGCACAGGAGGGGCTCTATCGGCGGGTTGTATTGGGAGTGTTGGCCGACATTGAGGCTGAAGGCGGAATGCAGGGGGCGCCATTCGCCGAGCGCATCGCACTGCGTTGGGTCGCCACACTTCCACAGACGTTTCGCAGCGCCGATTTCGCACGGTTGCTGTCGGAACTTGCTCTGGGATTGGCACGCTTGCGCGCAGAGCTGCCCGAAGACCTGTCCGAGCAAGCTGTCGAACTTTGGTTGGACCGCCACCACCCGAATTGGGCAGCGGAACTGCCCTTACGGGTGTCACCTGAGATCGTCGAACAACTCATTCGTCCCGCCCTCGGCAGTGCACACGGCCGTATAATCGCGACCAGTCCGCTTGCGTTGCGTGAGCTTCGCCGCAATCCGGCCGGCGCTTGGAATTGGTTCTTACGGCTGAATGATGAAGGCTTCCTGCCTGAGCTACTGCTCCCTATGGCCGCCAACTTGCGGCTGAGGCTGCTGCCGGTGGGTTCTGCAGCGTCCGCAATCGAAGCGCCGGTTTACTCTGCGACACCTGATAACGGTGGATGGCAACTCCGGCGCGTGGGCCGAAAGGGCATGGCTCTGCTGCCACTCGAGCCGCACATACCGTTCGTCGTGGGCGCCTACGCGGACGGGCGGCCCAAAGGGGAGATCATTGTCGCACCCGAAATACCTGTCCCCGCGGAAGCGCCCAGCCTTTGGCGCGCGGCCGATCCTTCGGAGGCGGGCGAGCCGACACGCCTCGTTTGCCAGCCTGGATCGGGTCGAACGCGTGCACCGTTCCTCTGGCTGCTCGGATCTGAAACTGCACAGGTGGTCGCCGGAGAAGGCGTTTCGGTCGAAGGACCGGAAGCCATTCTAGGCGGAAGGCTATGGCGGGTTTGCGGGCATGGTCCACTTTCACTTGGATCGGAGCACCGCTTCCGCATTGAAACGGCCGCGTTGGAGGAAGCGCCTGAGGCGCATCTCGTTCCGGTCGGTGAGGTCCTGCCGGGCTGGCGCACCGAGCGAGATCACGGCCTGATCTATCGTGGCAGACCGCGAATTTTCGGCGAGATCGGTGCCTCTGGCTTGCGGCTACTTCCGGATCGGGTGCTACGCTTCGCCCCGCTTGCGGGCCATGCCCTCGGAGGACATATCGTTGAATGGGTCGAGCAGGGCGAACTGCTGGCACGCCTCCGCATTACCTACCTGCCGCAAGCAGCGCTGATCTCTGTCAACGAAGAGGCGGCGGGCTCAGCAATGCTGACCGTAACCGGTTTGCCAAGAGGGCTGCGGCTGACCCTATCGGCGGTAGCAAGTGAAGTTCGGTCGGAGGTCGCAGGCGACGTCTCCGAGATGATTCTTTCCGTCAAGGGCGTGCCTCCAGGACAACTGACGCTCCGTCTTCGAGACATCGACGCGGGCACTGCATTAAACCTCGTCGCGCCTTGGCCCGCCAAGTCAGGACTTATCCTCGATCCGGAAGGTAATCGGCTGGACCGTCACCAGCCTATTGCAGCCGAGGCATTACGAGGCTGGCGCGCGGTCGTGCCTGAGGGTGTGAGAGCCGATCTGGCGCTGCGTCTCGTGGGCCATTCGGCCGTGGCGCTGTCGATTGCGGGTGAGGTGCCGCTTTACCCTTATGTGCCGCTGATCCGCGCGATGCTTTCACAAGGCGGTCCGGACGCGCAGGTGAATATCAATCTCATCCTCCACGGCATTGAAGGGCGGCGGCTAGAGGTTCGCCGCTACCACGATCAGGCGGTCCTCGAAGACGATCGTCTCCGTACCGGCCTTCCGCGCGATACGAAACCGACGCCTGAAACTGCACTTGCCGCTCAACTAGAGAGGCGCCCGCTTGCACTGCACGCCGTTGATCTGGCTGCACCGGAAAAGCCGATTGTCATCGACGCCGCGTTCGGCCGCGATCTGCGGTCGCTGCTCGGTGAGACCGGCGGCCCCTGGTTGATCCAGTCCCACCTTGAGGGGCGGTGCAACGGGCTGTGGTCTGGGCGCCACGACCAATGGCTAAATCGACCCGCGATGCTCGGATCTCGAGCTACGCGCTCGAATGGCGTCACCTCATAGAGGAGCCGGAAGATCCGCGGTGGGAACGGTTATGGCGCCTAATACTGAGCGTAGGCCAATGCGGCGATGCCGGGGTGGCAGATCAGGTGCAGGCACTGGCTCAGGCGCCAGAAGCTGCAGTTGCGCTGGTCCTCCGTGTCCCACAAGCGGACATCGGCGACGCGTTGGCGCTTGACATGGCCGCGCCAATCTTCTGGCCGGCATTGCCGGTGGCGGCATTCGTCGACGCATTGCGTGTAGACTACGGCAGGCGACAACGGGTACGCCTCGCAACAGGTTTCGCGCCGAGTGAGGCCAAGGAAGAAGCCGTTATCGCTCTTGCCCGCCGAATTGAGGCCGTTCTATCGTTTCGCTCGGAGTTGGCAGGACACTTCGGCGCAGCACTTGTGCGGGCAGAGCTTCTAGATGTTGCCGTTGCGCTTCGGAACCAAGATCCAGTCCACACGCTTTTCGTCCCCAATCCCCTCGAACGTTTGAATGAACTCGCCCAAGAGGCTGCACGCCGTTTCGATCGACTGCCGACTGGAATTGGCAGGATCGTTCCTTGGTACCCCGCGCAAGGTTTGAGCTTCAATCGTTACGCACAATCGGTGATTGAAGCTCCTCTCATAGCTGCGGAGTTTGCGACCGAACGGCGACCCCCAGCATCGACTAAGGAAATTCTGGCTCTCATTAATCTCCGGCTGGTTGATCCCGTCTTCTTCGACGCTGCTCTGCCAGCGGCGATTGGCTTTGCGCTCAAGGAAGCAAGTCAATGAACCGATCGGGCCTTGGCGAAACCATCGAGCGGCTCGCCAGCCGTGCGGCCTCGGCTGTCGTCGCTCGCAGCCGCCTCAATTCACCAGCGCTCAATGCCGTTCTATTGCGCCGACTTGCAGCCCCACGGGGCAAATCGGACACGCTCATTGCCGACCCGGTGTTCGAAGCGGCACGTGTTTGGCAAACCGCCCCCTGCAGCCTAGGCGACTTGGACGGCAATCTCCTGCATCCAGACCTGGTGGCGGCGCTCGACGGGGCCGCGACAGAGCGCATGCCGCGAGATCGGCAGCCATTCGCGCACCAGCTTCAGGCATGGCAGGCTGCACAAGACGGTCTGTCCATTCTGGTGACCTCCGGCACCGGTTCCGGGAAGACCGAATGCTTCATGGTTCCAGTACTGGACGATTTGTTGCGCGATCTAGCGAAGGGCCAGCTTAGTTAGCGGCGTGCGCGCGATCATCATTTATCCGCTGAATGCGTTGATCGAGAGCCAGCGCGAGCGGCTTGCGGCTTGGACTGAGTCGCTTCGTCATCGCATCAACTTCGCGCTGTATAACGGGATGACCCCGGAGACGCCACGCCAGGTCACGCGTTCGCCTGCTGCTGCGGAACTAAGCGACCGGCGATCAATCCGCAAATCACCCCCGGCAATCCTCGTAACCAACGTGACGATGCTCGAATACTTGCTTCTGCGTGCGCAGGACCGCGATATACTCGAACGCTCGCCAGGTTTGTTGCGCTGGATCGTCCTGGACGAGGCGAATAGCTATATCGGGGCACAGGCGGCGGAGATGGCGCTGCTCCTGCGCCGCGTACGAGCCGCGTTCGGGGTTGCCCCCGAGGATGTGCGACTTATCGCGACCTCGGCCACCATAAGTGAGGGACCCAGCACACAAGAGAAGCTCACGCAATTCGTGGCGGACCTAGCTGGGCAGAGCACCGACCGTGTGTGCGTCATCGAAGGTCGCGAAGCCCAGGCGGCGCTTCCCGCCGAGGGCTATGACGCACCACTAGATCCGACGAGGCTGGCAGACCTGCAGCCTCAGGAATTATGGGACAATCTTGCACCGCATCCACGGCTGCGCCGCTTGATGCGATCGATGGCCAGACAAGGCGTCAGCCTGACCGAAGCGGGCGAACAACTGTTCGGTCCGGCAGGCGAGAAGCCGCGCGACGATACCCAGCTCCTTCTCGATGCGGCTGCAGCGGCGCGGAACGGTACAGGGAACCGGCTCCTGCCCTGGCGGGCGCATCTTTTTCAGCGGTCACTGGGTGGCGTGTGGGTCTGCGTTGATCCAGCCTGTCCATCGCGGGACCCGGAGCTGATGGAGCCGGATGCGAATTGGGGCTTCGGCGCCGTTTGGCTACGTCAGCGCGACCAGTGTCAGTGCGGCGCGCCGGTTTTCGAGCTAGTTGCCTGCAACGAGTGCGGCACGCCGCATCTACGCGCCGGATTGGAGGCTGGGATGGCGGCCCGGCTGGTTCCGTTGCGTGCTGGTGATATTGACGATTTCGCCGTGGATGCCGAGCCGGATCCGGAGGAGGCAACGGTCGTCGCTCGCGATCGGGTATTGCTGGGTCCAACGCGCGGGACCGTGCGTGATCGATTCGTCCAACTGGACAACGGAGTGATTTTTGACAATGCGCCGCCCGAAGGCGCTCGGTGGACGACGCTAGCGCTGATCGAGGATGAAACAGCCCGCAATTGCTGTGACGGTGCGCGGACGCTCGTCTGCAGCCGCTGCGCTTCGGGCCGCCCTTCTTCCTCGGCAATGCGATTCCTATGCTGCTGGAGGCGTTGGCAGCTCCGCTCGACCAGCCTGGCCTGCCGATGGGCGGCCGCCGCGCTCTCAGCTTCTCGGACAGTCGCCAAGGCACAGCCCGATTGGCTGCGAAGCTGCAGCAGGAAGCCGAGCGGACTCTGACCCGCGCCTTCCTGTATCACGCGGCGCAAGAAGACCGCGGGCCTGAGGGTGAAGAGCGCGCACGACTTGAAAGACGGCTTGCGCTCTATCAAACCGACCCTGCCGAATACGCTGAGGATATCCAGCGGATCCGAAGCGAATTGGCCGGAGCGGCGAAGCCGGTGCCCTGGGCCGGTCTTGTGGAACGGCTGTCCCAGCAGGCAGAGCTCCGTGATTTCGCTTGCGAGGTGTGGCGTGAGCGCGCTGGGGGCGGTCGGGAGATGGCAGCCGATCCGCAAAAGCTTGCCGCGATGTTCCTTTATCGGGAACTGTTCCGCCGTCCTAAGGTGCAGAACAACCCGGAGACGATGGGACTCCTGCGTCTCGCTTTTCCTCGCCTGGAGGAGCGGGCGAGTGGCACTGTTCCGGGAGCGCTTCGGGAAGCCGGTGTGGATGCCGAAGGCTGGATAGGCCTTGCTCTGGCGGCTGTCGACTTCGGTTTCCGGGATAACCTCGCGGTCGATATCCGCCCGGACTGGATGGTGCGCTGGATCGCCCCCCGTGGCGGATGGCTACGCGCGGTTTGTTCACCGGGGCTCGCGCCGCAGGATCGCCCAGAAGGCGTCCGGCCCTGGCCCGGCCCAAAGCCGCAGCTCGGCAATCCGTCACGCCTGCACCGTTTGATCTACGCGCTGCTAAATGGAGACTGGGAAGATCGCGGGGATCAGGACAGGGCTGGTGAAGTTCTTGCTGCGCTTTGGACGCTAATTACCAGCACGGTTGCCCGGGATGTCGGTCGAGGTGCCTGGCGCCTTGATTTCCGGTTTGCCGCAGTGGCGCGTCTGAAACAGGGCTGGCTCTGTCCGGTTACGCGACGTGTCTTTGGATATTCCCCAGCCGGGCGGTCACCTTACGATCCTGCCCGGCGGCTAGCTTCGGTGGACTACCCGCAGCTGCCCATAGCGAATGCGGGTGGGCTGGCACCCGATCAGCGGGTGGCAATACGTGATTGGTGCCGCGGAGCGCCTGAGATAGCATTGCTGCGCGCGCAGGGGCTGTGGACGAACCTACACGACCGGAGCGCAGAATATGCGCCGTTTCTACGGGCGCAGGAGCATTCCGCGCAAATCGACCGGCCTGTGCTGCAGATCTATGAGCAGCGCTTCAAGGACGGTCGCATCAACATTCTGAATTGCACCACCACTATGGAGATGGGCGTTGATATTCCGAATGTGGCGCTTGTAGTGAACGCCAACGTGCCACCGTCTGTTTCGAATTACCGCCAGCGCGTGGGGCGCGCGGGACGGCGGGACGAGGCCTTTGCCTTCGCTGTCACCTTCTGTCGAGATCTTCCCTGGGACGAGATAGCATTCGCCGCGCCGCCGCAATATTTGGCCGCGCCCATCGCAGCGCCGTCGGTGCGATTAGACAGTCCTGCCCTCGTTGCCCGCCACGTGCATGCGGCGCTCTTGGGCGCGTTCCTCCGCGGCCAGCCCGATGGCTTCAACATCAGAACATCAATCGGGGCGTTTTTCGGCGCCGCGGAGGTGGTCGATGAGCCGGTGGCGTCCGGTTCGCCAGTCGAAGCATTCATTGCCTCGCTTAACACAAACCGCCTCGATGACGATGCATTTTCGCACCACCTCGCCGCACTGACCCGAGGCACTGTGCTTGCAGGTCGAGACCTGGACTATCTCGCCGCAGAAACAGCGGAATGCCTTGAGACGCTGCTGGTGCACTGGCGGGCGGAATATCGCGAATTGCTAGAGCGCGCCGCTGCTGCCGCGGAACCGGAGGTGCAGGCGGCTTTGTCGAACCGCGCGAAGCGCATGCGCGGGGAGTTCTTGCTGGGCGAGCTTGCCAGACGTGGATTTACTCCCGCCTACGGCTTTCCGGTTGATGTTGTCTCGTTCGATCATTTGTCCGGCCACGAGCGCGACCGCCAGGACGGCTCTCTGGTTATCGCATATGGCGAGCGAAGAGGCGGAGCCTCCCGCACGCTGGACGTCGCCATTCGCGAATACGCACCGGGCGCCGAGGTGGTCGTGGATGGCTTGGTGCACCTCAGCGAAGGGGTGCTACCGGCTTGGGGCGCGTTGTCCGATACATCTGGATTGGAGGACCTGCAGTTTTTCTGGGAATGCGGCTCCTGTCGCGCCTTCGGTCTCACGCGCCTGGTACCCGACGTTTGTCCATCCTGTGAAGCACCGGCTCCACAACGGCGCCGCACACTCCGACCATCCGGCTTTCTGGGCCGCCGTGCCCCCCATTCCGGCTACGAGAGCCTCGGTCACGTGCCATACCAGATGCCGCGCATCCGAGCGGCAAGCGCGCCCTGGCAGGCGTTGCCCGACCCGGAGATGGGGCGGCTGCGGGCAGATCCAGTGGGAGAGGTGATCACATTGAGTTCCGGCGCGGCGGGCTGCGGCTACGCCCTTTGCTTGTTGTGCGGACGGGCTGAATCGGAAAACGAGGAGACGACGGCTGCCACGCCTGCCATGCCGGGCGCCATCCGGCGCCATACCCCGCTAGCCAACGGACGGTCGGTGAAGCTCGTGGGAGGGTATTGTCCGGGCGGCCTTACTGAACCACTTCAACGCAATCTTCGTTTCGTACATGACGCCCAGACCGACGTCTTCGAGTTACAGCTTCCCGTCGGTGCCAAGCGGGCAGCTGGCTTGGCGGTCGCCGCCGCTCTTCGCGAAGCGTTGGCTGAGCGCCTGGGGGCGGAGGTGCGAGAGATCGGCCTGGCTCTCGGCACCTCCACAGGGCCCGCGGGCGAAGCGCGCGTGTCCATCTTCCTGCATGATCGGGCCGCGGGTGGCGCCGGTCTTGTTACCCGTCTGGCGGAACCGGACTGGTTCTCCGAGTGCGTGGCCCGTGCGTCCGAGCGGCTCAATTGTCCCCAGGAGTGCAGCAACGGTTGTCCGGCTTGCGTGCTGCGCCCTGATCTCAACTTTGCGGAGGAGCGGCTCGACCGGCCAGGTGGGCTCGCACTGGTGACAACTCTGCGCGCGCGGCTCGTTCTCCCGGATGTCTTGCGCGTGCTGGGACCGGAGACCAGAACCCTTGGACACCCACTACCGGAATGGCTCGATCGACAGCGGCGCGCCGGAGCGCTGTCTGGCGTCACCTTTTTCCTGCATGGCCAGACAAGGGACTGGGAGCTTGCGGCTTGGCCGATAGCTGGCCTGTTGGCGCGTTTGCAGCAGGCCGGCGCGACACCGCGGCTTGTGGTACACAGTACCGCAATGACGGACGCCGCACTGGACATGGCCCAGAAGCTCGATCTTCACCGGCTCGCTGCACATGCGTCGTTGCTGCACGTGCCGAAAATGCCGATAGCCGAAGAGGCGCCGGTGCTCGCCGTAGTCGAGCTGCAGGGTCATACAATCGCTATTGCTTCTCCGGACAAGGCAGAGGCCATCCCGGGGCCCGCGTGGGGCCTAGGTGCCAGGACCGCCCTGGTGCGAGGCCCCGCCCCGCCATTGGAGCGATTGCAGGAGTTTGACAGCGAACGTCTTGTCAAGCTGTCAGCGGGCAATGCCCGGCTCATACGGTTGGCAGACAGACTCAACGGTTCGGTTGGAAGTTTCGGCCGTTCCTTCTGGAATATTCTGGCCGCCGAAAGCCCCTTGACGGCTGCCGCGATCAAGGCACATGGCGTGCTTTCGACACACTACACAGATCGCTACCTCATCTCGCCGCTCAGCATACGGCTACTGTTTGAGGTGCTGAGCACGATGCCTGGGGTAGGGACCGCCCAAGTCAACATCGCCACAGCTCGGCTTGAACGGCCCGAACGGCTGGGATGGACAGTATTTCATTCCTTCTCCGAAGATGGGCAGCGTCGCCAGCTGCTCCAAGCGCTCTTGCCTAAGGCGAATATTGAGCTTCGAGCGAAAGCCGACCTTCCTCATGCGCGCAGCCTGACCCTTACCCTTCGTGACGGACGGCGCATCGCGCTTCTTCTTGATCAAGGTTTCGGCGCATGGCGAACAGAAGCAGCCCGCCACGATTTTCGGGCCGATGCGGTCGCCCAAGCACGAGCGCTACGCGCCGCGGTATTCAAGGTGCATTCCGAACCGGCCAGCGAGTTGCCAATGGTCGTAGAGGAACGGCCGGGTGCCACGTTGTAGAGATCCACCACCTGAACGGCGACCTCGACCTTAGCCCTATCAGGCATGATGGCCGTGGTGCCTCGATGTCTGCTGCTCTCGAGGCGCAGCAGGCCGTGTTGCTGCCGGTACCCTACTACCACGCTGTCTTTTCTTTGCCGGTGCCAGCCGCCGAGATCGCGTTCCAGAACAAGCGCGCGGTCTACGCCGCTGCCGTCGATGCGATGCGCGACGTCCGCAACCCTTCCGCAAAATCATTGGCCTGCCCCTTGATGCTCACAACGCAAGCTGAAGCGCATCAACGGGCGTGCAGGCCAGCGGCGATAATTACAGCGCGACGAGCAGAAAGTCAGCTTTTCAACAGAACTCCCGCGACACCCAGCAGGGCGCCCAATAGACCCCCCATGAACGGTATTGTTAGGTTCAATCCCCATCGTTTGTCCGCCTTACGGCTAAGCTGGGTCCCATGCATTGCAATAGCTGTCTCGATGAGCAGCTTTAGGACCGCTTCAGTCACCGGCGGACGAACTCTGTCATCGTCGGTGGGGCCTGATACCTTCTCGACAGATCGCCGAGCAATCAGAGAAAAATGGCCCGGGTGGGCACTGGATGCGCGAAAAAGCTCATTGTGTTGCACAAACACTTCCGCCCATTCGCGTAGCATTTTTTCAGTCTGGACTTCTGGTTCCACGCCTGTGGCACGATACACCCACTGCGACAGAGACCTTCTATACTGCCGGCTTAGACCCATGGCGGTAACCGCAGCGATCACACGTTGCAGCCTTCCTGCATTCAGGTAGTAGTCTCCGTCGATGGCTATTCCCTTTGAGACATCTCTCGTTATCCTTGCATCTCGCTCCGCATGTCTGACCCTGAGCTCCTCCCCCGTCGGAGCCGATGACAACGCTTCGGACTGCATGCAACGCTCCCTAATTCAGTTGTTGTTGTCTTGTGTCTTGCCGGAAGCTAGTTTAGATATGGTCGTGCAACCTTCTCCACTTTTAGCGGCTCATCGTACCATTGCCTGGATCAGGTTCCCAAGGCTCAGGGTGACGATGTCTATCTCCTGGTAGAGGATTTCGTGGTCCTTCAAGAGCTTGCCGGGTAGGGCGGCAGGTTCGTTTCAGATTATCGCTGCGGAATCCGGGGCAAAGCAGCCGGTGATTCCGATCCATTCCAGCCAGTGCTTCCGACGCAAACCAGCCACCCATTCCGATTGAATCCAGCCACCCGCTGAGGGTGGCGGAGCAGTCCGCGGGCAGTCGCCAACCGACGGCACGCTCACCGGAGCAACACCCGGCGAGCGCCATGCCAGCCCAGAGACTATCAATGCGTCAGGTCCGAGAAGTTCTGCGTCTCAAGCACGTTGCCGGCCACAGTGAGCGCCGCATCGCGGCGGCCATCGGCATCAGCCGCTCAGCACGCGCTGATTGGCCTCATCGATATGTTGGTGAGCGTGGACTGATGGCCGCCTACCGTCGTGCTCACAAGATATGGGAGCCTTCATTGTCATAGTGAGGATCGGCAAGTGTCCATCAAGGAGTAGTGGACACTTAGCCAGGTTGCACAGGATAGGACGTTCCGTTGAGTGCATTGCCGGAGACGAGCGACAGGGTGAAGGTCTCGCGCCGTTCGTGGCCGCTTGAGGAGAAGCGGCGGATTGTCGAGGAAGCGTTTGGTCCCGGCATGTCGGTTGCCGATGTTGCGCGCCGTCACGGGTTGAATTCGAATCAGGTGTTCAATTGGCGGAAAGTGATTGGAACGCGGCCTACGGCTGAGACTTCAGAGGCATCTTCGTCTGCACAACAGACACAGCCCGATGCACCGCCCGCTGGTGCGGCGGATGGGTTTCTTTCGATCGGCGCGATTGTGGAGCCTAAGGACGAAGGTACAGTTCGGAGGCTCAATTCGTCCGCTCTGCTGGTGGGGCAGGCGCCGCAGGATCGCGGTGCGGATGCGCGCCCGGCGATGGACGAACGCCCGGGGATGGTCGAGATCGACCTGCCATGTGGGACGCGTCTTCGGGTGGATGCGTTCGTCAATGAGCGGACGCTGCGGCGTGTCCTGTGCGTGTTGCGGAGCCTGTCGTGATTCCGATGGTGCCGGGTACGAAGGTGTATCTGGCCTGTCATCCTGTCAGCATGCGCCTGGGATTTGATGGTTTGGCGGCACGTGTCGCGCAGGTGCTTGATGGCGATCCGTTCTCGGGCCATTTGTTTCTCTTTCGTGGCAAGCGGGCCGACTATCTGAAGGTGCTGTATTATGACGGCACTGGATTATGCCTGTTCGCCAAGCGCCTCGAGAGCGGCAAGTTTGTCTGGCCGCCGATCGTGGACGGTAAGATGGTTCTGACGCCGGCGCAGCTCACACTGCTCATCGAGGCGATGGATTGGCGGCGGACAGTTGCCGCGGACGTGCCACGAAGACCCATGGCGGTTGGCTGAGAAAAATGCCGGCCTGAGCAATATTCTGTGCGTCAGGCCTTGTACGCCAGCCCGCGATTCTGTATCTCGCGTCCATGTCGTTAGCGACCCTGCCGCTGCCGGACGACCCCACCGAGCTGCGCGACCTCGCGGTTGATTTGCAGGCAGAGCTGGCACGCAAGGATATCGAGATCGCCGCCAATGCGGCCGAGATCCATGCCAAGACGCTGTATATCGAGAAGCTGAAGATGCAGCTGGCGGTGTTGCGCCGCGCGCGCTTCGGCCGCTCCTCCGAGAAGCTCGACCACGCGATCGAGCAGCTTGAGTTGCTGATCGGCGAACTCGAAGCGGACGCCGGTGCCGTCGAGGCGCGCGACACTGCCGGCGATGCTGACGCCGGGCAACCCGTCAAGCGGCGGGAACGCCAACATCCGGTCCGCAAGCCGCTGCCGCCACACTTGCCGCGCGAGACCATCACCCACGAAGCAGCCTGCACCTGCCCGGGCTGCGGCGGCACGGTGTTCAGCCGCATCGGCCAGGACGAGCGCGAGGTGCTGGAATACGTGCCCTCCAGCTTCAAGGTGATCCGCCACATCCGCCCGAAGCTGAGCTGTCGCGCTTGCGAGACGATCGTGCAGCCGCCGATGCCCAGTCTGCCGATCGAACGCGGCCGGCCCGGCCCCGGCCTGCTCGCGCAGGTTCTGGTGGCGAAGTTCTGCGACCATACACCCCTGCACCGCCAGGCCGGCATCTATGCTCGCGAAGGCGTCGAACTCGATCGCTCGACCTTGGCCGACTGGGTGGGCCGGTCAGTATTCCTGCTGGCCCCCTTAGCCGAAGCCATTGGCCGCCACGTCCGCGCCGGGCAGGTGCTGCATGCCGACGACACCACCGTCCCGGTGCTGGCGCCCGGTACAGGGAAGACCAGGACCGGTCGGCTGTGGGTGGTCGTGCGTGATGAACGCCCGTTCGGATCGGATATTCCACCGGCCGCGTATTATCGCTACTCGCCGGACCGCAAGGGTATCCACGCCCAGGCGCTGCTCGGCCGCTGCCGCGGCTTCCTTCATGCCGATGGCTACGCCGGCTTCGACAGTCTCTATCGGCCCACGACGCCGGACGGCGAGCCGCCGCTGATCGAGGTGGCGTGTTGGAGTCACGTACGCCGGAAATTCTACGACATCCACCACGCCTCGGCCTCGCCGATCGCGCGCGAAGCAATGGAGCGCATCGCCGCCCTGTTTGTCATCGAGACCAGCGTTCGCGGACAGGCGCCTGATCGACGCCTGGCCGCGCGCGTCCAATACGCCCGGCCGCGATTGGACGAGTTGAAGCAATTCCTCCAGGGCTCCCTGAAACGGATCAGCGGCAAGAGCGCGCTCGCCGGAGCTATCCGCTACGCCCTCACACGATGGAACGCGCTGCTGCGCTACCTGGCAGACGGCCGGCTGGAAATGAGCAACAACGCCGCCGAGCGCGGCATGCGAGCGCCAGTTCTCGGCCGCAAAAATTACCTCTTCTGTGGCTCCGATGCCGGCGGACAACGCGCCGCTTGTGTCTACACCATCGTCGAAACGGCGAAGATGAGCAGCATCAATCCGCACGCCTATCTGTCCGACGTTCTCGCACGCATCGCAGATCATCCCATCCACAAGATCGACGCCCTGCTCCCCTGGCTTTGGACACAATAGTCCAGCTCAGGGATCGCCACGAACCATCAATGCCGCGGTCGTCGGTAGACGCTTACATATGTTGGACCCCAAATATATCCGATTTCCCAAAGACAGGCGGTCGAAGGCTTGAGCGGTGGCTCAATCCGTTTGCGGCTGATGCTCATGCCGCAAGGCGGTCTTCGCCGGGGGATACGATGATTGCCGCATCATTTGGCGAGAACGCATGGACTGAATACCACCGAGGCGATCGCGGAGCTGAGGGCCGTGGCGGGTTAGTGCGATGCACGAGGGCAACGGCGGTCGGTCCATCCAATCGGTAACCGCTGTTCGGGCAACAAAGGAGCCCACGATTACGTCGGCAGGGCAGCACCAAGGTCCTGAATATACTCCGATGCGGGCCTCACAGCCGTGATCAGCAGCCGGTCTCGTGCGCGAGTGCACGCGACGTAGAACAGATGGCGTTCGGTTTCATATACGTCATCCAGTTCCGTCTCGTCCGCGACCCCCTCCAACCGCGATTGCAGTGGTAGGATTCCATCATCGCAGGCAATTACGCCGACCGCCTTGAATTCGAGGCCCTTCGCGAGATGCATAGTACCGACAAGGACCTGTCCGCTCGCGTCCTGATCACGCTCCGACAATTCCAGCCAAGACAGGCCTGTGGCCTCGATCGCCGCCCGGGCGCGTCCCAGCTCGTCCCGCGTTCGAACGAACAGAGCGATTTCAGATGGATGAATCCCTTCGGCTCTGGCCCGATCGATCCAGGCCGAGACCGCCGCGATCTCTTCCTGTTGCGTATCGAACAGCACAACCTCGGGGGGCGGACCGTTGAAGACCGAGACCGTGCGATCCCGCTCATCGGCGTTCCCGTCCACATCGCGCACGGTGCTGGGCAACAGTCGATCGGCGGTGCGGCGTATCTGATGGCTGGTGCGGTAGTTGACGTTCAGCGTGGATGACCGGCCGCGCACGTCGATGCCCAGAGCAGACCAGGAAAATGGCTGTTGGAAGATGCGCTGTCCCTGATCGCCCGCGAAGAACAGCGCATCTTGTGACTTCGGCGAAATCGCCGCCAGGAACCGCAATTCCGACACGCCCAGGTCCTGTGCCTCGTCCACGACGATGTGGGTGAACGGTTTAACGTCGCGCGCCGCGTAATGCGCCGCGACGCGGCCGTTGATATCGGCCCATGTCGCCAGGCCGCGCTTCGCCAGCGACGCGCGCACCGAGACGAACACCGGCCAGAGGCGCTCCCGCTGTCCCGCGCTCATGCGGTTCTTGCGACCCAGGCGGGGCACCTTCGCGTACGCCGCCACGTCGGCGATCTGCCAGGCGTCCACCACGTGCCGCCATTCCGACAGCAGGAAGCGGAGCGTGAAACCCTTGACGCCGACAGCGTCGACGGACTTAGCGACCGCGTCCTCGACCTGTTCGTCGGAGGCGACCACGGCTCGGCGGCCGAATGCGAGTTGATGCAGTTCATCGGCGACGGTGTGCCAGGGTGCCACGGTCACACGGCGCGCCAGCGCTGTATCTTCGCCGAACAGCACTGCCAGCTTGCGCGACAGTGCGTTGGCGAGCGGCCGCGAGAATGTGGTCAGCAGCACCTTCGCCTCGGGCGTTGTGCGTGCGAGGCGGGCGGCGCGGTGCAGTGCCACAACCGTCTTGCCGGTGCCGGCCGATCCCGCGGTGCGGGCCGGGCCGTTGTAGTTCCGGTCCACGATGCCTCGCTGCGCTGGATGCAGGAACACCGCCCATTGTTCCCACGGCGCATCCAGAGCCAGTGCCAAGGCCTCCTGGTTCTCGACAATCCGGAAACGGCGCAGCGCGTCCGGGTGGGCGAACGGATCGGCCGGGGCCGCGATCGGGGCGGGGCGGGGCAGGCGCCCGGTGGTGACGTATTCCAGCAGCGCCTCGGAAGCCTCGGCGGGCAGGTGATCGGACAGAGCGAGAAACGCGTCCTCGGTCGCGCTGCGGACGTCCTCGACCCAATCCAGTGGGACACCAATGCCCGACAGGTCCTCGGTCGATAGCGCGCGGAAAATTTGGGCTGGGGGCGCGGGTGCAGCCGGTGGCGGTGGTGCAGCGATGTCCTCGACGCGCTCTCGTACTTCCACGATCTGGATCGCGCCGGTGCGCGGGTGTGCCTCGATCCGGCGGCGCTCGGCCCAGCCGTAGGCATCGTCGTGGTGGCCGACATAGGCCAGGAGGAAGTTTGCCTCGGTCTTATGGACGATGATGCGGAGGTCGCCACTGACCCGTATCGACCAGAAATGCGGATCGCGGGAGCGGTCGATGCGATGGAAGCGCAGCCCAGGCGCCGCAGGGTCCATCTGCAGGTCGAATGCGGTCGTCTTGGCCGCCTTCTGCTCCGACGCTTCCAGACGGGCCAGCGCTGAGGTGAACGTCGCAGCAATGCGGAACTCAGTCACGCGCGGATCCAGTTCTCGACTGGAAGTCCAGGAACCCTGCCGAACCCCTGATCGTCCGTCACGAGTGTCGCGTGCAATGTCATCGCATGGGCGGCAATCAGCAGGTCATGTGGGGACAGCACGATCCCGGATGATTCCAGGCTCGCTCGCAGGTCGCCATAAACAGCATCGAAAGGCGGCTCCAGACCGGCGATGGGCACGAGCCGCAACAGCGCCTCAACGGCGGCTCGCAGACGAGGCGAGGCTTTGCGGGCCGCGCCGTAGTGAAGTTCGGCGGCGACAATCAGGCTGCTCATACGTCGCGCTTCGTCGGCGCGATCTCCTCGACATAGAGCGGGCTCAACGGCGAGGTGGCCTGCGCATTTGGCTGGTACATGCCGGCATAGACGACCTGGTTCAGCGCCTCTCGATCCAGTGCGAGCTCGAATGCGTGGCGCACGCGGGCATCGCGGCCAAGCGGCGTGTCCGCCTTCGCATCGCCGCTGACGTTGATGGTCAGTGCGCCGTAACCAAGGCTGGGCACGGACACCAATGCAAGATTCGCATCGCGCTTCACTGCCTCTGCGTCAAGCGGCGCGATCTCCGTGACGTCCAATGTTCCCGCCTGAAGGTTGGCAAGTCTAATGCTGCTGTCCGGGATGATACGATAGGTCACCCGATCGTAGTGGATGCGCGACGCGTCCCAGTAGCCTGGAAAGCGCTCCAATGTGATGTGATCCTGTGCAATGCGCTCGACGAACCTGAACGGTCCGGCACATACCGGATGCAACCCGAAGTCCTTACCGCCAGCCTCGGCTGCTTTCGGCCCCACCATCATGCCGGCACGGTCGGTCAGTATGGCGACGAACGGCGAGAACGCCTGCCTCATCACCACGCGCACGGTCAGCGGATCGACCACCTCGACATGGTCCATTGCGCTGATCTCGCTGCGGCGAAAGCTGCCGGTGGCGTTGAGGTGGCGCTCCAGCGTATATTTCACCGCGTCAGCGTCGAGTTTCTCGCCATCCTGGAACTGCACGCCAGAACGCAGCCTGATCATCAACGTCCTGCTGTCCGCCCATTGGTAGCCAGTGGCCAGTCCCGGCACGATATTCAACTTCGCATCGAAGTCGAACAGCTTGTCGCATAGCGCCGTCATCACCACGGTGCCGACATAGGTGCGCGAGAATGTCGGGTCGAGAATGTCGGGATCGTCGCGCATGCCGACGCGCAGCACCTCGCCCTGCTGCGCCCACGCGAGCGGCACATACGCAGTCAGTGCGGTCAGGCTTGCGAGGAGCGGCATCAAGCGCATCGGTTCCATCTCGGTTGCGGTCCGTCGCGCGATTGAGGCAGATTGTGTTGCGCTCGGCAAGGAAGCATCAGGTTTTACTTTGACAACCAGCCCGAGCACCATTGCCATCTGCCGGAGCAGATTTCGACAAGAGATCGGTTGTGGTTCTTGGACTGGTCTGCCCGAAAGACAGTCTTGCCATCGGCACTACTTGGCGTTTCTCGACGACGCTTCATGGTCGCCGTCCGGTCGTTAGTGAAGCAGACGCATACGCTATCGCATTATTTCAGGAACTCGCTAAGTCTCAAACCCTTAGAACATCTGGCAAAGCCGGTAATATTGCTGTAGTGGTGGGTTGATGCTTCGTTAGAGGCCGTAGCGATGGATGAAACAGGGTCGTCGGAAACGGTTCTGCGGTTGACTGCCCAGATCGTCTCCGCACATGTCGAACACAATACAGTTCAGCCGGAGGCATTACCTAGCCTGATTGAGAAGGTATATCAGACGCTGCGAGACGTCGGTCAGGCGCCGGTTGAGCCGGCCAAGCCCGTGCCGGCGGTTGCTGTCAAGCAGTCAGTCAGACCCGAGCACATCATCTGCCTGGAGGACGGCAAGAAGCTGAAGATGCTGAAGCGGCATCTGATGACGGCGTACAAGATGACACCTGCGCAGTATCGTGCACGCTGGGGACTGCCTGCGGACTATCCGATGGTTGCGCCTAATTATGCCAAGGTCCGCTCATCGTTGGCCAAGAAGATCGGTCTCGGCCGCAAGCCGGAGACGCCACAAGGGCGCCCGGCCGCCGCTAAACGGCGCGGTCCCAAAACGGCGCAGCGTGGCCAGCGAACTCGTGGCGGCTAGGCGCGGTCCAGGCCTTCACTCTGAGATGCTCATGCTTCGCTGACCCCGTTGAAGGGCGCCCAAGGGCTCCGCCACCCAGGTCTATGATGGTCGGCAGCGATCCTGCCAGCCTGGTCGTTGCAGCGCAGCAAAGCGGAGGCTAACGTCTACGTTTGCGACCCGCCCAATCAACGGGCGGCGAAGCCATGTCCGGCGAACGGAGGCGATTGAGGGCCAATGATGGGATCCCCGGCGGGACCAGGACTGTACGATCCTCGCAACGAGCATGACTCGTGCGGAGTGGGCTTCGTCGTCAACATCAAGGGCCGAAAGTCGCACGATATCATCCGACGCGGGCTGCAGATCCTGGTAAATCTGGATCATCGTGGCGCCGTCGGCGCTGACCCGCTGGTGGGCGACGGTGCCGGCTGCCTGATTCAGATGCCGGACAAACTCCTGCGCGACTGGGCAGAGGAGAACAATCTGACACTGCCGCCGCCCGGTCGCTATGCGGTGGCGATGTGCTTCCTGCCGCAGGACGCCAGCGCGCGCGAATTTGCCATCCGCCTGTTCGAACATTACATCGCGGCCGAGGGCCAGGCGCTGCTGGGGTGGCGCGAAGTCCCCACGGATACGGACGGTATGGGTGAACGCGTTATCGAAACGATGCCAGTCATCCGCCAGGCCATCGTGGTCGCCAGCCCGAGGGTGAAGGATCAGGACGCATTCGAACGGAAGATCCTCACAATCCGCAAGCAGACCCTGAACAATGTGCGCAGCCTGGAAAATCAGCGACATCTACCGGGGCTGAGCGACCTTTACATGCCGTCATTTTCGACGCGCACCGTTGTCTATAAGGGGCTGCTGCTGGCTCCGCAGGTGGGGACGTTCTACCTTGACCTGCGCAATCCGCTGACGCAATCGGCGCTGGCGCTGGTGCATCAGCGCTTTTCCACCAACACGTTCCCGTCCTGGCGGCTGGCGCATCCGTACCGCTTCCTGGCGCACAACGGCGAGATCAACACGGTCCGGGGCAACGTCAACTGGATGTATGCGCGGCGCCATTCGATGGCGTCGGAACTGATCGGGCCGGATCTCGACAAGATGTGGCCACTGATCCCGCATGGCCAGTCCGATACGGCGTGCATTGACAACGCATTGGAGATCCTGGTCGCCGGCGGTTATTCGCTGGCGCAATCAATGATGATGTTGATCCCTGAGGCATGGGCGGAAAATCCGCTGATGGATCCGGACCGGCGCGCGTTCTACGAATACTACGCGGCGCTGATGGAACCGTGGGACGGCCCCGCGGCGATCGCCTTCACCGACGGCCGCCAGATCGGCGCAACGCTGGATCGCAACGGTCTGCGCCCCGCCCGCTACATCGTGACCGACGATGACCATGTGATCATGGCGTCCGAGGCCGGCGTGCTGCCGGTGCCGGAGGAAGACATCGTCCACAAGTGGCGGTTGCAGCCGGGCAAGATGCTGCTGATCGACCTGGAGCAAGGCCGCATCATCGGCGACGACGAGGTGAAGCAGCAGCTGGCGACCAAGCATCCGTACGCCGAGTGGCTGAAGGCCACGCAGGTGCAGCTCGAGGAGCTGCCGGAGCCGTCCGAGACGCCGGCGCCTATGCCGGAGATGCCGCCTGCAAGGCCGAATGACATGACTTCCCTGCTGAAGCAGCAGCAGGCATTCGGCTATACGCAGGAGGACGTTCAGTTCTTCCTCGAGCCGATGGCCCAGGACGGCGACGATCCGGTGGGTTCCATGGGCACCGACACGCCGCTTGCCGTTTTGTCGAACAAGCCCAAGCTGCTGTACAATTACTTCAAGCAGAACTTCGCCCAGGTCACCAACCCGCCGATCAACTCGACCCGTGAGGCGCTGGTGATGTCGCTGGTGTCGATGATCGGCCCGCGGCCAAATCTGCTGGGCCATCATGCAGGTTCGCACTACCGGCTTGAGGTCGCGCAGCCGATCCTGACCAATACGGACCTCGAAAAGGTCCGGGCAATCTCATCGCTGGTCGGCGATGCGTTCCGTACCCGCACCATCGACGTGACCTGGCCCGCCAGCGAAGGCGCCCCCGGCATGGCGCGCGCGGTCGATCGCATCTGTAGCGAGGCGACCGACGCCGTGCTGGACGGTTTCAACATTCTGATCCTGTCCGATCGCGCGGTGTCGTCCACACGAATTCCGATGCCGGCGCTGCTGGCGACCGCGGCGGTGCATCATCATCTGATCCGTCGCGGCCTGCGCACCGGCACCGGCCTTGTCGTCGAGACCGGAGAAGCCCGCGAGGTGCACCATTTCTGCGTGCTCGCCGGCTACGGCGCGGAGGCGATCAATCCGTACCTCGCATTCGAGACGCTGGAGCAGATCCGCGCGCAGAACGGCCTGCGCGAGAAGCCGTATGAGGTGCAGAAGAACTACCTGAAGGCGGTGGGCAAGGGCATCCTGAAGGTGATGTCCAAGATGGGGATTTCGACCTATCAGTCGTATTGCGGCGCGCAGATCTTCGACGCGGTGGGACTGTCGAGCGACTTCGTGGAGAAATGCTTCACCGGCACCGCCAGCACGATCGAGGGTGCGGGCTTCGAGGAGATTGCCCGCGAGGCAGTGCAGCGGCACCAGAACGCCTACGGCGAAAACCCGGTGTACGAAGGGATGCTGGACGCCGGGGGCGACTATGCGTTCCGTCTGCGCGGTGAGGAACACGCCTGGACACCAAACTCGGTGGCGAAACTGCAACATGCCGCCCGCGGCAACTCGCGCGCGGAGTTCGCCGCGTTCACTGACCTGATCAACGACCAGAGCCGGCGCCTGTTGACGCTGCGCGGACTGATGCAGATGAAGTTCGCCGATGCGCCTGTGCCGTTGGACGAAGTGGAACCGGCGGCGTCGATCGTGAAGCGCTTCGCTACAGGCGCGATGAGCTTCGGGTCCATCTCGCGCGAGGCGCACACCACGCTGGCGATCGCGATGAACCGCATCGGCGGCAAGTCGAACACCGGCGAAGGCGGCGAGGAATCCGATCGCTACAAGCGGCTGCCTAACGGCAATTCGATGCGGTCAGCGATCAAGCAAGTTGCCTCCGGCCGCTTCGGCGTCACCATCGAGTACCTGGTGAATGCGGATGATCTGCAGATCAAGATGGCGCAGGGCGCCAAGCCTGGCGAGGGCGGCCAGTTGCCTGGGCGCAAGGTAGACAAGAACATCGCTCGCGTGCGTTATTCGACGCCGGGCGTAGGACTGATCTCGCCGCCGCCGCATCACGACATCTATTCGATTGAAGACCTGGCACAGCTCATCGCCGATCTGAAGAACGCCAATTCGGCAGCGCGCATTTCGGTCAAGCTGGTGTCGGAGGTGGGCGTCGGCACGGTTGCCGCCGGTGTCGCCAAGGCGCGCGCGGATCACGTGACGATCGCCGGCTTCGAAGGCGGCACCGGTGCATCGCCGCTTACGTCGCTCACGCATGCCGGTTCGCCGTGGGAGATCGGCCTGGCAGAAACTCAGCAGACACTCGTGCTGAATGGCCTGCGCGGACGCATCGCGGTGCAAGTCGATGGCGGGCTGCGCACCGGACGCGACGTGGTGATCGGAGCGTTGTTGGGTGCCGATGAATTCGGCTTCTCTACCGCGCCGCTGATCGCCGCCGGCTGCATCATGATGCGCAAGTGCCACCTGAACACCTGCCCGGTCGGCATTGCCACTCAGGACCCGGTGCTGCGGAAGAAATTCACCGGTCAGCCGGAGCACGTGATCAACTTCTTCTTCTTCATCGCCGAGGAAGTGCGCGAGCTAATGGCGAAACTCGGCTTCCGCACGTTCAGCGAGATGGTCGGCCAGGTCGGCAGGTTGGACATACGCCGCGCGGTCGAGCATTGGAAGGCGAAAGGCGTCGATCTCAGCCGCATCCTGTATCAGGCGCCGGCGCGCGAGGGTGTCGCGATCTACAACTGCGAGAAGCAGAACCATCACCTCGACCGCGCGATGGACAACGAACTGATCGATCTGGCCATGCCGGCCCTTCAGCGCGGCGAGCCCGTACGCATCTCGCACGAAATCCGCAATGTGCACCGCACTGTCGGCGCCATGCTGTCGGGCGAGGTTGCGAAGCGCTACGGCCATGCCGGTCTGCCCGAGGACACCATCCAGATCAGCCTGCGCGGCAATGCTGGCGGCAGTTTTGGCGCGTTCCTCGCGCGCGGCATCTCGCTGGAACTGACGGGCGACGCCAACGACTATGTCGGCAAGGGGTTGTCCGGCGGCCGTGTTGTCGTGCGACAACCGGCGGAGGCAAAGCGCGAGCCAACCGAGAACATCATCATCGGCAACACCGTGCTGTACGGCGCGATCGCCGGGGACGCGTATTTCCAGGGAGTTGCCGGAGAACGCTTCGCCGTACGCAACTCCGGCGCGATCGCGGTGGTCGAAGGCTGCGGCGATCATGGCTGCGAATACATGACCGGTGGTGTCGTCGCCGTGCTGGGCGACACCGGGCGCAATTTCGCCGCCGGCATGTCTGGCGGTGTTGCCTATGTCTATGATCCGCGGCGCCGCTTCGAGAGCCTGTGCAACATGACAGGCGTCGAGTTGGAACCGATCCTGCCACCGGATCGCGATGCCGCCGACGATCCGGAACGGCCGCGCCAGCGCGCTGTGTCGGTCGAGGATAGCGGCATGGGCGACCTGCTGCGCTTCGACGCGGAACGGCTGCGTGTGCTGGTCGAGCGCCACTTACTGTACACCGGCAGTGCACGCGCTCGCGAACTGCTCGACAACTGGGACAGCGCATTGTCGTTCTTCGTGAAGGTCATGCCGCTCGACTTCCGACGTGCCCTGGTCGAACTGCGCGCGGAACGCCAGGCGGCCAAAGCCGCTGCCGCCGACTGAGGATTTTTCATGGGCAAGGTCACCGGGTTCCTCGAAATCGAGCGCAGCGATCGCGGCTATGACAAGCCGGATGTGCGCCGCAGGACGTGGACTGAGTTCCTCAAGCCGCTGTCCGAACCGGAGCTGTCGGAACAGGCGGCGCGCTGCATGGATTGCGGCATCCCGTTCTGCCATAACGGCTGTCCGGTCAACAATCTGATCCCTGACTGGAACAACCTCGTTTATCGGCACCAGTGGGAAGCAGCGAGCCGCACGCTGCATTCCACCAACAACTTCCCCGAGTTCACCGGCCGCATCTGCCCGGCGCCGTGCGAGACGTCATGTACGCTGAACATCGACGACAACCCGGTAACCATCAAGACGATCGAATGTGCCATTGTCGATCGCGCCTGGCAGGAAGGTTGGATCAAACCGCATCCCCCATCGCATCGTACCGGCAGGCGCGTCGCGGTGGTCGGTTCCGGTCCGGCAGGCATGGCATGCTCGCAGCAGCTAGCGCGCGCCGGCCATACCGTGACTCTGTTTGAGAAAGCCGACCGCATCGGCGGCCTGCTGCGCTACGGCATTCCGGATTTCAAAATGGAGAAGCACCTGATCGATCGCCGCATCGAGCAGATGACGTCGGAGGGTGTTGCGTTCCGCACCGGTATCGAGATCGGCGTGACCCTGCCGATGGCCTCGCTGCTGCGGGACTTCGACGCGGTGGTGCTGTCAGGCGGTGCGGAGTGGCCACGCGATCTGGAAGTGCAGGGCCGCGGACTCGACGGCATCCACTTCGCCATGGACTTCCTGACGCAGCAGAACAGGCGCGGCGCAGGCGATGACGAAGCGCGCGCGACGGCCGGACGCGGCACGATCACCGCAAAGGGCAAGCATGTCGTGGTGATTGGCGGCGGCGATACCGGTTCCGACTGCATCGGCACGTCGGTGCGGCAGGGCGCCGCCTCGATCACCCAACTGGAGATCCTGACCAAGCCGCCGGAGCGCGAGAACAAGGCGCTGACCTGGCCGGATTGGCCGCTCAAGCTGCGGTCCTCGCATGCGCACGAGGAAGGCTGTGACCGCGACTGGGCAGTGCTGACCAAGCGCGCAGCGGGCCTGTCCGGCAAGGTCGAGGCGCTTGAGTGCGTGCGCGTCGAATGGGTCAAGGGCGCGGACGGTCGGATGGCGATGCAGGAGGTCCCGAACAGCCAGTTCCCGCTAAAGGCAGACCTGGTGCTGTTGGCGATGGGTTTTCTCGGGCCACGGAAGCAGGGCATGGTCGAACAGGCACGTGTGGCACTCGATCCGCGCGGCAACGTGCTGGCGAACACGACGGATTATCGCACTTCGGTCAGCAAGATGTTCGCCGCCGGCGACATGCGGCGCGGACAGTCACTCGTGGTATGGGCGATCCGCGAAGGCCGACAATGCGCCCAGGCGGTGGACGAGTTCCTGATGGGCAGCAGCACGCTGCCGCGGTAGCCGCGCCTCGGTCAGAACAGCGAATACCCGCCGTCGATCACGAACGTATCGCCGGTGTGGTAGCGCGACGCCGCGCTCATCAAGTACACCGCGATCCCGCCGAAATCGTCGCCGCGCCCCCACCGCCGCATCGGAATCCGCGGCATCACCTTGCCGTGGAACGTGTCGTTCGTGGTCAGCCGCTGCGTCATGTCGGTCTCGATCCATCCCGGCAGGATCGCGTGCGCTCGCACATTGTGCCGAGCGAACTCCGCGCTCAGCGCACGCACCATCGAGATCATGCCACCCTTCGTCGCAGCGTAGTGCTCGCTTCGTGGCGCCGCCTCGATCGCGGCCAACGACGCCGTGCCGACCAGCACGCCACCGCCACCACGCTCCACCATGTGCCGTGCTGCCGCACGGAACGTGTAGAAAGCGCCATCGAGATTGACGCGCAGCACGCGATGCCACAGTTCGCTGCTCATTTCCAGAAATGACGACGCCCCACCACCGCCGATACCAGCATTGGCGAAACAGCCATCGACGCGTCCCATCTCCGCCAACGTACGCGCGAAGGCCGCGTCCACCGCAGCTTCGTCACCCACATCGCATTGCAGCGCGAGAACGCGACGGCCGGTCTTCGCCAGTTCCCCCCTCGCCTCCTCATTCTTCGCCGCGTTCGTGCCCCAGATCGCGATATCCGCCCCAGCCTCGGCCATCGCATGAGCCATCCCGAAGCCGATGCCGCGGTTGCCACCAGTTACCAGCGCGACCTTGCCGGTCAGATCAAACGGTTGATACGCCATCTATGTGCTCGCCTCGAACAGCTCAACTTCCCATCCCGCCGCGGTCAGCGGAAACTGCTTGATCGCATCGCGCACCGCGAACTGGTAGATCGGCTGGAACAGCACGATCAGGTTCGCCTGATCGATCATCGCCCTCTCGTATTCGACATAGAGCGCCGACCGCTTTTGCGCATCGGTCTCCGCCGCCGCCTGCCCGACCAGCTTCACCAGATCGTCTGGCGGCGTCCAGTGGATGCGCTTGGCGACGCGCTGCACGGTCGCCGACGCCCAGCCGTCCGTCTCGACGCCGGACGGGTTCCAGAACGTCAGCACCGCGGTCGACTTGCCAGTGGTATACTGCGTGCGCAGGTTCACCTGATCCATCGGATCGAGGTTCACCTTGATGCCGACACGCGCCAGATCGGATTGCAGCTTCTGCCCAAGGACCGCATAGGAAAGCCCCGACACGGCGGCATCGCCATAGCTCAACTTGAACTCGAAGCCGTCGGGAAAGCCCGCCTTCTGCAGCAACTGCTTCGCGCGATCGAGATCCTGGTGATAGCCGAACTGCGTGGTGGTTTCGCGTGTCGAACCATACAGCCCGATAGGGATGAAGCTGGCGCAGCGGATCGCCTTGCCGCCAAGCATGCTGTTGATGATGCCGTCGTAGTCGATCGCATACCAGACCGCCTGTCGCGCCTCCTTCACCGCGAGTGCCTTGTTGAAGGCCGGCTCGCAGGTCAGCGCCATGTAGACGAAGTCGAGACTCTCCAGCCCTTCGACACGCACATTCGGGTCGCCCTTCAGCGTCGCCACCTGCTCCGGGATGAGATTGAACGCCGCATCGATGTCGCCGCGCTTGATTGCAAGCAACTGCGTGGCACTGTCGCCCATGTGGCGCAGCACGACACGCTCGAAATGCGCCGGTCCGCGCCAGTAGTGGGGATTGCGTGTCAGCAGGATCTGCGCATTGCGCGTCCAGCCAACCAGAGTGAACGGGCCGGCGCCCGCTGAATTCTGGTCCAGCCACTGGGTCGCCTTGTCCTCGGTGTTGGCGTTCGGTGCGTTGGTGCCGCCGTGCGCCTCCACGACCTTGCGTTCCAGCACACCGAAATTCGGGCCGCACAGCACGGTGAGCAGCGGCGCCGAAGGATCTTTCATGACTACGTCGATGGTCTTGTCATCGACGACCGCGACGTGGTCCACCAGCGCCACATATTGTGACGGCTGGTCCTTCACGTTGATGACGCGCTCGAGGCTCCACTTCACGTCCTCGACGGTGACCGGGTTGCCGCTGTTGAACTTGGTTCCCGGACGCATGGTGAAGCGCCAGCCCTTGCCGTCCGGCGTTCGTGCCCATGCGCTGGCGAGCGCCGGCTTCACGTTGAGGTAGTCGCCGGGCGTCATGGTGATCAGCGATTCATACGCAGCCGTCAGGGTCAGCGGCGGGGTGTACTGCGCCTCGCGTGCCGGATCGAAGGTGATGGAGTCGCTGATGTCGAGGCCGAGCACCAGGGTGTTCTTCGCCGCCGCGGCGTGAACGCGCTCGGGCAGCCCCGCCGCCAGAGCCATGCCGCCTGCACCCAGCAGGCGTATCAAGTCCCGCCGGCCGATCCATCCAATGTCACGCACGTCTGCCCCCCATTTGTTCTGTGCTGGCACTGCATCATAGCTGCCCCGGTCAGTCATTGCGAGAACCGAACCCCTCTGCTTGGCCCGCCATGTCCGATCGGCAATAGTCCGTGGCATGCTTCGCTACGCAATCTCGCGTCTTGTCATAGCCGCCCTGATGGTCCTGCTGGCCACTCTGGTGATCTTCCTGATCGCAAACATGGTGCCGGGCGATCCGGTGCTGACCCAGCTTGGCGACATCGCGGCGAACAATCCCGACATGGTCGCGGCGTTCCGCCACAAATGGGGGCTCGATCTGCCGCTGTGGGATCGCTACTGGATCTTTCTCACTGGCGTCTTCCACGGCGATCTCGGCGTCTCTATCGGCTCGCAGCGGCCGGTGCTCGACGACATCGCACAATACGCGCCTGCCACGGTTGAGCTTTCCACCATCGCGTTCCTGCTCTCGCTGCTGGTCGGTCTGCCCCTTGGCGTGCTGGCCGCGATGAAGCGCGACACATGGATCGACCACCTCGCACGCAGCATTTCGCTGGTCGGCGTGTCCGCGCCAACGTTCTGGCTCGCCTTCGTCATGCTCGCGGTGTTCTACGGTGCATTGGAATGGGCACCCGGTCCCGGCCAGATCAGCGCCAGCACGTTTCCGCCGCCCACCGTTACCGGCATCATGCTGATCGACGCACCGCTCGCCGGCGACTGGGACACGTTCTGGGACGCCGCATCGCATCTGGTTCTGCCGTCGATTGTGCTCGCCGCCAGCACTCTCGGCCTGATCACCCGCACCACGCGCGCCGCGATGCTGGAGGCGCTGTCGCAGGACTATATCCGCGTCGCCCGCGCCAAGGGTCTCGCGCGGCGCGCCATCATGCTCGGCCACGCATTGCCGAATGCGCTGTTGCCCGTGGTGACACTGGGTGGGCTCGCCTACGCCCAGCTTCTCACCGGCACCGTGCTTACCGAATCGATATTCTCCTGGCCAGGCCTTGGCCGTTACACATTCCAAAGCGCGGTGCGGCTCGACTTCCCGGCCATCATGGGCATCACACTCGTCGTCGCCGCGATTTATGTGCTGGTGAACCTGCTGGTTGATCTGTCCTACGCTGCCCTCGATCCGCGCGTGTCGCGGCGATGAGCGGCGTCGAAGCCGCACTGCTAGCGGCCACCACGGAGACCGGGTCTGGCGCGCGACGGCGGCGTTGGCTGCGCCGCTATGGACTCGCCGCACTTGGCGCGGCGGTGATCGTGCTGTGGGCCATCGCGGCCGTCCTCGCATCATGGATCGCGCCATATCCCCCTGACGTGGTGAATGTCGCCGGCCGCCTGCTGCCGCCATCGGATCTGCATCTACTCGGCACCGACGTACTCGGCCGCGATGTGTTCACCCGCGTACTGTACGGCGCACGCACGTCGCTCGCGGTCGGCTTCATCGTTGTGCTGTTGGGCGGACTGTTCGGCACGCTGCTCGGCGCGATCGCTGCGTATATGCGCGGCTGGGCCGAGGAGTTGCTGATGCGCGCCACGGACCTGGTGTTCTGCTTTCCACCGATCATCCTGGCGATGGCGATTGCCGCGGCGCTCGGCATCGGCACGCGCAACACGGTGATTGCCATGCTGGTGGTGTGGTGGCCCAAATTCGCCCGCTTGGCGCGCAGTTTGGTAATCGGCCAGCGTTCCGCCGAATACGTGGCAGCGGCACAGGCGATCGGCTTCGGTCCGACCCACATCCTGTTCCGCCAGATCATACCGAACGCCATTGGTCCGCTGGTGGTGCTGGTTACCCTCGATCTCGGCAACGCCATCCTGGTGTTCGCCGGCCTGTCGTTCCTCGGCTTGGGCGTGGTGCCGCCGACCGCCGAATGGGGATCGATGGTGTCGGAGGGGCGCGAGCTGGTGAACCAATGGTGGGTCGCGACATTTCCCGGCCTCGCCATCCTCACCGTGGTGATCGGCTTCAACTTCGTCGGCGACGGCATCCGCGACTGGCTCGATCCGCATGCGCGACGCCGCTGAACCGATCCTTCAGGTCGAGAACCTGCACACCTGGTTCTTCACCGATACAGGCGTGGTACGCGCGGTCGATGGCGTCAGCTTCACACTGCGCCCCGGCGAGACGCTGGGCATCGTCGGTGAGTCGGGCTCCGGCAAGAGCGTCACCGCAAAATCGATCATCCGGCTGCTGGAAGAGCCGGCGCGCATCGTGGACGGCACGATCAGCTTTCGCGGCCGCGACATGGTGCATTTGAGCGAGGAGGAGCTGCGTCAGATCCGCGGCGCCGAGATCGCCATGGTGTTCCAGGATCCGATGACGTCGCTCAATCCGGTCCTGCGCATCGCTCGGCAACTGATCGAGACGATGACGGCGCATCGGCGGTTCGGAGTGAAGGCCGCACGTGAGCGCGCGGTGGCGCTGCTGGGCCGCATGGGCATGGCGACACCGGACCGCGCGGTGAATGGCTGGCCGCATCAGTTCTCCGGTGGCATGCGTCAGCGCGTGATGCTGGCGATGGGCTTCGCCAATGAACCGGCGCTGCTGATCGCGGATGAACCGACGACCGCGCTGGACGTGACGATCCAGGCGCAGATCCTCGACCTGCTGCGCGAACTGAACGCCGATCTCGGCACGGCGGTGATCCTGATCAGCCACGACCTCGGGGTGATCGCCGATGTCTGCTCGCGCGTATTGGTGATGTACGCCGGCGAGGTGGTGGAGGAAGGCGCGCCCGACGACCTGCTGAGCGATCCACGCCATCCCTACACGTGGGCCTTGCTGCACGCCGCCCCCCGGCTCGATCAGGCAAACGAAGGCGATCGTCGGCTGACCACCATCGAGGGCCAGCCGCCCGATCCGCGTGACTGGCCCACCGGCTGCCGCTTTCGCGCACGCTGTCCGTTCGCGAGGGCGGAGTGCGTCGAGCATCCGGAGCTGCTGGCGGTGGGCAAGGATCGTGCGGCGCGGTGCTGGGTGACGCAACGCGGCGAGACGCTACCGCCACCGCGCCACGCCCGCACTGCGACCGACGCACGCGCCGTCGGTGAGCGGCCGCCGCTGTTGCGAGTGCGAGCTCTGGCCAAGCACTTCATCTTGCCGCGCGACAGTTTCCTGGAGCCGCATCGCATCCTGCGCGCGGTGGACGGCGTCGATTTCGACGTGTTCCCCGGTGAAACGGTCGGCCTGGTCGGCGAATCTGGCTGCGGCAAATCGACGCTCGCGCGTGTGGTGATGCGTCTGACCGAACCGACCGAGGGCAGCATCGTGTTCGACGGCCAGGACATCTCGCACATGAGTCAGTCCGAGATCCGTCCGTTGCGCCGACGCATGCAGATGATCTTCCAGGATCCGTATGCATCGCTCAATCCGCGCATGACGGTGGCCGAGATTCTCAGCGGTCCGCTGCGCCTGCACGGTTTGGTGCCTGCGGGCGGCGCGCGCGAGCGGGTGCGCGAGCTGCTTGATCTGGTCGGCCTGCCGCCGACGGCAGCGGCACGGTTTCCGCACGAGTTCTCCGGCGGCCAGCGGCAGCGCATCTCGATCGCGCGCGCGCTCGCTGTGGAGCCCGCCTTCATCATCGGCGACGAGCCGATTTCCGCGCTCGACGTCAACATCCAGGCGCAGATCATCAACCTGATGATCGGGCTTCAGGAACGGCTCGGGCTGACCTACCTGTTCATCGCGCACGATCTCGCTGTCGTGCGGCATATCTCCGACCGCATCGTGGTGCTGTATCTCGGCCGCGTGGTGGAAACCGCATCGTCGAGCGAGCTGTTCGCACGTCCGCTGCATCCCTACACCAACTCGCTGATCTCGGCGGTGCCGGACCCGCATCCAGGGCATGGCCCGCGACGCATCGAATTGCGGGGCGAGGTGCCGAGCGCGATCAGCCCACCCTCCGGCTGCCGCTTTCGAACGCGCTGTCCCGCCGCCGCGGAACGCTGCGCCGAGCACACGCCTGATCTGGCCGAAGTGGCACCAGGGCACTTCGTCGCGTGCCATTTCCCAGGTGCGGTGACGATGGTCTAGCGCATAGGGAAACAATCGGCACTAGACCTGTCATTGCGAGAAGCGTAGCGACGAAGCAATCCCCATCGAGATAGAGACTGCCATGTCTGCCATCGAACGCGCCAGTGTCTGCACCTTCGATTGTCCCGATACGTGCAGCCTCAGCGTCACTGTCGAAGACGGTCGCATCACCAAGGTTCGGGGCTCCGAGGCTGCGCCCTTCACCGCCGGCGTCATCTGCAACAAGGTGGCCCGCGACATGACCGCGTTCGTGCACGGACCACAGCGCATCCTGCATCCGTTGCGCCTGACCGGCCCGAAAGGCTCCGGCACGTTCGAGCGCATCACCTGGGAGGCCGCGCTGGACGAAATCCACGCGCGGACCAGTGCAGTGATCGAACGGTGGGGACCGCAGGCCGTGTCACCGCTGAACTACGCCGGTCCGCACGGAATGCTCGCCGGCGACAGCATGTCCGCGCGGTTCTTCTACAAGCTTGGCGCAACGCAGCTCTATCGTCGATCCATGTGCGGCGGAGTGCGCAGCGAAGCCTGGGCCGGAACCTATGGCGCGGTGCCAGGCTGCCCGCCCGAGTTCGCCACGGGGGCGAAGCTGAACGTGGTATGGGGCAACAACGCGACCGTCACCAACCTGCATTTGGTGCGACGCATCCGGCAGTCGAAGCGCAACGGCGGCAGGCTGGTCGTGGTGGATCCGCTGCGCACCAAGATCGCCGAGCAGGCCGACCTGCATCTGGCGCCATTGCCCGGCACCGACGTTCTGCTGGCATGGGCGCTGGCGGCTGAGCTGGAGCGGATCGGCGCATTCGATGATGCATTCATCGCCGCGCACATGCTGGGGTTCGACGAGTTCATGGCCGCGGCGCGCGCCTGGCCGGTCGCACGTGCGGCGGCCGCGTGCGGACTGCGCGAAGAGCAGATCATCACTTTCGCGCAGTGGCTGGCGGATGCCGATCCACTCGTGTTCGCGCCCGGCAACGGGCTGGAGCGCGGACGCAACGGCGGCAGCTCCATCCGCGCTCTGATCGCGCTGCCTGCGCTGCTGGGCAAGCTGGGCAAGAGCAGCGGCATCGTACTCGGCGCGAGCAACGCGTTTCCCAAGACGCTCATGAGATTGCAGCGTCCCGATCTCGCGCCGCCGGGGATGCGCACGCTGAACCTGATCGATGTCGGGCGCCATCTGGCGGAAGACGATATCGACCCGCCGCTGCGTGCGGTTTTCATCTACAACCACAATCCTGTCGTCGTGCATCCGGATCAGAACCGCATGCGTCGCGGGCTGGTGCGTGACGATGTGTTCGCGGTCGGCATCGACGTGGCGATGACCGAGAGCATGGCATTCTGCGACATCGTGCTGCCCGCGGCGACGCATTTCGAATATGCCGATCTCTATGCATCGTACGGTCACCACTGGCTGCAGCGCGCCGAGCCCGTGGTGCCACCGGCGGGTGAGTCACTGCCTAACACGGAAATCTTCCGCCGTCTGGCGGCGCGGTTCGGCTTCGATGATCCGTGCTTCAAGGCGTCGGATGAGGAGCTAATGGATGCGGCGGTCGATCTCGGCGATATGCGGCCGAGCGAGATCTCGACCGAGAACGCATTGCAGATGCAAGGCAAGGACGGCAGACCGCTCGTGCTGTTCGAGAACGTGTTTCCCGCGACGCCATCGGGGCGCATCGAGCTTCGCTCGGAGGCGCTGGCGCAGCGCTGGGGTGATGGCGCGCTGATGCCGGCGTGGCGTGAGCGGCCGGCCGATTATCCGCTGATGCTCATTTCGCCGGCATCGGACCGACGGATCACATCCACGCTCGGGTTTGCAGGCGCGGCACCGCGCCTGATGATGCATCCGCGCGACGCCGAAACGCGTGGGCTCGTGCAGGGCAGCGAAGTGAAGGTGTGGAACGGGCGCGGCGAAGTGATCCTGCCGCTCGATGTCACCAACGATGTGCCGCCTGGCGTGGTGGCAAGCGAGAAGGGTGCGTGGCTGGCCACCAGCCGCACGGGGCAGACGATATCGGCGCTGGTTTCCGCCGACATGCGCGCCGACCTTGCCGAAGGCGCATGCTTCAACGACACGCTGGTGGAGGTGGGCACGGTGTGATTTCCGTCAAATCCCGAGCCAATCGCGTATCCGGCCGTAAACCACGCGCGCGGTCACTGCCGACCGCCACAATGCATGGAACGGCATTTCCTTCATTGTGGTGATCGGCATGTCGATGTCCGCCGTCGTGCCGCCGATCACGCGTCGCGCCAGTTGCGGCCCCATTGCCGTGCTCATCGCCACGCCGCGACCATTATAGCCGAGACAGACGAGCACCGACTCGTCCGGTTCGTGCACGTGCGGATAGTGGTCGGGCGTGATCGCCAACTGTCCGCTCCACGCATGCGTCCACCGCACCCCGTGCACCTCCGGCCACAGGCGCTCGGCATAGCCAATCAGGTATCGCAGTTCGCGCGGCTCGCTGATGTCGCGCTGGAGGCTGCGGCCACCCATCAGCAGGCGGTTGGCGCGATCGAACCGGTAGTAGACCGTGATACGCCCCATCTCGTACAGCACCGACTTCATGGGCGCCCGCGGCAACGGTTCGCTCGCCACGATCCCGCTGAATACCGGCACGATGCTGCGGCGCAGTCCCGGCCACAGATCGTCCGTGTAGCCGTTGGTTGCCAGCACAAGTTTGTCGGCGCGCACCGTGCCGCTCGGCGTGCGCACGTCCCAAATGCCGTTGCGCTTCACTTCCAACGCCGGCGTCGCACCGTGTACCGACGCGCCCGCCTGCATCGTCGCCTGCGCCAGACCTCGCGCGTAGCCCAGCGGATTCACCTGCCCGCCGCGCCGGTCCAGCATGGCGCAGACGTAGCGGTCCGTGTCTGTGACCTCGCGCGCCGCATCACTCTCCAGCAACTCCACCGGTGTGCCGCGGCGTATCCACTGCTCCGCCGACGCGCGAATTCCGGCGCTATCCCGCACACCGAAAGCCGCACGCAGCGTGCCGGATTGCAAAGCGTCGCATTCGATCTGATGCCGCTCGATCAGCCGGAACACGGCGTTCGGTGCATCGCCGGATAACGCCACCATGCGACGGCCGAGATCGGCACCGAAATCCGCCTCCACCTGACCGGGATCGTGCTTCAGTCCGGGATTGACCTGCCCACCGTTGCGCCCCGACGCACCCCAGCCCGGTTCATGCGCCTCCAGCACTGCGACATCGACGCCTTGCTGCGCCAGGTGCAGCGCGGCGGAAAGTCCGGTGAACCCACCGCCGATCACGCACACATCGACACGCCGATCGCCATCGAGCGGCGGTGTGGCAACCGCCGGCCGCGCAGTCTCGGCATACAGACTGCGCGGCAGCGGTTTGCGCGTCACGAGAGCGAGGCGACGAACGCTTCCGTCTCGTCGAGCGCACGCTCCAGGCGGCCCAGCATGTCGTCAATCTCCGCCTCGGTGATGATCAGCGGGGGGGCCATCACCAACTGCTCGCCACGGCCACGCATGATCAGCCCGTACTCCCGCGCCCGCTCCTCGAAATAGACTCCCACGCCGGCCTTGGCATCGAACGGCTGCTTGGTCGCCTTGTCGCGCACCAGCTCGATGCCTGCCATCAGGCCGATGCCGCGTACCTCGCCCACCAGGGAATGGTCGGCAAACCGCCGCACGCCGGCCAGGAAGCGTGGCGAGATCTTGCGAACGTGCCCGACGATGTCGCGCTCCTCGTAAATGTTCAGCGTCTCCAGCGCGACCGCGGCACATACCGGATGTCCGGAATAGGTGAAGCCGTGGATAAAGCTGCCATTCGCGTCCGACTGAGTCGCGATGCCCTGATACAGCTTCTCGTTGATCACCGTGGCGGAAATCGGCAGGTACGACGACGACAGCGCCTTGGCGCAGGTCAGGATGTCAGGCTCGATGTCGAAGGTCTCGCAGCCGAACATGTTGCCCGTGCGCCCGAACCCGCAGATCACCTCGTCCGCAATGAACAGCACGTCGTGCTTGCGCAGCACCTCCTGGATCTTGGCGAAATATGTGCGCGGCGGGATCACCACACCGCCGGCACCCTGCACCGGTTCAGCGATGAACGCGGCGACCGTGTCAGGCCCTTCCCGCTCGATCAGCGCATCGAGGTTCTCCGCCATGCGCGAGGCAAAATCCTCCTCGCTCTCGCCCGGCTTCCCATAGCGCCAGTAGTGCGGACAGTCAGTGTGACGGACATTCGGAATCGGCAGGTCGAAGTCCTTGTGGACATAGGGCAACCCGCACAGGCTGCCCGATGCGACCGTGATGCCATGGTAGCCCTTCATCCGCCCGATGATCTTCTTCTTGCGCGGCCGACCGATCGCGTTGTTGTAGTACCAGACCAGCTTGGCCGCACTGTCATTCGCCTCGGAGCCCGAGTTGTTGAAGAACACCTTCGACATCCGCACCGGCATCAGCGAGATCAGCTTCTCGGCCAGTTCGATCACCGTGGGATGCGACCGCTGCCCGAAGGTCGAGGCATACGGCAGTTCCAGCATCTGCTTGTACGCCGCCTCGGCCAGCCGCTTTTCGCTGAAGCCGAGACTGGCGCACCACAGACCCGCCAGCGCGTCGATATAGTCGCGCCCCTGCTCGTCGTAGATGTGGATGCCGTTGCCGCGGGTGATGACGAACGGCCCTTCGCTCTCCAGCCGCCGCGCGTTGGTGAACGGATGCATGTGGTAGGCGATATCGCGAGCCGACAGGCTATCGTTAGGTCGGTCGAGCATGGGGGTGCCTCTCCGGAGTTCAGCGGCGATCGTAGAACGGTTCGCGATGGCGGGGAACGGCGACCCGCTTTCCGATCGCCGCTCAACCGGCCGGCGGCACGGATAGCGAGGCGGCCTTCCTCTCTCGCCCGACTGACGATCACATCCGCTCACTGAATTTGTGAAGACAACCGCACGCCCCCGGCCTTCGTTGAACAGGGGACGGGCAAGCCTGTCGCAGTATTCAACACGGAGGACTTATATGGCTGAACAGCGACATACCGGTAATCCTGGCAATTTCGCCGAGGACCGTGAGAAGGCGTCGCGCGCTGGCCACGTCGGCGGGCAGCACAGCTCAGGCAATTTCGCCAACGACCGCGAGCGCGCGGCAGAGGCTGGGCGCAAGGGTGGCGAGCAAAGCCACGGCGGCGGTGGCGCACAGAATAATCCGGGGAACTTCGCTCAGGATCGCGAGCGTGCAGCGGAGGCAGGCCGCAAGGGCGGTCAGCGGTAACCGCAGCGGGCCACCCGGCTTGGGGCCGGGTGGCCCGCGTCGCTGCTGGTGAGGTGTGAAATGACCGAGAACGATGCCCGCGAGCCGCGCGGTGGGCGAGTTGAGCGCCGAATCAATTCCGCCCGCGACAGCCTGCCCGGCGAGCGCAACGACCTGCCCGAGGGCGCGCTCGGCGGCCTGCCCCCTGACCCGCAGGGTGATGAGAATCGTGACCCGCCGCCAAACGCGCCGAGCATTCCGTCCTGAAGGAGGGAGCAAGCCATGTCGGAGATTGCCGAGGAAAACGCCGGTCCACCGATCGGCACACTGCATGAGGTTCGAGCCACCTTCACCGACCCCGATGCGATGCAGGACGCGGTCGCATGGCTGGAAACATCAGGCTTCGATCGCGCCGACCTGAGCCTGCCGGAGGCGATGCCGCCCATCGAAGGCACCACGCCTGAATCGGGCGCCAAACCAGTCGACACCGAGGAGGATGCACGCCAGGCCCGCACGTTGCACACAAGTGGAGCGGCTGCCGCCGTCGGCATGGCAGCGGCTGGGGTTGTCATTGCCACAGGAGGCGCCGCGGCACCCGCGGTAGCTGCCGCAGTCGTGGGTGGTGGGGTTGCAGGCGGCATCGCCTACGCGCTGACCAGTGCATCTAACGAGGGCGAGCAGATGGATCGGGAGCAAAAAGCCGCTCACGGTGCGCTGATTCTGTCCGTGCGGGCGCCGAACGCCGAGAAGCGTGCCGAAGCGGAGTCGATCCTGCGAACGGCCGGCGGAACTGAGCTGGAGGTGATGTGATGTCGGCGCGCAAGCAGGACCGCAAGCACGATCAGGCAGTGGAGGACAGTTTCCCCGCCAGCGATCCGCCCGCGACAAGCGGCATCGTTGGCCCGGGAACCGACCATCGTGAGCACGCGTCGCGGAAAGCGCCGCATGAGCGGGATGACGATACCCGGCCGAAGGGGACGCCCACAGACGACCGCCATGCCACCGAGACGGCGTACCAGTGGGAGCATGAGAAGGCGCCGCGCAAGCGGTGATTTGCGGCGTTACACCGTGCTTTTCATGTTGCTAGTCGACGTGCCAATCGATCGAATTCTGCCACGGTCAACGTTTCAGCGCGCCGATCCGCTGCGATGCCCACATCCCGCAGCAACGTCTCGCCGCCTATGGTCCTTAGCGCACCGCGCAGCATCTTCCGCCGCTGGCCGAACGCTGCGGCTGTCAGACGCTCCATCGCGGCGAACAGCGTCGGCGTAGGTTGCGCGGCATGCGGCACCAGCCCGACGACGGCGGAGAACACCTTCGGCGGCGGTACAAAGGCAGCCGGCGCAATGCGCAGCAGCAGCTCCGTGCTGCAGATCCATTGTGTCAGTACTGACAATCGCCCATACGCAGCCGTCCCAGGCATGGCACAGATGCGTTCGGCCACTTCCTGCTGGAACATCAGCGTCAGCCGCTCGAAGGCATGAGCCTGACGCAACCAGCCGATCAATAACGGCGTCGCAATGTTGTACGGCAGATTTGCCAATACCTGGCGCGGCACCGGCACCAGCAATGCGATATCCAGCGCGAGCGCGTCACCGGAGACCACGCGCAAGCGCCCGTCGGTCTCTGCCGCCAGTTCGTGCATCGCCGCCACCGCCCGCTGATCGAGCTCCACGACTGTCACACTTGCCGCATCAGAATCGAGCAATGCGCGCGTGAGCCCGCCCGGTCCCGGTCCGATTTCCAACACGTGCCGACCGGTCAACGACCCGCCCGCACGCACGATCCGCCGCGTCAAATTCTCATCGAGCAGGAAGTGCTGGCCGAGTGAGCGCCTGGCAGCCAGTCCGTGCCGCGCGATCACCTCTCGCAGCGGCGGAGACGAGGTCAAGTGCCGCTGGCACGCACGTCGATCGTGGCATGGCGGCGCAAATTGGCGAGCAACTGCCGCGACAGCAATTCCACTCTCTGGTTCAGTATCTGCGCCTGCACGTCCTGCTTGCTCTGCTGCGCCAGATTCTTCTGCTCGCGCGAGCAGACTATAATGACGGCGATACCGTCACTCGTGACGATGGGCTGACTGGCACGATCGAACGACAGGCTCGTCAGCATCTGACGAAACGCCGGCGGGTTCACCGTCTCCAGCCGAATTTCTCCGGGGTCGGCCGGACGCGCCGAATTATTCGCTTTCGCCACCTGCTCCATCTGGTCGCAGCTATGCACGCTGGCGCTGATGCCGCGTGCCTTGTCCAACTCCTGCTTTTGCTGCTCGGTCGGTGCCTGCGGATTAAGCGCGGTAGCGAACGGCAGGAACACCTGACGCAGCGCGACAACCGTGCCCATGTCGTTGCCGATCTCGCGCTTGCCTTGCAGCGTCACAATCGAGAAACCGCCAGCTACCTTTACTGGATTGCTGATCGCGCCGACCGGCATTTCCGCGACCAGACGCGCCACCTCGGGGTCGAGCTGGTTCGGCTGTACCCAGCCTAGCTCGCCGCCGGCCAAAGCGGTCTGATTTTGACTGAACTGCGCGGCCACCACGGGGAACGGCGCGCCGGAGCGCAGCTCGCTGATCACCGTCTCGGCGAAACGCTGGGCATCGGCGGCGGTCGCCGGATCGTTGACCGGGATGAAGATCTCACCGACGCGATATTCCGGCTTGCCGACCAACTGCGCCTGCAGCCGCTGCTGTTCGGCCACCTCGGCATCGGTGACCTTGATCTGATCGCCAAGCTGCTCGCGCAGCACCTGGGTCCAGCCAAGTTGAGTGCGGATCTGATCAATTAACGTGAGGTAGCCCGCGCCACCTGCGCTGAGCTTCTGCCGCAATGCACCTGCCGGCAGATTATTCCGCGTCTCGATATCGTGGATCGCATCGGCGATCGCCTTGTCCGGGATCACGATGTGTCGGCGCTGCACCTCCTGCATGCGAAGCTTTTCGTCGATCAGCTGGCGTGTGATCTGCTGCTTGAGCCGATCCAGCACATCCTGTGTCATCGGCAAGCCGGTGGACAACGCGAACAGTCTAGTGCGGTTGTCCACATCGGCATTGCTGATCACGTCGCCATTCACCACGGCAACGATGCGCATCGCCTGTGCCGTCGGGGCAGGAGGGGCGGTCACAGCGGCCATCGCGACCGGCTGTGCCAGCAGCAGGGCGATCACGCTCCATACGCATTTCGTCTGGGCCATGACCCCGATCTCCTGAGTGTCAGAGCGCCTTGAAGCCGAACTGGCCGATTGTCTTGAACGTCAACTGGATCAGTGCGGTCGTTGCGCCATTGTCGCCATTGTACGAGGTATAGCGTCGGAAGAACCGAAAATCCAAGATAAAGCACTCATCTTCGTACACCGCATCTACACCCGCGGCGACCATCTGGCTGGATTGAAGGTCGCGCCGGGCATAGGCGCTGAACCGATAGTTGCCCCACTTCGATGAGGCGCCCACGGTCACCTCGTTGCGTGGCGTGTAGAAGGCGTTGCCCGCGGGCGGCGGCAATGGCTGGTCGAACTCCGTGTACGGGTTATCGATAGTGTAGATATACCCGGCATTGACCGAGAACTTCGGCACGCCAACAGTGGCGAGCGCGTCAGCCATTCGAGTCGCAAGGTCCTTGTGATCGAGCCTGGTGCGGTAGGTCAGGTTGAGCCAGCTCGTCGGCGCCAGCGTAGCGCGCGCGACGATATCGGATACCTGATCGTGCAGACCCGATGCCTCAGAGAACTGATTGTCCACACTGGTGCGATAGGACTGTCCAATCAATCCGTCGAAGGTCGTGCCGCCCAGGTACCAGGTCCCGTGCAGCGCGACATTCGCGCGTACGCCACCGTCCAGTCGATCGACCCCCGTGTACCGGTTGAAGCCGAACAGGTTGGCATCGGTAAATTCCAGATCGAGGCTGTCCTCATTGGGATATTTGGTATTCTGACTGTTGCCGACCTGCGGCCCAACGACGATCTGCGCAATCGGCTCAATGAGTTGCGTGCCCCACGCGCCCGAATCGCGCATGAAGGGCCAATGAAAGTCCAGGGCTGCCTGTGGCTGAGCCCGTGCAGTATTGACCTGACTCACCGGACCGAAATTCGGTTGCTCGTTAAAGGCGCTGGCGTCGTACGCGATCGCGTCGGTGTGCAGCGTCACCTTCCACAGATCGCCGAGCGGTCCAACAAATGGCCGCGACCAGTTCAGCGTGACGTTGGCTCGTCTCGTATTGGTGCCGTCGGTGCGTACCACGTTGAACGCGCCGCCATCGAGACTGAAACGGCCGCCCCAGGAATCAGGCTGACCAAAATAACTGTATTGGTACCGCGGCAGGACGAGAGGTAGTTCGCTAGAGACCACGACCTCGTTCAATGTTTGATAAAATCGGACGTCGAACCGTGAATAGGAGCCCTGGCCGAAGCCCTCGACGTAGATCTGGCTGGTCAGCAACGTGGGATCGCTGCCAAGCTCAGCGGCGCCGATGTGGAAATCACGGACATAGTCGGCCGTCGAGGCCCGGGCAATGTTGAAGCCCCATCGCCAGGTGTCATCCAGATTGAACTGACCCTTGGAGTAAATCGTCCCCTGCACGGAGTTATCGAGATAGCCCAGTGACCCGTCCACCACGAAAGAGCCATTGTTAAATCGGCGCCGATATTCGGCGCTGAGCTGTGGGCCGGCCTCTGACGTTATCATTGGCGTAAACGTCGCGTCCGACTGATCGTCGATCACCCAGTAGTACGGCTGTGCGAAGAAGGCGCCGATATGCGACGACACGCCCATCGAGGGAATGAGCAGGCCGCTGGCGCGCTTTACCGATGGGTCGACAGTCCAGAAATACGGCATATAACCAACCGGCACGCCGTACATCTCCATCACAGCGTCCTGAAACTCTATCTTTTTGTGCTCGAGGTCCTGCACCGCCGACAGGGCACGGATCTGCCAGAGGGGTGCCCGGGTGGGATCCTTGGCGCAGAGATTGCAGGTAGAATACACCACCTTCGACATCTCGTTGATTTCGCCCTCGGTGCGACGCGCACCGTTGGCCGCGATTCTGGCATTCTCGGCCAGAATCGCGCGCATGTCCCGCAACACGCCACTCTTCATGTCCTGGCTCAGTTCGGCATAGTCGGCGAACAGCACCTGGCCATCCGGCTCCAGCAACACGACATTGCCTTTGGCCGCCGACACGCCAGTATTGCGATCGAAGGTGATCCGGTCCGCGCGCAGCACGTGATCGTCCTGCCAGGCCTCGACATGGCCCTGGGCGATCACCAGCGAATTCTCGCGGTCGTACTCCACAGTATCAGCCGTGAAGGTCACTGGCTGATTGCGCGAGGCCGGCTGATGCGCACCAAGGTTGGCGATCTCACTCAACTGTGCCTGCGCCGCGCCGGTGAGTACCGATGCGAGCAATATCGCCAGCAGCACGACAGGAGCGAATCGGCGAGCGGCGACCATGACGACGGGCGCCATCCTCAGCCATCTTCCGTGTGCAGCAGCAGCGCGACCGCCAACATCATGCCGGACACCGCGGGCACCCACGCGGCGAGCGCCACCGGCAGCGCACCGCTCTGTCCGAACTCCTCAGCAATCTTCGATACCACGAACAAAGCGAAACCGGCGGCGACGCCGCTGCCGATCATATGAGCCACGCCGCCACGCCGCGCCGGACGCATCGAGAACCCCGCGGCGACCAGCGCCATCGTCGCGCAGAGCAGCGGCAGCGAGAGCAGCGCCTGAAAATGCAGCCGATGGCGGATCGACGTGAAGCCTGAGCGATCCAGCAGCGCGATGAAGCCCGGCAATGCCCAGAACGACAGCGTATCAGGCGAGGCAAAACTCTCTTGCACGCGCGCCACCGTAAGGTCAGTCGGCAGATTGATCGTCACGGGAGGTTCCGGCATCTGCTCGGGTCGAATCACACGGGCATCCTGCAACTGCCAAACCCGCGCGACGAGCGTCGCCCGCGTCGCCTCGATCCGCGTGAGCAAACGGTCACGCCCATCCAGCCGGAACACGCTGACCTGAGAGGCTGTCAACTGCTTGCCATGCAGCCCCACATTGTGCGCGTGTATGATGGCGACGCCCTGCGGCGAAAGCGCGTGATCGGACTGCCGTAACCAAAGCTGGTCGCCGGTCAACGCCAACGGGCCGCCACCAGTCTTAAGATAAACGTTGTCCAACGCTTCGGCGCGTCCGAACATCACCGAGGACAGCGGGCTGACCCCCATCGTCGCGACCGCGCCGAACAACAGCGCGCAGAATGCCGGAGCAGCGAGGAACTCCCAGGCCGACACCCCCGAGGCGCGGGCAACGATCAGCTCTGATGAACGCGTCAGACGCCAGAAGCACAACATGCCGCCGAGCAGCACCGCGAACGGCAGCACCTGCATCGAGACATAGGGCAGACGCAACACCGCAATTTCACTCACCAACCCAAAGGTTGCGTCGGGCTTCGAGGTGGAACGTCTCAGCAATTCGATGAAGTCGAACAGCGCCACCAACCCCGACAGCGCGAGCAGCATCCCGACCACTGCACCAGCGAACTGTCTGGAGATATAGATCGACAAGGTGATGGGCGGCGTCATGTGCTCATGTGGCCTCGACGGGATGGCGGCGCGATTGCCGCCATTGCGGACCCAACAGGAGCCAACCGCTGATCACGCCAGGCGCGACAGCATGCAGCCATATCATGGGCAGCATTGCATTGTCGCGGGCCGCCAAATTCTCCATCGCAAGGCCGAACGCCAGCAGCGCCACCATCGCCATGACAGAAACCAGCGGCCGGACGAAGCTGCCGTGGCGGCGGAACGTGCCGCTGAGCACCGCGTACAGCGCGACGAACGCATAGGATATCGCGGTGAGCGGTGACGCCAGGCGCTTGTGTCCTTCGGCAATCCATCGCGGAATGTCGTGTGCGAAGACCGGATGTGGATGCAGCAGTTCGCCGAGCGACACTTCGGTCATGTCGCGCAGGCGTTCGTTGGAATTCGCCTGGTTGTCCGAAAGGTCGAGCTCATTCTGGCCGAACGTCAGCACATTGAGCCGGCCAGTCTGGTGATCGATTTCCTGGCGACTGCCGTTGATGAGCAGCACGCGCGGTCCGTTCGGGCCCTCCGTCAGCCGGCCGCTTTCAGCCAGAATCGTCGCATGCGCCGCCTTGTCGCGGCCATCGTCCACCAGGATGCCGTGCAGTGTGCCGTCTGGATCGCGCGAACGCACATACACCGTCAAATCATCGGAGATCTGTGTGAACACGCCCTCCTGCAACAGGAACGCTGCCATGCGGTTGCGGATCTCCCATTGGAACTCGCGGAACGACGTGAGGCTGTCGGGCACGATCCACAGGTTGAGCGCGTAGCCACAGATCGCGGCCAGCACCGCCAGGGCCAATGCAGGACGCGATAGCGCAAGCGGAGATAACCCGGCGGCGCGCATCACCGTGATCTCGCGGTCGCCGGCCAGGCGCTGATAGACGAACTGCACAACGACGAATGTGGTGATCGGCAGTATCACGGCGACAAAGCTGGGGACCAGCAGGCCGGTGAGCTCGACGAACACGAGTAGGGAAAGGCCGTGATTCACCACGAGCTCGACGAAGCGCAGCGACTGGATCAACCAGACCAACGCTGTGAGCCCGCCGGTCACCGCGATCAGCGCAACCAGAAGCTGCCGAAATATGTAACGATCGAGTCGTGTGACCAGTTTGCCGGAGCGCATTGCGCGAAACGATTCCCTGCGTGGCGGCCCGAAGCTTGTGCGTCAGCCGGCGCAGCGATGCAAGCGCGGCCGCGATTGCGCGCCGGTACAGGGAAGCGCCGGCGGCCAAGCGTGACTGACGGCACGGAACGCGCGATCAAACGCCGCGGCGTAGACTAGTCGCCGCCCGGCTCGTGGATGAGGGCATCGAGGTCACCCACCGTCACTATGCCCTTGGTCTCAGGGCCAAACAGCAGGGCGATGATGAACAGCACCGAACCGGCGCAGGCGCCGATCATCATTCGGACACCAAAACCGATACCGGAGCCAAGCAGGTGAGAATCGGCACCACAAAGCCGCCCGCGCCCTGATGATAGCAGAAACCCGCCGCGGTCGAGCGCACTTCGGTGGGGAATCGCCCGGTCAGGTAGCTCGGGTTCCGGCCACAGATTGCACCCGCGTAGCACCCGTGCAGGAAGAAGCCGCCGATGATCCCGGCCGGGTCGGCGGTCAGCAGATACATCGGTGCGACGATGGCGATCGGCGTGGCGATCGGTCCCGGTCCTTCGCGAACAGCGCCCAGATCGAGTAGTCGATCACGAAGCTGCTCGCCATTCACAGGCACGCGGTGAGCGTGTTGTTAAGCGCTGCGGGCTTGAAGATGGTGGTCAGCGGCGCGGGGACCTCTTTGTCGTGCTGGCGCCGCAGCTGGCGATTCTTCACCCAGACCTCGCGTTCCTTCACGTATTTGCGGAGCCACAGGAGGGCGAGGGCGGGGACGATGGAAGCCAATGCTCCACGGGGCCTTGCAGGACCCCGCTCATGAAGCCGAGCGGCACCTTAAACTCGTTGCCGATCGGCACCATGATCAGCAGAAAGGTCGCGAAATCGAACGCATCGGGGGCCACCCCAACCAGGCGGTCCCACCACGCCAGCCACTGATCCTTGGTCGGCTCCTTCCACCATGGCACGAACGCTCGCGGCGTTTCGCCGCATGGTATGACTTTCGCAGACCTAACCCAATTGCATACTCGCTATGCGTCAAACGTCTAGCGCGCGAGTTGCTGTGGCGGCCAGGCGAATCGCTCCCGGCCATAATCCACAGATGGCCGCAACCCAGGGCTGTAATGCCGGGTTCAGGCAGAGGCGGTGGACGGCCGATGCGACACGCATCTGGCGCGACAACCCGGCCGCCAGGCGATCGTGGTAATGCGCTCGGCTGCCGTCCGCCAACCACGTCCGTGCCGCGAGCGAACCACTGGCCAGCGCCAGCGCAACGCCGTCACCGGTCAGTGAAGCGATCACCGCCGCCTGATCGCCCAGCCGAAACAGACCGGGCAGGTCGCGTCGGTCTGCCCTATACATATAACCGTACGGCAGACCGGCAACCGCCAGAGGTTGATCGAGCAGGCCGCGGGCGCCGGCGAGCCGCATGAGCAGGTGTGGACACTCCTCAGTCAGCGCATCGAGCAGGCTGTCCCACTTCCCGGCGACGGCGCGAAGTCGGGTGGCGGGGAGCAGCACACACAGTACCACCCGATCAGCCTCCACAACCTGCAACCCGGCATAGCCGCCGGCGAACAGGATCAGCTCGACGTGATGACGCAGAGCCTGAAGCTGCGAGGCTGCCAGCGCGTAGTACATCTTCATGCCCACCAGGCCGGTGCCGCGACTGATCCGGCTAACCCCGCGCACCTCGTGCTTGCCCGTGGCAAGGAACACCGTCTCGGCAGCAATCCGGCCGAGTGTTCCGCAGGACAGCAGCATGGATCCGCGGTCCTGTTCGATCGCGCTCACTCGATGGCCGCGCAGCACCGTGGCGCCGCGGGCCTGCGCTTGTCTCAGCAGCGCCTCATCCAGCGCGCGACGCGACAGTCCGCGCGCGGCGAACGGCAGATCCGTGGTAACGCTGCGATTCCGATGCACCAGCCGCACCGCAGAGATCGTGGACGCCGCGGACAGATCGATATCCAGACCCTCGATCGTCGCAAGCGCCTCGGCGCTGAGAAAATCGCCGCACACCTTGTCGCTGGCATCGACACCGCGCTCGATCAGCGTCACGGCCTGTCCCGCGCGGGCAAGCGTGGTGGCGGCGGCGGTCCCTGCTGGCCCGCCGCCGATGATCACCGGGTCGGACAATGCCGCGAGACACAGAGCCGGAACGGCAGATGCCAGGTGATGGCGACGTCACGCTCCGCAAGGCCGGCCGCGCGGACCAGCCCGCGCCACTCCTCGGGCACAAAGGCACGCGCGATGGAAATTCGCCCGTCACTCAGTACGAAATGATGCCAGCGCGCAAGCCAGGCGAGCAGGCCAAAACCGTAATATGGCAGCCAGTGGCGATGCAGGTCGCCGATGAACCAGCCACGTCGCGCGTGCGCCTCCATCCAGCGGATGAACATTACCACCTGGTCGTCGGTGAGATGATGCGTGAACTGCGAGCTCACGATGAAATCGAATTCCTCCGCCGCATCGATCGTGAATACGTCGGCGTTGCGATAGGAGATGGGCGCGCCGGTTTCTGTCGCGTCGCGTGCCGCCCGGGTCGCCCATGGATTGAGGTCCACACCCACCAGCCGCGCTGCAATCCCGCGTCGCGTTGTCCAGCGTTGAATGCGACGCAGCGCATCGCCATGGCCGCACGCAACATCGAGCAGCGAGAAGGACCGCAGCCCCTCGGTCTCGCGCGCCAACCACGCAAGCATCGGCCGATGCGTCATCGTCACGGTATTGACACGCGCCAGATCGCGGAGGCAGCGGCGATAGTCATCGTAATCGACGCAGTCGGTGTCCATCCGCTCATCGGCCGTGCTGCGCATGACGAGAGTCACGGCCGATGGAACCCGAATGTCTCCACGGTCAGTCCCGGACCGAACGCCATTGCCATCCCGTCCCCGGTGCCATGCGACGAACGCAGGATGCGCTCCAGCACGAACACCAGCGTGGCCGACGACATGTTGCCGAATTCGCGCAATACCTCCCGAGAGTGGCGCAGCGCATCCGGCGGCAGCTCGAGCCCATGCTGCACGGCATCCAGAATCGAACGGCCCCCGGCATGCACCGCCCAAAGAGCCATGTCGTGCACAGTGCGGTTGCCGAGCAGGCCGGCGCCGTGCTCGCGCAGCCAGCGGCGAATACGGCCGGGGACCTGACCCGACAGATGCATCGCAAAACCCTGATCGCCGATTCGCCAGGTGATCAGATCGGCGGTGCGCGGGATGACCTCTGCATGAAAACGGTCCAGCGCAAGGCCGACCGGTTCCGCGGACACCAGGCAGGCGCCACATCCATCGCCGAACAGCAGGAAGCTCAGCATCTTCTCGAGTTCCCACTCTTCCTGCAGATGCAGGCTCGAAAGTTCCAGATTGACGACCAGCACCTTTGCATCCGGTTCCGATCGCACGATATGGCGGGCGAGCTTCAGTGCATTCACCGCCGCGAAGCAGCCCATGAAGCCGATGATCGTGCGCTCCACGGACGACGCGAGGCCGGCGTCCTGCATGATGTCGAAGTCGAGTCCCGGCGCGGTGAAGCCGGTGCAGCTAGCCACGATCAGATGCGTGATTGACGCGCGCTCCGCCGCGACGTCCAGTGCGGCGATCGCCTGACGCGCAAGCGCGAGCGCCGCATCGCGGAAAAGCGCCATGCGTGCGCCCGTGGTGGGAAACGCGCGACGGAGATAGAAGCCGTCGCTGTCGAGCACGTGATCGCGCGGCTTCGGTCCCGGCGCGAAGATTGAGAAGCGATGCTCGATGTCGGCAAGGTCGGCCATGCGATCGAACAGCGCGAGGCTTCTCGCGTCGCCCAGAGCGGTGCGCGCGAAGTCAACGAACTCGGCGTGGATGTCGTGCGACGGCACCGCGGTGCCGATGCGGTTCAACCAGGCCCGGGTCACCGTGGATTGCTCATGCCGAACTCCTTGCGCATTGACGCGGCCTGGCCCCGATTCATTCCCGGTAGGTGGGGATGGGCACCAGATGTGCTATAGGGCATCCACCATGAGCATGAAGCTGTCAAAGCCGCAGACACTTGAGGAGTTCCTGGCCTGGGAAGGCAGGCAGGAGTTGCGCTACGAGTTCGACGGATGGCACACCGTGGCCATGACGGGTGGAACGGTGAATCACGCCGTGATCACCGACAATGCCGCTGACGCCCTGCGGCGCCGGCTGAAGCCTCCTTGTCGCGCGTTCACCAGCAACCTCAAGGTGCTCGCCGCCGGGAGCGTTCGCTATCCGGATGTCGTCGTGACCTGCTCTCCGGTCGATGGATCGTCGGACACCCTGCCCAACCCCGTGGTAGTCTTCGAAGTCCTGTCGCCAAGCACGGCGGCCGTGGATCGCCTGGTCAAGAATGAGGAATACCGCAACACTCCATCGATCCAGCGCTACATCATGCTGGAGCAGGGCAGAATCGGCGCCACAATATTCGCACGTATCGGCGACGCGTGGATCGGCACGGTCATGCTCGGCAATGCAACGCTCGAAATGCCAGAGATCGACGTCGCGGTTCCCTTGGCGGAATTCTACCTGAACGTCGATCTGCCACCCCCCGATATAGACGATTGACCTACGGCAGCACCTTCCCAGGATTCATGATCCCCAGCGGGTCCAGCGTATCCTTGATCCGCCGCATCACCGCGAGCTCCGCGCCGCCACGCCAGTCCGGCATCATGTAGGGCTTCAACTTCCCGATCCCATGTTCGGCCGAGAAACTCCCATCCAGGTCGCGCACCACCTCGTTCACAGTGTCCATGATGGCGTGATCCTGCGCCAGGAACCACGCCGGATCGGCTTCGACCGGCTGCGCCAGATTGAAGTGGATGTTGCCGTCGCCCATGTGGCCAAACGGCACGGCGCGAATACCGGGCATCAGCGTCTCGCACGCAGCAGTGGCGCGGCGGATGAACTCCGGCACCTTGGACACCGGCACCGAAACGTCGTTCTTCACGCTGGCGCCTTCGCGCTTCTGCGCCTCGGAGTGTTCCTCGCGCAGCCGCCAGATCGCCGCGCGCTGCGCCTCGCTCTCCGCGATGGCGGCATCTGACACCACACCGTCGCCCAACACCCCTTCCAGCACCGTCTCGAACGCGGCACGCAGACCCGCATCCGGCCGCGGCGTCGCAAGTTCCACCAGCACGTAATTCGGCGCGGGTGAGGCCAGCGGCAGCACGGCACCTTCGATATGCCGCAGCACGAACTCGGTCCCGAGACCCGACATCAGCTCGAATGCGCTGATCGACGCCGGGTCGTGCGACTGGAAGCGACTGAACAATTGCAGCGCCGCGTCGGGCGAGGCCAGCGCGCACAACGCCACGCAGACCTCGCGCGGCCGCGGCACGAGCTTCAGCACCGCCGCAGTGATAACGCCAAGCGTTCCCTCCGAACCCACGAACAACTGACGCAGGCAATAGCCGGTGTTGTCCTTGTGCAGCTTGCGCAGTCCGTTCCACACCGTGCCGTCCGACAGCACAACTTCCAGCCCAAGCACCAGATCGCGCGCATTGCCATAGCGCACCGTGTTGTTGCCGCCGGCATTGGTGGCCAGCACGCCGCCGATCTGCGCGCTGCCCTCCGATGAGATCGACAGCGGCAGGAGGCACCCCGCCTCTGCCGCCGCGATCTGTGCCGCCTTCAGCGTGACGCCGGCCTCGATCGTCATGGTCAGATCGAGCGGATCGATGTCCCGAACACGTGTCAGCCGCGACGTGCTCAGCACGAACTCGCTGCCATCCTCGGCCGGGGTCGCACCACCGACCATCGATGTGTTGCCGCCCTGCGGCACGATCGGCGCCCGAGCCTCCGCGCACAGCCGCACCACCCTCGCCAGCTCCTCGGTGCTGGCGGGACGAATGACCGCCGGAGTGCGGCCCTGATACAGCCGCCGCCAATCCACGGCGTAGGCAGCCGTGTCAGCGGCTTCGGTCAGTAGTCCGCGCCCGCCCACCACAGCGAGGATGGCAGCGAGCAGTGCAGTATCCGGCATGGCAACTCCTCCACGTGCCAGCGTAGTCCGACCACCGGCCACCCGCTATGCTGGCGCGATGGACGCGCTCTATCTGGACGACCTCAGCGTGGGGCAACGCTTCGTCAGCGGCATGCACACGATGGACGCCGGCGAGATCACCCGGTTCGCCGCCGACTACGACCCGCAGCCGTTCCATATGGACGACACGGCGGCACGCGACACCTTGTTCGGCGGCCTGGTGGCAAGCGGCTGGCATACCGCCGTGACCATGATGCGGCTGATCGTGAACGGCGGCCTGCCGATCGCAGGCGGCATCATCGGCACCGGCGGCGAGCTGCTGTGGACGAATCCGGTGCGTCCCGGCGATACCCTGCACGTGGAATGCGAGGTGCTTGAGATCATCCCATCGCGCTCGAAGCCGGATCGCGGAACAGTCGTGGTACGGTGCATGACAAGGAATCAGAAAGGCGAGACGGTGCAGAGCTTCACCCCAAAACTCGTGGTTCCGCGGCGGCCGCGCTCATGACAGTACGCGACATCCCCGAGGCGATGGCCGATCGGCTGATCGTGGCGCTCGACGTGCCGACGGCTGACAGCGCGGCACGGTTGGCGCGCCAGCTCGACGGCATCGTGTCGTTTTTCAAGATCGGACTATGGCTGCTATTCGCGCCCGGAGCCGAACGGCTCATCGACGGGCTGATCGGGCAAGGCAAGCGGGTATTCCTCGATGCCAAGATGTACGACATCGGCGAGACCGTCCGCCAGGGCGTTGCGCGCGCCGCCGAGCGGGGCGTCAGCCTGGTCACCGTGCATGGCGATCCCGAGATCATGCGCGCGGCGGTGGCCGGTAAGGGCGAATCGCCACGCACCAAGGTGTTCGCGATCAGCGTGCTGACCAGCCTCGACGATTCGGCAGCGTGCGAGATGGGCTATGCGCTGCCGGTGTCCAAATTGATCCGGCTGCGCGTGCGCCAGGCGGTGGCGTGCGGTTGCGACGGCATCATCGCTTCGGCTGACGACGATCCGAACGCGATCCGGCGCATGGCCGGAGCCGAGCATCTGCTGATCGCCACGCCCGGGATCCGCGAGGCGGGCGGCGCGCTGGACGATCACAAGCGGCACGCGACTCCGGCGCAGGCGATCGCGCGGGGCGCAGATTATCTGGTGGTGGGCCGGCCGATCACCCAGGCCTATGACCCCGCGGTGGCGGCGCGACGGATCATCGCCGACATGGAGCGTGGACCCGTTTAGACGAACCAACCGACGCAGATTACGATGAGACCACCACGCTGTCTCCGGACGCGGCTCGCGACGCCTGCAGGAGGCACGTGAATTCCTCTGCTATGGCTTCCACGCCGCTCCAGATACGCCGTGACTGATTACGAATTGAGGGGAAAGCGCGATGCCGGCTCGGACAGGGGCGGAACTGCTACGGGGATTGCAGGACGATCGCGAGATCTGGGTCGGCGATGACCGCGTCACCGATGTCGTATCGCACCCGGCGTTCTCGGGCGCCGCCAAGGGCATGGCTGCGGTCTTCGACCTGCAACACGAGGCGGCTGATGACTGCCTGATCCCGGACCCGGAGACGGGCGAGCCGATCAATGTCAGCCACATGATCCCGCGCTCGCCGGAGGACATCAAACGGCGCCACCGCGGCCTGCGGCGAATTGCGGAACACACTGTCGGCGTGATGGGTCGCACGCCTGACTACATGAATGTCACCTATGCCGGGTTCGCGGGTTGCGCGCATGAGTGGGCGGAGCACGGCAACGAGGACGGTGCTGCGCGCCAGGTCGAATACCAGAAATTGCTGCGCCGGAAGGATGTCTGCCTGACGCACACGCTGATCCACCCCACGATCGACAAGGCGAAGGACGAGATCCCCGGGCAGGAGAACGACGTCATCCTGCGCAAGGTGAGCGACACCGAGCATGGCATCGTCGTTCGTGGCGCCCGCATTCTCGCGACACTTGCGCCGTTCGCCGACGAGATCGCGGTCTATCCCGGCCGTCCGCTGCCCGAGGACGGCGACAAGTTCGCGGTGTCGTTCTGCATTCCGATGGCGACACCCGGACTGAAATTTGTTTGCCGAGACAGCGTCGCCGGGACCGCCAATCGCTTCGATCATCCGTTGTCGTCCCGTTTTGACGAACAAGACGCATTCGTGATCTTCGACGACGTCGAGGTGCCGCGCAACCGCGTGTTCATCGACGCGAATGTCAAGGTATACAATCAGGTCATGACCCGGAGCTGGAATCCGAATGTCATGCAGCAGACCATGGTGCGTGCATCGACCAAGCTGGAATTTGCCTGGGGACTCGCGACTGCGATGGCAGAGGCCATCGGCGACAAGAGCCAGACCTCACAACAATTACTCGGCGAACTCTGGAGCTACGCGGAACTTGCCCGGTCAGCGGTTCAGGCAGCCGAGGACCACCCAAACGAGTGGGGCAACGGCGTCTGGTTTCCCGACGGGCCGCCATTGTCCGCGCTTCGGGCCGTAATGCCGTTCTGGATGCCGCGCGCCAACGAGATCATCAAACTGCTCGGCTCCCACAATTTACTGGCAACACCCACCTGGCACATGATGAAGCAACCGTCGCTGCGTCCGTTCATCGACAAGTATCTGCACGGCGCCAACGACACCGATGCGGAACGCCGCATTCGTCTGTTCCGGCTCGCATGGGATTACGCGGGCACCGCGCTCGCATCGCGAGTGGAGCTGTACGAGCGGTTCTATCTGACCTCCGGTGCACGCAATCAGCAACGGGCACAGGCCCTGGCCAAACGTGACCGCGCCATGGCGCTGGTCGAGCGCTTCCTCAGCGAACCGGTCGATTAGTTAGCAGTCTTCTTGGATTCTGAACCCAGGTCATGGAGCACCGCAGAGAGTGCCTCCGGTGTCACTTTCACGGATCCTGCGAAGGGGTGGTCGATCGCAACGATGATGAGCAAGCCTGAAAAGATCAGGCCGCAAAGCGCTCCTGTCATTAATGTCTGGGCGCGAAGATTCTCCGTGGCGAAGAAGAACGTGAAGCCGACGGTGATAACAGCGCCCGCGAACAGCACGAACCAGACGATCCCCGGCACGATGCCGGCCGCCGAGTTGAGTTTGGCTCTGCGGGCCTGCGTCACGACATCCAACTGGCGCAGGATCTCTGACAGCAACACCGCACCCCGCCGGTCGGCCGGATTGAAAATGAGAGCACTTGCATAAACGTCATGGAGAGCGTGCGTTACTGACACGCTGCTTTCCGCACGTTCCATCGCCGGCCATTCCTCGTTGATGACGGCGTTGAGATAGGCGCTCAGTCGGTCCCGCAGCACCGCGCCGATTTGTTCGTCGATGCCATCGGCCAGACGATAGATCGTGGCCGCCGCGCCGGCTTCCTCCGATACCCTGCTCTCGGCGTCGCTGAATCTCTCCCACACCACGATGACCGCGAATGCCAGCAGCACCGCATAGAGCACACCGACAGCCGCGAACTTGAAGCCCGCCACCTCGTTGTTCGAGCGGAGCCGTTCCAGACCGAGGTTGCGGCGAAGCAACACCTGGCCGGCCACCGCAAGCAGTGTCGGCAGTCCGACCAGTATCAGCCCGGACAGCCACACCGGCAGGAGGGTGAGAAACATCGTGCGTCCTTGCTGGATTCCGGGTGCGACTGTAGCGGTGTCGGGGAATTCGCATAGTGCAACGGCTATGTCGGGCGACGGGCGGTGTCCTCACACAGATGGCTCACTTCCCGGTTAGGTGAATCGCAATCCTGAGGAGGCCGATTACCTGTCGCAGGTCTGTCCGCCCGGTCTGGGCGCGAAGGCGCTTTCCAGAAATCTCATAGGGACGTGAGAAACATGAACAGGCCGTCACGTATTACCGTAACCACTCTCGCCGCATTGCTTGCCACCGCTCCAGTCGCGGCGTTCGCTCAGTCCTCGAGCGCTACGCCGGGAACGACTGGATCGCCACCCAACGAGAGCACACCCGGGACCAATGCAGCCAATCCGGGCACTGCAACAAACGCCCAGCCGAGCGGCACGGCAGGCGACAACGAACAGAGCCAGCAACTGTCGCAGAGTGAACTACAGAACGTGCAGCAGGAGTTGCAGCAGCAGGGCTTTTACAAGAACGCCCAGGTCGACGGGAAATGGGGGCCTCACACCCGCCGGGCGGTGCAGAGCTTCCAGCATGCCAAGGGCGTGCCGGCGAGTGGCCATCTCGACCAGCAGACCCTCGCCGCGCTGGGCGTGAACAAACAGGGCGGATGAACGATCGGCCAAGGGGTGCGGCGGGCCCGCACCCCGACCCTGCGCAATACCTCTTGCCTTACGCCGCCAATCGCGCTTGAACGCGCGGCTTTTCGCGGAGTGGGTGGATGATCAGGGCGATCGGCATCGATTTCGGCACCACCAACAGCGTTGTGGCTCTCCTGCACGACGATGGCAGCGTGACCACGCAGCGCCGCGCTTCGCTGGACGTCTTCCGTTCCGTTCTCTGCTTCTGGACCGAGGATACGCCGGCCCGCCGGGTCCTTCATCACGAAGCCGGCCCACAGGCGATCACCGCCTATCTCGAAGATCCGCTGGACAGCCGGCTGATCATGTCGATGAAGACCTACCTTGCGCAGCGGAGTTTCTCCGAGACCCGCATATTCGGGCAACCGTTCACCCTGGAGCGTCTGGTCGGCCGCTTTCTCGCGGTACTCCTCGCCGACACCCCGTCGGCACCGCGGATCATCGTGGGCCGCCCTGTGCACTTCGCTGGCGAATTCGCGGATGATGCCCTTGGTGCGGACCGTCTGTGCGGTGCATACGCCGAGGCGGGCCTGTCTCAGGTGACGCTGGCGCTGGAGCCGGAAGCTGCGGGGACCCGGTTCGCCCGCACACTTACCGAACCCGCCACGGTGCTGATCGGCGACTTCGGTGGCGGCACCAGCGACTTCTCCATTCTGCGCTTCGACCCGAATGCCGGAGTCACTCCGCTCGGCCATGCGGGCATCGGTATTGCCGGCGATGTGTTCGACTTCCGCATCATCGATCGCGCCATCGCCCCGCTGCTCGGCAAAGGCGACAGCTATCGAATTATGGGCAAACCCCTCCCCGTCCCGCCCGAGTATTACTCCGGCTTCGCCCGCTGGCACCTGCTGTCGTTGATGCGGACACCCCGCACGCTTCGCGCCATCGCCGAGGTGGCGCGGACCGCGCAGCACCCCGAACGTCTGCGCCATCTGATCACGTTGATCGAGGACGGTCTCGGCTATGCCCTGTATCAGGCGGTCTCCACCGCCAAGGCGGAGCTGTCTCGTGCGGACGCCACAACGCTGCACTTCCGGCACAATGACTTCGTCGTCGAGCGAACAATTCGGCGGCCCGAGTTCGAGGAGTGGATCGGGGCGGACCTCGCCCGCATGGCTGTGACGGTGGACCAGGCCCTGACCAAGGCCGAGATCGCGCGTGATGCGGTGGACCGTGTGTTCCTCACCGGTGGCACGGCGCTAGTCCCCGCAGTGCGGCGTCTGTTCGAAGACCGGTTCGGTGCCGACCGGCTGGTCGGTGGCGGCGAGTTCGTCTCGGTGGCCGAAGGACTGGCGCTGATGGGCGCCCTCTGACGCTGCCGCCCGACTTGCCCTGTGCGCCTGGACCGCCTAGTGACCGCCGCCTCAGCCACGATCCAGGAGCACCCCCATGGCGATCGAGCGGACGCTGTCAATCATCAAGCCCGACGCCACGCGGCGGAATTTCACCGGCCAGATCAATGCGGCGCTGGAGGGGGCAGGCCTTCGTATCATTGCGCAGAAGCGCATGCGACTGACGAAGGCCCAGGCCGAGGCATTTTACGCAGTGCACAAGGAGCGGCCGTTCTTCGGTGGTCTGGTAGAATTCATGATCTCCGGGCCAGTGGTCGCGCAGGTGCTGGAGGGCGAGAATGCGGTGGCGAAGAACCGCGATGTGATGGGCGCGACCGATCCGAAGAAGGCCGCACCTGGCACCATCCGCGCGAAGTTCGCCGAGGACATCGAGGCCAATTCGGTGCACGGCTCCGACAGCGCCGAGAACGCCGCGATCGAGATCGGCTTCTTCTTCGCGCAGGTCGAGATCGTCGGATAGGGCGCGCTGCGATGCCGGCCTCGCACTTACAGACGTTGCGGGCCATGGCGCACAACAACGCATGGGCGAACCATCGTTTGCTTTCCACCTGCGCCGGGCTGAGCCAGGCAGAGTTCGAGGCACCGCGAACCGGGTTCTTTCCCTCGATCCAGGTGACGCTGAACCACGTTTTGGTCATCGACTGGTTCTACGTCGATGCACTCGAAGGCGGCAGGCTCGGTCCGGCTGCCTGGGCAAATCCCTTGCCATACCCGGAACTGAGCGAACTGCATGAGGCGCAGGCCGCGGTCGATCGCAGGCTCATTGCCTGGTGCGATGGGCTGGACGACTCAAAGACGGATCGGATCATTCACGTGCACCGCGGTACTCGAGTGCAGACTGAACGGGCGGACCGGCTACTGCTGCACCTGTTCCAGCATCAGGTCCACCACCGCGGCCAGGCTCACTGCATGCTGAGCGGCACGCAGGTCGCGCCGCCGCAGCTCGACGAATTCTTCTCGATCGCTGAGGCGCCGCTTCGTGAGGCTGAGTTCAAGGAACTTGGATGGAGCGAGGCCGCGATCTGGCGCGAGTAGTGAGCGCAGCCGCTACAGCAGGAAGATCGCCATCAATACAAGTACCAAGACGACGAAGATCACGCATCCCAGGGTGAAGTGGGTGAAGCCGCTCCAGAAGCGCTGACGGTCGGCGAGGAAGGCTTCGGGCGTCTCTGCCCCCATCGGGGGGATTGCAGCGTGGCTGTGTTCGGACATGCGGCCTCGGCTGGAGGGATTGATCTGCCCCCGTTCTATGGCAGCGGAGCCACTCCGGGCAACCCCTCGGCCATGCACCCTGGCCGGTCAGCGCGGATACATGCTCACGCTGCTCGCCACCTCGTCGGCGATGTGCTCCTTCGTGATGACGCCGACAACGTTATGTCGGCGCGGCACACCCGATCCATCCACCACCACACCCATGACGGCCTGCCGGCGCCAGAACCTGCTGATCACGTCGAACATGACCGCGTTCTGCCGCACGATGGTAAAGTTGCGTCGCGCCAATGTTCCCATCACCACGTCCGCGCCGGCCGCGCTGACCGTGCGGCGCAGGTCGGTGTTGATCCTCAGCACGCCTACGATCAGATTCCCACGCGTCACCACGACATGGCGCAAGCCGCTCAGACCATCCGATAATTGCAGGAACCTGGCGAAACTCTCGCCTTCATCGACAAGCAGGAAGTCCCTGTCCATCACCGCGGCGGCGGTGCGCACGAGGAACATGTTGGCGTGCAGCGCCTTCGGGATCGGATGACCGCGACGGAACAGCTTCATCGTGTAGATGTTCTCGCGCGACAGCAGTCGCCGCGTGCCGAGCCCAACCGCGACCGCCAGTATGGTTGGCAGCACGATGTTGTAGTCGCGCGTCATCTCGAACACCATGGCGACCGAGGTCATTGCGGCGCCAGTGCCGCTGCCAACCATCGTGCCCATGCCGACCATTGCGAATGCAGGAACGCTGATCGGCAAAGCTGGAAAGATGAATTGCAGCAGGCCGGCGAACGCACCCCCGAGCGTCGCGCCCATGAACAGCGATGGCGAGAAGATACCTCCAGAGGCGCCGGAACCCAGGCTCAAGGAGGTTGCCAGCAGCTTGCAGACGTACAGCAGCAACAGGAACCATGCGCCGTCAAGCTGGTTGGTCAGCGTCGCCTGAATTGTGGCGTAGCCGACGCCCTCGACGTAATAGTGCCCGCCCCAGCGCATCAGCGCGTACAGCAGCAGACCGACCAGCAGCATGCCCAGCACGTGGCGCAGGTAGTTGCCAGGAATCTTGTCGAACAGATCCTCAAACCAATTCAGACCGCGGACGAACACCGCCGCCGCAACGCCGATCAGCGCGCCGAGCAGCAAATACAGCACAAGGATTGCCGCGCTTTTTGCCTCGGCTGGCAATGGCGTCAGGTTGGCGGGGACGTCGAACGCTGGTCTGTCGCCGAAGAACAGCCGCCCGATGAAGGTCGCGGTGCCGGTAGCAATCGCCACCGGCAGGAAGGTGTTGACGCTGATTTCCGGCATCATCAGCTCGGTGGCGAATAGCACGCCGCCGATCGGCGTGTTGAAGGTCGCCGCGATACCGGCGCCGGCGCCGGCCGCGACAAGGATGATGCGCTGTCCCATCGACATGCGGATCACCTGCCCGAGCGTGGAGCCGAACGCCGAACCGATCTGGATGATGGGGCCTTCGCGTCCGACGGCCGCTCCGCTGCCGATCGACAGCGCCGAAGCGAGAGACTTCGCGATGGCGACGATCGGCCTGATGATGCCGCGATTGTAGTAGATGGCGTCCATCACCTCTGGCACGCCGTGCCCTTTAGCTTCTGGCGCGAAGTTGGTGACGATGAAAGTTACGCCCATCGCGCCTACGACCGGCACCAGAATGACCAACGCGCCCCACGGCGATGCCGGCGTGAACAGGCTGGAGTTGTAGATGACAGACAGTTTGCCGAGGAACAGCAGGTTGTGAACGAACGCGATCAGACCGCGAAAGACCACCGCGCCGAGGCCGCCGACGATGCCGACCACCAGGGCGAGCAGACACAGGTAGACCAGAGGCATCGGACGGACATCCTCGACGACCGAAGATCTTGCTGCGTCGAGGTTATCGGCCCGTGCAGGGTGGGAAACGTCGTTGGCCATCTTCCGGTCCGCGAGGTGGTCGTCCGACGGTTCTTACCCCACTCGCGTCGATAGACAACCTCGCCCGGTGCCCCTGGATATGACTCACATCGAAACTGGCAGGCGGATCAGGCGTGCATGCGCGACAGGTCCAACAGCACGCTGGCTTCCAACTCCTTTTCGTCGAGCCGGTGCTTCACGAGGTCGCCGATGCTGACGATGCCGATCAGTGAGCCGGCATCGATCACGGGTACGTGTCTGATCTTTGTCAAGGTCATCGTGGCGAGCACTGCGTCGATGCGGTCCGATGAATGACAGCTGATGATCGGCGACGACATAAGCTGCCGCACCTCGAAGCCGAGTACCGGCGGCACCGTCACGCGCGATCGCATTGAGGAAATCGCGCTCCGAGAAAATGCCGACCGGCTTCATCCACTGATCCTCGACGACAACTGCGCCGATACAATGTTCAGCGAGCCTCGCCACAGCGAATGCCACGGTGTCGGCAGGCCGCACCTTCACGACGCTGCGGCCTTTGATTTTCAGCACATCGGAGATGAACATTTGCTTCGTCCTCCACACGCCATCCTTGGTGGCAGAGATAGGTGGGCGGCCGATACGATCCTACTTAACATCGGCTTAGACTTTGTTCATCTCCAGCGGGCCTACATCTGCACCACCGAGCTCAGAGTGAAGGTGGCACCCTGCGGGTTTTCGCCGATGCGCAGGATGTGCTCACTGGGGAAATGATAGGGCGGCACGGGGAGGTTGTACGGCGCGGGCACACCTGTGTAGACGCGGCCTGCCAGATCGTATTTCGAGCCATGACAGGGGCAGAAATACCCGCCCGGCCAATTGGCGACCGGCTCTGTCGGGCTCGGCGTGGGAAAATAGGACGGCAGGCAGCCGAGATGTGTGCAGATGCCGACCAACACCGCAAACTCGGGCTTGATCGATCGATGCCAGTTGCGGGCATAGCTGGGCTGTTGCTCGACGCTCGAGTTTGGGTCGCTCAGACGAGCAACGAGGCTCGGCTGTTGCAGGGTCTTCAGGGCATCCGGCGTTCGATTGACCACTACGATCGGGCTGCCGCGCCACAGGATGACGATCTGCTGGCCTGGTGCCAGCTTGCTGACATCGATATCCATCGGTGCGCCCGCGGCGATCACGTCGGCGGCGGGATTCATCGAGTCAATGAATGCCCATGCGACTGCGGCGCCTCCGATCGCAGCAGTTGCCATTGTCACCAGCTTGAGGAAGTCGCGGCGTGCCGGCTCGGACGGTAGACCGTGTGCGGCGGACAATTCTGCGGACATGGCATATCCCTCCGGGCGTGACCCGGTCATATGGTACGCCACCTGTCGCGCTCCCGTCGAAATCATGTAAGCGAGCTCATGGGACCGTGGGATTGAGCAGAGCTGCATTTGCCGCCGGCAGCGCTCCAGCGGTCCTCGCGGCAAAGCACTGAAGCGCCAGCGGATAGATCCGGTGCTCCTGTGCCAGCACCCGATCCGCCAGCGTCTCAGCAGTATCGCCGGGCAACGCCGGCACCGCTGCCTGCGCCAGGATCGGTCCCTCGTCCATCGTGTTGGTCACCAGATGCACGGTGCAGCCGTGCAGCTTCACCCCCGCGGCCAGCGCCCGCGCATGCGTGTCCAGCCCGGGAAATGCCGGCAACAGGCTTGGGTGGATGTTCAGCATCCTCCCCTGCCAGGCGTCGACCAGAAATGGTGTCAGCAACCGCATGTACCCGGCCAGGCAGACGATCTCGGCACCGGCCTCGCGCAGCGCCGCATGGATCGCCACTTCGTGCGCGGTCCGGTCGTCCCTGAATGGGCGATTATCGATCGCCACGCCTGCCACCCCGGCATCGCGCGCCAGAGCGAGCCCAGGCGCGTGTGGCCGGTTCGAAATTACGAGCACGATCTCCGCGGGGTAGGCCGGATCGCGCGCTGCCGCGATCAGCGAGGCCATGTTGGAGCCGCGGCCGCTGATCAGAACGGCGGTGCGCCGCCTCACCCTGGCCAACCGGCCGGCAGGTCGATCAGTACCTGCGCCGGGCCACTGCCAGCCTCGATGTGCCCGATGCGCGCGACACTTTCGCCGCGATCGCGCAGCAACTCGGTCGCCGCGTCGGGGTCGGCAACCACGATCGCCATGCCGATACCGCAATTGAAAACCCGCAGCATCTCGTCAGAGGCCACGCCACCGGTGCGCGCCAACCAGCCGAACACCGGCGGGATGGACCAATAGGGTTCCAGCACCGCCACGGTGTCCTCCGGCAGCACCCGGGGCAGATTGCCCGGCAGTCCGCCGCCGGTGATATGCGCCGCAGCCTTCAACAGCCCGGCGCGGTGCAGCGCGAGCACCGCGGGAACATAGATCCGGGTCGGCGTCATCAGCGCCTGCCCGAGCGACACCTCCGGGTCGAACGGCGCGGGCACGCTCCAGGGCAGGCCACTTATCTCCACCACGCGCCGCACCAATGAAAATGCATTGGAGTGAACGCCGGAGCTGGCGAGCCCAAGGACCGTGTCGCCCGGCACAACGCCGCGCGGCAGCAGATGCCCACGCTCCGCCGCACCGACCGCAAAGCCGGCAAGGTCGTAGTCGCCCTCGCGGTACATACCGGGCATCTCCGCGGTCTCGCCTCCCACCAGGGCACAGCCGGCCTCGTTGCAGCCTGAGGCGATCCCGGCGATCACCTCCCGCCCCTGGTGTGGGTCGAGCTTCCCGGCGGCGAAATAATCCAGGAAGAACAGGGGCTCGGCGCCCTGGACCACGATGTCGTTGACGCACATCGCAACCAGGTCGACGCCGATCGTATCATGGATCCCCGTCTCGATGGCGATCTTCAACTTCGTGCCCACACCATCTGTGCCGGACACGAGCACCGGATCTGCGAACCCCGCTGCCTTCAGGTCGAACAGCGCGCCGAAGCCTCCGAGGCTGCCCATCACTCCAGCCCGATTCGTGGCCCGCGCGAGCGGCTTGATCGTCTCCACCAGTGAATCGGCAGCCTCGATGTCCACGCCGGCGGCACGATAGGTCAGCCCGTTGCCGGCCATTGCCTTTGAATCGTGATCACCACTGGTCATGCTGGCCCTCGATACGCTACTGCCTTGGTCCGCCGCGCCGGACGATGGCGGGAACAACCATAGGCCAACGGCGCGGCGCAATGCGGGGTGCAATCGTGGAAATGCGGGCCGATGCCTGACGGATCGCAAGTTGGCCGAAGCGCATCGACCGCACTGCTGACGCTGCCCAACGTTATCACATTCGCGCGGCTTTGCGCGGTACCGCTGTCGGTATGGCTGGTGCTGGAGCACCAGTTTTCGCAGGCATTCTTCCTGTTTCTCGCGGCTGGCTTGTCGGACGCGATTGACGGCTGGCTGGCGCGGCGCAACGGCGGCGGCAACATGGTGGGCGCGCTGTTGGATCCGGTTGCCGACAAGGCCTTGCTGGTGACGATGTACGTGACCTTGGCGTCGGTGGAGGCATTGCCTGACTGGCTGGCCATTCTGGTGGTGTTTCGCGATGTGGTAATCGTCGGTGGTGTGGTCGTGCTGTCACTGCTTGGCCAGTCGGTATTGATCCGCCCGCTGTACATTTCGAAGCTTAATACGGTGTTTCAGATCGCACTGGTGGCGCTAACGCTGCTGCTTTCCGGGTTCGACCTTGCCGCGCCGGCCGTGATGACCGGTCTGATATGGCTGGTCGCGGCGACCACGTTCGGCTCCGGCGCCGCCTATGTCTGGGTGACGGTACGCAACAGATGACCGACACGGCAGAACTGCCGCCGCCCGAAGCGCCTCCGCCTCCGCCGCCCGCGCCGCGGACCTGGTTCGCCGAGGTGACGACGGCCCCGGGCCAGGCGACGCGTGGGCAGCGGGTGGCGCTGGTGGTCGGGCTGCTCGTGGTCGCGTGGCTGGCTTTGCAGCTCTTCGCCTCGGTGTTGGCGCCGTTCGTCGCCGCGGCCGGCATCGCCTACGTGCTCGACCCACCCACGACGCGGCTTACCAGGTTTGGGCTAGGCCGCGGGCTGGCGGCGCTGCTGATGATCCTGGGGCTGATCGCCGGCGTCCTGTTGTTCGCGCTGCTGCTATACCCCCTCATCCTGCAGCAGATCGGCCTGCTGCTAGGCCGTATTCCGCAATACGTGCAGTTGCTGCAGCGTTGGGCCAGCACGGTGCTCACCGACCTGCAGCAGAACTTCGGCTCCGACGTGGTGAACGACAAGTTGCGCGACCTGGTGAGCAGCCAGGCCGGCAATATGCTGAGCTTCATTGCCTCCTCGCTCACCAGCGTCACGGGAGCAGGCTTCGCGATCTTCAATGTGCTCACGCTCGCGGTGGTGACACCGGTTGTGGGCTTCTATCTGCTGCGCGATTGGCCGCGGGTGATCGGCATGGTCGATTCCTGGCTGCCCCATCGCTACGCCGACGTGATCCGCGCCCAGGCCCGCGAGGTGGACCGCATCCTGTCAGCCTGGGTTCGCGGCCAGGCGCTGTGTTGCATTATCCTGGCACTTTACTACGCCTCGGCGCTGACCGTGGCCGGCCTGGACCTCGGCCTCATCGTCGGCATCGCGGCGGGGCTGCTGTCTTTCATCCCCTACGTCGGCTCGATCACCGGGGGCGTCACGGCGCTCGGACTGGCCATGGCGCAGTTCCCGCTTTGGCGGGGCGTCATCGTCGTGGGTGGCGTGCTGGTGTTCGGGCAGATTCTGGAAGGCTATGTGATCTATCCGCGCTTCCTGGGCGACCGCGTGGAATTGCCCGCGGTGTGGGTCATATTCGCCTTGTTCGCTGGTGGCGCAGCTTTCGGCTTTCTCGGTGTGATGCTGGCAGTGCCGGTTGCCGCAACGATCGGCGTGCTGTGCCGTTTTTGGCTGCGACGCTACCTGGCCAGCCCGCTTTATCTGGACCCGCCAACCAAGCGATAGCGATCCATCCGCTTCACAGCGAGGCCGCTGAAGCCGTCAGCGTGGCCAGCCGCGATTGATCAAATCCTGCTCCTGTGACGGGGACAGGATGGTGTCGGAGCGCCCGAGAGGGTCGGGCGCCCGTTGTGTTTCATCCTGGTTCTGGACACCTCCCCTATTGTCGCCCCCGGGACCGCCATCACTCTGGTCTGCTCTCGCACCTGCGCCCGCACTGGATGCGCCAGCAGTGTCTTCCGTGCCGGCGGCGACGGGACCCGCGGTGCTATCATCGCCTGCGCGGGCATAGGCGGCTTCCCTGTGTAGCGTCACGGCAGGGAAATCGACCGCGCAGGGAACCGAGACCATCGCGACCACCGCGGCGGCTCCGAGCCTCGTCCGTAACATCCGGCGGGACTGCGGAGGGGCAGGTGCTGGCATGGTCAACAGTGGCATGGTTCCCCCTTCGAAGCCCCGCTGCCTGGACAGCGGAGTGTGCCGCCGCAAAGTTCCGCTCACGGCACTGTTTACGCCTGCATATCGGTTTCACGATGGATTGCGCACGTGAAGCCGGTGCAGCGCGGTAAGGAGAGTCATGCACCGCGGACGGTTCTCCGCCAAGCCAAGTCTGCCGGGCAGCCTCGCAGGTTTGATGGTCCTGTTTGCGACACTGACGGGCTGCGGCTCGTACCGGCCAGTTGACATCCCATCATTGCCACCAGCCGCGTTGCCGACCTATGGCCTCGGCGACTCGTACCAGTTCAGCGATGGCAGCAATGACAGCGTGACCGCTGTGGACGGCGATGTGGTCCACTGGCGTGACAACGATGGTACGTTCGTGACCTCGCGCGATGTTCTGGCGCCCCGTCTGACCTGGGCCGACGGCGCCGCCCTGGGGGAGCGCCGCGTTAGCGGGGACCCGTCGCTGCTTTTTCCGCTGCAACCCGCGAAGAGCGTGAAGTTTACTGCCACGCGCAACGTCCATCCGCGCGAAGGCGGCCAACAGGTGACCGTGCAGGAGGACTGGGGCTGCAACGTTATCGGCGCGGCACGGGTGACGACAGTGGCTGGTGATTTCGATACGTGGCGGGTCGATTGCACGCTGCGTGAGACGCCGGCCGTGACCGGCAACGGGCTCATCCGGCGCAGTTTCTACTATGCCCCCGACATTGGGTTCTACGTCCGCACCGACGAGGCGGTTGGTGACGCCCCATTCCAGATCACGGACCTGACCGGTTACACCAGTTCCGATCCGGTATTGGCTGACAGCGCACTCCGCCAACGCTCCTACGCGCTGCAGCGCGCATTGGAAACCCAACTGAGTGGCAGCCAGGCGAAGTGGTCCGACGCTGACACAGGCACGGCTGGCGTCGTCACGCTGGTGGACACGAAGCGCTCCGCGCAATACGGCTGGTGCCGCGACTTCGCTGAACGCATCCTGTCGTCAGGCCGCGCCTACTCGCTGCACGGCACCGGCTGCCGCGATCCCGCGAAAATCTGGGACATCGTCGCAATGGCACCGGGCAGCGGCGGAGGCAACTGAGTACGGCTTGACTATCTGTCGGGCCCGGTTCGGAGTTCCGCAGTGCGCACCGCCGGTCAACTGCCGCTGCCAATCTTTGGTGGACCCCGCTTTGCCGCGGTCGACTTTCGCGAGGCGCCGTCCAATGCCGCGGCCTGCGCGTGGCTGCGCCGCACTGCCGACTGGCCTGACCGGCGGCTGGCAATCTGGGGCAAGTCAGGGCGCGGCAAGACTCATCTGCTGCACATCTGGATGGCCCGTAGTGGTGCGGTGCTTTCGTCCGGGACCGCGTTGACGGGCCTGCCCGAATTGCCCGCTTCCGGCATTGCACTGGATGACGCCGATGCGGTCGCCGACGAAACCGCGCTCCTGCATCTGTTGAACACGGCAGGCGAGGCTGGGCTGCCGATCCTGCTTGCCTCTCCGACGCCGCCGTCGCGCTGGCCGGTCCGTCTACCTGACCTCGCCAGCCGTCTGCGCGCGATGACCGCAGTGGAGATCGGGCCGCCGGAGGACACGCTGCTGCGGACACTGCTGGCCCGGCTGCTCGCTGAAAGGCAGCTACGTCTGCCAGAGGCAGTGCAGGAATGGCTGGTGAGGCGTCTGCCGCGCAGCGCCTCTGCACTGGGCGAAGCGGTCGGCCGCCTGGATGCCGCCTCGCTCGAGCAACGCCGCAACGTCACCGTGCGGTTCGCGGCCGTGGCGCTGGCCGACCTGCTGGCGCCTGATGAAATTTCCGGGACGGTTTCGCTGCCCTCGCGGGACGGCCCGGCTCTCCTGTAGGATCACGACATGAACAAATCGCCCACCCAAGGGTCGCTGGCGCACGGCAACGGCACAGTGGACGTGCTCGACCGGCCCGTCGGGCCGTCGAGGCCCGATCAGGCCACGATCGCGCTGGACAGTCCCGACCGGTTCATCAACCGCGAGCTTTCCTGGCTCGACTTCAACCATCGAGTGGTGGAGGAGGCGGAGAACCCGCGTCATCCGCTGCTCGAACGCGTGCGTTTCGTGTCGATCAGCGCCTCCAACCTGGACGAGTTCTATTCGGTGCGCGTGGCCGGCCTGGTAGGGCAGGCGAAGGCCGGCCTCACCGCCGTTTCGCCGGACGGACGAACCCCGGCGCAGCAGCTCGCCGAGATCAAGATCCGCGCCGAATCACTGCTGGCTGAGCAGCAGCGGGTGTGGCGCGAACTGCGCAGCCTGTTGCGTGAGGCCGGCCTCGAGGTGTGCGAGCCGACCGAGCTGTCAGCCAACGACGTGAAGTGGCTCGACGCATGGTTCATGGAGCGGGTATTTCCGGTGCTGACGCCGCTCGCAGTCGACCCGGCGCATCCGTTCCCTTTCATTCCCAACATGGGCCTGGTGATGGCTCTGCTGCTGCTCCGCGCGGAGGACGGGCAGAGCATGCGGGCGCTGTTGCCGCTGCCCAGCCAGGTGGACCGGTTCGTTCGGCTGCCTGGCGCGATCGGCGAACCGATCCGCTTCGTCATCCTCGACGATCTGGTCGGGCTGTTCCTGGACCGGCTGTTCCCCGGCTTTCGCGTCACCGGCCAGGGTACGTTCCGCCTGATCCGCGACACCGACGTGGAGTTCGAGGAAGAAGCGGAGGACCTCGTCCGCTCCTACGAGACGGCACTGAAGCGTCGCCGGCGTGGCGTGGCGATCCATCTCGGCATGGATGCCAAGATGCCGGAGGAGCTGCGTGCCCTCGTGGCGGTCGAGACCGGCGCTGCACCGGACGAAACGCACATCACCAATGGCATGCTCGGCGTCGCGGATCTGCGGCATCTGATCGTCGATGACCGGCCCGATCTGCTGTTCCCGCCCTACACGCCGCGCTTCCCGGAACGCATCCGCGATTTCGGTGGCGACTGCTTTGCCGCGATCCGCGCCAAGGACATTATTGTCCACCACCCGTTCGAGAGCTTCGACGTGGTGGTGCAGTTCCTGCGTCAGGCGGCACAGGACCCGAACGTGATCGCGGTTAAGCAGACACTGTATCGCACCAGTCGTGACTCACCGATCGTGAAGGCGCTGATAGAGGCAGCCGAAGCGGGCAAATTCGTCACCGCTGTGGTGGAGTTGCGCGCGCGTTTCGACGAGGAGATGAACATCCAGCTTGCCCGCACGCTCGAGGCGGCTGGCGTGCAGGTCGTCTATGGCTTCGCTGAGCTGAAGACCCACGCGAAGCTGTCGCTGGTGGTACGTCGCGAGGGCACCGGCGTGCGCTCGTACGCGCATTTCGGTACCGGCAACTACCACCCGATCACCGCCCGTATCTACACCGACCTGTCATTCTTCACGACCGATCCCGACCTGACGCGCGACGCGGCACGGCTGTTCAACTTCATGACCGGGTATGCGCGGCCGGAACTGATGGATGCTATCGCATTCAGTCCGCTGACGACGCGGGCGGTGCTGTCGGACCTGATCCGTCGCGAGATCGCCTTCGCGCATGCCGGCAGGCCCGCTGGCATCTGGTTGAAGCTGAACTCGCTGGTCGATGAGACGCTGATTGACCTGCTGTACCAAGCCTCGCGTGCCGGTGTGAAGGTGATGGGCGTGGTGCGCGGCATCTGCTGCCTGCGCCCCGGCGTGCCAGGCCTGTCAGATAACATCCGCATCAAGTCGATCGTGGGCCGCTTCCTGGAGCACAGCCGCATCTGCGTGTTCGGCAACGGCCATCAGCTGCCCAGCCGGCACGCCCGCGTCTATATCAGTTCGGCCGACTGGATGGTGCGCAACATGGACTGGCGCGTGGAAACGCTGGTGCCGATCCACAATCCAACTGTGCATGCTCAGGTGCTCGACCAGATCATGGTGGTGAACCTGAAGGATTCGATGCAGTCGTGGGAACTGCGCGGCGACGGTGTGTGGCGGCGCGTGCCTCCCGGCAAGAAGCCGATCTCGGCACACCATTATTTCATGACCAACCCATCGCTTTCCGGCCGCGGTTCTGCATTGCACGGGCCCGCGGTTGCATCGCCGCTGGTCAATCATCGCCGCCCGGATCGCGTGAACCAGGACTGACCCATGCCATTCAAGCCGTCTGCCGACGCACCGCGCTGCGCCGTGGTCGATCTCGGATCGAACTCCGTGCGCCTCGTCGTCTATGAGGGTGCCTGTCGCAACCCCGTGGCGATCTTCAACGAAAAGGCGGTGCTGCGTCTCGGCCGCGGCCTGCAGGCGACCGGGCGGTTGAACGAAGAGGGCATGGGGCAGGCTCTTACCGTGCTGCACCGCTATCATGCCGTGGCACGCGCGATGGGCGCTACGCCGTTCGAGATGCTCGCCACCGCCGCGGTACGCGATGCACGCAACGGCGCGGACTTTGTCGCCGGCTTGCAGGCGCGCATGCCTGACGTGCCGATCCGGATTTTGTCGGGTCAACAGGAAGCGGAATATTCAGCGGAAGGCGTGCTTTGCGGCATTCCGACCGCCGACGGGATCCTGGCCGATGTCGGCGGTGGTTCGCTCGAGTTGGTGCGTCTCGATCGCGGCGCGCGCGGCGTGTCGCACACGCTGAGCCTTGGTGCGATACGACTGGCGGAGCGCGCCGGTGGCGATCCGGTCCGCGCCCGCGCCATCGCCGAGGCCGACCTCGCGACCGTGCCATGGCTGGCTGAAGGCGCCAATTGCGATCTGTATCTGGTGGGCGGCGCGTGGCGGGCGCTCGCACGCATCCACATGGCGCAGACCGGGTATCCGCTGCAGATGGTGCATCATTACACGATCGGCCGCGAGGAGGCGCGCGACCTGACCGCTGTGATCGCCGGTGCCGGTCGCCGTGCTCTCGAGCGGCTGCCCGGGCTGTCACGCCGACGCATCGATGATCTTCCGTATGCCGCCGTGGTGCTGCGGCGCGTGCTGCGTGCGACCGGCGCACGTCGGGTTGTTTTCAGCGCGAGCGGACTGCGTGAGGGCTGGTTCATGCAGCGCATGCCTGATGCGATCCGCGTCGAGGACCCTCTGCTGGCGGCCGGACATGAGTTTGCGGCGCGGCTTGGCCGTGACCCGAAGCTGCCTCCCGCGCTGTTCAACTGGACCGATCCGCTGTTCCCGGCGGAACTGGGCGAGGCGCGGCGGCTGCGCGAGGCGGCGTGCTGGATGTCCGATATCGGCAGCCACGATCATCCGGAGTTCCGTGCCGAACAGGCGTTCCTGCGTGTATTGCGCCAGCCCGGGATCGGGCTGGATCATCACGCGCGGGCGTTCCTCGCGCTGGCCATCGCCATGCGCTACGAGGTGGACACCGAGGCGCCATTCCTGCGTCCGGCGCGGTTGCTGCTCGATGTGTCGAGCACGCACCGGGCGGAGGTGCTCGGTGTGGCGTTGCGCCTGGCCTACACGTTATCGGCCGGCACGCTGGATCTGCTGGCGGGGACCGGGCTGCGGCTTGCGGGCAGTCGGCTGATCCTTCGGCTTGAGGAAGACAGCGGCGTGTTCGCCGGCGAAAGCGTTATGCGTCGGCTGGATCGGCTGGCGCAGACGGTGGGGCTGGAGGCCGCGACTGAGGCAGTGCGAGAGCGGGCGGCTTGACTGGCGCGTGGCTCGACTGCCGCCATGATCCGCACTGCCCGTCATCATGATGCTGCCGTCGTGCGCGACGTCGTCCATGCCGCGTATGCGCACTACACCGCTCGCATCGGCAAACTGCCCGGCCCGATGCTGGACGATTACGCGCGGCGCATCGCTGACGGCCAGACCTGGGTGATGGAGGACGGTGGACGCATCGTCGGCGTCCTCGTGCTGGAGGAAACGCAGTCGGGTTTCCTGCTCGATAACGTCGCGGTCTCGCCTGGCTGTCAGGGCAAGGGCCATGGCCGCGCACTGGTCGAATTCGCCGAAGCGGAGGCCCGCCGACGCGGCTATGACGCAATCCACCTGTATACGCACGCGTTGATGGCCGAGAACATCGCCCTCTATCACCGCATCGGCTTCATCGAGACGCATCGAGTCCGCGAGAAGGGCTACGACCGCGTCTACATGGCAAAGCAACTGCATGGGGTGCCTGGAACCGCGGCGATGTGACAGGAGTGTGACTGTCGGCGGAACTACCCTTACGCCAAATGCTCTGGCGGATGCTGCCGATCGAAGCGAGGGTAAAGGACCTGCTGGATGAGACGCGCCTGGTGATGCTGGGTGCGCAGCTTCTGCTCGGATTGCAGTATCGCGCGGCATTCTCGGTCGGCTTCCGTCGTCTTCCCGTCTCGTTTCAAGCGCTCGACTGTGCCGCGCTGCTGCTGACCCTCACGACAGTCGGTTTGCTGCTCGCCACGCCATCATTCCACCAGATTGCCGAGATGGGCCACGCCACGTCGCGCTTTGTCTCGCACGCATCCCGCACGCTACAGGCGGCGCTGCCATTGCTCGCACTGGTGCTTGGCATCGACGTAGCCATCGGCCTCGTCGCGTTTGCCGGTGTCTGGCGTGCGGGGCTTGCCGGCGGCGGCTTCGTGCTTGCGGCGATCGTGGTCTGGCACGTGGTTCCGGCTTGCGCGGCCAGGCGCCAAGAACGAAGGGAAGGCCCCATGGAGGACAAGGAGCAATCGCTGGAAGGCCGCATCGTTCAGGCCTTGACGGAACTGCGCGTCGTCCTGCCGGGCGCCCAGGCACTGTTCGGCTTCCAGGTGATCGCCGTGCTGACCGATCGTTTCGGCGAACTGAGCGCGGCATCCCAAGCGGTGCACATGGCAAGCATGGGTTTTGTCGCGATCGCCATCGTGCTGCTGATCGCGCCCGCTTCCTATCATCGCATAGCTGCCGGAGGGAACGCCGAGGAGAGCGTGCTTCGCTACACCGTCATGATGATGTTGCCGGCGGAAGGGCTCATCGCGCTCGGTCTCGTCGGCGAGGCCTACGTCACTGTCAGCATGGTCTCCGGCAATATCATACTGTCGATCGTGCTGAGCTCGCTTGCTGCGGTCGGCTTTGCGGTTCTGCTGTATGGCGTGCCATTGACCGCGCGCTGGCGTCGCGCGCTCTGAGGTCATTCCTCCGGTGCTATCATCATTTCGTCACCGCGTTCGATGAGGCGAGTTCCGTGTGTCGCGCTGCGCGTTGCGATGTCGGCGAACTCGGCGCGTTCATCGTCCAGGCGGCAAGGGACAGTCTCGTTGCGACCGTTGTGACGGACGAATTGCACGCCGATGCTCGCTATCCGCTTATCCGCTATGGTCGCGCGCACCATCATGCCGACCCAGTCGCCATGACGCCGTCCGCCATGGCCCGTATGGAACGAGAAACTGCCCAGGCCGTAGAAGATTGACCTGCCGCGATACACCTCAATCGGCAGCGAATAATGTGGTCCATGTCCGATGACCAGATCCGCACCGGCATCGATAGCAGCGCGGCCAATCTCGCGCATGTAGCCGAGAACCTCCTTGTGCAGTCCCCAGTGACATGAGGCGACGAGGATATCGACCTGCGAACGCAGCGCCGAGATGTCTTCGGTGAAGGCGCGCAGGTAATCGGGATCCGCCCAGGTGATGATCACCGGCGGAATGCCCGGGCGGTTCATCGGCGGAATGTCCGCACGCGTCTTGTGCATTGGCACCTGATACGCGGTGTGAGCGCGGATCACCGCGATGCCAGTGGCGCTGGGACTGGCCTCATGATTTGTCGGCCAGTACACCGAGCTGCGTTGCAGGAAGCCATAGCGGATGCCGTTGCGTTCCACGATGGCCGGGGTGCGCGCCGCGGCCGCGTTGGCACCGGCGCCGGTGTGTGGAATGCCGAGTTCGTCGAGCCGCGCGACGGAGGCGGTGATGGCGGCGTCGCCATAGTTTACGTTGTTGGCAATGCCGACCACGCCGATGCCGGCGGCGCGCAAGGCGTCACCACCTATCTGTGACGAGGCGAAGAAGCCTTCGTTCTCGGTCGCGTGCCCGCGCGGAGGATCATAGAGGCAGCATTCGAGATTGCTGAACACGATGTCGGCGGCGCGGAACTCCTGCTGCACGCGTGCGAACGGCACTGTGGCATCGTCGACGTTCATCAGGTTGACGTCGCCGGTGAGGATCATCTTGGGCATCAGGCATCCCGGGTTTGCGAGGAGCGAAGCTGCGAAGCAATCTGCATCATAGCGTATACTCGATGGGGATTGCTTCGTCGCTTCGCTCCTCGCAATGACAGGGAAACCGCTCTCTTACCGACAGCTCCTCGGCTCGGCCGACGTGCGGGCGCTTATTGCTCGCCGCGCTGCTGTCGAGGCTGGCAGGGCGCATGTTCGCGCTGGCGATTGTGCTGTACGCGCTGGCACGGACTGGCTCGCCGCTCCTCGCCGGATGGCTGGCCTTTGCCGCTGTTGCGCCTGGCCTGGCAATCAGTCCGGTTGCCGGTGCCCTCATCGACGGCGTCGGTTCGGTCTGGGCGATAACCGTGGACATGGCGGCGAGCGCGACGTGCGTGATCGCGTTGATAGCGGTCGATTGTCTTGGCTGGGCGAATGCACCGGTGCTGCTGGCACTGGTCGGCGTGTTCTCGCTGACCAGCCCGCTGACCATGTCCGGGATCCGCACGCTGCTGCCGCGTCTGGTCCCAGTGACGGCTCTGTCGCGCGTAAACGCCCTGGATACCTCGATCCATGGCCTGTCCGACGTCGTCGGGCCCGCGTTGGCGGGCGCGATTGTGGGCTTTGGCGGATCCGCGCTCGCCTTCGGTATCATCGCTCTGACCTACACGGCAGCCGCTTTGTGCGTGGGCACCATCCGCCGACCGCGCGGCCGGTTGCCGCGTCTCGGCCCGCTGATGGCAGAGGCTGGGGGTGGCGTGCTGCGCGTCATGCGACACCCCTCATTGCGCGGGCTTGCGGTATCCGATTCGCTCTATGAGGTTCTGTGGGGCGTCCTGGCTGTCGTCGTGCCGGTATTCGCGGCGCGACAGTTCGCCGGCGGCACGGGCGCGGCCGTCGCAGGCCTCCTCTGGGCGGGCGTCGGTCTCGTTGGTGGCGTGGCGGCCTTGATCGCCGGTCATCGACGCATCGCCGGGCGAGAGCGCGAGGTGATGGCGATCGGCATGCTGGTAACCGCCGCCGCAGCATGGCCGATAGCGGCTGAATTCGGCCTCGCCGGCCTGGCAATCGGACTGATGTTGGTCGGCGCCGCGGCGGGACCTATCGATGTCGGCGTATTGACGTTGCGCCAGCGACGGACCGATCCGGCGGAACTTGGCCGCGTGCTTTCCGTATCGATGAGCCTGAACATGTCCGGCGGCCCGTTGGGTTCCGTGCTCGCCGGCCTGCTGGTCACATGGTCGCTTTCCGCAACATTTGCCATGGCCGCCCTGGCTTGCGTGCTTGCCGCGGGCGCAGTCGCATTGATCCCGCGGCAGGACGACCCCTGATGAGCCGTCGGTCGGTTGCGCTATGTCAGCGCGCGACCGGCCAGTTGCTCCAATACGCGCAATGGCGAACGCTCGGGATGTGCCATCGCCGTGACTGGCAGGTGGAAGGTCTGTTCCAATGCGCAATGCCCGGCGAGTGCCGCGTGCAACACCTGATCCGTGAAGCAGAGCCACGTGGTGCCGGCGGCAAACGACAAGTCTGCTCGCGGCGCGCCGGACTGGTAGGTAGCGTCCAGCTTCCCTGTGTCGTGGAGACGCAGCATGATCCGGTCGTATTCACTGCGCCGCCCCTTGGTGATGCCCAGGCGTTGCAGCAGCCAGGCGCTGCCCGGCGTCGCCGACCCGGTGCGCGGCAGGAACTGGCGGGCGAATTCAGGAAATGGCTCGCCGACGCGCCAGGCACGTGGTGCGCCGTCCGCCGAAACGTTGCTGAACAGGCGGAGAATCCTCTGGCCACGCATTGGGCGGCTGGGAAACGCATCGACATGCAGCAGCCTGTCGTCGTGCCGCGGCGAATACTGGCGGCCAGCGATCTCCGCTGGGCGGAAACTGGTGCGCGCCCGCTGCAGCGCCGGCGCGTAGCCAGGCAGGAGATCGTGCAGCAACGTCTCCGCCATGTCGGCGAAGCGGCGCAGCATCGTTTGCAGTCGTTCGGCCTCGCCGCCGGACAGTGACGTATTGCCGATGCGGCCCGTTGCAGCATCGAAGCTGATGTTCTTGCGCTCGCTACCCATGACAGTGGGCGACAGCAGGAACGTCTCGTCCGGCGCCAGACGGAACGGCAATCGCGCCATCAGCACGCGGCCGGCCTCCAGCGCATCGAGCGCCTGCGTCTGCACAGGCGGTGCGAATGGTCCCTGCCAGTCGGTGATCGGCAGTCCTTCGATGACGTCGCTTGCCTGCATCGCTATTCGTGCACCAACACCCAGTCATTGATGAAACTCGCCAGCCCATTGGCATGAAAGTCACGCTGGAGAGCCGTGTGATCGTAGTCCTCGCGCACCCAGTCGAGGAACGGCTTCCGCCCCTCGGCCTCGCGCGCGTAGTAGTGGAAGAATGCATCCAGCACGCCGGTCCGCGCCTGCCTGATATGGCCGAAGCGCAGCGAGAGTTGCGCCAGTGCCTGCCGCGAGGTGCCGCCCTGATACAGTACGAACAGTCCGGCCGCGAGCCCCGCGCGATCCGCGCCCGACTTGCAATGCAGCAGCGCCGGCGCGCGCATCTGCCGGAAGATGTCGAACAGCCGGAGGATCCGCTCGCGCTGCGGTGCGCCACGACTGTCCAGCGGCGCATCGACAAACTCCAGACCCAGGGCCTGGGCCGCCTCACGGCTCAGCGCATCCGAGCCATTGCCGGTCTCGCCGCGTAGGTTGATCAGCGTCTTCAGGCCGTAGCGGCGCGTGAGTGCCGCGAGGCGCGCCGGCGTCGGATGGTTGCAACGATACAGGCGTCCGGGCGCGACGGCGGCGAAATTGCTCCAGACCAGTCGGAACACCGCGTGGTCGACGACCAGCGCGTCAAGCCACGCGAGCGCGCGGCCGCCGGCGGTACTCACATCGCCTTTGAAGATGCTGTTCATTGGGACCGGGTTATGGCCGCGCCACGGGCTCGGGCGCAATCCGAGGCTACCCGGGGATCAGACCGGCCACATCCTCGCGGCCGTCCGATTGCAGCCCAGCGACCACGCCGGCTCGGTCCTCGGCAGGGCGGTTCTGGCTCATCTTCCATTTGCCCTCGAGCCGCGATATCGGCAGCGTGAAGCCGACGATGCCCTTCAGCATGACATCGATAAAATCGGCCGGCGCATCGGTCACCGCCCAGGGCTCGGCGCGAGGCGCCTCCTGCCGGTCGGTCAGCCGCGTCACCACATCGCGCAACCGCTCCGGGTCGTTGAAGAACTCGACCGTGCCGTAGGCGTGGATCGTCACGTAGTTCCAGGTCGGCACGACCTTGCCGGTCGCACGCTTGGTCTCGTACCAGGACGGCGTGACGTAGGCTTCCGGGCCTTGGAAGATCGCCAGCGCCTCGCCGATCGCGCCGCGCGCCTGCGGGTTTGGTCGCGCGAGATGGCCGACCAGCGTGCCATACGGGGCGGGGTCCGCGTCGAGCAGCATCGGCACATGGCTCGCTATCAGCCCGTCCTGCGTCACCGTGACCAAGGTCGCCAAGCCGGTGCGGCGGATCGCATCGTGCAGCAGGTCGATACGGTCTTCTTTGTGCAGCGGAGGAACGTACATGCGTGGTTGCTCAGGCGGCGGCGCGGATCGCGGCGGCGCGGACTTCGTCTCCGACGCCCGCCTCGAAGACCGCAAAATTCTTCTCGAACCGGCCGATCAGTTCGCTCGCCATCCGGTCGTATGCCGCCTTGTCCGACCATGACTCCCGCGGGTCCAGCACTTCGGCCGGCACGCCAGGCACCTGCTCGGGAATGGCGAGGCCGAAGAACCGCTCCTTGCGGAAACGTGTCCGCGCCAGACTGCCGTCCAGCGCGGCACGCAGCAGAGCACGCGTGTGGCGAATGCTCATGCGCTGTCCGACGCCGTATTGCCCACCGCTCCAGCCCGTGTTGACCAGCCAGCAATCTGCCTCATGCCGCCCGATGAGTTCGGCCAGCATTCGGCCGTACACCTCCGGTCGGCGCGGCAGGAAGGGCGCGCCGAAGCAGGTGCTGAAAGTCGCCACCGGCTCGGCGCCGAGCCCTTTCTCGGTTCCCGCGACCAGCGCGGTGTAGCCTGACAGGAAATGATACATCGCCTGTGCCGGTGTCAGCTTTGCGATCGGTGGCATGACGCCGAACGCGTCGCAGGTCAGCATCACGACGTTGCGAGGCTGCCCGCCGCACAGCGATGGCTCGATGTTGGGGATGTACTCCACCGGATAGGCCGATCGCGTGTTCTCGGTCAGCGACTGATCGGTCAGGTCCAGCCTGCCGTGCCCGTCGGCGACGACATTCTCCAGAACCGTGCCAAAGCGGTGGCTGGCGGCCCAGATCTCCGGCTCATGCTCGGCCGAAAGGTTGATCACTTTCGCGTAGCAGCCGCCCTCGAAGTTGAACACGCCTGTCTCGCTCCAGCCGTGTTCATCGTCACCGATCAGCTTGCGGTGCGGGTCTGACGAGAGCGTGGTCTTGCCGGTGCCCGACAGCCCAAAGAACAACGCCACGTCGCCCTCGCCGCCGATGTTGGCGCTGCAATGCATCGGCATCACCCCGCGATCCGGCAGGATCCAGTTCATCACGGTGAAGATAGATTTCTTCACCTCACCGGCGTACTCGGTGCCAACTATGACGATGGCGCGCTGCTCGAACGACAGCGCGACGGCGGTACCGCTGCGTACGCCGTCGATCGCCGGATCTGCCTGAAAGCCTGGCGCGTGCAAGATAACGTAGTCTGGCTGAAAATCCGCCAACTCCTCGGGCTTCGGCCGGATGAAGATGTTGCGCGCGAACAGCGCCTGCCAGGCACCGGTGGTGACCATGCGCACCCGCACGCAATGCGCCGCATCGGCGCCCGCATACAGGTCCTGGGTGAACAGTTCCTGCCCCTGCAGATAGGCCTGCACGCGCGCCTTCAGCACGGCGAATTTCTCTGGTGCGAGGCGATTGTTGACACGGCCCCACCACACCTCGCCGGTCACCGACGGCTCATCGACCACGAACTTGTCCTGCGCCGACCGACCGGTATGAACACCGGTCGTGACGACCAGCGCGCCGTCGACCGACAGGCGCCCCTCGTCGCGCCGAACCGCCTCCGCCACGAGCGCCGGCGCGGTGAGATTTGCATGCACCGGCCGAGACGCGTGGACGCCGGTCCCGGCAAGCGCCTCAGCCGCAATGGTCTTCCAGTTCCTGTGCCTCGGGTGCGCGGTGTCGGCGACAAGCGTCAACGGCTTTGCTCCTGTCCTGGGCGGCGTGCGGCAAATGACGGGTGGGTCGATGATAAGAGTGGAAGTGCGAAACAATCTAGCCCATCCACACAACTTTGAATTGTGCGGCGCAGCATCACCCATGAGGTGACCATTGAGTGGGCCTGCGCTATGACGCGATGAAAGGAGACGGTGCAACGTGAACCAGCCTTTCGGCGTCAATAGCCTGCGCAACGGTCCGGACGGGCGTGGCCGCTTCGGCGAGTTCGGTGGCCGGTTCGTCGCCGAGACGCTGATGCCGCTGATCCTGGAAGTAGAGCAGGCCTATCTGGCAGCGCGCGCCGATCCGGCGTTCAGGACAGAGCTGGACGCCTACCTGAAGAACTACGTCGGCCGACCCAGCGCATTGTGGTTCGCCGAGCGGCTGACGCGTCACCTCGGCGGGGCGAAGGTGTACTTCAAGCGCGACGAGCTGAACCATACCGGCAGCCACAAGGCCAACAACTGCATGGGCCAGATACTGCTGGCCAAACGCATGGGCAAGACACGGATCATCGCGGAGACCGGCGCCGGCCAGCATGGCGTGGCGACCGCGACAATGTGCGCGCTGTTCGGACTGCCGTGCACTGTCTACATGGGCGCCACCGATATCGAGCGACAGAAGCCCAACGTGTTCCGCATGAAGCTGCTGGGGGCGGAGGTGAAGCCGGTGACCTCGGGCGCGTCCACTCTGAAGGATGCGATGAACGAGGCGCTGCGCGACTGGGTCGCCAACGTCGAGGACACCTATTACCTGATCGGCACCGTCGCGGGGCCGCATCCGTATCCGATGATGGTTCGCGACTTCCAGTCGGTGATTGGCGAAGAGGCGAAGGCACAGTTGCGCGAAGCCGAGGGACGGCTGCCGGATGCCGCGGTGGCGTGCATCGGCGGTGGATCGAATGCGATGGGGCTCTTCCATCCGTTCCTGGACGATCCGTCGGTGCGGCTGATCGGCGTTGAGGCCGGCGGCCACGGCATCGAGACCGGTGAGCATGCCGCCAGCCTGACAGGGGGACGACCCGGCGTACTGCACGGCAACCGGACCTATCTGTTGCAGGACGATGACGGGCAGATCATCGAGGCGCATTCGATCAGCGCCGGTTTGGATTATCCGGGGATCGGGCCGGAGCATTCGTGGCTGCACGACATCAGGCGCGTCGAGTATGTGTCGGCGACCGATGAGGAAGCACTGGCGGCTTTCCAGCTGTGCACACGGACCGAGGGGATCATTCCAGCGCTGGAACCGGCGCATGCGCTGGCGCATGTGACGAAACTCGCGCCGACGATGGGAAAGGATCAGATCATTCTGATGAATTTGTGCGGGCGGGGCGACAAGGACATCTTTACCGTCGCGGAGCATCTCGGGGTGAGGCTGTGAGCCGGCGGAAAAGGCTTCTCCCCCTCCCCCCAACCCCCTCCCGCAAGGGGAGGGGGAGATTCTTCTTATGACGCGTATCCCCGCACGCTTTGCCGCGTTGAAGCGCGAAGGTCGCGGCGCGTTTATCCCCTTCATCGAGGCTTGGGATCCCGACGCCTCGACCTCGCTAGAGCTGCTGCGTGGCATGCCGACGGCCGGCGCGGACCTGATAGAGATTGGCATTCCGTTCACCGACCCAATGGCGGATGGCCCGATCGTCCAGGCCGCGGGCAAGCGCGCGCTGAAAGCCGGCGTGACTGTGCGGCATGTGCTCGCCTTGGTGCGCGAGTTCCGTCGTGACGACGACGCGACGCCGATCATTCTGATGGGCTATTTGAACCCTATCCTGTCCTACGGCGCCGAACGCTTCTGTGCCGATGCGGCCGGCGCGGGTGTCGACGGCCTGATCATGGTCGATCTCCCCACCGAAGAGGCCGACGTTCTGGTGCCGCACGCCGCCGCCCACGGCATCGACATCATCCGCCTGGTCGCGCCGACGACGAACGACGGACGCCTGCCGCTGGTGCTCGATGGCAGTTCTGGCTTCGTCTATTACGTCAGCATCACCGGAATCACCGGCACACGCAGCACCACGGCTGAGCATCTCGCCGAAGCAATTCCACGTATCCGCAAGGTGTCCGATCTGCCGATCGCCATTGGCTTCGGCGTCCGCTCGCCAGTGCAGGCAGCCGAGGCGGTGCGTGCCGCCGATGCGGCGGTCGTTGGATCGGCGCTGTGCACCACGATCGAGGCGAACCTCGGTTCACCTGACCTGGTGCGCAAGGTGCTCGATCAGGTAGGCGAGCTCGCCACCGGGGTGCGTCGGGCGCGCGAGCACGTCAAAGCGTAATGGATGCTTGCCAATGATGGAAGCCATAAGGGCCAGCGAAACACGATCGCATCGACACTCTGCTTGCCGCAATAATCAAGGTGCAGCGCGGGCACTCGATCGGATTGGCGCGCCGGTGCTCTCGTAGGCGACCGGCAAACACCCGCATACAGCCCAATCAAGAACTTGCGCTCAGGAGGATTTAATCAATAAATTAGCTCGTGCCGCCAGGTGACACCTGTTCGAATGGCCTTTGCCGGTATACCGGCGGCCACGCAGTTCGGCGGGACTTCACCTGATACCAAGGAGCACGCGCCTATAATCGAGCCCTTCCCTATATGCGAGCCCTTGAGGATCGTCACGCGCTGCCCAACCCAGATGCGGTCCTCCAACACGACATCCCGAGCCGGGTTAACGCGCTGGCCGGTTATTACATCTACGATCGAGTGCATATCGCTTATCGTCACGTCCACTTCACCAGCGAATAGACAGCCTTCGCCGATGGTTATTCGGCCTGGTTCATGCAGCAATAAACGGACACTACCGTTGAAACCGGATCGGCTCCCGATGATGACTTCTCCGCGGTCCATCGCGTGTATAAATAAATTGCCGAGGCTGCAGCCCACGCCAATGCGTACTTTGCAATTTGATCCCAAATAAGCGTAAATATTACTGGAGACCGATTCATCCCCGATCTCCAGATGATTGCTGTCACCGCCAATTACTGCATGGCCCTGGATCCTATGCCCGGCTGTCGACGGAAGGACGATTTGGTTGCCTACACCGCGATCATCAATCTGGAGCATAACTGCAATGTGCATGATCCTGATCGGGCCGTCTACTCGCAAGGCTGATGCTCAAGGTTAAGCTCGCCAGAGGAGCACGGGGGGCAACCCTGAAGCGCAACACTCCAACAGCGTCACGAAAACCTACGACTTGGGTATACGTTGCAACGGATCCGCAATCGTCCCGCTGGGTCATCTGAACGAAATGAATTGGTAGGTTTCATGAAGTGGTACTTAGGCATCAATGAGGCAGGCACTCATAACGAGCTCGGATTACATGCGCGAATTGCTGTAAGCTCAGCGCTTTCCCGTACGGACCTTGAGCCTCGCCTCCTTTACACTGGAGCTCGGAACGCCTTCACCGAATGGATGGAAGCGCGCGGAGTAATGGTGATCGACGTTGAGATTAGGTTTGAGAAGGAGATCAATTTTCTTGCGGCACAGGGCCTCTACCCTAAAGCGCTGCTAGGTCACTGGTTGCGCTCGCAAATCTGTCTTCTAGAGATGGGCGACGAATTTGTCGTCTACACAGATTGCGACGTTCTCTTTGTTGAACAGCCGGACTTCGGCCATATCCATCCTGAGTACTTCGCCTGCGCGCCGGAGTTTAAGGTCGACAACTGGAACTACTGCAATACTGGCGTCATGATTATCAATGTCCCGTCTCTACGGCGGACGTACCCGGAGTTCCAAGAGTTTGTGCTCTGCGGCATGCGACAAGGTCGCGGCCATATGTTCAATGATCAGGCTGCGTACAATGAGCTATACCGCCGACGTTGGGAACGATTGGATCCAAGCTTCAACTGGAAGCCATACTGGGGCATCAACGAAGCGGCCCCAATTATACACTTTCATGGACCCAAGCTTGATACAATTCGCGCAATCCTGGACGGCCAGTGGGATTGGACCAGCGAGTACGGGCGACAACTCGGAAGCCTTCTGTGCTCCTCCCTTCCCGGATATGAGTGTGCCATCCGCGCACTGCTAGATTGCGCTCAAAGGGATCTGCCAGAGAAGCTACGAATGTTGCAGAAACTTGTGGAGGATCTTGCACGCGAGCCCGTTCCCATCCCTGCTGACCAGATAGATCTGTCGTTTATGAACTTCCGTTACTTTGCGGATGATTAGCTGATCTCGATCGTCCGTGCCAATCGAATGATAGTTGGTCGGCACGACGCGCACACAAGAGAGCAGCGGCCGGTGATGGTTCCAGGATGGTCCCTAGCGCGCAATCGGATGTCGAGAAACTCATCAATGTCGAGGCACGTTGCCCAATCGGCCCTCCCGGCGAATATCGAGAATGCGGTGCTGATTGACCTGCGGTTCGCTGCAGCTCCAAGCTGCTGCGGGACCTGCGGATCGCTGCCACCATCCCCGTCATGGAGCAACGCCTCCCCAGCCATATCGGTCTATAGCCGATGTGCCAAGCGGAATTTCGTTGGAAAATGGCGAAGGCATGATGGCAAACAGTGGCGCGAGATTGATAGTGAGTCGCCAACCTGGAGCTATTCACTCCGTGGTGGCATTTTACCCCATCGAAGACGCACCATAGGCCAAGACCCATGAGCTGGCTCACCGAATTCGTCCGCCCCAAGATCCGCACGCTGTTCGCCCGGCGCGAGGCACCGGAGAACCTCTGGCACCAATGCCCCGCCTGCCAGCAGATGATCTTCCACCGCGACCTGCTCGCGAACCTGAAGGTCTGTCCGCACTGCTCGCACCACATGCGCGTCGGTGCCATCGAGCGCCTTGGCTACACGTTCGACGAGGGCAGCTTCACCCGCATCGAACTGCCGAAGGTCGTGGCCGATCCGCTGCGCTTTCGCGACACAAAGCGTTACACCGACCGGCTGAAGGAGGCGCGCGACAAGACGCATCTGGACGATGCGCTGGCGGTTGCACATGGCAGGATCGACGGCCACCAGGCCGTGGTCGCGGCGATGGAGTTCGAGTTCATCGCCGGCTCGATGGGCGCGGCGGTCGGCGACGGAATAGTGGCGGCGGCGCGGCTGGCCGTGTTGCAGGATGCGCCGCTGATCGTGTTTACCGCCTCGGGCGGCGCGCGAATGCAGGAAGGCGCGATCAGCCTGATGCAGATGCCGCGCACCGTGATCGCGACGCGGCTGGTCAAGGAGGCGGGGCTGCCATACATCGTCGTGCTGACCGATCCCACGACGGGCGGCGTGACCGCGAGCTTCCCGATGCTGGGCGACATTCATATTGCCGAACCAGGGGCGCTCATCGGCTTCGCCGGACCACGCGTCATCGAGCAGACGGTGCGCGAGAAACTCCCCGAGGGCTTCCAGCGCGCGGAATACCTGCATGAGCACGGCATCGTCGACATGGTGGTGAAGCGCACCCAGCTGAAGGCGACGCTGGCGCGGCTGATCTCACTGCTCCGCGTCAAGGAAGTGCCGGTGGCGGCATGATGCACACTCCATCCGTCATGGCCGGGCTTGGCCCGGCCATCCACGTCTCTTCTGCACGCATCGGCAGAAAACGTGGATGGCCGGGCCAAGCCCGGCCATGACGGTGAGGGGACGGCCCTGGCCATGTCCGCGCGCATCGAAGGCATCGTTGCGCGACTGCATGGCCTGCATCCGCGACTGATCGACCTCAGCCTTGATCGCTTACGCGTGCTGCTGGAGAAGCTCGATCACCCTGAGCGCCGACTGCCGCCGGTGGTCCATGTCGCCGGCACCAATGGCAAGGGCAGCACCTGTGCCTTCGTGCGCGCGATGGCCGAGACGGCGGGGCAGCGCGTGCACGTCTATACTTCGCCGCACCTGGTGCGCTTCAACGAACGCATCCGCGTCGCCGGCGAACTCGTGTCGGACGCGGCGCTGGCCGCGGCGCTCGAACACGTTGAACAGGTGAATGCCGGCGCCGCCATCACGGTTTTTGAGGTGATCACCGCGGTTGCGTTCCATCTGTTCGCGCAGACGCGCGCCGATCTGTGTATCCTTGAGGTGGGTCTCGGTGGCCGCGGCGACGCGACAAATGTCATCGACCGGCCTGCCGCCTGCGCGATCACCTCGATCTCGCTCGATCACCGCGAGATGCTCGGCGACACGCTGTCGCTCATCGCGGCGGAGAAGGCCGGCATCCTGAAGCGCGGGGTGCAGGTGGCGATCGGCGTGCAGCCGCCCGAGGTGACCGACCTCCTGCTGACCGCGGCGCAACGTGTCGGTGCACCAGTGATGCTGCGCGATCGCGACTGGCGCATCGCCCCGGGTCGCTACGACGATACGCTTGGCGTTTTGGAGCTGCCGCCGCCATCGCTGCCTGGCGCTTTCCAGCTCGACAATGCCGGCATCGCCATAGCGGCAATGCGTGCGTCCGGCCTGGCGATGGATGCCACGGGCGTCGCTCGCGCGGAGTGGCCGGCGCGGCTGCAGCGCCTCCACGGCAAGCTGGCTGCGCTGTTGCCGGCGGACTGGGAGCTATGGCTCGACGGCGGACACAATCCCGGCGCCGGCGTCGCGCTGGCGGAGCATCTGCGAACATGGTCGGATCGGCCGGTGCATGTGGTTGTCGGCATGAAACAGACGAAGGATGCCGCCGAGTTCCTCCGGCCATTGGTTCCATTTGCAACCACCTTGTGGGCGGTAGCCGAACCCGGTCAGCACGATGCACGAACTGTCGAGGCGATCATTGAAGAGTCGGGCGGCGTTGCGCGGCCGGGTCCAAATGTGTGGGACGCTTTGCATGCGTTGCCCCGGGATCGGCCCGCTCGGGTGTTGATATGCGGCAGCCTTTACCTGGCAGGCGAGGTGCTGAAGCTGGATGCCTGATGCCAAGCCCCGACACTGGGTCTGGCGCTACCCCTCCCCCCGTGCTGAATTGACGCGGGGGACGAGGAGCGAAACGACCGATGAACGACGCCGCGAACCGGCCTGCGACGCAGGGCAAGGGGTTGGCCAGGTCAGCCGGTGCGCTCGCCGGCCTGAAGGTCATCGACCTGACGCGCGTACTCGGCGGACCGTACTGCACGATGATCCTGTCCGACCACGGCGCTGAGGTGATCAAGATCGAGCCGCCGCAGGGCGATGAGGTGCGCGACTGGGGCCCACCGTTTCACGAGGATGACGCCAGTTACTTCATCGGTATCAATCGCAACAAGCGCGCCATAGCGCTTGACATAGGCAAGCCGCAAGGACGCGCGGTATTGCTGCGCCTGCTGGAAGGCGCCGACATCGTCATCGAGAATTTCAAGCCAGGCTCGATGGAGAAATGGGGGATCGGCTACGACATGCTGTCGGAGCGTTTCCCGCGGCTCATCCATTGTCGGATCTCCGGTTTTGGAGGCGACGGTCCGCTTGGCGGCCTGCCCGGTTATGACGCGGTTCTCCAGGCGATGACCGGTCTGATGAGCGTCAATGGCGATGCGTCGACCGGACCGATGCGTCTTGGCACGGCGATGGTCGACATGGGCACCGGGCTCTATTCCGCGATCGGCATCCTGATGGCGCTACACGAGCGCGAACGCTCCGGCCACGGCCAGTATCTCGACATGACGCTGTACGATTGCGGCATGTCGCTGCTGCATCCGCAGGCGGCGAATTTCTTCCTCAACGGCAAGCGGCCCGCGGGCACCGGCAATCCGCATCCCAATCTGGTGCCATACGACAAGTTCCCGACAAAGACCTGCGACATCTTCATCGCCTCCGGCAACAATGGACAGTTCCGCAAGATGGCTGAGATCATCGGCCGACCGGAACTCGCTGACGATCCGCGCTTTGCCGACAACGGCAAGCGCAACATCAACCGCGCGGCGCTGACCGAGGTGCTGGCCGCGGCCTTCGCCGAGCACGACGGCAACGAACTGTCGCTGAAGCTGATCCGCAACGGCGTGCCCGCGGGCCCTGTGCTGCCGGTCGATGAAGCCACCGCCGCGCCGCATACAGCGCACCGCGAGATGGTCACGGAACTGGACTGGTACCGCGGGCTCGGCACGCCAATCAAATTGCAACGCACGCCGGGCGGCACACGCCGACCGCCGCCGAAATTCGCGCAGGACGGAGCGGAAGTGCTCGCTCAGCACGGGTATTCGGCCGACGAAATCGCAGCGCTGCAACGCGATGGAGTGCTGCTGACCGAGCGCCGCAGATAGCAGCGACCTAACGCGCCTGTTGAATTGCCGATAGGATCCACTGCCCACCCGGCGAGCGGACGAAGGTCCACAACTCGGTCGCTGTGACGTGCTCGCTTGGGCTGCCATCCACGATACGGCCGGACGCGTCGCGCGTCACGTCGATCATCGCGAAGCGCATCGCCACAGTGGCGTATTCGCGATTGCCTTCGCTCCATGCCTGCGACAGGTCGCCCTGTAGCAGTCGCACGTCGGTGACTTCATTGCGCACGCCGCGGCTGGTCTGATCAGCAAGCTGCTCGGCGAAATAGCTGAGCATCTCCGGCGTCACGATGGCGCGCAGCGCGTTTAGATCCTGGCGGCTCCAGGCGGCCTGGATGCCCTGCAGAAGCTGCTCGAACGCCTGGTAGTCCTGCGGCCCGATCTGGATCGGCGGTGGACCCGCGGGCCGGCCGAAGCCACCCATGGGGCCCGGTCCGGGTGGGCCGCCGCGCGCGAACATTCCCTGGCCGCCGGCGAATGCTGGCGACTGGCCGCGGAACAGGCGGATCAGGAAGCGGACCAGCAGCACGATCAGGAATATCTGCAACAGGAAGCCGAGGAAGCCGCCGAAGCCCAACATGCCACCGAAGAACCCGTGCCCCAGCAGTAGACCACCGATGCCGGCGCCGATCAGCCCGCCCATCAGGCCGGACATGAAGCCCGACCGCGGGCCGTAGCCGTAGCCCGGCGCCCCGTAGCCGCCGTAACCAGGCGACGGGTTGTTCGGCGTCATGCTGCGCTGCATGGGAGACGAATAGGGCGCAGTGTTGGTGGACGGCGGTGCCGACCACGTCATGCTGCCGCGACTGCCGAACGAGCCGCCGCTGCCAGCGCGCGCCTCGGCCAAGCCCGGAGCAAGTGCCAGGGCCAGCGCAGCGCAAGCTGCAACCACGATGGACGTCTGACGTATCGCTGTACGCTTCGTTGTGAACATGGGCGACATATGGGGTTTGGCCGGCTCAGGCGCCAGCCATGGTCATACCGTCTACCCGCACCGTCGGCGCATCGGTGCCGCGGCGGAAACGCAGATCGTTGGCCGGCGTGAGGTGGGCGAACATGTCCAGCAAATTGCCTGCAATGGTGATCTCGGCGACCGGCTCCGCCAGCGCTCCGTCGCGGATCATGAACCCGGCGGCGCCGCGGCTGTAATCGCCAGTGATGCCATTCACTCCCATACCGATCATCTCGTTGACGTACAGGCCAAGCTTGATATCTGCCATGAGTTCAGCCGGCGTCAGTTCCCCCGCGTCGAGGTACAGGTTGGTCGGTCCGGGCGATGGCGGCCCGCCGGTACCGCGCGAAGCGTGGCCCGTCGAGCGCAGGCCGAGCTGGCGGGCCGAGCGGCTGTCGAGCAACCAGGTGGTGAGCACACCGGCAGCGATGATGCCGCGCGGCATGGTGGGTGTGCCCTCGCCGTCGAATGCACGCGAACGCAGTCCACGGACGCGGCGCGGATCATCGTGAATCTCGATTCCCTCGGGGAAGATACGGGTGCCGAGGCTGTCCCTCAGGAACGTCGTGCCGCGCGCCACGGATGCGCCGCTGATCGCTCCGGCCAGATGCCCTAGCAGGCTCCCAGCGACGCGCGGATCATAGACGATGGGCAGTTTCGCGGTCTGCGGCCGAGCGGGATTGAGCCTCGCGACGGCCCGCTCACCGGCGCTGCGGCCGATGATCGCCGGATCATCCAGGTCGTCCAGGTGGACCGTGGAATGGTAGTCATAGTCGCGTTGCATTCCTGTGCCGGCCCCCGCCAGCGCGCTGGCAGAAATCGAGTGACTTGTTCGAACATGCCGGCCGGCAAACCCCGCAGACGTGACGAGGTAGGCCTCGGCTCTGCCGAATCCAGCCTCAGCGCCTTCGGAATTGGTGATTCCCGACACCGCGAGCGCGGCCTCCTCGGCGATGGAAGCGCGACGGACGAGCGCCTCGGTGTCGGGCTCGATCGGATCCTCGAGGTCGAGCGGAACGGACTCAGGCGGCGCGGCTGTGTCGGCGAGCCCGGCATAGGGATCCTCGGGCACCACGCGCGCCATCGCGACGGCACGTTCGGCGAGTTCGGTGAAGCTGGCCGGATCGATGGCGCTAGATGAGACAATCGCGGCGCGTCGGCCCAGAAAGACCCGCAGCCCGAGATCGCGGCCTTCCGAGCGTTCCACGTGCTCGGTCTGGCCAAGTCGCCGCTGCACCCCGAGCGAGGTGCCGGAGATCAACACCGCATCCGCCGCATCCGCTCCGGCGGCGCGCGCGCGGGCGATCAGGTCGGCAAGGAGTTCAAGCGAGTTGGTCGCCATGACTGAGGCTCCACTGTTGCGTCGCTGGCTGTTCCGCTCAGATCAATACAACCAGCGACGAATATGGCACGAGCTTCCTATCCACTGTGTACCGATGGACAGGTTCCATAATTGCTTGGGCCAAAAGAATGCGATCGAACGGATCACGATGATGCATTGGCAGATCAGCCACCATCGAGGCGGATTGCCACCGGATCAGCAATTCGGCGAAGCCCCGCGCCATTGCTTCCTTCGCGATCGTCTCTGCTCGGATCGCGAAATTGGGACGCCCTAGCTGCGTCTTGATGGCGACTTCCCAGATGCTTGCTGTGCTGAACAATACGTCATTGGCAGGGTCCTCGATGGCATCCCGTGTTGTCTCGCCCATTTGTATCGGCTCGTTGAGCGCCCTAAGCAGCAGGTGAGTGTCCAACAGGAAGCGCATCAGCGCCCTTCAAAGCGTCCAACACCTCGTCCGGCAGCGGATCGTCGAAGTCATCCGGGACGCGGAACTGACCTGCGAGCGTCCCTAGGTTGCGCCGCTCCTTCTTCCCCTCGATCGGCACGAGCCGCACCATGTGCCTCCAAGCCTTGGCGATAATGACCCCCTCTCCCGAGATTGCCGCATGCACATTGACCGTCGGCATATCGGATGGCCTTAGGCGGCGTAGCTTAGCTTAGACGGACCCAGCCGATCTTCAAGCCGCCAGCTTCTCCATGATCGCGCCGAGCGCCGGCACACGCTCGGCCGGGCCCATCGTGGCCAGCGTCGGCGCGCCGCGAAACACACGGGACGCCGCACGGCACACATCGCCCGTGGTCACCGCGTTGAGCTTGCCCACGGTCTCCATGATCGGGATCACCCGGCCAAACACCTGGAGCTGTCGCGCGAGTTGCTCGCAGCGGCTGCCAGTACTCTCCAGCGACATCAGCAGCGAGGCCTTCACCTGCGCCCGTGCCCGCGCCAGCTCGGTCTCGGTTACCTCGCTCTGCACCTTGCGTAGCTCCTCGAGCGTGATCGGCATCAGCTCCTCTGCCTCGCTCTCGCCGGTGCCGGCGTAGATGCCGAACAGTCCGCCGTCCAGGAATGGCGAGCTGAACGAGTAGATCGAGTAAACCAGACCCCGCTTTTCACGTACCTCCTGGAACAGCCGCGACGACATGCCACCGCCCAGCAGGGTGGAGAGCAGCAGCGCTGGATAGTAGTCGCGGTCGCCATAGCCGACCGAAGGGAAGCCCAACACAATGTGCACCTGGTCCAGGTCACGCGCCTCACGGAACTCGCCGCCGCCGTACTGCGCCGGCAGCATCGCGGGCACCGGGTCGAGCGGCAGGTCGGCGAAGTGCACATTCACTAGGTCGAGCACCTGCTGATGGGTCAGCGCGCCAGCCGCCGCGACCACGCAGTTCGGTGCCGCATAGTGCCGACGCATATAGCCGGTCAGCATGGTGCGCGGCATCGACCGGATGCCCTCCTCGGAGCCCAGAACCGGCCGCCCGAGCGGTTGCGACGGGTAGGCATGCTCCTGGAAGTGGTCAAAGATGATGTCGTCCGGGGTGTCGTTGGCTTGGCCAATCTCCTGCAGGATCACGCCGCGCTCGCGCTCCAGTTCCTCCGGTTCGAAAGTGGAGTGGGTGAGGATGTCGCCGATGATGTCGGCGGCGAGTGCCGTATCCTCCTTCAGCACCTTCACGTAATAGGCGGTCTGTTCCCGCGCCGTGTAGGCGTTGATGTGGCCGCCGACCGCCTCGATCTCCTCGGCGATCTGCACCGCGGATCGGCGTTCGGTGCCTTTGAAGGCCATGTGCTCGAGGAAGTGCGAGACGCCGTTCTCCAACTCCTGCTCGTGGCGTGAGCCGGTGGCGACATACGCTCCGAGAGAGACGGTCTCGACCCGCTCCATTCGTTCGGTAACGACGGTGAGGCCGGAAGGGAGTCGTGTCAGCTGGATGGCTTCGGTCACTGTTGGCGCGTTCCTGAATGAATTGGTCAGCCTAACCCTTATTGCATCGGTGGTCGATCACCTTGCCCGCCCAATGACGTCGGCAAGGCCAAGGAGCAAACCTGCTGCGCGTGCGACAGCGCAGTCGGATACCGATGCCAATATCTCCTATTACGGCGTCGGTCTCGACAACCTGCTGGGTGACCTCGCCAAAGTGACGAAGCCGCTGATCGTTCACATTGCCGACAAGGACGAATTCTTTCCGCCGGAGGGCCGCGCCAAGGTGGTGGAATCGGTGAAGGGCCACAAACAGATCGCCGCCTGCGTGTATCCCGATGCCGACCACGCCTTCGCTCGCGTCGGCGGCGTACACTGGGACGGCCGTGCCGCCGCCATCGCCAACGGGCGCAGCGTGGAGGCCCTGGTGGCGGCCCTCAGCTGAAGGCCGCCCGCACCACCTGTTCCCAGCGCGCTCAGATGTTGGCCGAAATCCAGTCCTTCAGCCGGCTCTTCGGCAGCGCACCGACCTGCGTCGCCGCGGGCTGGCCGTTCTTGAACAGGATCAGCGTCGGAATCCCGCGCACCGAGTAATTATTCGGCGTTACCGGGTTATCGTCGATGTTCACCTTGGCGACCGTAAGCTTGCCGGCAAACTCGCCTGCGAGTTCCTCCAGGGCCGGTCCGATCATCTTGCAGGGGCCGCACCACTCAGCCCAGAAGTCCACCAGCACCGGACCATCGGCATTCAGCACGTCGGTCGAGAATGTCTGGTCGGTGACGGGTTTGGTGTTCGTGCTCATCTCAGCCTCGATGGTTCTGTTACATTTCAGGTGGGGACAGCGGTGGTCAGGTCAAGCAATTCATCCGGCAGGATGACAACCTGTGCCGTCTGGGTCCAGACTAGCGCGCAGACGATGGCGCGGCTGGGGAAGATCTCGCGTAGCACGGCGCGATAGGCAGCCATCTGGCGCCTATACAGCATCGGTGTGTCCTCAATCCTCGTTGGCGGCCGGCGGTTGGTCTTGTAGTCGGCGACCAGCACGCGATGGTCGAGCACAGCCAGCCGATCCACCAGCCCGCCCACCACGGCGCCTCCCACAAGGCCGGTCAGCGGCACTTCGGCGCGGCTGCCTGGCGCGAACACCGGCGCGAGGTCCGGATGGTCGAGGATCCGCAGCGTCTCGCACGCCAGTTCTCCGGCCTCGCCCGTCGAAATGCCGTTGCCTGGCCGGTCGAGCCACCCGAGTGCCGCCGCGGCGCGACCCTCCGGCGGCAGATCGGGCAGGTGCTGCAGCAATGCGTGCAGCAACGTGCCACGGCGGAACCGATTGCCGGCTGCCTCACGTGCGGCCAGGGGCGTCGCGGCGGCGGGCACCGGACCCAATTCCGCATTTTCAGGTCGGCTGGGAGCCAGCCGTTCCGGCCTTCCCGGCTCGATTGGCGGTGCAGCGGCATGCCAATCCGGTGCCGCGCCCGCCCAGCGGGGCAGCCTGTCGACCCAGCGCGGAGCGGCTTCCGCCATTGCTCTGACGGGCTCCGCAACCTGCGGTGTGGCGTAGCGCCGCCGCTCGCCATCCCAGCCTTCGAATGATGCGCGCTCGCCCGGCAGCGCGTCGAAGCCGTGCTCCATCAGCCGGTACCAGCACCTCTCGTCCAGGCCGCGTCGCGTCTGCCAGCCGCACACCAGCAGCCTATCCTCGGCGCGTGTGAGCGCCACGTAGAGCAGCCGGTTGTGTTCATCCATTCGCCGCCGCATCGCCGCATCGCGCAGGCCTTGCGCGGCGAGGCACCTCACTTCCCGCCGCGGCGACCAGATCGGCACCGCGCGGCTGGTGGCCGGATCGGTGGCCCATAGGATCGAGCCTTCATCCGGTGGCAGCGATGTGGTGTCCGGCAGGATGACCAGAGGCGCCTGCAATCCCTTCGCACCGTGAACAGTCATCACGCGTACCAGGCTGCCGGCCCCTTCCGCCTCGCGCTTCACTTCAGCGCCCGAGCGGCGCAACCAGTGGATGAACCCCTGGAGCGACGGAGGGTGCATGCGGGAGTACGCGAGTGCCGCGTTCAGCAGCTCATCCACCGGCTCTGCGGCCTCTGGGCCAAGCCGCCCATACAGTCGCGCCCGGCCACCAAGTGGTCCAAGCGCCTCGGCGAACAACGCATGCGGCGACACGTAATCCACCCGCGCCAGCAGGGCCGCGAAGAACATCCACGCTGCCAACCAGTCCGGCCGCTCCTCGGCCCGCGCACGTAGCGCCTCCCACAACGGACCGCTCCGGCCGATCGCCAAATCAGCGAGGCTGTCGTCGGACAGTCCGCCGAGCGGGCTGGTCAACAGACATGCGAAGGTCAGGTCGTCCTGCGGCAGTAGCAAACCATCGGCGAGTGCCATCAGGTCCTGCACCGCCGGCTGCTCGGTCAGCATCAGCCGGTCCAGCCCGGCCACCGGCACGCCGCGTCCCTTGAGAGCGCGAACCAGGGCACGACCGAAATCGTTGCGTCGGCGGACGAGCACCATCACATCGCCCGGACCCAGCGGCCGCCCCTTGCTTTCAAGCCTCGCGCCGCCGCCCGCCTCGCGTGCGATCCACTCGGCAAGGGTGTCCGCCAGACGCTGCGGCGCGGAGGTCAGGCCGCGGTTCTGATCCGGCACCGCCCAGGGCTCGGGCTCGGCCGGATCGGGCAGTGGCGCGAGCGGCCACAGCTCGACCGCACCGGCATGGTCCGCCCGATCGGCGTAATGGGTCAGCGTGTCGCCCGCATCGACCACGCCGGTCGCCGCAATTGGATTGGCGAAGACATGGTCCACCAGTTCGAGAACCGGCCGAGTGGAACGGAATGACACGTCGAGCTCCGCGTCCTGCCAACGAAGGCCGGACGCTGCCACGCGTGTCCGCAGCAGTCGGCGCGACTGATCGAACACATCGACATCGGCGCCTTGGAACGAATAGATCGACTGCTTGCGATCGCCGACTGCGAACACGGTGCGCTTTGCGTCCCTCGCCGCCTCGCCGGCGAAGAACTCCTCTGTCAACGCGTGCGCGATGCGCCATTGTTCCGGCGCAGTGTCCTGCACTTCGTCCAGGAGCAGGTGATCAAGACCGCCGTCCAGCTTGTAGAGTACCCAGGCCGCGCCCGGATCGACCAGCAGGTTGGACGTGCGCCCGATCAGATCATCGTAATCCAGCAGCCCCGATGCTTCCTTGTGCCTGGCGTAGGCATCCAGCACCGGCGCGGCGAGCGTCAGAAGTGCACCTGAAACCGCGGCGACGCGTAGCGCCAGGCATGAGTTCGATCGCCGCGATGATGCGATCGCACTCATCGAGGAAATGGCGCGCCAGATCGGGATGCGCGTCGAGCACCGCCTTGGATGCGAAACCGCTCACCGCGCGAGGCTTACCATCCTTGGTGAGGAACTCCTCGCACCAGTGCGGCCAGTGCTCGCAGCGCTCTGTCGCCTCCAGCTCGAGCCAGCCGAGGATGCGTTCAGCGCGCTCGGCACAGCTCTTCGCGCCGAGCCGCTGAACAATGCGTGCCGCTTCGCGCAGGGCCGGCTCCGCTTGCCAGTTTATCGCAAGCGCGATGATCTCGTCCGCTGTTGTCGCGCTGACTCCGAGTGCGCGTTTTTGCGCATCCTCCAGCCTGTCCCCAAGAGCGAGCGCACCCCTCAGTCGGGGAAGATCGCCCTGCAGTGTCGCGACGTGCCGGCCAAACTGATCCGCCGATGCGAGACCGGCGAGTGTGTCCAACGCGGCACGCATCCGCGGTGCACTCGCGTGCGACAGCATGTTCTCGCGCGCCTCGGTCAACGCGTCCTCGGCATCGATATCATCGACAATGCGAAAATGCGGCGACAATGCCGCTTCGAGTGGGAAGCGCCGCAGCAGCGACTGGCAGAAAGCGTGAATCGTGCCGATGCGCATGCCACCGGGCAGGTCGAGCACGCGGGCGAACAGCCCTCGTGCATTGGCCAGCGTCGGTTCCGACGGTGCAACCTGAAGCGCGCGCAGTTCACGCGCGAGCGCCACGTCGTCCAGCGTGACCCACTTGCCAAGGGTCTTTTGTAGCCGCACAGCCATCTCGGCGGCTGCGGCCTTGGTAAAGGTTAGACACTGGATGCGCTCGGGTGCCGCGCCATCCAGCATTAGACGCAGCAAACGATCAGTCAGCAGCTTGGTCTTGCCCGACCCGGCCGATGCTCCAACGAAGGCGGACACCGACGGATCCGAGGCCAGCAACTGTTCCGCGTTGGCACGGTCGCGGGCCCCCTCCCCCCTACCCCCTCCCGCAAGGGGAGGGGGAGTGGCGTGTTCTCTCCCCCTCCCCTTGCGGGAGTGGGCCGGGGGGAGGGGGCCGCTCATCCGTCCTCATCCCCTGCCGCCGCCCACTCGGCCACCCGGGCGAGCTGTGCGTAGTCAGAGAAACGAGGCGCGAACCCTGGCTGCGGCTGCGACAGATAGCAGCGATCCGGGGCATCGTATGCATCGATCAGCGAACACAGCGCGACGCGTGCGTCGGCCACCGCCGCTGCGATTGCTGCCGCATCGCGCTTGAACAGCGTGCGCTCCTCTCCGGCGTTGAAGCCGCCGGTCAGATGCCAGTAGGTCAGCTCTTCCGTCGGCCCGGTGATGCGGTCGCCGAATGCACCGGCCTCTGCCATGGCTGCCTCCAGCAACAGTTGCGGCGCCAGGCCGGCATCCACTTCCTTTTGACTCGGCGGCGTGCCGGTCTTGTAGTCCAGAATGGCAAGCCCGCCCTGCTGCGGCTGCTCAATCCGATCGGCACGGCCGCTGAGCCGAAACAATCCACCTGGCCGCGCCAGCTCCAGCATTCCATTCGCTTCCGCGACGAGCGCCACCGGTGGGCGCACAGCGCGGCGCTCCGCCTCGATCCGCGCCACCCACTCGGCGATCCGCTCCAGACGTGGGGCCCACCAGGCGGTCAGAGCCTCGCGGAGATCGGCCTCCTGCAGAGCGCGCAACATCGCGCGCCGCAATCGCTCCGGCGCGTCGACCGGCCAACGCGCGCCGAATTCCGCGAGGAAATGGTGCAGTCCACCATGTACCAGCGTGCCGTAATCCGCGGCATCCGTCGCCTCGTCGAGAGGCCGCAGCTTCGTCAGCTTCAACACGTGGCGTGCAAATATCGCGTAGGGATCGCGCAGCCAGGTTTCGATCTCAGTAACTGACAGCCGGCGCGGCCGCAGCGCGACCGGCGGGCATGGGCGCGGCGGCCGCACAGGCCGCGACCCATCAGCCGGCTGATCCAGCGCCCGCACCCACATGGCCGCCGGGTGCTGCGGCAGCGTCACCCCACGTCCGGCCAGGAATGTCTCCAGCCGCGTGAGCCAGCGCGCCGGCACCACTGGTGCCCCGTCTCGCCGCCGTGGACAGGACAACACGACGGCGCGCGCTGATGCGGCGCAGGACACAAAATCATGCGCCGCATGCCCGACGATCTCCTCGGGCGCCGGGAGACCGACCGTGGCGCGCATCGGCCGCGACAACCACGCCCCCGGATCGGTCGCTGGCGGCCATACACCCTCGGCCAGTCCACCCAGCACCATCACGTCGGCTGTCTGCAGCCGCGCCTCCAGCAGGCCCCAGATGAATACGCGCGGGTGCTCCGTCCCGCCGCGCCCACGTAGTGCCCTACGGCTACGCACGACCTCGCCCTCCAGCATTGCATCGAGCAGTCCCGGCAGCACGTCGTGCCGCTGGTCCGGCAGGAGCGGCAGCGCGGCCTGGATGTCGGAGAGCCTGATCGCCAGTGCCTCGCCTTCCTCCCCGGCCCAAAGGCGCACCGGCCCTGGTAATTCGTCGGTGGCGGCGAGGCGCTCGCCCGCCTCGATCAGTGCCGCGAGGGCCAGTGCCGGCGCCACCTCGACGGCGGTATCGACCCGAAGCGCCGGCTCCAGGCAAGCTTCCAGCCTCGCCAACAAGGCTCTTGCGTCGGACTCCACGCGGGCCCGGTCGAGCGCGCGGCGTAGCCCGACCAGACCACGGCGCGGCCGCGGACCCCGCAGACAGGCGAGCTCCATTACACGCGCGGCGGCGCGGCAGGCGGCCGGAGCCAGTCCCGCAGCTGCCAGGGGATGCTTCAGCAGCGCGAGCAGCGCGACCGGCTCCAGCCCTTCCGCCACGGCACGGGCCAGCAGACGGAGAAAGACGGCGGGTGGCGAGTTGGCGAGAGCCTCGCCGGCGCTGTCATCGGCGACCACGCCGTAGCGCAGCAGGTCGGCGGCAACGCGACCGGCCAAATCGCGATCCGGCGTGACCAGCGCCGCAGTGGCGCCCGGCGTGTCGAGCACCTCGCGCAGCACCATGGCAATGGCCGCGGCCTCCTCCTGCTGATCCGCAGGCGACAGCTGCGTCAGCCCATCGACCGCCGCCGGGCCCGCGTTCTGCCACTCGACCAGCGCCTTGGCGGGCAACAGTGCGCGGGACAGCGTCGCACCACGGGCCGCGGTTGTGGCATCAGGGACTGCAGCCGGCCACGGACGGACATCGCCCCGGTTGGCGCTCAGCCCGCGCAACAGACGGGCGAGCCCCGCCTGCGGATGCGCGTCACCCAGTTCCTCCCACGCGAGTTCCGACATCGCGGTGTCCAGGCCAGGCAGCACGACCGCTCCGCTGGGCAGGCCGGCGATTACCCGCAGCAGTCGAGCAACCGCCGGAATGCCGCCCGTGGTGCCAGCGGCCAACACCCGCTCCGCCGGCGGCCTGGCTTCCCAGGCGGCGGCCTGCGCATCCAGCAGCGCGACCAGTCGCGCCGCTGGGTTCATCAGTCCCTGCTCGGCAAGCCAGTCGGGCCAGCTCCGCGTGACGATGTGCAGAAATTCCAGCGTCTGTGCCCAATGGGCGGCATAGGCGGGGTCGGCAGCGTGCGGCAGCTTGCTGGCCAGATCGATCTCCGCACGCTCCGCCTCATCCATCAGTGCCGCGAGCTCTGCGGCAAGCGGCCAGGCGCGATCGGCCGTCCGGGGCGCGCCGTTCGCGCCCTGCATTTTCAGGATCAGCAGTGTCAGTGCCGCCAGCCGCTGTGCAGGCTCGACCGCCGGCGGCTGGTCGAGGGCGCCGGCCAGGGTCAGCGGCGCCTCGTCGAGTGCGCCAAGCGCCGTGATTCGCGGCAGCAGCAGGGGCCGCCCCCCGGATGCGCGCAGGAATGCTTCGGCCAGCGCCCGGGCAGCACGGCGTGTCGGCACCAGGATCAATCCGCGCGACACGGCAAGCGGGTCGCTGTCGGCGCGATGCAGCCACTCGGCTGCCAGGGCGTCGAGGAACGGCACGCCAGGGGGGATCGTGAACAGGTTCAGCGCGAGTCCCCCGTCAGGGGCGCATGCAGAATGGTCTCGGCCTCGGCCAGATCTGCCGGCGTCGAGAGATGGAACCAGAGACCGTCATGCACCAGCGCGCGCAGCCGACTGGCGGCCATGGCGACATCCCAGGCCTGGTTCATGCTGAACGCCCCGTCCGGCGTCCCGGCGAGCAGTTCGGGCGAGATGATCTGCAGACCGGCATAAAGATACGGCACCACCTCGCGCTCGCGGCGCCGGCGTGGAACGCCCCAGGGGTCGAGCGCAAAGTCCCCAAGGCCAACGTCGGCATGCACCTGGAATGTGCGATGCACCAGGAGCACGCCGTCCACCTGGGTTGGATCGAATGCGGCAGCCAGCCGTTCCAGCGCCGGTTGGGGTCCGTCCACCCAGAACGCGTCACCGTTTACCACGAAGAACGGGGCAGCGCCGAGAATATCGAGGGCCGCCTTCACGCCACCGCCGGTTTCCAGCAGGGAGACCTCACGGCGCAGGATGGTCCGTGGGTGCTTGCGTGCAGCGAGACGCGCCGCAACCTGATCCGCATGCCAATGGGCATTCACGACGACGGTCTCCACACCTGCTTCTGCGAGGCGATCGAGTGCGTGATCGATGAGCGCGCGGCCTCCGAGGGGCAGCAGTGGCTTGGCGGTACGTTCGGTGAGCGGCAGCATGCGCCTGCCGAAACCGGCGGCCAGCAGCATGGCAGCGCGCGGAGTCATGCCGCGAGCTCCGGCGGATCCCGGCGCCGATGTGGCGGGATCCAGCGGTCCATCGCCGCACGGAGGGAGGCGGCCGCAGGCTGGTGGAGTGCCTGTTGCAGCAGACGCCAGGTGCGCGGCCCGTGGATCAGATAGCTCGGGCGGCCATCGCGCCGGGCGAGGCGCACCCATTGGCCGACGATCCGCAGGTGACGCTGCGCGGCACACGCGGCATACGCAGCGTGGAAAGCCGCCCGATCCAGTTCAGGGCGTGCGGCCAAGTAATGCGCCATGGCGCGCTCCGCCAACTCCGGTGGGATGTCGCGGCGGCCATCCTGCAGCAGCGAGACAAGATCGTAGGCTGGGTGGCCGATTGCCGCGCTCTGGAAGTCGAGCACGCCGATGCGGCGTATGCCCGAGCGTTGCGGCAGCCACAGGAGGTTGCCGGCGAAGAAGTCGCGATGGACGAAGCAAAGCGGGCCTGCCGCGATCGGGGCCAGCATCGCCTCGAGTGCCACGGCAAAGTCCTGGCGGGCAGCGCTTGGCGCGGTGGTGCCGAACATCGCCGGCCACCACCAGTCGAACAATGTTGCCAGGGCGGTGCTTGCCATCGCTCTGGCGTCCCAGGCCGGGAGGTCAGGAGGTGGTGGCGCGCGCTGGATGGTGAGCAGGGTGTCGACAGCCGCTAGGAGAACCAGCTCCCCGTCTCCCCTTCCCCCTCTCGCAAGGGGCGGAGGAGCGAGGTAAGCCGGCAGCAGGTCGTCTCCCAGGTCCTCCTCCAGCAACAGACCCTCCGCCTCGTCAGCCGCGAATATATCCGGCACCGATACCCCGATCCCCGCGAGGTGCCGAGCGATGCGTATGAAGGGCCGGATGTTCTCGGGTGGGGGCGCATCCATCAGGACCGCCAGGCGGGGCCCGCCGGTCAGCCGGAGGTAGCGCCGGAAACTCGCGTCCTGTGCCAGCGGTTCAGCGCATGCCGCTCCGTACCCGTGGCGCCCAAGAAACGCCGCAATGAAACCCTCGCGGCTCATGCGATCCGGCCCAGTCGATCCGGCCACCCCGACAGCACCGCCCTCCGGCTGTACGCTCCAGTCAGATGGAGCTGCAGGGTCAACGCATCTTGCGGTCGCAGGGCGTGCAGGCGGTCCGGCCATTCCACCAGCACGACGCCGTCGCCCACATCCTCCCAGCCGAGTTCCGCCAGCCCATCTGGTCCATCCAGCCGCCACAGGTCGAAGTGATGCACCGTACCGATCCGCGTTTCGTAGCTCTGCACGAGGGTGAAGGTCGGACTCGGCACCTCCAGACGCGGATCGCCACTCGCCACGCGTAGGAAGGCGCGGGCGAAGGCGCTCTTGCCGGCACCCAATTCGCCCTCCAAGAGGATCGCATCCCCGGCCCGCGCCAGCGCGGCAACCGCCGTCGCCAGAACCTCCGTGGCCGCGAGGTCGGGCAGCTCGAGCACGCGAGTCGCAGCAACAGGCATGATGGCAATCTGCCCGAGCTATGGAGTCGCGGACAACAGCGCGCTGGGCTAAGACGAGCTCCGCATGGCAAGCGACATCGACACGGACGTGGCGATCATCGGCGCTGGCCCGGTGGGCCTGTTCGCTGTCTTCGAGATTGGCATGCTGAAGCTCTCCAGCGTCCTGATCGATGCGTTGTCGGAGGTGGGAGGGCAATGCGCTGCGCTTTATCCAGAGAAGCCGATCTACGACATCCCGGCGCATCCCGCGATCGATGCCGGTGAACTGGTCGCCCAGCTCGAGCGCCAGATCGCACCTTTCCATGTGCCGCGCCTCCTCGGGCGCCGCGTGACGGGACTGGCCGGTGGCCCCGGAGCATTCGTGTTGACCACCGACCAGGGCGATACCGTGCGGTCCAAGGCCGTGGTGATCGCTGCCGGCGCCGGCGCCTTCGGCCCCAATCGTCCGCCGCTGGAAGGACTCGCGCGATACGAAGCGTCAGGCGCAATCCAGTACTATGTGCGCCGTCGCGAAGACCTGCGTGGCAAGCGAGTGGTCATCGCCGGCGGTGGCGACTCCGCGGTGGACTGGGCATTGGCGTTGCGCGATGTCGCGCGGGTCGCCGTGGTGCACCGGCGGGCGAAATTTCGCGCCGCGCCGGAGAGTGCGACACAGCTCGATAATGCCGCGCGCAACGGGGAAGTCGAGATGGTTATCCCGTATCAGTTGCATGCCCTGCATGGCGCCGATGGTGTGCTGAGCGCTGTCGAGGTGGCGACGCTGCAGGGCGAGACCCGATTGCTCCAAGCCGATGTGCTGCTGCCCTTCTTCGGACTGTCGATGGATCTGGGGCCGCTCGCGACGTGGGGCCTCAATCGCGAACTGCACCACGTGAAGATCGATCCAGCGACGTGCCTGTCGTCGCTGCCGGGCGTGTTCGCGATCGGCGACGTGGCGACCTATCCTGGTAAGCTGAAGCTCATCCTGCAGGGCTTTAGCGAGGCCGCGGTTGCGGCCCATGCGATTTACGGCGTGGTGCATCCGGGAGAAGCGCTGCATTTCGAGTATTCGACCACCAAAGGCGTGCCGGCGGGCTAGCAACCGGGCTGAATTGCAAAGCAGCCTGAGCGGCGCCACATCCGCCCCATGAAAAGACGCACTCTGCTCTGCCTGTCGCTTGCACCGGTGCTGTTCGGCTCGGTGCATGCGCTGGCACAGCCCGGCTTCCAGCCGACCCCGCAGGACAAGGCTGACCTGGGACGGATCGAGACCTATCTCGACAGTCTTCGCACGCTGAAGGCGCACTTTCTTCAGGTCGCGCCGAACGGAGCGCTCAGCCAGGGAACCGTCTGGCTGGATCGGCCGGGTCGCATGCGGTTTCAGTACGACCCGCCTAGCCCGCTCTTGCTGGTGGCCGGCCACGGCCTCGTTGTGTTCAACGACAGGTCATTGAACCAGACCAGCAATATTCCGATCGGGAAGACCCCACTCGGCATCCTGCTGGCGGATCATGTCCGGCTACAGGGTGACGTGACCGTCACTGGCATGCAGCATCTGCCAGGGCAGATCCAGGTCAGCATGGTCCGCACCGCCTCGCCGGGCGATGGGACGCTGAGCCTCATCTTCGCGGACAACCCGCTCGCCCTTCGGCAATGGACGGTGCTGGACGCCCAGCGTCAGGAAACCCGGGTGACGCTTTACAACGCAGAGTTGGGTGGGCAGTTCGACCAGAAGTTGTTCCAATTCATCGATCCGCGCGCGTTGCAGCCGGGTTCGGGCTGACCCTTCCATCATCTTTACCGGAGTTTCATGCCTGCCATCGTAGAAAGAGTCTTCTTTTTGCCGCGAAAATCGCAGATTATTCTTCCAATGAGGTCGCCCCGGGTCGTCAAGCCGCTCGTCGGCATCAGTTGCTGCACTAAACAGTTCGGCATTTTCGGCATGCCGAACCACGCCGCCTCCAACACCTACGTAGAGGTAAGCGATCAGCTTGTGCATGCCGTGCCGGTGCTGATCCCAGCAAACGGACCCACCGCCGATATCGAGACCCTGCTTGAACATCTGGACGGCATCATGCTGACGGGCAGCCGCTCCAACGTGCATCCCAGCTATTACGACGGCCCGCCGCATGCCGAGGGCACCTGGGAGGACATGGCCCGCGACAGCACCACGCTGCCGCTGATCCGAGCCGCCGTGGCGCGTGGTGTGCCGGTGCTGGCAATCTGCCGCGGTTTCCAGGAACTGAACGTGGCACTGGGCGGCTCGCTGCATCAGAGGCTCCAGGACCTGCCGGACCGGATCGACCACTCCTCGCCGATGATCGCCTCGCGCGAGGTGCGAATCGGCAAAGCGCACGCCATCCGCGTGACGCCCGGTGGCTGGTTGCACCGCCTATCGGGAGCCAGCGAGATCGCGGTGAATTCGCTGCACAACCAGGGCGTCAACAAACTGGCGCCGGGCGTCCGCGTGGAAGGTGCCGCCCCGGATGGCACGATCGAAGCGGTACATGTGCTGGCGACCGCCGCCGGACCGGTGCCTGGCTTTGCTGTCGGGGTCCAGTGGCATCCCGAGAACGACTGGCGGACCGACATCGTCTCCCAGCGCATTTTCGACGATTTCGCCGCCGCTGTGCACGCCTATGCCGAAGACGGCCGCATGGGTGGGATGTCGGCAGCAGCCGACTGACAAACGGCCCTTTCCGAGAGAGGGGCGCGCTCGATCGGCTCTTGTCATTGCGCCCGTTTCCACCGATGTATCGGGCCACCGACCGGACCGCAGCGGTCCGGTTTCCCGACCACCAGCAGGGTAGGCAGCTTCATGTTCATCGAGACCGAAGGCACACCCAATCCCGCGACCCTGAAATTTCTGCCCGGCCGCTACGTGATGGGTGCCGGTACGGCTGACTTCGCTTCCCCGATCTCGGCCGAGCGCAGCCCGCTGGCCAGTGCACTGTTCGCCCTTCCCGGCGTAGCGCGCGTCTTCCTGGGCGGCGACTTCATCACAGTGACCAAGACCGATGAAACCTCCTGGCAGGCGCTGAAACCGCAGGTGCTCGCCAGCATCATGGAGCATTTCGTCGCCGATCGTCCGGTGATCGAGGGCAGCGCCGACGAGGATCTGGTTGAGGAGATTGCCCCGGAGGACGAGGAGATCGTTGCCCAGATCAGGGAGCTGCTGGACACACGTGTCCGCCCGGCCGTGGCCGGCGACGGCGGCGACATCGTGTTCCGCGGCTATCGCGAGGGCATCGTGAAGCTGCACATGCAGGGCTCGTGCTCAGGCTGCCCGTCTTCGCGCGCCACGCTGAAGCATGGCATCGAGAACATGCTGCGCCATTTCGTGCCGGAGGTCGTGGCGGTCGAGCAGGTCGATATCTGAGCGATGGCGCTCGACGCGGCCGGGCTTGACCTGCTGCTCCGGGAGGCGCGCACCCACAACAAATTCACCGACCAGCCGGTCACTGACGATGAGCTGCGGGAGCTGCACAACCTGCTGAAGCAGGGCCCGACCTCGGCCAATTGTTCACCCGCCCGCTTCCTGTTCCTGCGCACGCAGGAGGCGAAGCGGAAGCTGGCGCCGGCACTGTCGAGCGGCAACCACGACAAGACCATGGCGGCGCCGGTGACGGTGATCGTGGCTTACGATCCGAAGTTCTACGAGAAATTGCCAAAGCTGTTCCCGCACAATCCGGATGCGACGTCCTGGTTTGCCAGCAACGATTCGCTTGCCGCCACGACGGCGTTCCGCAACGGAACGCTGCAAGGCGCGTATCTGATCCTGGCGGCACGTGCGCTGGGGCTGGATACCGGAGCGATGTCCGGCTTCGACAATGCCATGGTGGACGAGCTTTTTCTGGCTGACCGCGGCTGGCGGTCCAACTTCCTGTGCAACATCGGTCATGGCGATCCCGAGGGACTGTTCCCACGGTCGCCGCGCCTCGATTTCGACGAAGCGTGTGTGCTGTTGTAATCGGCGGAAGGGGTCGCAGGGAGGGTTTGCGCATCCTGGCCCTCGACGCCGCGCTGGCGCGGTGCGCGGCCGCCATCGTGGCGGATCGCGAGATCCTGTCCGCGCGTCAGGCTGATGCCGCCCAGGGCCATGCCGCCCTGCTGCCCGTGATGGCCAGAGACGTCCTACAGGACGCCGCGATGACCGCAGACCTGCTGGACCTTGTGGCGGTGACCGTGGGACCGGGGAGCTTTACTGGGATTCGTGCAGGCCTCGCGCTGGCGCATGGCATTGCGCTCGCCGCGGGTGTGCCGGTCGTCGGCGTGACGGTGGGCGAGGCCCTTGCTGATTCCCTGGCTTTTCTCGGCGAGCGGCAGCTCTGGGTGGCAATCGACAGCCGGCGCGGCCGGGTGTTCCTGGAACGCGGCGCCACCGTGATCGCGACGCCGCTCGATGCGTTGCCCATGCCCGAGGGCAAGGTCGCCTTGGCGGGGGACACGGCGGTTGCGGTCGCGGCCAGGCTGGCTGCACGCGATGCGGACGTGATGCTGACCGATGCCCGTCTGCCTGTTGCACGCCATATCGCGGTCGCGGCCGAGCGACGGTTGCGCGGACAGCTCCGGCCGCTGCCCGCACAACCACTTTACGTCGATCCGCCCGAGGCCCGGCTCCCCGCCGGCGGCCTGCGCCCCCCGCCCACCGGATGATCACCGAGGCCAGACCGGCCCACGCTTCGGCGCTCGCAGCGATCCACGCCGCAGCGTTTTCCCCGCGCGAGACGTGGGGCGAGGACGCCATCTCGCTGCAGCTTGCGCTGCCCGGCGGTTTCGGCCTGATCGATGAGCGCGGCGGCATGCTGCTCGGGCGCACCACCGCGGACCAGGCGGAGGTGCTGACCTTGGCCGTCGCGCCGTCGGGCCGCCGCCAGGGCATCGCGACTGGATTGCTACGGGCGACGACAAGGCGGGTCCGCGCCCTTGGAGGCGTCGCCATCTTCCTCGAGGTCGCCATCGGCAACGCCGCGGCGTTGGCGCTCTACCGGCGCGAGGGCTTCATAGAAATCGGCCGCCGGCGGCATTACTACAGCGATTCGTCGGACGCTTTGGTGCTGCGGATGAATCTTTCGTGATCACCCGCCGCGCCGCAGGAGCAGCGACGCGACACCGCCTGCGTCGGTCTCCAGCGAGATTACTTCGTGCCCTAGCTCCCGCGCAGTGCGCGGCACGTTGCGCAACGGTTCCTCGCCGCGCAGCCGGACAAGAAGGGTTTGTCCGGGCGCCATTCGATCAAGAGCCAGCCGCGTGCGCACAAAGGTCATCGGGCAGACCTCTGCCGTGATGTCCAATTCCCGGTCCGCCGTAGGCGCGTCGGTCATGTTACTATCTGGCTTCTGGGGATCCTTCATATGGCAACAACCTGGTATGACGACAATCGTTCGCATCGATAGAGCCGGGGGGCGCCAGGCGGAATTGGCTGCGGATTGGACAGGCCCGCCTCCGATCGGCTACGCCGGTGCAGTCCGGCGCCCCCTCATTTGTCACCGGGGCTGGCACCGGATGACCAGGCCGGGCTAGGTTGATCACAGGGAATCCGATGGAATCGCGCATCGAGCGCCTGTGCGTCGAACGAGGCCTCAAGATGACAGGGCAGCGTCGTGTCATCGCACGGGTCTTGTCCGAGGCCGCTGATCATCCCGACGTGGAGGAACTTTACCGCCGCGCCGCTGCCCTCGACTTGCGCATCTCGATCGCCACGGTCTACCGAACGGTGCGCCTGCTCGAGGAAAAAGGCATCCTGGAGCGCCGCGACTTCGGGGGTGGACGCGCCCGTTATGAGCCGTCCGAGCAGGGCCATCACTTTCACCTCATCGACATCGACACCGGCAAGGTGATCGAGTTCCAGCACCCCGACTACGAGCGGATGATGCAGTCGATCGCCGAACGTCTCGGCTTCGACCTTGTCTCGCTCCGCCTGGAATTGTTCGGGCGTCGCCGCGAACCGGCGCAGGCCACGCGGGAAAAGGAGTCGCGACGGATCACGGGGACAAATCGTGACCCGGACCCGGCCATCGAGCAGGGAAGGGCGGCGCGATGACGTTCGAACAGATGATCGTCAAGGCCCGCACCGATCAGCTCCCATTTCCGGAATTGCGGGCCGGCAATCTCGGCGTGCGCGTCGCCGGTTCGGCCGCCGAAATCGATGCGGTGCAGGCGCTGCGCTACCGCGTGTTCTATCAAGAGATGGGTGCTAGTCCCGATCCAGCGACAGCTGCGAGCCATCGTGACCGCGACACCTTCGATGCGGTCGCCGACCATCTGTTGGTGGTGGATCACGCGATTGGTGCCGGCCCGGAGGGGGTTGTGGGTACCTACCGGCTGATCCAGCGTGAGGCGGCGGCACGACTCGGCCACTTCTACTCGGCGGACGAGTACGACATCGCTCCGATCGTGAACTTTCCGGGTCGAATTCTTGAACTCGGGCGCTCCTGCGTCGATGCAGCCTACCGCGGCAGAGTTGCCATGCAGTTGCTGTGGCGTGGTATCGCCGCCTACGTGTTTCACTACCAGATCGATCTGATGTTCGGGTGCGCCAGTCTGCACGGCACCGACCCGGACGCGCTTGCTGCGGATCTGACCTATTTATACCACAACCACCTCGCTCCCCCGGCGGTGCGCCCGCGAGCATTGCCGCACCGTTATGTCGACATGCGCCGGATGCCGCCCGGCGAGATCGATCCGAAGCGCGTGCAGGCGCAGTTGCCCCCCCTGGTGAAGGGCTATCTCCGTCTGGGTGGGTTCGTCGGCGATGGCGCAGTCATCGACAGCCAGTTCAACACCACCGACGTTGCCGTGGTGGTGAAGACCGATCTTGTCACCGACAAATACTATCGCCACTACGAGCGCCAGCTCCGCGATGCGCTCGACTAGGCGCGGGCCATGACGCGCGGCGGCGCGATCCGCTCAGGGAATTTCACCTGAGGTCAGAAATCGGGTAAAGAAGGCCCGATTAGTCGTTGACGCAATTGCGGCGTTTCATGGAAGTTCTCTGCCGTCGCGGTCATCTGGATCGCGAGGCACGGAAGGCAGAAACGTGCACAAGGGGGAATCGGCCCGCACACCACGGGTCGAGAAATGGAGTTCACCGTGCGCGCCAAAAGGCAGGTCGCCGCCACGCTGCTGCTCGTGGCTACGGCTGCTGCCATCTCGACGGCCGACGCTCAGCCAGTGCCGGTGAATCCCGTGCCACAGGGATCGCCGATTCCGCGTGTGCTGCCCCCCACACCGCCCTCCGTCGCGCCGGGAACGGTCATCCCACCGCCGTCGGCGCCCGGCGTCGAAGTGCCCAACCGTCCGGTGCGCGTCAGCAGTGTCGAGGTCGAGGGCGTCACCGCGTATTCGCAGCCGGAGATCGCCCAACTCGCCGCCGGCCTGATCGGCCCAGCGGTGCCGCTGCCGCAAATCGATGCGGCGCGACAGGCGATTCTGCAGCGCTACCGCTCCGACGGCTACGTGCTCACCACTGTCGCGGCAAATCTCGACGCCAATGGCAGGCTGCGCTTCGTGGTCACTGAGGGGCGTATCGCTAGCGTCAAGCTCGACGGCGACATCGGACCGGCCGGCACCCAGGTCCTGCGATTTCTCAATCGCCTCACCGAGAAGCAGCCGATCGATTCGGTCACGCTGGAGCGCTACCTGCTACTGGCGCAGGACGTGCCAGGCGTCAGCCTGCGCGCCGTGCTGGAGCCTTCAGCCGATACGCCCGGTGCGCTGAACCTGATCGCCCAGGTCAGCCGGCAGAAGGTGAGCGGCCTCGCCTCGTTGGATAATCGCGCCTTCGATCAAACCGGGCCGATCGAGTTTCTCGGCGTGGTTGATGCCAACAGCTTCACCGAGTTTGGCGAGAAGACGGAGGTCTCGTACTACCACACCTTCCCGAACAGCCAGAATTTCGGCCAGGTCTCCACCGAGGCTTTCATCGGCACATCGGGCCTCAAGGGGAGGATTTATGGCGGTTACGGCGGCACCGCCCCGACCGGCACTCTGGGTCTGCAGGGCTATAACGGCACTACGACAGTGTTCGGCAGTTCGCTGAGCTATCCCGTGATCCGCTCGCGACAGCAGACCCTGAACGTCGATGTCGTATTCGACGCGCTCGACTCCAACGTATCGATCGCCCCGAACGGCACCCCGCGCGAGCAGGCGAGTTACGACGCGCTGCGTGTCCTGCGGCTAGGCGCAGATTACGCGCTGTCGGATCTATGGCTCGGCGCCGATCGCTCGGCGATCAACGCGTTGTCGGTGCGCTTCTCGCAGGGCATGAAGCTCCTGGGCGCCTCGACCAACGGGGATTCCGTCACATCCCCTCGAGTGGGCGAGCAGACCGGCTTCAGCAAATTCAACTTCGAAACGAGCCGCACGCAGACGCTGTTCACACCGTGGGAGGGCGCCAGCGTCGGACTGATGGAGCTGCTCACCGGGCAGTGGTCCGACAACATCCTGCCGCCAGCGGAGCAGTTCTATCTCGGCGGCTCGCGCTTCACCCGCGGCTACTATGCCGGCCAGGTGCCCGGCGACAAGGCGCTGGCGGCAACGACCGAATTGCAGCTCAACACGGGTTTCGAAACGACTGTATTTGACAAGGCGTTCGACATTTCCACCCAATACTACCTGTTCTACGACTGGGGCGAGACATGGCAGAACCTGAGCACCGACCATAATGCTATGATAAACTCCGCCGGGGGTGGCGTGCGTGCGCAGGTCACCCGCTACGTTGAGGTCGATTTCGAGGGGCTGGCACGATTCAACCGTTTCCCAAACGGCGGCAACGTCCCGGGTACCGGTGTCTCGCCGCTGTACGGTGGCGCATTCTACTGGCGGGTGTTGACAAGGTTCTGACGCACGCCGCATGAGCATTGGCCACCGCAATCGGTCTGATTTGCTGATCAGCACAGCGTTGCAGACGACCGTCGTGGTGGTGCTGTCGCTTCCCGCCGCGGCACAGCCCGCACCGAATGCACGTCCGACCGGCGGCAGCGTCGTGGGTGGCGCCGCCGCGATCAGCCAGACCGGCAGCAACACGCGGATCGACCAGTCCTCCCAGCGCGCCGCCATCGACTGGAAGAGCTTCAACGTCGGCAGCCAACAGAGCGTCACGTTCAGCCAGCCTTCGGCCAATGCGGTCGCGCTGAACCGCGTCACCGGCCCGGACCCGTCGCAGATCGCCGGACGCATCGACGCCAACGGCCAGATCATCCTGGTGAACCAGTCGGGCGTGAATTTCTACAAGGGCGCCCAGGTCAACGCCGCCGGGGTGATGGTCAGCGCCGCGGGCATCAGCAACCAGAACTTCATGGCCGGCGTCATGAAGTTCGACCAGCCCGGCGATCCGAACGCGCGCATCGACAACCAGGGCAGCATCACAGTCAATCAGGCCGGACTCGCTGCGCTGGTGGCGCCGCGGGTGGCCAATTCCGGCACCATCACCGCGCGGTTGGGTCATGTCGTGCTGGCGGGTGCGAAGACGGCGACGCTCGATCTGTATGGCGACGGTCTGCTGTCGCTCGATGTGAGCGATCAGGTGACACAGGCGCCGGTGGGCAAGGACGGAAGGACGGCGACCGCGCTGGTGACCAACAGCGGTTTGGTGGTTGCCGATGGCGGCACTGTGCAACTCACCGCGCGGGCGGCCGACGGGATCGTGCAGAACCTGGTGCAGGCCGGCGGGAAGATTCGTGTCGCGACGATCGGCGATCACACCGGCACTATCGCGCTGAACGGGGTTGGCGGCTCGATCGTGGTCGACGGGCAACTATCCGCGCCTGGGAAGGCGCCAGGCACCAAGGGCGGCGCGATCGAGGTGGTGTCGAACGGCAATGTGGGGATCGCCTCGACGGCAAGGATCGCAGCGTCGGGCAAGACAGGCGGCGGTGTCATCGCGATCGGCACCACATCGGATCGTGCGAGGGGTGGGCCGGGCGTCACGGCGGCGATGACGGCGACGAACGTTACCGTGCAGCAGGGCGCGACGATCGCGGCCAATGCCGCGACAAATGGACCTGGCGGACATGTCGCCATACTCTCGCAAGACACCACACGGGTGGCCGGCACGATCCGCGCAAAAGGCGGTAAGAATGGCGGCGATGGCGGATTTGCCGAGGTGTCAGGGGAGCATCTGTCACTGACGGGCGATGTCGATCTGTCGGCGCCTGGCGGAATTACCGGGACGCTGCTGCTAGACCCGCACAACCTCACAATCATACACAGCAGCACGGCCAGTGGCAGCCTGGACGGAACGCTTGGTGCCAACGCGCAGATCGTCTATGGCGACCATCATGGCGGCACCGACACGGTTACAGACTCTGAGATCAACTCGCTCGATGCGAACATCCTGTTGCAGGCGGTGAGGACGATCACGCTGAACTCCGGCACGCCGCTGATACTTGGTGCCAATAAGAGCTTAATACTGCAGACCCAGACCGGTGACATCAGCATTGGATCATCGATAACCGCATCGGGGACCGGCAGCATCATCATGCAAGCCGGAACGAGCCTGGGGTCAGGCGGCAAGCTGCTGCTGAACGGCGACCTGATAACGGACGCTGCAAAGGGCGCGATCACCTTGCAGGCTGATGGTGGGATCAACGTGGGAGCCGCCAAACTGACGGGTGGCACAATCGATCTCAGCACAATGACCTCAGGCGGCATCAGCCAAAGCTCCGGCGGGATGCTGACAGCGGGCACACTGACCAGCAGCAATGGCGTGGCGGGCGACGCAACGCTGATGTCCGGCTTAAACGACGTCGGCACCATTGGCGTGTTCAACGCGACCGGCAGCTTCGCGCTGTCGAACGCCACGCCACTGACCGTCGGCGGCATGTTGACGGCGAGCAACATCACAATCAGCACCGGCGGCACGCTCACCGTGTCGAACAGCCTGATCGCCACCAGCGCAGTCAGTCTGACCGCGGCGAGCATCGCAATTCCTGGTCTGGTGAGCGATGGCGGCGCAGGCTCCACGAACCTGATCGCCAACGCCGGCACGATAAGCGAGACCGGCACGCTGATCGCCGGAATACTGAGCGGCAATGCCATGAGCAGCAACGCACCGCAGGCGGTGAGCTTGATCGGCACCAATTCGATCGGCACGTTGGCCGGCTTCACGGCGTCCGGCTTCACGCTGGACGACGGAACCAGCCTGGCCGTGACCGGTCAGCTCGTCGCCGGAACTAGCGCTACAATCGTGGATACGGGGGCGCTCCTGGTAAGTGGCACGATAGCGCCACGTTCCGGCACCGCCGCGATCGCAGTCGGACTGACCGCATCGACGATCGACATATCCGGATTGGTGAGCGATGGCGGGGGGGGCACCACGAACCTGATTGCCAACGCCGGCACGATCGGCGAGACCGGCGCGCTGATCGCCGGAACGCTGAGCGGTAGTGCGACGAGTGGCGTCGTGCCACAAGCGGTGAACCTGATCGGCGCCAATTCTATCGGCACGTTGGCGGCCTTCACAGCGTCGGACTTCACGCTGGACGACGGAATCAGCCTAGCCGTGACCGGCCCGCTCATCGCCGGAACAAGTGCTACGATTGTGGATACAGGCTCGCTGCAGGTCAGTGGTACGATAGAGCCGCCGTCCGGCTCCGCCGCGATCGCAGTCGGGCTGACCGCGACGACCATCGACATATCCGGATTGGTGAGCGCCGGCGGTGCGGGCACGACAAGCCTCGTCGCGAACGCCGGCACGATCGGCGAGAGCGGCACGCTGATCGCCGGTATGTTGAGTGGCAGTGCGACGAACGGTGATGTGTTGCAGGCGGTAAGTCTGCTCGGCGCAAGCAATCAAATCCCCACGTTGGGCAGCTTCGCGGCGTCGGACTTCATGCTTGATGACGGCCCAAGCCTGATCGTGACTGGTCCATTGGTTGCCGGCAAAAGCGCGGCAATCGTCGATGCCGGTGCTCTGCTGGTGAGCGGCACGATATCGCCGCCTCCCGGCACGTCCGCCATCGCTGTCGGGCTGACCGCGGCGACGATCGACATACCGGGATCAGTGAGCGACGGCGGCGCAGGCACCACGAGTCTTGTCGCCAATGCCGGTACCATCGCCGAGAATGGCAGCGTGATGTCCGGCACGCTTTCCGGCAGTGCGACGGGGGCGGCCAACTTCTCGAGCGGCAGCAATCAGATCAGCGCAGCGAGCAGCTTCACTGCATCGGGCCTCACGCTGGACAACGCTGCCGACCTGGCCATCACAGGCAGCGTCAACGGCGGGCCGAGAGTGACACTGGTCGATGCCAGGACAATAACCGTGGCGCAGAGCGGCGTGGTCACGGGCGGCACGCTGAGCATCACCGCTGCCGGCATCACTGAATCCGGCACGCTGGCCGCCGACCTGCTGACTGGCAACACGGCCGGCAATGCTTCGCTGACCGGCACCGGGGCGAGCAATAAGGTAACGCAGCTCGGCAGCTTCAGCAGTGGCGGCACGTTCACACTTGGCGACGGGACCGACCTGACGATCAAGGGTCCGCTCACAGCGCCGACCATCATCGTCGATACCGGCGCCAATGCATTGACGCTAGCAGACAAGACAGTGATCACCACAGGCGGCACGGTGCGCCCGCCGGGACGTATCACGAGCTTTCCCGGCGACACGCCTGCAACGACCACCGACGGTGCCTTTCTGACGACGGCGAAAGCCTTCAGCCAGCCGGGCAGCAGCAGCGTATTAGGCTTCAGCGGCGGTCCGAGCATCCTCCGCATCAACGCCACCGGCGACGCCGACATCGCCTTCGATCCCCTCGCCGGACTGCAAGGACCAAACACCTGGCTAATCCTCGCGCTGGGGACCGGGACAACCATCGGACAGATCAATGTCAAGAACCTTGACGTGATCCGCGGACAGAACGGCGGCACCGACCTGACCGGAACGGTTCTCGGGGTTCCCGGTCCGGCGGCAGCCGGCGTGGCCGGCATTCAACCGGGTCCCAATGCCAACTTCCGCTTCAATCAGTGCGCGATCAGCTCGGTGAACTGCCTGCTGCTGGGTGGGGAGGCCGTGCCGGTGGCAAACCCGCTGAACAACATCTACTTCGGCATACCGTCCAACTCAAACGAGGAAGGCGACCTGCTGCTGCCTATCGTGTCCGATCAGGACTACTGATCATGTGTGCCACCGCCCTCCGCGCACTCGCGCTGCTTGCGCTGCTGCTGTTCGGGTGCGCAACACCGCCGCCCGAGTCGTATGTGCGAGGCGCGCAGCGGGGCGCCGTCAAGCCGGCAACACAGGTGTCGATCGGCAAGAACTCGGTGGGCGAGGATTGCACGCAGCAGGGCGAGACGACGCAGGGCGCCGCTATGGGCGCCGATGTGTTCTGCGGCACCTGGCAGCAGCCGAGCGCGCGTGTCCGCTCCGGCGGACCGGGCAGCGCCGCCCAGCTTGCCCAGCTCGCCACCGCCGGCCAGTGGCGCAGCGGCATCGACGTCAGGTTCCGCTGCGATGCGCCAGTCGCGACCACAATTCTTGGGGGCGAGCCGGCCGAACTGATGCAATGCACGCAGCGGGTCGGCGGCTGGGCGCATGTCGCGATGGTGGCGCTGGTGAACAACGCCGTCTGGTACGCCGACGGCGTGCTGCCCGCGGCGCAGGTGATGCAACGCTCGCTCGGCGTGCTGGCCGGCGTCGAACGTGCCGATACCGTTGCAGCTACATCCGGCGCCGATGCGCTGCTGGCAAGCCGGCTCGCGGCCAAGGCTTTCAGCTCCGGCGACATCGGCCAGTTCGACGCGCTGATGGCGGCGGGCACGCGTGCCAATCTGGCGGATAATCCTGCTGCGGCGGAGAGCGCCTTCCGCGCCGCCCTCGCCTTGCAACAGAAAACGCTGGGTAGCGGCAATCCAAATACCGCGACGGCGCTGATGTCACTCGCGCTGGAACTCTCGAACGAGGGCCGCTACGCCGAAGCCGATGCCTTGTTCGCCGACGCAGTGAAGCTGGCGCCAGGCTCGGCTGATGCAGCCGCGCAGGCACGGTTGTTGCACTATCGCGGTCTCGACGCGATGAACCAGGGCCAGCTCGCGCAGGCGTTGACCCTGCTGACCCAGGCTGATGCCGCCTACGCCGCCCTGGTGCCAGCCGATGCGCTGACGGCAAAGCCAAAGCCCAGCGCTGCCAACAACCTCGCCCGCGCCGGGCAAATAAGTCTGGCGGACCTAATGCCCAGTCAGGAACTGCTGACCGATCCTCGTGCCCAGTCAGCACTGCTCGGGCTGATCGAGGTGCGGCGCAACCGCTCCGTTGTGTTGCGCATCATGGGTCACGACTCCGATGCACAGGCGGCACTGACCTCGGCAAATGACCTCGCGCGCGGCAACGGCCTTTCGCGCCCCATCGTCAACGCGCGGCTGTTCCGCACCAGTGCGGTGATGGCGGCGGCGCAGGGGCTGGACGATCAGGCGCTCAACGACCTGCTGCAATCGACCGCGGCGTTCGACCGCTCGCTGCCTGGCTCGAAGCCGTTGGCCGACACGTATCTGCTGCGCGCAGGCCAGTTGGTGAAGGCCGGCAAAGGCGCCTCCGCGTTGCCGATCTGTCAGAACGCGGTGCGGTCGCTGACAACGCTGAAGGCCGGCACCATACCGGCGCTGATGGCGGCCTGCCTCGACGTGTACGCCGCCGCCGCGGACCGCCAGGCGAGCCAGCGTCAGACGCTGCTGGCTGAGATGTTTACCGCGGCACAGCTCGCGCAAGGCGGCATCACCAGCCAGCAGATCTCCCAGGCCACGGCGCGGCTGTCGGAGAATTCCCGCGATCCCAAGGTGGCCGAAGCAATTCGCCGTCGCCAGGACGCGTCCGCCAACCTGTCCGACCTCTATCGCCGGCGCGACGAACGCGCCGAGGCGCAGCGGCAGAGCGCGACCACCGCGCCGAATTCGACCGGCCCCGATCTCGACAATCAGATCAGCGACGCGCAGGCGGCGTTGGCCGATGCCGATGCGGCCTTGCAGGCGGCCTCGCCCAACTATGGACAGCTCGTCCAGCAGGTGGTGCCGGCGAGGGACGTGTTCGCCGCACTGCATCCCGGCGAGGCGTTCGTCGCGATCGCGCTCAGCAATGAGGACGGCTGGGCATTCCTGCTGCACAATGGTGCGATCGCGGTGTCGAGGATCGACGCTGGCCTCGATCAGATTGCCGAGCTGGTGCGTCGCGTGCGGGCCGGCATCGAGCTGACATCGAGCGGTCTGCCGACCTTCGATGTCGCCGATGCGCAGAAGCTCTACCAACTGACGATCGGTGGCGTGGCGGGTTCGCTCGATGGGGTGAAGTCGCTGGTCGTGGCACCCGCCGGCCCACTGCTGTCCTTGCCATTCGAGGTGTTGCTGACCGGGCCGGCGCAACCCGACGAACTCGCCGACGCGCCATGGCTGGTGCGCAGGTTCACCCTCGCGCACGTCCCGGCGCCGTCAAACTTTGTCTCGCTGCGCAAGATCGCGGCGGGTTCGCGCGCCACGCGTCCCTGGTTCGGTTTCGGCGACTTCCGCCCGGTGACGCTGGCGCAGGCGGAGAAGACGTTCTCCGGCGCGGGCTGCGGTGACAGCGCAAGGCTGCTCGCAGGGTTGCCGCCTCTGCCCTATGCTCGCAAAGAGCTTGATGCGGCGCGCGCTCTGCTTGGCGCCAGTGCCACTGACGAGCTGCTTGGGCCGGCCTTTACCGCGGAGGCTGTGCTGAAGGCGAAGCTGAAAGACTACCGCATCCTGCAATTTTCCACTCACGCACTGCTTCCGGCGGAACTGCGCTGCCAGAGTGAGCCGGCCATCGTCACGTCGGCGCCGGCCGGCGCCGCCAGCGCCTCGGGCGCACTGCTGACCGCGTCCGAAGTGGTTGGAATGGATCTGGACGCCGATCTCGTCGTGCTGTCGGCCTGCAACTCGGGAGGCCCGGGTGGGACGACGGCCGGCGAAAGTCTTTCGGGTCTGGCGCGCGCGTTCTTCTATGCGGGCGCGCGATCGCTCGAGGTGACCCACTGGTCGGTGAACGACCAGGTGGCCGCATTTCTCGTGGCGGACACATTGCGGCGAATGCACGACAGCCCGAGCCTGGGCGTTGCCGGTGCGCTGCGTGACGCGCAGCTCGCGATGTTGGCGGATGCCGGGAAGGGTCTGCCCTCGGTCATCGCGCATCCGTTCTTCTGGGCGCCCTTCGCGGTAATCGGCGAGGGCGGCGAAAGCGCTCCCGTGCGAGCCGATGTCCGCGTTCCTTCGCCACGGCTCGCCGGACTATAGTCCCGCCATGGAAACGATCGAGACCCTTGGCAAGTACGAGATCAAGCGGCCATTGGGCCGCGGCGCCATGGGTACGGTCTACGAGGGCTGGGATCCGATCATCGCCCGCCGCGTGGCCATCAAGACAGTCAGGCTGCCGGACAATGACGACCCCGAGACCGAGGAGGCGCTGGCGCGCTTCCGTCGCGAGGCGCAGGCGGCCGGACGGCTGACGCATCCCAACATCGTAGGCGTGTTCGACTACGGCGAGACCAACGACCTCGCCTATATCGTCATGGAGTTCGTCGACGGCCCGACGCTCAAAACGCTGCTCGACAAGCAGGAGCGCTTCGCACTGGCCGATGCGGTCCGCGTCATGGAGGACGTGCTCGCGGGGCTGCAGTTCAGCCACGAACGCGGCGTGGTGCATCGCGACATCAAGCCGGCCAATGTGATGCTGACGAGTTCGGGTCAGGCAAAGATCGCCGATTTCGGCATCGCCCGCATCGAAAGCAGTTCGATGACGCAGGCCGGCACTCTGCTGGGCACGCCGGCCTACATGTCGCCCGAGCAGTTCATGGGCCAGGTCGTGGATGCGCGCAGCGACATCTATTCGTCGGGCGTGCTGCTGTACCAATTGCTGACCGGCGAGCGGCCGTTCGAGGGCGGCCTGTCGGCGATCATGCACAAGGCGCTGAACACCGAGCCGCCGGCGCCGTCGCAGCTTTCGGTGACCGCCCCGCCGTCGTTCGATCCCGTGGTGCGTCGCGCGATGGCGAAGCGCCCGCAGGATCGCTTCGCATCAGCCAAGGCTTTCGCCGAAGCAATTCGCGCCGCCGTTGCGCAACAGGCGGAACCCGCCGGGGATGCCGATGAACAGACCATGTTCACGCCGCCGCCGGCAGCACGGCCTCGCCCAGTCGAGCAGATCCAGCCACCGCGCGTAGCGCCAGTGCCACCGCCCCGTCGCTCCACCATGCCTATCACCGTCGCCGCGGTGGCGCTGCTCGGGTTGCTGGGCGGCGGTGGGGCTTGGTGGTTCCTGGCACGCCCGGCCGCTCCGGTCATCGCCACGGCAACGCCTCCGGCGGCGGAGGTCTCACCCGCGCCCAGCACCACTCCAATCCCGGCGCCGACCCACAGCGAAACCGCTCAGCCGAATCCAGCCCGGACGGTCACGCCGTCAGTGCAGCCGGATGCTCAGCAGCTCGCCTTGGCAGGCCTCGATGCGCTGCGCCGCCGGATCGCCCAGTGGGCGAACAGCCGGAGCTGTGCGGTGCTGGAGGGCGACGTCGCCGACGGCGGCGCCGTGAAGCTGAACGGCCTGGCCAGCGATCACTCGATAGAGGGACTGCGGCAGGGTCTGGCGGCACTGGTGCCACCCGGTCAGATCGATTGGCGCGTCACAGGTGTGGCCCCGGCCTTCTGCCCGGCGCTCGACGCGCTTCACTTGGCCACGCCCGCCTTCGGTGCGACCGATGCGCCTCGGCTCGGGCTGCAGATGGCCGACGACAAGACGAGCCTCAGGGATGGCGAGCCGGTTCGTGTGCGGGTCGCGATACCGGATTTCCCTGGCTGGCTGCGCGTGGACTACGTGGTGCACGACGGCACGGTGCAGCACCTCTATCCGCAGCTTGCCGATACGAAGATCGGCATCGCGGCTGATCGGCCGAAGAGCTACGCGCCCGGCGAGACGGTCAATCTGGCGAATCCGTCGTGGCTGATCGGGCCGCCGTACGGCACTGATATGATCATCGCCGTCGCAGCGTCGGACCCGTTGTTCGACCACCCGCGGGCCAGCAATTCCGAGCCTGCGGATGCATATCTGGGCGACCTTTGGACGGCGATCGACAATCTCCGGCAGCACCACGGGCGCGTCGCAGGCGCCGGGATCACACTTGAGGCACTGCCGCCGAAGTAGCTGTCCACATTCGGGTTTCGTGTAGGCTGGGTGCAAATTGTGCGCGACGATCAGGAGCCCGCCGGCCATGTCCGATGTTGCGAGCCAGCAGCGTATCCACGGCTACTGTGCGCTTTGCACCGCCAGATGCGGCTCGATCGCGGTAGTCGAACATGGCCGCTTCATCCGGCTGGAGCCTGATCCCGCGCATCCGACCGGCCAGGCACTCTGCGCCAAGGGCCGCGCCGCGCCCGAGCTTGTCTACCACGAGGAGCGACTGACGCGCCCGCTCCGCCGCACCGGTCCGAAAGGCGATCCTGATCCCGGCTGGCAACGCATCTCCTGGGACGAGGCACTGGAAATGACCGCCGCGGCGATGCGGCGGATCGCGACGAAGCAGGGGCCAGAAAGCGTCTGTTTCAGCCTGTCTTCGCCGTCCACCACGGCGATCAGCGATTCGACGTCTTACGTCCGGCGCCTGATGAACGCCTTCGGCACGCCGAACGTAGTCAGCAGTCTGGACGTATGCGGCTGGGGTCGTGCGGGGGCGACCCGCTACACGTATGGGGTTGCGAGCGTCGCCACCAGTTCGGGCGGCGGCATGCCGGACATCGCCAACACCGGCTGCCTGATCCTGTGGGGATACAATCCAAGTTTCTCTCGCCTCTCGCACGCCACCGCCATGGTCAAGGCGCTGAAGCGCGGCATGCGCCTCATCGTGGTCGATCCGCGGCATGTCGGTCTCGGCAACAAGGCCGATCTCTGGCTTCGTGTGCGGCCGGGCACCGATGGCGCGCTCGCCCTCGGCATCGCCAATCTGATGATCCAGCGCGGCTGGTACGATCGCGAGTTCATCCGCAATTGGAGCAACGGTCCGATGCTGGTGCGTGCCGACAACGGCCGCATGCTGTCCGAAGGTGATCTCGCGCCGGGCGGGGAGGGAAGCCGCAACATCGCCTGGGACACCGCACACGACGCGCCAGTGCCATACGATGGCGACTGCGCGAATTTCGCGCTCGAGGGCGAATATCGCGTCGCCACACGCGACGGCGACGTGATCTGCCATCCCGCCTTCGAGCTCTACGCGCAGTTGTGTCGGAACTATTCGCCCGAGCAGGTCGAGGCGATCTGCTGGATCCCAACTGCTCAGGTCGAACAGGCCGCGCGCCTGATCTGGGAAGCCCGCCCGGTTTCCTACTACGCCTGGAGCGGCCACGAGCAGCACGCCAACGCGACGCAGACCGCACGCGCCATGTCGCTGCTCTACGCTCTGACCGGCTGCTTCGACGCTCCCGGCGGCAACGTGCTGTTTCCGGTTCCTCCCGCCAGGTCGGTCACCGGCGAGGACCTCCCCGCGGCGAAGCGCAAAGCGCCGACGCTGGGCCTCGGCGAACGTCCGCTCGGACCTGCACAGTCCGGCAACGTCACCACCCGCGAACTCTATCGCGCCATTCTGGAGGGGAAGCCGTATCCGGTCCGCGGCCTGATCGGCTTCGGCTCCAACATGCTGCTGGCGCATATCGATGGCGGCCATGGGCGCAAGGCGCTCGCAGCCCTGGAGTTCTACGCCCACTGCGACATGTTCATGACTCCCACGGCCGAACTCGCCGACGTGGTGCTGCCCGTCGCGTCTTGTTTCGAGCGCGAGGCCCTGCGGATCGGTTTCGACGTCAGCCCCGAGGCGCAGTCGCACGTCCAGTTCCGCCCGGCCGTCGTTCCGCCACTGGGCGAGGCACGCCCGGACACCGACATCGTGTTCGATCTCGCCACCCGTCTCGGCCTTGGCGCGCAGTTCTGGGAGGGCGATATCGAAGCCTCGTACCGTCACCAACTGGCACCCCTTGGTATCACGCTCGAGCAGTTGCGCACCGCCCCGAGTGGCCTGCGTTTGCCGTTGCAAACACGCTACGCGAAGTACGCAGAGCAGGGCGCGAACGGCAAGCCGCGCGGCTTCGCCACGCCGTCGCGCCGGGTCGAACTCTATTCGCAGACCTTCCTCGATCACGGCTACGCGCCGCTGCCGGATTTCACCGAACCGCAGATCGGTCCCACGGCGCGACCTGATCTGGCCGCGCGCTTTCCGCTGGTGCTGACCTGTGCGAAGCCGACGCTGTTCTGCCAGACACAGCACCGCGCGCTGCCCAGCCTACGCCGGCGCGCCCCGCATCCCGAGGTGGATCTGCATCCAGCCGCGGCCGAGACACGCGGCATCGCCAACGGCGACTGGGTGGCGATCGAGACACCGGAGGGCAGCGTGCGCGCCCGCGCAAAATTCAACAACAGCCTCGATCCCCGCGTCGTGATCGGCGAGCATGGTTGGTGGCAGGCGTGTGAGGCGGTCGGCGCCCCAGGCTATGACCCGTTCGGACCCGACGGCGCCAACCTCAACCTGATCATCAGCGCCGCGGTTCTGGACCCCGTGAGCGGCACGGCGTCGCATCGGGCCTATCTGTGCGAGATACGACGCACGGCCTGACTGTGGTTACTGCATCGTCGATTTCGGTGTCGGGACGATGCGCTGGATGTGCATCTTCTCGCGGTCCAGGATTTCCGGAACCCGCGGGGCGATCTTGGTCTTCCAGTGGTCGGTCTCATAGACCGCCTTGTACTGCGCCTCGCGCTCGGTTTCGCTGTTGAATCGGCGCAGCCAGATGTAGCAGGACTCGTCGGATTCACCGCGGAAGCTGCCGCAGATCACCATGCCCTTGGAGACCTGGAAGGGAATGATCTCTTCTTCCATGATCTTCACCCACTCGTTCATCTTGCCGGGGCGCACGAAGTACTGGCGGAGTTCGTAGAAGGCCATAGTGTCCGTCTCCTCTCTCTTGTTTCACTCGGCCCAGCATAACCGGAGGCGCGTTGCATGGTCGAGCAAGGGCGGACCACTCGGCGCATTTTGCCTCTGGCCTCCCGCGGTATGGAGGCATACATCAGTTGAGCCACCCAGTTGAGGTAGCCATGGCCCCCCCGTTCCCCACCACCCGGCTGCGCCGGCTGCGTCAGTCCGAGGCATTGCGCGGCTTGGTGCGCGAGACCGCCGTTACGGCGAACGACCTGATCCAGCCGATCTTCATCGAGGAAGGCATCGACGATCCCCTGCCAATCGCCGAGATGCCCGGGGTGTCGCGCATCCCGGAGCGGAAGCTGGAGCATATGGTCGAGGGCCTGGCACGCGACGGGGTGAAGGCATTGATGCTGTTCGGCATCTCGCACCACAAGGATGCATCCGGCAGCGACGCGTGGAACCGCGATGGCCTCGTGGCCCGTATGGTGCGGCGCGCGAAGCGGGCAGCGCCGGAACTGGTGGTGATCCCCGACATCTGCTTCTGCGAATACACCGACCACGGCCATTGCGGCGTGATCGAGCACGATCACGTGGTCAACGACATCACCATCGAGAATCTGGCTCGCCAGGCGGTGGTGGCGGCCGACGCGGGCGCCGACATGATTGCGCCGTCGGCGATGATGGACGGCCAGGTCATAGCGATCCGCCACGCGCTGGATACGGCGGGTCATGCCGATACGCCGATCATGGCGTATTCGACCAAATTCGCCTCTGCCTTCTATGGCCCATTCCGGGTGGCCGCGGGATGCGAGCTGAAGGGCGATCGCAAGACCTACCAGATGGATCCGATGAACGGTCGCGAGGCGCTCCGCGAGTCGCTGCAGGACGAGGCGGAAGGCGCGGACATGCTGATGGTCAAGCCGGGCCTGGCGTATCTCGACGTGCTGGCGCGGCTGCGCGAGCAGACACTGCTGCCGATCGCGGTCTACCAGGTGAGCGGCGAATACGCGATGATCAAGTTCGCTGCTGCCGCAGGCGCGTTGAACGAGCAGGTGGTCGTGCGCGAGACGCTCGGCGCATTCAAGCGCGCGGGCGCGGACCTGATTCTGTCGTATTTCGCGCGCGATGTGATCCGCGAGGGGTTCTGAGGCCTTATCGCGAGTAGTCCTCGACCACGAGATTAGGCTCCATCTGCACCGGGTACGGCACATCGGTCAGCTTCGGCGCCCGCGCGAACCGGCCCTTCATCGCCCGGTGATCGACCTCGAGGTACTCGGGCACATCCCGCTCGGTGCTCTGTGACGCGTCGAGCACCATCGCAAGCTGCTTCGACCGCTCCTTCACCTCGATCGTGTCGCCGTCCTTCACCCGGTACGACGCGATGTTCACGCGGCGTCCGTTCACCTGCACATGCCCGTGCGAGATGAACTGCCGAGCGGCGAACGGCGTGATCGCGAACTTCATGCGATACACCACAGCATCCAGCCGGCGTTCCAGTAGCTCGATCAGCAACTGCGACGAGTCGCCACGCACGCGGACCGCCTCCTGGTAATAGCGGCGGAACTGCTTCTCGCTGATATTGCCGTAATAGCCCCGCAGCTTCTGCTTCGCCATCAACTGGGTGCCGAAATCGGTGGCCTTCTTGCGGCGCTGGCCGTGCTGGCCCGGCCCGTACTCGCGCTTGTTGATCGGCGATTTAGGTCGCCCCCAGAGGTTTACCCCCAGGCGGCGGTTGATCTTGTACTTGCTCTCGGCGCGCTTGGTCATGCTGCGCGTTGCCCTTTCGTCTGGCTCTTGTTGCACCGGTAGGCCACGCAATGCGCGGCGGGCTCAGGCCCCGAAAGCCTGTCCGCGTTCCCGGCAGTAAGGCCGCCGCTTCTAGGGGGCAGTCAGTGGCTTGTCAAACCTCGCACCGCCCCGTAGCACCCGCGAGATGGTCAATCGTGGCGACATTGTCTGGCTCGGCATCGCCTCCGGCGTCATAGGCTGCCTGGTCGGCGGCATGATGCTGGGTATCGGTATGGATCTCATTGTCAACGGTCAGCCATTCGGCTGGCTTCTGCTGCTGCCTGGCGCGCCGGTGTCCGCGGTCCCCGGCTGGCTGCTCGGCCGCCGCCTGGCACGGGAGCTATAGGCGCCACTCAGCGCGGCCACCGGCGAGCTTTCCATCTCGACATCGGCCGACATCGCCTGTCTGATTACGGCAACGCGGTCTATGAATGGAGCCGCGAGGAGCAAGGGCAATGGATGAAGTCAACAAATCGGGTCGGCCGACCGGATCACAGACGCTAGCCTTCGATGTCGGAGGTACGCATCTCAAGGCTGGCATCCTCGGCCCTGACGGCCACATGACGGCAGGGCCGAGCCGGGTCGATACGCCGCATCCGGCGCCCCCAGACCTAGTCGTCGAGGCCCTGGTCGGCCTCGCAGGGCCGCTTGGACGGTTCGGACGGATCTCGATCGGCTTCCCTGGCGTCGTGCGCAACGGCCGTGTGCTGACCGCACCCAATCTGGGCAACACGGCATGGCACGATTTTCCACTTGCGGCGACACTGGCCGAACGGCTGGGCGCCCCGGTGCGGTTGGCAAATGATGCCACCGTGCAGGGCCTCGGCGACATCAAAGGACAGGGTGTGGAGTGCGCCATCACCCTGGGCACCGGCATGGGCTTTGCGCTGTTCGAGGACGGCAGACCCGCCCCGCATCTCGAGCTGTCGCAGCATCCGGTGCGCGGGCGCAAGACCTACGACAAGTATATCGGCAACGCTGCGCTGCATGCGGTGGGGCGCAAGCGCTGGATCAGGCGTGTCCACACAGCGATCGGCTTCATCGAGACCCTGACGGACTGCGATGTCCTGTATGTGGGCGGCGGCAATTCACGATTGCTGCAGAAAGACCTACCCAAGAACGTGCGGATCGCGTCCAACGAAGCCGGCATCACCGGCGGGATCCGGCTGTGGGATGCCAAGCTGGATGAGATGTTCATGGCGGCCTGACCTGCAGGGCTGCCTGCACAGCTGCATCCAGCGCGCTGAGGAACCTCGAGCGGTCGGCGCGCGTCAGGGCTGCGGGACCGCCGGTCTTTAGGCCAATCTCGCGCATGTGCTGTGCGACCTCGCGGCCGGCCAGGGCACTGCCGATGTTGTCCTGTGTCCATTGCCGGCCGGTCGCCGCGACGGCCCGCGCTCCCTTCCCGAGGCATCGCGCGGCCAGCGGGATATCGGCGGTGACGCAGACATCGACAGCGGTGATGCGCTCGGCAATCCAGTCATCCGCAGCATCCGGCGTGGCATCGACGATCACCATGCTGACGTTGGGCAGACCCGGCGGGCGGATAGGGCGCGATCCGTTGGAGACGACAAAGACCGACAGGTTGAGGCGGGTCGCGACGCGGTAGGTTTCCTCGCGTACCGGGCAGGCATCGGCGTCAACGTAGATGGAGGTCATAGGACGGCGTGCACCTCAATTGCGCCAATCGAGTGCCAATGTCATTGCGACCAGCCGATTTCTCGATACAAGGAGTGCCCCGACGAAGCAATCTTGGTCGCGGCGCTTCTCGCAACGACAACTGGACGTCAGCCATGCCGAAGATCATCCCCGTCGCGACCTTCGACTGCGTGGTGTTCGGGGCCACCGGCGACCTGACACTTCGAAAACTGCTGCCGGCGCTCTACTACAGATTTCGCGACGGCCAGATGCCGCCGGATTCGCACGTCATCGCCGCGGCGCGGTCCGACCTGGATGACGAGGCATACCGCAAGCGCGCCAGCAAGGCACTGCGCGAACATGTACTGCGCGAAGATCTCGATACAGACACCGCCGATCGGTTCTGTCGGCGCGTCAGCTACGTCCGGCTGGACGCGACGGACGCCAATGCGGACTGGCATGTGCTGGCGAACGTCCTCGACCCCAATCGCGTGCGCGTCTTCTATCTCGCCACTTCGCCCGACCTGTATGGCCCGATCTGCCGCAATATCGGCGCGCACGGGCTGGTCACCGAACAGTCTCGCGTGGTGCTCGAGAAACCGATCGGCCACGACCTCGGGTCCGCCCGCGAGATCAACGACCAGGTCGGCGCCGTGTTCAGCGAGGCACAGACCTTCCGCATCGACCACTACCTCGGCAAGGAGACCGTACAGAACCTGCTGGCACTGCGCTTTGCCAACACGATCTTCGAGCGTCTGTGGAATGTCGACGTGATCGACCACGTGCAGATCACGGTAGCGGAAACTGTCGGCGTAGAGGGACGCGGCGGCTACTACGACCGGTCCGGCGCGCTGCGCGATATGGTGCAGAACCACATGCTGCAGCTTCTGTGCCTGGTGGCGATGGAGCCACCGGTGTCGCTGGAGGCCGACCGGGTGCGCGACGAAAAGCTGAAGGTGCTGCGCGCGCTGCGTCCGTTCGAACCACACGAGGCGCTGACCCTGACGGTGCGCGGTCAGTACGCCCAGGGTGCGATCGACGGGCAGCCGGTGCCCGGCTACATCGCCGACCTCAACGGTCCTGAAAGCAGCCAGACCGAGACCTCCGTCGCACTGAAGGTCGACGTGCGAACCTGGCGCTGGGCGAACGTGCCGTTCTACCTGCGCACTGGCAAGCGCATGCCGCAGAAGGTGTCAGAGATCGTCATCCAGTATCGCGCACTGCCCTTCTCGATCTTCCCGCCTGACGCGGCCGAATGGACGCCGAACAAGCTGATCATCCGATTGCAGCCGGAAGAGGGCATGCGGCTGGCGATGATGACAAAGGACCCCGGGCCAGGCGGGCTGCGGTTGTCACCCACCGCGCTCGATATCCGCTTCGAGAAGACGTTCGGCATGCGCTTCCCGGACGCCTATGAGCGGCTGCTGATGGACACGGTGCGCGGCAACGCCACGCTGTTCATGCGCCGCGATGAAGTGGAGGCGGCATGGAGTTGGGTGGAGCCAATTCTGGAGGCCTGGAGCAGCCGGCCGGACCAGCCGCGCCCCTATCCGGCCGGCACCTGGGGTCCGACTGCGGCGATCGCGCTGATCGAGCGCGACGGCCGTACCTGGCACGAGGATATCGGCTAAACGGACAAAAGGTCGGCCCGGCCACCGTGGGGGGCCGGGCCGCAAGGGAAGGTCCGGGTTGACCTGGGCCGTCGGCCCAATCAGCAGACGCGGGTGTTGGGGCAGCGCCTGCCGATGCACTATTGATCGCATACCGGCGGCGGGATTTCTGTGAGCTAGCTCACAGCTGGACATGAAATTTCAGAGGCGGCAACGCGCCGCTGGATGGCTCGCCGGCAGCCGCGCCGCTCCGCCGAACAGCTTCTCGCGCAGGGTGCCTGGCGCATAGGCCCGCTTCATCACACCGCGCGTCTGTAGCTCTGGCACCACCAGGGCCACGAAGTCCTCCACGCATTCGGGGATCACCGTGCGCGACAGGTTGAAGCCATCGACATCGGCCTCGCTCACCCAGGCCAGCAGTTCATCGGCGACACGCGACGGCGAGCCGACGATCGGTGCCTGGCGACTGCCGAGGACCATCATCTGCATCAGCTTGCGCAGCGTCCATTCGGTGCCGCTGCGCACGGTGATCGCTTCCAGGTTGGAGCGTAGCGCGTTGGTGTTGACGAAGCGGATCGGCTCGTCCGGCCCATAGCGCGAGAAATCAACGCCGACCGAGGATGAGTAATGCGCCAGCGCGCCTTCCGAACTGGCGTACTCGCGATATTCGGCTAGCTTGTCCTGCGCCTCAGCATCGGTCGGCGCGACCACAACGGTGGCGCCGACGAACATCTTGATGTCGTGCGGATCGCGACCAAACGCCTTGGTCCGGGCGCGGATGTCGGCGACGATATCTCGCACGTTGTGACGGAACTGACCGTTGACGAAGATGCACTCGGCGTGCGCTGCGGCGAATTCGCGCCCGCGTACCGAGGCCCCCGCCTGATACAGCACGGGCGTGCGCTGCGGCGATGGCTCAGACAGGTGGATCGCGTCGACCTTGTAGTGCGCGCCCTCATGCTTCACGCGATGAACGCGCGCTGGATCAGCGAACTGTCGCGAGGTGCGATCGCGCAGTACGGCACGGTCTTCCCAGCTTCCTTCCCAAAGCTGGTAGACCACCTGCATGTATTCCTCGGCCACATCGTAGCGGCTGTCGTGTTCCGGCTGCTCCACCAGGCCCATGCCGCGCGCGGCACTGTCGAGATAGCCAGTAACCACGTTCCAGCCGATGCGCCCCTTGGTCAGGTGATCGAGCGTCGACATGCGGCGGGCGAAGGTATACGGCGGCTCATAGGTCAGATTGCAGGTGACGCCGAAACCGAGGTGCTCCGTTGCATAGGCCATCACAGGGATCAGCAGCAGCGGATCGTTTACCGGAATCTGCACCGCGTTGCGGATCGAGGCGTCCGGCTGCCCTTGAAACACGTCATAGACGCCGAGGATGTCGGCAAGGAACAATCCATCGAACAGGCCGCGCTCCAGCGTTCGCGCCAGCGACACCCAGTGATCGAGATCGGTGTAGTGCATCGAGCGATCGCGTGGATGCGCCCACATCCCGTGCTGGATGTGGCCAACGCAGTTCATGTCGAACGCGTTGAGGCGGATTTCGCGGGTCATGTCACGGGAACAACCCGCGCGTGGTCTTCGCATTGCGTACCTTCTCAACGCCGATCGCCATCGCCGCCGTGCGGTGCGACACGCCGTCACGCTCGACGCGGTGCATCACCTGAGTGAACGCGCGATCCAGCACATGGTAGAGTTTGCTCATCACTTCGCTCTCGTCCCAGAAGAACTGCTGAAGATCCTGCACCCATTCGAAGTAACTGACCACCACGCCGCCGGCGTTGCACAAAATGTCCGGCACGACGAAGATATCGCGGCGCCGCTCATCCAGCACCAGGTCGGCGTCAGGCGTCGTCGGACCATTCGCCGCCTCGGCCAGCACGCGGCACTGCAGACGCTTCGCGACCGATGCATCGATCACCCGCTCCAACGCTGCCGGCACCAGCACGTCGCATTTCTGCACCAGCAGTTCGCGTGGATCGAATGACAACTGATTGGAGAACCCGGCCAGCATGCCATGCTCCTGCGCATGATGCAGAAGCGCACCGGCATCGAGACCACGCGGATCAAAATAGCATGCGGTATGATCCGACACGCCGATCAGCTTCGCGCCACGCTGTGCCAGCGTTTCCACCGTATAGCTGCCGACGTTGCCGAAGCCCTGCACAATCACCGTGGCGCCCGACGGCTGCAAGCCGACGCGCTCCAGCGCGCGGCAGGCAAGATAGGCGACACCGCGACCTGTGGCCTCGCGCCTGCCCTCGGTGCCACCGGATGCCACCGGCTTGCCGGTGACGATTTCGGTCACGGTCCGGCCCTGATACATGGAATACGTGTCCATGAACCACGCCATGACCTGCTCGTTGGTGCCCATGTCGGGCGCCATCACGTCGGTGTGCGGGCCAACAAAAGGAATCATCTCCTGCATATAGCGACGCGAAAGGCTCTCTAGCTCACGCCGTGACAGCGCGCGCGGATCGACCGTGATGCCGCCCTTTGCACCACCATATGGCAGCCCCGCGAGGGCGCATTTCCAGCTCATCCAGATCGCCAGCGCGGCCACCTCGCCAATATCGACGCTGAGCGCGAATCGTGTGCCGCCCTTGGTCGGCCCGAGCGTCAGATGGTGCTGCACGCGATAGCCCTGATAGACGGCAATCTTGCCATCATCCCGATGGATCGGGCAGGACACGGTGATGGCCCGCTTCGGATAGAGCAGCCGATCGCGCTCGTCATTGGGGATCTCCAGGTAGTCTGCGATCACCTGAAACTGCTCGCGGGCCATCCCGAATACGGGGCCTGAGTAGATAGTCATGACCGTCTCCTTCCTGGACGTTGGCTTGCACGGCCCATGTGGGTCGGGAATGATCTATCAGATTTACATATCTGGAGTGCAACGTGTTATCTGCAAGCACCCTGTCGGAGCCTGCCGCCGACGCACACACACTACTGAACCGGCGCAATCGCGACGGCACGCTCGCTGCACCGCAGCAATGGAATGAGGTGGTCGAGACCATCCTTAATCACCGATCGGTGCGTGCCTTCCTGCCGCGCGCTTTGCCTGAAGGGACGCTCGAGTTGCTGATTGCCGCGGCGCAATCGGCCTCGACCTCGTCCAACCTGCAATTCTGGAGTGTGGTCGCGGTGCAGGAGACCAAGCGGAAGTCGCGGCTGGCAGAGCTTGCCGGGCAGCAGCAGTTCATCCGCGACGCGCCGCTTCTGCTCGTGTGGCTCGCTGACCTGTCACGCCTCGATCGTATCGCAGCCGAGCACCAGGCGCAGGTGGACGGCACGCATTATATCGAGGAGTTCATCGTTGGCGTGGTGGATGCGGCGCTCGCCGCGCAGAGTGCCCTGATCGCCGCGGAGTCACTTGGACTGGGCACGGTTTACATTGGCGCGATGCGGAACCTGCCCGAGCAGATCGCAGCCGAGCTTGCGCTGCCGCCGCACGTCTTCGCGGTGTTCGGCATGTCGGTGGGTTATCCCGATCCCGAGCGGCCGACCGACATCAAGCCGCGCCTGCCGCAGTCCCTGGTGCTGCACCGCGAGCAGTATTCCGCCGCACCGCACAGCGAGGCGGTCGATGGCTACAACGCGACGATGCGTGGCTTCCAGCGCGAGCAGGGGATGAAGGCGATCGACTGGACGCAGCAGTGCTTCAGCCGCGTGAAGGATGCGGTGGCGCTGAGAGGCCGCGACCGCATGCGAGACGCGCTGCGCAATCTGGGCTTCGAGCTGCGGTAGGGTGGGCTGGGTTGGACCAGCTAGTAGAAACTCCCCCTCCCCTTGCGGGAGGGGAAGTCTTACTGAGCCACCCTTATGTATCCACACTCGTCATACTTCCGCCAACACCCTGAGGCAGGGTGGCGTAGCTTCGGCATCGACCTCGACCAGCGCGCCATTCGGCACCACGGTGGTGATATCGACGTCGAACCCGGATATCATTGTGAATTCCGCCAGTGCCGCCCCCTGCACCATGATCGGGTTCACCCGATTGAGCGCCAACGCTGCTGGCATCACGCCACGCGCCGTCATCTCCTTCAACATCCAGGCGGTCGCCACGCCACCCTTCGCTGCATCCAGCACCAGAATGCGTCCGACATAAGACTGGCCCGCCAGCTTATGCTCCGGCCTTGAGAACACACCGTTGACCCGATTGAGATCGTAGCGCGCGGAAAATCCGTCCTTCGCCACCAGCGCGTGGCCACGGACCCGCCCACCCATCGCAGCGACGGCACGGAACTCAATCATCCGATCCTCCCGCTGCACGCCGCGTCGACGCATTCCCGCATGGACAGCAATACCGGCCGATAACCATAACCTCCCAGTATATTGACCAGCTTCGCCGAACTGGTGGCGAGCGTTTGCCAGCCATTCGCCTCCGCCATTTCGCGCGCATAACTCTGGTAGAAGCACATGCCGGACAGCACGAGACCGCCCGCCGCTTCGATGCGCGCGGTGAGGCCGAACCGATCGGCATCCGGCTTCACCTGTGGGCTGGTCACCACCAGCATCGGTATCGTCGCGCGTCGTCCGTCCAGCATGGCGGCAAGCTCGCGCAGTTCCATAAGGCTCAGTTGCGGCGCGGAGAACACCACGACATCAACCTTGTCCACGCCCGCACGATAGGCGGCCTGGAATGTGCGCACATCCGCTTCAGTGATGGCTGCCTTGACTGTCAATGATCGATCGACCGCGTGCTCAGCTTCCGGAGTAATGCCGACCATGTGAAACAGCGCCACCGATCCATAGCTCGCGAGCGCCGCGCCGAAATGCTTCAGCTCATCCGAAGTAGGAACGCGGTCAATGCCGACCAGTGCAGGCACCTGCCAGTAATCGCCTGCGATGCGTCCGATGATACCGCCGAGCGCGCCCCAATCATGCAGCTCGTGCGGCGTATGATCGATGCGTAGCAACAGAGACGCTCGGCGCCTCTCCGGCAAATGATAACCGTAGCGTGGCGTGCGTCCTGTCAGGGCAGCCGCCAGCGCGGATGGTCCACCCTCGAAATTCGATCGCGCACCGAGCACGCTGTTCGAGTAGATCACCACACCCGTGTCGCCATACGCCATGTGCTCGCCGAATACCGCAGGCATGATCGTCTGGTAGTTGATGCAGGTGTCGGTCATGAGCACGCCAAGTGCCTCGAATGCCGTGATGACGCGACGCTCCAGTGCCAGCATCCATTCCTGATGCTTCAGGCGCGCCGCGGCGGCGAAGTCTGTGCCCCGCGGGTCGGTGATGGTGGGAATGCGCACGCGACGCTCATGCTCCGGTAGTGCAGCCAGGCGTTCCAGCCATTCGACGCCGCTGACCCCAAGCGATTCGGTGTCGGCCATGATGTGCGCTTGGGACACCGGCACGAAGTCCGCCGCGCCGAGATAACGCCCGACACGGATCTGATGATCGATCGCCCATTGCCGCGCCGGCCCCGCCTTGCCAGCCAACATGGCGCCCTCTTCATCGGTCAAACGCATGTCACGATGATGCTTGGATCAACTGGCAGCTGTCAAAAACGCCTCGACCACCGCGACGAAGCCTTTCGGATTTTCGGCATGCAGCCAGTGGCCGGCATTTTTCAGTGTCACGAAACGCGCATTGGGAAACAGTGCACGGATCACCGGGCGATGCTGTGGCCTGATGTAGTTCGACGTCGCGCCGGCGATGAACAAGGCTGGTCCGGTGTAGCGAGCACTACCGGGCACATCCCAGGCTTCGATGTCCGCGAAGGCGGCGATGATCTCGGCTAGACCGATGCGCCAGGCTGGTGCCTCGCCAAGCTGCAAATTGTGCAGCAGGAATGCTCGCATCCCCGCGTCAGGAACTGCCTCGGCCAGGGCTGCATCGGCCTCCGCGCGCGTCATCCCCATAGCAAGTGGCAGCGAAGCCATCGCCTCGGCGGTCGGGCGCAAATGCGGGGGATATGGCACCGGCGCGATGTCGGCGACGATCAGGTGGGCGACTGCATCGGGCTGCATCAGCGCTGCCTGCATTGCCGCCTTGCCACCCATCGAATGCCCAAGCAGCACTGCCGGCAGCGCGCCGAGAGCATCTAGAGTTTGCAGCACATCGGCGGCCATGGTCGCATATCGCATGTCGCGGTCGTGCGGGCTCGCGCCATGATTGCGCAGATCGAGGGCAATCGTGCGCCGATGCCGCGCGAACGCCCGTTGCACGCTGCCGAAATTGCGGGCCGAACCGAACAGTCCATGCAGCAGTCCGAGTGGCGGACCACCCTGCCCTGCTTCGACGGCGTGCAGCATCATCGCCGCGTCGGCCATGCGGCAGCGCCGACGCCGAGCATGATCATCGCGGAACCGGCCAGCAGGTCCGCAGTGATCGGCTCGGCGAGCAGGAGGTTGGCAAGGATCAGGCTGATCGCCGGGGTTGTCAGGAAGCCGACCGAGGACACCACGGCGGGCAGTGTCGCGGTCGCCTGAATGACGCACCATGTGCCGAACGGGCTGGCGATCAGGCCGATGCAGGCCAACGCTGCCCACGACGCCGGATGTGTGCCGATCCCGCCATGCGGCGCGTGCAACAGCAGCAGTGGCAGCAGGAAAAGTGCACTGATGGCGAAACACCAAGGCATCAGCTCGAAAATTGTCGAGCGCGGGGTCGCGACGCGGGTGACGATGATCGCAATCGACCAGGACAACGATGCGCCGAGCAGAAAGGCATGGCCGATCAGCGTATCGCGAGACGACCAGTCGATCGCCCAGGGACTCATCAGGATGACCACACCGGCGAGACCGAAGCCGGCTGCGAACCAGCGCCGCGGCGGAATGTTCTCATGCAGGAAGATCAATGACAGCGGTACAACCCACATCGTCGTCGTGTTGGCGAGGATTGCGGTGCGTCCCGCGGGAACCCAGGCGACCGCTTCGTGGGCGAATGCGAAGTACAGGCCAAGCTGGCAGACGCCGACTGCGATAAGCGCGGGAAGATCGCCGCGATGCGGCACGCGCAGCCGGCCCTGTACCGCGAGGATCACGGCGATGGTGGCACCGGACAGCGCGGCACGCCCTTCTGCAAACCACAGCGGCGTGCTACCGAGGCTCAGGGCGATCTTCGTCAGCGGCCACGCGCTGCTGAGCAGGATCACTGACACGGCGAGCTGGATAAAACCGGCGGCTGCATTTTTCTTGCCGTCGTCGAACGCGGCGGCCGCTCCCATCGACAACTCAACGGAACGCGACATCAGAGACCCATGACCTTCTCTCTCATTGGCCGCTGCCCTCGTACCGGACAGATCGGCGCTGCCGTGACCACATCCTCGATCGCCGTCGGCGCACGCTGCGCTTACTGTGCCGCTGGCGTCGGTGCGGTGCTGACGCAGCATCGCACTGATCCGCGGCTTGGGCCACGTGGGCTCGCGCTGCTGCGCTCCGGGTGTTCGGCGCAGCAGACCGTCGACGCCCTCGTCGCCTCGACCTCGCACGCGCATTGGCGGCAGCTTGCCGTCCTGGACACCGCCGGCAACACGGCGGCGTTCAGCGGCGTACAGGTCAAGCCGGAATTGAACGCGGCGACTGCACGGGACGCCTGCGCGATCGGCAATATTCTGGCGAACACAATGGTGCCTGCCGCGATGCTGCGCGCGTTCCAGGCCGATCCGTCCGCTCCGCTGGCGGAGCGCTTGGTGGTGGCACTGGAAGCGGGCCTCGCGGCCGGCGGCGAGCCTGTGCCCGTGCGCAGCGCGCATCTGTTGGTGGTGGAGCGCGAGAGCTTCCCGCTGATCGACCTGCGGATCGATTGGAGCGACAAGCCGATCGCCGACCTCCGCTCGCTGTGGCAGCTTTATGCGCCACAGAGCAACGATTACCTGCTGCGTGCGCTCGATCCCGACAACCCGTCGATCACCTGAACGCAAATCTGCTCTTGCCATTCGCACCACTCCTGGGCTATTGAGCGGCCATGGCACGGATGCAGATTATTTCCGCCTCGCGATTTTGGTACCGCTGGTACACACCGGCGGCCTAGGATCGTGCACCACTAGCAGGAACCCCGAAGCCGCCCCGTCAAGGCGGCTTTCGCATTTCTACTGCATCAGAAATCGGATTTCGCCAAGACAGGAGCGGCCTCTCACCGAAGGAGGCTCGTATGTCCAGCTCAGGATTCGATTTCGACGTCATCACCGGCCCGTCCGTTCCGAGGCCTGCGCCACAACCCGCGCCGCTTCCGGCGCCTCAGCGACCGCGATGACGCGCCATGTGGACACCACAGGACTGGCGCGCCTGCCCGATCGAGCAGGCGCCGATCTATCCGGACGCGGCGGCGCTCGACGCTGTTGAGGCAGAACTTTGCGTCGCGCCACCGCTGATCTTCGCCGGCGAAGCGCGCGCATTGAAGGCGCAGCTTGCGGGCGTCGCGGCAGGTGAGGCGTTCCTGCTGCAAGCCGGCGACTGCGCGGAATCCTTTGCCGAATTCCACGCCAACGCGTTGCGCGACACGCTGAAGGTGCTGCTGCAGATGGCGGTGGTGCTCAGTTATGCCGCCGCCGTTCCGGTGGTGAAGGTCGCGCGCATGGCCGGGCAGTTCGCCAAGCCGCGCTCGCAACCCACCGAGACGATCGATGGCGTAGCCCTGCCGTCCTATCGCGGCGACATTGTCAACGGCATCGCGTTCGACGCGGCTGCCCGCACGCCGGATCCGTCGCGAATGCTGCGCGCCTACAATCAGTCGGCGATTACGCTCAATCTGCTGCGCGCCTTCACGCAAGGCGGCTTTGCCGACCTGGCGCGCGTGCAGCAGTGGAACCAGGTGTTCATCGCCGCATCACCGCAAGGCGAGCGGTACGGCGAGATCTGCCGGCGCATCCAGGAGTTGCTGGCCTTTATGGCGGCGTGTGGTCTGACGTCGGCGAACGCACCTCAGCTTCGCTCGGCCGAGTTCTACACCAGCCACGATGCGATGCTGCTGAACTACGAAGAGCCGTTGGCGCGGCAGGACTCGCTGACCGGCGATTGGTACGCATGTTCCACGCATCTGCCATGGATCGGCGAGCGCACGCGTCAGGCGGACGGCGCGCATGTTGCGTTCATGCGCGGTGTCGCCAACCCGCTGGGTCTGAAATGCGGGCCGACGATGACCCCGGACGAAGTGCTTCGTCTGATCGACGCGCTCAATCCGCAGAACGAGCCGGGTCGGCTGACGCTGATCACACGCATGGGGGCGGAGCGCATCGGCACCGGATTGCCTCCGCTGATACGGGCCGCGCAGCGCGCGGGACACAGCGTGGTGTGGTCGTGCGATCCGATGCACGGTAACACGGTGACGACAGGCTCGGGACGCAAGACACGTCCGTTCGAGCAGATCATCGCGGAACTGCGCGCCTGTTTCGCGGTGCATCGTGCGGAGGGCACGCACCTCGGTGGCATGCACATCGAGATGACCGGCAAGGATGTCACCGAATGCACCGGTGGCGCGCAGCAGATCGACGAGCACTCTCTGGCGGATCGCTACCATACGCATTGCGACCCACGACTGAACGGCTCACAGGCGTTGGAACTGGCGTTCCTTGTGGCGGAAGAACTGAAACAGGAACGGCAGCGGAAGCGTCCGGTACTCGCGGCGGCGGCGGAGTAGCGACCCGTCGTCATTGCGGTTTGAAGTCCATCGCCGCGCCGTTCATGCAGAAGCGCTGCCCGGTCGGGCGAGGGCCATCGTCGAACACGTGGCCGAGGTGGCCGCCGCAGTTGCCGCAATGCACCTCGGTGCGCGTCATGAAGAGACTGCGGTCCTCGGTCGTGCCGACGGCGCCCTCCAGCGGCTGATAAAAGCTCGGCCAGCCGGTGCCGCTCTCGAATTTTGTATCGGAGGCGAACAGCTCTTGACCGCATCCGGCGCAGACGAATTTGCCGTGCCGCTTTTCCGCGTTCAGCGGGCTGGTGCCGGCGCGTTCCGTGCCATGCCTGCGCAGCACCTGATATTGCGCGGGAGACAATTTCGCACGCCACTCCTCCTCGGTGTGGGTCACGGGAAACGTCTCGGTGTCCGCCGTGTTCGACGAGCCGAACAGCCGCATGGGCCTGCCTCCTGGTTCATGGCTGGTCATAGTATAGGGTGCCGGGCCTGGCTTTGGGAGGACAGGGGATGACCGCATTTCGCGAGGCGTTGCAGCCCGTGCTGCCAGGCGACAGCACGCAGGCTTCACTGGCGGGACGCATTTGGCGGCCGAACGTCGGCGGTCCGTGCGTGGTCGCAGTGCGGGACGGCGATCTGCTCGACATATCGACGAGCTTTCCGACCATGCGCGATCTGTGTGAGGCCGATGCACCTGCCGAGCGTCTGCGTGCCGCCTCTGGCGAGCGTATCGGCAGGCTGGATGACGTGCTGGCCAACACTCCACCCGACCGTCGCGATCGCAACAAGCCGTGGCTGCTGGCGCCGATCGATCTGCAGGCGATCAAGGCGGCCGGCGTGACGTTCGTCGTGTCGATGATCGAACGCCTGATCGAGGAGCGTGCGCGCGGGGACCTGAACGCCGCAGTGGCGATCCGGGCGGAGGTGAACCGGCTGGTCGGCGACGATCTCGCCAGGCTCAAGCCAGGATCAGCCGAGGCGAACCACCTGAAGCAGGTGCTGATCGAGCAAGGTGCGTGGAGCCAGTATCTCGAGGTCGGCATCGGTGAGGACGCCGAGATCTTCACCAAGGCACAGCCGATGGCCGCGGTCGGCACCGGTATGGATGCGGGGATTCATCCGAAGTCGTCGTGGAACAATCCGGAACCTGAGGTGGTGTTGGTGGCGTCATCAGCCGGAAGCATCGTCGCCGCGACATTGGGCAACGACGTGAACCTGCGTGACGTGGAGGGGCGATCGGCGCTGCTGCTCGGCAAAGCCAAGGACAACAACGCGTCATGCGCGATCGGACCGCTGCTGCGTTTCTTCGACGCACGGTTCACGCTGGACGACATCCGGCAGACGACGGTTTCGCTCACCGTCCAGGGGGACGATGGGTTCACACTGCATGGCGCGTCATCGATTGCAAAGATCAGTCGCGACCCTGCCGATCTGGTGGCGCAGATGGTGAACCAGCATCACCGCTATCCGGACGGCGCGGTGCTGTTCCTCGGCACGATGTTCGCGCCGGTGGATGACCGGGACGCGCCCGGCAAGGGATTTACCCACAAGACCGGCGACATCGTGACGATCGCGGCACCGAAGCTGGGTAGGCTGGTGAACCGGATGATGCCGACGGACCAGTGCGAGGCGTGGAGCTTCGGCACGGCGGCGTTGATGCGGAATCTCGCGAGGCGCGGATTGCTTGCATAGTGACAGAGAGGCCAGCTCACCCTAACTCAGCACAGCCTCCGTCTTCCGCTTGATCAGATCGAAGTCGATCTCCGCCGCAAGGCCCGGACCCGTCGGCGCGTGCAGCATACCTTCGCGATCGATCTCCAGCTCCTTCGCCATACCGTATTTGTGCGCACCGTCGGGCAGCAACACCTCGAACATCGTGGTGTTGCGGATCGCCATGCACAGATGCAGGTTTGCCAGGTTGTTCAGCGAATTGCCGGAGTGATGCACCTCGTACTTGATGTTGAACGCCTCGCCGAGATGCGCGGTCTTCAACATGGTGGTGAGGCCACCCTTGTTCGGGATGTCGCCGCGCAGGTAGTCGGTGGCACGCTCGGTCAGCCAGATCGGATAGGTCTCCAGTCCGCCGGCGGGAAACTCCGTCGCCATGATCGGGATATCCAGCTTCTCGCGCAGCTTGACGTAGTTGTAGATGTCCTCGTCTGACATCGGATCTTCGTACCAATAGTAGCCCATCTCCTCGATGGCACGGCCGACGCGCAGCGCGTCAGTGTAGCTGTAGCTCCAGGTGGAATTGAGCATCAGCCGGAAGTCATCGCCGACCGCCTTGCGGACCGCCACGCACACCTTGATGTCCTGATCCGGATCACGCGGCGGATGGATTTTGTAGGCGCGCCAGCCGTTTGCCTTGAAGGTCTGGGCCTGATCGACATAGGCCGCGATGTCGGGCAACACCTGCGAGCTCGCATAGGCGAGGATCGAAGTGCGGCACGTGCCCATCAGCGCATGTATCGGCAGCTTGGCGATCTTGCCGCAAAGGTCCCACAGCGCCGTATCCACCGCGCCGATCGTGCGGTAGCTGACAATGCGCGACACCAGTCGCATGGCGCCGTGGATGCGCTCACGCTCCAGGGGATCCTGCCCCATCAGCATCGGCTTGAGCGACCTGATTAGCTGCGGGCCGTCCATCGACGCGGGATTGGTCGCCGCGCCGAGAAAGGCGTGGCCTTCCAATCCCTCGTCTGTGTGGATACGCAGCAGTCCGAGATTGCTGGTTGACGATGCGAGCGCACCAAGATGGTAACGCGTCGCCGGGATGCCATCCCACGCGAAGATGGTCAGCGATACGTCGTCGATCTTCATGTGCTACAGACTCCGATGCGTCCCGTCGCAGCGTGGCTTGTTGCCGCTGTTCTTGCAGCCGCAGAACGCGACCTGGCCGGTTTCCTCCGCCTTGAACTCGACCGGCGCGAAGCCGCTGCCCTTGTGTGACCCGTCGCAGAACGGCTGGTTCCCGCTCTTGCCGCAGGCGCACCACCAGTACGACTTGCCGGCCTCCACATCCATCCGATAGGGGCTCTTCTGCGCGATGACCGGTTGCGTGCCTGACATTTCCACTCTCCTTGTTCTCTCACATCGAGTTGGCGCCGTAGTCGCGGCGCGCCGCCAGCGGGGTAACGTATCCGTCCAGCAGGTCTTCGGAAAGATGCGCGCGATCGCGGCCAGACGGTGGGCCATAGCCGCCGGAACCAGGCGCCTCGATCACCACCAACGAACCGCTGGGCGCGATGAAGCCGCCTTTGCTGGTGAGCCTGCGTGCGTTGCCATTCGGCGGTATCAACTCCAGCTTCGCAGGCGCTCCTGGCTTGCCGCCGGCGAGACCGAACGGTGGCGTAACGGTGCGTTCGCAGCAGACCGCCGCATGGGCCTGACGCTCCAGTACTCGCCACACACGACGCACGCCCAGACCGCCGCGCCACGTGCCGGCGCCGCCGCTGTCGGGCACCAGCGCATATTCCTCCACGCGCAGCGGAAAGCTCATTTCGATGATCTCGATCGGCGTGTTCATCATGTTCGAAACGGTGGAGGCGACGGCGTTGATGCCATCCTTCACTGGCCGCGCGCCGAAACCACCCTTCACGGATTCGTAGCTGACATAGCGTTCGTTGGTGCGATAATCGGTGCCACCAAAGGTCATCACCGCAGAGGTGCCCTGCGATCCCGCCATCACGGTGCGCGGGGTGAAGGCGAACATCGCCGCCATCACCATGTCTGCAACGCGATGCGAAATCTCGTGGTTGGCGTAGACCACCGGTGCGGGTAGCTGCGCGTTCACCACCGAGCCGGGCGGCGCGGTCACTGTGACCGGACGCCAGCAGCCGGAGTTGGGCGGAATCAGGCTCTTTGGATCGGCGATCATCTTCAGCGCGCAAAACACGCCGGACGCGGTCACCGTGAGCGGCGCATTCATCGGCCCCGCTACCTGCGGAGCGGAGCCGGCGAAGTCGGCGATGATAGTGTCGCCACGTTTGACGATGCGCAGCTTCACGGTGAAAGTCTCGTCATCGACCTCGCCCGGCGCGATGATACCGTCGCCGTCGAAGACATCGGAAAACTCCGCCTCGCCATCGGGCAGCGCTTGCAGTGCGGCGCGCATCATGGTTTCCGAGTAGTCCTGCACCTCCTGCATGATGTCGAGCAGCGTGTCGGTGCCATATTTCGCCGCCAATGCCTGCAACCGTGCGGCGGCACGCCAGTTCGCCGCCACCTGCGCGCGCAGATCCCCAAGGCGCTCGGTGGGGGTGCGAACATTGGCGAAGATGATCGCCTCGACGGCAGGGTCCGGCTTGCCGTCACGATACAAACGTATAGGCGGCAGGCGCAGGCCCTCGCCGTAGATCTCGGTCACTGCGCCGTAGCTGCCGGGCGTGGCGCTGCCGATGTCGGGCCAGTGCGCGCGCACGCAGCCGAAGCCGAGCAGGCGGTCCTCGTGGAAGGCGGGCGCGACGACGTTCACGTCGGGCAAATGCGAGCCACCCTGATACGGATCGTTATGGATGAACACGTCGCCGGGCGCGACATCAGGGAACGCCTGCACGACCGCGCGCACCGCGTCCGGCATGGAGCCGAGATGAATCGGCAGATCGGGGCCTTGCGCGACCATGTTGCCCTGAACGTCGAAGATACCGCAGGAGTAATCTCCGGCCACCTTCAGCAACGGCGAATACGCCGTCTTAGCCAGGACGATCTTCATCTCCTCGGCCGCGCAAGTCAGTGCGTTCTTCACCACCTCGAAGCGGGCTGGGTCGGTTTTCAGTCGATGCATCTGCACACCTGTCACGTCGCAGCGTTCCTCGCGATGACAATGTATCCAAGCTCGTCGATCTGCGCCTGCCATCCCGGCGGCACAACCGTCGTGGAGTCCATCGCCTCGATGATCGCCGGCCCGACGATCTGCATGCCAGCCGTCAGCCCATCGCGCCAGTGCACAGGCGTCGGTGTGAAGCCGCTTCCAGCAAACCATACGTCACGGCTGTGCATGCGGGCACACGCGGGGTCCGTGCGCTGCGCCAGCACAAGATCAGGTAACCGACCGAACGCTGTCAGTCGCAAATTCACCAGCTGCACCCGTTCTGAACGGTTCGCGTGCCCATAGGTCTGTTCGTGCCTCGCGTGAAATGCGACAGCAAGTTCATCCAGTGCCGCCCGGGTGATTTCGCCCTCGGCAATCGGCACCGTCAGCTCGTACGCCTGCCGTCGATAGCGCACATCCGCTTGGCGCAGCAGCACCTGCCGCTCAAGGGGAACACGAGCCGCACGCAGCATCTCGCGTCCGGCCTGCTCCATGACCGCAAACACATCCGAAACTCGCGCCGCGTCGACGCTGCCCAGATCGGCGTACAACGTGCGCGAATAATCGCGTTTGAGATCACTCGCCACCAATCCGAGCGCGGACAATGCACCAGGCGCCGGCGGCACGATCACCTCAGGTATTTGCAATTCCTCCGCCAGCGACACACCATGCACCGGACCCGCCCCGCCAAAGGCAATCAGGCTAAACTCCTGCGGATCGTGGCCGCGTTCGATCGACACGATGCGCAACGCCTGCGCCATGTTGCTGTTGACCACTTCGACGATGCGCGCCGCGGCTTCTGGTGCCGTCATGCCTAACGGCCGCGCGATCGCTGTGTCGAGCGCTCGTTCCGCCGCGGCGAGATCGATGCGCAGCGCGCCGCCGAGCAACGCCTCGGGGTCAAGATAGCCCAGCACTACATCGGCGTCGGTCACGGTGGGCGCGGTGCCGCCGACGCCATAGCACGCTGGACCCGGGGACGCGCCTGCACTGTGCGGTCCAACCTTCAGCGCACCGCCCGGATCGACCCATGCGATCGAGCCGCCGCCGGCACTGACTTCCGCGAGGTCGATCACCGGCACGCGGATAGGATGACCCGTGCCGTGCATCCAGCGATTGGCGTGGCCGGAACCACCGACCTCGTACTCGGCGGTGACCGACACCGCGCCATCGGCGATCACACTGGCCTTCGCCGTGGTGCCGCCCATATCGAACGAAATCAGGTTCGGCCGACCCAACTGCCGGCCTGCCAGCGAGGCGGCGATCACGCCGGCGGCGGGACCGGATTCGACCGCCATCGCCGGCATCCGCAGCCCCTCCGCGATGTCGAACACGCCGCCAGACGAGCCCATCACATGCAGTTGCGGCAAGCCGAGGCGCGATATCGCGCTTTGTAGCCGGTCGAGATAGGAGGCCAGCACCGGTCCCACCACCGCACACACCGCCGTCGTGCTGGCACGTTCGAACTCGCGGATCTCGGGCAGCACCTCGGATGACAGATACACCGCGATGCCAGGCAGCGCGGCGCGTAGTGCCTTGCCCACTCGCCGCTCGTGCGCATCGTTCAAGAACGAAAACAGTAAGGATACCGCGACCGTCTGCAACTCTGCGTCGCGGATCGCCTCGATCAGCGCAGGCAGCTCGTCCTCTGCCAGGGGAGTTACCACCTCGCCCTGCGCATCGATCCGCTCAGTGAGCTCGAACCGCCAACGCCGCGGCACCAACACCGCGGGCGGGTCCTGCAGCAGATCATAGAGATCGGCCCGCGATGAACGCCGCAACTCCAGGATGTCGCGCATGCCACGCGTCGTGACGAACCCAGCACGTGCACCCTTGTTCTCCAGCAGCACGTTGGTCACCACCGTAGTGGCATGCGACAGCAGTGAAACATCGCCAGCGTCGATGCGGTTCGTGTCCAGACCCTGCCGAATGCCGTCGATCACCGCGTGGCCGAAATCCTGCGGCGTGGTCAGCAGCTTGACGATCGCCATGCGGCCGGAGACCTCCTCTACCAGAGCGACGTCGGTGAAGGTGCCGCCGATATCGATGCCGATCCGCCACGCCATGCCGTCGGTTCCTGCACTGCATCGGCCAGCATAGGTGGCACAGGGATTGAGGCAAGCATCGCCACCGCGCACACTGGCACAGCCATGCGCAGATCCCGCGACAGCGATTCGGCCGCCGACGGGATCTCCCGCCTGATGCTGTTCTTCGCCATCGTCTACACGGTGGAGGGCATCGGTCAGGCCAAGGCCGGTGTGATCTGGCAGCCGCTCACACACTATCTGAAAGAGACCCAGAACTGGGATCCAGTGCAGATCGCCGCATCTCTGGCGGTGCTCGACGTGCCGTGGGTGATCAAGCCGCTCTATGGCGTCATTTCGGATTTCCTGCCGTTGTTCGGCTACCGGCGGCGCAGCTATCTGCTGCTCGCCAATGTCGGCGCAGTTGCCGCCTTCCTGTGGACAACCCAGGTCCTGACGCCGGCAGCGATCGTATTCGCGCTGTTGCTGACGGCGATCGCGATGGCCGTGTCCAGCACAGTGTGTGGCGCACTCCTCGTGGAGAACGGCCAGAAGCATCAGGCGAGTGCAACTTTCATCAACCAGCAATGGCTGTGGTTCAACATCGCGGTCATGGTGGGATCGCTGGCCGGCGGCGGGCTGATCGAAGTCCTGTCAGCACCCGGCGCTCTGCACGCCGCCGCCACGATCGCAGCGGTGGCACCCATCGCGGTCATCGTCAGCAGCATTGCACTGGTCGACGAACGGCATGCCGGCATCAATCTCGCCGAACTGCGACGCGCGCTGCGGGGCTTCATCGATACCCTCCGCTCGCGCACACTGTGGCTGATCGCGGCCTTCCTGTTCTGCTACTATTTCAGCCCCGGCTTTGGCACGCCTCTCTATTTCCACATGAGTGACAACCTGCACTTTTCGCAGGGCGCGATCGGCATGCTGTCATCGGTGAGCGCCGGCGGGTGGATTGTGGGAGGACTGCTCTACCGCTGGCTGCTGACCGGCATGACGACCCGCGCTCTCCTCAACCTCAGCATACTGTCAGGCACACTCGTGACGCTGGCGTTCCTCGGCATGGTCGATGAAACGAGCGCGATCGCGATTTACTTCGTTAACGGCATTGCCGGAATGATCGCCAACATCGCGACACTGACGCTTGCGGCCGAGCACTGTCCCGAGCGGTCCGAGGGCTTCGCATTCGCAGCGCTGATGTCAGTGATCAATCTGGCAAATCCGCTCGCCGACACGATTGGCGCGTTCCTCTATCAGCATCTGTTCCACCAGGCGCTGGCGCCGCTGATCGTGGTGTCAGCGGCGTTCACTGCGTTCATATTCGTGCTCGTGCCGCTGCTCGACAGGTTCGCGACAACTCCACTTAAGACCTGACAGCGGGCGAAAAGGTGAGCAGGCATGCGCTGGGTCGGGGTAACCCGCATGCCTGCTCCTCCGGATGCCGTGCCGACCGGTGATACGTGTTCGGGGAGGACGTACCACGGGTCTGATCGGCACGAGCGACGCCGGCAGTATGCCACCAGCCGTAGTGGCGATTGCGGCCGGAACTTTCTCGGGCCGCACCGCGCGATTTATGCCGACGGGTCCACTCGTTCAACAGCCAGGATGCCCCGCCAGTTGTCGCGGAAATTTCGCCAGAAACCCGCCCAAGCGTGTTTGGGATTCCTCCGAGATTTTGTCGGGTGATTTGCCTGGAGTTTTCGGTTTTGTTCCTACGACGACCGGGTACGGCGCGGCCGGAGCACCGTCACTTCGGCGTAGGATGCCCGCCGCGTGCTGTCTGCCTCCAGTGCCTGCAGCACACTTTCGTACTCGCAGGTCAGCACGTAGTTGCCTATCCGCAGGAGCGCGCCGTGAGGCAGCGGCGCCGTGCCGGTAAGGCGCTTGTTGTCCACAACCGTGCCGTTGGTGGAATTGAGGTCAGTGATGGTGACATCGTCGCCGGCGACGTCTATGCGACAATGTGCGCGAGACACTTCCGCAGCATCAAGGAGCAGCGTGCTGGGCAACGCGCGGCCGATCGTGAGCGAACCTTGCGGCAACGCCACGCGACGCACTGCTGATTCCGGTTGCAGGATCACCAGGTGATGCCGGGGCTCGGCGCCAGCCAGCAGGTGCATCGCCTCAGCCGAACGCAGGTTCAGCGTCGCTTCGACCGCCGGATCCTCTATTTGCGCCGGCGAAGACGCCGCGAGGCTGCGAGCGACCTCCGGCAAGGCAGCGGCCGCGGTCCCCAATGCACGATGAAACTCCGTGGCCGCGGATTCCGACAGCGCCACGCGCAGTGACTTGCCGGGCTGACGTTCTAGCAATCCGAGACCTGTCAGGTATGCGATGTGATCGCGCGTCGTCTGGAAATTTTGCCCGGTCAGATTGAGCAGGCTTGCCGCCATCTGGTCGGCCAGGATGCCCGGCTCGCTGCCGGCGAACCTGGAAACGCCATAGTGAAGCTCGACCGCCATGTGCAGCAGCGTCCAGTGCGACAGCGAGTTGAGATGCCGGATCGCCTCGACGCGACGCGCACGCGACAGATTGGTCGCGTCGAAGATGCGATCCAGCGCCTGCCGCCACGGCTCGCGACACCGCGTGAGTGATTGCAGGATGATCGCCCGCAGCTCGGGATCGAGCCTGCGGGGTGGCACGGCGCGCGCCCCGGCATCGAGCGTGGCCGCCGTGGTGCACAACTCCTTCGCCAGCGCAAGCAGATGGCGGTCGAACAGATCGATCAGTGCCGCCGTTGGCGCGACGACCGAACGCGCAGACAGCGCCGCGTTCGGCGGATCCACCACACAGAGTTGCTGCTCCTTGATCTCAAGGATGCGCTCCTTGACGGTCGAATCATCGAGCAGGAACACCTGCTTGACCAGGCCGTAGAGCTCGCCGACAGCCGCTCCCTCGCGCCCGTGGGTGCAGAGATGGGTGACGATGTGCCACTGCGCCCGCCGGAACAAACTGGGAAAGTGCGCGTGCCAGATCGTCTGATAGGCGGACAGGAAACGAACGACTTCGCGCTCTGCCTGCATCGGGCCTCCGCCGAACTCCCATGGTTCTTCGGGAGGCTAGACTACCAGGGCAGCGAAGGCAAAATCTGTGAAGTGCGTCAACGATTTACGGCTTTGCGGCCGGCGCCAGGTCCGATCGCTTCACCACCAGCCCGTACCCGTCGGCTTTCAAGCACGGCATGCCCACGCGGCCTCGCGGGCCGGCCAAAACCCTTCTAGGCTCCCGGCAGATCGGCAACCACGAGCAGGAGCACGGACATGGATTTCGGCGCATCGATGTTCTTCACGGACTACTCGATGACATCAGTGGAACTCGCCCAGGCGCTGGAGGCGCGCGGCTTTGAATTGGTCTGGGCGCCGGAGCATTCCCACATTCCCACCTCGCGCCGGTCGCCATTTCCGGGCGGTGGTGATCTGCCGAAGCAGGTACTACGACGCGATGGACCCGTTCGTCACGCTGACCGCCGCGGCCATGGCGACCAAGAACCTGAAGGTCGGCACCGGCGTCTGCCTGGTGAACCAGCGTGATCCGATCCAGACGGCCAAGCTGGTGGCCTCGATCGACCAGGTGTCCGGCGGACGCTTCCTGTTCGGTATCGGCATTGGCTGGAATGCCGAGGAGATGGAGAACCACGGCACGGCGTTCACCACGCGCGCCAAGCTGGTGCGCGAGCGCGTCGAGGCGATGAAGGCGATCTGGACCAAGAGCAAGGCCGAGTACCACGGCGAGTTCGTCAACTTCCCGGAGATGATGGCCTGGCCAAAGTGCGTGCAGAAGCCGCATGCACCGGTGATCGTCGGCGGCGCTTTCCCGCAGGCTGCGCGGCGCGCGGTGCGCTATGGCGACGGCTGGATTCCGCTGGCCGGCCGCGGCGATATCCTGACCTCCATGACGAAGTTCCGTGAGATGCTGAAGGCGGCCGGGCGCGAGGAAGCCTCTTGCCCGATCACGCTGTTCGGCTGTGCCGATGATGCCGACACGCTGAAGCGCTACCGCGATCTGGGCGTCGTGCGTGCCTGCGTCAGCCTGCCGGCGGCGAAGGGCGATACGGTGCTGCCGACCCTCGATAAATGGGCGGGACTGATCCGTCAGGTCAACGGCTGAGCCACCACCACGCCTACAGGAAGGGAAGACGATGCATTTCGGCGCCTCGATGTTCTTCACCGACTATTCGATGACGGCAGCCGAGTTGGCCCAGGCGCTCGAAGCCCGCGGCTTCGAGTCAGTCTGGGCAGCCGAGCACTCGCACATCCCGACCTCGCGGCGCTCGCCGTGGGGCGGGGGCGGCGATCTGCCGAAGCAGGTACTACGACGTGATGGATCCGTTCGTGACCCTGACGGCCGCCGCAGTGGCGACCAAGACTCTGAAGGTCGGCACCGGCGTCTGCCTGGTGAACCAACGCGACACGATCCAGACGACGAAGCTTGTGGCCTCGATCGATCAGGTGTCCGGCGGACGTTTTCTGTTCGGCATCGGCATCGGCTGGAACGCCGAGGAGATGGAGAACCACGGCACGGCGTTCGCCACACGCGCCAAGCTGGTGCGCGAGCGCGTCGAGGCGATGAAGCTGATCTGGACCAAGAGCAAGGCCGAGTACCACGGCGAGTTGGTCCACTTCCCCGAGATGATGGCCTGCCCGAAGCCGGTGCAGAAGCCATATCCACCGGTGATCATTGGCGGTGCTTATCCGCAGGCGGCGCGCCGCGCGGTGCGTTATGGCGACGGATGGATCCCACTGGCTGGCCGGCCGGATCAGTATGGCGATGTGTTTGACTTCGTGCCGAAGTTCCGCGCAATGCTGAAAGAGGCGGGTCGCGACGAGGCGTCATGCCCGGTGACACTGTTCAACGTGCGCGAGGACGCAGATCTGCTGAAGCGCTACCGCGACCTCGGCGCGGTTCGCGTCAGCGTAAGCCTGCCAGCCGAGAAGGCGGACAAGACGCTGCCCGTGCTGGATCGCTGGGCCAAGCTGATCAGCCAGATCAATGGCTGAGAGGCAGTCGCCAAGCACTGCGGGAGAACCGGATGTCCGAAACAGTCGATGTACTGCTGAGCGACCTGCTTGACTGGCTGGCGCGAGAGGCGCGGCCTTACCATGAGGTGATGGAAGCCTGGCGCACGTCCTGCCCTCGCCTTCCGGTGTGGGAAGACGCAAACGAGCGCGGTCTCATCGAGCACACGAGGATGGACGGCTGCGCGATGGTCCGTATCACCCCGGCGGGCCGCGAGTTCCTGACGCGGCGACACTGATCATCGCACACTCCGCGCAACCATACGGTTGCGCATTTCCGGAACCGGGGCTATTTTGACAGGCAACCAGGAGGTTGCCTATGGAAGACCGGATCGAGAAGCGTATTGAGCTGAAAGCGCCAGTGTCGCGCGTGTGGCGGGCGTTGACCGATCACCGCGAGTTCGGCGCATGGTTTCGTGTCGCACTGGAAGGCCCGTTCGTGCCGGGGCAGGAGGTTCGCGGCAGGATTACCTGGCCGGGTGCCGAGCACCTGACCATGACCGCGACTATACAGCGCATGGAGCCCGAACGGCTGTTCTCATTCACCTGGCACCCCTATGCCATCGACCAGTCCGTCGACTATTCCTCAGAGCCGCCGACGCTGGTTGAGTTCATGCTCGAAGCCATTCCGGGCGGGACGCTGCTGACAGTGGTCGAATTGGGATTTGCCGCGCTTCCGGCGCATCGGCGCGACGAGGCATTCCGCATGAACGACCGTGGGTGGTCGATCCAGGTACAGAATATATCGCAACACGTTGGCGACGCGGCATAGATCGCGCTCCCCGCGCATCGATCCGTCAGCAGTGTTTGCCGCACTGGGCGATACCACGCGGCTCTCATTGATCCGCAAGCTCAGCGACGGCATGCCACTGTCCATCGCACGGCTCGCGGAAGGATCGGCGCTAACGCGGCAGGCCGTCACCAAGCATCTGCATGTGCTGGAGAGCGCGGGTGTCGTGGGACGTGAGCGATGCGGACGCGAAAGTCTCTATCGCCTGGAGCCGACACGCATCGAGGAAATGCGCGCGTATCTCGACGGCGTCTCGCGCCACTGGGACGATGCGCTCGCGCGCCTCAAGGCACTCGTCGAGGATTAGCCGGTGAAGCGATCATGGTGCGGCGGCATGTTCTTCGCGTGCCGCCGTCCACACTTGGCGGGCGGCATCCGCGTTCATCAGCATGATGCCGAGGCCGACGATCAGGTCCGGCCAGACCGAATGCCAGAACAGAGCGGTCACCACTCCGGCGATGATGATCGCGACGTTTGCGAGTGCGTCATTGCGGGCCGACAGAAAAGCTGCCCGCGTCAGGCTGCCGCGGTGGTGGCGATAGCTGGCGAGGATGAATGCGCAGAACAGGTTGATTGCCAGAGCGCCGAGGCCGGTCACTGACAGCGGCAGTGGCGCAGGCACTGAGGGTGCCATGAACTTCGTCCATGCGGTCCAGATCGTCGCTAGCCCTGGGACCAGCAGGATGCCCGCCAGCGCCATGCCAAGCCGCGCGCGGGCACGTGGCGTCCAGCCCAGTGCGACCGCAATCAGCAGATTGACCGATGCGTCTTCCAGAAAGTCGATGCTGTCGGCGAACAGCGATACCGAACCGATCGCGACGGCGACTGCGAACTCGATGCCGAAAAAGCCGAGGTTCAGTAGCGCGACGAGCCGAACCGCGCCGCGCAACCGCGCATCTTGTGTGGATGGCAGAGCCACTGGACCTCCTGGCTTCGCACGAGCACTCTTTCGACCGACCGACTGGAATGCTGCCATGCCGAAGACATACGCGACATTACAGACATCAGAGCCACAGCCGAGCACTCTGCTGATCACGCTGACCCGCCCTGAGGTCGCCAACGCGATGAACACGCAGATGGGCCTCGACCTGCTCGAACTGTTCCACACAATCGCTGGCGCCCCGCATGAACAGCGCTGCATCGTGCTCACCGGCGCCGGTTCGCGTGCGTTCTGTGCCGGCGGCGACCTGAAAGAGCGCAACGGCATGAGCGATCAGCAGTGGCAGGACCAGCACCTGATCTTCGAGCGCGCCATTCGCGCTATCGTCCATTGCCCGGTGCCCATCATCGCCGCCGTGAACGGTGCCGCCTATGCTGGTGGCATGGAAATCTCGCTGTGCGCCGACTTCATCTACGCAGCCGAGCACGCCCGCTTCGCATTGACCGAGGTGACGCTCGGCATCATGCCCGGTGCTGGCGGCACGCAGACACTGCCGCGCGCGGTGGGTGCGCGACGGGCGAAAGAGATCCTGCTTACCGGCAGGCCGTTCACCGCACAGCAAGCGTTCGAGTGGGGCATGGTGAACCGCATCTGCCAGGCCGATACGCTGCTGGCCGACGCACTCGAGTCGGCAGCCACCATCGCGAACAACGCGCCGATCTCGACACGCCAGATCAAACAGTCGGTGAATTACGGGCTGAACATGGACCTCGCCAGCGGCATGATGTTCGAGATCGAGGCGTATAATCGCATGGTGCCCACCGAAGATCGCCGCGAGGGCATCCGCGCGTTCAACGAAAAGCGCAAGCCACAATTCCAGGGACGTTGAGAGGAAACGACATGAACGTCATCACCGACATCACTTCCCAGGGCGCATCACATGGCCTCACCCGCGCACTGGCCGAACAGGCGCGCACGCTGAGCTACGATGATCTGCCAGACGATGTGCGCATGTTGGCGCGGCAATGCGTGCTGGATTACGTCGCGTGCACGCTCGCTGGGGCGAAGGACGCGCTGACCGGCATCCTGCTGGCAGAGGCGCAGGAACAGGGCGGCGGGCCGATCGCGACGGTGATCGGCCATGCTTCACGCCTGCCGGTGCTGTCCGCCGCACTGGTGAACGGGGCCGCGTCGCATGCACTCGACTTCGATGACGTGAACATCGCGATGACTGGTCATCCATCAGTGGTGCTGTTGTCGGCACTGCTGCCACTGGCCGAAGAGCGTGGCAGTTCAGGACGCGATGTGCTGACCGCTTTCGTCGCGGGCTACGAATTGCAATGCAGGCTGGGCCGGCTGCTCGAACCTGGCCATTACAACCTACTCGGCTTCCATGCCACCGGCACACTCGGCAGTTTCGGCGCGGCAGCGGCCTGCGCGCATCTGCTTGGGCTTGATGCGGAAAAATACGCAACCGCCCTCGGCATCGCGGGCACCCAGGCGGCGGGCTTGAAGTCGATGTTCGGCACGATGTGCAAGCCACTGCATGCCGGCAAGGCGGCGTATCACGGGGTGCTTGCTGCGCGGCTGGCGCAGCGCGGCTTCACCAGCCGCGGCGATGTGCTGGAGTGCCCGCAGGGCTTCGCTCGCACGCACAGCCCCGACTTCAATCCGGCCGACGCATTGGCCGAGCCGCATGGCGGTTTCCACATCCGCAACAACCTCTTCAAGTACCACGCCGCCTGCTACATGACGCACGCACCGATCGAGGCGGCGCGAAAGCTGCGCGAGCAGCACGGCCTGACGCCCGACAGCATCGCACGCATCCGACTGAGTCTGGATGAAACCTGCGACCGCATCTGCAACATACCCACGCCGCGCACCGGACTGGAGGCGAAGTTCAGCCTGCGCCTGACCACGGCGATGGCGCTCGCCGGCGTGAATACCGGTGGTCTGGCCAGCTACTCCGAGGCGACGGCTGCCGATCCCACTCTCATCGCTCTGCGCGACAAGGTGGAATTCGATTTCCAGAATGGCCGGCCCAATACGATCGCCGATCTGGAACTGGTGCTGACCGACGGTCGACGCGTCACGGCGACCCATGATTCCGGCGTTCCCGCAACCGATATCGCGGAACAGGGGCGCCGGCTCGAGGAAAAATTCACCTCGCTCGCGGAACCGATACTGGGTGGGGCGACGACACGCGACCTGATTGGCGAGATCGGGACGTTCGATGCGCTGGGCGATCTGCGGGGGGTCATGCGCATGTGCGGAACCTGAGGCCCGGGATCTGCGTTCCTCTGGAGCAACAACACCAGAGGTCCGAACATGGCCAGCATCAGAGATCCGAACGACACCTCGGGCCGCCTCATTGCCGCCGATCAGGTCGAGGGCACCCGCATCTACAACCCTGGCGGCGAGAACCTCGGCAATGTCGAGGACGTGATGATCGACAAGGTCAGCGGCAGGATCGCTTACGCGGTGGTCGGCTTCGGCGGCTTCCTCGGCATGGGCAACCGGCATTATCCGTTGCCCTGGGAGACGCTCAAATACGATACCAACATGGGTGGCTTTGTCGTCAATCTCGACAAACGAACACTTGAGGGTGCGCCTTCATACACCGATGCCGATACAGTCGGCTGGGATGACCCCACCTGGGGCAAGGGCGTATATGACTACTACGGCGCGCATCCCTATTGGGACATGCCGTAACCCGTATCACAAACGGCGGCCTTCGGGCCGCCGTTCCTCTGTCAGGCAAACGTTGCGAAGATCTCCTCCAGAGCCTTGAGTTGACCACCCAACGTCGATGACGGCACAACCACCGGCGTGCTGACACCGGACGCGACCCATGCCTCCACCCCTTCGCGTACGCGTGACGCCGGTCCGAACAGCGACACATCATCCAGCCACCGGTCCGTCAGATACCGCGGCACATCATCGCGGCGGCCTTCAGCGATGGCACGCTCGATCTCTGTCATTTCCTCGACGTAGCCTGCCTCCTTCCAGTAGTTGCGGTAGTTCGGCAGAAACGCATAGTGGATCAGGTTCTTGCGGCATACCGCCTTCGCCGCCTCGACATCATCGCTGATGCATGTCGGCAGCATGTTGCCGATGAAGAAGCCCGCGCTGTTACGCTTGGTCGCCGGCAGCGCCACGAGCGAAGCCGTCATGTGCGAACGCGCGGCATTGGCGAACACGACGCCCTGCGAAATCTCGCCCGCCAGCGCCACCATCTTCTGGCGCAGCGCCGCGATGATGATCGGCGGTAACTCGCCCACACCCTCCACCGCATGCAGCTTCTCGACAAACGCGCGCGTGTCGCCGAGCGGCTTGCCGACGGTGACACCCATGCGCTGGTGGCCTGGTGCATGTGCCACGCCGATGCCGAGACGGAAGCGACCGCCGGAGACCTCGTGCATGAACGCGGCGCTCTGGGCGAAATCCAATACGGTGCGCGCGTAGATCGGCGCGATGGCGGTGCCGAATGGGATCCTTTCCGTGTTCCACGCCATCGCCTCGCACTGCGACATGTTGCCATACATGCTGGGTGTGTAGATGCCGGCGAAGCCGCGCCGCTCGACGTCGCGCGCGATATCCATGGTGAGGCGGCGGCGGCCGGGGACGGCGACAAGGGAGATGGCAGGGAGGGACATGATGGTTCACCCGAATGGTGGAGCCGCGAGCTTACCGGTATGTCCGGGGTCGGAACAGGGACGACTCGGTGCCCGCGCCACGATGACGGGTCGCGGGTGACCGTGATAGGCTCAACGTCAAGCACGGCGGGGGAGGATGGGATGGCAGTCTGGCTCAGGCTTGCGGCTTGCATGGTGGCTCTGGCCTGGGCAGGAGCTGCAGGCGCGCAGCAGGTCACGCTGCGGATGTGGATGCACGAGCATCCGCCGCGGATCCCCATCGACAAGCAGATCGTCGCCGAGTTCGAGAAGGCCAATCCCGACATCAAGGTGGATCATGAGATCATCCCTGTTGCGGAATATCCCACCAAGCTGCTGACCGCCTTCGCCGCGGGATCGGGTCCGGACATATTCAATCAGAGCTCCATGCTGGTCGCGCAGTACTACAACGCACACATCCTTGCGCCCATAGACTATGCGGCGATGGGCCTGCCGAACGAGGCGGCGCTGACCTCGCAATATTCCAGCGGCTTCGACGGCATCCGCTTCCAGGGCAAGCTCTACGGAATTCCCACCGAGGTGAGCAACTGGGCCTGCTTCGCCAACAACGCGATCTGGCGCGAGGCTGGTCTCGATCCCGACAAGGACTTTCCAAAAACCTGGGAGGCGCTGCCTGCGGTTGCCGAGAAGCTCACCCAACGCGACGTGAACGGCGTGCCGCGACGGCGCGGCTTCGACTTCAACTGGCCCAATCGCGCCACCTTCTGGTTCATGCCGAACACGATGCTGCACCAGCTCGGCACCACCATGATCGATGAGGAAAACTACAAGGCAACCATCGATACGCCGGCAGCGCGCAAGGTCTTCCATTACTTTCAGGACTGGGCAAACAAGTATCGCCTCGGCGGACCACAATACACCGACGCCCGCACCGACTTTCTCGGCGGCCGGCTCGCGACCGACTGCAGCTTCGGCATCTGGGGAATTCCGCAGATGGCCGCGGCAAAGATCGACTGGTCGGTGCATCCCGCGCCACGCTTCGAGGGGGCGGTCTCGGACAACGGCATCGACATCTATGCCTTCTACATGATGGTGAATGCACGCTCCTCGCCGGCGGCGCAGAAGGCGGCATGGAAGCTGGTGCGATTCTACACTGACCACGCGGCGGAGCTGTTCGCCGGCGCCGGCCTGTTCGTGCCACGCAAGGAGGTGACCGAGAGCGAAGCCTACAAGAATAACCCGGCGGCGCCCTTCTTTCTCGCCGAGCTGAAGAAGGCGCGCTTCTCTCCCCGCGTAGTGGGATACGACCAGGTGGTGGACGCGATACTGCGCGGCCGCGACGCGATGCTGCAGGGCCAGTCGGTCGAAACAGTGCTCCCGACAATGGACGACGAAGTCAACGCGGCACTCAATCGCGAACGCGCGCGTGCCGCCGCGATGGCCAGGTAGGTGCTTCGCCGACTCGCAATGATCGGGCGCACCAGGTTTCGCTTCCACTTCAAATGGTGGGGGCTGGTGTTCGTACTGCCGGCGGTCGGGTTTTTCGCCGCTTTCAATGTGTTTCCGATGCTGTTCGGGCTGTACCTGAGCTTCACGGATTACGACCTGCTCAATCCTCCGCTGTGGGTGGGATTGGACAACTTCGCCAACCTGCTGTCCGACAAGCTGTTCCTGACGGCGCTGCGCAACACGTTGATGTTTGTCGCAGGAGCAACGCTGCCGGTGTGGATACTCTCGCTGTTCGCAGCGCTGCTGTTTGACCAGGCATTCCGCGGGCGCGACATCATCAAGGCCGCGTTCTTCCTGCCGGTGCTGCCGCCCATCGTGGTCGTGGCGGTGATCTGGCGCGTGCTGCTGCATCCGAACGGCGTGATGACGTGGCTTATCGGCGGACGCTGGGGAATGACAGAAATCCGCTGGCTGGCCGATGCGGTGCTCGCGCCACTGTCTATGATCGCGGTACACGACTGGGCTGCCATTCCGTTCTTCATGGTGATCTGGCTGGCCGGGCTCGCCGGCATCCCCGCCGAACAGCGCGAGGCCGCAGCGCTCGACGGCGCGGGCCCGGTGCGTACCTTCTGGTATATCGAGCTCCCGCACCTGCGCGCGACCGCCGTGCTGGTGGCCGCGCTGTCCTCTATCAACGCGTTCCAGGCATTCGCGCTGCAATACGTGCTGCCGACCGATCCCGGCGGACCGGCGAATTCGACGCTGGTGCTCGGCCTGCTGGTGTTGAAATACGGCTTCCAATATTTCCGCATGGGCGACGCGGCGGCTGTCTCGATGGTGATGTTCGCGATGATCCTGCTCGTCACGATTGTGCAGTTGCGGTTCAACCGCCGTGCATGACCGCCCTATCCGACTTTCTGATTGCCGTGGTGGCGGCAGCGATCTTCGCTTTCCCGATCTGGTTCATGGTGAGCTCCGCCTTCAAGGCGGAAGCCGAAGTCCAGGCGATCCCGCTGCATTTCTTCCCGCATCAACTTCCAAGGCCTGGCGCAGTTCCGCCAGGCAGCGGAGATCGCGCCGTTGTGGCGGTATTTCCTCAATTCGTGGATCTACGCGGCCTCGCATGTCGGCATCACGGTGTTCTTCGGCGCGCTGGCAGGATTTGGCTTCGCGAAATACCGGTTTCCTGGGCGGACGCTGCTGTTCGTGGCCGTGCTGTCCACGATCATGGTACCGTTCCAGGTGCTGGTCGTGCCGCTGTTCGTCGAGGTGAAGTGGTTCGGCTGGGAGAACAGCTATGCGGGCCTCATCATCCCCGGGATGATGAACGCGTTCGGCGTGTTCATGATGCGGCAATACGCGTCGGACTTGCCGGACGAGTTGATCGAGGCGGCGCGTGTCGATGGCGCCGGCGAGTTCCACATCTTCCTGCGCATCGCGCTGCCGCTGCTGCTACCGGCGCTGGCGAGCTTGGCGATCATCGTGTTCATCTGGTCGTGGGGGAATTTCCTGTGGCCGCTGGTCATCGTACAGGATAAGGACCTCAACGTGCTGTCGGTCGGCATGACCAGCTACAGCCAGCCGTATCAGCGCGAACCGATGTGGGCGGCGGCCATGGCTGCCTCGACCGTCGCCACGCTGCCAATTGCCGCACTGTTCGTGTTCTTCCAGCGGTATTTCGTGAAGGGGCTGACGGCGGCGGCGGTGAAGGGATGAAGGTGCTTCCGGTCCTCATACGGACGTCCTTGACCGGAGCAGTCGCGGATCCCGGTCCAACGGCGCGGGAACCGTCGGTCGAATGCGGACTGCCTCGGGATGGGCTGGATTGATCACGTAGTTCGGTTCGCGAGGCACCAGCGCGGATGGGACGCGGAGCACCGCGGTACGTCTCGCCGCAAGCCAGTCGCGACCGGCCCGCAACGCCGTCGGGCTGTCGAGCTCACGCCAGTTCGGTGGCGGCTGTTTCGTCAGGTCGTCGATCGCGATGTCGTCCGGAATATCAGCGTCCACCAGGAGCGTCCGATCGAAGTCCCTGCCCTGCACGAGGAACTCCAGCATCGCCAGCGACAGCGAGCCAGCGGCGTAGATCACCGGATAGCCCGAGGGATTCCAGCGCCCACCACGGACAGCGGCGCCACCTCCGTCCCAGATCGGGTAGGCGTCCGTTCCCAATCGCACGACACGCATTTGGTAATCAGACCGGCAAACTGAACTCGATGTTGGTCAGAATGCGCTCGACCATCCGGGCGCCAAGGTCAGTCGCCGCGACTTCGATTGGGGTTCGGTGGGCCAACAGCAGATGCGGCGCATTCAGCCACTCTCTGGCCTTGTCTGGGTCGCGGAATGCCTGTTGTGCTAGCGCGGTAATGCGGGCCAGCCGCTCGGCGCGTTCGCTGGCAGACGGCGATAGGATGCGACTGCGCTTGTAGGTAGCCGGCGAGACCACGAGCGCGGCCACACGGCGACGCAGCCCGTCCCGGTTTGGCGCGGCCTGAGCGGCCAATGCTGGCACGACGGCACGCGGCAGGCCTTGAGCGATGGCGTCCGACAATTCGCCAACGGAATGGGGATCGCGCCCAAGCGCCCGGGCACCGCCGAGTGCGGCGGAGACCTTGGCAATTTCGACGGGGTACATCGCACCTCGGGTATCACATGATGCCTTAGTGATCTTGCTGGCAACTCGAGCCAAACTGGCGCGGCGGCGCCATCCGCTCGCCTAACCTCCCGCCGGCTGCTAATCCGCTGATGTAATGCGTATCCTGTTCGTCACCTCCAACCGCCTCGGCGATGCGGTGCTGTCCACCGGGCTGCTGGACCACCTGATCCACACCCATCCCGACGCACGGGTCACCGTCGCGTGTGGCCCCGTGGCCGAGGGTGTGTTCGCGCGCATGCCGAACCGCGAGCGGACCATCGTGCTCGACAAGCTCCCCTACCGACTGCACTGGCTGCCGCTTTGGGCCGGCACCGTCGGCACTCTGTGGGACCTCGTGGTGGACATCCGCGGCTCGACGATCGCCTGGATGGTGCCGACGCGTCGCCGCGCGGTGATGCGTCGGCGGCCTGGTCATAAGACCACCCAACTTGCCGCGGTGCTCGGACTCGATCCACCACCGCTGCCGGTGGCCTGGACCGCACCTGAGGATCGCGCCCGGGCGGCCGCACTGCTGCCGACGGGTCGGCCTGTCATCGGGCTCGGGCCAACCGCAAACTGGTCGCAAAAAGTCTGGCCGACCGAGCGCTTCGCTGCGCTGTTCCGCGCGCTGTCGAGCGGCCCGCTGCCAGGCGCAATCCCTGCCGTGTTCGCCGGTCCCGGCGAGGCGGAACGCACAATGGCGGCCCCGCTGCTCGGCGCGCTGCCCGGCGCGATCGATCTGGTCGGACGGCTCAGCGTGCCTGAGGCCGCGGCGTGCCTTGCACGCTGCGCTCTCTTCGTCGGCAACGACTCCGGCCTGATGCATCTTGCCGCCTCATCTGGCACCGCGACGCTTGGCCTGTTCGGCCCGACGCCTGTGCAGGAGTACGCTCCAGCAGGACCACGGGCGGCTACTGCCGTGTCAGGCAGCGGGTGCATGAAGGATCTGTCCGTCGAAGCGGCAATGGCCGCGGTTTCTCCGCTGATCGCCGCGGTCGAGGCGGCCTAGTCAGGCCATTCAGTCGGCGCGCACACGATTGCGATTGCTGAGGCTCTTTTTGCCGCTCAGGCGCCATGGCAGCCTGCGACGCGCACCGTCTCGACGGCCAAGGAGATTGCGCTGATGAACTCTCAGAAGGTTATGGGAGGACTGTCCTCGATCATTCCCGCCGCCGCTTTCACCGCGACGCTGGCCGGGGCAATTCCGGCGCATGCGCAGACCGCTTCCTGCCCGGGCGACAGTGGCGGGATCACGCTCTCTCCCGGATTCTGTGCCACCGTTTTCGCTGACAAGCTCGGTCATTCCCGGCACCTCGCTGTGGCGCCGAACGGCGTGGTCTATGTCAACACCTGGAGCGGCCGGTACTACCACAACGACACGCCCCCGCCCGGCGGCTTCCTGATCGCGCTCCAAAGTACCAAGGGCGACGGTCAGGCGGACAATGTCGTCCGCTTCGGCCCAACCAAGGCGGACGGCAACGCAGGCGGCACCGGCGTCGCGGTCTACAAGAACTACGTCTATGCCGAGACCAATGACCGCATCGTGCGATACGCCCTGCCGACAAGCGGCATCGCCCCGACGGCGGCGGCGGAAACGGTGATCTCAGGCCTGCCGCTCACCGGCGACCACCCGATGCATCCCTTTGAGATCGACAGACAGGGCAACCTCTATGTCGATCTCGGATCAGCCACTAACTCCTGCCAGAGCCAGAATTGCATGCCGAACGTGCCCGGGAACAAGCCGTGCACGGAACTGGAAACCCGCGGCGGCACCTGGCGCTATGACGCCAACAAGCTGGATCAACGCTTCTCGCCGGCGGAACGCTTCTCGACGGGTCTCCGCAACGGCGAGGGCTTCTCGTTTGACTCCGCCGGCCGGATATTCGCGACCCAGCACGGCCGGGACCAATTGGCCGAGAATTTCCCCACCCTCTACAAGCCCATTCAGGGCGCCAACGAGCCCGCCGAAGAACTGGTCCAGTTGCGGCGTGGCGCGGACTTTGGTTGGCCCGAATGCTATTACGACTACGACCAGAAGAAGCTGGTCCTGGCGCCGGAATATGGCGGCGACGGCGGCAAGACGGTGGGTATCTGCACCCAGAAGCAAGAGCCGGCGGCGGCTTTCCCCGCACACTGGGCGCCGAACGACATGCTGATCTATGAGGGCAGCCAGTTCCCATCCGCCTACAAGGACGGCGCCTTCATCGCGTTCCACGGCTCCTGGAACCGCGCTCCGTCGCCACAGGGTGGATACAACGTCGTGTTCCAGCGACTGATCGGCGGCAAGGCGTCCGGTCCTTTCGTTGTCTTCGCCGACGGATTTGCCGGCGCGGTCAAGGAGCCTGGTCGAGCGGCGCACCGGCCGACGGGCCTCGCCGTCGGGCCTGATGGAGCGCTGTATATCGCCGACGATGTCGGCGGCCGGATTTGGCGCGTCACCTACACGGGCAGCAAGTCCAGCGGGATCGCCGCCGCAGCACCGACGCCTGCCGGCGCACAGACTGCGGCTCGCAACGCGGCACCGCCCGAAGGCGTTCATCCGGAGGCAGGCTTGCCGATCCCGCCTGGCGGCTCACCGGACCAGGTCGCTCTGGGCGATCGCATCTTCCACGGCGAGGTCGCCGGCGGAACGTGTTCAGGCTGCCACAGCAGCGACGGCAAGGGTTCGTCGGTCGGCTCCGATCTGACGAGCGGCAAGTGGCTGTGGGGCGACGGCAGCGTTGCAGCGATCACCCAGACAATCGATAGCGGCGTGCCGAAGGCAAAGGAGCATTCTGGCGCGATGCCGCCCATGGGCGGAGCCCAACTCTCGCAGGCCGATGTCGCTGCCGTGGCCGACTACGTCTGGGCACTCGGGCACCAGGGCTCCCAGTAAGCTCGTAATCCGGGCTACCCGACCTCGTCCAGTTCGACGCCCCACATCTTCTCGAGCGCGTACATGGCGCGCGCCTCGGGCTTGAACAAATGCACGACGATGTCGCCGGCGTCGATCAGCACCCAGTCGGCACCGCCGGCGCCCTCCACTTGCACGCGCTTCAATCCGGCGCTGTGCAGTTTCTCCGACAGATGTTCGGCCATCGCCGCGATCTGCCGGTCGGCAAGGCCTGTCGCGATCACCATGCGATCGCAGAACGACGCCTTGCCCTCTAGATCGAGCGTCACGACGTTTTGCGCCTTGTCGTCCTCCAGGCTGCCGACAATCACCGACTGGAGTTGCTCCAGTGCCGACGGTTCGGCCTTGTGTGTACGGTGTGCCACAGTGGGGCGCGGGCCGGCGGCGATCGTCTTCTTGCGCGGCGTGCCGGGAGTCTTGTCGGCAACAGTCAGCGTCGGCTTGGCGACCTTCTTGCGCGGACCGGCGCGATGTCGCGCGGGCGAGAAAGGTTTCGGCGGCTTGGTTATGGCATGGCTCCTTGGTTGGCGCGTATCGCTGTGGCCGAGGCGGCGTGCTGCGGCACGCTCAGAAATGCCCAGGCGGGCGCGACGCATTCGATCAAGACCGAAGCAGATCGCATGGGACGTCGCGCGTGCACAAACCGGCGCGCCGCATGGCCCGACAACGCGCGGTGATTGAACCCAGGTCGCGGCAATACGACGAACGGTATTCGGCGCACGAACTCCAGCCAGCGGCGCCAGCGCGGCAACTGCTCCAGGATGTCGGCACCCATCAGCCACACAAACCTCGTTCGCGGAAACTGCCGCAGCAGGCTGCGCAGCGTGTCGACGCTGTAGCGTGTGCCGAGCAACGCCTCGATCGCGCTGGCGATGATGCGACGGCCATCGGCGAGGCTGCGCGCGGATGCCAATCGCTGCTCAAACGGCGCCATGCCGCATTGCGGCTTCAGCACATTGCCGGGCGACACCAGCAACCAGACCTGATCGAGGCGCAACCGGCGTCGTGCAAGCTCGATGATATGGCGATGGCCTGAGTGCGCCGGATTGAACGAACCGCCAAGCAGGCCGATCCGCATGCGCCTTCGATCGCCGAAGCGGGGGATCGGCTCATGCCAGAGCGGCGCGTTCAGGGGCGCACCTGACCGTTGCCGATAACCACATAGCGGTAGGTGGTCAGTTGCTCTGGACCCACAGGACCGCGCGCGTGGATGCGTCCTGTGGCGATGCCGATCTCCGCGCCAAATCCGAACTCGCCCCCGTCGCAGAACTGGGTGGAGGCGTTCCATAGCGCCACCGCACTGTCCACGCCGTTCAGAAACCGCTGCGCCGCTACCGCGTCGTCCGCCACGATGGCATCGGTGTGCTCGGACCCGTGGTTCGCGATATGCGCGAGCGCGGCATCGACTCCATCGACCACGGCGACAGACAGGACCGCATCGAGCCATTCGGTATCGAAGTCCGCCGCACTCGCCGCAGCGAGATCGGGCACGATGTCACGCGACGCGGCATCGGCGCGGAAGTCGCAGCCGAGTTCGCGCAGATCGGCAATGATCGCAGGCAGCAACGCGGGTGCGATCCCGCGGTCGATCAGCAGAGTCTCGGTGGCGCCGCAGATGCCGGTGCGACGCATCTTCGCGTTGGCCACGATGCGACGCGCCATCGAATGATTCGCAGAGGCGTGCACGTAGGTGTGGCAAAGCCCTTCGGCGTGCGCCAGCACCGGCACGCGAGCCTCGCGCTGCACGCGCTCGACCAACGACTTTCCCCCGCGCGGCACGATCAGGTCGAGAAGACCTGCCGCCGTCAGCATCGCACCGACATAGGCGCGGTCTGCATTAGGCGCGATCTGCACGCAGGCTTCCGGTAGGCCGACGGCGCGCAGCCCGGCCGCGAGGGCTGCATTGATCGCCGCAGCACTAAGCTCGCTCTCCGATCCGCCGCGCAGGATGATCGCGTTGCCAGACTTCAGACAGATGCCGGCGGCATCCGCGCCGACATTGGGCCGGCTCTCGTAGATCATGCCGATTACGCCAATCGGCGTCGCGATACGCTGAATGCGCAGACCGTTTGGCCGTGTCCAATCAGCGAGTGTGCGTCCTAGCGGATCGGGCAGCAGTGCGATGTCTTCCAGTCCTCTGGCCATGGCATCCACACGCGCCTCGTTGAGAGCGAGGCGATCGCGAAACGCAGCGCTTCCTGTGCAGGCTGCAAGATCGGCAGCGTTGGCGGCAATGATGTCGGATGATTGCGACCGCAAGGACGCCGCCATCGCACGCAAGGCCGCATTGCGCTCTGCGTCCGGCGTCCGCGCCAGAACATGCGACGCACCGCGCGCCGACGCCGCGGCGCGTTGCAGATGCTGGGTGGCTTCGGTCTCGATGTGCATCGCCGACGTCCCTCTGGTGTCAGTCTGCCGCTGCTGCGCGGTTCAAAGCAAGACGAGGTCGTCGCGGTGAATGATTTCGTCGCGACCGCGCCAGCCGAGAATCGCCTCGATCTCATCAGAGCGATGACCGGCGATGCGTTCGGCATCGACGCTGGCGTAGGCAGAGAGACCACGCGCCAGTGCCTTGCCGGTGGCATTGCGTACAACGACCGGATCGCCGCGCTGGAATGTGCCGTCGACCGAGCGTACGCCCGCCGGCAGCAGCGAACGACCTGCGGCAAGCGCGCGTGCGGCGCCGGCATCCACCAAGAGTGTGCCAAGTGGCGCCAGCGCGCCCGCTATCCAACGCTTGCGCGCGGAGCGACCGTCGGGTGCGGCGAGAAACCATGTGCAGCGCGCACCAAACTCGAGCGCGGCAAGCGGACGCTCAGTATGGCCATAGGCGATCGCCATCGCGCAGCCAGCCTGCGTGGCGATACGCGCCGCGACCAGCTTCGTCTGCATGCCGCCGGAGGAATAACCGGGCGGTGGCTCGCCACCCATTGCCTCGATCTCCGACGTTATGGCGGCAACGACCGGTATGTGCATCGCAGTGTGATCGCGCCGCGGATCGGCGGTGTACAGGCCGTCGATGTCGGACAGCAGCACAAGCTGGTCGGCCTGCATCATCTCCGCGACGCGCGCGGCGAGACGATCGTTGTCACCGAAGCGGATCTCGGCAGTCGCCACGGTGTCGTTTTCGTTGATTACCGGGATGCAGCCGATGGTGAGCAGCATGTTGAGTGTTGCGCGCGCGTTGAGATAACGGCGGCGGTCTTCGGTGTCGTCTAGCGTCAGCAGCAACTGCGCGGCAGTGAGGCCCTTGGCGGACAGTGCCTCACTCCAGGCCTGCGCCAGGCGAATCTGGCCGACCGCGGCCGCGGCCTGCTGTTCCTCCAGCCGGAGGCGGCGCTGCTGCAGGCCGAGCGAACGTCGCGCCAGGGCGATCGCACCGGAGGAGACAACGATGACGTCGACACCCCGCGCTCGCAGCAACGCGATGTCCCTGGCCACGCCGTCGAGCCAGGCGGTGCGGGGCGCGGCTTCATCCGGGTCCACCACCAGGGCGCTGCCGATCTTCACCACCACCCGCTGGGCCGATGCGAGCGAGGGGATCACCGCCAAATCCTCCCCCTCCCCTCGCGGGAGGGGGACGGGGGGAGGGGGCGAATCGGCGTACCGGCTCTCACGCCGCTTTCTCCCGCCTGGCCGCACTGATCGTCTCCTGCAGCGCGCGCAGCACCTCCGGCAAGCCTTCGCCGGTGACGCCGGACAGCAGCATCACCCGCCGCCCGGACGCCTTGGCCAGCGCCGATCGACGCGACGCCGCCTCGCGCGGGGTCATTGCGTCGAGCTTGTTCAGCCCGATCAACTCCGGCTTGTCCGCCAAGCCGCCGCCATAGGCCGCCAGTTCCTCACGCACGGTGCGCCACGCGCGCACCACGTCGCCGGCCGCGCCATCGACCAGGTGCAGCAGCACCGCGCACCGTTCGACATGCCCGAGGAATCGCACCCCCAGACCCGCCCCGTCATGGGCGCCCTCGATCAAACCAGGAATGTCCGCGAGCACGAACTCTTCTGTGACCGACAGCCGCACGACCCCCAACTGGGGATGCAGTGTTGTGAAAGGATAGTCCGCGATCTTCGGTCGCGCCGCCGATACCGCCGAAAGAAAGGTGGACTTCCCGGCATTCGGCAGTCCTACCAGCCCGGCATCGGCGATCAGCTTCAGCCGCAGCCACACCGAACGCTCCTCGCCCGGCCAACCCTTGTCCGCGCGGCGCGGCGCCCGGTTGGTCGAGGACTTGTAGTGTGTGTTGCCGAACCCGCCATCGCCGCCACGCAGCAGCATCACGCGCCGGCCGGGCACATCCAGATCCGCCAGCAGTGTCACGCGGTCCTCCGCCATGATCTGCGTGCCCACCGGCACCTTGATCACCACGTTAGGCGCACCCGCCCCGGTCTTGTCAGACCCGGCGCCGTTGCCGCCCTTCTTCGCGCGGAAATGCTGCGTGTAGCGAAAGTCGATCAGCGTGTTCAGGTTCTCCACCGCCTCGAAGGCGATGTCGCCACCCTTGCCACCATTGCCGCCATCCGGTCCGCCGAACTCGATGAACTTCTCCCGGCGGAACGCGACCACGCCGTCGCCACCGTCACCGGACCGCAGATGTACCTTGGCCTCGTCGAGAAACTTCATCCGCTCCATCCAACGAAAACGGGGGCCGGCTGGCGCCGACCCCCGTCTGACAAGCAAAAAGGGTCCGGCGCCTTACTCGGCGGCAGCCGGCAGCGGTGCGACAGAGACGTGCACGCGATCATCCGACCGGCGCCTGAACTCCACCTTGCCGTCGATCAGCGCAAAGATCGTGTGGTCGCGACCGAGGCCGACGTTGTTGCCCGGCTTCCACTTGGTGCCGCGCTGGCGGAGAATGATGTTGCCGGCGATCACCGCCTCACCACCGAACTTCTTGATGCCAAGGCGCCGGCCCGCGGTATCACGACCGTTGCGCGACGAGCCACCTGCCTTTTTGTGTGCCATGCGCGATTACTCCTGCGGAGCCACCCCGGGATCGGCCTCCGGGGCCACGTTCTCTGGATTCTCGCCGGAAACAACCGCCAGGGATTCCGCCGCATCAATTGCGGCCGGACCGGGCTCGGCCGGTTCGGGTTCCGGTGGTTGCCTCTCAGCCGTAGCCTCGACGGCCAACGGCCGCCCATCCTGTGCAAATCCGGCGACGCGCAGCACGGTTACATGCTGGCGATGACCGTTACGGCGCCGGCTGTTCTGCCGGCGCCGCTTCTTGAAGATGATGACCTTGTCCAGCCGGTCCTGAGCGATGACCGTGGCAGTCACCGACGCGCCAGCCACTGTGGGAGCACCGAGCGTCACGCCTCCGTCCACGCCCACCGCCAGCACATCGGTGAAGGTGACGGTGGCGCCGGGTTCCGCCTCCAGCTTCTCCACCTTCAGCACCGCGTTCGGCGTCACCCGATATTGCTTCCCGCCGGTGCGGACCACTGCGAACATCACACGACTTCCCAGAACCATGCGGGCCGCCAGGAACCCCGGCAGCCAAGAGAGCGCGGCTTATAGCGCGTGCTTGGCCGAAGTCAACGTGCCTCCCGCCTTTCCCGCATCGGCCAACCCGACCCGATGTCTCCAAATTTGCGCTCAATCAAGTGAAGATTGTCAAACCGATTATCCAGATTTGTTCAGCACAACCTACTGAGTGCTTGCCCTTGGCTGCTCGCCGGACCAGAGCTTGCCATCCAGCCAATAGGAGTCCAGGCATGCAGCAGCACCCCTTCGGCCCTCTGGCCTCCGTGTCCACTCTGACACTCGGCGGTGGCGGCCTCGGGATGCTGTGGGGACCGACCACGTTCAAAGAGTGCGTCGCCACAGTCCACGCTGCGGTCGCGGCAGGGATTACCCTGTTTGACCTCGCTCCCCGTTATGGTGACGGCAAGGCCGAGGAAGTCGTCGGCGACGCCTTTGACGGTCGTCTGCCCGACGGCATCCGCGTCACCAGCAAGTGCAATCTCGGCAACCCGCCGCCCAGCGAGATCGAGCCGACCCTGCGCCGATCGATCGAGGCAAGCCTGCGACGACTTCGCCTGTCACGGCTCGATGTGTTCTTCCTGCACTCTAATGTGGTGCCGGATGAGACGTATGCGGCGGGATGGGGCGACGCCGGCCGTCGTATGACCCCCTATCCAGTCTTCGTCGCTCATGTGCGACCGGTGTTCGAGAAGCTCATGGCCGAGGGCCTGATCGGTGCCTGGGGGCTCACTGGGATCGGGCACCCCGACACCATCATCCGGCTGCTCGGCGAACGTCCTGCACCCGCCGCCGTTCAGTGCATCGCCAACCTGCTGGATTCGCCTGGCGGGCTGAGGTTTTTCAATGGGCGCGCGAAGCCCCGCGCGATCATGGCGGCGGCGCACGCCAACGGTGTCGGCGTCATGGGCATCCGCGCGGTGCAGGCCGGCGCACTCACTGCCGCGATCGATCGGCCTTTGCCGGACGATCACCCCGAGGCGCGCGATTTCGCGCGTGCCGCCGGCTTCCGCCAGCTCTGCGCCGGGCTTGGCGAAAACCCCGCGGTCATCGCCCACCGTTACGCGCTGTCACTCGAGATCGACACTCTGGTGCTCGGGGTGAAGAACCGCGAGGAGCTGGCAGAGTGTGTCGCCGCAGCGGAGGCGGGACCGTTGCCGCCCGACCTGATCGCCAGGATCGACGCGACCGTGGCTGAGTGACGCGTACCGCGCCGCCCGTTGCCACCGCGCGGCGTGGGTCCTAGTTTCATCGCCACCACCCCAATACAGAGGGAACGCAAGCGATGAAGGTTGGCGAAGCTGTTGCCGAAATCATGAAGCGCGAGGGGATCGAGATTCTCTGCGGCTATCCCGTCAACCATCTGCTGGAGTACGCGGCCGCCGCCGAAATCCGGCCGATCATCGTGCGACAGGAGCGCATCGGCATCCACATGGCCGACGCGATCTCGCGCGTCACATCAGGCAGGAAGATCGGCGCCTTCTGTATGCAGCACGGCCCCGGCAGCGAGAACGCTTACGGCGGCGTCGCACAATCATACAGCGAGTCGGTCCCGCTCCTGGTGATTCCACAGGGCTATCCGCGGCGCATCGCCGGCGTCGATCCGAACTTCAGCGCCTCGCGCGAGATGCGTGGGGTGGCAAAGATCTCCGAGCATGTGATCGTGCCGGGCGAGATCGCCAACGCGCTGCGCCGTGCGTTCAGCAACCTGCGCAACGGACGCAGCGGCCCGGCAATCGTCGAAATCCCCACCGACATCTGGAATGAGGAAATCGGCGATCTCGACTACACGCCCGTTACCCATGCGCGCTACGCGCCGGACCCGGCCGACGTTCGCAAGGCCGCGGCGGCGATCCTCGCAGCCAAGCGTCCGGTCATCTACGCCGGCACTGGCGTGCAGTGGGCGGAAGCGTGGCCACAGCTTCGCGCATTCGCGGAACTGCTCGGCGCGCCGGTCACCACCAGCCTTGGCGGCAAAAGCTCATTCCCCGAGAACCATCCGCTGTCACTTGGCTCGGGCGGCAATGCGGTGCCAAAGCCGGTGCACCACTTCATCGCCAATGCCGATCTGATCATTGGCATTGGCTGCTCGTTCACCGAGACCAACTTCGGCATCAAGTTCCCCAAGGGCAAAAAGATCATCCATGCCACGCTTGATCCGAACCATCTGAACAAGGACGTGGTCAGCACGGTCGGCCTCGTCGGTGACGCGGCACTGACACTCGATGCACTGATCGGCGAGCTGAAGCAGAGCATCAAGTCTAACCGCGACCCGAGTGCCGTGGTGAAGGAAATCACCGAGGTGCGCGAAGAGTGGATGGCGCAGTGGAAGCCGCTGCTCAATTCGAACGAGGCGCCGATCAGCCCATATCGCGTGATCTGGGAGTTGATGGCCGGGACCGATCCGAAGAACACCATCATCACCCATGATGCCGGTAGCCCGCGCGACCAGATCTCGCCGTTCTGGGTCTCCACGGAGCCGATGTCCTACATCGGCTGGGGCAAGACCACGCAGCTCGGCATGGGTCTTGGCCTCGCGATGGGTGCCAAGCTGGTGCATCCGAACAAGACCTGCATCAACTTCTGGGGCGATGCCGCCATTGGCTTCACCGGCATGGACTTTGAAACCGCGGTGCGCGAGCGCATCCCCATCCTGTCCTGCCTGATGAACAATTTCTCCATGGCGATCGAGCTGAAGGTGATGCCGGTGTCGACCGAGAAGTACCGTTCGACTGACATCTCCGGCAACTACGCCGACATGGCGAAAGCGTTCGGCGGCTATGGCGAGCGCGTGACGGATCCGAACCAGATCAAGGCAGCGATCCAGCGCGGAATCGAGCAGACCAAGGCCGGCAAGCCGGCGTTGCTGGAGTTCATCACCGCGAAGGAGACGCGGGTTTCGAAGTTCTAGATGCTTGTGGCGGCCGAAGGGCCGCCACTCGTCGCCCGTCATGGCCGGTCTGATCCCCGGGTCAAGCGCTATGACGATGAGGAGGGAACTCCAACAAAACCATGGCCAGCGTTTCCATCCGCAACGTGCGGAAAGCTTTCGGCTCCACCGAAGTGCTGCATGGCGTCAGCGTCGAGATCGATGACGGTGAGTTCGTCATTTTGGTCGGACCGTCGGGCTGCGGCAAATCCACTCTGCTAAGGATGATCGCGGGCCTGGAGAACATCACCGGCGGCGAGATTGCCATCGGCGGGCGCGTGGTAAACAACGTCGCGCCGAAGGAGCGCGACATCGCCATGGTGTTCCAGAACTACGCGCTCTATCCGCACATGACGGTGCGCGACAACATGGCGTTCTCGCTGTCGCTTGCGAAGGTGGCGAAGGCGACGATCGATCAGCAGGTCCAGCGCGCCGCGCAGATTCTCTGGGTTGTCCCCGTATCTCAATCGCTATCCGCGCCAGCTTTCCGGCGGGCAGCGCCAGCGCGTGGCGATGGGCCGCGCCATCGTGCGCGATCCGCAGGTGTTCCTGTTCGACGAACCGCTGTCCAACCTCGACGCCAAGCTGCGCGTCGCGATGCGCGCCGAGATCAAGGAACTGCACCAGCGGCTCACTACCACCACGGTCTATGTGACGCATGACCAGATCGAGGCCATGACGATGGCCGACAAGATCGTGGTGATGAACGGGGGAGACGTCGAGCAGATCGGCGCGCCGCTCGAGCTGTACGATCGGCCGAACAACCTGTTCGTCGCGGGCTTCATCGGCTCGCCTGCGATGAACTTCCTCAAGGGCAAGGTCGCGAACGGCGCCTTCCTTCCCGAAGGCGGCGCGGCATTGCCGCTGCCTGCGGGACCCAGAGGCTCGGATGGCCGGCCCGCTGTCTACGGCGTGCGCCCCGAGCATTTCCAGCTCGATCCCAGCGGCGTGCCGGCGAAGGTTCATGTGGTTGAGCCGACCGGCTCAGAGACCCAGGTGCTGGCGGAGTTCGCTGGCACCTCGGTGCTCTGTGCCTTTCGCGAACGCGTATCGGCCAAGCCGGGCGAGACGATCCACATCACGCCGGAGCCGTCGCTGGTGCATCTATTTGACGCTGGCACCGGCCAGCGTCTGACCGGCTGAACACGGTGGTTCGGGACAGGGCGCAAGAGCGGCCAAAAATGGAGGAAACCATCCCATGACAATTTCGCGGCGTGATTCACTGGCTTTCGGCGCGGCCGCGCTTGGGGCGGCATCGATTCCGATCATCGGAGCGAGGGCGGCCGTCGACGACGTTCCCACCGCGGATGTGAAGGCCCCCGAATTCAAGATCGAGAAGGGCGCCTCGCTGCACGTGCTACGACCGGCCAAATTCATTGACCCAGACGAGGTTTACTGGAAGTCCAACACCAAGAAGTTCATCGACACCACGGGTATCGACGTGAAGGTGGACTTCGTGAGCTGGGAGGATCTGCGGCCGCAGCTCGCCGTGATCGCCAACACCGGCGCCGGCGCAGATATCGTGGCCAGCTTCGGCGCCGATCCGCACATCTACTACTCGAAGCTACTCGATCTGTCCGATCTCGCCGAATACCTCGGCGCCAAGTACGGCGGCTGGTACGATCTGGCGCTGCTCTACGGCAAGAAGTGGAAGACCAATGAATGGATCGGCATTCCGATCGGCGGGGGCACCGGACCAACCGTCTATCGCAAGTCGTGGTTGAATGAGGCAGGCTACGACAAGGTGCCGAACGATCATCAGGGCTTCTTGGAATGCTGCCAGAAGCTGCAAAAAAACGGTCATCCGTTCGGCATGTCGCTTGGCCACGCTCTCGGCGATGCCAACGGCTATTCGGAATGGCTGCTGTGGTCGCACAACGCCTATGTGGTGGATGAGAACGGCAAGATCGCGCTCGACTCGAAGGAGACGATCGCCGCACTGAAATATGCCACCGAACTGCAGAAGACGATGGCGCCCGGCACGCTGACCTGGAACGACGCCGGCAACAACCAGGCCTATGCGGCAGGCAAGATCGGCATGACGTTCAACGGCGTGTCGATCTACTACGTGCTGCTGAAGTCGCCCGATCCGACGCTGCAGGCGATGGCCGCCGATACCTACCACCAGGATACGCCTTACGGGCTGTCGAAGCGCAGGGTGGAGTCAGCCGCGCCGATGAACGCCATGGTTTTCAAGCACAGCAAGTATCCGAACGCGGCGAAGGAGTATCTGCGCTTCATGATGGAGGCGGACCAGTATGGCCCGTGGCTGTCGAACTGCCTCGGCTATTGGTGCCAGTCGTTGAAGGCCTACAGCCACATGAAGTTCTGGACGGCGGATCCGAAGCTGCTCCCCTTTGCGTCGGCATTGGATTCGCCGTACTACGATGGCTACAAGGGCCCGATCAGTGCGGCGTCGGCAGCGGTGATCGCCAATTACACGGTCGTTGACATGTTCGCCTCGGTGGTCACTGGCAACGCCACACCGGAATCGGCGGCGAAGCAGGCGGCGAAAGCGGCCGAGCGCTACTACAGGACCTGACACGCAACGCATCGGCCAGGGGCGGGAACGCAAGCCCGCGGAGGCGATATGGACGCGACAACAGCCGAAGTCGGACTGCAACGTCTGAGATTCACTCGCCAGCCCGACGGCTGGGTGACGCGAATGTTCGATTACAAGCCATTCCTGGTCTTCCTGTGCATGCTGCCGACGATCGGCCTGTTGGTGGTGTTCCTGACCTACCCGCTGGGCCTCGGCATCTGGCTGTCCCTCACCGACACGACGATCGGCCAACCTGGCCAGTTCATCGGGCTGGACAACTTCAGAGACCTGATGGACGACCCGGTGTTCTGGATGTCGGTGACCAACACGATCTTTTACACCGTGGTGGCAACCGCCGGGAAGTTCGCCCTCGGCCTGTGGCTGGCAATGCTGCTGAACCACCACATCCCGTGGAAGGCGTTCATCCGCGCGATCGTGCTGTTGCCGTGGATTGTGCCCACCGTGCTGTCGGCGATCGCCTGGTGGTGGATCTATTCGCCGCAGTTCTCGATCATCTCCTACATAGTCGTCGACGTGCTGCACCTGCGCAGCACCTACATCAACTTCCTCGGTACGCCATGGCCGGCGCGCTGGTCGCTCATCGTCGCCAATATCTGGCGCGGCATTCCGTTCGTCGCGATCACGCTGCTGGCTGGATTGCAGACCATCTCGCCGTCGCTGTACGAGGCGGCCCTGCTGGACGGTGCGAGCGGCTGGCAAAAGTTCCGCCGCATCACGGTGCCGCTGCTGATGCCGATCCTGGCGGTGGCGTTGACGCTCTCGGTGCTGTTCACCTTCTCCGACTTCCAGTTGGTCTACGCGATCACGCGTGGCGGCCCGTTCAACACCACCCACCTGATGGGCACTCTGGCCTTCCAGCGGGCGATCCCCGGCGCGCAGTTGGGTGAGGGCGCGGCGATCGCCGTGTCGATGATCCCGTTCCTGATCGGCGCGACACTGCTGTGCTTCTTCGGCGTCGGCCGCCGCAAGTGGCAGCAGGGTGAAGCGAATGACTGACGCCGCCGCTCGCGTCGACGAGGAGATTTCGGAGGTCGCCGCCGAGCTGGAGGCGGCGGGGCCAAGGCTGGTCGACGTGCCCGAGCGCCTGTCCTGGGATTCCAGGCTGCGCATGACGATAACGGTCTACATCCCATTGTCCCTCTTCGTCATCGTGCTGCTGTTTCCGTTCTACTGGATGGCGATCACCGCGTTCAAACCAGACTACGAAATGTACGACTATACGAAGTACAACCCGTTCTGGATCCATTCGCCGACCCTCCACAACATCGAAGTGCTGCTGTTCGAGACCAACTATCCCCGCTGGCTGATGATCACGATGGGGATCGCGGTCGCCTCCACCTTTCTGTCGGTGTTCTCCAGCGTGCTGGCCGCCTATGCCATCGAGCGCCTGCGCTTCAAGGGCGCGCAGCATGTGGGACTGGGGATCTATCTGGCCTATCTGGTCCCGCCGTCGATCCTGTTCATCCCGCTCGCCACGCTGGTCTACCAGTTCGGGCTGTTCGACAACCCGGTGGCGCTGATCCTGACCTACCCGACATTCCTGGTGCCGTTCTGCACCTGGCTGCTGATCGGCTACTTCAAGTCGATCCCCTATGAGTTGGAGGAATGCGCGCTGATCGACGGCGCGTCGCGGCTTCAGATCCTGCGCCGCATCACCCTGCCGCTTGCGGTACCGGGGCTGATCTCCGCCGGTATCTTCGCCTTCACGCTGTCGTGGAACGAATTCATCTACGCGCTGGCCTTCATCCAGTCGACCGACAAAAAGACCGTGCCGGTAGCGATCCTCACCGAACTGGTGACGGGCGATGTCTATCAGTGGGGATCGCTGATGGCGGGCTCCCTGTTGGGCTCGGTACCAGTCGCGCTGATTTACTCCTTCTTCGTCGAGTACGATGTTTCGTCGATGACAGGAGCGGTGAAGGAGTAACGGGTGCCGGCACGCACGGGCGAGCAGTTCCTCCGCGGTCTGCGGGATCAGCGTGAGGTCTGGCTCGGCGGCGAGCGTGTGACCGACCCGGCGTCGCACCCCGCTTTGTCGGGGGCCGCGCACGCGATCGCCGCGGTGTTCGATCTCCAGCACGAGCGCGCCGATGACTGCCTGATGCCGGATCCGGAGACCGGCGAGCCGATCAACATCAGCCACATGATCCCGCGCTCGCGCGCGGACCTCGAGCGTCGCCATGCCTGCCTCCAGGCCATTGCCGAATACTCGGTGGGCCTGATGGGGCGCACGCCGGACTACGTCAACGTGACCTATGCTGGCTTCGCTGGCCGCAACGACGAGTGGTCGATCAACGGCAACGACGAAGGTGCGGCGAACCTGGTGCGCTACCAGAAGCACATGGCGCGCGCCGACCTGTCACTCACGCACGCGATCATCCATCCCACCGTGGATCGTGCGCAGGGTGCGACGCCGCTGGCGCTGAACCGCGTGGCTCTGCACAAGGTGGCCGACACCGCGCATGGCATTGTCGTGCGCGGCGTCCGCGTACTGGCAACCCTCGCGCCGTTTGCTGATGAGATCGCGGTTTACCCCGCGGCGCCGATGCCCGATGCGAACCCCGCGCACGCCCTGAGCTTCGCCATCCCGATGGCGACGCCGGGCCTCAAGTTCCTGTGCCGCGACAGCGTGACCGTGCCTGGCACGTTGTTCGATCACCCGTTTTCCAGCCGGTTCGACGAGCAGGATGCGTTCGTCATCTTCGACAATGTCGAGATCCCGCGTGAGCGCCTGTTCATCGACGGCAATCTCGCCGTCTACAACAGCATCCTGCGTTCGAGCTGGTGGCCCAACATCATGCAGCAGGCGATGATCCGGGCCGAGACCAAGCTGACATTCGCTTGGGGCATCGCCACGCGGATGGCCGAGACGATCAATGCCTCGCTGCCTCAGGCACAGCAGATGCTGGGCGAGATATGGACCTTCGCCGAGTTCACACGCTCCGCCATCCGCGCGTCCGAGGTGGATTCCTACGAGTACGGCAACGGCGTCTGGTTTCCCGACGTGAGACCGCTGATTGCATTGCGCACCAGCCTGCCTCGCTGGTTTCCGCGCGTGCACGAGATCATCCGCGAACTCGGCGCGCACAACCTGCTGACCACGCCGACCGCCGCACAATTCGCCGATCCCATACTGCGACCACTGCTGGACGAATTCGTCGCCGGCACAGGTGGCGTGAGTGCCGAACAGCGGGCACGCATCTTCCGCCTCGCATGGGATTTCGCCGGTACCGCTCTGGCCAGCCGCAACGAGCAGTACGAGCGCTTCTACCTTGGCTCGGCGTCGCGCAATCTGCTGCATGCACAGCAGCGCGCCGAACGCAGCCGCGCCGACCGTCTGGTGGATCGGTTCCTGCGCGAGCCGCTCTGACCGGTCGCCGCGCCTTGCCGCTCAGGCACCGCCGTGCTTGAAAAGCCCCGCCAGGGCCCAGGAGGAAACATGAAGATCGAACGGGTTGAAACATTTCAGGCCGATGCCGGCTGGCGCATGTTCTCCTTCCTCAAGGTCTCCACCGACGATGGCATCATCGGCTGGTCGGAGTTCAACGAGAGCTTCGGCTCGATTGGACTATCCGATGTGATCCGCGGGATTTCGCCCGTGCTGATCGGCCGCGACCCCCGCCGTTACGAGCAGATCACTCAGCACCTGCACGTGCTCACGCGTCAGTCGCGCGGCGGCATCAACCAGCAGGCGATCGCAGCGATCGAGAATGCGCTACTGGATGTGACCGGCAAGGCCTATGGCGTGCCGGTCTACGCCCTGTTCGGCGGGCCGATCCGCGACCGCATCCCAGTCTACTGGTCGCATTTCGCCACCTACCGCGTGCGCAGCGCCGCGCTGATGGGCGTACCGGCGCTGAACAGCTATGACGATCTGGCGCGCCACGCCGAGGAGGTGAAGCGGGCGGGCTTTCGCGCGCTGAAGACCAACATAATCCCGATCGAGGGGGGCAAGACCACGTCCTACACGCCGGGGTTCGGCCGCACGCCGGGCTGGCCTGAACTGAACTGGGACAACAGGCTGCTGCGCAGCGTGTCCGATCAGCTATCCGCCATCCGCAATGCGGTGGGACCGGAGATGGGCATCCATCTCGACATCAACTTCAACTTCAAGACCGAGGGCTTCAAGCGCATCGCTGAGACGGTCGCACCATTCAATCTGACATGGCTGGAGATCGACACGCACGATGCGCCGGCGCTCGCCGAGATCAAACGTGGTGCACACTGCCCGATCGCATCATGCGAAACGCTGCATGGCCGCCGCGAGTTCAAGCCGTTCTTCGACAACTACGCGACCGACGTCGCGATCGTCGACGTGATCTGGAACGGGCTAAACGAGTCGCTGAAGATCGCCTCGATGGCCGACGTCTACGAGATCAACGTCGCGCCTCACAACTTCTACGGCCACCTGTGCAGCGCGATCAGCGCCACGTTCAGCGCGATCGCACCGAATTTCCGCGTGATGGAGATCGACATCGACAGCGCTCCCTGGCGCGACGAGTTCTATGTCACGGTACCGACGATCGAGAATGGTGAGTTCGTCCTGCCGAAAGGCCCCGGCTGGGGCGTTGACGTGAACGAGAAGGCGGTGCGCGCGCGTCCGCCGAAGAACTGAACCGCTCCCCGTCGTCATGGCCGGGCCTGGCCGGCCATCCACGACTTGCGAGCCCGATCGAAGACGTGGATGGCCGGCACGAGGCCGGCCATGACGAATGAAAGGAGACAGCAATTGCCTAAATACAAGATCGCCACACCCGCGGGCGCAAGCTTCACCGTTGCCGGCGGTGGCTACGATCTGGAGATGGAACCGCTGGAAGGCCTCGACGCCGAGATCGTCGAAGGCCCGACCGACGAGGACGGCTTCATCAAATTCTGCCAGGATGCAGATGCCATCTATGCGAAGGGCATTCGGTTCACCAAAAAGATCATCGACGGCCTGCCGGAGAAGTGTCGTGGCATCATCCTGGGCAGCGTCGGCGTGGACAGCGTTGACGTGAAGGCGGCCACCGCGCGCGGCATACCGGTGACCAACTGTCCGGACACGTTCATCGAGGAAGTCGCCGACCACGCGATGATGATGCTGCTGTCCAGCTTTCGCCGCACAATCGAACAGGATCGCATGGTGCGCGAGGGCAAGTGGCGCGAAGGGCGCCCCGCGCTGCTGAACATTCCCCGCCTGATGGGCCAGACGCTCGGCCTGGTCTCGTTCGGCCATGTTGCGCGCGCGGTCGCCAAGCGAGCCAAGCCGTTCGGTCTGCGCATCCTCGCCTACGACCCGTTCATCGAAGAACTGGTCATGGTGGAACACGGCGTGATCCCGAGCACGCTGGAAGAAGTGCTGTCGCAGTCCGACTTCGTCTCCATGCATGCACCGGCACGGCCCGAGGTCGAGGGCATGCTCGGCGAGAAGCACTTCCGGCTGATGAAGAAGACCGCGATCTTCATCAACACCGGCCGTGGGCCGACGGTGCAGGAAGTTGCCCTGATCAAGGCGCTGGAGGAGAAATGGATCGCCTACGCCGGCCTCGACGTGCTGGAGATTGAACCGCCAGGCGACAACAACCCGCTGCTCAAGATGGACAACGTCATTCTGAGCGCACATACCGCGTCTGCCTCCGCCCGTTTCGACCCTGCGCGCAAGCGGCATGTCGGGCGCGAACTGGCGCTGGTGTTGGAAGGCAAGTGGCCGATGAGCTGCGTCAATCCTGCGGTGCTGCAGAACACCAAGCTTCGCCGCTGGCAGCCGGTGTCGATGGAACGCGGCCCTAACAGCTGACGCCGCAGGTAACCAGCGACATGTCTGCGCGGCGCAACAGCATTTCCTTTGCGGCGCGCAGCACGTCGCTGATCGCGCGACGCCGGTAGTTCCAGATCGGATCCGGCTCGGGCGGATTGATCACCATCGTCGCGTTGGCTTCGAACAGCAGCACCGACCCATCGGGCGCGAGCGCGAAATCGACGCCGCCGTAATCCAGGCCAAGTGCCGCGCCGGTCCCGGCGAGCGCCGCCATCGCGCGTTCGCCGAGTATGGCGGGCATATCGTCCAGGAAGCGACGCTCCTCGTCGCGGTGCGCGGCATTTGTCGCCATCGCGGCGGTGAAGTAGTGCACCTTCCAATCAGCCGAGATCGCCAGATGCAACGGGTAGAGAGCGCCGTCGATGAACATCACCCGGTATTTGCGCGCCATCCCGTCCGGCCCGCGCGCATCGAGATACTCGATGGCGAGCACCTGTTCGCCTGGCAGGGCGTCGGCCGCCTGCCTCAAAGCATCCCGGTTCTCCACGTAGCGGAAATGCCGACCAGTATGAAAGCCGGGTACACGCAACAGCAGCGGGAAGCTCAACCCATCGGCCGCCAAGATTGTCGCGCGCGGCACTGCCCTGGTCCGTGGTGCGATCACGCCGGGCACCTGGGCAAGGCGTCGGGCATTGTCGGCACGGCTTGTTGCCCGCACCAGCCCAGGCGGATTGATCACAGGAGCCGCACTGCGCGCAAGCAACTCGTCGGCGCGTGCCAACGCTATTGCGCAAAGATCGGCGTCGCCGATTGCGTTGACGACAAGGGCATGCGGTGGAAGGGGCTGACTGGGATCATAAAAGTCGGCATGGATCGCGGTGATGTTAAAATGACGATCATCGATCCAGTGCTGCGTCGGGATGTTGCCGCCGCGCGCCGCCACCAGCAGCAGAAGAGGTACGCCGAACCCGGTACCCCGATAAGGCTTCCTGACAATCGCATGGCCGGCAAAGCCCTTCTGCCAATGCGCTTCCGCCGTTTCATCGGCGAGCTCGGTCAGAACCAGTGCCAGGCCCTGATGCGCTTCAGGAAGGTCGGCATCGATGCCGAGCGCTGCCTCATAATGCGGCCGTGCGCCGGAGGCGTCACCGTCTTCGAGCAGCAGATTGGCGAGATTGACGTGGCCGATCGGATTGCCGGGATGGAGTTGCACCGCCCGGACATAAACACTGCGCGCAGCGGACCGGTGGCCGCTGGCCTTGGCGAGCGCACCAAGCTCATTGAGTGCGTCAAAATGCTTGGAATCCAGACGTAGCACATCGACATACGCCCGCTTCGCCGCAGCATCATTGCCCCTTGCCGCGAGGCGTCGGGCACATGACAACAATCGGCGGATGTGAGCGCCGGCGCTCATGCAGCATCGATGCGCTTGAAGAAGTAGTGCCGGTTGTACCCCGGGGGGAAATCTTGCAGCACGCCGAACAGGGTGAAGCCGATCGTCTCGTAGAACCGAGGTGCCTGGAAGCTGAAGGCATCGACAAGGACACCGCGGCAACCGCGCTTGCGTGCCTCCGCCTCTGCCGATCCCATCAACGCCGCGCCGATGCCCTGACCGCGGAGCGGCTCAGGGACGAACAGCAGTTGCACATGCAGCCATTGGAAGCTGGTCCAGCCCCAAAGTCCTCCTCTCACCGAACCATTGTCATCTCGTATCGGGATCACCAGCAATCGCGGCTCTGCAGGGCCGATCAGCGGCCGGGAGCTTGCGTCGAGCGCTTGGTAGATAGCCTCGAACGTGCCCGGCGCCGGCGAATCGGACGGAGCAAGCCCGGACGGATTTTCCGTCAAGTGCTCTTTTTCTCCGCACCGGTTAATTAGGTGACCGTATTGACCGCGGTGGGCGTTGTCGGCGCAGGGGCCGGCTGGTCTGCAGGTGATTCCTGAACCGAAGCGGCGCCGCTGTCGTGGTGGTGATGGTGATGGTGAACTGGCACCGCCTGTTGTGACGGATCGGCCTGTGCCATCGCGCTGGACTGGCTTGCCTGGGCCGGCGTTTGAGCAGCCTGGAGCTGGTTTTGCAATTGCTGGGGAAGCGCTGCCGATGCGCCCGATACGCTTGAAATGCTCATGATGGCCTCTCCTGCTTGGAAGGAAGCAGGCCTAAACTGCGGCGTATCGGTGAAGATCGCCCTAACCCTGCGTTACGAAGGGTAACCTCCGGCGTGATGTCGGTCATGCGGGGCGAGAAGGACCGGCAACCCCCAGGCCAAGGCTTCGTTGAGCGCTTCCGCAAAGACAGCTCCCCGACATCACGCCGCCGTCCTGATAACCCCATGCCCGCTGATCTGTTCCAGCACCGCATCCACCCGCCGCAGCACCACCTCATCCTGGCGAAACGCTAGCGCCAGCAAGCCGTCGCGCCTGTACGCCACTCGTGCGAATACCGGTTCCCCCAAGCCAGGGAGATCCAGCCGGACTTCGGTACCCGCCTGCGGCGACCAGTCCGTTTTTAGCGCCACGCCACCGCGCGAGATATTCAGAATGGTGACGCGCATCGCCTCGCGGCCCGCCGCGTGCAGCACCGTTGTCGCCCCGCCGGCGTCGATCCGTTCGTAGCGCCGCCGATCCTCCTCGTTCGTCTTTGCCATCGCCTGCAGAAACAGCGTCAGCTCCGAGCGCAGCACATCGGCGGTCTTCCCCACCTCATCAGCCCGACTCAGTACGCTGCCGCTCGCTGCCTCAGTAGACTCTGAAACCGCGGACACATCCTGCATCGCCCGCGTCGCGTCCTGCGCGGACACCAATACCGCCTGCGCATTCGACGCGATCTCGCGCGTCGTGGCGGTCTGCTCTTCAACTGCGGCGGCTATGGCAGAAGCGACCTCGCTCACCAGCTCGATCGACGATCTGACCTCACGCACCGCACTGACCGCTTCGCCGGTGGCATCCCTGATCGTCGCGATCTGCGCGGCGATTTCGCCGGTCGCCTTGGCGGTCTGCGCTGCCAAAGCCTTCACCTCGCCGGCGACGACGGCGAAACCCTTGCCTGCGTCGCCTGCCCGCGCCGCCTCGATCGTCGCATTCAGCGCCAGCAGATTGGTCTGACCGGCAATATCCGAGATCAGGCGCACCACGTCCCCGACGCGCTCCGCGGCAGCTGCCATGCCGCCCACCTTGTCATCGGTCGTCGATGCGCGTTCCACCGCCTCCTGCGCCGCTTGCGTGGCACGGGCGACCTGTTGGCTGATCTCGTGGATCGAGGCCGACATCTCCTCGGCCGCCGCCGCCACCGCGCCAACGTTCTGCGCTGCGCTCACCGAGCCCGCCGCGGTCTGCGATGCGGTCTCGCGTGTCCGACGCGCAGCCTTCGCCATGTCGTCGGCGGTCTGGCGCATCGTGCCCGCCGCGTCGGACAGCGTCGCCATCACCCCCGAGGCCGATGTGCCAAAGTCCTGCGTGCACTCATCCATCGCAGCCTGGCGACGATCCTTCGCGGCGCGCACCCGCTCCGCCTCACCCTTCAGCCGGCTCGCCTCCCGCGCATTCTGCCGGAACACCAGCATCGCCTCGGCCATTCTGCCCACCTCGTCGCCCCGATCGGTCGCCGGAACCTCGACCTCAAGCTCGCCCGATGCCAGCCGACGCATTGCCGCGGTCATACGCAGCACGGGGCGCGAAATCCCGCTGCCGATCAGCCAGGCGGCAACCAGTCCAAGCACCAGGCCTCCGGCTGTCAAAACGATCAGCAGAGTCTCTGTCGCTGCGAGCCCCAAGAGTGTGGTGGCTTCGATTGCCCGCTCATCAGCAATGCCGGATTCATTCACCGCCGCGGCAGCTGCAGCCAGCGTTTCGGCGTCGTGCCGCATGCTGCCGTTGACCCGCTGGTCCAGTTCTGCATTCAGCCGTATGGCCTCGTGATAGGCTGCCACATAAGCGGACAGATGTTGGCGCAAGGTGTCGAACCCCGGCCCGTCGGCCAAACCCACCCCCGCAGCATCCATCATGCCGATCAGCCGCGTCAGACTGGTTTCCGCCAGCTCAGCCTTTTTCGCGGCCACATCGTCGCGCCGCCGGTCTATGACCTTGGTGCCATTCAGCCGCAGCAGCATCAGGGCCTGCTGGCCATCGCGCGCCAGATTGGCTCCGTCGAGATTGCCGGCGCGACCGGCGCTGGCGATCAACGTGTCGAAGTCGGTACGGGCATTGGTGCCGGTTGGATCCAACGTCTCGAGCACCACCCTGTCCTGGCTGCGCTTCAGCGCAAAGACCTCATCGATCCCCTTTTGGTAGTCGGTGAACTCCGCCGCGATCTCTTCCATGCGACGATGAAGCTCAGGGTTCCCCGCAATCGCCGCACCCCGGGCAATGTTGGCCCTCACCTGCTCACTCGCCTTTGCGGCAGCGGACGCCTCATCCTGGTTGCCCGTATAGGCAAATTCGCGCGTATGGCGGCGCAATTCGGAGAAGCTTTGATCTATGTCGCGACTGGAGGCCACAAGGGCAACGCGCTCGACGTAGCTGCTCAGCGAATCCGCAACACCGAGAAATCGCCAGTAGCCAATGCCGGCAACTGCCAGAAGGATCGTCAGCACGCACGCAAAGCCGGCGACCAACTTCGTCTCAATCGAAAGAGCCACGATCGAGCGTGTGATAAGATGCATTGGCTCCCTCAGGTCAACGATGCCCGTGCGGCCGTCGCCGCCCGAGCGACGCCGCGTACAAACATCAGCAGCCCTGAGGTTGAACAAATCGCTAACATGACCGGCTAAGACGGCGAGGGACTTGCCGGCGACCGCCGTAGGACCAGGAAGAAATTCAACGCAGATGCAAGAAGATGCACGCAAAACACGCAGATGGTCCGGTGCGGCTTATGGACGGCGGCCCGCAGGTTTGCTTCTGGACTGCTGCCAACAAATCGCTACGGAATTTGGGCCAGGTGAAGATTTGGCCACAGTCCCGCGATACCTATCAGGATCAAGTAAATGGCCACGATAAAATTCAGCAGGCGCGGGACTACCAAGATCAGGATTCCAGCGATCAGCGCCACGAGAGGCTGGAACGCAATGACGTTGATGGTCATGACGATCGCTCCGACATTGTCCGTTCGTCCTGCTAGCTAGCGTTCGTCGTGATGCCAACCCCACCAATGATAATGACCGGGTGCCTCCACGACACAACCTGACAGCAACGCCGCCGCAACCAGTAGCCCAGCAAGAGACACCCGTGATCGCTGCATCGTCAACGGCCCTTTCAATTGGAGACGCGCACTTCTGGCCGTACAATGATTGAGAGGTGTAAGCGGCGAAAGCAGGGCAAACGTGCTGTCGGTTCGGTGATCAGTGCACCGCTAACTGTTTTGTGACCCCTAGCGCTGGCTGTCATTTTCGATCTGCTGGAAAAGGGATAATGACGGCCGATCCCGCATGCCCATGCTGATGCGAGTTGGCCGGGTTGGAATGCACCGAACCCACATTACTTGCGCGCAAAGTGAGTGAGCGCCGGACCTGGTCCATGAGAGCCATCATGGCCTGTTCGGTCACACCGTCGCTCTTCATCACCAGCCTGATGAGCGGGTCCCGAATCAGGCTGGCGAGACCAAACTCAGCGTCCGATCCTGCACGCACGGTGACCTCCAACGTTGTGTGTGAGAGATCAGTCTAGGCAGCGTGTATTGCCGCGCCCTGTGCGAACGGTGACATGTTGTTTCATCGCGTCCGCGCCGGCTCGCACGCGACGTGAAGCACGGCCGGCTAATTCGGCATGCGGCGCGCCATGTGAACGCACTTGCGCATGACCGAGGGCAAGGCTTCGTGCGCCAGTGTGTCGATCGGGCGCGCGAAGCCTGCGCCCTCAATGCGTTCAACCTGCGCCGCAAACAGATCGATCGTCAGCTCGAAATGCGTGAAGCCGTGCCGCACGTGACCTGCCGGCTGCCATTCAGCGAGCATCGGCGCTCGTGCAAGCGCCTCCGCCGCCGCCCAAGGCTCGGTGCGCCAGTCGGTGCCCGGCAGCTCCGTCATACCGCCGAGCAGCCCTGCGGGCGGACGGCGGCGCAACAGCACGTTGCCTTCCGCGTCGGTCAACCAGAAGTGCACGCCATGGCGGAGCGGCCGCTCGCGGACCACTGCCCTGCGCGGCAACTCGGCGGCGATGCCCGCGCGTCGGCCCGCACAGCCCGCCATCCATGGGCATAGCGCGCAGGTCGGCCTGGCCGGCGTGCAGATTGTTGCGCCAAGATCGAACAGCGCCTGGGCAAAGTCCGAAGGCCGTTCCCGCGCCGCCGGGTCGACGCCGAGACGCGATGCCAGCTCGCGCAACAGCGGCTTCGCCCTCGGCAGTTCCGCTTCCACCGCGTGGAGCCGCGCCACAACACGCTCGACGTTGCCATCGACCGGCACAGCCGGCACACCAAACGCGATCGCGCCGACTGCCGCGGCGGTATACTCACCGATCCCAGGCAGCGCGCGAAGGCCGGCCAGATCGCGCGGAAATCCGCCGGCAGCGACCACGGCGCTCGCGCAGGCGTGCAGGTTGCGGGCGCGCGCGTAGTAGCCAAGTCCTGCCCAGGCGGCGAGCACGTCCGATAACGGCGCCGCGGCCAGCTTCTGGACTGTGGGAAAGCGCGTTAAGAACCTTTCATAGTACGGGATCGTGGCCGCAACAGTGGTCTGTTGCAGCATGATCTCGCTGAGCCATACATGATAAGGGTCGATGGCCTCGCCCGGGCCGGCACGCCAGGGCAGCGACCTCCGATGTCGGTCATACCAGGTGAGCAGGGCGATGGCAGGAAAAGACACAGACGGCGGTATGAAGACAGACGAACGCCACGTCTACGGCCCGCGCCCGGTCAGCGCTCTGATGCCGCGTCTGACACGCCCGGCGTTCCGCCGCCGTTCGCCTGCGACCGCGCAGGTGTTGGCCGACTGGGCTGCCATCGTGGGGCCGGCGATTGCCGCGGTCACCACACCGCGGCGGCTTTCCGCCGGTGCGCTCACCATCGCCTGCGCCGGTCCGATCGCGATGGAGCTACAGCATCTCGCCGGCGAGGTGATCGCGCGGATCAACGCCCATCTTGGGAGCCAGGTGGTGACCGCACTGCGCTTCGTGCAGACACCCGAGATGTTGGCGCCGCTCGCCGCCTCGGTGGCGCCGGTCGCCGATCCGGCGAAGCTCGCCGCGGTGGATGCCGCTGTCGGCGACCTGCCCGAGGGCGAGTTGCGTGGCGCCCTCGCTTCATTGGGCCGCGCGATAGTGACCACCCCCAACAGTTCGAGGTCCTCATGACGCTGACCCGCCGCTCCGCCTTGTCACTTGCCGGAGGTGTGGCCGTCACGGGCCTCGTCGGCCACCTCGGCTGGCCGATTGTCGGGCCGGCCCTCGCCGTCCAGCCGACACCGGCCACGCCGACGGGCGACCTGCGCAAGACGGAACGCTCGCTGGGTGATCCCGCCGCCAAGGTGACGGTCCAGGAGTTCTTCTCGCTCACCTGCACCCACTGCGCCGCGTTCGCCCAGGAAACCATGCCCCAGGTGGAGAAGGAGCTGATCGCGCCGGGCAAGGTGCGCTTCGTCTATCACGACTTCCCGCTGGACCAGGTGGCGCTGACGGCCGCCATGGTGGCCCGCTATCTGTCTCCGGCGCAGTACTACCCGTTCGTTCAGGCGCTGTTCGCCAGCCAGGACCGTTGGGCCTTCGCCCGCGGCGCCAACACAACCGACGAGCTCTGGAAGCTGGCAGCGCTCGCTGGCATGAGCCGGGCCACCTTCGACCAGGCGATCGCCGACACCGACCTGCGGAACTGGATCCTCCAGCAGCAGCAGGCGGATCAGGATCACTGGAAGATCGACTCGACTCCGAGCTTTGTGATCAATGACCAGAAGTACGCGGGCGAAATGAGCTTCGAGTCGTTTCGTAAGCTGCTGCCGGAGGCGTAGCGGAGCGACTTGCCGGCGCGGTCGCTTCCCTACTAGATTTAGGGGCGAGCATGGCAATACTCCGGCGAACTCTACTATCGGTAGTCCTGGCCTCGCCGGCAATTGCAGCTCCGGCAGATACCACCCGTGCGGAGCGCAGCATGGGCAGCCCCGAGGCGCGGCTCACCTCGATCGAGTGCTTTTCGCTCACCTGTCCGCACTGTGCCGACTTCGCCCTCAAATCGCTGCCGGAGCTGAAGGCCAGGTGGATTGCGTCAGGCATGCTGCGCTGGGTGTTCTACGACTTCCCAACGGATGTGGCTGCACTGCAGGCGGCCATGGTGGCGCGCTATCTGCCGCCAGAACAATACGAGCCCTTCATCGACACCCTGTTCGCCCAACAGGACCACTGGGTGTTCGGCGCCGGCAGCGTGCCCGATGCGTTATGGGCATTGGCAAAGGATGCCGGCATGGCTCGCCCCACATTCGAGCAGGCGCTCTCCGATGACGGGCTGCGGGACTGGATCGTGGGACGGGCACTCGATGCGCAGAGGCGCTGGCACGTTGACGCCACCCCCAGTTTCGTGATCAACGGCAGGCTCTACACTGGTGCGCTGTCCGCCACCGAATTTGCTACAATTCTCGCAAGTTAGCGGAGAGACCTAAGTGTCTGTGCATTTTCGCCGCATGCGAATCGCCGGGTTCAAGAGCTTTGCCGAACCGGTCAGCGTAGAAATCCACGCCGGCCTCACCGGCATTGTGGGTCCGAACGGCTGCGGCAAGTCCAACGTGGTCGAGGCGCTGCGCTGGGCGATGGGCGAGCAGAGCACGCGGTCGCTACGTGCCGGCGAGATGGACGATGTGATCTTCGCGGGCACGGCGGGCCGACCGTCGCGCAACCTGGCCGAGGTGACCCTGACCCTCGACGATACGGCGGGTGCGGTGCCGCCGCCGTTCCACGAGCAGTCGGAGCTGGAGATCATTCGGCGCATCGAGCGCGGCTCGGGCAGCGAGTACCGGGTGAACGGCAAGGAGGTCCGCGCGCGCGACGTCCAGACGCTGTTCGCCGACCTGGCGACCGGGGCGCACGCCTCCGGGATGGTCAGCCAGGGACGCGTGGGCGCGCTGGTCACCGCGAAGCCGGAGGATCGGCGCGCCGTACTGGAGGAAGCGGCCGGCATCACGGGACTGCATGTGCGGCGACACGAGGCGGAGCTGAAGCTGCGGGCGGCGGAGGCCAACCTGGCGCGGGCCGATGACTTGCGCGGTCAACTCGAGGTACAGCTCGGCGCCCTGAAGCGACAGGCGCGCCAGGCCAGCCGCTATCGCAACATCTCCGGCGCGATCCGCCAGGCGGAGGCTGAGTTTCTCGCGATCCAGCGGGCCCGCACAGCGCTGCTGCGCGCCGAAGCGGATGCGGCGTTACACGACGCGCGCATGGCGGTTGCCGCCGCCACCGAGGCCGCGACCCAGGCCGCGACCCAGGCCGCGGATGCTGCCGCCGCGCTGCCGCCGCTTCGCGCGGCCGAATTGGATGCCCGGACCGCGCTCGAGCGCCATCGGGTGACCCAGGAGCAGATCGCGGCCGAGGAGGAGCGCGCCCGCACCGCCCTGGCCAATGCGACCATGCGGCTGAATCAGCTCGGCCAGGATCTCGCCCACGCGGAACAGGCTCAGAAAGGACTCGGAGGCGGCGGAGTCGCGGCTCGCTGCGGAGGACGCAGGGCTGGCGGAAGCCGACGCAGGCTATCCGATGCGGGCGGAGACTGCCGAGGCAACCGTTGCGGCAGCCGTCGAAGCAGTCCGTATCGCGGAGGCAGCCTCTCATCGCGCCACCGAGGCGGCGGCCGAGGCCAATGCTCGCGTCCAGACCGTGACGAGACAGCTCGCGGATGCCGAGCAGCGCTGGCGGCGGTTGGACCAGCAATTGGCGCAGATGCGCACAGAGCGGGATCGAATCAGTGCCCAGGCCATCGATCCCGTGGCGCTGGAGGCTGCCGGCACGGAGCAGCAGGCCGCCGAGGCCGCTCTCGCATCGGCTCGTGCAGGGCTGGACGCAGCGGAGCAGGTCCGCGCGGCCACTGGTCCTGCGCTCGCCACCGCGCGCGAGCGACAGACCGCAGCCGACGCGACACACGCTAAGCTTGCAGCAGAGGCGCGCGCGCTAGCCGAGGTACTGGCGGTGAAGGATGGCGAGCGCTGGCCGCCGATGGTCGATGCGCTGAGTGTGCCCGCCGGCCTGGAAACAGCGCTCGGGGCGGCTTTGGGCGAGGAGCTGACCTCTGCCGCCGACCACGACGCGGCACGGCATTGGCGCGAACTGCCGCCATTCGACCCGGCACCCAAACTGCCCGGTGGCGCGACGCAGCTGGCAGCGTTGGTCCAGGCGCCGCCAGCACTGGCACGCGTGCTGTCGCAGACCGGACTGGTGGAGGATGCCGCCACAGGCGAATGGTCGCAGGCGGGTCTGGCGCCGGGCCAGGTGCTGGTCTCGCGTGCGGGCGCCGTCTGGCGCTGGGACGGCTATACCATCCGCGCAGGGACGCCGACCGCGGCGGCCGTCCGGCTGCAGCAGCGCAACCGGCTGTCGCTGCTGCAGCGTGATATGGCTGCGGCAAGCGATGAGGTTGCGGCCGCGCGCCAGGTGCGCGAGGCCGCGGCCGAAGCCGATCAGGCGGCGACCATTGCCGAACAACAGGCACGCGCGGGCCGGGCACACGCCGAACAGGCTCTCGAGCGGGCACGGATGACCCATCAGCAGCTTCGTGCGCGAGCGACCGAGATCGCAACACGGCTGGCTGGCATCGACACCCAGATCGAGCGGCTGACCGCTGAAACCGAGGAAGCCCACGCGGGCCTTGCTCAGGCCCTCGAAGCGCAATCCTCGCTGCCGGACCTCGCGGCCCTGCGCAATGCCGTGGAGGCGGCGCGGACGGCGCTGACGGCGGCTCGATCGGCGGAAGCCGCGGCGCAGGCCGAATGCCAGGCGTTGGCCCGCGACCATGCGGTGCGCACGGCGCGCCGATCCGCCATTGCCAGCGAGCGAGCCGACTGGGGACAGCGCGCTGCCGACGCCAGCCGCAGAGTTGGCGAGCTGGCGGAACGGCGGGAAGCCGCCGAGGCGGAGCATGCGACCTTGCAGGCGGTGCCTGGGCAGATCGCGGCGCGCCGCGTCGAGGCGTTGGATGCCCTTGAAGCGGCGGAGGCGGCCCATCGGGCGGCGGCCGACAGCCTGGCCACCGCGGTCCATCAGTCCACCGAATCGGATCGTGCCGCTCGTGCCTCGGAAACAGCGCTCGGTGCGGCGCGGGAGAGCGCGGTGCGTGCCGAGGGTGGCGCAACACAGGCCATGCAGGCCTGGGATGCGATGCAGGAACGCATCGCCGAGCGCCTCGGCCAGAATCCTGCCATGCCAGATCCTCCCGCCGAGCTTTCGTCCGAGGTGGAGGAGAAGGCCCGCCGCCGCCTCGAACGCCTGCTGAAGGAGCGCGAGGAGATGGGGCCAGTGAACCTTCGCGCCGACGTCGAGGCGGAAGCGGTTGAGAAGCAGATCGCCGGCATCACGAGCGAACGCGATGAACTCACCACCGCCATCGCCAAGCTGCGCGGTTCGATCGGACACTTGAATCGTGAGGGCCGCGAGCGGCTCGCAGCGGTGTTCGAACAGATCGACCGCAACTTCCAGGCGCTGTTCACCCGCATGTTCGGCGGCGGCAAGGCGCATCTCGCGCTGGTCGGGTCCGATGATCCCCTCGAGGCCGGCCTCGAGATCTACGCGCAACCTCCCGGCAAGAAGCTTGCGACCCTGTCGCTGCTGTCGGGTGGCGAGCAGGCGCTCACGGCGCTGTCGCTGATCTTCGCGGTGTTTCGCTGCAATCCCTCGCCGGTCTGCGTGCTGGATGAGGTGGACGCACCGCTGGACGATGCGAATGTCGAGCGCTTCTGCACTCTGCTCAGCGACATTGTGCACGAGACGGCGACGCGGTTCCTGGTCGTCACGCACCATCCTCTGACCATGGCGCGGATGGACCGGCTGTATGGCGTCACGATGCAGGAGCGCGGCGTGTCGCGGCTGTTATCGGTCGATCTGCAGCGCGCGGCCGAGATGGCAGAGCCGCCAAGGCTGGCGGCGGAGTGACCCAAGCGGGAGTGGTACCGTGCCGTTAGTCGATATTCTCCTGATCCTGGTTTTTATCCTGATGTTGGCAGGCAGTGTCTGGGGCTGGCGGCAAGGGTATGCCGCGTTCGACGTTACGACTGCGGTGTGGCTGATCGTGCTGGTTGTGGTGTTGGTGATGATCATTGCACCGTGGCCCCAGCGCCACGCGTATTGGTGAGGTCCCCCGCTCTGCGCACTGCGCTTACTTCATGCTTATCACTACAGCATCCCCACCCAAGCTGAGCATCAGCCCCGTGCGCTTTGCTTTCAGATGCATGATCACACCCGCCTCGTTCTGCATCCACAGATCGCCGGCGCTTTTTGTGCCGAAGACGAAACCATAGCTTGCCTGGGCATATGAGCCGGCAAATTGGGAGAGGTTGTGCAGTTTGTAGACCTCTCCTTCCGCATCGACCGTTGACGCGCCGATGCCGCCAACACCGAGACCGGCGACCGTGAACGGGTAGGGGATACCCTGGTAGAATAGAGTGCCGTTTCCGCCACCCGCATTACCGATATACGCCACCTGCACCTGTTCCATGTCCACGGTTGCATCCGGCGTGAGCCCGGCAACGGCTTCCGGACCAACCTTGACCGAAGAAGAACAGGAGCTACCAAACGCGAGCGCGCTTATTGCGAGCAGCGCGACGATCGTCTTTGACTTCATATTTCCCCACCCCGAATTGGCGCAGGAGTCCTGTCCCGATTGAGCGTTATGTCAAGTCGCGTGATTGGGTCGGTCGCTCCGTTTTCCTAGAGCGGCGGACACGTGGCGCATGTCGGGGCACCTGGCCACCCGGTGCGTGGCGCACTACAGGGCTCGCCATTGGGGCCGACACAGGGTTCGCCAGTGCTACACGAACCAGCTGCCAAAGCCACGATAACCAACGCGACAATAGCCCTCACCAAACGCACTCCTCGGATCCGGACCGCGTCGCATTGAAGGCAGATTGCGGACTTCGCTGCAATCGCCCGACATCTCAATTCAATATCAGGCCCGTTTCGCGACCCGTTAAGAGCAAGGTGACCTGATCGGCATAGTATCGGCACGTCAGCAATTGAATGACCTTCTCTGAGTTTGAGGTTGTCATGCACAAGGGACTGCGGAAGTGGCCGGCCGAGCGGATACACCGCTTGGTCGAGCTGTGGCCAGATCTGACCAAGACCGTTCCTGCCATAGCACGCGAACTGGGTGTATCGAGGTCAACGGTAGTCTTACGAGCCGAATACCTCGCACTTTCCGGACGACCCGTCAGCAGACTGGCTCCGACCAATGACGAGCGAGAGCTGATTGCTGCAGACTAGGGTATTGGGACAGCGTCGTGCTGCCGGTGAGCGGCAATAGCTTCATCATCGGTATCTCAGTTCGATTGCTGGTGCAGCCTTCCCAGCGCCATCGTCTGAACCCGTGGCGGACGTAGAAGCCATAGGCATCGGCCACAGAATTCAGGCAGATCGAATCAACCCCGCGGGCGCAGACGTAGTCCTCGGCCATTTCGAGCATGATGTTGCCGAGGCCCTGCCCTTGCCTTGGCGTGTCGATGGCTATCAAGCGAAACACCGCCCGGCCTGCGGGCTTGAAGTCGATCCGGATCGTGCCGGTCACCTCGCGACCGCGAAGGAAAACCAGCGGCTGGTGCCCGGGGGTCCATTCATCCGGGTAATCGGCATCGTACTCGCAATAATACTGAGTTCCTTTGCCGTGGTATTTTTCAAACAGGCACCGCCTACGAATGTCGTGATAGCGGTCCCAGTCTTGCGAGCTCCGTGGAGGCAGGAGCTCGAAACTATGCGGGCGCACAGGGCGACCCTTTTGTAGTGGCGTGAGGGGAACCGACCGGCGCCCCCCTTGTCGCGCGAAATATACATACAACGCATCTGTCAACGTGAACTTAAGGTCGACCAACGCCGGCTAATGCAAGCCGCATTATGATACAACCGTGTTACCTGCCGGATACACGGCGCTCCTATCTCGCTGCTCGGGACGAACTGGCCTGGGAGCTATGGATCATGATGAGAAATAGACGACTTGGCGGGCTGCTGGCGGTAGCCGGCCTTGCCGCCGTAGGCATCACGGCCCTGCCGGGCGAGGCCAACGCGTGGTGGCGTGGTGGCTGGTGCTGCGGCGTGGGGATTGGCGTGGTCGTGCCGCCTGTCGTCGTCGCCCCACCGGTATATGCCCCGCCTCCGGTGTACTACGCACCGCCTCCGGTCTATTACGCCCCGCCGCAACAGGCTTGGATCCCGCCGCACTGGCAAGGCAATGTCTGGGTGCCAGGGCACTGGAGCTGATGATCGGCGTCTCACGCCGCGTTTCGGTGAGACGTTAAGTCGTGGCGTGAGAAGGCTCGTCGGGCGGATGGGCGCGAGCCGCTTGCTCCGCCCGGGTCAACAGCCGATGGAAAGATTTCATCCTGATCCGCTGCCTCGGCCGCGCTGCGACGGTGTATGCATTCGCCAGCGACACCCGCCGATTTTGCGCGCGCAGGATTACAAGCCGCATCGGACAACCGCCGCATCTCGCGCTTGCACCGCGGCAGGCTATGCTTGCGGACTTGGCGAAGCATTTCAGCAAGTGAGCCGGGCCGTTCGGATAGACGCGAGCGAGGCGCTGGCAGTCGAGTCCCTGGGCGCTGGCGGCGAGGTTGGCCTCGTCGGGGTTGGGGGAGTGGCGCTGACCGCGCTTATCCGCTGACCGGCCTCGGTCCGAACAGAAACGACCGCACCGCTGTTGAGCTGGACATCCCGCAGGTGTTGGAAGCTGCCCGCGATGTTGTAGTTATCCGCGATGTTGCTCACGAGCGTCAGGCCGGAAGCCGGTACGGCACTTGTGCCTGCCGGGTTTGCCGGATCGACTGGGATGAGGGCGCCGTCCGAGGAGCGCAGGATCGTGCTTTCATATCCCGCCTCACGCGCTGATCGGAGCAGGGCCGGCATCCACGACACCGCCAGAATTGAGCATGACGCCTCGCAGGAATTGAGGCGCTGCAGACGTGCCGAAACTGTAATTGCAGCCGTTGCCGACCAGCGTCATGCCGGTAACCAACACCGCCTGCGTGCCCGTGCACAAGATACCTGGGCCACTACATGCACGCACGAAGCCGCCCGAGAAGTTGATCGGTCCGTTTTGTTGCACGATAGAGATGCCGGCACCGCCGCAGGTTGCGATGTCGAGCCCGACGAAACTCATTTCCGAGTTGCCTCCGCCGAGTCCCAGACCAGCGACGCCGTCGGCGCCAAGACCGGGACCGCCCGACAGGAAGTTCAGTCCGCTGATATACATGTTGCTAACCTGACACGCGAGGCAGCCGGTGAAGTAAATCCCGTAACCAGTGCCGCAGCTGCAGGACGAGTTTATGATGTAAGCATTCGCCACGTTGCTGAACAGCATGCCGGCAAAGTCGCAACTGTCAGCATCGCAATCGTTCATCCACACCGCGACCGTATTGTAGATCGAGAAGCCCACTTGACTGGCATGCGTAAAGGTGTCGCTGCCGAGCGCAAAACATCTGCTGAATGTAGCTCCGCCGACAGCGCCGACGCCGGCAGTGGTCAAGACACTGTTATCTATCGCAAACATCGCGAAGCTTGCAGACGACGCGCCCCAGCCGGCCGTGCAGTCCTCAACAACCAACGAACCAAAGGAGCGCGTGAAGGAGAAGCCGATGCCTCTCGCCGAAGTGGCCCAAACGCGCTTTATGATGCAGTCCTGATACAGACCTTGACCTGATCCGCTGTCGCCGATCACGCCGTAAGAATTGTCGGAGAGTATGTTCTCGATGTATAGGTGAGCGTAGCCATTGCCAGGACCATTGGCGGAAGTCGTGTCGATCGATATGTCCTTGCCGCCTGTCTTGTTCAGGTTCTCGATGGACAGATTTTTGATGGACACATGCGACCCGGCGATCGAGAACAGCGTGTAAGTGCCGGCAGCGGTATTGATTAGCGATTTGGTCACATCGCCGACGATCGAGACCTTGGCCGGCAGCGTGATCTCACCGCTGAGCAGATATGAGACAGGAGGCATCGGGACGACGACAGTGCCTCCGACACTGCCGAGCGCGGTCACAGCATTGCGCCAGGCTGTGGTGTCATCAGTCACCCCATCGCCCTTCGCGCCGAACTGCTGCGGCGTGACTGTCGCCTGCGCACCTGTCTGCCCTATCACGAAGGCAGTCGTCGCGAGCTGCGTGGTGTTCGTGCTGGCTGCGGCTGTCGGCGCGGTCGGCATGCCGGTCAGCGCAGGAGACGCGAGCGGAGCGTATGGCGCGAGCAGCGCGGTGAAGCCCGTGCCGCTGACCGTGCCCGACGCAACAAGTGTGCTGAACGACCCGGGGTTTCCGGCAGCGATGGCGGCAACCACCTGCGCCGCCGTCTGGCCCGCCGAGGAAATCACACCCGACGCAATGGTAACTGTGGTGCCATCGACCTTGACGCCACCGAGCACCGTCGTGGATGCCGTGGGCAGGCTGTAGGGGGTGGTGACGTAGCCCTGGCTTGTCACCCAGGTTTGCGTCGCGACCGCGGCGCCGCCGAGTGTCAGGCTGGTGGACGCGCTCAGTGTGGTGAACGCCCCTCCCGCTGGAGTTGTCGCGCCGATCCTGCCGTTGATGCCGCTGCTGTTCACCGTCAACGCGTTCACGGGTGCCGCCGTGCTGTTGGACAGCGCCGGCATCGCGGAGAGGTACAACGTGCCAGAAGAGTTGTTGATCGCCCACCAATTCGAGCCGGTATAGTCGGAGATCCCGATTGTCGGGTTGCTGGCGTAGCCGGTCGTCGTGACCAGTAGTTGCTTGCCCCAGTTGAACGCGCTCCATGAGCCGGTGGTCGTGTTGAGGGTGACGCTGCCGGTCGCGCCGAGCGTGGTGAAGGCCCCGCTGTTCGCTGTGCCTGAGCCGATCGGATCGGGCGCAGCAAGGTAGCCTGATCCTGCGGCCCTGACGATCGAGGTCGCCGCGCCGCCGCTGTTGCCCTCGCCGTAGTAGAGGATGTGCGACGCCTCGTTGTAGGCGAGTTCCGCTGCCGACAATGTCGACGGCGCGCCGGCGCCTCCTGTTGCCAGCCGCCGCTTGATGCGGATCGTGTCAGTCATGGCGCACGATCAAAACGTGCCGCCGTCGAAGGTAATTCCATCGATCGTGCCGCCCGTGATCACGACTGCCGATGCTGCTTGCGTGCTCACCGTGCCGAGGCCCGAGATGGCGGTGTTCGGAATGGTGGTGGATGCAGTCGCGACGCCAGTGCCGTTGCCGTAGAGGTAGCCCGTCAGCGAGGCGGCGCCGAGGCCGCCATACTGCGCGCCGACCAGCGAGCCGTTCCAGGTGCCGATAGTGACGGTGCCAAGCGTGGTAATGCTGGTCTGGCCCGCGTAGTTCGCCGCAATGGCGATGCCGCTGCCGGAGACTGTGACGTTGTTCGCATTGCCCACGGCCGACACGACGTTCCCGGCAATGTTGATGCCGTTGCCCGCAGTGTAGGACGTGGCCGCATTGAGCTGCGTGAACGGCACCGCGGTCGTTCCGAGCTGGAACGGCGTCGCCGGGTTCGCCAGCCACAGGCTGTTGCTGTTGGCGGTGCCACCCAATCCGACCGGCACGAACGCGCCGACGAACTCTGACGAAGTCGACATGTCGACGTGGCGTGTCAGCACATAGACGGCGCCAGCCGAGCCCGCCGCCGTCACTGTGTAGAGGCCGTTGTTCGCCGCGGCCGCCTCGTTCTTGACCAGGATGACGTCGCCGGCGTTGACCGCGACGCCATCGACCGAGAGTGCCGCATTGCTGCCGGCCGTCAGCACGCCCGAGGCGTAGGTATTGGCCGGCGAGAGTGCCGCTGTGGTCGCCAGGCGCGCGGTCGTGTCAGTCATCAGAAGCTCCCCCGTCAATCACGCCAAACGCAAGCACGCCGGAATCGCTTTCCGATGGCGCAGTCAGAAGCACGCCAACAGGAGGCGCCCCTGCCAAGGTGGGATTGGCCAGCAGCGTGAGCGGACCAATCGGTCCACCCGCATAGCCCGCCGTGTCGGAGGGATGGACGTGATGGCCGCGCGACTGGGTGGTCGCACTGCCGGCCGATGCGGTGCCATCCACCGCCGGGACCGACGTGTAGGCTGTCGGGACGTCGACGATCAGCGCGTAGGGGACGAGGTTTGCGGCGACCCAAGCGCTGTTGACCGCCGGCGTACTGTTGTCGGTCACAGATTGCGTCGGTACCGCCGGCGTGCCGATGAAGGTCGGGGAATCGATCGCCGCGATCGCTGCAAATGCGGCGTCCAGCGCCGTGAGGAGGGCCTGGTCGATCGGATTGGGGTTGGCTGGCGCGCTCATGATGATAGGAATATTTGCAGAATACCGTTGGAAATGGCAAGCATAATTTCCTATAGTCATTGCGCCCATCAATCCATGCCATCCATGCAATGCGATGAAGGGGTTTGCCACGCTCTGAGCCCATGAAGACGAGCTGGAACGGCTTGGCGTTGAACACTGTCCTGTTCGGTTCATGCAGGCGAGGCACGCGAGGAGCCCGATGGCGACCACATCGACCGACGACCCAGTGCTTGTCCGTTTCCGGAGTGCGCTGAATGAGATGTGCGGAAATCAACTCGACGGCATCGTGCTGTTTGGCTCGCGCGTGCGCGCGATGCACGGCCGGATTCCGACTACGACGTTGCCGTGTTCCTGAAGTCGCTGCCCGATCGCTGGATAGAGCTCGATCGGCTGGCTCGTCTGCGCGTGAGGGTTCCTCTTCTTCTTTGGCGGCGTTATTTGGCTCGCGGCGTTAGACGAATGGGGGTCTGGTCGGCGCCGCTTAGTGAACCGGAAACAGGAAGGACCGTATGAACCAAATTGCATGGCGCGCTGATCCGCTTGTCTGGGGCCACGGGCCTCGCGTGTTCGAGGTATTCCTTGAACCCACCTGCCCGTTTTCCGCCCGCGCGTTTCGCAAACTCGATGACCTGCTCACTCAGGCAGGTGAAGATCACATCACCATCAAGATCCGCCTTCAGTCACAGCCCTGGCACATGTACTCGGGCGTGATCGTGCGCTGCATTCTGGCTGCTTCCACGCTCGAGGGCGGCAAGGCGGCGGCGAAATCGGTCATGGCGGCGGTGGCGGCGCATCGCGAGGAATTCGAATTCGAGCGCCATTGCCGGGGCTCCAACATGGACGCCACGCCCAATGACGTCATCGCGCGGATCGAAGGCTACAGCGGTGTGAAACTCGCCGAGGCGTTCGCGATTCCCGATCTCGACCGCGAGATCAAGTGGCACTGCAAGTATGCCCGGCAGAACGGTATCCACGTGTCGCCGACCTTCATGATCGACGGGCTCGTGCAGCCGGACATCAGCAGTGGGGATGCGGTTGCTGAGTGGGCATTGCGTCTGCTGGAGAACTGAACGCGAAACGGACTGATCGGCCACGGCCGGCGAACTTTGCGCAGGCAGCAAACCGTGTTCTGATTATCTGGTGCGAATTTTTGGGGGAGAGAACAGAATGTTCAGCCATGTGATGGTCGGCAGCAACGATATCGACCGATCGAAGAAGTTCTACGACGCTCTGTTCGGCGCGATGGGCGGCAAGCCCGGGGTGACGGACGCCAAGGGGCGGCTGATTTACCAGCATAACGGCGGGTTGCTCCTGGTGGGGAAACCCATCGACGGCAAAGGTGCCACGCACGCCAACGGCGGCACAGTCGGCTTCACGATGGCGAGCCCGGAACAAGCCGATGCCTGGCACAAGGCCGGGGTCACAAACGGCGGGACGTCGATCGAGGACCCACCCGGCGTTCGCCAGGGCGGTGCCGGTCCAATGTATCTGGCTTACCTGCGCGATCCTGACGGCAACAAGCTGTGCGCGCTTCGTCGCATGCCGGCCGCCTGAACCGTCGCTGATTTTGATGCAAAATTCCTAACTGCCACCCGTATCGGCCCTTCGGTCGGCGCGCATATTGGCCCAGTACTCGAGGCGCTTGCTGATCTCGCGTTCGAAGCCGCGGTCGCGCGGGCGGTAGAACTGTTCGCGCGCCATGCCATCCGGAAAGTAGTTCTGGCCGGAGAATGCATCCTCGGCTGCGTGGTCGTACTGGTAGTCGGCACCGTAGCCGAGGTCCTTCATCAGCCGGGTCGGCGCGTTGAGGATGTGCGCCGGCGGCATCAGCGATCCGGTCGATTTGGCCGATGAGCGCGCCGCACTGTACGCGGTGTAGATCGCGTTCGATTTCGGCGCGGTGCCGAGATAGACCACCACCTGCGCGATGGCCAGTTCGCCTTCGGGTGAGCCGAGGCGCTCGTAGGTCTCCCATCCCGCAAGCGCCTGCGGCAACGCGTTGGGATCCGCCATGCCGATATCCTCGGCCGCAAAGCGCACCAGGCGGCGCGCGATGTAGCGCGGATCCTCGCCGCCGTTCAACATGCGTGCGAACCAGTAGAGCGCCGCGTCGGGATCGGAGCCACGCAGCGACTTGTGCAGCGCGGAGATCAGATTGTAGTGCTCCTCGCGGTCCTTGTCGTACAGCGCCGCGCGCCGCGCAAGCAGTGCGGCAAGTGCCGCGCTGTCCATCACCGGCGTGTCAGCCGGCAATGCAAAGATCTGCTCGGCCATGTTGAGCACATAGCGACCGTCGCCATCCGCCATCGCACGCAGCGTGGCGCGTGCCTCGACGTCCAGCGGCATCGCGCGGCCGGTCTCCGCTTCCGCGCGGGCGAGCAACTGCTCGAGTGCAGCATCGTCAAGCCGGCGCAGCACCAGCACCTGGCAGCGCGACAGCAGCGCGCCGTTTAGCGCGAAGGACGGGTTCTCGGTGGTGGCGCCGATCAGCGTGATCGTGCCGGTCTCCACAACTGGCAAAAAACCGTCCTGCTGCGCGCGGTTGAAACGATGAATCTCATCGACGAACAGCAGCGTCCCCTGGCCGGTGCGCCGCCGCCGCGCCGCCTCCTCGAAAGCGCGCTTCAGGTCGGCGACCCCGGAGAACACCGCCGAGAGCTGAACGAAGTGCAGGCCCGACTGTGCCGCGAGCAACCGCGCGATTGTGGTCTTGCCGCAACCGGGTGGACCCCAGAGGATCAGCGAGGCGAGCGATCCGCGCGCCAGCATGCGCGTCAGCGTGCCGTCTGGACCCAGCAGATGGTCCTGCCCCACCACCTCATCGAGCGAGCGCGGCCGCAATTGATCGGCCAGCGGGCGCGGACCGGCCGGGGCTGCGGGCTCAGCCTCCGACGAGGAGCCAAACATGTCATCCTGGGCGGCGGCGCGGGTGGGCACGATTATCATATAGCGCCTCCCCCTCCCCTTGCGGGAGGGGGGGCTGGAGAGGGCGGTTTACGCCGCCGCGGCCTCCTCTTCCGGCGCCTGCTTCGGGCCACTGTCCTGGCCCTTTGCGGCGACATCGCGATCGACGAACTCGATCACCGCCATGTCGGCGGCATCACCATAGCGAGTTCCCGCCTTCAGCACGCGGCAATACCCACCGGCCCGCGCCCGATACCGCTCGGCCAACGGGCCAAACAACTTCGCCACGATTGCATCGTCGCGCAGTTGCCCATATGCCAGCCGCTGGTTGGCCAAGCCGCCCTTCTTGCCCAGCGTGATCAGCTTCTCGGCGACCGGCCGCAGCTCCTTCGCCTTCGGCAGCGTGGTGGTGATCTGCTCGTGCTTGATCAGCGCCGCCGCCAAGTTGCGGAACATGGCCTGGCGATGCGCGGATGTGACCGCGAGCTTCCTGCCGGCTACCCCGTGACGCATATTCCGCTACCCCTTCAGAACGGCTCTTCCATTCGCTTGGCCAGGTCCTCGATGTTCTCCGGCGGCCAGCCCGCAACCGTCATGCCGAGCCCAAGCCCCATCGAACCGAGCACTTCCTTGATCTCGTTCAGCGACTTCCGCCCGAAGTTCGGCGTGCGGAGCATTTCCTGCTCGGACTTCTGTACCAGATCGCCGATATAGACGATGTTGTCGTTCTTCAGGCAGTTCGCCGAGCGCACCGACAGTTCCAGCTCGTCCACCTTGCGCAGCAGGTTGCGGTTGAACGGCAGGTTATCTTCCGGCTCCTCGGCGCGGATCTGCTGCGGCTCCTCGAAGTTGATGAAGAGCTGCAACTGGTCCTGCAGGATGCGCGCGGCCAGCGCCACCGAATCTTCCGGCGTCACCGCACCGTTGGTCTCCACTGTGAGCAGCAATTTGTCGAAGTCGGTCACCTGGCCGACACGTGTCGGCTCGACTTTGTAGGAGACGCGGCGAACCGGCGAATAGATGCTGTCCACCGGGATCAGCCCGATCGGCGCATCCTCCGGCCGGTTCACGGAAGAGGGCTGATAGCCCTTGCCCAGGTTCACTGTGAATTCCATGCCCAGCTTCACGCCGTCATCCAGCGTGCAGATCACCAGCTCAGGATTCATGATGTCGATGTCGTGGCCGGCCTGGATCTGGCCGGCGCGCACCTCGCCCGGGCCGGTCGCCGTCAGCGTCATCCGCTTCGGCCCCTCGCCGTGCATGCGCAGGGCGAGCTGCTTGATGTTCAGCACGATGTCGGTAACGTCCTCGCGCACGCCGGGGATGCTGCTGAACTCATGCAGCACGCCATCGATCTGCACCGCGGTGACCGCGGCGCCCTGCAACGACGACAACAGGATACGCCGGATCGCATTGCCCAGCGTCATGCCGAAGCCACGCTCCAGCGGCTCGGCCACGATGGTGGCGACCTGCGCGGGATCGGCGCCCGGCTCGACTTCCAGCTTCTCCGGCTTGATCAGGGACTGCCAGTTGCGCTGGATGACTGCACTTTGCCTCATATATCCAACCTTTCGGGCCGCGGCTTATGCCGGGGCTCCATCAACGACCCAATGGGATCGGCACGTGTTCTCCCGCGCGTCGCGGGTTCCGCCTTACACGCGCCGGCGCTTGCGCGGGCGGCAACCGTTGTGCGGGATCGGTGTCATGTCGCGGATGGCCGAGATCGAGAAGCCGACCGCCTGCAACGCCCGCAGTGCGCTTTCGCGCCCAGAGCCGGGTCCGCTCACTTCAATCTCCAGCATCTCCATGCCGTGCTCGCGCGCCTTCTTGCCCGCGTCCTCGGCGGCGACCTGCGCCGCGTAGGGCGTGGACTTGCGGCTGCCCTTGAAACCCTGGCTGCCGGAAGATGACCAGGCAATCGCATTGCCCTGCGCATCGGTGATGGTGATGACCGTGTTGTTGAACGTCGCCGCGACATGGGCGACGCCGGACGTGATATTCTTACGCTCCTTTCTGCGGGGGCGTGTCGAGGCGGCGGGTCGCGCCATGATGCAAAAATCCTGCTGCTGATGAGAGGCGGTTAGCCGATAGTCGAAGTCGGAACCTACTTGGTGACCTTCTTCTTCCCGGCGATCGCCACTGCCTTACCCTTGCGGGTACGGGCGTTCGTGTGGGTTCGCTGGCCGCGCACCGGCAGGCCTCGCCGATGCCGCAGGCCCCGGTAGCAACCCAGGTCCATCAGCCGCTTGATGTTCATCGCGACCTCGCGGCGGAGGTCACCCTCGACGCGATAATCCCGATCGATCATCTCGCGGATTCGCAGCACCTCCTCGTCAGACAGCTGGTTGACCCGGCGTTCGCCGGGAATGGTCAGCTTCTCGCAGATCTCGGCGGCCTTGGTGGGGCCAATGCCATATATGTAGCGCAGTCCGATGGTCACGCGCTTGTTGGTCGGGATGTTCACGCCGGCAATACGTGCCACGCCGTTGCTCCTAGGGAATGTCCGCGGGGGCGCACTCCCATTCGGGATTGCGCCGAAGGGCCGGAATATAGTCCGCGCGAAGCTGGAGTCAACGCAAAGACATCAAATCACCGTGATCGCCTGAGATGAGATAGAGTGCCTCTAGCGAGTGGCACAGAGTTGCGCTGTCGCAGGCCGCACTGGCGCTCAGCCGTTCACGCATTCCGTGCCGGAGAGCAGCCAACATGCGAGGGGTGTTTTCCGACTGCGCCAGCGCGACGCCGCGGCTCATGAAGTCCGCCGCATCCGTCGCGACCCACTCAGGCAGACCCGCCGCCAGCAGCAGCGACCGGCTGGTGCGGCTGGCCCAGCGGTCCCCGTTGAAGCTCAGCACTGGCACGCCCTGCCACAGCGCCTCAGTCGTGGTGGTGCCACCATTGTACGGGAACGTATCAAGGGCGATGTCTATCTCGTCATAGCCGCGCAGGAAATCGAAGTGCTCGGCACCGCCTGACAGCATCAGTCGGTCCGGCGCCACGCCGTGCCGGGCAAAGCGCGCCATCAGCGCCAGACGGTTGGACGGCTCGTTGAGGAGCTGGTTGCGCAGCAACAGCCGCGCGGTAGGCGCCCCCAACAGAATGCGGGACCAGGCCGCCACGACAGGGTCAGTAATCTTATGGGCCGATGCGAAGGAACCGAAGGTCAGCCAGCCGTGCCGCAACGCAGGTGACGGCGCCACCTCGGGAGCCGGATAGCGGACCTCAAACGCGAGATAGCTTCCCGGAACCCTGACGATTCGCTCGCTATAGCCGTGCTCCTCCTCTGCCGGCACGACGGCTGCATCGCCGACCAGCATGTCGAAACCGCAAAGCCCGCTGGTGGCATACATGTTGAACCACGCGATCTGCAGTCGTGCCGCTCGATGGAGGAACAACGGCAGGCGCACCTGCCGGCTGTAGCCGTTCAGGTCAACCAGAACATCCAGCTCCGCCTCACGCACGAGGCGCGCAAGCTCGGCATTCGAGAGCCCGCCGATTCGCCAGATGCGGTCCTCGGGGTGGTCAGCGTAACCACTGCTCGGCGACGGGTCAGCTCCATCAGACAGCAGGTGAACCTCAAACCTGGCGCGGTCATGTCGATTGATCACACCCCAGACCGGCTTCATCCAGTTGCGCGCGCCGAAGAAGGCGCTGACATAGCCAATGCGCAGCTTGCCATGTGCCCGACCGGAAGCAGGTTCAATCGCGTGGATGCCGTTAGCGATCGACGCGGCCCAGTCCTGACGAACCTGCCGGACTGCCGCGTGATCGAGGCTTGGGCAGCCTGGTGCGATGCAGGCCAGAGCACTCAATGCGACGGCACGCACCTCCGGATCGCCCTGCTCCGCCGCCAGACCGTATTCGGCAACGGCTGCATCAACCTCACCGAGCTGGAACAGCGCCTCGGCGAGATTGCAGCGCGCACCGGCGGCATCCGGGCGCTGCGACAACACGCGGCGCAGCGCCGCGACCGCATCGCCATACGCGAACTGCGACGCGCAGGCGCAGCCGAGACCGTACCACGCCTCCAGCAGCGAGGTGTCGGCACTCAGTGCACGACGATACGCGGCGACAGCAGCCTTGTGGTTTCCGCCCTGGTGGAGTTGGTCAGCTTCGTGCAGTGCGGCGCGTGCGTCCACGGGCAATCGCGCCCGAATCAGGCGATATCGGCCAACACGTCATCGATCTGTCGCCCGACCTCGTCGATGTCGGCCATGCCATCCACCGAGTGCAGCAGACCCTGCGCTGCATAGTGCGGCAGGATCGGCGCCGTCTGACGATGGTACGCCTCCAACCGCGCCGTTACTGTCTCGCGGTTATCGTCAGCGCGACGGGTGAACTCATGCGAGCCGCATACGTCGCAGACACCGGCCACCGCGGTGCGCCTGAAGGTGTCGTGGTAGCCGGCGCCGCACTGGGCGCAGGTGAAGCGTCCGCTGATCCGGTCAATCAACGCGGAATCGTCCACACGCAGTTCGACCACGCTGTCGAGCTTCATGCGCTTCTCGGCGAGCAGCTGGTCGAGGGCCTCTGCCTGCGGCACGGTGCGGGGAAAGCCGTCCAGGATGAAGCCGTTTGCCGCGTCGGGCTGCTCCACCCGCTGGCCAAGCATGCGGATGATGATGTTGTCCGAGACAAGCTGCCCAGCCTCCATCACCGCCTTCGCCTCGCGCCCGATGGGCGTGTCCGCCGCGACCTCGGCGCGCAACATGTCCCCGGTGGAGATCTGGGCGATGCCATGGCGATCGACCAGCCGCTTGGCCTGCGTGCCCTTCCCTGCGCCTGGGGGGCCGAGCAGGATCAGCCTCATGTGTGATCTCGGGCGAAAGCCCGATCCTTTCTCGTCACATGTCCCCGGCCCTGAGCCGGGGATCGGGCCGGGCTTGATCCGGCCATCATCTGTGGCCCCGGACGCGCGCCTTGCGTATCAGGCCCTCGTATTGGTGCGCGAGGAGATGCGACTGGATCTGCGTCACCGTGTCCATGGTTACCGACACCACGATCAGGATCGAGGTTCCGCCGAAGTAGAACGGCAGCCCGTAATCGCTGATCAGCACCTCCGGCAACAGGCAGACCGCAACGAGATACAGGCCGCCCACCGTGGTGAGCCGGGTCAGCACGTGGTCGAAGTACTGCGCCGTGGCGCTGCCGGGACGGATACCGGGGATAAAGCCACCGTATTTCTTCAGGTTGTCCGCCGTCTCCTCAGGGTTGAATACGACAGCGGTGTAGAAATACGAGAAGAAGATGATCATCGCCGCATAGAGCGCCATGTAGATGGGCGAGCCGTGCGACATCTCGGTGGAGATCCACTGCAGCCAGGGCGAGGTGCCTGCCGAGAAGCCGGCGATGGTGGCCGGGATCAGCAGTATCGAGCTGGCAAAGATCGGCGGGATCACGCCCGAGGTGTTGATCTTCAGCGGCATATGCGTCGAGTCGCCGCCGAACATGCGGTTGCCGACCTGGCGCTTCGGATACTGGATCGCGATTCGTCGCTGTGCGCGTTCGATGAACACGATGAATGCGATGACGAACACCGCCAGCACCATGAACCCCACAATGAAGAACGGTGACAGCGCGCCGGTGCGCCCCAGATCAAGCAACGACGCCAGCGCATTCGGCAGGTTGGCGACGATGCCGGCCATGATGATCAGCGATGTGCCGTTGCCCACTCCTCGGGCGGTGATCTGCTCGCCGATCCACATCAGGAACATCGTACCGCCGACCAGCGTGATGACGCAGGAGAACCGGAAGAACCAGCCCGGATCGATCACCGCGGCGCCGAAGCTGCCTCGCATGCTCTCCAGCCCGACGGCGATGCCGTACGACTGGAACATGGCGATGAGCACGGTCAGATATCGAGTGTACTGATTGAGCTTCTTGCGCCCCGCCTCACCTTCCTTCTTGAGCGTCTCCAGCGTGGGGATCGCGGCAGTCATCAGCTGGATGATAATGCTGGCGCTGATGTAGGGCATGATGTTCAGCGCGAACACCGTCATGCGCCGGAGCGCGCCACCGGTGAACATGTCGAACATTCCCAGGATGCCGCCGCCGTGCTGCTGCAACATCTCAGTCATCACGGAGGCATCCACGCCAGGCACCGGGATATAGGTGCCAATGCGGTAGACGATCAGCGCGCCGAGGGTGAACCAGATGCGCCGCTTGAGCTCGGTCGCCTTGGAGAAGACGCCAAGGTTGAGGTTTGCCGCGAGTTGTTCGGCAGCGGAGGCCATGGAACGTCCCTCGTCAGTCGCGAGCTATTTTCGGACTGCGGCAAAGGCAAAGCAAGGAGCGTGAGCGAGCACCCAAACTAGGCTTCGGCTGGCGCCTCTGCCTCCGGCTTCGCGACCGTCGTGGTGACGGTGCCGCCTGCCTTCTGCACCGCCTCGATCGCCGCCGCCGAGGCGCCGGACACCGTGATATTAACCGCCCGCGATATCTCGCCCTTCGCCAGCAGCCGAACGCCATGCAGCTTGCCGCGCACCAGACCGGCCGTGCGTAGCGCGTCCTCATCGATTTGCTGACTGGCATCCAGCCTGCCCGCCACGATTGCCGCCTCCAGCACGCCGATGTTCACCGGCGCATACTCCTTGCGGAACGGATTCCAGAATCCGCGCTTCGGCAGTCGGCGGAAGATCGGCATCTGCCCACCCTCGAAGCCGTTCAGCGACACGCCGGCGCGCGCCTTCTGACCCTTCACGCCCTTGCCTGACGTCTTGCCCTTGCCGGAGCCGATCCCCCGCCCAAGCCGCTTCGATTTCGGACGCGCGCCGGGATTGTCGCGCAGTTCGTTCAGTTTCATGACTGCTCCTCCACCTTCACCAGGTGGGCGACCTTGCGGATCATGCCGCGCACCGAAGGCGTATCCTCGAGCTCGCGCGTCCGCCGCATCTTGTTCAGTCCAAGACCGATGAGTGTCTCCTTCTGTCCGGGCTTGCGCCCTGCCGGAGACCCGGTCTGCGTCACCCGCACCTTAGGCACTGGCTGTTCCCTCCGGCGCTGCCGGCGCCTGCGGCGGCGGAGCCGCTTCGCGGCGCGCGAACAGCTCCGACACCTTCTTGCCGCGCCGGTTGGCGACCGACCGCGGCGACGCGCAACGCTCCAGCGCCGCAAACGTCGCCTTGACCATGTTGTGCGGGTTGCGGCTACCCAGCGACTTCGCCACCACGTCGCCGATTCCCAGTGTCTCGAACACCGCGCGCAACGGGCCGCCCGCGATAATGCCGGTGCCTGCGACCGCAGTGCGCAGCACGACCTTGCCGGCGCCGTAGCGACCCTCAATGTCGTGGTGCAGCGTGCGGCCTTCCTTCATCGGCACGCGGATCATGCCGCGCTTGGCGCGCTCCGTTGCCTTGCGGATGGCTTCGGGGACCTCGCGCGCCTTACCGGCACCGTAGCCGACACGGCCCTTCTGGTCGCCGACCACCACCAACGCGGCAAACGCAAAGCGGCGGCCACCCTTCACCACCTTCGCCACGCGATTGATCGTCACCAGCTTGTCGATCAGGCCGTCGTCTTCGCGATCTCGGTCGCGACCCCGACCGCCATCTCTTGGTTCACGTGCCATTTTCAGTCCTTCAGAACGCCAGGCCACCCTCGCGGGCGGCATCGGCCAGCGCCTTGACGCGGCCGTGGTAGAGATAAGCCCCGCGGTCGAACACAACTTCCTTGATGCCGGCCGCTACCGCGCGTTCGGCCACCAGCTTGCCGACCGCGGCGGCGGCAGACTTGTCGGCGCCGGTCTTCAGAGACTCACGCAGCGTCTTGTCGACCGTCGATGCGGCGGCCAGCGTGCGGCCCTGCGCATCGTCGATCACCTGCGCGTAGATGTGCTTGCCGGATCGGAACACCGAGAGCCGGGGCCGTCCGCCCGACTTCCTGCGCAACTGAAAGCGCAGCCGCGCGCGCCGCCGCACCCGCAGGTCCTGCAATGTGCTCATGCGCGCCCTCCTGTCATTGCGAGAAGCGCAGCGACGAAGCAATTTCGGTCATTATTTGCGCGCACAGCGGGACCGAGATTGCTTCGCTGCGCTCGCAATGACAGGCGGTAGCTCACTTCTTCTTACCTTCCTTGCGGCGGATCTGTTCGTTGGTGTAGCGCACGCCTTTGCCCTTGTAAGGCTCGGGCAGGCGGAATGCCCTGATCTCAGATGCCACCTGACCAACCAGGCGCTTGTCCACACCCGCAACCTTGATCGCCGTCGGACGCTCGCAGGTGATCTTGATACCGTCCGGGATCGGATAGACGACCGGATGCGAGTAGCCCAGGCTCAGCTCCAGGTTCTTGCCCTGCACCGCTGCACGGAAGCCGGTGCCGGTGATTTCCATCGACCTCTCGAAACCGGTCGACACACCCCTCACCATGTTCGCGACCAGCGCACGGGTCGTTCCCCACATCATGCGCGCCTGCCGCTCCGCGGTACGCGGCTTCACCGTGACCTTGTTGTCCTCCACCGCCGCCTCGATATGATCGGTGAGCTCAAGCTTCAGCTCACCGAGCTGCCCCTTGGCGGTCAGCAGCCGGCCGACGACCGCCACCTGCACGCCCTGCGGTATTTCCACCGGATACTTGCCGACGCGCGACATTGCAGCCTCTCCTAAAATACTCGCGTCAGAACACGCGGCAGAGTACTTCGCCGCCGACATTGGCAGCGCGCGCCTCTGCGTCACTCATCACGCCGCGGGGCGTGGACAGGATGGAAACACCCAGGCCGGCATAGACACGCGGCAGTTCCTTGATCTTCGAGTAGACCCGCCGTCCCGGCTTCGACACGCGGGTGATCTCCTTGATCACCGGCTCGCCCTCGTTGTACTTCAGCTCGATACGCAACTGCGCGATGCCGGGCCGCAACTCCTCGGCCGCAAAGCCGCGGATGAAGCCCTCGCGCTTCAGCACATCCAGCACATTCGCGCGCAGCTTCGACGCAGGCGCCATGCAGCTCGTGTGGCGCGCGCGCTGTGCATTGCGGATGCGTGTCAGCATATCGCCCAGGGGATCGGAAACCGCCATCTGCCGCTGCCTCCGTTACCAGCTCGCCTTGACCATGCCGGGGATCTGCCCCTGGTTGGACAGCTCCCGCAGCTTGATGCGGCACAGTTTGAACTTGCGATAATTGCCGCGCGAGCGACCGGTCAGCTCGCAGCGCAGCCGCACACGCACCTCCGCGCCATTGCGCGGCAACTGCGCCAGCTTCAGCGAGGCGTTGAAGCGATCCTCCACCGGCAACGTCCGGTCCATCACGATCGCCTTCAGCGCGGAGCGCTTGGACTTGTCGCGCTTCGCCATGTATTCGCGCATGCGGTTGCGATTGACCTGCGAGGTCTTGGCCATTCCAGATTCCTCAGTTGGCGAACGGCAGATCGAAGGCCTTCAGCAAAGCCTTCGCTTCCGCGTCCGTCTTGGCGGTGGTGACGAACTGGACGTCCATCCCACGCACCGATTCCACCCGGTCATAGTTGATCTCCGGGAAGATGATCTGCTCCTTCACGCCCATGGCGAAGTTGCCGCGTCCGTCGAAGCCCTTGCCGGCAATGCCGCGGAAATCACGCACGCGCGGCATGGCGACAGTGATCAGCCGATCGAGGAACTCGTACATCCGCGCCTTGCGCAGCGTGACCTTGCAGCCGATCGCCAGACCCTTGCGAATTTTGAACCCTGCGATGGCCTTCTTCGCCAACGTCTTCACCGGCTTCTGGCCGGCGATCGCGGTGAGTTCGTCGACCGCCGCGTCCAGCTTCTTCTGATCGGCGGTCGCGTCGCCCACGCCCATGTTGATGACGATCTTCTCCAGTTTCGGCACCTGCATCGGGTTCGTGTAACCGAACTCCTGCTGCAGCTTGCTTCTTACCTCATCGCGATAGCGCTTCTGCAGCCGCGGCATTTCCTCGGGCGACGCGGCAGGTGCAGCAGCGCCCACCGCCGCTTCCGCCGCGCGCGCGCGCTCGGCACGCGCCTCGGCCCTGCCACCGCCCCGCAGCGGCGGTCCGGAGCCACGATTGCCGCCACCGCCTTTCGGTGGACCCTTCGGCTGGTTCCTCGATCCGCTCATGTGGACCTCATACGTGGTTCTGGGCGTCAGCCCAGTCCTCACCCGTCATGGCCAAGCCTGTCCCGGCCATCAGTTTTCGATCAACTCGCCCGTCACCTTCGCGACGCGCACCTTCCGCCCATCGTCCAGCAGGCGGAACCCGACCTTGGTCGGCTTCTCACTCCGCGGATCGACCAGCATCAGATTGGACAGATGGACCGCGGCCTCCTGCTCACGGATGCCGCCAGGCTCCTGCATGCCGCGCGGCTTCACGTGCCGCGTCGCCATCGCGACACCCTGCACCACCGCGCGCTCCGCCTTCGGCAGCACGCGCAACACCTCGCCGCGGCGACCCTTGTTGACGCCCGAGATGACCACCACCGTGTCGCCCTTGCGGATACGCGCGGCCATCACAAGACCTCAGGCGCGAGCGACATGATCTTGGCGAACTTCCGCGCCCGCAGCTCGCGCACCACCGGGCCGAAGATGCGTGTGCCGATCGGCTCGAGCTGCTTGTTGATCAGCACCGCGGCGTTGCGGTCGAAACGGATCGCGCTGCCGTCACCACGGCGTACCGGGAAGGCAGTGCGAACGATCACCGCCTGGTGCACGTCGCCCTTCTTCACCTTGCCGCGCGGGATCGCCTCCTTGATGGAGACGACGATGATATCGCCCACCGAGGCGGTCTTGCGCTTCGAGCCGCCCAACACCTTGATGCACTGCACGCGGCGCGCACCCGAGTTGTCGGCGACTTCCAGATTGCTCTCGACCGAGATCATGCCGCCACTCCTTCCTTAGCCGGCGCTTCGCTCTCGAGACGCGATCCGTTGCGCTCGATCACCAGCCAGGTCTTGCGCTTGCTGATCGGGCGACACTCCTCGATGCGCACCAGGTCACCTGCCTTGCACAGGTTCGCTTCGTCGTGCGCCGCATACTTCTTCGAACGGCGGATGAACTTCTTGTATAGCGGATGCATGACGCGACGATCGACCAGGACCGTCACGGTCTTGTCCATCTTGTCACTCGTCACTCGCCCGCTCAGGACGCGCTTTGGCATATCGCGCTGATCTCCCTTACGACTTCGCTGCGGAGCGCTGCTGCTCCGCCCGGTTCTTTTCATCAAGGATTGTCTTCACCCGCGCGATTTCACGGCGCACCAGGCGCACGCGGCCGACGCCTTCCTGCTGGCCGGTCGCGCGCTGAAAGCGCAGGTTGAACTGCTCCTTGCGCAGATCGAGCAACATCGTGCTCAGTTCGTCCGGCGTCTTCGCGCGCACATCAACTGCCTTGTTCGCCATCACGCGTCTCCGATACGGGCGATGAACCGCGTACGGATCGGCAATTTCGCCGCGCCGAGCGTCAATGCCTCGCGCGCCAGATCGGGCGGCACGCCATCGATCTCGAACATGATCTTGCCGGGTGCCACGCGACACACCCAGAACTCCGGCGAGCCCTTGCCCGACCCCATCCGCACCTCGGCCGGCTTCGCCGAGACGGGCACGTCGGGGAAGATGCGGATCCACACGCGCCCGGTGCGCTTCATCGCGCGCGTGATGGCGCGTCGTGCCGCCTCGATCTGCCGCGCCGTGATGCGTTCCGGCTCGAGCGCCTTCAGCCCATAGGTGCCAAAGTTCAGCGACACGCCACCCTTGGCGTTGCCACGGATACGACCCTTGTGCGCCTTGCGGTATTTTGTGCGCTTCGGTTGCAGCATTGCCCGTTACTCTCGCTTGCCGTCATGGCGGGCGAAGGCCCGCCATCCACGTCTTTCCTTCACGCGCGTCCTGCGCGTCACCGTTGCGGCGCCTGCTCGGCCGCGCGGCGATCCTGTGCCTGCGGGTCGTGCGCCATGATCTCGCCCTTGAACACCCACACCTTCACACCGCAGGTGCCGTAGGTGGTCTTCGCCGTCGCCTCGCCGAAGTCGATGTCGGCGCGCAGCGTGTGGAGCGGCACACGACCTTCGCGATACCACTCGACGCGCGCGATCTCAGCGCCACCGAGCCGGCCGCCGCAGTTGATCCGGATGCCCTGCGCGCCCAACCGCATCGCCGACTGCACCGCGCGCTTCATGGCACGGCGGAACGCAACGCGACGCTCGAGCTGCTGGGCAATGTTCTCCGCCACAAGCTGGGCGTCGATCTCCGGCTTGCGGATTTCAACGATGTTCAGTGCAACGTCTGCATTGGCCATTCGGCTGAGGTCCTTCTTCAGCACCTCGATGTCCTGGCCCTTCTTACCGATCACCACGCCAGGCCGCGCCGCGTAGATCGTGACGCGCGGCTTCTTCGCCGGACGCTCGATCACCACACGCGAGACGCCGGCGCCGTGCAACTTCCTGCGCAAATGACCACGCAGCCTCAGGTCCTCGTGCAGTTGCTTCGAGTAGTCGTCGCCGGCAAACCAGCGACTGTCCCAGGTACGGTTGATGCCGAGACGCAGCCCGATCGGATTGACCTTGTGACCCATCTATGCGGCCTCCGTTTCCTGTGCACGTTCGGCGACGACGATCTTCAGATGGCTGAACCACTTTTCGACGCGGGCCGCGCGACCGCGGCCACGTGCATGAAAACGGCGCATTACCACCGAACGCCCTACCTCCGCGCGCGACACCACCAGCCGATCGACATCGAGCTGATGGTTGTTCTCCGCGTTGGCGATCGCGCTCTCCAGTGCCTTCTTCACCTGCTGTGCGATGCGGCGCTTGGAAAAGGTCAGCGTCGCCACCGCCTGCTGTGCCGGCAGGTTGCGGATCAGTCCGGCAACCAGGTTCAGCTTGCGCGGCGACACACGCAGGTTCGACACGATCGCCTGCGCCTCGGTGTCGGCCAGCGCGCGCGGATGACTGGACTTGCTCATGTGCGCCGCGCCCGCTTGTCGCCGGAATGACCGGTGAAGGTGCGCGTCGGCGAGAACTCGCCGAACTTATGACCCACCATGTTCTCGTTCACCTGCACCGGCAGGAATTTGTGGCCGTTGTAGACGCCAAAGGTCAGCCCGACGAACTGCGGCAGGATGGTCGAGCGGCGCGACCAGATCCTGATGATCTCGTTGCGGCCCGATTGGCGCGAGGCATCTGCCTTGTTCAGTAGATAGCCATCGACGAACGGACCCTTCCAAACGGAACGCGCCATCTTATTTGCCCTTGTTGCGGCGGCGGATGATCATCTTGTCGGTGCGCTTGTTGGAGCGCGTCTTGTAGCCCTTGGTCGGCTGACCCCACGGTGACACCGGATGCCGCCCACCCGAGCTGCGTCCCTCGCCACCGCCCAGCGGATGATCCACCGGATTCATCACCACGCCGCGGTTGTGTGGCCGTTTGCCAAGCCAGCGCGTGCGTCCAGCCTTGCCGATCTTCTGGTTCATGTTGTCGGGGTTCGACACCGCGCCGATCGACGCCATGCACTCGGCGCGCACGATCCGCAGCTCACCCGACGACAGCTTGATCTGCGCCCAGCCCGCGTCCTTGCCGACTAGCTGCGCATAAGTGCCCGCCGCCCGCGCGATCTTGCCGCCCGCCGCCGGCTTCATCTCGATGTTGTGGATGATTGTGCCGACCGGAATCGCGGCCATCGGCATCGCATTGCCCGGCTTGATGTCGACGCGCGCGCCGGACACCACCGCATCGCCGGGGCGCAACCGCTGCGGCGCGATGATGTAAGCGAGCTCGCCGTCCTGATACTTCACCAGCGCGATGAATGCGCTGCGGTTGGGGTCGTACTCCAGCCGCTCCACCGTCGCCGGCACGTCGAACTTGCGCCGCTTGAAGTCGACGTAGCGATATGCCTGCTTGTGGCCGCCACCGATGAAGCGGCTGGTGATGCGGCCATGATTGTTGCGCCCGCCGGTGCCGATCTTGCCTTCGGTCAGCGCCTTGACCGGCTTGCCCTTCCACAACTCGGAACGGTTGATCAGCACCGTGCCGCGCAGGCTCGCCGTGACCGGATTGAACTGTCTTAGTGCCATCTTGTGCGAGGCCCCCTACGCGAGCCCAGTGGTGAAATCGATTGACTGGCCGGCGGCCAGCTTGACGAACGCCTTCTTCACGTCGGAGCGGGTGCCTGGCCGCCCGCGGAAGCGCTTGGTCTTGCCCTTCAGCACCAGCGTGTTGACCGCGAGCACGGTGACGCCGAACAGGCCCTCGACTGCCGCCTTGATCTCGCGCTTGTTCGCATCCGGCGCGACACGGAACACGAACTGCCCGCTCTCCGATAGCATGGTCGCCTTCTCGGTGATCACCGGTGCGCGGATGATCTGATACATCGCCTCCCGCGACAGCGTCGGCTTGCGTTTGACTGTGCCGCTCATACCGCACCTTCCCCGTTCGTCGGAGCTGCCTTCGGACCGAGCCGCTGCTTCAACCCCTCGACGCCGGCGGTGGTGATCGCCAGCATGTCGTGGTTCAGGATGTCGTACACGTTGGCACCGACCGTGGGCAGCACGTCGATGCCGGGTATGTTCCGACTGGCGCGCAGGAAGCCGACATCGACGGCGTGATCGACGACAAGCACCGAAGTCCAGCCAAGTGCCCTCAGCTTCTTCGCCAGCTCGCCGGTCTTGGCCGCACCGCTCGCCGCGTCGAGCACGACCAGCTTTCCGTCCGCCTGCTTCTGGGACAGCGCGGAGATCAGGCCGAGCCGGCGCACCTTCTTGTTGAGGCTATATTCGTGCGAACGCGGGATCGGCCCGTGAACGATGCCGCCCTTGCGGAACTGCGGCGCGCGCAGGCTGCCCTGGCGCGCATTGCCGGTGCCCTTCTGCCGATATGGCTTGCGTGTCGTGCCGGACACGTCGTTCATGCCCTTGGTGCTGTGCGTGCCGGCGCGGCGCTTCGCCAACTGCCAGTGCACCACGCGCGCCATGATGTCGGCACGCGGCTTGGCGGCAAACAGATCATCCGGCAACTCCGCGTTGCCGGCGCTTGCCTTGTCGAGGGTGGTGACTTCGACCTGCATCGTTCAGCCCGCCTGCGCTTCGACAAGAGCCGCAGGGTAAGGCACATCCGCTGGCCGCGCGCGCTTCACTGCATCGCGCACCATCACGTAGCCGCCCTTCGCTCCGGGCACCGCGCCCTTGATCATCAACAGACCCTTCTCCGCATCCACCGCGGCGATGACGAGGTTCAGCGTGGTGACGCGCTCAACGCCGAGATGGCCGGCCATCTTCTTGTTCTTGAATGTCTTGCCCGGATCCTGCCGATTGCCGGTGGAACCGAGACTGCGATGGCTGATGGAGACACCGTGGCTCGCCTCGAGGCCGGAAAAATTCCAACGCTTCATGCCGCCGGCGAAGCCCTTGCCCTGCGTGGTCCCGCACACATCGACGCGCTGTCCCACCGCGAAGTGCGCCGCTGACAGCGTGGCACCCGGCTCCAGCAACGCATCAGCGGCAACGCGGAACTCTATGAGTTTCGCCTTAGGCTCGACCTTTGCCTTGGCGAAGTGGCCGCGATTGGGCTGCGACACATTCTTGACCTTGGCCTTCCCCCAGCCAAGCTGCACGGCATCGTAGCCGTCCTTCTCCGCAGTGCGCTGGGCGACCACCTGCAGCCCGTCGAGCTGCAACACGGTCACCGGCACATGCGTGCCGTCGTCGCGAAATATCCGGGCCATGCCCAGCTTCTTGGCCAGCAATCCGGTGCGCCGAGGGGACATTGCGGTTGCCATGGCGTCAGATCTTGATCTCGACGTCCACGCCGGCGGCGAGGTCGAGCTTCATCAGTGCATCCACCGTCTGCGGCGTCGGCTCCACGATGTCGAGTAGCCGACGATGCGTGCGGATCTCGAACTGCTCGCGGCTCTTCTTGTCGACATGCGGCGAACGGTTGACGGTGAAGCGCTCGATATGCGTCGGCAGCGGGATCGGCCCGCGGATCTGGGCACCCGTGCGCTTGGCCGTGTTGACGATCTCCTTCGTGCTGTTGTCGAGCACCCGGTGATCGTAGGCCTTGAGCCTGATGCGGATATTCTGATTGTCTATGGCCATCGGTGTCCGGGTCCCCTTCAAACGGCACCGGCGCCCCTCGTTGCCGAGGAGCGCCGGTGCCGCCTATCTCCGCTAGGCCGTGATGCTGGCTACGACGCCGGCGCCGACCGTTCGGCCGCCTTCGCGAATTGCAAATCGCAGCTGCGCATCCATCGCGATCGGCGCGATCAGCTCCACATCCATCGTCACGTTGTCGCCCGGCATCACCATCTCGGTGCCCTCCGGCAACTGCACGACGCCTGTCACGTCGGTGGTGCGGAAGTAGAACTGCGGGCGATAATTGGTGAAGAACGGCGTATGTCGGCCGCCCTCTTCCTTCGTCAGGATGTACGCCTCGGCCTTGAACTTGGTGTGCGGCGTGATCGAGCCTGGCTTCGCCAGCACCTGGCCGCGCTCAATGTCCTCACGCTTGGTGCCACGCAGCAGCGCACCGATGTTGTCGCCCGCCTCGCCTTGGTCGAGCAGTTTGCGGAACATCTCGACGCCGGTGACCACGGTCTTCTGGGTGGCGCGGATGCCGACGATCTCGACCTCCTCGCCGACCTTGATCACACCGCGCTCGACGCGCCCGGTCGCAACCGTGCCACGGCCGGAGATCGAGAACACGTCCTCCACCGGCATCAGGAACGGCCGATCGGTCGCGCGCACCGGCTGCGGGATGTAGCTGTCGACTGCATCCATCAGCTCCATGATGGACTTCTCGCCCATATCCGGATCGCGGTCCTCCAGCGCGCACAGCGCGGAGCCCTTGATGACCGGGATGTCGTCGCCGGGGAACTGATAGGAGGACAGCAGTTCGCGCACTTCCAGCTCGACCAGCTCGAGCAGTTCCGGATCGTCCACCATGTCCACCTTGTTGAGGTAGACGACGAGAGCCGGCACGCCGACCTGGCGGGCGAGCAAAATGTGCTCGCGGGTCTGCGGCATCGGGCCATCGGCGGCGGAGACAACCAGGATGGCGCCGTCCATCTGCGCCGCGCCAGTGATCATGTTCTTCACGTAGTCGGCGTGGCCTGGGCAATCGACGTGCGCATAATGGCGCGCCTTCGTCTCATATTCGACGTGCGCCGTGGCGATGGTGATGCCGCGCGCCTTCTCTTCCGGCGCCTTGTCGATCTGGTCATACGCCGTGAAGGTCGCACCGCCCGACTTCGCCAGCACCTTGGTGATGGCGGCGGTCAGCGTGGTCTTGCCATGGTCCACGTGACCAATCGTGCCCACATTGCAGTGCGGCTTGGTGCGCGCGAATTTCGCCTTGGCCATCTTCGTTGTCTCCGTTGAGTCAGTTCACCAGCGGTAGTGACTGAAGGCCTTGTTCGCCTCCGCCATCCGATGGGTGTCTTCACGCTTCTTCACCGCAGAGCCGCGGTTGTTCACTGCATCGAGCAGCTCGTTCGAAAGTCGGTCTTCCATCGTGTGCTCGCCGCGCTTGCGGGCGGCGTCGATGAGCCAGCGAATCGCCAGCGCCTGGCGGCGTTCTGTTCGAACCTCCACTGGCACCTGATAGGTCGCACCACCGACGCGGCGCGAACGCACCTCGACCGCCGGCTTCACGTTGTCCAGCGCCTCATGGAACATGCGCACCGGATCGGCCTGCGCACCACCGCGCCGCTTCATCACGTCCAGCGCGCCATACACGGTGCCCTCGGCGACCGACTTCTTGCCGTCGTACATCAGCGCGTTCATGAAACGGGTGATGACGATGTCGCCGAACTTGGCATCCGGCAGGATCTCGCGTTTGACGGCACGACGACGACGACTCATGTCACCCTCACTTCGGCCGCTTGGCGCCGTACAGCGAACGGCGCTGGCGTCGCTTGGCAATGCCCTGCGTGTCGAGTACGCCGCGCAGGATGTGATAGCGCACGCCGGGCAGGTCCTTTACGCGGCCGCCCCGGATCAGCACCACGCTGTGTTCCTGCAGGTTGTGTCCCTCACCTGGGATATAGGACACCACCTCATAGCCGTTGGTCAGCCTTACCTTCGCCACCTTGCGCAGCGCCGAGTTCGGCTTCTTCGGCGTGGTCGTATAGACGCGCGTACATACGCCCCGCTTCTGCGGACAGCCTTGCAGTGCGGGCACCGTGTTCCGTGTCTTCTGTCGCTCACGTCCCTTGGAGATGAGCTGGTTTATCGTCGGCATCGCGCCTCTTTCATTCCGTGCGGCCGGCCCTGCTGCGGGCGCGCCATCGTCTGACAGGCATAGCCCGCCGGCTGGGAGCATCCCAACCCGCGGGTTTTAGAGCCCACGGCCTAGGCCCGCCGGTCTGTCCGGAGGCGGCGCCGCACGCGACTTCGGCCTGCAAACGATGGCCGCCGGTTCAACCATGCCGGGTCGGCCAGAGGGGGCGGAACCTAGTGGCGGGTCTGTGGTGAGTCAATATCGACACGCCAGGATTCGCATACATATCAGGCGGCCACGGGAGCAATCTGGTCGTGCAGCAGGTGCCCCGACTTGACCCAGAGCCGGCACCCGCTTGCGACGGCCCTGGCCTCCAGCCTGGCGCCGGGCGGAAGCCGCAGCCATGATTGCGGCTCGAAGCTCTCGCCGCCCTCGCGGAACCCGCCGTCGAGAACGAGGAGTTCGATCCCGCCCGGCGTGGCGAGAACGACCTCGGCGCCCGGCATCCAGTGCTCGAGGCGCACATCCTCGCGGCGGTCCTGAAACAGCGGCATCAACTCAACCCCCGGGCGACCGAAAGCGGGGACGAGCGACATAGTGCCGGTATCAATCCGCACGTGAGCGCGATCCGCGGGGTCGAATTGCCAGAGTTTGACGAAGATCGTGCAGCCCTGCGCCGATCCGGGCGTGTGCGAGGAGGTGGGCGGGTTGCGGATATAGCAGCCGGCCGGAAAATCACCCTGGTCATCCTCGAACACGCCCTCGAGCACCAGGAACTCCTCTCCGCCTCCGTGCGTATGGGCCGAGAAGTGAGACTTCGGGGCGTAGCGCACGATTGACGTCGCCCGCGCCACCTCATCACCGATCCGGTCGAGCATGCGGCGCTCAACGCCGGCGATCGGCGAAGGCGTCCAGGGCAGCCGCGCCGAATGCACCGCCGCGCGCCGAGTGAAGTCCGCGTTGAGTTCCACCCTGCCCTCCCCCGTCAGGTGAACAGCGATCTCATACCGCTCACCGCCGTTGCAGCCGACCGCCATTTGCCAGGATCGCCACGGACAGCTCAGCCGCCGGCCCGCGCTCCTGTCGCGTGGCACCCAACACAATGAACTCCACATCGCCAAGATCGGGAAGCCGGTACGCCGGCGGCATCTCCGAAAGTCCCTCGGGCATCAGTCCATGTGCGTGCACCGTGACGCCAAGACCCGCCAGAGCGGCCGCACGCAGCCCGCTCAGGCTACCGCTCGAGCAGACGATGCGCCACGGCCTCCCCGCCCGCTCCAGCGTTTCGAGCGCCGCGGTTCGGGTGATGCTGGGCGGTGTGTAGAGGATGAGCGGCAGTGGCTGTGCCAGATCGATCCGCGTCGTCTCGGTGCCGATCCAGGCGAGCCGGTCACGCCAGACCAATCGGCCACGTTCATCACCGGCGCGGCGCTTGCACAGCGCGAGGTCGAGTTCGCCCGCGTCCAGCATCTGGTAGAGCGTTGCACTCATCTCGACGGTCAGAGCCAGATCCACCAGCGGATGCTGTCGGACGAAGTCAGCCAACACCTCGGGTAGTCGCGAGGTGACGAAATCCTCGGACGCGCCGAAGCGCACCCGGCCCCGCAGTTGCGAGCCCGCGAAGTAGCGCCGCGCCCGTTCGCCCGCCTCCAGGATGGAGCGTGCGAAGCCCTCCATCGCCTCGCCATCGACGGTCGGCACCACCGAGTGGGTGTCGCGCACGAACAGCCGCCGCCCTGCCTGCTCCTCCAGCTTGCGGATGTGCTGGCTGATCGTGGACTGGCGGAGGCCGAGCCGGCGCCCCGCCTCGCTGAAGCTGCGAACCTGGGTAACCGCGAGAAAGCTTTCCAGCAGTGCGGGGTCAAACATCGATGCTCATCACAATTCATGATAACAGTAAGCTTCGTAAGCGCGCTTCACAATAAGCCAGCGCATTTGGATAATCATGGCCATGAAAACGCTGTTCTCCCGGCTGAACATCGACCCCTACATCGCCAGCATCCTCGGCGTGGTGGCCCTCGCCTCTGCGCTGCCAGCCCACGGCCTTGGCATGACGCTGGCCAGCGACGCCGGCACCGGCGCCATTGCGCTGATGTTCTTCCTTCAGGGCGCCCGCCTGGCGCCACAGGCGGCGCTTGCCGGCGCGCGGCACTGGCGCCTGCACGCGGTGGTACTCAGCAGCACGTTCCTGCTGTTCCCCGCCCTCGGCCTGACGGCGCGCGCCATTGCGCCGGGCCTGCTGACGCCGCCGCTGTGGGGCGGGCTGCTGATGCTGTGCCTGCTGCCGTCCACCGTGCAGTCCTCGATCGCCTTCACTTCGATCGCGCGCGGCAACGTGGCCGCGGCGCTGTGCGCGGCCACCGCGTCAAATCTGTTCGGCATCCTGCTGACGCCGCTACTGGCGGGCCTGCTGCTCCACGCGCATGGCGGCTTCTCGGCCAGCACCATCGGCGACATCGTGGTGCAGCTTCTGCTGCCGTTTGCCGCCGGCCAGCTCGCCCGGCCGCTGTTCGGACAATGGGTCGGCCGCCACAAGGCGCTGACCGGCCTCGTGGATCGCGGTTCGATCCTGCTGGTCGTGTATGTCGCGTTCAGCGAGGGCGTGACACACGGCATCTGGCACCAGCTTGACGCCGAGCACTTCGCCACGCTGCTGCTGCTGGACGCGGGCCTTCTGGCTGCCGTGCTGCTGGCGACCACCGCGATCAGCCGGCTCCTGGGCTTCGGCCGCGCCGATCAGATCACCATCGTGTTCTGCGGGTCGAAGAAGAGCCTGGCGAGCGGTCTGCCCATGGCGAGCGTGTTGTTCGCCGGCCAGTCAGTCGGGCTGATCGTGCTGCCGCTGATGCTGTTCCACCAAATCCAGCTCATGGTGTGCGCCGCGCTGGCACGACGGTATGCGGCCGCGCCGGTGCTCGGACAACGCCCGATGGCAGGACTTGCCGGCAATGGTTAGTCATTGAGCGGGGAAAGGTTCAGCTACGCGACGCCTTACACGGATGCGCACCTGCTGGTCTTGCTTCACGATGATGGCTTGGCAGCTCCACCGCCGATTGCCGCGCCTTGCTGCGCCTCGAGCAGCTTGGCCAAGTTCAGATAGCCTTCGGCGAGGGCGAGACAGGCGTCCCGTTCACGCCCCGCGGTGAGCAACTCGGCCTTCTGCAGCCACGCGGTGGCCCGGTCGCGATATTCGCCGGCATCCCAGCTCTCGGGCATTTCACCTCCACGGATAGCACCTCCCGCCGTTCTCTGAGCACGGACGAATCTGAGCTGCGTCGGAAGGTAGCGCACTATAGGCGCGTGGCTTCTTTGGTAAGCGGCGAGGTCGTCGCTGAGGCGCTGCTGGAGCTCGCGACGACATATGCGGCGATGGCCGAACGCCTGCGAGCGGCTCAGTCCGAGCGGCGAGAATGACAACGGGGCCTTTGCACGGGTCGAACAGGTCGCTTGGCCTTGCAGCGGCACCACGTAGAGAGAAGGCCGGCGGTGCTCCGCACCACCGGCCTTCATGGCCTCAACCGGCGACCTGGTAACCTACTCCGCCGCCTTCACCTCCTCGGTGATCTGCGGCGTGGTGCCCATGCTCAGTGTCCGCTGATCGCGGCCGGCAGCGATCGCCCGCAGCCGGTTCATCACCGACCCCGTGCCCGCCGGGATCAGCCGCCCGACGATCACGTTCTCCTTCAGCCCGGTCAGGCTGTCGGTCTTGCCGGCCGTCGCAGCCTCGGTCAGCACCCGCGTCGTCTCCTGGAACGACGCCGCCGAGATGAAGCTGTTGGTCTGCAGCGACGCCTTGGTGATGCCCTGCAGCACCGGCATCGCCTGCGCCGGTTTGTCGTCACGGCCCAGTTTGGTGTTCACCGCATCGAACTCGGTGCGGTCAATCTGCTCGCCGGCCAGGAACGTCGTGTCGCCCGGATCGAGGATCTCGACCTTTTGCAGCATCTGGCGAACGATCACCTCGATGTGCTTGTCGTTGATCTTCACGCCCTGCAGCCGATAGACGTCCTGGATCTCGTTGACCAGGTAGTCCGACAACGCCTCGACGCCGAGTACCTTCAGGATGTCGTGCGGCACGCGCGGGCCGTCGACCAGCGGATCGCCCCGACGGACGAAGTCGCCCTCCTGCACCGACACGTGCTTGCCCTTCGGAATCAGGTACTCCGACTCCTCGGTGGTCTCGTCGTTCTTCACGATGACCCGGCGCTTGTTCTTGTAGTCCTTGCCGAACTCCACGCGCCCATCGATCTCGGCAATCACCGCGTGATCCTTCGGCCGACGCGCCTCGAACAGTTCGGCCACGCGCGGCAGACCGCCGGTGATGTCGCGTGTCTTACTGCCCTCGCGTGGGATGCGAGCCAGCACGTCACCCGCCGCAACCTGCGCGCCGTTGTCCACCGAAAGGATGGAGTCGGGCGACAGGAAGTAGCGGGCATCCGTGTTGTTCGGCAGCCGCACCACCTCGCCGTTCTCATCCTTCAATTGCAGACGCGGCCGCAGATCGACGCCCTTGGCTCCCTGCTTGTAGTCCACCACCACCTTCGACGTGAGACCGGTGACCTCGTCCATCCGCTCGACGAGCGTGATGCCCTCGATCAGGTCGATGTATTCGACGCGGCCGTTGCGCTCGGTGATGATCGGCAGCGTGTACGGGTCCCACTCCGCCAACTTCTGCCCGCGCGCCACCTGCTGGCCTTCGTCGACCAGCAGCCGCGCACCGTACGGAACGCGGAAGCGCGCGCGCTCACGCTGCTTGTCGTCAACCAGGACGATTTCGCAGTTGCGCGACATCACCACCGGCGTGCCCTGGCTGTTCATCACGACGTTGCGGTTCCTGACCGTCACCACGCCTTCGTGACTTGCCTCCACGCTCGACTGCTCGGCGCCACGCTGCGCCGCACCACCGATATGGAAGGTCCGCATGGTAAGCTGCGTGCCAGGCTCGCCGATCGACTGCGCCGCGATCACGCCCACCGCCTCGCCGATGTTCACCGGCGTGCCACGGGCGAGGTCGCGCCCATAGCAATGGCCGCACACGCCGACCCGTGAATTGCAGGTCAGCACGGAACGGATCTTCACCGCCTCGACACCGGACCGCTCGATCTGGTCGGCCGCATCCTCCTCGATCAAGGTATTGCCCGGGACGATCACCGCGTTGCTGACAGGATCCAGCACATCCTCTGCCGCAGTTCGGCCCAGAATGCGTTCGGACAGTGCCGATACCACCTCGCCGCCATCCATGACCGCGCGCACCGTAAGCCCGCGATCGGTCCCGCAATCCTCCTCGACGATGATGCAGTCCTGTGCGACGTCCACCAGACGCCGCGTCAGATAGCCCGAGTTCGCCGTCTTCAGCGCGGTGTCGGCCAGACCCTTGCGGGCACCGTGGGTGGAGTTGAAGTACTCCAGCACGGACAGGCCTTCCTTGAAGTTGGCGATGATCGGCTGCTCGATGATCTCGCCCGAAGGCTTGGCCATCAGTCCGCGCATGCCGGCCAACTGGCGCATCTGCGCCGGCGAGCCGCGCGCTCCCGAGTGGCTCATCATCCACACCGAGTTGGTCTTCACGCCGATCTCCTGCTTGGAGATCTCCTTCATCATCGCGGTGGCCACCTCATCGGTGCAGCGTGACCATGCGTCCACCACCTTGTTGTAGCGCTCGCCTGCAGTGATCAGGCCGTCCTGATACTGCTGTTCGAACTCCTTCACCTCAGCCGTCGTATGGCGAATCAACTCGTCCTTCTCGACCGGGATGATCAGATCGTCCTTGCCGAAGGAAATCCCCGCCTTGCACGCCTGGCCGAAGCCAAGCCCCATCAGCCGATCGGCGAAGATCACGCACTCCTTCTGGCCGCAGTGACGGTACACCGCGTCGATCACGTCGGAGATGTTCTTCTTGGTGAGTTGCTTGTTGATCAGCTCGAACGGCACGTTCGGATGCTTTGGCAGGATCTGCGCGATCATCATACGCCCGGGCGTCGTCACCACGATCTCGCGTACCGGGTTGCCGCCGGCATCGATCGTCTCCCAGCGCGCCTTGATCTTGTCGTGCATGCCGACGGCGCCGGCATGCAGCGCGTATTCGATCTCGCCGATGGTGCCGAACGCCGGCGCATCCTTGTCCTCGACGAGGCGGAACTCGGCCGTGTCGAGCGACAGGTAATAGAGACCCAGCACGATGTCCTGCGACGGCACGATGATCGGCTTGCCGTTCGCCGGGCTGAGGATGTTGTTGGTCGACATCATCAGCACGCGGGCTTCCAACTGCGCTTCCAGCGAAAGCGGCACGTGCACCGCCATCTGGTCGCCGTCGAAGTCGGCGTTGAACGCGGTGCAAACCAGCGGATGCAGCTGGATCGCCTTGCCCTCGATCAACACCGGCTCGAACGCCTGGATGCCCAGGCGGTGCAGCGTCGGCGCGCGGTTCAGCATCACCGGATGCTCGCGGATTACTTCCTCGAGGATGTCCCACACTTCGGGACGCTCCTTCTCCACCATCCGCTTGGCCGCCTTGATGGTGGTGGCGTGGCCATACTTCTCCAGCTTGGAGTAGATGAACGGCTTGAACAGCTCGAGCGCCATCTTCTTCGGCAGCCCGCACTGATACAGCTTCAGCTCCGGTCCGACCACGATCACCGAGCGGCCGGAGTAGTCGACGCGCTTGCCCAGCAAGTTCTGCCGGAAGCGGCCCTGCTTGCCCTTCAACATGTCGGACAGCGACTTCAGTGGGCGCTTGTTCGCACCCGTGATGGCGCGGCCACGACGGCCGTTGTCGAACAGCGCGTCAACGCTCTCCTGCAGCATGCGCTTCTCGTTGCGCACGATGATGTCGGGCGCGCGCAGTTCGATCAGCCGCTTCAGACGGTTGTTGCGGTTGATCACACGGCGATACAGGTCGTTCAGGTCGGACGTCGCAAAGCGGCCACCATCGAGCGGCACCAGCGGGCGCAACTCGGGCGGGATCACCGGCACGACGTCGAGGATCATCCACTCAGGACGCGCGCCGGAATCGGCAAACGCCTCGATCAGCTTCAGGCGCTTGACCAGCTTCTTGCGCTTGGCCTCCGAGGTGGTCTCCTTCAGATCGCCGCGCAGCTTCACCTTCTCTTCGTCGAGGTTGATCTTGTTGAGCACCTTCTTGATCGCTTCGGCGCCGATGCCGACCTCGAACTGGTCCTCGCCGAACTCGTCCTGCTTGGCGAGCAACTGGTCTTCGGTCAGAAGCTGGTGCACCTTGAGATCAGTGGTGCCGGGTTCCAGCACCACGTAGCTCTCGAAATACAGGATCTTCTCCAGTTCCTTCAGCGTCAGATCGACCATCAGGCCGATGCGGCTCGGGAGCGACTTCAGAAACCAGATATGCGCCACCGGCGAGGCCAGCTCGATGTGGCCCATCCGCTCGCGGCGCACCTTGGCCAGCGTGACCTCGACGCCGCACTTCTCGCAGATGATGCCGCGGAACTTCATCCGCTTGTACTTGCCGCACAGGCACTCGTAGTCCTTGATCGGTCCGAAGATGCGTGCACAGAACAGGCCATCACGCTCCGGCTTGAACGTGCGGTAATTGATCGTCTCGGGCTTCTTGATCTCGCCGTATGACCAGCTCCGGATCTGCTCCGGGCTGGCCATTTGAATCTTGATCTGGTCGAAAGTCATTGCCTGGCCGGTCTGGCCGAGGATCTTCATCAGTTCGTTCATGCGATTCTCACCCTCTAAGGGTTAAGGCAAGACCGTCATGGCCGGGCTTGGCCCGGCCATCCACGGCTTTGCTGCCAATAACACAGGCAAGACGTGGATGGCGGGCCTTCGCCCGCCATGACGGAAGGGATCGGTTAGTCTCACGCGGCGCGGCTATCCAGATCGACGTTCAGGCCCAACGACTTCAGCTCCTTCACCAGCACGTTGAAGCTCTCCGGGACGCCGGCCTCGAAGTTGTCCTGCTCGCGCACGATCGCCTCGTAGACCTTTGTGCGGCCGGACACGTCGTCCGACTTCACTGTCAGCATCTCCTGCAGTGTATACGCGGCGCCATACGCCTCGAGCGCCCACACCTCCATTTCGCCGAAGCGCTGTCCACCGAATTGCGCCTTGCCGCCCAGCGGCTGCTGGGTGACCAGCGAGTAAGGCCCGATCGACCGCGCGTGGATCTTGTCGTCCACCAGATGGTGCAGCTTCAGCATGTAGATGTAGCCGACGGTCACCTTCCGCTCGAACGGCTCGCCGGTGCGGCCATCGACCAGCACCACCTGCCCGGAGGTATCCAGGCCCGCCTGCACCAGCATGGCCTCGATGTCGGACATCCGCGCGCCGTCGAACACCGGCGTGGCGATGGGGATGCCCTTCTTCAGGTTCTCGCACATCTCGATCAACTGATCGGTGTCGAGGATGGCGATGTGGTCGCGGAACTCCTCCTCGCCGTACACATCGCGCAACCGCTCCAGCAACGCTTCGCGCTGCGCGCCGGTGCGGCGATAGGTCTCCACCAGCTCGCCGATCTGCGCACCGAGTGTGTGGCAGGCCCAGCCCAGATGCGTCTCCAGAATCTGCCCCACATTCATTCGGCTCGGCACGCCAAGCGGATTGAGCACGATGTCCACCGAAGTGCCGTCCTCGAGAAACGGCATGTCCTCCACTGGCACCACGCGTGACACCACGCCCTTGTTCCCATGACGGCCAGCCATCTTGTCGCCGGGCTGCAGCTTGCGCTTCACCGCGATGAAGACCTTGACCATCTTCATCACGCCAGGCGGCAGCTCATCGCCGCGCTGCAGTTTTTCGACTTTGCTGTCGAACCGTGCCTGCAGCCGGCCGACGGCAGCATCGAACTCGCGCTTCAGCGTCTCGATCTCGCCCATCACCACGTCGTCCTGCACGCCGATATGGCGCCAGGCGCCGCGCGGATGCTCGGCCAGCACTTCCTCGGTGATCTCCGTTCCAGCCTTGATGCCCTTGAACCCGCCGGTCGCCTTGCGGTTCAGCAGCTTCTCACGCAGCCGGTTGAGAAACGACCGCTCCTGGATCGCCTTCTCGTCGTCGCGATCCTTCGCCAGCCGTTCGATCTCCGCGCGCTCGATCGCCATCGCGCGCTCGTCCTTGTCGACGCCACGACGGCTGAACACGCGCACGTCAACCACCGTGCCGGTCACCCCGGGCGGCAGCTTCAGCGACGTGTCGCGCACATCGGACGCCTTCTCGCCGAAGATCGCGCGCAGCAGCTTTTCCTCCGGCGTCATCGGGCTTTCCCCTTTCGGGGTCACCTTGCCGACCAGGATGTCGCCTGGATTCACTTCGGCACCGATGTAGACGATCCCGGCCTCATCGAGGTTCTTCAGCGCTTCCTCGCCCACATTGGGGATGTCACGCGTGATCTCTTCCTGGCCCAGCTTGGTGTCACGTGCCATCACCTCGAATTCCTCGATATGGATGGAGGTGAACACGTCGTCGCGCGCGATGCGCTCGCTGATCAGGATGGAGTCCTCGAAGTTGTAACCGTTCCACGGCATGAAGGCGACCAGCACGTTGCGACCAAGCGCCAGCTCGCCGAGCTCGGTCGACGGACCGTCAGCAATGATCTCCTGCTCCTGCACCGTGTCGCCCACCTTCACCAGCGGACGCTGGTTGATGCAGGTCGACTGGTTCGAGCGCATGAACTTGCGCAGGCGATAGATGTCGACCCCTTTCGTCGTGCCGTCGTCGTTGGTCGCACGCACCACGATGCGCGCGCCGTCGATCTGGTCCACCACGCCGTCGCGGCGGGCGATGATCGTCGCACCGCTGTCGCGCGCCACCGCTGCCTCCATGCCTGTGCCGACCAGCGGCGCATCCGCCTGGATCAACGGCACCGCCTGACGCTGCATGTTGGAACCCATCAGCGCGCGGTTGGCGTCGTCGTTCTCCAGGAACGGGATCAGCGCCGCAGCCACCGACACCAGCTGTTTCGGCGAGACGTCGATCGCAGTCACATCCTCCGGCCGCGCCAGACGGAAATCGCCCTGCTTTCGCACCGACACCAGGTCCTCGGTGAACTTGCCGCCTTCGTCCATCGGTGCATCGGCCTGAGCGACGACCAGTTTCTCCTCCTCCATCGCCGAGAGGTACCGCGGCCCTTTCTGCACCACGCCGTCCTTCACCAACATGTACGGGGTCTCGATGAAGCCGTACTTGTTGACCTTGGCGTAGGTGGCGAGCGAGTTGATCAGGCCGATGTTCGGACCTTCCGGCGTCTCGATCGGGCAGATGCGGCCATAGTGAGTCGGATGCACGTCGCGCACCTCGAAGCCCGCTCGCTCACGCGTCAGACCGCCCGGACCAAGCGCCGACAGACGCCGCTTGTGCGTCACCTCGGACAACGGGTTGGTCTGGTCCATGAACTGCGAAAGCTGCGAGGATCCGAAGAACTCACGCACCGCCGCAGCAGCTGGCTTGGCGTTGATCAGGTCGTGAGGCATCACCGTGTCGATATCGACCGAACCCATGCGCTCGCGGATTGCCCGCTCCATGCGAAGCAGGCCGATGCGGTACTGGTTCTCCATCAGCTCGCCGACGGAACGCACCCGCCGGTTGCCCAGATTGTCGATGTCGTCGATCTGCCCGCGACCGTCCTTCAGCTCGTTGAGGATCTTCACCGTGCGCAGAAGGTCCTCCTTGCGCAGCACGCGCACGGAGTCAGCCACATCGTCTAAGCCGAGCCGCATGTTCATCTTCACCCGTCCGACCGCCGACAGGTCGTAGCGGTCAGGGTCAAAGAACAGGCCGCGGAACAGCCCTTCCGCCGTCTCCGGCGTCGGCGGCTCACCCGGGCGCATCACGCGATAGATGTCTATCAGTGCGTCATCGCGGTTGGAGTTCTTGTCGACCGCCAGCGTGTTGCGAATCCACGGCCCGTTCGACTGGTCCACTGCCAACGTCGGCAGCTTGGTTACGCCAGCCTCTTCCAGCGCGGTGAGCTTCGGCTCGGTGAGTTCCTCGCCAGCTTCCGCATAGATCTCGCCGGTCTCAGGGTTGACCAGATCCTCAGCCACAAAACGGCCGAGCAGGTCGGTGCGCCCGACGAGTACCTCCTTGGTCTTCTCGGCAATGCGCCGCGCCTGACGCTGCGTCAGCTTGGCATCGGCGTCCGCCACCACCTCGCCGGTCTCGGCGTCCACGATCGGCTCCAGCAGCTTCACGCCACGGAAAGCATCAGGATCGAACGGCCGCGCCCAGCCCTTCGCCGTGAAATCGAACACCACCTGGCCGTAGAAGTAGCGGAGGATCTCCTCCTGATCCATGCCGCGCACTTCACCGGGCTCGAGTTGCTCACCCTTCGCCTCGCGCTCGACGCGCATTCTCTGAGTTGCAGCACCCTCCAGCGCGTAGAGCAGCGTGGTGACGGGAAGCTTCCGCTTCCGGTCGATGCGCACGTAGACCAGGTCCTTGCTGTCGAATTCGAAGTCGAGCCAGGAGCCGCGATATGGGATCACCCGTGCCGCGAACAGGTACTTGCCGGAGCTGTGCGTCTTGCCCTTGTCATGATCGAAGAACACGCCGGGCGAACGGTGCATCTGCGACACAATGACGCGCTCGGTGCCATTGATGATGAACGTGCCGTTGTCGGTCATCAGCGGCATGTCGCCCATGTAGACCGGCTGTTCCTTGATGTCGCGGATCGAGCGGGCACCGGTGTCCTCGTCCACATCCCAGACGATCAGGCGCAGAATGACCTTCAGCGGAGCGGCATAGGTCATGCCGCGCTGGATGCACTCCTCGACGTCGTACTTCGGCTCCTCGAGTTCATAATGGACGAACTCGAGCCGGCCCCGGCCGGCAAAGTCGTCGATCGGGAACACCGACTTGAACACCTCCTGCAGCCCGGCGTGCAGCCGGCTGTCAGGCTGGACATTCATCTGCAGGAACCCCTCGTAGGAGGCGCGCTGCACGTCGATCAGGTTCGGCATCGGCGCTACCTCGGGAATACGCCCGAAGTTGTGACGAACCCGCTTGCGCCCGGTAAACGACCTTGTAATCGCGTTCATATATACTGCCTACCTACTTGCCCATGCGCTCGTCTGCGGCCACGAAAGCCCCGGCCGCCCGGGTGAAGCACTCGCCGCAACGCAGAGCGGGGCGGGAACCATCATGATTCCCGCCCGCTTTCAGATCCGGTTGGGCGACGGTGCAGCGAGCCCGCGCGCCCAGTTTGATTCGTTCGATCGTGCTACTTGACCTCCACGGCAGCCCCGGCGTCCTCCAGCATCTTGCGGATCTTCGCGACCTCATCCTTGCCGACGCCTTCCTTGACCGGCTTGGGCGCGGCCTCGACCAAGTCCTTGGCCTCCTTCAGGCCGAGGCCGGTGATGGTGCGGACCTCCTTGATCACGTTGATCTTCTTGTCGCCCGTCTTCGCCAGGATGACGGTGAACTCGGTCTGCTCTTCGGCCGGCGCGGCCGCCACGGCTCCGGCAGCGGGTGCGGCTGCCGCCACCGCAACCGGCGCGGCCGCAGACACGCCCCACTTGTCTTCGAGCAACTTCGAAAGCTCCGCAGCCTCCAGCACCGTGAGGCTGGACAGCTCATCCACCAGCTTTTGTAGATCAGCCATTTGTGTGTGTCCCTAATTTAGTCGTCTGTTGGTTCCATGCAACCCCGGATGTAGTCCAGGGCACGCTCTCAAGCCGCTACGGCCGCCTCGCCGCCCTCGCTCTTCCTGGCAAAGGCGCCAAAAACCCGAGCAAGCTGCCCGGCCGAGCCCTGGAGGACGCCGGCAACGCGAGTCGCAGGGGTGGCAACCATCCCCACGATGCGGGCGCGCAGCGCATCCAGGCTCGGCAGTTCGGCCAGTGCCCGCACCCCGGACGCGTCCAGCGTCTGGGGACCAAGCGCCCCGCCGATCAGCACGAGCTTCTCGTTGGTCCTGGCGAACTCGACGGTCGCCTTGGCCGCCGCCACCGGATCCGTTGACCACGCAAGCGCGGTCGGGCCGGTCAGCATGGACTTGAGGCCGTCGAATCGGGTCCCTTCCAGGGCGAGGTGGGCCAGGCGGTTCTTCGCGATCCTGAAGGTCACGCCGGCTGCCCGCATCCGGCGCCTGAGATCCGTCGCCTCGGCAACCGTGAGACCCGTGTTGTGGGTGACCACGATCATCGAGGTGGCGGCAAGCGCCTCGTGCAGACCGGCGACAAACTCCCGCTTTTCAGTCCGGTCCACATCCCGTCTCCAGTGTGGCCTCGACGCGTTTGGACCGCGCCAGGGCCGGGTTGCCCTAGTTCGCCTGTCCAAAAAGCCGGAACCAACCCCCGGACCAGATCCGAGGGCCTTTCCCGTCTCCCGCGCGCGGACCCTGCGGTCCATTAAACCCTCGCTTGACCCGAGGGGACGTGCGGTCTCGGACAGGTTCGGGAACTCGCGTCCCCTGCCCGCCTGCCGATCAGGGCAGGCGTATTCTGTGATTCGGTCCCTCCCCCTTGCAGGAGGGATCGAAACTAATTCGGAGCCAAGCTTCCTATATCCACCCGCACGCCCGGCCCCATCGTCGAGCTGAGTGCCACCTTTTGCACATAAGTGCCCTTCGCCCCCGTCGGCTTGGCCTTCTGGATGGCATCGGCGAGCGCCCGCGCATTCTCCAGCAGCTTCTCGTCTTCGAAGCTCACCTTGCCGATGCCGGCATGAATGATCCCCGCCTTCTCGGCGCGGAATTCCACCTGCCCGCTCTTCGCCGCGGTCACTGCGCCCTTCACGTCCATCGTGACGGTCCCCAACCGGGGGTTGGGCATCAGGCCGCGCGGTCCCAGGATTTTGCCAAGTCGGCCGACCACACCCATCATGTCCGGCGTCGCAATGCAGCGGTCAAAGGCGATTTCGCCTGCCTGCACCTTCTCGGCTAGATCCTCGGCTCCCACCACGTCGGCCCCAGCCGCCTGCGCCTCCTCGGCCTTTGGCCCCCGGGCAAACACCCCAACCCGTACCGCCTTTCCTGTGCCGTTCGGCAGCGAGGTCAGCCCGCGCACCATCTGATCAGCGTGCCGGGGATCGATGCCGAGGTTCATCGACATCTCCACCGTCTCGTCGAACTTCGCCTTGGCGTTCTGCTTCACCAGCTTGATCGCGTCAGGCAGCGGGTATGCCTTGGTGGCATCGACGGTCTCGTACGCCTTCTTCAGCCGCTTGTCCTTGGCCATCGCTCAGCCCTCCACCACGGTGACGCCCATCGAGCGGGCGGAACCGATCAGCATCCGTACCGCGCCGTCGACGTCGTTGGCGTTCATGTCCTTCATCTTCTGCTCAGCGATCTCGCGGAGCTGCGACATGGTGATCTGGCCGACCGGCGCGCTTTTGCCCACGGTCTGGCTGCCCTTGTCGACCTTCGCCGCCTTCATCAGGAAGTAGGTATTGGGCGGGGTCTTGGTAATGAATGAGAATGTGCGGTCGGCGTAGGCGGTGATCACCACGGGCACCGGCATCCCCGGCTCCATGTTCTGCGTCTGGGCGTTGAAGTCCTTGCAGAACTGCATGATGTTCAGCCCGCGCTGACCGAGAGCGGGGCCAACCGGCGGCGAGGGGTTCGCCTTGCCCGCTGGAATTTGCAGCTTGATGTAACCGGCGATCTTCTTTGCCATATCCCTGGTCCTTGTCCTCGGGTCCCGGGACCGCGGTGCAAACGACGTCTCCACCGCAACTTGCGGTGGAGCAGCCTCCCGCGTTCCGATGGAGCGCCGGCGTTTAGCCGACCGAGGCGGTGGAGTCCAGGGGTGGCTCCGTCGCGACTGGCCTCGACGGCCAGCAGACGCCAAAGAGCCGCATAGGAATCGCTCTCTGTCGTCCGCCCAGTGATCTGCCGCCATTGCGAGCAAACCGGCCAGATTCGCGGTCAGCGGATGCTCGGCACCCGCTGCGTGCGGTCAGCGACGAGACGCGCCCCGGTGATCATCTAGGACCCCGGGATGATCGAGCCATCGAAGATCCGCTTCGATCCGCCGCTCCATACGGCCCGTCCACCTAGCGATCAGAGAGCGCCACAGGCGTGTCAAGCCAGTTGCTCCCCGCTCCCGCCGTGGATCGGCGTGCATCGCGTCAGCCGGAACCACGGTTATTGTGATCATGGTGCTCATCTGGCTTCTCCTTCCCTCGCGCCACAGCGAATTTGCCGTCCGGAAGGCGGCACCGCAGTGATCCGTCTCACACCTCACATGACCGGCTGGCGAAAGTCTCACGGCTACGGTTGACCGGATTTTCCAACCCGTAGTAGGAGTGCGGGGCCAGTTGCGAATCACTCGCATTATCGCCCGGAGGACCCGCATCAAATGCCCCTGCCCCGCCCCTCTCCCGTCCGCTGCCGCATCGCGTGGTGACCGCGGTGGCAAACGAACCGCCTGCCAGCCCCTCGATCAGACCGTCCATCGATGGGGCTGCCGCGCCGACCCATAGCGCGATCTCCACGCATGACCTGATGGCCGGCGAGCGTGTCATCATCATTCGCCACGCACCGAGGAATACCGACTGCGGATCACGGCTTCGGACAAGCTGATCCTGACCAAGTAGCCTTGGTCCCCACCTTCAGCCCCCTACGTCACCAACGACGCGCGGAAGCCAGCCTGGAACCCAGTCCCGACAAAGGAGGCACCCAGCATGCTAACGCGCCCAACCCGCTGTGCGATGGCGACCGCCTGCCTCGCCTCGGCACTTTGGACAAGCGCGGCGTGCGCGCAGGATGACCAGCAACCAGGTTTCATGACCGGCCTCTGGACCCGCAGCAATTTGTTGGGCGGCGCGGGCGGCGTGCGCTCGGGCCTGTGGAACCTTGGCATCACCATCGGGGTCCAGGACGTCAACGAGGTCTGGGGCAACGTCACGGGTGGTGTCCAGCGCGGCGCCAGCTACGACGGCGTGACCCTGTTGAGCGTCGGCCTCGATACCCAGCGCGCCTTTGGCTGGGAGGGCGGCACGTTCAACGTCAGCGCCTGGAACATCCGCGGCCGCAACATCGCCACCGATAACCTGCTAAACTTGCAGACCCCCAGCGGCTTCCTTGCCGCGGATACCACGCGACTGTGGGAGGTTTGGTACCAGCAGTCATTCCTCGACGGTCGCATCGACGTGAAGCTTGGCCAGCAGAGCCTCGATCAGGAGTTCATGACCAGCCAGGGTTCCAGCATGTTCCTCAATACCGTGATGGGCTGGCCAATGCTCCCCTCGGCCGACCTCTATGCCGGCGGCCCAGCCTATCCACTGTCGTCGCTAGGCGTGCGTCTGCGCACGCAGCCCGGCTACGGCATCACCACGCTGCTCGGAGTCTTTGCCGACAACCCGCCAGGCGGCCCGTTCAACGACGACGGACAGTTGCGCGGCAGCACCCTCTGGGGCGGCAATTTCAACCTGCGCACCGGCGCGCTCGTGATAGGCGAGATCCAGTACACGATGAACCAGCCCGGCAACGGCGACGTAGTTCATGGCGCCACGGCCTCCAGGCTGCCAGGCACCTACAAGCTGGGCTTCTGGTACAACTCAGGGCCGTTCCCCGATCAGCAGTTCGACAATACGGGACTGTCGCTGGCCGATCCTGCCAGCACCGGTATCGCCCTGACGCAGTGGAACAACTTCAGCATCTACGGGGTGGCGGACCAGATGATCTGGCGCCCCTCGGAGGACAGCCCTCGCTCCGTCAGCGTGTTCGCTCGGCTGATGGGTGCGCCAGGCGACCGCAACCTGATCAATTTCAGCGTCAACGCTGGTATCACCCTGAAGGCGCCCTTCGAGGGTCGCGACAACGACACGGTGGGCGTCGGCTTCGGCATCGCGCAGGTGAGTGGCGGGGCACAGGCATTCGACCGCTCTGTCGCTTTCTTCTCCGGCGCGTTCAACCCAGTCCGCACCACGGAAACCTTCATCGAGGTCACCTATCAGTACACCGTCGCGCCCTGGTGGCAGGTGCAGCCGGACTTCCAGTATGTGTTCAACCCCGGAGGCGGCATCCTCAACCCGAACCAGCCGACCCAACGCATCGGCAACGAGGCCATCTTCGGCCTCCGCAACACCATAACCTTCTGATCGCTTGCCCTCAGCCGATCAACAAGGTAGATGAGAATGCCTCGCAATATCAGCCAACCGGGTGCCGATCGATGCAATACTCGTCGTTTCTGGCGATGGCCTGCCTGACCATCACAATGACCGCGCAGGCCGCGGAGCCGAAGGGCTTCCTTGACGACGTTCGCCGCCATAGCCTGGCCACCTCCACGGTCCCCGCGAACGGAGATCAGAACCCGTATGCGGTAGTCGTGGCGCCGGTCTCGGTCGGCAGGATCCAGGCCGGCGACGTGCTGATTGACAACTTCAACGACCGCAACAACCTCCAGGGCCTCGGCAGCACCATCGTCACCTGGCGACCCGCGACGAAGCAGCTCAGCCTGTTCGCCGCCATTCCGCGAAACCTGCCGCAGTGCCCCGGCGGCGTCGGCCTCACCACCGCGATGACCATGCTAAAATCCGGCTGGGTGATCGTCGGCAGCCTGCCGAGCCAGGACGGCACGACGAAGACCAAGGGCCAGGGCTGCCTGATCGTGCTGGACGCGCAACGGCAACGTCGCCGGCACCATCGCCGGCCCGAACATCAACGGTCCCTGGGGCAACATGGCAGTGATCGACAACGGCGCCACCGCGACGCTGTTCGTCAGCAACACCGGTTTCGACGTAGGCCCGCCCGACGACCAACCACCGGTGGTGAACAAGGCGACCGTATTGCGGCTCGAACTGTCCATGGCCGGTGGCAAGCCGCCGGTGGTGACGCGCCAGACGGTGATTGGCAGCGGCTTCGGCGAACAGGCGGACAAGGACGTGTTCATCATCGGCCCGACCGGTCTCGCGCTGGGCAAAGGCGGCGTGCTCTACGTTTCCGACGCGCTGAGCAACCGCATCGCAGCGATCCCCGACGCCGCGACGCGCGGCGACAGCGCCGGGACCGGCCGCGACGTGACCAAGGACGGACTGCTGAAGCGCCCTCTGGCGATGACCATGGCGCCTAACGGCCATCTGCTGGTGACGAACGGGCTGAGCGGCCAGGTGGTGGAGATCGATCCGGAAACCGGCAGCCAGATCGCGGCACGCTGGGTTGACGCCAACAAGGCCCAATCGCCACCGGGCAGCGGCGATCTGTTCGGGCTCGTCATGACACCGTCCGGCGACGGTTTCTATTACGTGGAGGACGAGGTGAACACGCTCGTGCTGGCGCATTGAGCGGCCGCCGCTCCTTCTTGGCCTCTGCCGCGGGGCTGGTCGCCGCAACCGGCTCGGCGCGTCTCGCCCAAGCGGCATCGGGCTGTCCGTTCCTGGGCGAGCATCAGGGGGGCATCGCCACGCCGCAGCAGACCCAGACTTACTTCGCCGCGCTTGACCTGACCGCGAAGAACGCCCGCGACATCGTGCGGATGCTGCGTTCCTGGACCGATGCCGCCGCGCGTCTGACCCGCGGCCAGGACGCTCCGGGTGACAGCGGCGAAGTGGCGGGTCTCGGCGCCGCGGGTCTCACTCTGACCTTCGGCCTGGGCGCCGGCCTGTTCAGCGATCGTTATAGCCTCGCCGGGCGGCGGCCGGAGGCGCTGGTCGATCTACCGGGCTTCAACGGCGATCAGTTGGTGGCGGAGCGCAGTGGCGGCGACCTCTCCATCCAGGCCTGCGCCGACGACCCTCAGGTGGCGTTCCATGCCGTGCGGCAACTGGTGCGGCTGGCCGACGGAGTGGCGCGCGTGCGCTGGACCCAGACCGGCTTCCTGTCGTCGACGCCGCAAGGCGAGACGCCGCGCAACCTGATGGGCTTCAAGGACGGCACACGCAACGCGACCAGCCTCGCTGATAAAGTCTGGGTGGGCGAGGAAGGCCCCGCCTGGATGCGCGGCGGCAGCTATGTGGTGATCCGCAAGATCCGCATCGCGCTGGAACACTGGGACAGGACGGAGGTCGATTTCCAAGAGGAAGTGTTCGGCCGCCAAAAGCGCTCCGGCGCGCCGATAGGCCGCAGTCACGAACGCGACACTCCAGACTTCGCGGCGATGGACCAGGACGGCAATCCGCTGATCGCTGAGAACGCGCATCTGCGCTTGGCCGCGCCCGAGACCAACGACGGCACGCAGATCCTGCGCCGCGGATATTCCTACAACGACGGCGCCAACTTCACCGCCGAGCGCTGGCCGCCATGGCGGCAGGGCATAGAGTACGACGCCGGCCTGCTGTTCGTTGCCTATCAGCGTGACCCGCGCACCGGATTCATCCGCCTGTTCGACAAGATGTCGAAGATTGACGCGCTGAACCAGTTCACCACGCATGTCGGCAGCGGACTGTTCGCCTGCCCCGGCGGCGTGACAGAGGGGCAATTCCTCGCACAGGGATTGTTCGACGGCGCATAGCCCGGGCTTTTGCAAACGTCGTGGCAGGCGCAGAATGCCTGGCGGGAACCCCACATGCCCTACGCGCACACGCTCGCCGGTACACGCTACATTTTCGACGACCTTCGCACGCTGCTGGCGCGCGCGACGCCGTTCCGCTCAGGCGATGCGCTGGCCGGTCTCGCAGCGAACTCTGCCGCCGAGCGCGTCGCCGCACAGATGGCGCTGGCCGATGTGCCGCTGACGACCATCCTCGCCGAACCGGTCGTTGCATATGAAACAGACGAGGTAACCCGACTGATCGTCGATACCCACGACACGGTCGCATTTGCGCCTGTAGCTACGCTGACCGTGGGTGAGTTCCGCGAATTCCTGCTCGCCGCCGAACCTGAGACGCTGGCCGCGCTGCGTCCCGGCATCACGCCGGAGATGGCCGCGGCCGTCAGCAAGCTGATGCGCCTGCAGGACCTGATCGCCGTCGCCGCCAGATGCCATGTCGTGACCCGCTTTCGAAACACGATCGGCCTGCCCGGCCATCTCTCCGTACGCCTGCAGCCCAACCATCCGACCGACGATCCGCGTGGCGTCGCCGCCTCCACGCTCGACGGCCTGCTGCTTGGCGCCGGAGATGCGGTGATTGGCGTCAATCCGGCGACCGACAGCGTCGATGCCGCATGCACTCTGCTCGCCATGCTCGACGCGGTACGTGAGCGCTACGCCATCCCGACGCAGACCTGCGTGTTGGCGCACGTCACCACGACAATGCGCGCGATCGAACGTGGCGCGCCAGTCGACCTCGTGTTCCAGTCGATCGGCGGCACCGAGGCAGCGAATGCCAGCTTCGGCGTCTCGCTCGCGTTGCTGCACGAGGCCCGCGAGGCGGCGCTGTCACTGCGGCGCGGAACGCTGGGCAACAACGTGATGTATTTCGAGACCGGCCAGGGCAGCGCGTTGTCCGCCGACGCGCATCACGGCGTCGATCAGCAGAGCATCGAGGCGCGCGCCTACGCCGTCGCCCGCGCCTTCTCGCCCCTGCTGGTCAACAGCGTAGTCGGCTTCATCGGCCCTGAGTACCTCTACGACGGCAAGCAGATCACCCGCGCGGGCCTCGAGGACCATTTCTGCGGCAAGCTGCTCGGCCTGCCGATGGGCATCGACGTGTGCTACACGAATCACGCCGAGGCCGATCAGGACGACATGGATGCGCTGCTCACGCTGCTGGGTGTCGCCGGAGTAACCTACGTCATGGGAGTGCCCGGCGCCGACGATGTGATGCTGTCATACCAGAGCACGTCATTCCACGACGCGCTGTATCTACGCGGCGCGCTCGGCCTGCGTCCGGCTCCGGAATTCGAGGCGTGGCTTGCGCGCATGGGAATAACCGGCGCGACGTCAGAGCGTATACCCGCCGCCCTGTCACCGGCGCTTATCGGTCTCGACTGATGCAGCGCTCCTTACGATGACAGCCAGCGGCGATTGTCCACCGACACGCCGGATCGATCTGCGACGCTTCACGCCAGCGCGCGTAGCGCTGGGTCGTGTCGGCAACGGCTTGCCGACTGCGGCGCATCTCGACTTCCAGGCGGCCCACGCCGCGGCGCGTGATGCGGTCCACACCGCGCTCGACGTCACCGCGCTGCTCGCCGATCTCGAAGCAGCGGGTTTGCCGGGTACCGCAGTGCACAGCGAGGCGCCCGACCGGCGCACATACCTCCTCCGCCCAGACCTCGGACGGCGCCTGCGCGATTGCGCCGCTATCCCGTCCCTGCCAGGCGCCATGCTGTTCGTGGTGTGCGACGGTCTTTCGGCCGCTGCGGTGCAGCGCCATGCCGTGACGGTGCTGCGACACGTGGTCCCGCGTCTGTCCGGCCCAGTCGCTCCAATCCTTGTTGCTGAACAGGGCCGCGTTGCCCTGGGCGATGTTATCGGTGAGGCGATGGGGGCCGAAGCGGTCGCTGTGCTCATAGGCGAACGCCCAGGCCTGTCCGCGGCCGACAGCCTCGGCATCTATCTCACGTGGCAGCCGCACCGCGGGCGTACTGACGCGGAACGCAACTGCATATCCAACGTTCGTCCCGAGGGGCTGCCGCCCGAGACCGCAGGCAACAAGCTGCTATGGCTGATCGGTGCGATGCGGCGTCTTCGCCTCACTGGCGTCGCGCTGAAGGACGAGCAGCCCGGCGCACTGCGCGGCCCCGATTGACGGAGCGGGACCTGATGCCGGATGGTGCAAAAAAATTGGGTCCTGGGAGGATGAACATGCCGTCGGCAACCATGCGAGGCTTTCTCGGCTTCATCGCGGGAGCGATCGCCGTGCTGATCTTTCACCAAGGGATGGTAGAGCTGTTGCACGCGCTCGGCGTCGTGCAGTTCGCGCCGTACCGCACCACACCCGTGCCCCCGTTCGGCGTTCCCGTGATTGTCAGCAACTGCTTTTGGGGCGGGCTATGGGGCGTTTTGTTCGGTCTCGTGATGCCACGCTTCACCTGGCCGACCTGGCTGTGCGGGCTGCTGCTTGGGGTGCTCGCAGCGGTGGTCGGATGGTTTGTCGTCGCACCACTGAAGGGCATGCCAATTGCCGGCGGCTGGGTTCCGGCGAACATGCTGCGCTCGATGGTGATCAACGGGTTCTGGGGTCTCGGCGTCGGCATCATCCTGCCATTGCTGATGCCACGTTCATTGATGGCGCGCGCGCACTCGTAACGGCGCGCGCCCTCACCTCTCCCAACGCCCGATGGGGCGCGGCGGATGGGCGCGGATCACCTCCTCATTCACCTCGACGCCCCAACCGGGGCCGGTCGGCAACACGAACATGCCGTTCTCGATCACTGGCACCGGCGTCACGAGATCGTCCTTCCACGGCACGTCCTCGATGTCGATCTCCATCACGCGGAAGTTCGGGATCGCGGCGCACATATGCGCGCTCATCAGCGAGCCGATGTGTCCGTTGAAGTTGTGCGGGGCGACGTTGACCTCATAGGCATCCGCCATCGCCGCGATCTTCATCGACTCCATGATGCCGTTCCACGCCACATCGATGATCGCCACATCGACTGACTGCTGCTCGAAGAACGGCCGGAACTGCCGCCGCCCATGTAGCGACTCCAGCGATGCGATGCGCGTGCGCGCCGAGCGGCGGATCGTCGCCAGCGCGCCAGGGTCGTAGCTGTCGACCTCCAGCCACACCAGATCGAAAGGCTCCAGCGCCTGCGCCAGCCTTATGTAGCCCTCGGTCTTGAAGTTGAAGTTCAGATCGAGATGCAGCCCGACATGCGGGCCTGCGCCGTTGCGGAATGCGGTCATCTGCGCCACCAGCCCATCGACCAGATCGCGGCTGATGTTCAGTTCCGGCCAACCGGGCCCATTGAAGCCGGGCATGTGCACATACGGCTCCGGCCCGTCGAAGCGGAAGATGTTGGTCTTCAGTCCCTTGAAGCCGCGCCGCGCCACCTCCGCGCCGGCACGCTCCACGTCGTCGAGCGATCGGATCGGATCGAAGCCGGTCCATTCCTTGATATGGCTCGCATGGCTGATCCGCCAGGTGCCGCAATGCGACCAATAGAGCTGTAGCCGGTCACGCACCGGGCCGCCCAGCATCTCGTAAACCGGCACGCCAAGGGCTTTGGCCTTCAGATCGACCAGCGCATTCTCGATCGCCGCAATCGCCTGCTGCGCAATACCGCCGACCGACTGGCGCGTAACGCCGTGCAGATAGGCAGTGATCCTCTCCACGGGCCGCGGATCCCAGCCGATCAGGCGCGCGCCAAGTTTACGAATCACTCCGGCGAGGCCTTCCGAACCGTATGACTCCATGAACTCCGACCAGCCCACCAGTCCTTCATCCGTGCTGATCTTCAGGAACGAGAAATCACGCCAGCCCGCGTTGCAATGCAGGTCCTCGATCTTCGTGATGCGCATCATTCCCTCCCTGGCGCGGCGGGACGAATGCTAGGCTGCCGCCAACAGCCCTGGAAGCCTGGACATCGCATCAGCCACAGCGATCGCGCCGGCTTCGCGCAGCCGTTCGCCATGGCCCGGTCGGCAGTGCCCGCCCCCGCTGAAGCCGATCACCTTCATGCCTGCCACCACCGCGGCCTGCACACCCGGCACGCTGTCCTCAATCACCACGCACATCTCGCGCGCCGCCCGCATCGTATCGGCGGCGAACCAGAAAAGATCGGGCGCCGGCTTTCCGCGCGCTACCTGCGTCGCGCTGAAGACATTGGGTTCGAAATAGGCAAGCAGCCCGGTCAGCGATAGTGACTGGCGCAGGCGCTCCGGCGCACTGCTGGACGCAACGCAACGGCGGAACGGCAATGCGTCCAGCATCGCCTCGACGCCCGCGATCGGCGCCAGTTCCGTGGCGAACGCAACCGCGACCCGAGCGCGTAGCGTCTCCGCAAAACCCGCGGGCAGGCTATGACCAAGTCGGCTCTCGATATCGCCGCACATCGTCGCCGCGCTGATGCCCAGGTAGCGATCCATGATCTCCTCAGCCGAAATCACAATGCCAATCTCGCCCAGGCACACGGCATCGGTCCGACAGCTGATCACCTCGCTGTCGACCAGCACCCCGTCACAGTCGAAGATCATTAGCTCCGGTCGCACGAAACTTCATATACCAATTGCCGTCACGCCTCGGCTATAGAGATGCGCTACGATCCTCGACGGATTCGCCGCTCATGCGACCCATCTTGCGCCTGTGCCTGGCCACGGTTCTGCTGCTGGTGCTGAGCGATGCCGCACCGGCACCACACACGGTGCTCGCCGCCACGCCAATCTCGCGCTTTGACCTTCCCTGGTGGCGCACGCGGCACGAGGCAAAGCTGGCAGAACTGCGCACGCATCCTGCCGATCTAATCTTCCTGGGCGATTCCATCACCCAGGACTATGAGGTCAGCGGCCCACCCGAATGGCGCGACTTCGTGCCGGTCTGGCAGCACTTCTACGGCGACCGCAACGCGGTCAATCTCGGCTTCAGTGGTGACGCGACGTCGCACCTGCTATGGCGCATCGAGAACGGCGAAGTCGTGGGCATCGCGCCAAAGGTCGCGGTGATCCTGATCGGCGCCAATAACCTGGGCCGCCTGCACTGGTCGGCCGAGGACACCGTCACCGGTATCGATGCCATCATCGCGGAACTGCGTCGCCGGCTGCCGCACACGAAGCTGCTGCTGCTCGGTGTTCTGCCTTCCGAGCGCTCCGCCTGGGCCACCGAGACGACACTCACGATCAACAAGGTCCTGGCGGAGCGCTACCACAACCACGACGAGGTGACTTACCTCGACATCGGCCGGGTATTCATGAAGGCCGGCAAGCTGGACCGCGACCTGTTTCTCGACCCGAAGCTGACGCCCCCCGAAGCACCACTCCATCCGTCGGCGGAGGGCCAGGCATTGATGGCCGAGGCGATCGAGCCCAGGCTTGCAAAGTTACTCGGAGACACGCGGCACGTGGCGGCGCGATAACATTTAACCCAGCGCCTCCGCCAACAGCTCCATCGCTCGCTTCGAAAACGCCCGCATGTTGGCGACGCGGTCCCCGCTGCCAGTCTCCAGCGTGATGGCACGCGAGAAATTCGGACCCTCAAGCCCAATGCAGGTGTGGCCGGCGGCATCGCCATAGCGATTGCCCGTCGGTCCTGTCGCACCGGTCTCGCTCAGCCCCCATGTCGAGCCGAGCCGGCTCCGCACCGTCGTCGCGAGCAGCGCCGCATAAGGTTCGGACGAAGCACGCATGCCGTTGGGCAGCGGATTCGGAATATCGAGGAAGCCTGCCCGCGCGTAGTGTGTGTAGATCACGCTCCCGCCACGGAAATACGCCGATGCGCCGGCGACCGACAACAGCGCGGCCGAGATCAGGCCGCCGGTCGAGGATTCCGCGATCGCGATGGTATCGCCGCGCGCCTTCAGCCGCGCGCCAAGTTTCTCCGCCAATGGCAGCAGGTCCTGCATATTAACGCCCTCCCATGTCCAGAATCGCCTCAATCACTCTCTGCGTCGCCAGCGCCTCCTCCCCGGGAATTGCCGGCTCGCGTCGCTGCTCGATCGTATCGAGAAAGTCGCTGATGACCGCACGGTGCGCCTCGTGCGAGAAGCTCATCACACTGGCGCCGCTGCCGGACCCCCCGGCATCCTCCAAAACCTCCTCGCCGCCATCGACGAATGCGAGACGCAATCCGCCGCCCTCGAGCCGCGCCGTGCCCTTCGCCCCGATGATGTGCAGCCATTCGCGGCTGCCCGGCCATGCGGCCACCGTCGCGATGATCGTGCCCGGCGCGCCATTGCCGAGACGCACCAGCGCCGACGCATAGTCCTCGGTCTCCATCCGGTGTAGCGCGGTCGTTCGTACCTGCGCCGCCTCGACCCGCTCGATGCCGAGCAGCCAGCGGAACAGATCGAGCGAATGGATCGCCTGGGTAATCAGCACGCCGCCGCCGTCGCGCGCCTTCACCCCGCGGCCAGGCTCATCGTAATAGGATTGCGGGCGCCACCAGGGCACCATCATCGTCGCCGCCTGGATCTCGCCAAGCCTGCCCTCACGCAGCACCTGACGCAGCCGCTGACTGCCCGGACGGAAGCGATGCTGAAGACAGATGCCGAGGTGGCGGTTCGCGCGCCGTCCCGCCGCGATAAGCTGTTCGCCGCGCTCGATCGATACCTCCAGCGGCTTCTCGCACAGCACATGCTTGCCGGCGGCAAACGCTGCATGTGCGATCGGCAAATGCGCGTTGGCCGGAGTCAGCACCACCACCACGTCGACCGCCGGATCAGCGATGGCACGCGGGACATCGGCGGTGGTGGGAAATCCGTAGCGGTCGGCGACGTCCTGCAATCGCGCCGCACTGCTTGCCGCGGCCCATACGACGCGCACCCGATCGGTCAGATCGACAAGTGCGCGCGCGTGCGGTTGTAGCGCATTCCCGAGGCCGATGACCGCGACCCCGATCATGACTGCTTCGCCACATAGCGCAGCGCCTGTGCCTGTGCCCGCAACGCGAGCCGGCAGACATTGAACACCTGAAGCTGCGGCATCGCGGTCTCGGTGCGATCGACGATGTCGCTGAGGAAGTGCCGATAGTAAGTCACCGGCAGCCTGCTGCAATCGACATAGCGCGTGGCGGTACGATTGGCGACGAACATGTGGTCGGTGCCTTCGCGGCCCTCGATGTCGAGATTCTTGCGCAGCTCCAGCGTGCCTTCGGTGCCGACGACGAAGAACCGGCCATCACCCCAGGTCGGCAGGCCGTCCGGCGTGAACCAGTCCAGCCTGACGTAGCCGCGCACCGACGGCGTTGCCAGCACCAACTCGGCGAAATCCTCGAAGCCCGCAGGCTCGGTGCCGAACGCGCCGACACTGCACGACACGACCTCGGCATCGTCGGCCGCGGCGAAGGCGAGGAACTGATCGATCGAATGCACGCCGATATCGTTGATGATGCCGCCATACGCGGGCGTATCGAAGAACCACGCAGGCCGCAGCGCGCGATTGAGCCGGTGCGGCGCGAGCGATGTCGTATGCACCACCCGCCCAAGCTCTCCCGAACGCACGATTCGCAGCGCCTCCTGCACCGCGGGCGAGGCAAGCCGGCCGAGACTGATCGACCAGATTCGCCCGGTCTCCCCCACAGCGAGCTCGACCGCGGCAAGCTGCTCGAGCGTGGTGATGCCGGGTTTGTCCACCATGACGTCCTTGCCGCACTGCATCGCCGCGATCGCTAACTCGGCGCGATCGCAGGGCCGCGCCGCGATCACCACAAAATCGATCGACGGGTCGTCCAGCAGACGCTTCGTCTCGGACTCTCGTACTTGCGGAAAGCGCTTGCGGAAGCCCGCCAGCACGCGCGGATCGGTTGTGTCCGGGTTGTAGCCGACACACTCGGCACCTGCGTCCAGCAAATCCTGCGTCAGATCATAGATGTGACGGTGGTCCAGCCCGATCGCGGCAAACCGCGGCATGTTCGTCCCTCGCGTGCTCCAGCCAACGCTCGCACCATCTTCCCCACCCCGCAACCACGGTCCACAATGCGCCGAGACGACAGCAACCGAGGGGAGAAACACCATGGCAGACCGTTTTGCCGTCATCACCGGAGCGGGCAGCGGCATCGGGCGTGCATCGGCGCTGGCACTGATGAACGACGGCTGGTCGGTGGCGTTGGCTGGGCGGCGCAAGGAGATGCTGGAGGAGACCGCCGGCATGAAAACCGGCGGACGCGCCCTGGTGGTGCAGACCGACGTGACTGACCCCACCCAGGTCGACAACCTGTTCGCGCAGATCAATGCGAACTTCGGCCGCATCGACATGCTGTTCAACAATGCAGGCGGCGGCACACCCACCACGAATTTCGGCGACTTCACCTATGAGATGTGGACTCGCGTGGTCGCGGTGAACCTGAACGCGATGTTCCTGTGCTCCAACGCCGCGTTCCGCATGATGCGCGACCAGTCGCCGCGGGGCGGGCGCATCATCAACAACGGCTCGATCTCCGCGCATGTGCCGCGCGTCGGTTCCTGCGCCTACACCTCGACCAAGCACGCGGTGACCGGACTGACCAAATCGATCGCGCTCGATGGCCGCCAGTTCGACATCTGCTCCGGTCAGATCGACATCGGCAACGCCGCGACCCCGATGACGGCGCGCTCGACCGCCGGCCAGATGCAGCCGCACGGCCAGATGATGGTCGAGCCGCGGATGGACGTGAACCATGTCGGCCAGCAGATTCTGTTCATGTCCAACCTGCCGCTGGAATCCAATGTGCAGTTTGTCACCATCATGGCGACGAAGATGCCGTTCATCGGCCGGGGGTAACGGCCCGCTGTCATTGCGGGGTGATGCGACGCAGCAATCCCGACCGAACGATGAGGATTGCTTCGTCACTGCGCTTCTCGCAATGACGTTACGGCGGCTACGCCGGAACATCCCCCTTCAGCATGACCCGATACAGATACCGCATCTGGTTCATATCGTAATCGCCGTTCGCCTTGTGCAGGAGGCAGCGATTGTCCCACATCACCATGTCGCCCGGAAGCCATCGATGGCGATACTGGTACTGTGGCTGTGTCGCATGCCTCAGCAGTTCGTCCAGCAATGACAACGCCTCGGTTTCCTCCATTCCGACGATCCCCTCGGTGCGGATCGGATTGAGATAGATGGCCTTGCGCCGGCTTTCGGGATGCGTGCGCACCAGAGGATGTGCCACCGCGTCAGGCACCTTCTGTGGCGCCACCTCGCTCAGCGCCATCAGCTTCCGCTCGCTATGCCTGCTTTGGTACACATGAACGGCGCGCAGCTCATTGATCCGCTGCCGCATCGCCGCGGACAGCTCCTCATACGCGCGATACATGTTGACGAACTGCGTGTCGCCGCCGCGGTCCGGTAGCTGCACCGCGTGTAGCACTGTCGCCTTCGGCGGCTCGGCGGCATTCGAGTGGTCGGTGTGATAGCCCTCGCCAGGAATGTAGCGTCGACCGTCGGTATAATAGTCCTGGTTCGAGATGTAGTGGATCTCCGGGCACTCCTGCAATGCGAAGCGCGTGTTGTGCTGTGGGAAGACTTCGCCGAACAACCGTACCGCATCCAGCAACTGGTGCGGCGACAGATGCTGATCACGGAACACCAGCACCGAATGCTCGACGAAGGCGCGTTTCAGTCGTTCGCGCTGTGCGACATCGATCGGTTGCGTCAGGTCAACACCGCTGACCTCGGCGCCGGTATGCAAAGAAAGCGAACTGATCATCCCCACAGATTGCGCAGGAAGCCGCGTGCGTGCAACCTGCATGGCCCGGCCGGGAGTTACCTAACCATGGCAAGCAATCCGCAATCGAACATGGACTTTTCCAGGTTCTTCGCCGACATGAAGCTGCCGGCGTTGCCAGACATGGAGATGTTCCTCGCTGCCAGCCGCAAGAATCTCGAGACTCTGTCGGCGGCCAATCGGGTCGCGCTGGAAGGCGCGCAGGCGGTGGCTCGGCGGCACATGGAGATTGTGCAGAGCAGCATGGCCGAAGTCACCGAGGTAATGCATGCGCTCGCCACAACCGACGCGCCGCAGGTCAAGGCAGCGAAGCAGGCCGAGCTGTTGAAACAGGCCTACGAGCATGCGGTGGCTCACATGAAAGAGCTGAGCGACCTGATCCAGCAGTCCAATTCAGAAGCCTTATCCTTGATCAACCAGCGCTTCATCGAGGCGATGGATGAAGTGAAGGCGCTGGCGCAGCAGCAAAAGTGACAATCGATAGCCAATTTCAACAGTTTGTGAATGACCCATTGCAACTGCGACAGAACGCAAACGGCTTCACTATAGTTCCGGCGTCTTGCCTCGGTCTCGACTGAAGCGAGGGAGATGCCCTGCGGCAGCGCCGACGAGGGCCAACAAGCGGGCAAGCGAAATTGCCCGCACATTTTGGGAGGTTCAGGGATGACCGCAGCGCCAGCAGCCGTCACGCCAAGTGGGCTGTCCGAAGCCGAACACAAAGCACATCTGCGTCGCGCGGTGATTGCCAGCACGGTAGGCACCACGATCGAGTGGTACGACTTCTTGCTGTACGGCACGGTGACCGCACTCGTGTTCGGCAAGCTGTTCTTCCCGAAGTCCAGTCCCATCGTCGGCGTGCTCGAGGCGTTCAGCGTATTCTTCATCGGCTTCGTCGGCCGGCCGATCGGTGCCTTAATCTTTGGCCACTGGGGAGACCGCATCGGGCGCAAGGCGACGCTCATCGTCACGCTGCTGGTGACCGGCGTCGCCACGGTCGCCGTTGGCTGCGTGCCGGGCTACAACAGCATCGGCATCTGGGGTGCAATCCTGCTCACGGTCATCCGCCTGATCCAGGGTATCGGTGTCGGCGGCGAGTGGGGCGGCTCGGTGCTGTTGGCGATGGAGTGGGCACGCACCAACAAGAACCGTGGCTTCCTATCTGCATGGCCACAGTTCGGCGCACCTGCGGGACTGTTCCTGGCGAATTGTGCGGTGCTGTTCTTCAGTTGGCTCTCCGGCGACCAGTTCATCGTTTGGGGCTGGCGCATCCCGTTCTTCCTCAGTGCCATCATGGTCGTCGTCGGGCTATGGATCCGGCTTGGCATCATGGAGACGCCGGTATTCCAGAAGATTATTGACGAGGAGCGCACCGAGCGCGTGCCGGTGCTCGAGGTGCTGAAGCGGCAACCGAAGCAGATCATCCTGACCGCGCTGCTGCGCATGCCGGAGCAGGCACCCGGCTACATCGTCGGGGCGTGGATCTTCACCTACGCCACCGGTGTGCTGGGGTACTCGCGCGACTTCGTGCTGATGGGCGTGATCAGCCAGACGGTGCTGGGCTTCATGTGGGTGGTCTGCGCCGGATACCTGTCGGATCACGTCGGCCGCAAGAACATGTTCATGATCGGCTGTGTGTTCATGGGCATCTTTGGCTTCGTGTACATTGCGATGCTCAACAGCGGGGTGCCGTGGATCGTGTTCAGCGCCATCGCCATCTCGCTCTTGCCGGTGATGACGCAGTACGGGCCGGAGGCGGCACTGATCGCGGAAAGCTTTACGCCGCGGCTGCGCTACAGCGGCACATCGATCGGCTACCAGCTTGCTTCGGTCATCGCGGGCGGACCTTCGCCATTCATCGCGACGTGGCTGTTCGCCACCTACGGTTCGGCCTGGCCGATCGCGTTCTACATCCTGTTTTGCGCGATCGTCGGCATCATCGCGACGTCAATGCTGACGGACTACACCAACAAGGAGATCTCTGCCGAGTACGAGGCGGTGTGAACGTTGGCCAACCGCTGTGGTGCCTGAAATGCATTGATATAGCCCTGTTATCGCCGAAAGTGCGGAAGTTGGGTTAGACAGGCACGCCGAATGCGGTTGGTGGTGGTGATGGCTATCCACGGGCCGGCGTCGCGGAAGCAGGGGGGTTTGGCGGCCACGCTGGCACTGCTTGGCCGCAAGAAACGGTATTATGTGTGCCAAAACGGTGCCAAGTTTGGTCGGGCCGTTGGCGCGCCGGCTTTATCGGTCGATTCGGCTGAATGTGACATTCGTGTGGGATGACCCATCTGGATCGTAACCCAGGGAAGCCTTCGACATCGCATCGAAGCATGCGGAAATTGCAGCGAGCCGATCTGCTGCTTGTGAACCTCGACCACCGCGTGGCGGAGCCTTCTTGGGAGCCTCAGCCCTTCAAAGAGTCTGCCCTCGGCGCCCTCTGTATCCACCACCAAGACGTCCGGATCCACATCTTCAATAAGCCCCTGCAGGCTGCGTGCGGGAAGCCTCACCTTCGTGCTACCGGGCAGGTCGACAATGGAGGATGCCCAGAATGATGGCTGGCGATTAAACTCAACCACTCCGTCCGTCACAGCGGCCACGACATTCCGCACCTCGGCAGAGATGCCATTGACCGCGTGTGTGTGCTTGATAACGGGAATGAGGACCGGATCGGCCTCTATTGCAACGATGCGCGAGGCCTGAAGCTCGCGCTTGGCGAAGCTCGAGATGAATCCAATGCCCGCACCGATCTCGAGAACCGCATCGCCAGGCCGGATTGCATAACGAAGCGCGTCTATCTCGCTCCCTTCGTAAGATCCATATACCAAGCTTCGCCATATGTCGGGCTGCAGAAGCGAGCGCGGAACCTCGAGCTGTATGCCCTGAATATTGAAACTGTAGATCGTATTGCTTGGATCATCGGCGGGAAACTCGTCATCTACAGGCACCTTTGCAGAAGCCCAGTCTAACTCTGGCCTCACACGAATTCGTCCCAATACTTCACGAGCAATCTCCTTCAGGAGATTAGTTCGTAATCGCATTTGGTCCTCCTGCTCGGGTTTGGTGCCTTCGGCGGCGTCGCGGTCGTCCAATGTCGAGCCAGGCTGGAGGCACGATCACGGCCGGAAGAACCCTCATAGAATATCAGCCCGATGATCCGACGATGGAAGCTAGATCGGCAGCCTGATTCGCGCCCGCAGGCCGCCGAGGGGACTATCCTCCAGGACGATCTCGCCGCCATGCGCTCGCACGATGTCGCGCGCGATGGTGAGACCCAGGCCGGTGCCGCCGCTGCTGTCACTCTCGAACGGGCGGAACACGCTTTCGCGCCGCTCGGGTGGAATGCCGGGACCGTCGTCGTCCACGGTCACGAACACCATGCGGCCCTGCGGCATCGCCACCAGCGCGACGCGATGTGCGTGGCGACGCGCGTTGTCCACCAGGTTGGTGATGGCGCGCCGCACTGCGTTGGCACGCAGTGGCAATGTCAGGGCCGGCGGTGCGTCGACGGCTACGTCCGCACCAGAGCGCCGTGCGCCGGCGGCAACCTCCTCGAGCACCGCCGAGAGGTTGACCGGTTCAGCCTGCTCAGTGCCTTCGCCACGCGCGAAGGCGAGGTAGCCACCGATCATCCCCTCCATCTCTGCCACATCCGCCGTCATCTCGGCGACGTCCTGCCGCAGTTCCTCGCGCGCCGGCATCATTGCCAGCGCCAGACGCAGCCGCGTCAGCGGCGTGCGCAAATCGTGAGAGACGCCAGCCAACATCTCGGTCCGCTGCACCAGGAACCGGCGCACGCGCTCTTGCATTCGATTGAAGGCCGTCGCGGCCTGCCGCACCTCGGTGGCGCCCTCCGGCTTGATCGGCCCGATATCACGCCCCATGCCGAATGCCTCGGCTGCCCTGGCCAGGCGCCTGATCGCACGCACCTGATTCCGCATAAACAGCGCGGCGATGCCGAACAGCACCATCGCCATGCCGACGATCCAGAGGACGAAAATGTAGATCGTGCCGGCATACAGCCGCTTGCGTGGCACGTTGATGTGCAGCACGCCGTCCGGAATCTCCACACTGATGAGCACGTTCTGGCTGTTCGAGGTCCAATCGGCGATGAACGGTCTGCCGATCTGGGAGCGTAGTGCGCTCGCGAGGTCATCGTCCATCGGGCCCAGGATGTTGATCGCACGCTCGTTGGGCAGCACGGCGCCGGTATCAATCGTCATGTCCAGATCGAAGTCGCGGGCGGCCTGGCTCAGGATCCACATGCGATCGGCTTCGTCGGGATATCGGTTCAGCAATTCCAACGAATAGGCAATCTCGCCCACGACGGCACTCGACAGCCGTCGCGACACCACATCGAGATGGCTGCCGTAGAAGATCTGCAGCGCGACAGCCTGCAACAACACCAGCGGAAGCAGAATCATCAGCAGGCTGCGCCCGAGCAGCGAACGCGGCAGCACCTTCCGTATTCCGCGGTTCACTATCCGCGCGGGCTGGAGGTCAGGTGGCAGCATCGCGAATCACTCGGTGTCGATCATCCTCCTATAGGCCCGGCTTCAGCACATAACCGCGCCCTCGCACGGTGTGCAAAAAGCGCGGCTCGCGTGGATCGGTCTCGATCTTGCGGCGCAGACGGGTCACCTGCACGTCGATGGCTCGCTCGCCTGCATCATCCATGCCGAGGGTCGTGGCGATCGCCTCGCGTGACAGCACCCCGTTCGGGTTGCGCGCCAGCGCGGTCAGCAGAGCGACCTCGCCGCCGGTTAACCGCATGACTCCATCCGGTCCGCTCAGTTCGCCGCGTTCGATGTCGAACCGCAGCGCACCAAGCCGCACCGGACCTTGCGGAGTCTCCGGCTGGGCGGGCGCGCGGCGCAGCAGCGCGCGGATACGCAGCACCAGTTCGCGCGGCTCGAAGGGTTTGCCGAGATAGTCATCTGCGCCCGCCTCGAACCCGGCGATGCGATCCTCCGGCGCGCCACGTGCGGTGAGCAGCAGCACAGGCATTTCGCTGCCCTGCTCGCGGCGCAGCGATTCGGTCAGCGTCAGGCCGCTTTCGCCGGGCATCATGACGTCGAGCACCAGCATGTCGGGATGCATGAAGCGCAGCTTGTCGCGGGCCTCGGTCGCTGTCTCGGCAGTGGTAACGCGAAAGCCTTCGCCCGCCAGATAGCGCGACAAGAGCGCGCGCAGTCGGGCATCGTCGTCGACCACCAGGATGTGGGCATCCTCCGCCATCAGTCTTCCCTCGCGTGATGCGCATCGATATAGGCCCGCGCCGTGTCATCCATTATGCCCTGCAACACATGGCGGAAGCCGTCGACCGCGGCGGGGCCCGCCTCGCGATAGGCCGGTCGCAGACGTTCCTGCTGGCGCTCGAACAGCCGCCGTTCCAGCGCCGCGCCGGCCGCGGAGAGCGTCAAGAGCCGCTGACGGCGATCCGTGCTGCCGGGCGCCTGCGCGACGTAGCCTTGATCCATCAGTGCGCCAAGCACGCGGGCGAGCGACTGCTTGGTTATGCGCAGAATGCCGAGCAGATCTGAAACGGTAATTCCCGGATTGCGGCCAATGAAATGCAGCGCACGATGATGCGCGCGGCCGAGCCCGAGTTCCTCCAGTGCCACGTCGGCGGCGTTCGTGAAGTCGCGGTAGGCGAAGAACAGCAGATCCTGCGCCATACGCAGGTCGGTCTCGGCTGGATCGACCTTCGATTCGGGCATGGCAGGCATTCCTTGGGCCGGGCTGAAAATTATGTCAGCTTTATTGACTTATCGGTGCGACCACCATAGGGTCTGGTCATACGAAGAAACAATATTGCGGAGATTGCGGCCATGGAGCTAATTCCTTTCGACGATCGGGATGGCTGGATCTGGTGGGATGGTGCCCTGGTCCCCTGGCGCGACGCGAAGCTGCATGTCCTGACCCATGGGCTGCACTATGCCAGCGCCGTGTTCGAAGGCGAACGGGCGTATTGCGGGAGCATCTTCCGGCTCCGCGATCACACCGATCGGCTGATCAATTCGGCGCGCATTCTTGGGTTCGAGATTCCGTTCTCGGCGGATCAGATCGATGCGGCGTGCAACGAGGTGCTGGCGGCGAACGGGCTGACCGACGCCTATGTGAGGCCGATTGCCTGGCGCGGGTCCGAGATGCTGGCGGTGGCGGCGCAGCGGACGAAAATCCACCTGGCGATCGCCGCCTGGCCGTGGCCGAGCTATTTCGGCGACGATCGGATGGCGGGCATCCGGATGGGAATGGCGGAATGGAAGCGGCCTTCGCCGAACACTGCACCGACTGCGTCAAAGGCTACGGGCCTCTACATGATCGGCACGCTTTCGAAGCACAGGGCGGAGCAAGAGGGGTACGCCGACGCGCTGATGCTGGACTGGCGGGGGCGCGTGGCGGAGACGACCAGTGCCAACATCTTCTTCGTCATGGATGGCGAACTGCATACACCCGATCCGGACTGCTTCCTGGACGGCATCACGCGGCGCTCGGTGATGAGCCTGGCGCGACGGCAGCAGATGAAGGTGGTCGAGCGACCGATCGAATTTTCCGAGCTTGACCATGCGACGGAGGTGTTCCTCGCCGGCACTGCGGCCGAAGTTACGCCGGTGCACGAGATCGCCGGTCGTCGTTATACGCCTACGCGCATTACCGAGACGCTGTTGCATGGATACGATGCGCTGGTGCGGCAGTCACCGGCCGAAGTGGCGAAGGTGGTGTCTGGTTAGGCTGCTAAATCGAAGTCAGTCGGCAGCTCGGGTCTGCGCATGTGTTCGAACATGCGCCGAAGCTGCGGCAGCAGCACACGGCTGATCGAGAGATCACGCGGCAGCTCGTCCTCGGCAAAGAATTCGACCGCGCTGGTCTCCAGGCCGCCACGGGCCGCGCCACCGATAATCTCGCACACGAAGAACAGCTTCCAGATGTGAAAGGTGTAGGAAGGCACGTGCGGATGTCGTGCCCGATCCCAGACTGCCGCAAGTTTGGCTACGCGCACGTCGAAGCCAAACTCTTCGCGAACTTCCTTCACAACGGATTCAAATGGGCTTTCGTTTACGTCGGCCCAGCCGCCCGGGAGCGTCCAGCGGTCGCCATCCGCTGTCTCCCGCACCAGGAGCAACCGGCTGTCCCTGAATACCGCCCCGCGTACATCGAGCTTTGGCGTGGCGTAGCCGATATCTCCTGCAAACAACGCTTCGATGGGTTGCACATCCTGGCCCCTATGCTCGGTCATGATCCGGGCCGCGAGACCGCGCAGTCGCTGGTAACGCTCTCGGTCGTATGGATCGCGCGTCAAGGCCAGGCCGGTTTGCGCCAGTGCCTGCATTTCGCGCGCCCAAAGCAGCCAGCGCGGATCGGTCTGGCCGCGCACGTTATTCTCCATCTGCTCTCCGGTAATTGCGCTCGCCGGGTCATCCTTGCGCCGGCGGCCCGGGCTGTCACCGCTTGACATTCATGGGAACCCTCCATAATTCCGGAACTATGGAGAAAATGGACGCCCTGGCTGCCTTGGCCGCTCTCGCCCAGGAGTCCCGGCTCGATGTCTATCGCCTGCTTGTGCAGGCCGGCGTCGACGGTCTGCCGGCCGGCCAGATCGGCGAGCAACTTGGCCTGCCCTCGGCGACACTGGCGTTCCATCTGAAGGAACTGAAGAACGCTGGCCTCGTCACGTTCACACGCAATGGGCGATCGCTGATCTATGCAGCCGTCTACCCCACCATGAATGCGCTGCTCGCCTATCTCACCGAGAACTGTTGCGGTCGCTCGACAGCCGGTACCTGTCCGCCGCTCTGCCTGCCTCTCGAGCTATCCACACAAGGGACACCTGAATGATGTCGGACAAGCTCATCGAACCAGCCGAAATAAAGGAGATGGTCCGCGCCCGCTACGGCGGCATTGCTGTACGCGCCGACGCCTCATGCTGCGCGCCGGCAACGCCGTCCTGTTGCGATACTGCTATTGCGCCCGCCCTCCAGGCGCGAGAGATGGGCTACTCGCCCGAGGAACTGGCTGCCGTGCCGGATGGCGCAAACCTTGGCCTCGGCTGCGGCAACCCTCAGGCCATTGCGGCAATCAAATCGGGCGAAGTCGTGGTCGACCTTGGCAGCGGCGCCGGCTTCGACGGCCTGCTGGCCGCGCGGCAGGTCGGCCCGACCGGGCGCGTCATCGGTGTCGATATGACGCATGAGATGCTGCGAAAGGCCCGCGAGAATGCCGGGAAGATCGGCGCGGCCAATGTTGAGTTTCGCTTGGGAGAACTCGAACACCTGCCGATCGCCGACAACACGGCAGACGTGGTCATCTCGAACTGCGTGGTCAATCTCGTCCCCGATAAGGCGCAGGTGTTCCGCGAAGCATTCCGCGTGCTGAAGCCCGGCGGGCGCGTGGCGATCTCCGACGTGGTCAACATCGCACCGCTGCCCGAAGATTTGAGCACCGACCCGGCGCTGCTATGCGGCTGCATCGCCGGTGCCATCTCTGCTGAACGCGCCGAATCGTTGCTTTGCGAGGCGGGATTCGTTGACGTGACGGTCGCGGTCAAACCCGACAGCCGCAAAATGGTCGCGGCCTGGGCGCCGGGGCGGGGTATCGAGAAATGCGTCGCTTCAGCCACGATCGAGGCGCGCAAGCCGAACGTATGAGCGATTCAGCCGCCGCGGCCAGCCTCGCGCCTAGCCGGCCCACGATAGGCGTGTTCGAGCGCTTCCTGACGGTTTGGGTCGCGCTGTGCATCATTTCGGGAGTCGCCCTCGGTCAGCTTATGCCGAGCGTGTTTCAGGTCATCGGCACCGCGACGGTCGCACACGTCAACCTCCCCGTCGCGGTGCTGGTCTGGCTGATGATCGTGCCGATGCTGCTCAAGATCGATCCTGCCGCGCTGCGGGAAGTCGGTCAGCACTGGCGCGGCATCGCCTCGACGGTCGGCGTCAACTGGCTGATCAAGCCGTTCTCGATGGCATTGCTGGCATGGATATTCATCGCACATCTGTTTCGGCCATACCTGCCCTCGGAACAGATCAGCAGTTACACAGCGGGGCTCATACTGCTGGCCGCGGCGCCGTGCACCGCCATGGTGTTCGTCTGGTCGAACCTCGTCGATGGCGAACCGCATTTCACGCTCAGCCAGGTCGCGCTCAATGACACGATCATGGTGGTGGCCTTCGCGCCGATCGTGGGGCTGCTGCTGGGCCTGTCGTCGATCACCGTGCCGTGGGACACGCTGATCCTGTCGGTCGTGCTGTATATCGTTGTGCCGGTGATCGTGGCCCAGCTCTGGCGCCAGATGCTGTTGGCACAAGGTGGGCTTTCAGTGCTTGGCCGCACGCTGCGCTCGCTCGCTCCGCTGTCACTCTGCGCACTGCTGCTGACGCTGGTGCTTCTGTTCGGACTGCAGGGCCAACAGATCATGCGACAGCCGGTCGTCATCGCGCTGTTGGCCGTGCCAATCGTCATACAGGTCTATTTCAATGCTGGACTTGCCTATTGGCTGAATCGGACTCTCGGCGTCGAATGGTGCGTGGCGGGGCCGTCCGCGCTGATCGGGGCGAGTAACTTCTTCGAACTGGCTGTCGCGACCGCCATCGCTCTGTTCGGATTTCAGTCGGGCGCGGCGCTCGCGACTGTTGTGGGGGTTCTGGTGGAAGTGCCGGTCATGCTGTCTGTCGTCCACATCGTTCGCCGTTCGCGTGCCTGGTATGAGCGGGCATGACATGGGCCGCCCTGACCGGTCGGCGTAGCGTTGTCGTCTCAACCCTGGGCGTCACGCAGACCCTTGCCTGGGGTTCGACCTACTATCTCCCGGCGGTGTTCGCCGATCGGATATCCGCCGCGCTGCAATTGCCGCGGGTGTGGTTCTTCGGCGTCTTTTCCGCCGCACTTCTGCTGTCCGGGCTACTCGGCCCACTCGCTGGCCGGATCATCGATCGCTATGGCGGGCGCGATGTGCTTGCCGCGACCAACCTGGTGTTCGCCAGCGGCCTCGTGGCACTCGCGTTTGCGTCCGGTTGGGCGGGGCTCATGGTGGCCTGGACCATCCTCGGCATAGGCATGGGCTTCGGCCTGTATGAGGCAGCCTTCGCGACAGTCGCCGGACTGTATGGCCGTGACGCACGCAATGCGATCACCGGCATCACGCTGTTTGCCGGGTTCGCCAGCACGGTGGGTTGGCCGACGAGTGCCATATTCATCGACGCGTTTGGCTGGCGCGGAGCCTGTCTGGCCTGGGCGGCGCTGCATCTGCTGATCGGGCTGCCAATGAATTGGCTGTTGGTGCCAAGAACTCCGCCGCATGTGCCGGAGACGACGCACGTGCCTGAGGCCGCGTCCGGCCTGCCGTGGACGATGATCGTCCTTGCCAGCGTGTTCGGCGCCACTTGGTTCGTCTCGACCGCCATGGCGGCACACCTGCCGCGGCTACTCCAGGCAATGGGATCGACCCCGGCGGTTGCTGTGGCCGCGGCGTCGCTGGTCGGCCCGGCGCAGGTCGCCGCCCGCCTGGTTGAATTCGGCCTGTTGCGCCGGCTGTCCCCGATGATTTCGGCGCGACTGGCAACCGGCCTGCATCCGATCGGCGCGACCTTGCTGGCGATGTTCGGGCCGGTGGCAGCGATACCCTTCGTTCTGCTGCACGGCGCTGGCAACGGCATGCTGACCATCGCACGCGGCACGCTGCCCCTCGCGCTGTTCGGACCTACAGGTTACGGCCTGCGGACAGGCTTCCTGTCCGCGCCAGCACGTATCCTGCAGGGTGGAGCGCCCGTGTTGTTCGGCATCGTGCTCGACCGGGGCGGCCCGCTCTACGCCTTGCTGCTGTCCGGCTCACTCACCGGCCTGTCGTTCTTGGCGCTGTTGTCGTTGAGCGCGGTAGGATCCCGCGCGGCAGCGGCGGACTGACGGCTGGATGCGGCGCGGGCTTACCGCTCCTCCGGCGCGACCTCGCGCGCCGTCGTGATGAACTCCGCGAGTTCGGCGCGATCCCATTTCAAGTGGACGCGCTGTGTCGAAGCAGGCTGCCTGCCGAGGCACACACCAGCGCGCCGTTCGGTCGTCGGGCGGATCGGCCGCGGCGCGAACCCGCCACCGCAGTTCGGGCAAACGTTGAACAGCACCGTCTCGACGCAGCGCGCACAGTATGTGCACTCGTAGCTGCATACGCGGGCGTCTATCGCGTTCGGTGGAAGGTCCTTGTCGCAGTACTCGCAGTTGGGTCGCAGCTGCAGCATGGTTCCTCCTCACATGTCGAATGAAGCAGTCGACAGCCACCAGCCGTCGCCGGCGAGCCAGCAGGTCTCGTCCGGTTGATCTGGCGGACGCCGCAGCGACCGGATGGCCGCAAAGCCCGACTTTGCGATCGCAGCGACCAGCCTTCCCTCGGCTTCGTCGTCGCGTCCATGCAACCAATGATGCCGGTGCCACAGACGTGGCGCGCGTCGTAGCGAGGCGTCGGGCCCTTGCGTCGCGTTATCAGTACGAACCCGCCTGCCCTGTTCGCATTGGTCAACGGCACGAGCAGCCGTCCGCCTGGTTCGGTGAGAGCGTTGAGCCATGTCTGCGACAGATGCGTCACGCCGGCATTGACGATGATGGCATCGGCCGGCCGCTCAGCACGGAACGCGAAGCCGTCCGCGGTCACGACACGCGCTTGTGGCCAGTCCGGCATCAGGTTTGTCCGCGCCCGGGCAGCGAGCACCGGATCGATCTCCACCGCGGTCACCGCGCCACTGTGGCCGACGATGCGTGCGAGAATGGCACTGTAGTAGCCGGTTCCCATGCCGACATGCACCACATGTTCGCCCGCGGCGAGATCGAGCTGATCATAGAGGAATGCCACCGGCTCGGCTGGCCGGCGCGCTTCATCGATCGCGACCAGCACGTCGTGGCATAGGTGGCGGGGGTCGGCATCCTGCGTGGTCCAATAGTCCCGCAGATACCAAGGACTGAGCAGGCGCCATGGCCCGGGTCCGGCGAAATGCTCGCGCAGGACGTTGGCGAAAGCATCGACGACGGCAGGCGATCTTACACGCGCGACGTACCGCAGCTCCTCAGCGAACCAGCGGCGGGCCGCGACGATTTCGTCCTGCGTCACCCCGCTCAATTTATTGCCCTGTCCTGCCTTGTTGTCGCGGCCACGATCTGATCGACCAGAACCGCGACCGGATGGGTGCCGTCAAGACGAAGCACAGGGCAGCGAAGGGTCTTCAGCCAGGCTTCGTGACGCGGCAGGCTGCGGCCCTCGCGGGTGCCGTCGTCATAGTGCGAGGCCCACTCGAGGAAGTCATTGGTTTCATCGTCCCAGCCACGTCGCTGTTCTCGATCACGCAGCCGCGCAAGGCGGATTTCGGTTGGCGTAAGCAAGAACACCGCAAGGTCGAGCAATCCGAGGATCGGGTCGCCCCACGAGTTGAGCGAACCGCTCAGTACCCAGGATGGCCGCGGCAGGAACAGCTCGTGCATCAGGCGCAGCCGGTCGGGTATGGCGCGCATATCCCGATAGGGTGGATCCGTCGGTTGCCAGTAGTAGTCATCCGTATCGTGGTGTGGCAGGCCGAGTGCGTCGGCCAGCGCGCGCCCAAGTGTGGTGACACCCGCGCCGGACGCACCCATGATGTGAATGCGGCGGGTCGGCATCGGCGCAGCGATCAGAGTTGCTCGCGTGCGACGCGTGCCACCTCATCGGTGGTGGTGCGCCATACGTGTCGGCGGCCAAGCGTGCGGGCAAGCGCCTCGCGCAGCCAGCGGATGCGGTGCGCCTGTCCGGCGATCCACGGATGCAGCGTCACGTTGAATGTTGCACCACCTTCGTCGTGCAGGAATGCGAACGCTTCGGCGATGTTATCGGCCCACACCGGCGGCGGCACGCGGCGCAGCCACATGCACTCGAGATCATTCCACTCCGGCTGCGGAGGCAGCGCGACAAGGCCGCGGTCTAGCAGGAACGGCCGATCGTCGCTCGCCCAGTCGGTGGTGTAGGCGAAGCCCGCTTCCGCCAGCAGCGCGGGCGTGCGATCCAACTCGTTGAAGTCTTGGCCGCACCAGCCGAGCGGCGCCTCGCCTGCCGCGGCGTGCACCGCGTCGCGGCATTCTGTGATGTAGGCGCGTTCCTCAACTTCGGTCATGCGACTCGTGATCCGTCGCGTCGCATAGGTTCCGTGCGCGAGGAAGCAGGCGTTGCGACGCACCAGTTCGTCCACCAGCTCCGGATAGCGCTTCGCCGCCGCTGAACCCAACGCCACACTTGGCGTCACACCGAACCGATCCAGCACATCGAGCACACGGAAGATCCCGACGCGCGCGCCGTATTCGCGTTGGCTCCAGGTCAGCCAGTCGGGAAAGAATTTTCCCAATGGCGAGACGACGCGAGGATCGGGGTTGGCGTCCTCCGGCGGGTTCACCTCCCAGTAGTCCAGCGCCAGCGTGACGGTAAAGGCGATCCGCGCGCGGTCGGGCCAGGCGAAGCGCGGCGCCTCGGTCAGCGTGCGGTACGCGTGATGCAGATGGTCCATGCCAGGCCGGCGGTGCTCGCCGACGGGTGGCGTGTTCGGGGTCTCAACCATTGGCCGCCTCCCGCGCCGCGAGATGCGATTCGATCAGTGGCAGATGATGTTCGTTGAACCAGTCGGTAATCTCGCCCGCAGTGGTGAGCCAGACGCCGGGATGCGACAGGATGTATTCCATCGCGCGGCGGAACACGCGGATGCGGTGCGGCTGGCCGACCCAGTAGGGATGCAGCGCTATGCACATCACGCGGCCCTGCTCGGCGCCTTCCTCGTACACCGTATCGAAGTAGTCGCGGATGTGGCGCGCAAAGTCGTCCGCCTCCTGACCACGGCGGTGTAGGATCACGTCGTTGATGTCCACCGAATAAGGCATCGAGATCAGATTCCCGGTTTTCACGTTCAACGGGAAAGGCTGGTCGTCATGATACAGATCGGCCGTATAATCGTAGCCGCATTCGGCGGCGACCTCGAATGTATCCAGCGTGTTGGTGATCGCCGGGCTGAACCAGCCGCGAAGCCGGCGGCCGGTGAGACGCTGGTGAATGTCCTTGCTTTGTTCCATCGCCGCACGCTCTTCGTCGCGCGAGAAATTCCAGTGGTAGCGCGTGTTGTAGATGCCGTGCGACATATACTCCCAGTTGCGCGCCTCCATCGCGCCGAGGATCTCCGGGAAATGTTCGAGCACGGCCATGTTGAGGCTGACAGTGCAGCGGATGCCCAACGCGTCGGTGAGCTCGAACAGCCGCCACAAACCGACGCGATTGCCATAATCGCGCTGCGTGTAGCCGAGGATGTCTGGATGCGGCGAGCGCGGCCAGGGATCGCGCGCGCGAACGAACTTCGGCAGGTATTCGTAATGCTCGATATTCGGCACCACCCAGAGTGCCACGCGTGCGCCGTTCGGCCAGCGCAGCGGCGGGCGGTGGAGGATCGGGGAGTAGGGGACCAGGTTGGGTTCCATCGCAATTTCCTCCGCTGATGACAGAGTACGTTTGGCAGGCGGTCGGGTCCAGCTTGGCGCGCGACTTGCTTGCGGTCGCCGGGCCAAAGCCGGACAGAGGATCCCGATGAACGACGCCAAGACCGCACTCGGACACAAGATTCTTGCGATCAAGCAGCAGCACAAGCTGAGTTGGGCAGGCATCGCCGACCGCCTGGGCTATTCGCCGACCTGGGCCTGCGCCGCATGCCTGGGACAGATGTCGATGACGGCCGAGACCGCGGCGAAGGCCGGTGCACTGTTCGGCCTGAGCGATGAAGAGGTGGCGCTGCTGCAGGCAATCCCGTACCGCGGGTCGTTGCCTGGCGGGGTGCCGACCGATCCGCTGATCTACCGGTTCTACGAGTTGGTGATGGTCTACGGCACGACCTGGAAGGAACTGATCCAGGAGGAGTTCGGCGACGGCATCATGAGCGCGATCGACTTCGACATGAGCCTGGAGCGGCAACCGGACCAGAAGGGCGATCGGGTGAAGCTCACCATGTCGGGCAAGTTTCTGTCGTATAAGCGATACTGACCGTCAGCGGGAGAGCGACATGGACACCAAGGTCGACGAGATTGCCGACGGCATCTACCGGCTCTCGACATACGCGCCTCAGGTGGCTCCTCCGACCGGCCTGACATTCAACGTGTTCCTCATCCTTGGTGACGAGCCGCTGCTGTTCCATACCGGCAAGCGGGGCATGTTCCCCGACGTCTCCGCGGCGATTGCCCGGGTGTTGCCGACTGAACATCTGCGCTGGATCACGTTCGGACACTACGAGTTCGATGAATGCGGTGCGATGAACGAATTCCTGGCAGCGGCACCGGTGGCTGCGATCGCGCACGGGCAGACTGCCTGCCGCGTGACGCTCAACGACATGGCAGACCGGGCACCGCGAGCGCTTGCCGATAGCGAGGTGATCGACCTCGGCGGCGGCAGGCGCCTGCGCTACCTCGATACGCCGCACATCCCACATGGTTGGGAAGCCGGCGTGCTGTACGAAGAGAGCACCGGCACCCTGCTGTGCGGCGATCTGTTCACGCAGCTCGGCAATCCGCCGGCACTGACCAGCGACGACATTGTCGGGCCTGCGCTCGCGGCTGAGGACCTGTTCCGGTTTTCCAGCCTGCATCCGAGCACGGGACGCACGATCCGCCGGCTTGCCACGCTCGCCCCGCGGATGCTCGCGTTGATGCACGGACCGGCCTTCGCCGGTGACGGCGCGGCTGCACTGCGCGCACTGGCTGATGACTACGACCGGCGTGTCCGAGCCGCGCTCGGTGGCGATTGATCGCCTGGATATGGAATGACCCTCGCCGCGGCGGTCAACGTCACTGTCCCGTCCCGTTGAAGCTCTGCACCAGGCTCCCCGAGACCAGCCGCCAGCCATCGACCATCACGAAGAAGATCAGCTTGAACGGCAGCGACACCACGCTGGGCGGCAGCATCATCATGCCGAGGCTCATAAGCACGCTCGCCACGACCATGTCGATGATCATGAAGGGCAGGAACAGCAGGAACCCCATCTCGAATGCGCGCCGCAGCTCGCCCACCAGGAACGCGGGCACCAGAGCGCGCCACGGCGTGTCATCAGACGTCGCCGGTGCCGGCAGATGCGCGATGTCGAGAAAGAGTTGCAGGTCGGCTGGTCGCAGATTGGCAGTCATGAAGCGGCGGAACGGTTCGCTGGCGAGCCGCAGGCCCTCCAATTCGCCGATGCGGCCCTCGGAGAGCGGCAGTATCCCGGTGGTCCAGGCGTCGTTCATCACCGGCTGCATGACGAAGAACGTCAGGAACAGCGCCAGCCCGATCAGGACCATGTTGGGCGGCGTGCTTTGCGTGGACAGCGCGCTGCGCAGCAGCGACAGCACGATCACGATACGGGTGAAGGCCGTGACCATCACCAGCAGGCTTGGCGCCAGCGACAGCACGGTGACCAGCGCCGTGATCTGCACCAGTCGACCGGTGGCACCCGCCCCGCCCGCGCCGCCGAGATCGATGTTGAGCGACTGCGCCTGCGCCATCGCCGGGAGCAGGAGGCAGCAGGCAATGGCGAGAATTCGCGACAGGATCATGATGGCGGCTCGCGATCGAGCCAGCCGACCACGACGTCATGCGCTCCGCCCGTCAGCAGCAGTACGCGCCGCTCATCGCATTTGATCAGATGGAGCCGCCGCCGCGCATCGAGTGCCAGCACGTCCTGCACAGACAGCAACCCGCCGGTGGCCGGGCGGCGTGCCATGCCGCCAAACCTGGCGGCCCGGCCGGCCAGCCAGATCAATCCAAGCACCGCGACCAAGGCGACGACGACGGTGAGGACTGAGGTGATTCCAATTGTTCCAATGACCATGACGCGGCCTTTTGCCGGGCGGACGAACGCTGCAGGTCACCCGGACGGCGCGCCACGCGCCAGCAAGGCTTGCGACAACGCCTCCATGGAGCCGGACAGCGCGATCAACCTAGGCCGCACGCGGCGACCTTCATCAGATGGCAGATCGAGCGCCTTGGCGCACAATAGACCAATCCGGCGATCCAGGCCCGCGAGGTCAATCGTACGGCCGGACTCCGCCAGGGCACAGGCGAGGCCGATCGTCCCCGTCAGTTCCTCGGCCAGCGCGCGTACAGCGGCGATTGGATCGTATGGGTTGTCATGGGGCATCGCCGCCGATTAAAGCGCAGCGCGATTACCGAACCCTTTATCGCGTCCGCATCTCGCTGTCTCGGTCAGATTTAACCGTGCGTTCAGTCCCGCGGCGCAGACTGCGCACATGGACCCGAAGACCATCGGTCTGTTCGATCTGGCGGAGCGACGGCTGGCGTGGGCCGACCAGCGTCAGACCGTGCTCGCGCAGAACATCGCCAACGTCAATACGCCAGGATACAAACCACACGACCTGCGCTCGTTCGCCACGACACTCGATGATGCAAACACCGTGGCGCCGGTTCGCACGCAGCCCAATCATCTGGCAGGCACCGCCGCGGCGACATCGCCCAACGAGGTTGTCGATCGCACGCGCGCGCAATCACCCGATGGCAACGCCGTCGCGCTGGATGAGCAGCTCGTGAAGGTGGCGGAGACTGATAACACCCATGCGCTGGTGACTACGATATACAAGGCCTATCTCGGGATGTTCAACGTGGCGCTGGGTCGTTCATCGAGCTAATGCAGGATACCGGCATGGATCTCGACAAGGCACTCGACATCGCGGCTAGCGGCATGGATGCGCAGACCACGCGGCTGCGTGTGATCGCAGAGAATCTGGCCAACCAGGACAGCACGGGATCGACGGCGGGCGCCGATCCGTACCGCCGCAAGACGATAACGTTCGAGAACCGCCTCGATCAGCAAATCGGCGCCGACACGGTGCGTGTCAAGCAGGTCGGCCGCGACGCCTCCGAGTTCCCGCAGCGCTACGATCCTTCCAATCCCGCCGCGAACTCCGCTGGCTATGTCAAGCTACCAAATGTCAACAGCATGGCCGAAATGATGGACATGCGTGAGGCGGAACGCTCGTACAACGCCAACCTCGCGGTCATGCAGACCTCGCGTGGTATGCTGACGCGCACGATCGGTCTGCTCAAATGAGTACTATTCCGACGATCGTCGTTACACCCGCAGCGGCGGCCGACGCCTATGGGCGCGTGGACCGCGGTGAGCAAGGCAGCAGTGGCGGCGATTTCGGCGCCACGCTGCAACGGGCGTTGCAGGGAGCGGTCGACAGCTTTCATGCGGCCGATGCGAAGACGGTGGAGGCGCTGAACGGTGGCGGGAACCTGACCGACGTCGTTACCGCACTGTCGCGTGCCGAACTGACGCTGCAGACGGCGACTGCAGTTCGCGACCGCGTGGTACAGGCGTACCAGGACATCATCAAGATGCCGATCTAGGATTGAAAGTGAACGATACCGACACCGCCATGCTGCTGCGCGACGGCATGCTGGTAATGCTGAAGCTCGGCGGTCCGCCGCTGCTGGTGGCGCTCGCTGTCGGTCTCTTGGTCGCGCTGCTCCAAGCGGTCACCCAGATCAACGAAGCAACGCTGGCCTTCGTGCCAAAGGTGTTGGCGCTATGTGCGGCACTGATGGTGCTCGGACCATTCATGCTGTCCACGCTATCCAGTTACACCCACACGCTGCTGGACCGTCTGATCGTCATCGGCGGCTCATGACTGATGATGCAGCCACGCTGCTTGCCACGCTGCCGGCGTGGGCATTCGGATTCGTCCTGGTTATGGCGCGCATCGGCTCCGCGATCACGCTGCTGCCAGGCCTGGGCGAGTCTCAATCGCCCCCGATGGTGCGCGTTGGCCTCGCTCTCGGCGTGACCGTGCTGCTGCTGCCGGCCATCGAGCCGTCGGTCCCGCCGGTGCCGGAAGTGAGCGCCCAGGCCGGCTTCATGATCGTCGCCGAAGTGATCACCGGCCTATGGATCGGTTGGCTGGCACGCCTGCTGGTGCTCGCGTTGGCGGTCGCCGGCCAGTTCATCGCCTACATGCTGGGCGTCGCGAACGTTTTGCAGCCGGATGCCGACCTTGGCGGCCTCGCATCCCCGATCGAGCAACTGTTCGCGATGGTCGCGCCGCTCATTATCCTGATCACCGGGCTTTATGCCGTGCCGCTTGCCGCATTGGCCGGCAGCTATAAGCTGATCCCGCCGGGAACCTTGCTGCCTGCCGCCGACACCGCCGAGACCGCCGTGCGCGCTGTCGCCGCAGCTTTCGCGTTGGCCCTTCGGATCGCCTCCCCTTTTCTGCTTGTCGCCATCGTGTGGCACGTAGCCACCGGCCTGCTCGCCCGACTTGTCCCGCGGCTGCAGGTCTATTTCGTCGTGATGCCCGCGCAGATCCTTGGGGGCATCGCACTGCTCGCCATGTTGGCAACCTCCCTGCTGACGGCCTGGCAGGTCTCAGTCCGCGCGGGCTTTGCCAGTCTGCCGGGTCTTTGACCGGCCATGGCTGGCGACTCACAGCATGAAGACCGGACCGAAGCCGCAACCGCACGACGGCAGCAGAAGGCACGCGAAGAGGGGCAGGCCCCGGTCTCGCGCGAACTGACCAACTTCGCCGGGCTGGCTGCTGTCACATTGGCGCTGGTCATGACAGGACCTGGCGCCGTGCACGATCTGGCGCTGCGGCTCAGCATTTTCCTCGCTCGGGCACACGAACTGAAGCCCGATGCCTCGCTGGCCCAACTCGCCGGCCTGGCCAGTTGGAATGGTGCCGCCCCTTTCGTGCTGGCGTCGATGCTCGCCGGCGCAGCCGTGGTGCTGGTGCAGACGCGCTTCCTCCTGAGCGGCAGAGCGTTGCGGATGGATTTTTCGCGCGTCAGCCCGAGGGCCGGATTGAAGCGGTTGCTGGGGCCGGAGAGCCTGGTCGAGGCAGGCAAGTCACTGGCCAAGATCGCCGTGCTCGCGATCGTGCTGTGGCGGGTGCTGCTGGCAGATTTGCCGGAGCTGTTGGTTGCACCATTCGGCGAGCCAAACCAGCTTCTCGCCCGCGCCGCGGTTCCAGTGCTGCACGTGGTACTCGTCGTGCTGGCCGCACAGGCCGGGCTTGCCGTGCTGGACGTCTTCTGGGTGTACCTGCGTCACTCGCGGTCGCTGCGCATGAGTCGGCACGACATTCTGGAAGAGCAGAAGGAGACCGAGGGCGATCCTCGGGTGAAGGCGCGGGTGAAGCAGATCCGTACCTTCCGTGCACGCAAGCGCATGCTGGCGGCGGTACCCAAGGCGACGGTGGTGATCACCAATCCAACTCACTACGCCATCGCGCTTGCCTACGATCGGGCAAAGCATGCCGCGCCGCGCGTGGTGGCAAAAGGCGTTGATTTACTCGCGGCCCGAATTCGCGAGGTGGCCGAGGCGAACCGCGTGCCAGTGGTGGCCAATCCGCCGCTGGCACGGGCGCTGTTTCGCGTGGAGTTGGATGCCGATATCCCAGCCGAGTACTATCAGGCGGTGGCGGAGATCATCGCCTATGTCTGGCGCCTTGCACGCCCCGCGGAGCGACGGCATGAGACTTCTGCCATCGAGCCATGACCGGAGAAGAAAGGGGCGGACCGAAGTCCGCCCCTTGTCCAATCAGAAGTCCATGTCGCCCATGCCGCCACCACCCGGGGGCATGGCCGGTGCCTTCTTCTCCGGCTTCTCGGCAACCATCGCCTCGGTGGTCACCAGCAGGCCTGCGACCGAGGCTGCGTCCTGCAGTGCCGTCCGCACCACCTTGGTCGGATCGATGATGCCGGACCGCACCAGGTCCTTGAACTCGCCGGTCTGCGCGTCAAAGCCCCAGTTGTACTCGTCCTTGTCCAGCACCTTGCCGGCGATCACCGCGCCGTCCTCGCCGGCATTCTCGGCGATCTGCCGCAGCGGCATCTGGATCGCCTTGCGCACGATCTCGATGCCAAAGCGCTGGTCGTCGTTGTCCGCCTTCAGCTTCGCCAGGATCAGCGACGCACGTGCCAGCGCCACACCACCACCCGGGACGATGCCTTCCTCGACCGCCGCACGAGTCGCGTGCAGGCTGTCGTCGACACGGTCCTTGCGCTCCTTCACCTCCACTTCGGTCGAGCCGCCGACGCGGATCACCGCGACGCCGCCCGCCAGCTTCGCCAACCGCTCCTGCAGCTTCTCGCGGTCGTAGTCCGAGGTGGTCTCCTCGACCTGCGCACGTATCTGATTGCAGCGGCCCACGATGTCCTGCTTCTTGCCGCCGCCCTCGACGATGGTGGTGTTCTCCTTCTCGATGAGCACCTTCTTTGCCTTGCCGAGGTCGTTCAGCTTGACGTTCTCGAGCTTGATGCCGAGGTCTTCGCTGATCACAGTGCCACCAGTGAGGATCGCGATGTCCTCGAGCATCGCCTTGCGGCGATCACCGAAGCCAGGCGCCTTCACCGCCGCGACCTTCAGGCCGCCGCGCAGCTTGTTCACCACCAGGGTCGCGAGCGCCTCGCCCTCGACGTCCTCGGCGATGATCAGCAGCGGACGGCCGGACTGCACGATGCTTTCCAGCAGCGGCAGCATCGGCTGAAGGCCGGACAGCTTCTTCTCGTGGATCAGGATGTACGGCTGATCCAGGTCGGCGACCATCTTCTCGGCATTGGTGATGAAGTACGGCGAGACGTAGCCGCGGTCGAACTGCATGCCCTCGACCACGTCGAGCTCGGTCTGGATGCCCTTGGCCTCCTCGACCGTGATCACGCCCTCGTTGCCAACCTTCTGCATGGCTTCCGAGATCATCTTGCCGATCTCGGTCTCACCGTTGGCGGCGATCGCACCGACCTGCGCCGTCTCGGCCGGGGTGGTGATCTTCTTGGTTTTCTTCTTCAGTTCGTCCACGACCGCGGTCACCGCGCGATCGATGCCGCGCTTAAGGTCCATCGGGTTCATGCCGGCGGCCACCGCCTTGGCCCCCTCGCGCACGATCGCCGCGGCGAGCACGGTCGCCGTGGTGGTGCCGTCACCGGCGATGTCGTTGGTCTTCGACGCGACCTCGCGGACCATCTGCGCGCCCATGTTCTCGAACTTGTCGGCCAGCTCGATCTCCTTGGCGACGGTGACGCCGTCCTTGGTGATGCGCGGCGCGCCGAAACTCTTGTCGAGCACCACGTTGCGCCCCTTCGGGCCCAGCGTGACGCGAACAGCGTCGTTCAGGATGTCCACGCCGCGCAACATGCGCTGACGGGCCTCACCGCCGAACTTTACGTCCTTGGCAGCCATATGTCGGATTCCTTCGTGTTGCAGTCTGGGTTAAGCGGCCTTGCGCTTGGCTGCGGGCTGACCCTCGATGATGCCCATGATGTCGGACTCCTTCATGATCAGGAGTTCCTCGCCATCGAGCTTCACCTCGGTGCCGGACCACTTGCCGAACAGGATGCGGTCGTTCGCCTTGACGTCCAGCGGGACCAGCTTGCCGGTCTCGTCACGGGCGCCCGGGCCGACGGCGATAACCTCACCCTCCATCGGCTTTTCTTTGGCCGTGTCGGGGATGATAATGCCGCCCGCGGTCTTCTCTTCGGCCTCAAGCCGGCGGACCACGACACGGTCGTGCAGGGGACGGAACTTCATTCGGATCGCTCCTTGAGTGATCTCGCCAATGGGATGATGTGACTTCCAACGGTCCTGCCGTGGCCCCTGCATGGGCACCACGGGCACGGTCCGTTAGCACTCCCCTCCGGAGAGTGCCAGCGATCTAGTCGCGTTCGCGTGTGGAGTCAAGCGGCCGGCAGCAATTGCCGCCAGTGAGTGCCAAATCATTGAAATTGCTGCGATTTATGCTTGCGTAAGCAACCCGTGGTCATGTCATTCTGTTGTCAGAACCCCAGGGATTGGGACGGAGACCAGAATGAGCCTCGCGCTGCAGCTTAACGACTACCGCCTGACGACAGCAGAAATCCTGTATCGCCTGCCAGACCACCCGAAGATTCTGCAGAGCTATATCTGGCAGGACCTGGATCTCGCGCCAGGGTTTCCCGTGCTGCAGAAGTTCCTGGATTTCTGGCACCGCGAGCTGGACGGCAAAGTGCATTCGGTGCGCGTAGCCTCGGCGAACGTGATCAAGCCGCCGTCGTATCGGAGCCCCGGAGCCTACCTTCACCTGCACTGAACGAACCTCTGCTTCGCCAAGGTATTTACGTGGGGCTGGCCGACACGCCTATATAGCGGGCCATGCCCTTCGACGATCGCGAATTCCCCGGTGCTCCCCCGGAAGACCGCGCGGCACGCCGTAGCCGCCGACTGGTCGCGGCCTGGCTATTCGCCGTCGCCGGCATGGTCCTAGTAATGATTGTTTTGGGCGGTGTGACGCGCCTGACCGGCTCCGGCCTGTCGATCATGGAATGGGCGCCGCTCGCCGGCACGCTTCCGCCAATGAACGAAGCGGAATGGCAACGGCTCTACCACCTCTACCAGCAGGTTCCGCAGTACCGCCTCGTGAATGAGGGCCTGGGTCTTGCGGGCTTCAAGCAGATCTTCTGGCTGGAATGGGCGCATCGCCTCTGGGGCCGGCTGATCGGCTTGGTTTTCATCGTGCCGCTGATCTGGTTCTGGGCGACCGGCCGGATCGAACGGCGACTCCGCCCACGTCTCGCCCTGCTGTTTGTGCTCGGCGGGCTACAAGGGGCAGTCGGATGGTTCATGGTGGAATCGGGCTTCGAGCCCGCGGCAACCGCCGTATCGCCGTATCGGCTGGTGATCCACCTGGTATTGGCGCTGCTCCTGTATACGGCCCTGCTCTGGATCGGCCTAACGGTGCTTCGTCCTGTACCGCCGCGCACCGCGGCAGGCAGTTTGCTGCACTCGCTGGCCTGGGCCTGTTGCGCGTGCGTTGCCTTGACCATGGTGGCGGGGGGATTTGTCGCCGGCACTCACGCCGGTTTCGACTACAATACGTTTCCGCTGATGGACGGGCGGCTGGTACCGATCGACTACGGCAGGCTTGAACCATTTGTGCGCAACCTGACGGAGAACATCGCCGCCGTGCAATTCGACCATAGGCTTCTGGCGACGCTCACCGTTCTCGTCACGACCGCCACGTTGATTGCCGGATTCGCGACCCGCCAGCCGCTTGGAGCACATCGTGCGCTGGCAGCCCTCATGGGCGCCGCGCTTGTGCAGTATCTCCTGGGTGTAGCTACACTTGTGTTTGTCGTGCCGATCGTCCTGGCTGCGATGCATCAGGCGGTCGCCGCGCTGCTGTTCAGCGCCGCGGTCGTTTTGTTGCACAACACCCGTCCGGCTCCAGCCACGCGGTAGCGCCGCCGGCCGAGCTGGAGTCCCGCCGGCGGGCGACGCGTTGGAGTCGATCCTAGAAGCCCTTCCGCATGGCGTCTGCGTCTATGGCGCGGACCATCGGGTGGCAATGTTCGACCGGGCATACGCGCAGATGATGGAGGGCGCGCCCCTATCGGAGATCGTCTCGGGGGCGTGATCCGACACTGTGCCGGGGCGGGCGAGTTCGGCCCCAGCGCCATCGACGCAGCAGTCGCGCAGCAGATGTCCTTCGATGTCACACGGCTGCAGGTGCGCAAGCGGCGGCCCAACGGATTTATACTGGAGGTGCGTACCATAACCTTTGCCGGACGGCGGCTACATCAGCGTCGTAACAGATACCACCGCGCTGGCCGAAGCGGAGGCGGAGATTTCGCATCGCGCCGAGGATTGCGGTCCCGCTGTCCTGCAATGCCATGGGTGATCCTGTGGGGCCAGATCATCGGCTATTTACTAACGCCATTGCCGCGGAATTGCTGGACCACCCACCGGGTCTGCTGGCGCCAGGGCAGACACAGGACGAAATTCTACAAAGTTTGCTGGCGCGGGCATTTTGGGACCAGCGAGGAAACACGCGAGCCCATTGGATGTGGCCGCAGAGGCTGCCGGAATCACGCTTGACGTGGACGTCCCGGATAGTGTCCGCCAGCGCTCCGGGCGGACGCGGGACGGCAACAGCAGGTGGTCGACCACCTATTGTCCAATGCCGTCGAGTTCACTGAGGCGGGGGGCACGGTGTCGGTCGGCGCGTCGCTGGAGGCGCACGGCAGGCTGCTGCTGGTCGTCCGCCACACTGGCATCGGCATCGCGGAAGAGGGCACAGAGTGCGTTTTCGAGCCATTCACGCAGCTCGACAGCACGCTGGCCCGGCGCTTTTCAGGGCGCCGGCCTCGGCTCTACATGTCGCGTGCTCCGGTGGCCGGCCATGGCGCCGAGTTGTCGCTGCACAGCGCGCCAGGCGCTGGGACATCCCTGGAGATTCGCCTGCCGGCCAAACGGGTGATTGCCGAGGGCAGTGGGAAACCCAGTGCCGGCGTACCACCTGAATGATCAGTGACCGCTGTTGAAGGAATGCGCCATGACGCCGCTGCTTGCCACCGATAAGCTGTTCTTCGAGCGCGCCGACGCCACTCTCGACCGCGCCGCCGCCGAAGCGGCGCTGGGTTCCGCACTGACCCGCAGCGACGACGGTGAGCTGTATCTGGAGTATCGTGAAAGCGAGCAGATCAGCCTCGACGATGGGCGGATCCGAAGCGCCGGCTTCGACACGTCGCTGGGGTTCGGCCTGCGTGCCGTCGCTGGCGAGGCGACCGGCTATGCGCATGCCGGCGAGTTGTCTGAACCTGCCTTGCAGCGCGCTGCGAGCAGTGTCGCCGCGGTGGCGGCCGGCCATTCGGGCGTTGCCGCCGAGCCGCCACGCGCCACCAACGCGCGGCTCTACTCCGATGCCAATCCGCTCGGCGCGACCGAGTTTCCAGCGCGCACCGCGCTGCTGGCCGACATAGATGCGTATGCCCGCGGCAAGGATTCGCGGGTCGTGCAGGTGATGGCCTCGATCGCTGGCGAATGGCAGGCGGTCCAGATCATGCGTGCCGACGGCACCCGAGTAGCCGACCTTCGGCCGTTGGTGCGGCTCAACGTCGCGGTTGTGGTGGAACAGACCGGTCGGCGAGAGACCGGAAGCTATGGCACCGGCGGCCGCTTCGCCTACGACCATGTTACCGCGCCCGCGGTCTGGCGGGGTGCGGTGGATGAGGCGCTCCGCCAAGCCTTGATCAACCTGGACAGCGTGCCTGCGCCGGCCGGCGAAATGGAGGTCGTACTCGGACCCGGCTGGCCCGGCATCCTGCTTCATGAGGCGATCGGCCACGGCCTGGAAGGCGACTTCAATCGCAAAAAAACCTCGGCCTTCGCCGGTCTGCTTGGTAGCCGCATCGCGACGCCAGGTGTCACGGTCGTGGACGACGGTACACTTCCCGACCGGCGTGGCAGCCTGACGGTAGACGACGAGGGCACGCCGACCAGCCGCACGGTGCTGATCGAGGACGGCGTCTTGGTCGGCTTCATGCAGGACCGCTTGAACGCCAGGCTGATGGGGATGCGAGCGACTGGCAACGGGCGCCGTCAGTCCTACGCCCATGCCCCGATGCCGCGGATGACCAACACCGTGATGCTTGCCGGGCCACACTCGCCAGAGGAGATGATCCGCTCCGTGCGTCGTGGCCTCTACGCGGTGAATTTCGGCGGCGGCCAGGTCGACATCACGTCGGGCAAGTTCGTGTTCTCGGCGAGCGAGGCCTACCTGATCGAGGACGGCAAGGTCACAGCCCCCGTCAAGGGCGCCACGCTGATCGGCAACGGCCCGGATGCGCTGACCAAGGTCGCGATGGTCGGCAACGATATGGCGCTCGATCCCGGCATCGGCACCTGCGGCAAGAATGGCCAGGGCGTGCCGGTCGGAGTCGGCCAGCCGACCCTGAAGCTTAGCGGCCTCACGGTGGGCGGCACCGCCGCCTGAGGCGTTCTAGAGGCACGATTGGCGGGGCCGCGCTCAGCGCGGCCCCGTATCGTTGCCGTTAATCATCGTTAACAAAATGTAGGTTTGCCGTTGGCCTGCCTGTCGGATGGACGGCCGGGGGCCTAATCACGGCGCCTGAGGTGGGACTCTGGCCGGGTCCGGCGCCATCACGCAATATTTTTACGGCCAAACAATAAAATCACGACTTGTCACGCAGAACGAGATGAGTCGCCGCGAAATCTCGCAGGATTAGGCCCATTCAGCCGCCCGCTCGCGACGGGAGCGATTTGACGACGAGATAACGTCAATTCAACGATAATAAATCCTTAACGTGGAATCATTGGAATCACGTTGACGAAGGACACCGGGGTCTTTCGCACGCAAGAAAGCTTAGTTGGAAAGGGTTCGACCAATGCTTCACCTCATCTCCGCTCGCGTCGCTTCCGTCATCGATTTCGGCAAGGTTCGTCTCGGCGCGTTCGCCCCGGCGCTGGCGCCGACGGCCGATGCCGCCAAGGTTCGTCTGGGCGCATTCGCCCCGGCGCTGGCGCCCACCACCGATGCCGCCAAGGTCCGCCTCGGCGCGTTCGCCCCGGCGCTGGCGCCCACCGCCGATGCCGCCAAGGTCCGCCTCGGCGCGTTCGCCCCGGCGCTGGCGCCCACCACCGATGCCGCCAAGGTTCGTCTCGGCGCGTTCGCCCCGACGCTGGCGCCCACCGCCGATGCCGCCAAGGTCCGCCTCGGCGCGTTCGCCCCGACGCTGGCGCCCACCGCCGATGCCGCCAAGGTCCGCCTCGGCGCGTTCGCCCCGACGCTGGCGCCCACCGCCGATGCCGCCAAGGTCCGTCTCGGCGCGTTCGCCCCGGCGCTGGCGCCCACCACCGATGCCGCCACGGTCCGTCTCGGCGCGTTCGCCCCGGCGCTGGCGCCCACCGCCGATGCCGCCAAGGTCCGCCTCGGCGCGTTCGCCCCGACGCTGGCGCCCACCACCGATGCCGCCAAGGTCCGCCTCGGCGCGTTCGCCCCGACGCTGGCGCCCACCACCGATGCCGCCAAGGTCCGCCTCGGCGCGTTCGCCCCGACGCTGGCGCCGACCGCCGATGCCGCCAAGGTCCGTCTCGGCGCATTCGCCCCGACGCTGGCGCCCACCGCCGATGCCGCCAAGGTCCGTCTCGGCGCGTTCGCCCCGACGCTGGCGCCCACCACCGATGCCGCCAAGGTCCGTCTCGGCGCGTTCGCCCCGACGCTGGCGCCCACCACCGATGCCGCCAAGGTCCGCCTCGGCGCGTTCGCCCCGACGCTGGCGCCCACCACCGATGCCGCCAAGGTCCGCCTCGGCGCGTTCGCCCCGACGCTGGCGCCCACCGCCGATGCCGCCAAGGTCCGCCTCGGCGCGTTCGCCCCGACGCTGGCGCCCACCACCGATGCCGCCAAGGTCCGTCTCGGCGCGTTCGCCCCGACGCTGGCGCCCACCACCGATGCCGCCAAGGTCCGCCTCGGCGCGTTCGCCCCGACGCTGGCGCCGACCACCGATGCCGCCAAGGTCCGCCTCGGCGCGTTCGCCCCGACGCTGGCGCCGACCGCCGATGCCGCCAAGGTCCGTCTCGGCGCATTCGCCCCGACGCTGGCGCCCACCGCCGATGCCGCCAAGGTCCGTCTCGGCGCGTTCGCCCCGACGCTGGCGCCCACCACCGATGCCGCCAAGGTCCGTCTCGGCGCGTTCGCCCCGACGCTGGCGCCCACCACCGATGCCGCCAAGGTCCGCCTCGGCGCGTTCGCCCCGACGCTGGCGCCCACCACCGATGCCGCCAAGGTCCGCCTCGGCGCGTTCGCCCCGACGCTGGCGCCCACCACCGATGCCGCCAAGGTCCGTCTCGGCGCGTTCGCCCCGACGCTCGCGCCCACCACCGATGCCGCCAAGGTCCGTCTCGGCGCGTTCGCCCCGACGCTCGCGCCCACCACCGATGCCGCCAAGGTCCGTCTCGGCGCGTTCGCCCCGACGCTGGCGCCCACCACCGATGCCGCCAAGGTCCGCCTCGGCGCGTTCGCCCCGACGCTCGCGCCGACCGCCGATGCCGCGAAGATCCGTCTCGGCGCATTCGCCCCAACGGTGCAGCCAGCGCGCTAACGGCACCCCAACCCTGAAGACGGGTGACTCGGACTTGCCTATGGTGACGGACCGGGCGCCGCGTGTCCGGTTCGAGTGACTTTACCCTTCATGGTCAGGACAGCGCCCGTGTCCACTACAGCATCCCCCCGCCCCAATGCGCAGCAGTCAGAAAAGAGAACGCCCCTCGTCACCTTTCATCGCCTTGTCCCGACCGCGCGCCTGCCACAGCGCGCCGATCGCTCCGCCGCTGGCTCGCTGCCCACCCGCGCCTTCCGTTATTGCGAGCCGTCCACCAGTGCATCCGGTTATGGCTATTACATCTTCCCTCCCATCAGCTTCAGTCTGCAGTGGGACGGCCGTGACGTGATGTGGACCTGGGAAGGAGCTGGCACCTGGCTGCCGCTCCAGTCGGCCCAGTTCCCCAATTTCCGTGACCTGTTCGAACTCGGTCGCTCCCGCGGAGATCCGCGAATACTCACCGCCCTTTCTTGGCGCCTTGCAGGAGCCCGGCCTGATTCAATGCTGGACCGGCATCGTAGCTCGCACTGCGCCAGGCTGGAGCCTGATGGTGCGGGCACCAGCCAACATTCCACGCAGCGGAAGTTACGAGTTGTTCGAAGGCATCATTGAGACCGACCGTTGGTTCGGCCCCCTGATCACCAATATGCGCCTGACCAAAACCGATGTTCCGATCGACTTCCGCGCTGACTTCCCGCTGCTGCAGGTGCAGCCGATCCCGCGTCACGCTTATGATGACGCCACGCTCAAGAACTATGAGTTGGTTCCTGACCTGAAGCAGCTCACACCTGAGGACTGGGACGACTACTACGACACTGTGGTCCGCCCGCACGTGCAGGAGGTCAGGCCGCGGGGCCAGTATGCCGCGGCCGCGCGCAAGCGGCGTGCTGCCGAAGACGGTAATTGACCGATTAACCGTCTGGACACAGGTGCTCGCTTATAGTTGAACACTGTCATGGACGCCGTCTTCCCCAGTTTGCGAGCGCTTCTGTGCGGCATAACGCTACTACTGTTGCCCGCAGCCGCAGCGGTCGCCGTTGAGGATTGTCCCAGAACGCCCAGCATGACACCGCTGGTGTTGCCACATCTCCGAAGTGCACTGAGCCAAGGTATCGAAGGAGTGGTCGTGGCGCTCGGGTCGTCCTCGACCCAGGGTGCCAGGGCGTCCGATCTGGCTCATTCCTATCCGGCCGTGCTGCAACAGGCGCTGTCTGGCGGGCGGCCGGACGCACATATTGCGGTCATCAATCGCGGCATTGGCGGGCAGGACGCGGCGGAGGAGCTGGCCCGGCTGGACGTCGACGTGCTGGCGGTGCGGCCTCAGCTCGTGATCTGGCAGGTCGGCGCCAACGGCGCGCTGCGTAATGCCGATCCGGCGGCGTTCCGCGCCATGGTCTCGTCCGGCGTTCGCAGGCTCCAGGCCGCTGGTGCAGATGTCGTGCTGATGGACAACCAGCAGTCGCCGGCGCTCCTGGCGAAGGCGGATGAACCGGTGTTCGACCAGACGCTCGCACAGGTGGCGGCAGAGACTGACACTGCGCTGTTCTCTCGTCGCGCGCTGATGCGGGCCTGGCATCGCGACGGTGTGTCGCTGGCAGACTTCATCGCCGCCGACGGGCTGCATCACAACGACCGCGGCTATTATTGCGTGGCGGCGGCGTTGGCGAAGGCGATCCTCGCCGGTATTGCACCGAGCCAGCCGGTGACGGCGGCGCTCAGCCGCTAAGTTCACGCCGCACCATCGCGGCACCTTCCACCAGCGCCCGCAGCTTTCCGAAAGCACGTTCGCGCGGCATATACTTCATGCCACAGTCGGGCGCCGGGATTAGCCGCTCCGCCGCGACATGGCGGAGCCCGGCGCGGATTCGGTCAGCGACCTGCTCCGCCGTTTCCACGTCAGCGCTGCCAAGGTCAAGTACACCCAGCATGATCTGCTTGTCTGACAGATCGGCCAACACACCCAGGTCCAGCTTCGGCTGTGCTGCCTCGATCGAGATTTGCTGCGCGACTGTGTCGGCGAGCTGCGGCAGAAATGCGTAGCCGCTCGGCTTGTTCTGCACCACGTGGGCATAACCGAAGCAAAGATGCACCACGGTCGGCCCGTCGATGCCTTCCAGTGCGCGGTTGATCGCGCGCACGCCGTAGCGCTCAGCCTTGTCAGGCGCGGTGCGTACCCAGGGTTCGTCGAGCTGCACCACGTCGACGCCGCTCGCCTTCAGATCACGCAGCTCCGCGTTGACCGCCGCGGCGTAGTCCATCGCCATCTCCTCCTCGTCCGCGTAGAATTCGTTTTTTGCCTGTTGCGACAAGGTGAATGGGCCGGGCAGCGTGATCTTCGTCGCGCGATCGGTCTGTCGCAGCAGGAACTCGACGTCGCGCAGCTCAACCGGACCGCGCCGGCTTATCCTGCCGACCACGCGTGGCACTGGCGTCGTACGACCCGTTTGCGAGCGCACCTCACCGGGGTGTTCAGCGTCGATGCCGTCCAATGCGAGGGCGAAGCGGTTGGAGTAGCTCTCACGGCGGATCTCGCCGTCGGTGATTATGTCGATGCCGGCACGCTCCATGTCGCGGATCGCCAGGATGGTGCCATCGTCTTGCGCCTGCTCGAGCAGGTCGGGTGGAATGCGCCAGATGTCCAGCGCGTGGGTGCGTGGCACGCCGTGCTTCGCCAGCGCCGCGCGATCCACCAGCCAATCAGGCTGCGGGTAGCTGCCGACGACAGTGGTCGGCAGCAGATGGGTCGGATAGGTCATCGTGATGCTCCTCGCGACGAAGGCGTGGTAACCTAGCAGCCACGTTGACCCCGGGAAACGTGGCTTATCCGCGCGCCCCTGCTTTCCGCCTGGCCGCCAGCCGACGACAATCCGAAACATGCTGACCGACCACTCGCTGCATCTGCGCATGCCTGAGGATCTCCGCAGGGTGATGCCGCGGGTGAATGTCTCGCCGCACGCTGGCGAGGTGACGCCTTGGGTTGGGTGCCGCCCGACGCCCTGCGGCTCTGCGTGCGGCGACGCGCGTGTTGGCGGTGCCGTTCGCCACGCGAGGGCTGTATCAGTCGCCTTCGATGCGTGCACATTCATGCTGACCAACTGAACCGCCTTTGTTCACTTTCGAGCCTTTCTGCCTCACGTGACACGTCGCCCTCCCACACCTACGCTCGCGGTCAGACGAAAACCCGGAAGGCAGCAACGATGGAGTTCGGCATCTTTCATGAGTTTCCGTCCCTGCCGGGACGGTCGCACGCTGAAGCATTTGCGCAATCATTCGAGCTGGTGGATAGCGCCGAGCGGTGGGGCCTCGATGCGATGTGGCTCGGCGAGCTGCATTTTGATCCGGCTCGCTCGGTGCTCTCGGCGCCGCTGTGCATTGCCAGTGCCATTGCGGCGCGAACGCAGCGGATGAGGATCGGGCTTGCGGTGCAGGTGCTCCCGCTGTGTCACCCGCTACGGCTGGCCGAGGAGGCGGCGACGGTCGACCAGATCAGCAACGGGCGGCTGATATTCGGCGTCGGCCGCAGCGGTGTGGCGCGCACCTACGAAGCATATGGCGTGCCCTATGCCGAGAGCCGCGAGCGCTTTGTCGAAGTTCTCGACATCGTGCGCAAGGCGTGGACGCAGGACAAAGTGTCGTATCAGGGCAAGTATTATCGCTTCGAGGACGTGGCGGTGGTGCCGAAGCCGTATCAGCAGCCCACGCCGCCGATCCGCGTTGCCGCCACAAGTGCCGATACGTTTGTATCCAATGGCCGGCAAGCATTACCGATCTTCGTCGCCGTCCGTTACGAGACCGCGCCGGAGATCGCGCCACACATCACCGCCTATCGCGAGGCGCTGGCGACGTCCGAAGATCCGCGGAGCGGCGGGGTGTTTCTGCGTGTGCCTGCCTATATCGCGCCCACCGACGACCAGGCGCGTTCGGAGGCCGAGCCAAGTCTGATCCACTTTTACCGCCAGCAGGCGGCGCTGCTCGCTGACTCGGCGAAGCGCGCGGGTGTCGATGGCGCGGACCGTCGTGCCGCCACCGCACGCCGGCTGGACGCGATGACCTATGAGGAGGCGCTGAAGGGTACAGTGCTCATCGGCTCTCCGGCGTCGGTCGCGGAACGGCTGGAGGAGTTACGGCAGGAGCTGGGGCTGGACGGCGTGTTGATGGAGCTGAACTGCGGCGGCAGGATCCCGCATGAGAACGTGATGACCGCGCTGCGGCTGCTGTGCCACGACGTGATGCCGCGGTTTCATTGAGCGATGCGACAAAACTAGGCCGCCACGACGCGATTGCGTCCCAGCCGCTTCGCCTCGTAGAGCGCGACGTCGGCACGACCCAGCAGTGCATGGGCAGGCTCGCCTGCCACCCGCTCGACTACACCGAAACTGGCCGTGATCGGTTCACGCAACGACTCGATTTGCAACCCGGCGATTGCCGCTCGGATGCGTTCGGCGATGGCAGTGGCGTTCGCAAGATCGGTTGTCGGCATGAGCACGACGAACTCCTCGCCACCGAATCGCGCCGCTATGTCGGTTGCCCGTGTCCGCTGGCGCAGCACTTCACCGAATGACGCGAGCACCTTGTCACCGGCCTCGTGTCCATACCTGTCATTGACGTGCTTGAAGTGATCCAGGTCGGCCATGAATGCGCAGAGGCTGCCGGCCGTACGTTCGGCGCGGCCGACTTCCGCGGCCAGCGCCTGTTCAAGCCGGCGCCGATTGCCGATGCCCGTCAGCGGATCGGTCAGCGAGGTGGCGAGGATCTGTGCTTCCCGCTGCTGCAGTTTGAGATTGATCTGGGCGAGTTCGAGCTGCGCGTTCGCGTACTCGCGATTGAGCGCCAGCACTGTGTCGTAGAGTTGCTCCAGTTCCGCGACGTCGTACTCTGCCAACACACGCAGCCGTTCGTTCGCCCGCCACACGCGGCCCCGCAGTGAGCGTGTCCGCCCGAGGCGATCGCCGATTGTCAGCAGCCCACGGTGAACCTGTCCCTCGCAATCGGCTTGTGTTCGGATCAGGGTCGCGAAATCCGGTTGAATGAAAAACAGCGGAATATGCTGACCGATCGGCTGCGAGCCCTCCAGGCCGATCAGTCGCAGGAAACCTGCATTCGCCTCGATCAACGTGCCGCCCTCATCCAACACCGCGGCGGCGATCGCGAGCATCGGCTCCAGCTCAGATGCAAACCACGGCACGGTCTGCTATCCGCCAATGACGCGGGCGGCTGCGGCGACGGCCGCCGACGCGTCGGCGCCGAACGCGTCCGCTCCCACCACGTCTGCCAGGCGGCTGAAGTTGTTTATGGCAAGTCCCCCGATGATCACGGCAGGTCGCGACCTGCCGAAGCGTTCGGCCAACTGCGCGACGATTTCCTTGGCAACTGGCACCTGCTGGGCAAAGGCCACCGACAATCCCACGAGATGGGCTTCCCACTCCTCGGCCTGCCGGATGATTGACGCCGTGGGCACGTCTCCGCCGAGATACTGCACGTCCCAGCCGGTGAGTTGAAACGCATCGGCCACCATACGAAGACCCACGGAGTGATTATTGCCAGCGACGCAGGCCAGCAGCACGCGCCGGTCGATCAGCGCTGACGGTGGCGAACGCAGCAGCCCCATCGTCATCACCGACACCGCAATCGCGGTCGCCATGTGTTCCTTTGCGACCGACACGCGGTTCGCCTGCCATTCCTCGCCGATATGGTAAAGCGAAGGTTGAACGACGTGCAGTTCGACATCGATGAGGCTGCGTCCATTTTCGATACAGCGGTTCACGACCGCCAATGCTTCGAGTTGAGAGCCGGCCAGCAGCGCTGCCTCAAATGAAGTTGCTTCTGCCCATGGGGTGGGCGGTGCCGGAGCTGGAACGGGTTTTCCTTGCGCTGCAACGTTCATGAACCGCGTCCCCGCTGCCTGCAGCGCAGCGGTCACCACACCAGCGTCCGCAGTGTCCATGTGCTCGGCGAAGAACTCGCCGAGCAGGTCAAGCGAGCGCACGATATGGTCCGCCGGTATAGCTCGCGCGGCGAGGACGCTGCCTAGCCAGCACAAGTAGTCCACCATTGGCTGCAGCAGACCGAACTCCACGACCGGCTGCAGAAACTCGAGATGAAATGCCAGATCCTCATGGCATGCCACATGCCCGCGCGGACCGAACTGTTCATAAATCTGCCCATGGGTGGCGTAGAGGCGTGCGGTCACCGCACCGACAGCATCGTTCCGCAGCAGCCGATATTTTTGCAGTCCCTCCGCCCCCAGCGTTCTCACCCTGGTGTCCCCCGGTGCGAGAGTCGGTGGTTAATCAGCGAACACCTCAAAGCACCGCACTTTGGCGCTGCCGGGTACCAACTTGAGTCCCTTGGGGATGCCCTTGTGCGCTTCGTGGTGCTCGTGACTGCGATGCCAGGTCCGGTAGCTCTCCTCATTGCGCCAGTGCGTTACCAACCAGACCTCGTCCGGCCCGTCGATCGGACACATCACCTGCATACTCAAGAAACCCGGCGCATGGTCGACGAGGTGGGGCCGATTGCGAAAGGCCGCCTGCACGGCGTCCGATTTGTCATTGGCAACAATGAATTGGCTCAATGCGACGAACATCGCGCCCCCATAGGCGGAAATTGGCACGCCAATTCTGGCAGGCCAGAGCTGCGGAGGTGTTAATGGTGCCGCGCGCCGCCACAGGCGAGCCGATCGCCGAGGGGAGTAACTGGTGCTCGCTTGGTATCACCAGAAACCAGTTGCCGCCCCGGCCCGCGCGTGCCACGCTGCACTGCAGCATCCCGCCGGGAGATCAGGATGCATCGGGGAGACGGCCGGAAGCAGCTCTCGAACGCAACAAAGGGAGCGTGCCCGATGCTGGACAAACCCACTGCCAATACGTTCTCGCACGTAAAGCCTGGCGACACGCCGTGGGTGGGCGAGGGTCTGCGCGACTTTTTCCTGTACCGTGACCTCGGCGTCGCCACCGCCACCGGCGGGCGCGTGCTGGCGCAGCTTGTGAAGGCCAACAGCCCGCCCGAGGAAGGTACCGGCTGGCATCAGCATGTCGCCGACTTCCACATCGTGATCATGCTGAAGGGCTGGGCGCGATTCATGTACGAGGGTGAGGAGCATCTGGTCGCAGCCGGCGACTGCGTGCACCAGAGACCGGGGATCACGCATTACCTGTTCGACTATTCGCCGGACATGGAATACCTGGAGGTCGTCGGGCCGGCGGACTTCCAGACGCTCGATGTCGAGGGGCCGTGCCCGGTACCGGCGCCGGCGCCCTGGACCAAGCTCGCCTGATCAGCGCGTCAGAACTCGACTTCCAGCTCCTCGATCTGCTCCGGCTCGAGCTGCGCGGCCGCGACCCACTCGACCAGATCGGGCCAGCCGCAGATATGCGCACAATAAGCGGCCGAGACGGGGTCTACCTCAACGGCATAGCTGCGGAAGCGGGTGACCACCGGCGCATACATGGCATCGGCGACTGTCGGCGTCCGGCCAAACAACCATGGGCCCTTCCAGGTATCGAGGCACCCGCGCCAGATCTCAGTGATCCGGTCGATATCGGCCTGCGCGGCCGACCAGGTGGCGATGCGCCGCCCCTCGGTGCGGAGGTTCATCGGCATTGACGAGCGCAGCGCGGAGAAACCGGCGTGCATTTCGCCCGAGATCGAACGGCAGTGGGCGCGGGCCATACGATCGCCTGGATACAGCCCCGCTTTCGGGCTCACCTCATTGAGGTACTCGGCGATCGCCAACGTGTCCCAGACGGTCACGCCGTCATGCACCAGGCATGGCACCCGGATTGACGAAGCACGCAGCAACAGCTCGGCACGAGTGTTGACGTCATCGGAGGCGACGACCTTCTCCTCAAACTCGAGCCGCGCCAGCCGCGCGAGCAGAAAGCCGCGCAGGGACCAGGATGAGTAGTTCTTGCTACTGATCAGGAGCGTAGCCATGTTGCTTTCCTTCATCGATCGGTCCATGCTGCGCTGCAATATAATGCCTGAAACCACCCGCACGCCAATCGCATGAAAACCGCCTCCGCCGGTCGATGATGTATCAGCTCTATCAGGCGCAGGCGGATTTGCTGTTTCCGCTGCGGCAGTTTGCCCGCATGGGTGCCAGTCTGGCGAGGCTGGCCGATTGCGGCACTTGCATGCCGTCGCCGGTGCGGCATATCTCGGCCGGCCTGACCATGTTCGCTGAAATGGGCCTCACTCATCATCGGCCGCAGTTCGGCATCGATGTCGTGACGGTGAACAACGATACTGTCGCGGTGGCAGAGGAGGCGGCCGATGACACTCCCTTCGGCACGCTGCTCCACTTTCGCAAGGATCATGCGGTGCAGCAGCCGCGTGTGCTGCTCGTCGCGCCAATGTCGGGCCACTTCGCGACCCTGTTGCGCGGCACTGTCCAGGTGATGCTCCCGGAGCATGACCTCTACGTCACCGACTGGAAGAACGCGCGGGACGTGCCTCTGGCCGAGGGGCGCTTTGGCTTCGACGAGTTCGTCGATCATATCATCCGCTTTCTGCGCGTGATGGGCCCAGGCAGTCATATTGTCGCCGTCTGTCAGCCGGCGGTGCCCGCACTTGCCGCCGCTGCGGTGATGGCGGACACCGGCGATGCGGCGGTTCCGCACAGCATGACGCTGATGGCGGGGCCTATCGACACGCGGGTCAATCCGACCAAGGTCAACGAGCTTGCGAAGTCGCGGTCGATCGAATGGTTCGACCGGCATCTGATCAGCGCGGTGCCCTGGCGCTTTCCCGGTGCGTTTCGGCACGTCTATCCTGGGTTCGTGCAGCTTTCGGCGTTCATGAGCATGAACCTCGACCGGCACATCAGTGCTCATTTCGGGCAGTTCCGTAGCCTGGTCGGCGGCGACCACATCAGCGCGGAGGCTCACCGCAGGTTCTACGACGAGTACGGGGCGGTGATGGACCTCCCGGCGGAGTTCTATCTCGAGACGGTGCAGCGTGTGTTCCAGGAGCACGACCTGCCGCGCGGTGTGCTGACCTGGCATGGCGAACCGGTGCGGCCGACGGCAATCCGGCGCATGGGACTGCTGACGGTGGAAGGCGAGCGCGACGATATCTGCGCGATCGGCCAGACCATGGCGGCCTTGGACTTGTGCAGCCGAATTCCAGTCAATCTCAAGCAGGACCATCTGCAGACGGGTGTCGGCCATTACGGCGTGTTCAGCGGAAGACGCTGGGCGAACGAGGTCTATCCGCGGGTACGCGAGATGATCCAGGTGATGAACTGACGGCGCCGCGCTGCGCTCAGACGGTTGCCTTGGCCAAAGCGTATAGGCCGGCTTCCCGGTTGGGGTAGATTTCGAAGCTGTCGCTGAAGCCGGTCAGATCGAACAATTCATTAACGATGGCGTTCAGTCCGCACAGTGCGAGTGCAGTGCCGCAATCCTTTGCGCGACGATGCGCCAGGGCGAGGGCGCGGAACGATGCGCTCGTGATATAGGCGAGGTGCGCCATGTCCATGAGCAGCGCGTTGGTGCCGGCATCGAAGTGCGCGTTGATGCGGGCGCTGAAGTCCCGCACGCTGGTGCTGTCCAAGCGCCCGGCGAGCACCATGACAACCACCTGACCCACCTTCGATTCGACAATGTCCACTGCATACCCCGTCATGTCTGATGCGGATCGACATTCTTTCGCAACGTCAAGTGATTTTGGCCGTCTCTCCGCGCGTATGTCACCTCATCCATCAGTCTCGCGATGATCGTCAGTCCATGACCGCCCAATTGTGGCAGCATCACTTCGCGGCCGGCTGCGTCGGCCGGCCCTAGCGTCGGATCGAATGGCATACCATCGTCGATCACCTCAAGGACCACAAGCGCCGGGCCGGTTGACAGGCTCAACGCGATCGCATGTCGTGCGGCATCGGTGTAGGCGTATTTCAGGATATTGCTGAGCACCTCATCCAGCGCGATCTGCAGAGCGGTACGTAGCTCGGGCCGTAGGCCGATCGCCTGACTGCACCGATCGAGCCAATCCGCAGCCCGCGCGATCTCCGCCTGCTCGTTGCCGATTGCCAGGCGTTGTGCAGGATGTTCGATATGGACCTCTGTCTCAGGCTGCGACGCGGCGGATAGAGTAGTGGTCAATCTCCGGCGGGTCGATGGCCGGCAAACTGGAGGCTGGCCATTCGCCGACCGAACAACCTGGTCTATTGGCTGGATGAGCGACCGCCGCTGCCGATACTCGCTGCCATCGGCCTGCAATACGTCGCGGTGCTGTCGATCCCGCTGCTATACGCCGTCGTGATTGCGACGGCGGCTGGAGCAAGCCTTGACCAGGAGATCAACCTCGTGAGCCTCGGCATGATCGGCTCGGCCTGCGGCGGCCTGTTGCAAAACAAGCGGAGAGGTCCTGTCGGGTCCGGTTTTCTTGTCATTCCGGGACTTTCCAGCGTGCATATGGCCGGATCGCTGGTCGCGTTGCGGCTCGGTGGCATGCCCATGGTCTGGGGATTGATCATCTCGATTGGGCTGCTGCAATCGGTGGCGTCGCGCTTCCTGCGCGTTCTGCGTTTCCTGCTGCCGGCCGAGCTGGCGGGGCTCTCGGTGCTGCTCACGGGTGTCACCTTGGGCAGGTTCGGCATTCCGGACATTATCGGTGGCGTGCCAAGCGACCCGCTGTTCCATCAGCGCATCGTGTTGGGGTGCGTCACCCTGGCAGCGATGGTCGCATGCAGCGTGTGGGGCGCTCGACTTCGGTTGTTCAGCGCCGCCATCGGCATCGTCGGAGGCTACGCCGCCTCGCTGGCACTCGGCACCGCCGGCTCAGACATGACACAGCGTCTGGCCGGCGCGCCGTGGTTTCGCGTCCCGCGCTTCGGCATGACCGGGCTTGCGTTCAGCCCGTCGCTGATGTTGCCGCTGCTGGTGGGTGGCGCCGCCGCCACCCTGTCCACGATTGCCTGCGTGACGGCTGTTCAGAAGATGAACGATGCTGATTGGCGGCGCCAGGACCTGCCATCGCTTGCTGGCGGCGTGCTGGCGGATGGCCTGGGAGCGATCCTGGCTGCGCTCCTGGGCGGTGTGGGACAATCTGCGAGCCCTGCCGGTGTCGGTCTCTCCGCGTCAATCCAGGCGACGAGCAGGACCATCGCATATGCGGTAGCACTCGGCTTCCTGCTACTGTCGCTGTTCCCGAAATTCGCCATGCTCGTGGTGCTGATGCCGCAGCCGGTGATCGGCGCGGCGCTGGTATTCAACTCCTGCGCGCTGATCATCAACGGCATCGAGATCATCGCCTCGCGGCTGCTCGACGCACGCAAGACGTTCACTCTCGGCCTTGCCTTCGCGGCGGCCGTTGCCAGCCCGTCGATTGCCGCTGCGGCGCACGGGATGCCCGAGTGGCTAGTGCCCATCACCGAGTTGCCATTGTTCCTGGGCGTCGCCGTCGCGCTGGTGCTCAACCCACTTCTCCGCATCGGCATCGCGCAGCGCGAGCGGTTGACGATATCTGCCGACACCCAGGCGCACGAAGTGATCGAGCGGTTCGTCAACGAATGCGGTGCCCACTGGGGTGCGCGGCGCGACGTCATCGAGCGAGCCGGCCATGTCCTGGCGGAGGTGATCGACGCGATCCGGCATGGCGACCTGGCGGACGGAGACATCACGCTCGAGCTTGGGTTCAACGAGCTGCGGTTGCGGATTCGTATCGCCTACGTCGGGCCACCGCTGGTGATCACTCAGGTCAGGCCGACACGCGAGGAGATCATCGCCGCTGACGGAGCGATGCGGCTTGCCGGATTTCTGGTCGCGCGATTGGCGAGCAACGCGACCAGTCAGGCGATCGGAAATCTGGCAGAGCTACGGATCACGATCGATCACTGATCGACAGCCTCACGGCAGCATGCGCCCGAGCGGCCGCCCGGCGAACAGATGCACGTGGAAATGCGGCACTTCCTGGCCGCTGTGCTCGCCCATGTTGGCGAGCAGCCGATAGCCCTCGGTCTCCAGCCCCAGGTCCTTGGCCACCTTGCCGACCGCGCGCACGAACCCGGCGATCTCATCGGCGCTGGCGCTCGCGCTGAAGTCCGCGAATGACACGTACTTGCCCTTCGGGATCACCAGCACATGCGTCGGCGCCTGAGGGTTGATGTCATGGAACGCCAATACCCACTCATCCTCGTACGCCTTCTGGCTGGGGATCTCGCCACGCAGGATACGCGCGAAGATGTTGCTCTCGTCGTAAGGCGGCAGGCCGCTGACAGCCATGGTTGGTCTCCCCTCGGGTCAGGGGATTTTCGTCGTCTCCAAGCCGAACGCAACCGGCAAGTTCCGGGCACGGCTGGCCTTCTCCGCAATGCCACTGATGCCCTCGCGGCGCTTCAACTCCTCCCACACCTCGTCGGGACGGATGCCACTCGCGACCCAGAGGACGATCAGGTGGTAGAGTACATCCGCGCTTTCGGCCACCACGGCGTCACGGTTGCCGGCAACCGCCTCGATCAGGCATTCGACCGCTTCCTCGCCGAATTTCTGCGCCACCTTGGCAGCACCACGCGACAGGAGGCGCGCAGAATGACTGGCCGCAGGATTGGCGGTGCGGCGGCTCATCACCACGGACCACAGCCGATCCAGCACCATGGCGGCCGGTCCGAGTGCCAGAGGTGGCGGTGGACGCGGCACCTCGGTTGTCTCGACGGGCGCGGCCACGCGCTTGCCAGGCTTGCGGAGCTTCTTCGGCTTGGACAGCTTCTTCCGCTTGTTTTCGGGCCGCTGTTTGACTGCCTTGGCCATCGCAGCCTCCTTCAGGCCGCGCGGCGTGGCAGGCGCACGGGCAGGGCCGCCCGATCCAACGCCGCCTTGACCTGTGCGATGGTGAACGTGCCGAAATGGAACACGCTGGCCGCCAGAAGGCCGGTGGCACCTGCCTCTGCCCCTTCGACGAAGTGCTGCAGCGTGCCTACGCCGCCCGAGGCGATCACAGGCAGCCGCACCGCAGCACCCACGGAGCGCAGCAGATCGACATCGAAGCCGCGACCGGTGCCGTCGCGGTCCATGCTGGTGAGCAGGATTTCGCCGGCGCCAAGTTCGGCCACCCGACGGCACCAGGCAACCGCATCGATGCCGGTCGGTCGGCGACCGCCATGGGTGAACACTTCCCAGCGTCCCGGCCCGGACTGCTTGGCGTCCACCGCGACCACGACGCACTGGCTGCCAAATTTCTGCGCCGCCTCGCGCACCAGCTCCGGCCGCGCCACCGCGGCCGAGTTGATGCTGCACTTGTCGGTACCCGCCAGCAGCAACCGCCGCATGTCCTCGGTGGAACGAATGCCGCCGCCAACGGTCAGCGGCAGGAACACCCGCGCCGCGGTACGCGACACCACATCCAGAATTGTATCACGATTCTCATGGCTGGCGGTGATGTCGAGAAAGCACAGCTCGTCGGCGCCAGCAGCGTCGTAAAGCGCAGACTGCTCCACCGGATCGCCGGCGTCCCGCAGGGACACGAAGTTGACCCCCTTGACCACGCGGCCGTCCTTCACGTCCAGGCAGGGAATGACGCGTAATTTCAACATGTGCGCGATTCTTAGAATAGGCTCCCGTAAGCAAGGCAAGTGTTTATGCACAAGGTTTGATCTGCACAGGCCGCCTGTAGCAGATGTTCCGATGATTTGTACGGATCAATGGTTAATTGGATGCGATAGCAACGTGAGTGCCAGCGTTGGGTCGATCCGCCCGTCGTACAAGGCGCGGCCGATGATGACTCCCTCGATTCGCGTGCCGCGAGCGGCGTTGCGCAGATCGATCAGGTCCTGCGGGCCGCCGACGCCGCCCGAGGCAATGACCGGCGTTGCGACCGCGCTCGCCAGTGCTACGGTCTGCGGCAGGTTGAGGCCGCTCAGCATACCGTCGCGGCTGATGTCTGTATAGACGATTGCAGCCACACCAGTGTCCTCGAACGACTTCGCGAGGTCGCTTGCACCGATAGCTGACACCTCAGACCAACCCTCGGTCGCCACCTTGCCGTCGCGCGCGTCAATGCCGACCACGATGCGGCCGGGAAACTTGCGGCAGGCTTCGCGCACCAGTGGAGGGTTCTTCACCGCGGCGCTCCCCAGGATAATCCGGTGGACGCCCGCGGCGAGCCAAGCCTCGATGCCTGCCATGTCGCGGATACCGCCGCCGAGCTGCACCGGGATTGTCACGGCTCCCAGGATCGCGGTCACCGCGGTCCCGTTCACCGACTTCCCGGCGAAGGCGCCGTTCAGATCGACGACGTGGAGCCAGGCGCAGCCGGCCTCCTGCCAAGCAAGCGCCTGACCGGCAGGGTCGGATGAATACACGGTTGAGTTGTTCATTGCGCCCCGGCGCAGCCGCACGCACTGCCCATCCTTCAGGTCGATCGCGGGATAGAGAGTAAGTGGGGTCATGGCCCAAGCCTCCCCTCCTCTTGCGCGAGGGGCAGGAGAGGACAACCCCCTCCTCACGTACCGTTCTGCCCGTTCTGCACCCTTCGCGTGCCCGGGCGGCGCAGGCGCTTGCTGTAGAAGAAGCCGCGCACCACCTGACCGCGCACGAAGGCATAGTCGGGATGCACGCCCCAGCGCTCGAAGCCCAGTGTCTCATAGAGCCGGATCGCCGCCTCCTGCGTCTCCCGCACATCGAGATTGAGCACGTGATAGCCGAGTTCGCGCGCGCGCTCCTCGACCTCGATCGTCAGCATGCGCGCCAGGCCGTGACCGCGTGCATAGGGGGCTATGTAGGCGTGCATGAGCTGCGCCGCGTGACCTTGCGCCTCGTTGTTGCGCGGTGGACGAACCAGATGTGCCGAACCGACGACGGAGCCGTTCAGCCGGGCGAGAAACAACTCGCGCTCAGGCACCAGCAGCACGCCGCGAAAATAAGTCTCGAGCGCCATCATGCCCGGCGGATTGACCCAGCCAAATCCGCCACCGTCGATGATCGCCGCGGAGGTCGACTCGCATAGCGCGTGCAGGTCGTCCTCGGTGAATTCGGTGACGCGCTCGACCATGAGCTGCGTCGGATGGGATGAAGTCTCGTCGGCCATTATGTCAGGGCTTCCAGCGCAGGAAGTTGCCGAGGATGCGAATGCCAACCTCCTGGCTTTTTTCCACATGGAACTGCGTGCCGGCCCGGTTGCCGGATGCGACCATGGCCACGACCGGATCGCCATAATCTGTCATGGCAATTGCTTCATGCGGGTTGCCCCCGACCAGGGCGTAGCTATGTACGAGGTACACGTGGTCACCCGGGCACAGACCATCAAGCAGTTTGTGATTCCCCGGAACGAAATCCAGTGCGTTCCAGCCCATTTGCGGCAACCGCAAACCGGGCGCCTCCATTTCAGCGATCTGGCCGCCGATCCAGCCAAACCCCGGGGTGATCTCGTGCTCCAGGCCCCGCTCTGCCATGAGTTGCATGCCGACGCAGATGCCGAGGAACGGGGTGCCGTGGCTGGTGGCGGCCTCGATTGCCTGACGCATGCCCGCGACCGCGGCCAGTCCGCGCGAGCAGTCGGCAAAGGCGCCTTGGCCGGGCAACACGATCCGGTCCGCGTTGGCGACATAGTCCGGGTCCGCCGTCACACATACCTCGGCAGCGAGCCCGGCGCGCTCCGACGCCAGGGCGAGTGCTCGCGAGGCAGACGTCAGGTTGCCGCTGCCATAGTCCACCACGGCGACCTTCATCGCGCGACCTGTGGCGGCAGGAACGTACCCCGTAGGTCAGGCCGCCGCTCCAGCAACTGCCCCAGCGCCTCCAATTCGGTGTGCGCCACGATGATCTGGGCAAGCAGATAGCCCCGATGGTCGAGCGACCAGCGGCGGAGGTCCTGGCCGGACAGGCCGAGCAACACAACCAGCGTCGCGAGCAAGGCTGCCGAGATGCCAGCTCCGGTCAGGAACACGATCAGGATGGCGGCGGCCAGGGTCAGCGTCGCGGCGATCCACGCGCGATGTGCCGCGAGCCAGAACGGGCCGAAGATCAGCGCCCCCCAGCTGAACCCCTCGCGCACCAGCACTGGCGCGGATCCTGCGCGAACGTGGGCGGTCCAGAAATTCACAGCGCGCCCTTGGTCGAGGGGATCGCGTCGCCGGCACGCGGGTCGAGCTCGGTCGCCATGCGGAGCGCCCGCGCCGTCGCCTTGAAGCACGCTTCCGCCACGTGATGGGCATTGCGGCCCGCGCGGCGCGTGACGTGCAGCGTGATCAGTGCATTCATGGCAAGGGCGCGGAAGAACTCCTCGAACAGCTCGGTGTCCATCTCACCGATCTTCGGACGCTCGAACGCCACGTCCCAGGCGAGGAATGGCCTGCCGGATATGTCGATCGCGGCCTCCGCAAGCGTCTCGTCCATCGGAACCAGCGCGTGGCCGAACCGCCTTATGCCGCGCTTGTCGCCCAGCGCCTTGGCGAAGGCCTGGCCGAGAACGATGCCGACATCCTCGGTGGTATGGTGGAAGTCGATGTGCAGATCGCCCTTGGCGCGAACCGTCAAGTCGAACAGGCCGTGGCGGGCCAGCGCGGTCAGCATGTGGTCGAGAAAGCCGATGCCAGTCGCAATCTCTGCCCGTCCCGACCCGTCGAGCGACAAGGTCAGGCTGACATCGGTTTCCGAGGTTGTCCGCTTCAGACTTGCCGTGCGGTCCATGTCGGCAGCACTTAGCGTGGCGAGAGGCCTTGGTCCAGCGTCACACTCGTGTCATGCGGCGCCGTCCGCGCGGGATCGACAGCAGCATCGAAATCAGCAATGCGGTACTGGTCGCCGCCTGGGCAATGCCGAAGGCGTGACCATACGCCTCGCGCCCATCGCTGTGGCCCAGCACGGCGAAAAACAGGCTGCCGATGCCGGCCACGCTGATCGCGCCGCCGATCTGTAACGCCGAAGTCAGCACGCCGGCGGCAACGCCCGCCTGGTGCGGCGCCACATCTCCCAGAGCGGTGTTGAACAGCCTGGGGTAGGCGATACCCTGGCCGAAGCCGGCAAGTAGCACGGTTGCCACGACGGGCCAGCCGTCGTGGCCCGTCGCGATGACCACGGCGACGCCGGCATAGCCAGCGACCTGGATTGCCATTCCGATGGTCAGCAGCCAGGGGCGTAACCGGACGAGCGGCGCGGTCACCAACGGGCCAACGAACAAGCCGATGCCATAGGGCAGGATGGCGAGCCCCGTGAACAGCGGGTCGGTGCCGTAGCCCTCCTGTTCATAGATGGCGAACAGCACGTAGAAGGCGGTGGTGAAGAAGAACAGCGTGCCGACCAGCACGCCGCGGCGGAAGCTGGGGATCGCCATCAGCCCGAGGTCGAGCAATGGACTGCCGCCTCGGACGGCTACCTGGCGTTCGAACCACAGGAAGGCAGCGGCAAGCGCAGGCACCGCGGCCAGCATGACGAACGTCCAGGCGGGCCAACCCTGCTGACGGCCCTCGGACAGCGGCAGTACCAGGCAGGCCAACGTGAGCGATATCAGCACCGCACCGCCAATGTCGAGCTTGCGGCGACGGCTGGCGCTGGTCTCCGGGACCATGAGCCACGTGGCGAGCAGCACCGGGAGGCCGATCGGCAGCTTGGCGAGGAACACGGTGCGCCAGCCGAGGTCGAACGGGCTCCACTCGACCAGCGCTCCGCCGGAGAACTGGCCGATGGAGGCGGCAAGTCCCATCATCACACCGTAGAGGCTGAGCGCCTTGGCGAGTTCCGCCTCGCTCGGGAACAGCGCGCGGATCGAGCCGAGCACCTGCGGCACCAGCATGGCGGCAGAGATGCCCTGCATTAAGCGGCCGATCACGAGCTGGACCGGCGTGTCGGCGAGGCCGCATAGCGTGTTGGTGGCAATGAAGCCGGCCATGCCGACAAGGAACAGCCGGCGGCGGCCATAGAGGTCGCCCAGCCGGCCGCCGGTTATCAGGAACACGGCGTAGCTGGCGGCATAGCCGGAGACGACGAGCTGCAATTCCGCCGCGTTGGCGCCGATCGATGTATGGATGGAGGGCAGGCTGACGTTGATGATAAAGAAATCGACCGATGGCAGCAGGCCCCCGGTGAGCATTACGAAGAACGCGAGCCAGCGACCTGCCGGCGACAGGGGAATGGCCGTCGATATGGCTGGCACGGCGCTTTCCTGTCCGGCGGCAACAACGCGGGAGCATTGAGTAACCGTTGCGTCGGTGTGTCACAAGGCACTGGGGTGGCGGTCAGGGCATGGCAGGATGACCAACGATCCAGCTGGACATTACGCGACGTTGGAAGTGGACCCGGCGGCGTCGCCCGAGGCCATCGCAGCAGCATACCGCCGCAAGGCCCGCGTGCTGCATCCGGACGTCATGGGGACTGGCGATGCCACTGCGTTCATGCGGCTCAGGCTCGCCTACGACGTGCTTGGCGACGCCGCCCGCCGCGCCGCCTATGACCGCTCGGCTCTCGCCCCCAGCGTGTCAGAGACGGCCCAATTCGAGCCGACACCCCGAGGTCCACGCCTGTCGGATCTGCCTGTCGCGTTGTGGGCCGGCATTGGCGGGGTGTTCTGTCTGGCGGCGATCATGGCGATGGTACAGTTCGGTGGTCCCACGCCGCATCCGCAGGGGCCGATCATCCGGCCCTTCGCGCCCCCGGCCGCGGTGGCCAAACCGCGGCCCGCGCCTCCAGTCGTGGCATCCGCCGATGGGCCAATGACCCACTACGTGGTGCCGGGGAGCGGCGATAGCGTGGTGTGGCGACACGATACGGCTCGCGACGACTATCTGCCTGCTGGATACCTCCCCGCGTTCAGCTCGGTAGGCGCGGTGGGACTGGTGACGCAGCACGGGCTGGTGGAGATCCGCCTCGCGGGCGGCGACAGCGGCTTCATTGACGCAGCGCGCCTGGAGCCAGGCGATCGCGCGGCGGCACGGCGGGCGTATTGTGCATACAACGCAGGGCCATCGCCGGAGAACGGCGAAGTGCTCAGTCGTCACGGCGAAGGCGCGGTGCGGCTCAGGATCAGCAACCGCGGCCCGCAACCTGCGGTGGTCAAGCTGCGTGATCCCTCGGGCAGCGCCGCCGCTACCGTGTTCGTCGCCCCTGGCAGCACTGCTGCCGTGGCGGACCTGCCGGACGCCGCCTATCGTCCCGACTTCGCCATTGGCGAACTATGGAGCCGTGCCTGCAACACGTTTGCCGCCGGCATGAGGGCGGAGCGCTTCGCCGTGTCTGTCCTGCCATCCGATCAGTCGCCATTGTTGATCCCGCCTGACCTTTCCGTCACGCCGGCGCCGGCGGATATTCCCGACGCGGATTTCGAGCACGAATAGAGGTCCCGGCAGATGGCAATCACGCTCCAGGAGTTGTTGCGTGGCGTGTTCTATGCGCCGTTCTACGTGGCGCTGGCGCGTGATGCCTACGCGGCGGAAGGCGTCGAGGTGCGTTTCGTCAGCTCGCCACATCCCGGCGATGCGGCGCGCAACGTGATGGATGGCGTTGTGGATGTTTGCTGGGGTGGGCCGATGCGCGTCATGCAGGCCTATCAGAAGATCGCAGGCTGCGACCTCGTCAGTTTCGCCGAGGTAGTGACGCGCGATCCATTTTTGCTGCTTGGCCGCGAGCCGCGTCCGGACTTTGTCCTGCGCGACCTGTTGGATGTGCGTGTCGCGACGGTGAGCGAAGTTCCGACACCGTGGATGTGTTTGCAGGATGACCTGCGCCGTGCCGGCATCACGCCATCTGAGCTAACGCGCATTGGCGACCGGACAATGGCGGACAATGTCGCGGCGCTGCGTCGTGGCGAGGTCGATGTGGTGCAGGTGTTCGAACCGTTCGGCGCGGCACTGCTTGCCGAGGGTGCGGGGCACCTGTGGTTTGCGCAGGCGAGCCGTGGGCCGACATCCTACACCACGTTCTATGCGCGTCGTCGCCTGCTCGCCGAGCGGCAGGATGAGCTGCGCCGCATGGTGCGCGCGATATACCGCACGCAGAGATGGGTTGCCGCCGCGGACGGCGCTGCGATTGCGACAGAGATCGCGCGGTACTTCGCCGACGTGCCGGGGGCAATCCTCGCCGATGCCTGTGCGCGCTACAAATCGCTTGGCATCTGGGGTGACGATCCGCGCCTGCCTCGCGTTGGCTACGACCGGTTGCGCGCCAGTCTGGTCTCGGGCGGGTTCGTGTCGCCCGGCGCGCCATACGAAGTGGCAGTGGACAACAGCCTCGCCGATGCGGCCGTTGCCGAGGATCCACCACCATTGCAATAGCAAGGGGAGCGACGATGCCACACGCAACGACGGACGATGGGGTGCGACTTTACTACGAGGAGACGGGAGCCGGCCGCCCGGTGATCTTCGTGCACGAATACGCCGGGGATTATCGTAGCTGGGAGCCGCAGATGCGGCATTTCGGCCAGCGCTATCGCGCGATCACCTATAATGCGCGCGGCTATCCGCCATCCGATGTGCCGGAGGATGTCGCGAAGTATTCGCAGGCGCGGGCGGCGGACGACATCAGGTCCATGCTCGATCACCTGAAGATCGACAAGGCGCATGTTGTCGGATTGTCGATGGGCGGCTTCGCCACGCTGCACTACGGCTTCCGCCACCCGACACGCGCCTTGTCGCTGTGTGTTGCGGGGTGCGGTTACGGTGCCGAACGGGGACAGACCGAGCGGTTCCGTGCGGAGGCGGAGACGATTGCTGCGTTCATTCTTGAACAGGGAATGGAGGTGTTTGCCGGGAAATACGCCTATGGGCCGACGCGCGTGCAGTTCGAGAACAAGGACCCGCGCGGGTTCGCCGAGTTCAGGGGCATGCTGGCGGAACACTCGGCTTTGGGCGCGCGCAACACGCAGCTCGGTGTGCAGCGCGAGCGGCCGTCACTGTACGATCTGGTCGATCAGATGAAGGCGCTGACGCTGCCGACATTGGTGCTGACAGGCGATGAGGACTGGCCGTGTCTGGCACCCGGCTTGCTGATGAAGCAGACCATCACCAGCGCGGCGCTGTCGGTGATGCCGAACTGCGGGCATACGATCAACATCGAGGACCCTGACGAGTTCAACCGCATCGTCGGTGGCTTTATCGCGCAGGTAGATGCCGGGCGGTGGCCGATCCGCGACCCGCGCGCGGTGACGGCTTCCATCACGGGGATGCGGTAGCGGAAAAAAGAGAGAAGGCGTGGACGGCTGGGCCAAGCCCAGCCATGACGATTGTGTCGCTTATTCGCCGTCAAAGATCGCCTCTGGCAGCAGTGCTGAGACGACATAGTTCGGCACATCGACCACGTTGGAGACCCGCAGGTCGACGGCGACACTGCAGATCACGTAGGCCTGCTGACGAGTGAAGCCGCGTTCCTGCAGCAGCTCCATCATGTTGAGGACCGCATTGCGGCAGGCGAGCGTGAGGTTCTCGGCCTCGATCTCGCCTGATGCGTTGATTGGCATGCCCATGACGCCGAGGAAGCGTTCCGGCGCAGCATAGCGCGGATCAGCGAAATAGGTTGTGCGCGAGAACACCGGCGCGGTGAATTTCCGACGGGTTGCGAGGCCCTTGTGCACCTTGAAGCGCACCACGGCGGTGGCACCCATCTCGACCGCGGTGACGCAGACCTCGCCGTCCCCCTGAGCGAAGTGGCCATCGCCGGTGGAGAACAGCGCGCCTTCCTTGAACACCGGTAGGAAGAGCTTGGCTCCCTTGGTGAGTTGCTTCACGTCGAAATTGCCGCCGTTCTCGCGTGGCGGGAGCGTGCGTAGGCCGGTGAGGCCGCAGGGCCCGCTCGGCACAGCGCCGTTGGCGTCGGGCGGCAACGCGAAACCGCCGGCGTCTATCACGCGCTGTTCGCGCGCGGTCCAGGCGGTGAGCTGCTCCCCGGTGGGCGCAACGGCGGACACACCCATGAACGGCGCGCCCGGAATGCGCACACCAGGAAGCTGCGCAGACGTCGCCCAGTTGTCCTTGAGCGTCCAGTGCACCAGGAAGGGCTCCTTCATCACGTCGCGCAGGAAGCCGAGGCCCGGCATGATCGCGCTGAACGCGATGGGCTGCGGGATGATGTCGGTGAACTCGATTTCCAGCATGTCGCCTGGCTGTGCGCCCTTGACGAAGACCGGGCCGGTGAGTGGGTGCACCGCACCGGCGTTGAGCACGGCAAAATCGGCAACTGTGGTGTCAGGAGTGATCTGACCGTCGAGCGCGTCGCGGGTTTCCAGGGCGATCTCTTCGCCTTCGCCGATCTCGGCGGCGGGAGCGATGTCAGGGTGGTAGCGGTTGTGGCCGCAGTTCGGTTCGTCGCAGAGCGGCTTGCTGCGGTCGATCCGTATGGCGTGCATGGCGGGCTCCTCTGCTAGCTGGATGAAGCGGCAAATCGTTGCATCAGAAACTGTGTCAGCAGGGCGCTCCCGGCCATGAAGTCGTCCATCGCCATGGCTTCCTGCGGATTGTGGCTGCCGTTCTCGTTGCGCACGAAGATCATGCCCATCGGGACCCCGGCGGCGCCGAAGGCGGCGGCGTCGTGGGAGGCCGGACTGCCGAGTTGCAGCACCGAGATAGCCAGCTCGGATGCGCAATGCTCCAGTGTCGACTTGATCGAGAGATCGACGGCGCCGACTCCGGCGCGTGCCTTGGGTCCGCGATGGAAGCGCACGCCACGGCGCTGCTCGATCGAGGCGATGATTGCATCCACCTGCTTGTCGAGCTCCGCGAGCACGGTCTCGTCATAGGCGCGCACGTCGAGGCTGAAATGGAAGGCGCCCGGCACGATGGTCAGGCCATGCGCCGCGGGATCGGTGTAGAAGCGGCCCAGCGTGCAGGCCATCGGCACGCCCTGCGCCTCGTGTTTCTCCCACAGGTCGTCGAGCGCCATGGCGAACTCGGCGCCTGCCATCGCGGCGTCGCGTCGGAAGCGCCGTGGCAGGCCGACATGGTCGTGACTGCCCTCGATGCGCGCATCGGGATAGCGGAAGTTGCCGGGAATGCCGGTGCAGATAGCCACTGGGCGGCCGGCTTCTACCAGGCTGGGCGCCTGCTCGATGTGCAGTTCCAGATAGGCGTCGATGCATTGCGGATCGAGGTGGCGTGCGCCGCCGCGCAGCGCTTCTGGATCGCCGCCACAGTCGGCGATGTGCTCGGCCAGCGTGCGGCTGGTGTCGATGCGCCGCACATCGAGCGCGCCATCCGGCAGCATGCCGAGCGCTCCGCGGCTGCCGATATAGGAGACCTGGAACCAGATGCTCTCCTCGGCGCGAATGCCCATCACAGTGAGGTCGCGATCCAGCGGGATGCCGGCGCGCTGTAGGGCGGCGACCGCGACAAGCCCGGCTACAACCCCTGCGGCGCCGTCGAAGTTGCCGCCATGCGGGACAGAGTCGAGATGCGAACCGACGATGACGCGCTTGGCCTTCGGGTCGCGGCCGGCGAGGGTCATGTATAGGTTGGCCGCGGCATCATGTTCGATGCTCAGGCCGAGGTGATTTGCGGCAGCGGTGACCGTCGCGTGCGCGCGCTGTTCCCCCGGGCCGTACGGATCGCGCGATACGCCAGGTTCATCGAGGCCGTCGCGACGGAGTTGGTCGAACAGGGCTTCTGCCAGTTCGCGTTGTGCCGCCACTGCCGCAGCGAGTTCCATCATCCGTGCCTTTCATCCATGTCCCAGCGCCAGCTCGCGATACAGCGCCGCATAGCGCGCGGCGGGCTGGTGCCAGCTTACGTCGGTCTGCATGGCGTTGCGCTGCAGCCGTCGCCACACGTCGGGCTGTCGCCAGACTGACAGCGCGCGCAGGATCACTGCCGCCAGCATTTCGCTGGTCACCGGCGAAAAGTGGAAGCCGGTGCCGATGCCTGCGGCCAGCGCCATCTCGTTGGCGTCGATCACGGTGTCGCAGAGGCCGCCGACATGCGCGACAACCGGCAACGTGCCATAGCGCATGGCACAGAGCTGGGTCAGTCCGCACGGCTCGAATCGCGAAGCCATCAGCAGCGCATCGCAGCCGCCCTGGATCAGATGCGCCAAGCCTTCGTCGTAGCCGGTCTGTACGCCAACGTCGTCTGGGTTCGCTGTGGCGGCGGCGCGCAAACCGGCCTCCAGCGGTACCTCGCCGGAACCGAGAACGACGAGCTGTCCGCCACCCCCAAGCAGAACCGGCAGCGCCGCGAGCAGCAGATCGATCCCCTTCTGCGCCGACATTCGACTGATCACGCCGAACAGCAGCTTCGCCTGATCGCGTCGGAGGCCGAGGCGGGCCTGTAGCGCCGCCTTGTTCGCAGCGCGTTCAGCAAGCCGATCGACATCAAACGTCGCAGCGAGATGTTGATCGCGCGCACGGATTCCATACATTCGTATCAACGCCATTGAGGATGCCCGAGAGCACGTCGGCGCGGGCGCGGAGCAGACCGTCGAGACCCACGCCGCCGGCCGGTGTCCGGATCTCCGCGGCGTAGGTGGGCGATACCGTGGTGATCCGGTCGGCGAATTGCAGCCCAGCCTTCAGGAATCCGATGCCGCCATAGTATTCGACACCCTGGACGGTGAACGCATCCGGTGGAAAGCCGAGATGCCGCAGCAGCCCCGCCGGAAATTGCCCCTGGAACGCGAGATTGTGGATCGTCATCACGGTCGGCGGATCGATGGCGCCAGCGTAGTGCAGATAAGCCGGCACAAGCCCCGCCTGCCAGTCATGCGCGTGCACGACGTCCGGCCGATATCCAGGGACCAGTCCTTGTGCCAGTTGCACCGCTACACGCGACAGCGCGGCGAAGCGGAACGCGTTGTCGCTCCAGTCCGCGCCGTCGGGGCCACGATACGGATCGCCTTGGCGCGCGTAGAGATGCGCAGCATCAATTGCGAACAGATCAAGCCCCGCAGCCTGCGCTGCCACGATTCGCGCCTCACCGCCGAACAGATCGTCCAGTGTGGCAACGACCACACCGCCTTCGAGTGCGTCCAGAACGGGCGGATAACCCGGAATCACTGAACGCATCGCGACGCCTTGCGCGGCGAGCGCGCCAGGTAGCGCGCCGGTGACATCGGCGAGACCACCTGTCTTGATCAGCGGAAATATCTCCGAGGCCACCGCAAGGACGTTGAGCGGCGCCATCACCTCAGACGGTCGAGCATCGGCTGAGTGATCAGGCAGACGCCTTGCTCGGTGCGCCGGAAGCGTTTTGCGTCGGCGATCGGGTCCTCGCCGACCACCAGACCTTCCGGGATCCGCACCCCGCGATCGATGATCACATTGCGCAGCCAGGCAGAACGGCCGATGTCAACGTATGGCATCACGACGGTGTTCTCGATGCTCGCGAAGGAGTGCATGTGCACGCCGGTGAACAGCAACGAGCGGTGCAGTGATGCGCCGGAGATGATGCAGCCGCCCGAGACCAGCGAACTGACAGCCTGGCCACGGCGGCCATCCATGTCGTGCACGAACTTGGCAGGTGGCGTGACCTCGGCATAGGTCCAGATCGGCCACTCGCTGTCATAGAGATCGAGCCGAGGGATCACTTCCGTCAGGTCGATATTGGCCTGCCAGTACGCGTCCAGCGTGCCGACATCGCGCCAATAGGCCTCCGCTTCGAAGCCGGACCGCACGCAGGATTCGGTGAAGCGGTGCACCTGCGCCTTGCCGTGTTTCACGAGATACGGGATCAGGTCCTTGCCAAAATCGCGATTCGAGTTGGGATCGGCAGCATCACGTCTAAGTTGGTCGAACAGAAATTTCGTGGCGAAGACATAGATACCCATGCTGGCCAGCGCCTTGTCGGGTTTGTCCGGCATGCCGGGCGGGTCTTTTGGTTTCTCTAAAAACGACATGATGCGGTCGGTGCCGTCCACCGCCATGACACCGAAATCGGACGCTTCCTCGCGCGGCACCTCGATGCACCCTACCGTCACGTCGGCCTGACGTTCGTGGTGCATTTGCAGCATCGGCTCGTAGTCCATCTTGTAGACGTGGTCACCGCCGAGAATGATGATGTGGTCCGGACTGTAGCTCTCGATGATGTCGATGTTCTGATACACCGCATCGGCGGTCCCCGCATACCATTCAGTCTCGGAAACACGCTGCGACGCGGGCAGTATGTCGAAGCTTTCGTTGCGTTCGACGCGGAAGAAGTTCCAGCCGCGCTGGAGGTGACGGATCAGGCTGTGCGCCTTGTACTGCGTCGCCACACCGATGCGGCGGATGCCGGAATTCAGCGCGTTCGACAGGGCGAAGTCGATGATCCGCGATTTGCAGCCGAAGTACACCGCCGGCTTGGCGCGTCGGTCGGTGAGCTCCATCAGTCGGCTGCCGCGACCGCCGGCCAGCACATAGGCCATCGTGGTTCGCGCGAGCGGCCCGGATTTCGGGATTGCCAGCATGGCGTCACTCCGGTCAGGTGTTGGCGAGCTCCGTCAGGACGCGGTCGCGCGTCGCGGTGTCACCGTCCTCGTGCACCGGCTGGATGCAGACTTGCGTCGCGCCCGCGGCGAAGTGGGCGCGCAGGCCCTCGCGGACCTTGTCGGCGCCGCCCCACAGCACCATCGCGTCTATGAACCGGTCGGAACCGCCATTCGCCAGCTCGGCTTCCGAGAAGCCGATGCGCAGCCAGTTGTTGCGGTAGTTGTCGAGCGTCATGTAGCGCGACAGCTCCTTGCGCCCGAGCGCGCGTGCCTTCGCGGGATCGGTTTCAAGTGAAACCTTCTGCTCGGCCACCAGCCACTTGCCAGGGCCGAGGATGCGTGCGGCTTCGGCGGTGTGCTGTGGCGTAGTGTTGTAGGGCAACGCGCCGCGCGTGTGGCTCGCCGCCAGCTTCAGCATCAGCGGGCCAAGTGCGGCTATGGCAATCGACCAGGTATCGGAGCCGGCTTCGCCCTTGGTGATGCCGTCCAGATAGGCGCGCATGGCGGGCGCCGGCTTTTCGTATTTGTGGCCGCGGATGCCTTCGACCATCGGAACGTGGCTGACGCCGAGACCGAGGATGAAGCGGTCGCCGTAGAGAGCCTGAAGCGAGAGCAGGCCCCGACGGGATGTGAAGGCATCGCGCGCGTAGATCGAGGCGATGGAACTGCCGAGATTCAGGTTCTTCGTGTTGGCTAGCATGAAGCCGGCGACAGAGAGGGATTCGTAGCCACGGGATTCAGGGTACCACAGAGTGCCGTAGCCGAGACGCTCGACGGTCTGCACAAAGGTCCTGATCTGCTGGGGGGCGCCCAGCTTGTCAGTGGAGTACCACGCGCCAAGTCGCCCGAGTTGCATCGTCGCCTCCCATTTGCTTGTTGACCGAGGTGCCTCGCCCTCACACCACCTTGTCCGCGCGGAACCGCGCAATGTCCGCGCCGCTGTATCCCAACTCTGCCAGCACCTCGTCGGTATGCTGGCCGAACATCGGCGGCGGCCGATCGACGCGCGGCCCATCGTGTGCGAACTTGAATGCTGCCACGGGGACCGTAAACGGCCCCTCGATCCCCGGCGCGCTCTCCTGCCGATGCAGCACGCCACGCGAGGCGATCTGTGGATCAGCCAGCGCCTCGCCCATCGTGCGGACACGCGACGCCGGCACGTGGCGCTCCTGCAGCCACACCTCCCACTCCGCCGCGCCGCGCGTGAGCATGATCTCGGCCAGCAGCTTTTCCTCGCGAGCGTGGTCGTCGCGGCGTTCGTCGTTGGTCCGCTTGATCATCTCGGGATGCTCGAGCACCGTCCACAGCCGTTTCTGCTGTCGCAGGTTGGATGCGCCCAGCATCACCATTCCGTCCTTCGTCTGATACGCCATGCTGGTGGCATGGCCTGTGGTGTTTCCAGACGGCTTCGGATGGTGGCCGTTGCGCATGTAGCCGGTCACATGCGAGGCCATCAGGATGATCGCGACATCCAGCATCGCCATGTCGACACGCTGGCCCTGGCCGGTGCGCTCGCGCTGGAACAGTGCCGCCGACAAAGCGTAGGCGCCCATCGTGCCGGTGGCATAGTCGATCGCCGGCGCGCCGATCTTGATCGGATTGGCCGCCGGCGTGCCGGTCATTGCCATGATGCCGGAGGTGGACTGAATCACGTGGTCATACGCGGTCTGCTCGCGCCGCGGGCCACCTTGGCCGAACGCCGAAAACGACGCATAGATCAATTTCGGGTTGATCTTGCGCATCTCTTCATAGCCGAGACCCAGCGCCTCGAACGCGCCGGGCCGGTAGTTCTCCACCAGCACATCGGCGGTGGCGACCAGCTTTTTGAGGATCTCGCGGCCCTGCTCGGTCTTCAGGTTCAGCGTGATGGCGCGCTTGTTGGAGCCTTGGGTCAGGAACCCGGTGCCCATGTTGGCGTGGTTCAGGTCGTTGTCACTACCGGAATCGCGGCTCTGGTCCGGATCGTCCGGGTGCTCGACCTTGATCACATCGGCACCCATAAGCCCGAGCTGGTACGCCGCGAACGGCCCCGCCAGTACATGCGTGATGTCGATGATGCGGATGCCCTCGAATGGACGCGCCATGACCGGTTCCCCTATTGACATTGCAACGGTGGCGCCTTGCCCGCATGGCGTCAACACGCTTGGATGTTGCGGACCAGGCGGAGGAACGACAGGCGATGTCCGTGGATCTGATCATCGAAGGGCCGGTGGCAAAGATCGTGCTGAACCGGCCGGAGAAGCTGAACGCATTGACCCACGAGATGCGCGCGCAGTTGCGCGACTATACGCAGCAGCTTCGCTTCGATGAGAACGTTCGGGTCATCATCGTCACCGGCGAGGGACGCGCATTCTGCACCGGCGCCGATGTCGGGCGCATGCAGCGCGGCGGACTGCGCGCCGAGCGTGAGAGGATGCAGGCCGGCAGCCACCAGTTCCTGCGCACGCTGCATGCGACGGAGAAGCCGGTGATCGCCGCAGTGCGCGGGCCGACGGTGGGCATCGGCTGGAGTATCGCGTTGGCCTGCGATCTGATTGTTGCATCAGAGACGGCGCGGTTCTCGCAGGTGTTTCGGCGCATCGGATTGGCGCCGGACGGCGGCGCTATCTGGTTCCTGACCCGCCGCATCGGACTGGCTCGCGCGAAGGAACTGGTGTTCACCGCCCGCTTCGTCGAGGCGCAGGAGGCGTTGTCACTCGGGCTGGTCAATCATGTCGTGCCGGACGGCGACCTGATGGCGAAGACCGAGGAATTGGCGGCGGACCTTGCGTCAGGTCCCACCTTCGCGTTCGGCATGGCAAAGAAGCTGTTCCACATGGCCAGCGGACCCAGCTACGAGGACTTTCTGGACTACGAGGCGTTCGTGCAGCCGCAGCTCGATCAGACCGAGGACCATCGCGAGGGGGTGGCGGCCTTCAGGGAGAAGCGGAAGCCGAACTTCGTGGGTCGCTAGAGGCGACGAAGCAATCCCGGCGACGTTCGGCGCTTTAAACTGACCGAGATTGCTTCGCTGCGCTCGCAATGACACTGGCGGGATTCAGACTGGATCCCACGGATAGACGTCGCGCGTCCGTTCCAGCGGGGTGAAGCTGTTCTTCACCGCGGGCAGCCAGTGTTCGGCGAGCTTCTCCGGCGTCCAGCCGTCGGTGCGCGCCATGATGCGAATCGGCCGCGGTTGATTGTACAGATACACCTCGTTGCCGCGCACGCCGAAGATCTGCCCTGACACGCCCTCCGCAGCGTCGGTCCCGAGGAACGCGATGAGCTGCGCGATGTGATCCGGCCGCGTCCTCTCGGCGCGCGCCTTCATCTGCTCCTCAGTCTGGCCTGGCACCGTCTCGATCATGCGGCTGAATGCATGCGGCCCGATGCAGTTGGAGCGGATGTGGTAGCGCTGCATGTCCATTGCGATGCAGCGTGACAGCCCGGCGATGCCAAGTTTCGCGGCTCCGTAGTTCACCTGTCCGACGCTGCCGATCAGCCCCGAGGTGCTCGTGATGTGCACGTAGCAGCCGCTCTCCTGCTTGCGGAAATGCGGCACCGCGGCGCGGCTGACATAGAAGGCGCCGTAAAGATGCACCTTCATCACCGCATCCCATTCCTCGGGCGTCATGTAGTGGAAGATGCGGTCACGCAGGATGCCCGCATTGTTCACCACCATGTCGATGCGGCCGAAATTATCGATCGCCGTCTGCACGATCTTCTGCGCATTCTCCCACTCAGCGACGCTGTCGGTGTTGGCCACCGCACGGCCCTGGCCGTTCGCCTGTGTGATCTCGGCCACCACCTGCTGCGCCGGTCCGACGTCGTGACCCTCGCCGGTCACTGCGGCGCCGACATCGCAGACCACCACCTTGGCGCCATTTGCCGCCAGGCAGATTGCCGTTGCGCGGCCGATACCGCGCCCTGCACCAGTCACCACGGCAACCTTGCCATCGAGCATTCCAGCCATTCGCTTCCCTCCCATCGCACAACAGATGGGCCAACAATGCGCCGGGTGGGAGCGTGTGTCATCCTCCCACCCGGAGGACGCTACCGCTTCCCCGTATCCGCCCCGTTCAGCACGAGGCGCGCCAGCGCCTTGCCCAGACATCTGTTCAGTTCATCCAGCGCCGTGTCGCGATCAGCCTGCTGGGTGTGCTCCAGATCGATCCTCCCAGTGTCGGCCCAGGAGCGCATCAGATCGAACCGACGGAACAGTGCCACACCTGGCATCGTCGCGACCTGCTGCATCACGTTCTCGTACGGATCGAGGTCAGTGTTGGCACGCAGGAAGCGGCTGAACTGCGGGTCGATCAGAACCAGGTCGCCGCCTGCGTCCCGCACGTGTTCAGCACCTTGGTGCAATAGGTCCAGCATGCCATCGGGCTGCAACCCGCGCACCGCCTCGACCGTGCCGGTCTGCCACAGCACCAGCGGGAAGTGCTGCTGCTTCAGCGCCGCATCCAACAACGGCAACATGTCCTCAGTCGTCATCCCGCGGCCGCCGCGCACGGTAAGGCGGAATTCCACCGATGGAAGCGCGGCATTCAGCGCACGCACCATGTGCCACGGGAATGCGCCACCCTGAGCCGCACTGTGCTGCCCGTTCGACGTCGCCGAGCCGACCGTGGTCGCCGACCCGACAGCAAGAATGTCAACCGGCCCCCCCGCGGCTATCGCCGCACCAAGCTGCGCCAACGAAGCGTCTGTGGTTATGAATTCCTCCGGTGCGCCGCAGGCAGCGCCCAGTTCGCCTGCCCGCGGTTGTTGCGAGATAGCCAGCAAGGCGCAGAGCAAAATCACGGAAGCCGGACGGCGCATTTACCTATCCGGTATCAGTCCGGACGACCGCCGGCAAGGTAACCGGCTGCCGCTGTGCCGGCGCGGCCGCTGAGCGTCCTTTGCCGCGATACCACGCGGTAAGTCCCGCCACGGCAACCATCGCCACTGCACCAAGCAGGTTCACTGCGATCTGCATTGCCGCATTGTCACGCGCCTCGAGGCCAAGCCGGGCGAGAAAGCCCAGGAAGATGCCGGAGCAGAACACTGGCAACGAGTTCTGCCCGAGCAGGACCAGGGGGGCGGCAACACGCGAGCGCAGCCAGGCAGCGTCTCGCGGCACTGAGCGCGCGACCAGCCAGGCGAGCGACAGGATGGAGAGCAGGCGGAACGGATGCAGTCCGGTCTTGTCCTCGGTGATGACGAAGCGGATCACCGGCGCCGGCATCGCGGCGAGGACGCGCGGATGGATGTCGATCACCCATATGACGACGATCCCCGCCGCCAGGACCAGCATCGCGAGCAGATCGATCGGCCAGCGGGAGCGTGGCATACGTGGCGGCGCATAGGCCATGATAGCGCCGATCATGAACAGCAGCTGCCAGGCAAAAGGATTGAAGAACCACCCCTCTCCGGTCCAGGCCGGCAGATTGATGCCAGCCACACGAACCGCGACATAAGCGGTTGCCGATGCGGTGAACAGGAGCGCCGGTTTTCGCAGCAACGGCAATGCAAGTGCGAAGATCAGCAGCAGCGCCACGTAGAGCGGCAGGATGTTCAACAGACTGGGCTGGAATCGCAGCAGCAGCGCCTCGAGCAGGGCGCGATACGGCGCGTCTGCCAGGACGTCGAGCCGGGTTTCCTCCAGGTAGAAGGTGCGGTCGAGCGCGGCCGCGGAGTATGCCACCTGCGCCGTGTAAACGACGAACAGGAAGATGTGGGCTATGTAAAGCGTCCACGCGCGGCGCAGCGTGTCGGCGGCGGCATACAGATACCCCTGCCGGTCCATCACCGAGCCATAGGCGATGCCCGCCCCGAAGCCGGCCAGCAGCACGAATACCTCGGTCGCGTCGCACATGGCGAAGTTGCGCAGGCTGTAGTCACCCAGGACGTCGCCCGGAATGTGGTCGGTATAGATCCACCACAGGGCGAGGCCGCGGAAGAAATCCACGCGCAGATCGCGGGCCCGGTTGCTGCGGATCAACGCCATGCTGCCTTCTCCGCCCGCGATGTGGTGCGGCGCGGCGGAAGCTACAATGAACGGGCGACGGCCTCCACGTCGGTGGCGGCGGGCGAGGCGGGGTATCGTGTTACCAACAGTGTCTGGCGGCGTATCGCGTCGCGCACCCTGTCGTCGCGGCGCACGATGCCGGCGAGCTTCGGGGCGCGTCCGAGAAAGGTCTGGCAGGCACGCTCCAGCGTGGCGAACGTGCGCTGGCCGGCTTGGCGCGTGGCGGCCTGATTGACCACGATCCTGGCATCGCCTTGCGGCCGATCTGCGGCATACAGCTTGATCACGGCATAGGCATCGGTAAGGCTCGTGGGCTCGTCAGTGGCGAGCACCAGCATCGTGTCGGCCCAGGCAGACATTCGACGCACCGAGCGGTCAAGGCCGGCGCCGAGATCGAGCAGCACCATGTCATAGTGCACGGTCTCGCCGTGCAGGGCGGCGAGAACGCGTTCGAGCGCCGCCGGTTCGATCGCAGAAAGGGCGCCCGAGCCGGAATGGCCGGCCACGATCGCGAAACCACCCTCGGTCTGGTGCACTACCGCATCGGCCAGCGTGGCACGGCCGGCGATGACGCCGCCCAGGTCCTGCTTCGGTGTGAGTCCGAGCTGAATGTCGACATTGGCGAGACCTAGATCTGCGTCAAACAGCAGAACGCGACTTCCCTGTCGCGCGAGCGCGTGGGCAAGTGTAATGGCGAACCAGGTCTTACCCACGCCGCCTTTGCCCGAGGCTATGGCAATCGTGCGGCCTTCCGTCATTGGCGCGATCCTGTCAGCAGGCGAGCGGCGAGCCACTCGGGGGTGATCGGCAGCAGTCCGTCCGCTGCGCCGGGACCGATCCCGGCCTCGGTCAGGGCCAGACCGGCGCTGGCCGCAGCCAGGACGCCGCCGAGGCGATGCGCCAGGTCGATCCGAGTGACTACCAACAGATTGGCGCCAGCCGCGGCAAAGCCGCGCGCGAGGTCGGCCGCCTCGGCGGGGTCAAGGCCCGCGGGCAGCACCAGCACCATGGCGCCTGAGATTGCGGCGGCGAGTGCCGTCAGTTCTTCAACCTGCGTTGGATCGAACGGGTCGCAACCGGGCGTATCGACCAGCACTGTGGCAGCGGGCGGACGGCGCGTGAGCGCGCGGCCGAGGGTGACCGGATGACAGGCGACGATGAGGCTGATCCCAAGCAGCCGGGTGAAGGCGGCCAGTTGCTCGATCGCGCCGGCACGCTGGCCGTCGGCGGTAATCACCATCGGTGCGCTGCCGGCCATCACGAGACGGGTCGCCAGCCGCGCCACGGTCAATGTCTTGCCGGCGCCTGGCGGACCGACCATCAGCAGTGGTTGCTGGCCGAGCGGGAGAGCGGCAAACGGTATCGCGCCGGCCAGGACGGTTGCGAGGTCTCCGTGCCGCAAGGCGGCAAGCACTGGGTTGGTGATGCCATGGAATTCGAGGGCGGCGAGGCGGGCGGGATCGGCCTCTACCAGCGGCGGCGGAGGCGGCTGGTCTTCGGGCTCCAAGGCCGCGGTTATCTCGACGCCGTCGCCAACTCGTCGGGTTGCAAGGATCAGTGCGTCCTCACCCAGTTCGGCGCGCACGCGTGCCATCGCCTGGGCCATCGCCGGAGCGCGATAGAGTTTCAGGCGCATCTCAGCACTCGACCGACGGCGCTCATATCGTCCCCACCGTGCGGATCCGGGCCCGCGGATGGATCTCCGCCTGTGCCAGCACTGCGGTATTCGGCCGTATCCGTTCAACGATGGCCCGCACCTGGCCGCGGATGCCGCCCGACGTCAGCAGCACCGCCGTCTCCCCGGTGCTCGCGGCAGCATCGAATGCGGCGCGAAGCTTCTGCATGAAGTCCTGCAGTTTGCTCGGCGCCATGGCGAGTTGGCGATCCTCCGGCGGCCCGCCTACCGCCTCCGCGAACTCGGTCTCCCACCCAGGCGACAGCGTGATCAACGGGATGTAGCCGCCCGCGCCGGTATGGCTGTCGCTGATCTGCCGCGCCAGCCGCGCCCGGACATGGGCGACGATCGCCGGAATGGCACGGGTTGCGCCGCCGCACGCCTCCTGGATGCCCTCCAGAATCGTCGACAGGTCGCGGATCGACACCCGTTCGCCCAGCAGGCTCTGCAAAACACGCTGCACGCCGCCCGCGGTGATCTGCGACGGGATCAGGTCGGCCACGAGCTTCTGCTGCTCGCGTGGCAGCTCATCCAGCAGCTTCTGCGTCTCGGCGTAGGACAGCAGCTCCGACATGTTTTCCCGCACCGTCTCGGTCAGATGAGTGGTCAGCACGCTGGGGGGATCCACCACCGTGCAGCCACGAAACAACGCTTCTTCCTTCAGAGCAGGATCGATCCAAAGCGCTGGCAGGCCGAATGCTGGCTCGCGCGTCGGCTCGCCCTTCACGGGGGGTGTGCCGCCCTTTGGATCCATCGCCAAAAGCATGGTGGGACGCAGTTCGCCACTGCCGGCCTCAATCTCCTTCACGCGAATCGAATAGTGATCGGCACCGAGTTGCATGTTGTCCTGAATCCGCACTGGCGGAAGGACGAAGCCCATCTCGGCGGCGATCGAGCGCCGCAGGCCCTTGATCTGCTCGGTCAACCGTGGGGCGTCGCCGCCCGCCAGCGTCAGCAGGCCGTAGCCCAGCTCCAGCCGGATCATGTCCATCCGCAGCGCGTCGCTGATCGGCTGTTCGGTGACGACCGCGGGTGCTGGCGTATCGGACACCACGATCGACGGGTTCTTGTAGCGCAGCCAGGCGCCGCCGCCCGCCAATCCCGCGAGTACCGATGAATGGTAGTGTCGGCAGGCCGGGGAGCAGGGCGAGCACGGTCGCCGCCCCGGCAGCCATGGCGAGCGGCTTCGGGCTCCTGCCGAGCTGGCGGATCAGCGCGACATCGGCGGTGCCCTCCATGCCGCCCTTCGTCACCACGATGCCGGCGGCGGTGGAGACCAGCAGCGCTGGGATCTGCGACACCAGGCCGTCGCCCGCGGTCAGCGTCGTGAAGGTGGCGGCAGCGTCGGCGAACGACATGCCGTGCCGCAGCAAGCCGATCGCCAGGCCGCCCAGGATATTGATTACCGTGATGATCAGCGCCGCGATGGCGTCCCCGCGGACGAACTTCGCCGCGCCGTCCATCGCACCGTAGAAGCTGCTTTCCGCCTCGAGGTCACGTCGACGGCGGCGAGCTTCCTTATCGTCGACGATGCCGGACGAGAGGTCTGCGTCGATTGCCATCTGCTTGCCGGGCATCGCATCCAGGCTGAACCGCGCCGCGACCTCTGCGATACGGCCGGAGCCTTTGGTGATGACCATGAAGTTCACCACCAGCAAAATCGAGAAGATGATCAGCCCGATCACCACGTCGCCGCCCATCAGGAAGCCGCCGAATGCTGCCACCACATGGCCCGCCGCGAGCGGGCCCTCGTTGCCGTGGGAGAGGATCAGCCGAGTCACTGCGACGTTCAGCGACAGGCGCAGTAGTGTCGTCAGCAGCAGGAGCGTGGGGAAGCTGGAGAAGTCCAGCGGGCGGTTGAGGAATAGCGCCACCATAAGGACCAGCACGGCGGCGGTGATGGAAAGGGCAAGTCCGAGGTCGAGCAACAGGGTCGGCAGGGGCAGGATTAGTACCGAGAGCAATAGGACCACGCCGATGGCGAGGCCAATGTCGGTCCCGGGGGCAAATTGGCGGAGGCGGACGATGAGGTTTGGCAAGAAGCCGGGGGTGGCAATCGGGTCAGCCATGACAGCGGCGCCCCCTTCCCCCAAGCCCCTCCCGCAAGAGGAAGCGGGGCGCTGATCTTACCCTGCTTCGCACCACTTCCTCACGCCGCCACGCCTGCGGCGGGCCGGGGCACCATGACACCTTGCGCCGCATAATCGCGCAGCTTGTTGCGCAATGCTCGAATCGATATGCCAAGGATGGTCGCTGCGTGGGTACGGTTGCCTAACGTGTGGCCCAGCGTCTCGATGATCAGGTCGCGTTCCACCTCCTCCATCCGGCGGCCGACCAGCGAGGCTATGCCGCCGCCAACGGGAACCTGCGCCATTGCAGCCGGTGGTCCGAGCTCAATCGCCTCGATGCCGATTTCAGCGCCGTCGGCGAGCAGCACTGCGCGATGGATGGTGTTCTCCAATTCGCGCACATTGCCGCGCCACGTGCACGATGTGAGACGCAGCAGTGCCTCGTGTGTCAGCGGTCGGAACGGCAGTCCGCTATCATGTTAGCAATATCAATGTATTATGGCGGATCTCAGGCCCGTCCCACGAATGGCCCAACGAGTTCGGCTTGGAATAGTGGGGAACGGCGGGGCACGGTTTCCGGATGCCCGGCAGCCCCGGCGGCGTTACCTTCGCCGCCAGAATCTGCCGCTCAGTGGCGCGGGGCGCGTGCGGCCCTGTCGGTCGCCGCTTGCATGTTGAGCCAAAAGGCTTGCGTGGTGCCGGTGAATTTCGCTAGGCACGCTGCGATATGATCATCGACAGGAAGGCTCTGTAAGAGGACGCCACGAAGTAGCGAGAGCTCTAGTCCCATGGCCTTAGCAGCTGCCTCAGGGGGCAGGTGCCGCGGTTCCAGAATCCGCCGCGCCAAGAAGACGCCTGGGGGGACTGGCCGAATTCCGGCCTGCATCAGGGCCTCTCCTGGCTCCGTTCGTTGCCTAGCCATACCCTATCCTAGCTCCCTCACGGATGAATTTCCACATCGGCGTAGGTCGAGTATTCAGTTAGCGTATATCGGACGATCAATGCCTGGTTGGCCGAAATGTCCCCTACAAATTGCTGGGATTGCGCCGCAGCTTGACTGGAGTGGACCTGCACAGCAAAGACTGGGTCGTGTTTGAGGGCATTCCGGACGTCGTCTTGGCAAATAGCATTATCGAGAGCAGCTATCGCATCGTCGAAGTGCGCGGGGGCCCCTGGGCCGCTCTTCCATCTGGTCTCCGCGGCGCTAAGTTCGGTAGGGGTGATGATCACCTGGCTGCTTCGCATCGCGCCTGGAGGTCGTGGCGCCGGTTGGCGGCCTCGCCCGCCTTGCGTCGAGCGCGAAGATTTAGCCCCGCTAAAACGACGGATGGCACGGCCCCGATCCCGATGACGGCCCAGAGGATCGGGTCGGGCGGGGCGTCCGGATAGGCTGACGACTTTAAGAGGGCGACCGCGGCGAGAGCCGCCACCCACAGCGCGAAATGTCGGACCGCCCCCGTTTTGCGTTCGAGCCCGCGGAGGGATGCCTGAAAGGAAACATTTCCGGCGCGAACAAGTCTGCGCAGCTCTTCCCCTTGATCACGCGAAGCCTCAACGAGGGCCACCCAACGTCGCGTTTCGGTTTCGATCACTGGCTGACCGAGATTCGGCAGTGCGTAAAGTGCTATGTTCGTGCCGGTTACCAGTTGAATGGCAGACTGAAAGCTCCCCCAGCTAGCTGGCATTTCCCCCCTCGAATCGAAATGCGACGCTTTGTGTTATTCGAGGTAACCGTCTGGGAATGAGCATCCGATGTCAACCCGCGCGGAGAAACGATGCGTGTCCCCAGTGAGCCGGCCGCGGCCGTCAGCGATCCGGGGCCTTCCGCCGCGCCTTCGAACCGCCGGCAGCCTTCTTCTTCGGTGCCGACTTCGGCAGATATCCTTTCCCTGTGAGCCACTCCTTCAGAACGCGCTCGACAAGTGATGAGACCGATCGATCGTCATCTGCCGCGGCACGCTCGACGGCGGCCTTGATGCCAGGGTCAAGCCGCATGCTGGTCGGAAGCTGCCGTATCATGACTACCATTGACTACCGGATGCGTTGGCCGCATTGTAGTCAAGCTGCGCTACAAAAGCGAGCGGCCGAACGGGACGCTCTGAACGCCCCGCCCGGCCTAACCCAGAGCAAGGATTGCGCGCCAATGCCCCAGGCTGATGACCACCTTACACCCACTCCGTCCATCGACCCATACGGGGGCTGGCCCCTCGGCGCCCTCGAGCCCGCCATCTTCGACCTGCGGGCCAGCGTTGGAATTCTTGGCCACCTGATCACCGCGCGCGACGATGTCCAGATCGATGAGTGGCAGAAATGCGAAGGCGACCTGATCACCGCGATGATGCGCATCGATGACCTGTGGCGCCAGGCGTGGGATCAGCGCAAGGCCGAGAAGCGCGCGCATGAGGCGGCCCTCGCTGCGCTGGAAGCCAAGAAAGCGGCGCCCGGTAGCACGGAGGATGTCAGGACCGCTGAGGTGACGTGGACGCTGCTGCGCGCGGCGGCGGAGGTAGCTGCCAATCGGTGCGAGGAGGCCGGCCATCCGCTCATCGGCTGGCAGCGGGACGAGGGGGAAGCGTTCATGAAGAAGCCCTCGGATGGCGGCCGTCGCCCGCCCAGCGAGGCGGCCAACGATCTCATCGTCTTAGGCGAGATCCTCCAGATGTTCGATCAGTGTGACGAGCGATCAAGTCGCCGCAGCGGCCGTCCAGGTAGCGCAGGCGCCGCACGAGGCCGAGGCCGCCGAATAGGGCCCCACGGCAGGCGCCAGAGGCGGTCTACGCGGCGTCTGGCGCCAGCCCGGCCTTTGGTTGTGGTGTTGCGCTGCCCAGGCGCCGTGCTTCTTGCAAGGTGATCGGCGCCGACACTGACCGTTCATCGGACAGGACGGGGCTTGAGGGCACCATGCTGGCAACGGCGGGTCAGGTGCCGCCCGAGAGGCGCAAGGATTCTGGTCGGTTGCCCAAGGCAGAGCGGACAAACCGGCGTCTGGCCTCTCAAGCGGTAGTGTCGGTCTCGCAGCGGTGTCCTGGTCCATTACCCTTTGGCAGAGCGGACAGCGTGGCAATGGGCAGTCGGCCGCACAGTCAATCATGCCTTACGTGAGTGGTGGGATCATAGTCACTGGTGTGCTCTGCGTAGCCATCGCCGTGGGGCTGACCGCGTAGTATGAGCCGCCCGCCGATACATAGGATTTTTCCGATCCAAGACCGCCATAGCCTGCCGGTTGGCCGTAGCTCGGCGTGCCTGGCTTCAAGTCGCTCGGCGTATAGGTCTGGCCGCCAGCGACGTACTCGGTCATGTAGTTGTAGCCTGCCTGGTAGTTACCCGCTGCGGTCGGCGATGAGCCGTAGATCGTATAGGTGCCACCATCCTTGCTCATGGACTCGCCCACCTTGTAGCCGTACGTGCCGTTGTCCACGACCACGCCGTAGTAGTACGTCCCGCTCGGGTACATGAAGTAATAGTCGTAGTCGGTGTACGTCGTCGATGCTGTCGGCGCAGCCGTGCCACCGCCACCATAGGTGACGTAATCGGGCTTGGTCGCGGTGCCAATGTTGACGTACCAGGTCCTCGTTGCCCAGGCCGATGCCCGACCACGCCGGTACTGGCGGCTCGCCACTGGGTGGCGGGTACATGCCGTTGGCCTGATCGTAGCCTGTGCTGATGTTGTAGTAGGTGGCTTGGCTCGGATCGTAGTGGTACAAGTCGTAGGTGTTGCCGGAAGGATCAGTGTAGCTGGTTTGGTACACGGCACCAGCGGGGGCGGTAGTCGGTACCCCTGCGCCAGAGATGGTGTAAGTGCCGTCGCCAGAGCTTCCGACTTCTGCACTCGTGTAGGTCGCGCCTGACACATAGTCGTACTGAGGCATCGTGGTGCTGGCCACGACTTGACCGCTGTACCGAATAGCCGCTCGGGTCGGTGTACGTATAGTTGTAAGCCATGTCGGCCATCAGTTTCCCCTTATGTTGTACAAAAAAAGGACGGCACACCCCTGCAAGTGAACCGTCCAATCTGTCAATTGCTTTGTAAGGCTGTCAATCGATTGCTGATTGTATTGTGGGCACGTCCAGCCCCACAAGTATACATGACAAAAGAGGAAAGCCCGTTATAAGTGTCACCTGCGGGCGAGTTACGCTAAAAAAACGGGGAGGGAGTTCCATGACAAACAGAACGTGCATCGGCGGTAGCAACAATGACACTGACGAAAGGTAACTATAAACGGGGAGCAACATTCCATGCCCAAAACCATCACCTACACGAATGGGCTGCAGAACCTCAGTGGGTCGCAACTGCCGGACGCGATCATACGGCTGGCGGGAAAGGTACCTTATCCGCTGGCGTCCGGGCCTGGCTATCCTAGCTGCGGGCCGTCCTGGGCCTCGCCGTGACGCTTTCTCTAATCATCAGAAAGAAATTTACCGCGCCGTCGGCGATCGGCGCGTCGGTGATCTGATCACCCGGCTCAAGAACGACGGATACGGCGGGAAGCCAAAGCTGGTCGAGCTGATCACTGGCATTCCGGGATCATCCGCGTGGCAGCGGCGCGTCGTGTTGATGGGATTGGGGCCTATGACGGCCAAGCAATTCGAAAAAGCGTCAGCCACACTCGGCTGGAGCAGCGCCGAGTTAAGCCGGCGCCTTGATCGCGAATGGATGTTGCAAGGGACGGCCAGAGAAACCGGACCGCACGACATTTAATTCGCTTCAAACCCACCCAACGATCCAAGCAAGCAAAGCGCCGACGATCGCCCCATGAAGGATGACGATTGAGAATCGCCACACTGGAGGATCGTCCCATTATGTCGTCAGGATCGTCGGTGTCGCCAGGAACGCGGACCATTGGAGTAGCGTCCGATGACGGCATGAAATAACCCAGTCGCATCGATTCGCATCAGCGCATTTTTCTCGCACACGCCAACACCCAAATCGCTATCCGCGGTGTCAAACACGGCGCAACCGGCCGCCCGTCAGTGCAACGTCAGGCGCCTGGTGATGACGTTGGGGCGTCACCCCATTTGCGCCACGAACCGTCTGACTGACGCCGCCGATCCCGCCGCATAGGTAGATTCCGAGGCTACCGCGAGCTGCCGCCGGCTTGATAATTTGTAGATCAACTCCTGGGGCTCTTTCCTTGCTCAGGTGCCCTGGCGCTATATTGTTGCAAAAGCCCAACCAGGGCTTGCTGCACTGTGTCCCATGGACGTGAAGGTGTAATATCCACAGAACACTGGAAGAACTCTGTGGATAAGCTTGTGCATCAACGGGGGCGCCGCAGAGCAGCCCTCAGCCATATCGGTTCAGCCATGAACCCAACCGGCAATTCGCGCCCCGGCCGAATACAACGGTTTCTCCGCGCGTGATCGTGACGCACGCGTTATCAGATCGCTAATTGATTCGGCAACGTCTACAGGTGGATTGATCCGGCGCGCCCCAGCCAGTCATTCCGCTGCGGCCCGCCGCGCAAGTTCCTGGCGCATGCGTAAGAGCCTTCTGCGGCTCTGCGGTCGAAGGGCGCCCCGGGGGGGCGGCGGAAGGCCGGGAATCGCTGATGGGCCCCAATGGGTAGTTTCCGAGGCTATCGCGGGGAGCCGACGCTCGCAGGGATGATGGCTACGCTCGGTGTCTTTCCCGAGCAGGCGTTGACAGCGGACCGTCTCGGTCCCCGACCGGGGCGCAACAACTAGGGGGACGATGATGGCATTGAACCCACGCCTATAAGAGCGATGCCACCTATGCAGAGAGATGGAGCAAATCGTCCGATCGGAAGAAGGACGAAGGGCAGCGATCGAGGCGGCGCATAAAGGGTATCCGGCGATCTGAGGGGTAGATCAGTTGCTGCGCGAGAATCTGGGGAGCCGCTACAAGGTAATTGGTCACGGCACGCAATGCGCTGGCACCATCGTTGCCAAGTTGATGCATGAATTAGGCTATAGGTGCCGCCCTCGGAAACCATGCCCTCTGGGCTGTCTCGCTCGGTACGGGCATTTTATGGATCAGTCCCTAGATTTCAAGCTGACGCACTACCCGAATGCGGCCCGCGCTCGCCGTCATGTTGGCATGGCGCGGCTGGCCGCGCTGAAGGTCACAAGCTTGCCGCTCAGCCTCGGTATTTCTTGCCAGCCGTGATCTGGGCTCGCGCTCTTCCTGATCCTGTGGATCGTGCTGTGGCCGGCGCTGCGGCTGGTGGGCGACTTCGCGCGCTTCGCCACGCCGTTCGCGCTGGCCGTCGCGCTGATCGCGATCGCGAGGATGGTCCTGTGATCGCACGGGGCCAACGACGACCCGCATGGACTCTGGTGGCACCCGCCGCGCCAGTTCGATGCGACTACTTGCGGCGGGCATGGGCATCAACGTCTATCCCAGCTTTCGTGGAATAGATCACTGCGCGGCCGGCTAACTATCCGCAAAGCTTGTATGCGCTGATTGCTTAGTCGCAGTCGCTCCGCGCGCTCTGTCATCTACAGCCGAATGCGGCTGACCTCAGCCAATAATTCATGGTTGCGGCGGATCAGTTCATCAGACCGGCGATCTTCCATGCCCCTGGCCCTTCGCAGCTTTGTGAGGCGCTTAGTAGCCATCAGACAGTCCTGTCATCTAGTCTCTTCCGAGCCTCTGCCTGGCGGCGTTTAGCCGCCCACTTCTCGGCAGCTAACTCGTTTACAAAGCCGTCCTTGATCTGAATATCGCCGCTCGGGGTGAGGACAGTCACTTTGAACCATCCATTGCCATAGGAACCAACGGTGTATGTGTTCATGCCCATAAATATTGCACGTATTTCTCCCGGACGCACAGACAGGTCGGCTTACTACTGCCAACGGCTCACGGTGGGGCATAGCCTCTATTTCGTGGACAAACCCCTTCCCTCAGCGTCGTGAGACTGGCCAGCATCGAGTCGACGCATCAGGCTTCCGCTTCGACGAGGGAGGCGAAGTCGCCGACGATATGGGGTGCGCCGCCCGGCCCGGGGCGTGCTGACCTGAAAACCCTTCGGCCCGGTGGGTGTGACATCGTAGGTCATGCCGCTACTATTGGGACAACGTCGGTGGCAGTCTAATTACGCAAGGACACAGGCTAGTGTGGCGCCGATCCACCGGTCAGAGCAAATGGCGGACGCGAGCCGGCGGCTTTTCATTGCATCCCGTCCAGAACGCACGGACGCGTGACTGACGCCGCCAGCGCCGCCGCGACGCGCGCGATCACGTCCGTCCAACACCCGGCTGCCGGCGAGAATGCACCACGCCAGGCAGGCCGTTCAGACGGCGCGGGAGCCACTCGCGCACCGTTTTCGTAAACATCACCACATCCCGCCGAACCGCAGCACAGCATCGCCGGCGGCAGCGCGATCGCGTCGGCGCTCTTCTTCCTGGGCGGCATGTGCTTCGGCGGGCGTCACCAGATTCGGAAGGTCGTACCGTTCGCGGAGCTTCGCCACGGTCGCTAAGTGATCCTCGCGGCTACGCGGATACCTCGCTGCGATCGCGGCGGCACGCGCCAGGTCACGCGCGACGCGACGACTGGCCAGGTTCGTCACCAGGCTGCGCTCTTGAACCAGCGCGTTGGCGTTTCGATGACGGTCGCCATTTGCTAATTCTCCGGCTGTTGCGACGGTCCGCGCAAATTTAATGCGCCCCGTGAAAACATCGGACGGGACGAAGTTTTTTTCGGGGGTGGCGGGACGAACTCGCGCCCGCCCCGCCGTTCGCTATCCTGCGGTTGCCACACCAGACAGGGAGCGAAATTGTGACAGAAATCAACGCGCGCATCGGTTCAAATAATAATATTGAATTGGTCGATGGCACGGGCCGGATCATTGGATCATTCGCATCACTTACAACCGATGATGCGGCGCATTTGGCACGCGAGCTTTTATCGTGCGCGGCATCGCTTGCGTCGCCAAACAAACCGAACCCAGGAATGATCATCGGGTATTCTGAGCTTCCAATTGAGGAATGGAAGACAAAGACATCTCAACATACCGGGCAGTTAGTTCTCATTTTATCAGTGCCACCAGGGATAGAGCTAGTTTTTGGATTGACGGTAGACGGTGCCAAAGAGATCGGCGACGCCTTGGTATTTGCTGTGGCATCTCGTCGATCATCGGGAACACAGAGCGGGAGCGTCCACTAAGATAAAAAACAGGTGGGGATTCCGAACGATGCCCTGCAATGGAACCGTCGCTTTGCACATGACGTCCGAGTCGCTCATGGCGCCGGAACCACGACGGTCGGATCCGCCACCAACGCCGGCAACGCCCGGTCCAGCGCCGCGTCGGACTCGGCCGCGATCTTCGCCGTCATCGGCCAGTCACGCACCGGTAAGCCCTGCAGCGCCAGCAACGCCTGCACCTCCGGGCTCCAGAACGCCCGCCGTCCACTCAGCCAGCCCAGCCTCGCCAGCGCCGCCGCGAGCTCAGTCACCAGCGCTTGCGTGCGCGCCACCAACGGCACGCCCACTTCGACCGCCAGCACCCGCAACGCCGCTTCGTCGCCCTTGGCCTGTGCGCTGGCCAGCGCCCGCCGCGCAGTCTCTTGCTGCGCCTCGATCGCCTCCTGCGCGCCGCGCGCGGCCAGAAGGCCGTCAGCCGCTTTCTCGACCTCGCTGCGAGCTTTGCCCAAGTCGATCGCAGGAGCCGCCTGGCCGGTCGTGAGCGCCAGTGCCGTGGCATCCCGGGCCTTGCGCGTAGCCTCGGCTAGCGCTGCCTCCGCCTCCTCGTGCATGCGCTCCGCTGCACCCACCGCCGCGCGTACGCTGGTGCTCGCATTGCTCAGAGAGGCGTGCCCGGCGATCGCCATCTCGACCGCGGTAGCTGCAGCCTTGAGGGCCTCACGCGCCGCTTCCGGGCTTGGCAATGGCGCTGGTGGCGCCACAGGCGCTGCTGGCCGCACCCGCGCACAAGCACCCTCCGGCTGATAGACCTGCCGGCAACCGCCGCAGACCCACGCCAACTTGCCGGCCGCGGTGCGCGTCGACTCAAATCTCCGACATCCGCAACCGCACGTGCCGCCCCGAGGATTCGCCGCGCTGTGCGCCTCCTCGGCCTTCTCGCGCTCCCGTTGCCGCTCCTCGGTCTCAGGGCCGCCCGAGGGCATCCGGAAAATCGCGTCTAGCGCTGCCTGCGGTGGTGGCGGAGGCGGCCCATCATCACGATGCAAACCGAGCTGCTCGAGCACATCAGCGCCCGCGCGCTGCAGAACCTGGCGCACCATCAGAATGCTCGCTTCAGGCGAGAGAGAGCGTCTGGGAAACGTTTCTCGACCGCCTCCGTTTCCCGCTGCCGACGCTTCATCTCGCTCTGCGCCACAAACCCCCGAATCGCCTGTGTGCTGTGCGGTCCTTTGATCAGCGGCCGCCAGTCGACAGCCACAGGATCGTTCATCGGCTTGAACTGATCCCGCGCACCAGTCCGCGGCCGCCCCTGAAACGGCGGCGGCGTGTCCTGCGTTGGCACCGATGGCCTGCCAGGCGGAGCGCTCTGTCCATTCATCGCCGCGTGCTCCTGCGGGCTGGTCTGCACCAAGCGATCGAGCAACTCCACCGCGCCAGGTATGCCCTCGATCAGCGCGAATAATTGCGCGTATTCTTGCTCCCAACCATTCTGCAACGCCGCCGCACGCTGCGGGTCACCCGTCTCCTCGGGCTGATCGCGCGTGATGTTCGTGCGCCCGGGATCCTCGTTGCGCGGCATCGATTGGTAGCCGCCACCGCCTTGGTCGTAGCCAAGTCGCATAAGCGACTTGCCGCCCCTCACTGTCGTATGCATCTGTATATACCTCATGTCATAAAAATGTTCGCGCACTTAAGATCCGGTCCATGCCAGCGTTAGTCGACGCATCCGTCAGATTGCCGCGCCAGCAACCACCTCCGGCCTCGACCTCGAACGAATCGCCCACCGCACCGCTCGCTAGTCGCAAGTGCGCCTTAGCCAAGGTATGCAGGTCACCGAAGATCGCCGCGTCGTTCACTTCCAACCCGCGTTGATATCGCCGCGCTAACGCATGCAACGACACGCTGACCAGCGACGGCATGACAAACGAAAATCTGTGCGCGGCTATGTCGAGCATCAGCCCAATGACCGATACGCCCGCCTCATCCATCTTCCAGCCCGTCGCACGAAAATCGCTCGCGCCAGCCCGCAATTGGCGAATGTGCAACGAGCGTTTTCCCAGCACCAGCTCTATCTTTGTATCAAGCAGCCCGAACGCCGGCATGCAGGCCCACTCGCGGGCCACGTCGGTCAGCTGCTCGCGTCTAGGGATCGGCGAACGCTTACTGCGCGCAACAAGCGGCGCCGCAATGTGATCGATCGCACGGGAGCACTCGACGTTCACCGCCTTCAGCCTGTCACGCATCGAACGCGCTTGGCCGAGGTACTCGGGAGGGATCGGCCCTGGCCGCCAATCTGATGGCGATGCAAGCGACGCGCTCATCGCGAAAACCGCCCGGACCACGGCGACAACGTCGGCCGCTCAGACCCTCGCGTCATCGTCTCGATCGCGCTCGGGTTGATCTGCATCGGCGGCCGCGCGCTCAGTTCCGTGCACGCCCATACCAGCGCGTCGACACGATCTGGTGAGGGATCGTTCCCGTTCGGATCCCAGCCCGTCATTTCATCTTCCAACAGCGGAAACGTGCCACAGTGATGCACACGCGACTGTTCGTAAAGCGACACAATCGGCTCGGCCCGCAGTTGCTTGCCTCTTGAGGCAACCACCGTCGTGATGGGTAGGTTCGGCTCAATACTCTTCAGAACGCTAGCGGCCATGTCGCCGCCATAATTTTTCTCAACGCATATCTTGTTCGCCTGATGGCTGTGATACGCGCGAGCGACGGCCCGTCCCCATGTCTCTGGCGAACCCTTTACCGAATGATCGCCGATGACATACAGATGGTTATTCGCCGCCTGACCGACAGCGACAATGCCGGTTGCCGCACTTCCGCCGCCTGATGGATCAACGCCGATTACGATCTTCTTCAGCGTTGCCGGCGCTGCATCAACCCGGCTGCCGTCAATCAGCGATTGCTGCCAAAGCGCACCTTCGGTGTCCTGCAGCAGTTCCGCATCGAGTTCCTGGCGGCCCAATCGCGTGCCGCCATACTTGTCGTGTAGATACGACAGTGTAGACGCATCCAAGTTTGCCGCGTTATCGCTTGTCCGCGCCCTGGTCACAACCGTCGAGGATGCTTCCAAGATCGAGCGCAGCAGCTTCTGCGGCTTCGGCGTCGTTGTCACAATCGCACACGGCTGGTGCCCTTGCGGTCCAGCAATGCGCAACGCCATCATCGCCACGTCCCAAACTTCAGGCGCGTTGGCCATCGATGTGAGCTCATCGATCCAAATCGCGCTCAGGTTCGGCCCCCTCAAACGCGATGGTTCTTCGGCGCTGAACAGAAACGCCGTGCTTCCCGACGGCCACACGATGCGCCGTGTGGAAGGCTCAAAACTTGGCCTGCACCACGGCGGACACGTGTTCAGTAGCCCCGAGATGCCCTCGATCTGAATACGCCGCACCTGGTCCATGGTCGGGCCGATAATACCGACATCACGACGTCGACCAGCTTCCATCTCGCCGCGAACCCATTCGCTCGCGCTACGTGTTTTGCCGCTGCCTCTGCCGCCCAACAACAGCCATGTGCGCCAGGGCGGTGGTGGTGCAATCTGATCGGGCCGGCCCCAGAATTGCCAACACCATTCGAGCTCTTCGCGCTCGCCCGGCGTGAGGCTGGCCAAGGCAGCGCGACGTTGTTCTGCCGTCAGTGCGCCGAAGGCCTGGAAGTTGATCATGCCGCCTCTTCCGGTGGCAGACTTGTGGGCCAATTTGTGGGCTGATCAGCGTTGCCGGCCGGGAACTGGCGGATTTCCGCCGTTTCCTGGGCTTCATTGGCGGAAGGCACGTCCGCCTCTCTCACTTCGCCATCGATCGCCGGCCCACCTACCAGGCGCTCTATGCGCTCGGCCAGACGATCGAGAACGGTCGCGCTGTCGACCTTCATCGACAGTGATGCGTCGCGGCAACCTGTGTCGCGCTCAATCTCGGATACAGATACGGCAGCGCGATCGAAGCCGCGCCGAGGCGCGTCGCGATGTCGAGGTCCTCATTGCACGCGGCATCGATCACCACGCTCAACGGATCGCTGGCCGAGCCGATGACGGTTGCCAGCTTCTCAGCCGCGGCCGCGCGCAGCTCGGTCACAGCCGGGCGCCAGCCACTGCCCGGCGGCCTTCCTGCACCCGCTCGCCTGCCGCCGGAGTTCTCACGCGGCCCACCGTGCCCGCCTGCCATGGGATCCTTGCTGATTGTTGCTGAATATACGGAGGCGGATGCGCCCTGTTTTCAACGGCAAAGTGGGGGTGTGATAGATTGTGATGGATTTCTGTATTAGGGCGTCACGCGCGCGCGCTAACGGTGGTAATGGAAAATCCATCACAATCTATCACAGTGACCATGAAGCCACCTCGATTCCTGAAAACCCCGGCTTGCCAGTGCCGGCCTGGCGCTTGGGATCGAAGCCTCGTCCATGGATTGTCTGGCTGAAGCGCTTCATGGACGGCACGAACTCGCCGGCCCGTTCGGCCCAGCTCTTCCAGGATCCGAAAAGCTGAGCGGTTGTAGTGTGAAGGTCGCGTTTGATCAGTTGGCCGCCGATGATCTGGCCTTTGACGATGCAGCATTCGGTGATCCACTGGCCGATGGCATCCTCCGCCTCGAGGTAGTCGTCGGTGGCGGTGGTGACGGCGGTCGGCGCTGCGAGGCGCTTTGTCTGCCAATCCAAGCAACCGTCTATTGCCCACTGAAGGATGCTGCCCCATTCGGCTTCAAGTTTCTCGGCGAGATCGGGATCGCGTTCCTCTGGCGGGATCCGCACAGCGAACGGAATTAGGTTCAGCCGCCGGCGGATTGCCTCATCGACATTGCGCAATCCTGGCTTGTGGTTGCCGGCGATGAAGAGCTTGAACTGTGGCATGAAGGTGAAAAAGTCCTGGCGCATGAACCGCGCCGTGATTGGATCACCACCGGTGAGGGCTTTGATGCGGGCCTCTGCCCAGCGGCGGCCTTCCTCGGTCTCTTGTGCGGCAACGAGGCGGGCGCCACGCAGCATGGCGAGATCGGCGGGGTGGCGATCTGTTGTCGACGCGGTGAACGTCTCCATGGAGGCGACTGCGGCATAGTCGCCCATGACGCCAACGAGCGTGTTCAACAGCGTGCCTTTGCCATTGGCGCCGCCGCCATGACCGAAGAACAGGGCGTGTTCCCGTGTAATGCCTGTCAGGCAATAACCTGCGACACGTTGCAGATATGCCTGCAGTTCAGCATCGCCGTTTGTGATGCGACCGAGGAACTTGAGCCATAACGGACAGTCACCGCCAGGAGCGACTGCGGTTATCTTGGTCATGTAATCGTCCGGCCGGTGCGGATGCATTGTGCCGGTGCGGAGGTCGACCACCCCGCGGGGCGTGTTAAGGAACCACGGCATGGCGTCCCACTGTTCGACGGTTGCGGCGTGATGGCGATCGGCCTTGGCGAGGCGCTCTATTGCTGCGACCGTCTTCGCACTGGCGATGGCAGCGGCGACCTTTGGCTCGTTGCATTCGGCTGCGGCCTGCCTACAAACGGCGCGGGCGAGACTGAATGACATCAGGGTCTCATCGAAACGCCACACAGCTGGATCGCGGATCAGCCATCGCCCCCAGGCGGCGACGTATCGCAAGCGGTCCTTGTGCTGCGCGGTGAAGCGTAACGCGAGCGCTTCGTCGGAGAAGCCGGGCGGCCGGTCTGTCTCGCCGTCATCAACTACGCGGGCTGCGGCGCGGGCTTTCTGCACTTCCGCGTCTAGGGTTTCGACCCGCCAGCCGAGTTTGGCCGCTTCATCATGGCGCATGCGGTCGTAGTCGCCGCGTGTCAGCGTGGCGAGCCGGGCGACAGTCAGCGCATCGGATGCTGCCGTGTGCGTCTGATCGATCATGCGACGTTCTCCGGCAACGAGGCACCGGACGGATGGGCGATGGCCCAGGCGATCACCAAGGTGATCTCGTCTTCTGGTTTGCCAGCATCGTGCCCGGCGCCATGCAGGGTTCCCATGACGTCTGCCGCGGCGAGCAGGCCGGCGCTGATGAAGCGTGCCAGGCATCGGGCTTCGCGTAGGATCGTGTCGTGGCGATGTCCGACGTCGGCGCTGCGGATGCGGGCTGCGGCATTCCTTAACGCGGCCCATGCGTAGTTGTTCGCGCCTGCATCGCTTGGCTTTGGCATGGGTGCTGGCGGCCGCGCTGGTGGCCGTAGCGCGTTTGGTGACGGCACCGCAACCATCTCGGCGCCCGGCAACGCAGCCATTCGCTGTGGCAGGTGGTCGCGGACGCCACGGTCAAAAACCGGCGCAGCGGTGTAGATCGGCTGCACTGTGCGGAACACCGACGGATCCGCGGGCTTTCCCCGCAACCACCACGCCAGCTCGGCCCCTGTCGTGGGCCGGCTCAGCCAGTACCACAGACGCACCCGACACCCGGGCTTGATCCCGTGGCTTGCTGTCGCCTGTGCAATGCAGCGTGCGCCATGGAAGGCGCCAGGGAGCTGCTGGACGGCCTCGGCGGCGCAGCGGGCCAAATCGTCCGCCGGAACATCGTCAGGGCGCCCAACGCCTTCCATGTCCAGCGCAAGCCATCGATGCGGCACGTCCCGCAGTGTCGGCTCGTCGCCGGTATCATCGTCGCGGTAGGCCAAGCGTCTGACGTTGACCGTGCGTGTTGGATCGATCACCCCGCCGCGCACAATGGCGCAGTCCGCGCGTAGCATCAGGTGGCGCAGCAGCTTGCCGACAGCATCGAGGTTCGGCGCCGGCCGCTCGATCAGGTCATAGCGAAAGGCGTTGTCGTAATCGGTGATTGTGCCGTCGGCACGGATCAGCTTCGCCAGTCGTTTGCCGCGGCGGGCCCGGATGATGGTGACGGTGTCGCGGTGATCGCTCATGCCGCACGCTCCCCGAGCACGCGGTCGGCGATTTCCTTCAGGACATATCTTTGCTTTGTGCTGATGCGAGAGAAGTGCGGCAGGTCGCCGACGAACTTTCTCTCCCATGGCCGCAGATACCCAGGCCGTTCCTGCAGCCGATGGCAGGTAGTGCGCCAGGTTGCATGTAACGGTTCGCGTTTGGGTGGTGGCTGTAAGTTCAGGACTTCCGACCATCGGAGCCCGTGGCGTTCGAGGATCTTCGTGGCCGCGCGGATTGCGGCGTCGCGTTCGCCCTCGGAAGTGTTGTCGAGCAGGGCGAGCACTTTGCCGAGCTTGTTGCGTTCGGCGGGGGGCAAGGCGGCGGTCATTGGACCGTTCCTCGCGCTTCCGCGGTGGGGTGCGGTCCATTTCTCGGTCTGATGATCAGCGTCTTTCGGCTGCGCAGATAGCTGGCCCACTCATCAGCGCGATGGCTTGTCGTCTCGATGAGTGCCAACCGTCGCAGCATCAAGGTGGCAGCGACCGCATCGCGATAATGGAACGGTTCACCACCAGCGCCATGGACGATCGCACCACTGGTCTGGCACCAGTACTTCAGCCGCTTAGCGCATGCCCATTCGGAAGGCGGGGGTGGATCGGGATGCTCGACGCCTGGGTCCGCGCCGATCAGGAAGCAGGTCGGTCGATGCCCGTTGCGCTCGATCAGGCGGCCGGGCCAAACGGTGCCCGTGTTCTCAATGCGAAGCAGCACGAGCAGGCCATCGGCCGCGGCCCGGAATAGAGGGAGTTGCGCGAGGCCCAGGCGGCCGGCGAGGTCGCACAGTCGCTCGAGGTCATCGCGTTGGGTGATCGAAATGTCGTCCATTAGAGCCGAAGTCCTTGTCGGCTCGCCATCCATGGAACGGGGTGCTACACAGCGGATGCCCGCCAAAGGCATTCGGTCGTCTGGCGCAGCCTATCCCCTTCGAGTGATGGCGAAGCGGTGGTTGCGTCAGACGGCGATGTTGATCCGGGCGATCGGCAGCGCGGCGATCGCGGCTTTCAGGGACGCGAACTCGACAAGTATGCGGCTGCCCGACTTGAGGAAGATGATCTCCCCGCGCGAGGCTCGACGATACAGGTCTGAGCGGCTGAATCCCGAGAGCCGCTGCGCCTCATTGAGGCGTACAGCGATCGGCTCGATTTCCCCCGGCGGCCGGCCGCCGGTCATGGCGATGCTACTCGCGCTGCCCTTCAGCGCGTGGTGTACGCCGGCGCTTGTCGTGTCCATGACAGTTGTCCCGTGTAGTTCTGGGACACACCAGATAAAGCTTCGGCTGCTAGGTTCCTAAAAGTGCAAATGTGCCGCGCATTATTTCTCGCACATTCTACTGGTGCTTCGCCCGCCGGCCGTGCTTCGGTTTGGTCTTCTCGCGGAGTAGCTGCCGACAACAATCCCGGTTATACTTTTTCTCCAATGCCCAGCTATCAGCCTCTCGCATTGTCGGGGGCGATTTCTTGTCAAATGTTTCGAACCATTCTTCGAATTTTACGCTGGACGGTCTAACCGTTCGTCCTGTAAGGGCTGAAGGCTCCGGAATGACGGCCGGCCCTTCGAACCATTGCTTCGCTTCAACGACACGCGCGCGGTGCCACACAACGCCCTCGTCCCCTCGAACAACGTCACGGTGTTCAGGGTCTAGAGACAGCGAATAATCATCCCAGTGGAGGGTTGGGATCCATTCATCATGGGCGCTGCCGCGGCGGTTCCCGATACCAATCAGACCGCCGTCCCTCAGCCCGATGAGAACACAGCACTGTGCTGCGTCGCGGTTGGCGCAATACGCCACAAACGCTTCGTGCGCTTCACCGTGAAGGCGCGAAAGCGCTTTGCGCCAATGTGCGAACAGGAGGCCAGCAGACCGCAAGAACATCTCGGGCGTCTCGCCGTCGCGTAATTTGGCGAACTGGTCCGCAGCCTGCGTGGCCCGCTCGACAAAGGCCGCAGGACCAAATTCCTGCCAAGCCCTTGAGATCCATACGCCTTGCTCGCGCCAGTCGGGAGTGACTTTGCCCTCCGGCGCCATCCGGGACGGAGGCATCACGCCATGACCCGCGCTGCGCTGAGTTCAACGACATCGCCCACAGCAGCCGGCCGCCCACAGAAGGCATCCCACGCCGCCATGAGTTGGCGGCGCCGCTCGAGCAGATCCCCGCGCTGGTAGGCCTGCACCACCTTGGAGCCGAGTGTGTGGGCCAATGCGGCCTCGGCGATGTCAGCTGATTGACCTGTCTCTGCCGCCCAGTCGCGGAACGTCGAGCGGAAGCCGTGCGCCGTCAGATCACCGCGGCCCATCCGGGCGAGGATGCGTGGGTTGGCCATATTGTTGAGTCGCCGGCCGGCCTTGCCACCCGGAAACACGAGACTGTCCTGATCGTCTCGCTCGCGCAGCCGAGCGGCCGCGCGCAGCACGGCCAGGGCGCCCTCGCACAATGGCGCCCTATGCTCGCGCCCGGACTTCATGCGGGCACCAGGGACCACCCAGAGCGCCGCCTGCATGTCGATTTCTGACCACCGGGCACCTACCGCCTCACCGGTTCTCGCAGCAGTCAGGATCGTGAATTGCAGCGCCAGCGCGGCAACACCTTCCTGCTTCGTCAGCTCGGCCATGAAGTCGCCGATCTCTTGCCAGGGCAGCGCGGCATGGTGTTCGACGGCTCGCATCTTCGAACGTTTTGGCAGCACGTTTTCGAGGTGGCCCTTCCAGCGGGCGGGGTTTTCGCCATCTCGCCAGCCGTGAACCTTCGCGTATTCTAAGATCGCCTCGATGCGCCCACGCACACGAGATGCCGTTTCGGGTCTCGTCGCCCAGATCGGTTCCAACACCTTGGTGACGTGCCCGGTGGCGATCGCCCCGACAGACAGTTCACCGATCGCCGGATAGGCGTATGTGGCGAGCGTGGTGTCCCACTGCAGCGCGTGCTTGGCGTTGCGCCAGCCGGCGCGGTTGGCAGAGATATACTTGGCGGCACATTCCTTGAAGGAAATGGCCTTCGCGGCCTCAAGCTTCTGCTGCTGCCGCTTGGCCAGCTTGGCGTCCAGAGGATCAATGCCGTCCAGGACCGAGGCGCCGCGCTTTCTGCGCGCTCTCACGCGCCTCGGACAGCCCTATCGTGACCAGCGGACCAAGGCCCATCTCACGTGCACGCCCGTCGATCATGTAGCGAAAGATCCAGGACTTGCCGTCCCTCTGCTTCGCTTTGGGATCAGCTGCACCCGCTCCGACATGCAGCCATAGCCCGTGGCCGTCGCCGTACATGCCCGCCGTTTTCACCTTGAGCACCGTCGCCGGAGAAAGCTTCTCACCAACCCGAGCCATAATCCTCTGTCCTTAATGCTATCCCACAAACAAAGTTGGAATAGCACGAAACAATGAGGAACAGTCAAGGACAATCGTGGCTCGAAAAGCGATGTTTCATCAGCGGTTTATGGGATGGTGGAGAACGGTATGGGACGATATCTGAGCGGAACGGCAGTCCGTTCACCTCGGCATAGCGGCGCGCGAAATGATCGGCCAGTGCCGCGACGTCGCCCGGTCGCTCGCGTAGCGGCGGAATGCGGAGCGACACGACGTTGAGCCGGAAATAAAGATCCTCGCGGAATGCGCCACGCTGCACGTCGGCCGGCAGGTCACGATTGGTCGTGGCCAAAATCCGCACGTTCACCCGCACCGGTGAACTGCCGCCCAGCCGGTCGATCTCCCTCTCCTGCAGCGCGCGCAAGAGCTTGGCCTGCAGGCGTGAATCCATCTCACTGATCTCATCGAGCAGCAGTGTGCCGCCGTCCGCCGCCTCGAATTTTCCCACCCGCCGCGCGACCGCACCGGAAAATGCGCCCTTCTCGTGGCCGAACAGTTCCGACTCCAGCAGATTTTCCGGAATTGCCGCACAGTTCAGCGCGACAAACGGTCCGGCGGAGCGGCGCGAGCGACGGTGAATGTAACGCGCCAGCACCTCCTTGCCGGTCCCCGATTCGCCAGTGATCAACACCGAGGCTTCGGATGCCGCCACCTGGTCGGCGCGTTTCACCGTGGCCTGCATGGCGGCATCGCGCACCACCATTGCGTGGCTTTCGCCAGCGGCGGCTTCGAGGATGGCGGCGATCAAATCGGGATCGGGCGGCAGCGGCAGAAACTCACGCGCTCCCTCGCGGATGGCACGCGCCGCGGCGTCCGCATCGTCGCCGGTGCCGCAAGCGACCACCGGCACCGCCATGCGCTCGGCCGCGAGTGCGCGGACCACCGCGCCGACATCGTGCACCACGTCGCACAGCACCAGATCGACGCGGGCATCATCGCGCAGCCGCGCGAGCGCCGTGTCGGCATCGTCGGCCTGTTCGAGCTTTGCGCCACGCGCGATCGCGATGCGCGCGGCCTGGCCCAACTCGCCGGCGAGGGAACCGATGATCAGAACGCGCATCGTGGACTAGCTCGGTCGGTCGGTCTTGACGATTTCAGTCATCGTCACGCCGAGCCGACTGTCATCGACCATCACCACCTCGCCGCGTGCGACCAGGCGATTGTTGACGTAGATGTCGATCGCCTCGCCCAGCTTGCGATCCAGCTCGACCACAGCGCCACGACCCAGCTTCAGCAACTGGCTCACCTGCATCGTGGCCTTGCCAAGTACCGCGCTGACCGTGACCGGGATGTCATAGACCGCTTCCAGTTCACGCGCGCCACGGGGTGCATTGCCGTCGCCGTTCGTCCCGGTGCCGTCGGCCAGTTCGGCCAGTTCCATGTCAGTCGCCATCAATCGTCTCCCTGATCGCCGCATGCGCCATCAGCAGCCCGGCCGGCATCAGCACCGAGGTCACCTGTCGCCATAGTTCCGCCGCGTCGCGCGTGGCGCTGCCACTGCGCCATGAAATTCGCACGTCGCCCGGCGGCATCGATTCGCATGCGACAGTCTGAACATGCGCGGTGAGATCCGGATCCAATCGCGCAATCTCCTGCGCCAGTGCCGAGGCAGTGCGCGGATGCGCACGCACGGTAATCGCCTGTTCCTGCCGCAGTCCCGGAAGCACGATACGCACAACAGCGCGAACCTCGGCATCGCCGTATTGCGCGCAGATCGCAGGGAACGCCACGGCGAGACTATCGATTAGCAGGTGCGCGATCGCCTCAGCCGACTGATCGGCCCGTATCGCTGCCGCATCGCGCTCCGCGGTGAGCTGCTCAGCGATCGCGGCCATCGCCTGGCGCGTTGCCGCAGCGTCGCTTTCTCCGGCTTTCTGGAGACCGGCGGCATGGCCGTCGCGCCACGCGGCCTCGCGCGCCGCGTCAACCTCGCCGGGAGAGAACACAGGGTCCACCGCTTCGGGCTCTGGCGTGGTCTCGGGCAGATCGAAATCCTCGGCGAACAGCGCGCCAACCCTTGGGAAAGATGCGAATCCGTCCATTTAGTAGACCATCTCCTCGTCCTTGCTCTCGGCGATCTCGATCGCGCCCTGAGTCGCCAGCTCCTTCGCGAGCGCCACGATGCCCGACTGCGCATCGTCCACATCGCGCAGCCGCACCGGGCCGAGTGCCTCCATGTCGTCCTTCAGGATTTTGCTGGCGCGATCCGACATGTTCGCGAAGAACATGTCGCGCAGCTTTTCCGAAGCGCCCTTGAGCGCGATCGGCAGCTTGTCCTTCTCGGTCGCGCGGAGCAGCACCTGCACTGCCTGAGGCGTCAGCCGGATCAGGTCGTCGAAGGTGAACATCAGAGCCTTGATGCGCTCCGCGGATTCTCGGTTGCGCTCCTCCAGCGCGGCAATGAAGCGTGTCTCGGACTGCCGATCGAGATTATTGAAGATGTCCGCCATCATTTCATGCGAGTCACGCCGTGTGCTGCGCGCCAGGTTGGACATGAACTCGGCACGCAGGGTACGCTCCACGCCATCGAGGACGTCCTTCTGCACACTCTCCATGCGCAGCATACGCATTACCACTTCCATGGCGAACGAGTCCGGCAACATCGTCAGCACCCGCGCCGCGTGATCCGGACGGACCTTGGACAGCACGACGGCGACGGTCTGCGGGTATTCATTCTTGAGATAGTTCGCCAGCACTGCTTCGTGCACATTGCCGAGCTTGTCCCACATGGTGCGGCCGGCGGGCCCGCGGATCTCATCCATGATCTGCGTCGCACGCTCGCGCGGCAGTG
>CAWFUF010000003.1:0-263057 GCA_963818775.1 uncultured Alphaproteobacteria bacterium | reverse complement strand
GCGTGGTTGGCGTCGCCTGACAGCTTGGCGCGATCGGCAATCTCCCGCAGTTCCTCGGATCGCTTCCGTGCGCGCTTGGCATCTTCCCGCACGTCCTTCCCGTGTTTCGTCAGGATTTGGGATGTCTCACGCAGTTCTCTGGGCGTCGCCATGACTTATCACTCCGCGGGTGACAGCGGCACCGCGCCGCTGCGGCTAGGCCGGGCGTTTATCCAACGAAGAATAGCGGACCACGACCAGCAAGTATCACGCATCCGCAGGAGTGTCGTGTGACCGATCGCGTTGGCGTTCAAATGCTGCATCACTACGAACCGCGCCTGCTCTTCCGCCTGATCGGTGGCCGGAGCGGCGAAAGCCCTAGGCACCCCGATCGACTTTACGGTTCCTTCTCCGCTGGCGCGTGGCTGCAAGCCCGCGTCGCAAGAAGCTCATACCTACTCGCTATCTCCCGCATCGTCTGCTCGTCACGCGCGTCCCGCATCTCGTTCGCTATGGCGCGTGCATGTGCAGCCAGCTTCAACCAATTCGCGGTGTTTTCCATCGGTCCACCTTTCTATCGAGCGACCACGCGCTCGCCGCGCCGCGACCGTCACGCATCGCAATAAAATAACGGAATAGTGACGTCTGGGCAAGAATTCGTTCGCGTCAAATGCTGCGAATTCACTCGTCTACTCAAGCGCGATCACGGGATGGTCACGCGCTCACATAGGTCATAGGATGTCCATCATAGAACAGGCGAGATTCGCCAAATGCCAGCAACTGTCGTCATCGTTCATGACGATCCCGAATTTGCGGAGCCTGTACTGGCCACCCTGCGCGCGGCGAGCTATGACGTCGTTGCGTTTTCAGGATTCGATGTCTGGCATCGACGCTTTGGAACATCCGAAGCGTATCGAGTTATTGATCACGCGAGTTCGGTTCCCCGCTGGGACGCCCAATGGCGCGGCTCTGGCACGCATGGCGCGGCTCAAGCGCCCCGGCATCACAAGGTGCTCTTCACATCATTTCCCGAAGTCCGGCAGCACACTGAAGGTCTCGGTGAGTTCCTACCGCGACCGATATCGACTGACGAACTGCTGGAGACGGTCGGCCGGATGCTGGATCGGCATGATTAGCTGATCCGCCCGCAGCCTTCATTGACGCCTTCGGGCGTCGGATGCCCGCATGGACCCAAAAGCCATCGCGGGGCGTTTTGGGCGCGATCACATGGCGTGGATGGGTGCAACCGCCGGCTGGCTGGCGCAATTCCAAGGCAAATGCGCAAGCCGACCTTTATGCAGAGATGGGCGAAAATGGCGGCGGACGCCAGAGCCATCGCGATGGCTACGCGTGATCCATCCGCCAAGAAGACGATGTTGGATATCTCTGCCGATTATGACCGGCTCGCCAAGAAGTCCGAGGAGTTGGCGCGCCGACCGGGCGGGAAAGGCGCACCGAAGTCCGACTAGGACGGCCCCTGCGACCACTCCCTGGCAACCCCTGATCGATGGTTGGTCCACTCGACCGGCGTAGAGCGCGCAGGTCGCACCGGTCACATACCGAACTATAATCCTGCTGCCGGAAGGGGTACCTCCGGCCATACTCGCCCCGCCCTGGCCCCCACAGCCGTCGCGGGGCTTTTTTCTGCTGATGACAGCCGCCAGCTTTTGCGATAGAGCAAATGTGTCGGATGCATTCCGGCAGCTTAATTTCCCCATATTGACAACCTCACCTCGCGACGGTTCCCAAAACTCTCGCGGGGTTTTCTTTTGGTCGCCTTCACGAACATGGACAACGGCTCCCGTGGGGGTGCCGAAAACGTTCAGTTCCTCGTAGTGGGCCGTTGCAGGCGCGCGGTCGCCGGGCTGATGTTCTTCCACGTCGGGCATTCGCCCCTCGTAGCCGGTCCGTGCCACGGCAGCAAAAAAGGCCACTCATTTTGGGCGGCGTTCCATGCCGAAGTTGGCCGGTCGCGCGCCCGACGGCGTCCGTCGCCAAGCCGCTCCAAGAGTGAGAGTTCGTCTGACCCTGCCTCGGGGCGCCGCCATTCTGCAACCGGTAGGCCCCAACATAACGGTCTAAGCACTGTTGGGGCTTGCATACTCGTTGGGTATACGTACTGTTGTGTTTCCCATTTGAACCGTGAGCGTCGCCGGAGAGAGCCGAATGTCTCAGACCGTCTACGTTGAATTAGCCTTCAGTAGTGTCTCTTTGATCGATGCTCTGCCAGTCTCCGGCGTCCCGGACCTTTTCATCAATGGCTTTGATACCGGTCAGCCATCCGACGTATTTACGGCACCATTTGCACTGTCGGCGGCTGGAAGTACTGTTGGATATTTTCAGGGAAACATTGCCGTTGTTGGAGCGACGTTTACCCCGCCCAGCAACTGGGCGACTAGCATCACGTATGTCTATCCTGTGTCGCCCCTTGGCGTACAGGAACACCTTGGTATCAGGCAATGGTTGCCGGTACAGGTGCCCGATAACTTCAGCCTTACGGGCACTCCCATAGCCGATCCGGGTCCGACGGCTGGCGCCGTGTCAGCCACCACAAATCCCGGTCAGACGGTCGATCTGACCGCCGCAATCCTGGCACAGGTCACGCCCGGAGTGACCGGCGACATTGAGACCATTACGGGTGTCGGTAAGACCAGCGCAGGCGGCGTGGTGACGCTGACCAACGGCGACCTGATCTACAGTGCACCGAATACCTCGGGGACAGATACGTTTATCTATACCGTCACTGATCAGTTCGGTGATGAGTCCGCCGCCAAAGTAACCGTGACGGTCAGCAACCCTGTGGTCGCCCCCAGTGGCAACGTCATGAATGTCACGGCCAATTACGCCAACGTCTCCATCGGTTCTGGCGCCGTGGTGGTCAATCTGTCCGGCAAGGATGCCACAGTTACCGGTGGCAACGGCAATGACACCGTCAACATTCTATCTGGCGGCAACACCGTCACGCTGGGTACCGGCACCGATAGCATTGTCGAGGCGGCATCATCCAAGGGGACGAACACCTTCATCCTCAACGGTAGCCACGCCTCGCTGGTCGTGTACGGCGCCAATGATGTCGCGTTCGTCCATGGCGGCATCGACACCATCACCGACAATTCGAAGGGGCTGGAGGTAAAGATCGGCAGTCAAGGCGGCGTCGTCACGCTGAACAACTTCCTTGCCGATAAGCACGGTGTCGTTGATCTCGTCGGCGGGGTCGGTGGCTACCATACGGCGAAGGCAGTCGTCGCGGCACTCCAGAGCGACGGTCAAGGTGGCACGATGCTGTCGCTCGGCACATCCGGTCATCTCGACTTCGCCAACACCGCAATGGCTTCACTGACGGCTTCTCACTTCGCGATCGGGTAAATGAGATGGAAGGCAAAACCCCCTGACTGGGCCGCTGCGGCGTGCCCACGACCAGGGCGGCGGCATCGGGGTCGGTAACCCTCCGGCACCTTTTCGTAACCCGCCGCGCACAGCCCAGGTGCGAGCACGTGCTACAGCGGCCCCCGGTTACCTTGGCTGAACTCTGCACTGCCAGCGTTCGTGGCTGGCAGTCTCTTTTTATTCGGCTCGCTGAGCGGCAACCGAAATGGACACGTGAGGTGAGCATTCGTCGGTCAGGCGGCCACACAGACGGGTCTCGCAGAGGCGGTGCGGGTTGTGTCCAGGACCATCGGACACGCATCACAGGGGCGTGAGCATCTTCTCTTTGGCCGTCCTGCCGCTGGCTAGTAACATTCGCAACCATTAGAAAAAGTACATGGGAGAACATGTCGAACATCGCGGAATCCAACGTCGTCGGATCGCGCGGAAACGTCCAGGTAAGCAATCGCCAGAGGCGATCGGCCGGCGGCTGCTGGAGATCGTGGTCTATGAAAAGTGTTGTCGGATCGGCGGTTCGCTAACCCTCGACGATCTGGCGGAAACCTCCGAGGTTGGCGATTGGAAGATGCCGGACTTTAAGGCGGCCTGTTCCTACGCGGCCTCCCAAGGTTGGCTGATCGTCCGGGACGATATGCTGACGCTCACCACAGCGGGGCTGGCGGCGGCCTGATCCGTCGGCGAAAGCGCTGGGACGCCGCGCGATTACCGCCCCTGCGCGGTAATCCTGGCGGGCCTTCACGAGCCATCGGCTCGCATGCAGCTTTTGGGGGTTGCCGATCATGACGGCGGCGGGGGTTTGCCGCCGCCTGCGGGCGATCGAGCCGAAACGGCGCATTTGAGCGAATCCGAACGGTGTGAGCAGGTTGCCCCGCCGCAAATCGACCCAGGGAGATCGTCATGCCGCCAGCGAAGAAGGCTGCCGTCGCAGCCAAGAAATCCGCCGCCCCGGCCAAATCTGCCGTCCAGGCGACCATCACCCTCAAGCACCTCGCCGCCGCGTTGGCCGACAGCCATGAGATCGCGAAAAAGCAGGCTGAGGCCATGCTCGGCGATTTGGTGACGCTGACCACCCGCCATCTGAAGAGGGGCGACAAAATCCGCCTCACCGGTCTCGGTATCCTCCGGGTGCGGAATCGCGCAGCCAGAATGGGCCGGAACCCCGCGACTGGCGCCGCCATCAAGATCAAGGCCAGCAAGAAGATCGCGTTCCGACCGGCCAAGGAACTGAAAGAGGCGGTGTAGGCACAATCGGGGCGGCACCCTTCGATCGGGCGAGCCGCCGTCGTTCGGCCTAACGACTTACCGACGGATGTCGCCAGCGAAGGGACTGGAGTAGGGGGAGGGGAGGGGAGCCGATTCGGATACTGGCCCCATTGCCTGTATCCTCCTGACAAGCCCGACGCCTCCCCGAGCGGTCGCGGCTCGTGATGTCGATACGTTTGATAGTAGTGGGCGGGCATCGACAGCGAAACAATGAGACCGCGCCGACTGAAGGTCAAAGCGAGAACGCGCTGTGCCACCTAACCGATGCGGTGTGCCACCAATATGTGCCACACATCTTCGCACGTTCAGGCTCCGTTCGCTGATATCGCTACAGGTAAGTCGCTGGAAATCGGATAACGTGGTCGCTTCCCCTCGTCGCCAATCGAATTTCAAGACCGCTGCCTTAAACCGCTCGGCCACCCATCCGGCTCAATCGGATCAAAGGCTTACCACGCGCGCCGAGAGAACAAAAAGGGGGGGTTGGCACCCGATTGGCACCATGCCGACCAGTAGCCGGCAGCTGAAGTGCCAGTCTGTGCGTCGGTTCAGCCTACTCCGACAGCGGCTTGAATCGGCGTGACGGCTCAGGTCGGCGTAGCGGGGGGACGCCCAGCCTTTGCTTCCCGCGCTACGTTGGCCAGACCGAGCCCGGCTGATCGAGTGTCTGCAACTGAGCATGTGAGTCTTTGCGTTGGTGCCGCAGGGCCGGCCCAGAAGCGCGCGGAGGCACAGGAGCGACCGCGGGGAACGCCGCGAACGAACGCGAACTCGGAACGCACAAGGGCGCAAGCGGCCAACGCACGTGGCGAAGTGCGAACGCAGCGAACCCAGTGGGGCGCTGCCCCAGCGGTCGCTTGGCTCCAGAAGACCGACAGCGCGATTGCTTCCATCATTCGAGCGCGTTCTTCGGCGGCAGCTGGGTCCTCGGCTGGAGCCTGCTCTCCGCGGCTCGGGAGCGGAGGCCGCCCGCCGAGGATTGCGTGGGCAATTACCGCAAGAAAGGCCGTGTCGAAACACTCGCCAAACGGCTGATCGCCGAACGAAGGCGGCAGATGAACTCGCGAATGCAACGCCAACGCCGTTGGCCATGCGAACGAACGCAGATGACACAATCGCTGGGTTAAGGTAGGCACGCTCCAATGGGCTGTTGGGGTCGCTCGCGGGTGCCAATCGAAGGTTAAGAATATCTTGGTTCCGTGTTCCCGTCGCATTTTCGGACTTACAAGCAGAGACGCCAGCAAGCTGCGGTTTCGGGTCACTGAACACGTAGGCATTCGACGCGCGGATCACCCTCCAGCGACTCGCCCACTGCCCGAATAGGTCGCGCTCGCGCACCTGGATCCGGGCGATCCGGTTCTGCCATGTCAACACGCCGGCCCACTCCAGCACCTTCAGCGCCTCGGCGACCGTGCTGCGGGCGCACTCGGCCTTCTCCGCGATCCTCTCGTAGCTCGGGAAGCAGGCGCCGGAGCGGCTGTTGTGGAAGCCCCACAGCAGCGCCTCCAGCACGTCCAGGAAGGCCCTGGTGATCGGCCCGCGGTGTTTTTTGCCGCGGCTGTCGCTGCCGGGCGCTCCAGGCCCGCGTGATTAACTCGATCCGCTGATTGCGAGCGCTCATACGATCAGTCGTATGAGCGCTCTCTATCTCTGCTCCCGGTTCCACCGGCTCGTCGTCCATCTCCCATGGACAACACGCATCACACTGTCACCGCGTCGCGCAATGTGGGTTCAACGCTACGCTTACCATATGGTCATTCAATTGATTGCCAATACGACCACCGATACCGGCCTTACCGTCGCGTGCCGGCTCGCGACGACGACACTTACGAGCAGGGCATCACGGTCTCCGACACCAAGATGGCTACTGGCACTACGACTTCGCACTGCGTCCAGACGGATGATGCGATTGCTGACCGGGGCGAGGACGCCCGGGCTCATGATCAGACCGATCCCACTCGGCTGAATACGCAATGTCTCAACGGGCTGCTAAGCGAAGCGCGCCACTCCACGTGCATGGCCTTGCGACAGTTCATCAATAGCGATGCGCTCGCCCTAAGGTTGAAGTCTCTCTGTAACCGTGGCCGGTCCTACTATGGGGCGCCCGGACCTTCCCGGGCGAAAGTGCCGCGGTGAGCCGTCCCCGGCCTCCCCGACCGGGGCGGTTCACTGAGGCAGTTAGTCCGGCACTGGCGGTCCGTGGCGAATGGTCGGTCCTCCCCACCGGAACACCCAGGGCTGCGGTCCGCGCAAGCGCGGTCCCCTATGGACAACCTGGGGAAATGCCTTGTGTCTCCCCATTTTGCCGCCACAAGCCTCCCAGCGCCGCAGCAACCTGTTCAAACGACCGGAGCCACCGCAGCCTAGCGGTCGGAGGTGACCGGCTTCAGTTCATAGAGCTGCGTATTGGAGCGGATGGCCTCGTTCCAGCCTTTCTCACGAACGTCGAAATGCACCCAGTCCGGGCCAACGAACTTCTCATTCGGCGCGTTCCTGATCAGGCTGGCCCGTCGCGGTGCCGCCGGATTATCCTGCACGTGCGGCACGTTCGCGGCGTCCAGTTCGGCAACCTTTGCCTTCTGATCGTCCACCATGAAGCCGATATGGTGGATGCCGCAGAAATCCGATGACTGCTCAGGCCCGAGCTGAGGTGTGTTTGGCCCGTGCTTCAGGATGGCAAAATAGATGTATCCGTCGCTGAGCCAGACCCCATCGTCACCGGTGTCCTTAGGCTGTCGGTACAGCTCCTTCAGGTCGAAGTGTTTCTTGTAGAACTCAGCGGTGCCAGCCGGATCCTTGCTCGCGATCGCAACGTGCCGGATAAACGCCATGGTCTTTTCTCCTTCGGTTTCGTTACGTCAAAACCAAACGCAACCGCTTACTGCCGGTCACCTTCCTTCTGAACGTGAGCCCGGCCCTTCTGAACGTGAGCCCGGCCAAAGCGGTGGTAACGCCCAGTACAGCCACGAAGTCGGCACGCCAGGGAAACCCATATGAAGCCGATCGTCCACTCCATGGGGGGCGTGGTGTCAACCGCCATGGCGGTTGTTGGTCGTGTGCGTCGGCTAATCGGCGGCTGGACGCGCCGCCCGGAGATCGGCAAACGGGCTTGCGCCGGACTTTGCCTCGCCACGGCGCCAGTGTCAGTGGCATTCCACACCCGGTCTCGTTGGCGTGCGCGCGCAGCATATGGCCGCCATTCACCAAGAGCGGCCGTCGAGCCGGTATTGGTCATGTAGAAACCGAACAGATGGACGCAACTGCTTCACCTGTCGCCGCGTCCGATGGCCCATGTCGCGACGGTCAGAGCCAATCCGATCACAACACTGATCTCAGCCCAGAAGAAAACTAGGCTGTCGCCATGGACGCCGAGCGGCGGGTTTCCAGGCATGAGGCCGCGCAGCCCCGGAAGGTGAAGACCATGGCAGCAAGCACGGCGGCCATGGTGGTGTCCATCCGGCGAACTCCGAGGTACAGCAGCGAACCCACCGACAGCGCGATGATCGCCATCACCGCCATCGCGCAATAGATCGTCGTCGCGAAGATGATGTGAAGGTCGGCACGCCGTACGCCGAAAGTCAGTGTGATCGTGGCGGGGGCCGACGGTGGCTGTGTCGCACTGATTGTTATGTCCCAGGCGGGAAGACGCTTCCACACGGTTATTCGCAATGGGACCGTCATGCCGTTCGCAACATCGGCACTTGCATAGGCTGCCATCGTCAGAGTCGCCGTGTAGCGGTCGAAGGGATAGTCCTGGACGTTCCCTCTGCGGATGTCGACCGACAGCGGATGTGACGTCATCCATTGACCGGCATGCCAGGCGATTTGCTGTTCCGAGTTGCCGTCGCCGACCTCGATGACCATGTCGCGGTCTGACGGGCCGGTGAAGCGGAGGCCCAGCCGATCGCGGCCGGTTGCGAAATCAAGCCGCAGATCGATCGCGTCGCGCACTGCATCGACCGAGACTATCTCGGCGTAGACCTCGAGCGCTTGGCCGGACGGGTTCGCTTGGGGGGCAAAGGTCAGCTCGTCAGGTGCTCCGGTGTGGATGACCAAGAGACCGATCATGAGGTACGCGACGAAGAGGACGCCGAATCCGCAGCCCAGCACGATGGTTCGGCGTCGCATTCGAGTGGCGTCGTGTAGCGGCATCCCTGTGCGTGATGGTGGCGCGGTTCGCCGGGTTGGTCGAGTGGGCGGCGGCGCTTTGGTCTGGCCGGCACAATCGCCTATCGTGTCGTTGCACACGAAAGGAAGCGTCCATGCCTCTGTCACGCCGTTCGCTGCTCGTTGCCTCGGCCGCGGGTGCCGCCATTCCCGCGCGCCTACGCGCCCAGACCCGTCCCGTCGTCCGGATAGGTGTGATGAACGACATGTCCGGCCCGTATCGCGACGTGAACGGGCCCACCGGCGTGGCCTGCACCAAGCAGGCGGTGCAGGAATTCGCCGCCGGCGCGTTCGACGTGGAGGTGCTGTCCGCCGACCATCAGAACAAACCGGATGTCGCCGTCTCGCTGGCGCGCGAATGGTTCGACCAGCGCGGCGTGGACATCATCATTGATATCGCCGCAACCTCGTGCGCGCTGGCGCTGGCCGGCGTGTGCAAGGAGAAGAACAAGATCATGATCGCCACCAGCACGGCGAGCTCGGACGTGACGGGCAGCGCGTGCACACCGAACTCGATGCACTGGGTGTTCGATACCTATATGGAGGCGAAATCGACCGGCGGCGCGATGGTGAAGGCGGGCGGCGACTCCTGGTACTTCATCACGCCGAACTACGCCTTCGGTGCCGCGACACAGCGCGACACCACCCGCTTCGTGGAGGTCGCCGGCGGCAAGGTGGTGGGCGCGCAGGTCTATCCGTTCCCGGAGACCACCGATTTCTCGGCCTTCCTGGTGAAGGCGCAGGGCTCGGGGGCGAAGATCCTCGGCATCTGCGGCGCTGGCGCCGACCTCATCAACATCGTCAAGCAGGCGCACGAGTTCGGCCTGACGCGCACGATGAACCTTGCCGCGATGGTGGCCTACACCACGGACATCCGCTCGATCGGCATCCAGATGGCGGCCGGCACGCGGCTGTCCGAGACCTACTACTGGGACCTCAACGAACGGACACGCAGCTTCCAGAAGCGCATCCAGCCTAAGGTGACTCTGTGGCCGAACATGGCGCAGGCGGGCGACTATTCCTGCACGCTGCATTACCTGAAGACGGTCGCCGATATGGGGGCCGCGGCGGCAAAGGCGGACGGTGCCGCAACGGTGGCGCGCATGAAGGCGATGCCGACCGACGACGACTGCTTCGGGCCGGGCAAGATCCGCGAGGACGGGCGCAAGCTGACGCCGGCCTATCTGTTCGAGGTGAAGCAGCCGGCAGAGAGCAAGAGCGAGTGGGACCTATATAAGCTGATCGGGACCACGCCGGCTGACCAGGCGTTCCGGCCACTATCGGAAGGCGCGTGCCCGATGGTGAAGGCTTAGCTCGGTCACGCGGCGGAACCGCGTCTGGAGGTATCGATGACGGTTGCCCGTCGAGCCGTACCAGTACGCGCGATCTGTCACCGCGATAGTATATGCCAAAGTATCTACAAACAATTCGTTGAGCTGATCAATTGGGTGAGTCGCCACACGAGAACGTCCGCGCTATGGTTACCGCGTGATGGATCGGCACGCGATGTCGAACGGAACTCTGTCTGCCGAGGTCAAGGCAGATGGTGCGGAGCTTTGCTCACTGCGTGATGCGAGTGGCACCGAGGTGCTGTGGCAGGCAGGTCCAGTCTGGCCGCGTCATGCCCCTGTGCTGTTTCCCATAGTCGGTCGACTGAAGGATGACACGCTGCGCCACGAGGGCAGGGCGCATCGGCTCACCCAGCACGGCTTTGCCCGCGACAAGCGCTTCGCCTGGCTCAATCGCAGCGCCACCGCCTGCCGCCTGGTGCTGCACGAGGATGCCGAGACGCGCGCGGCTTATCCCTTCGCGTTCAGGCTGGAGATCGCCTACGAGCTGGACGACGACGCGATTGAGGAGCGCCTTACAGTGACCAATCCGGGGCGCTCCGTCTTGCCCGCGTCACTTGGGACGCATCCCGGATTTGCGTGGCCGTTGGCCGATGGCCTCGACAAAAGGGCGCATCTCCTCGAATTCGCCGAGCCGGAGACGGCACCGGTGCGGCGGTTGGCGGACGGATTGCTGCGAGCCCAATCGGAACCGACGCCGATCACGGGCCGAACTCTTGCACTCGAGCCGGCGCTGTTCGCTGCTGACGCCGTGATCCTGCCGGAACCCGCCAGCCGGTCGGTGCGCTATACCGCTCCCGGCGCGCCAGCGATCGAGGTCGCCTGGGAGGGCTTCCGTCAACTCGGTCTCTGGTCGCGCGCCGAGGGTGATTTTCTATGTATCGAGCCGTGGCATGGCACGGCCAGCCCGTCCGATTTCGATGGTGAGTTTCTCGACAAGCCGGGCCTGATGTTGCTCCCGCCCGGCGAGCACCGGACACTGTCGATCCGGATCAGGCTCTGCTGATCTGTAACGGGACGTCAGGTTCCCAAATCCTTGTTATGCTTTACCTTTTGCCATTCGCTTTCCATTTCTTCCAGCGACATCTCAGCCAGTGTCTTTCCTTTGGCAGCAGCCGCTTGCTCGATGGCTCTGAACCTCTTGTAGAACTTGAGGTTCGCCTGTTGCAGGCAGGCTTCAGGATCCAGATCAAGCTTGCGCGCCAGGTTGGCGAGGACAAAAAGCAGATCACCCACTTCATCCACCAGCCGCTCCGGCCTCGCATCAGATAGTTCGGCGCGAAGCTCGGCGACCTCCTCATCCAGCTTTGTCAGCACAGCAATCGCATCCGGCCAGTCGAAGCCGACCCGGGCGGCACGTGCGGTCAGCTTGGCGGCTCGCAGCAGGGCAGGGAGGCCAACCGGCACACCCGCGAGCGCTCCGGTCTCGGCCCTGGCAGCCCGCTCGACCGTCTTGTGCGCCTCCCAGGCTTCGGTCTGTTCCGCGGCGTTGCGCATCACAGTGCCGCCGAACACGTGGGGATGGCGGCTGATCATCTTATCGGCGATCGCCCGAGTGACCTGGGCGAAGTCGAACCGATCAGCTTCCTCGGCCATGCGCGCGTGGTAGACGACCTGGAACAGCAGATCGCCAAGTTCCGCTTGCAAATCGCCGAAATCGACCCGAGCGATCGCGTCGGCGACTTCGTAGGCTTCCTCGATCGTGTATGGCGCTATCGTCGCGAAGGTCTGCTCCTTGTCCCAGGGACATCCCCTGTCGGGGTCACGCAGGGCGGCCATGATGTCGAGCAAACGGCGGAGTTCGGCCTCAGCGCTCAACGGCGCTCCTCCGGCACTCGACGGATCAGCATTTCGGTCGTGTCATCGGTCAAGGAATGCCGGCCTCGCACTACGGCTGCGGGACGACACCTCCTGATCGTCGGCGAGTACCCCGGCCAGGTTGTCCGCTGCGACGCCACGCGCCAACTCGATCGCCTCCTCGTCGCGCCTGATTTGAACCAGCATCCGGTCCAGGACCAGTTCGGTCCGCGCGGCACGCATGGACTGACGAGCCGAGCGGTCGGCTCGCAACTCCGCCCTCCAGGCGGCAAACCTTTCCGACGCGATCTGCTTGCAGGCGAGGGTGGCGTGAAGGGCGCGGGGCGTACCGGTGCGTCGCCACTGCCGCAGCCATTGGCCCCACACCTCCAGGGCGCGGGCATAGGCTTGCGCACGCGTCTCCTGGACCCCACCAACCGAGCCGGTAGAGGACATTGCTCACTCCTGATGATCGCTCAGCAACAAGGCTGCGAGGGAATGATACGTACCCGTGCACAGATCGCCATAATTCACCAGGGAACTGGAGCACAACCCACACAAACGTGACCGGCCTCTCCCGCCAGTGCCAGCCGCGTCTCCGTTCGCTCATTTGGATCACCGCCATCGCACATCACCCCAAACGCCCCGACGACAGCTTGTCGCAGTGACATCTCTATCGGGGAGGCGAGTGACATTTCTAGCGGTGATCTACAGGTCAATGCCGCATAAGATATATTATGTTAATTCAAAAACCATGCCGTCATGGCCTGGCTCAAGGCCCGGCGGCAGGTTCGTGCGAAGCCAGGCCCAGTCCATGTCGGTGCCCATGTGCGTCAGCACTGTCCGCCGCGCACCAACGCGGCGCGCCCAGTCCACCACCTGCGGCAGATCGGCATGGGTCTTGTGCGGCCCGCGGCGCAGGAAACAGCCGACGACCCAGGTATCGATGCCAGCCAATACCGCCAGCGCGGCATCGTTCAGCCTCACCACATCGGTCGAATACCCGAAACCACCGATACGGAGGCCGAGCGTTGAGCTGAAGCCGTGATCCTGGTCGAACAGCCGTACTGGCATGTCGGCCGTCACGATCGTCTCGCCAGCTTCAACCTCGCGCGCCACCAGCGCCGGCCGGAAGAATCCCGGCGGCTCCCACGGACGAAACGCGTAGCCGAACCGTCGCGTCAGCTCCTCCAAGGTCCGCCTGGTGCCGAAAGCCTCCAGCGGACGGCCGGCAATGCGGTTCAGGATCCGCACGTCGTCGAGGCCGGTGATGTGGTCGGCATGCGCATGTGTGTAGAGGACGGCGTCCACCCGCGGCACCCGGCACGCCAGCAGCTGTTCGCGCATATCCGGAGCGGTATCCACCAACAGGCGTCTTCCCGTAGCGCTCTCGATAACGATGCTGGCACGGGTCCGTCGGTTGAGTGGCTCGGACGGATCGCAGGCGCCCCAGTCGCCGGTGCCGTCCTCGCCGCCGATCATTGGCACGCCGGCGGAGCCGCCGGTACCGAGAAGGGTCACGCGCACCGCGCTTATGCCGCCTTGCGAAACAGGCGACGGAAGTTTGCGGTTGTGAGGTCGGCAACGGCCTGCGGTTCTATTCCGCGAACCTCCGCCAGCACACGCGCGGTGTGTGCAACGAATGCCGGTTCGTTGCGCTTGCCGCGCAGCGGCACTGGCGCGAGGTACGGCGCGTCAGTCTCTACCAGCAGCCGATCCGCTGGAAGGTCGCGAGCCAGCTCGCGCAATTCATTGGATCTTGGGAAGGTCAGGATGCCAGAGAAGCTGACATGGCCGCCCATCGCGACAGCTGCCTCGGCCAGCATGCGGGACGAGCTGAAGCAGTGCAGCAGGAAGCTGAAGTCCCCATCGCTATCCCGCTCATCTTGCAGGATAGTGGCGATGTCCTGGTCAGCGTCGCGGGCGTGGATCGCGAGCGGCAGACCGGCGAGACGCGCTGCGCGGATATGCGCGCGAAATCCGGCCTGCTGGATGTCACGCGGAGAGCGATCGTAGAAATAGTCCAACCCGGACTCGCCGACGCCGATGACCTTGGGATGGCCGGTCAGAGCAGCGATGGTCTCGGGTTCCGGCACCGCTTCCTCGGCTGCGTGATGCGGATGGATCCCCACCGTGCACCAGAGATTCGGATGCGCCTCGGCGAGCGCCGGCAGGCGTTGCGACTGCGCGAGGGTGGTGCCGATGGTGACCATCTCGCCCACCCCAGCCGCCACCGCGCGGGCCAGCACCTCCGGACGTTCGTCATCTGTGTAGTAGTCGAGATGGCAGTGCGAATCGATCAGCATAGGCACCCCGAATCCGGAGGCCGCCTCACGCGGCCGGCTCCACATAGCGCGGGAATACCGCCTGCGGCGCCGGTAACGCCGTCCCGTCATCCAGGGGCGCGGCGAGATCGGCCAATTGCCGTGTATTGGACGGCACCCCAAGCTGATCCAGCATCCGCGCCATGCTTTCGGGCATGAACGGCTGCAGCACGGTGCCGATTACCCGCAGCACATCCGACAGCACCCGCAACACCGTCGCCATCCGCGCCGGGTCGGTACGGCGGAGCGCCCAGGGCGCCTGGTGGTCGATGTAAGCGTTGGCCGCCCGGACGACCTTCCAGACATCGTCCAGAGCCTCATGAAAAATCTGCCGGTCCAGCCGCTCACGCAGCGCGGTAGGCAGCGCCGCCGCTGCCGCCAACAGTTCTCCATCCGCGTCAATAACAGGCCCCCTCCCCGGCAGCCTGCCCTCGCAATTGCGCGCGATCAGCGACAAAGACCGCTGCGCCAGGTTGCCGAGGTCGTTGGCCAGCTCGACGTTGACCCGCGTGATCAGCGCCTGGTGCGACAGCGTGCCATCGCCGCCGAACGGCTTCTCGCGCAGCAGGAAGTAGCGCACCTGATCCAGCCCGAACGCCGCCACGAGCTGCCGCGGCTCGATGACGTTGCCGAGTGACTTGCTCATCTTTTCGCCGTCGACCGTCCACCACCCGTTCGAGGTCACCCGCTTCGGCACCGGCAGCCCGGCAGCCATCAGGAACGCAGGCCAGTATACGGCATGAAACCGCAGGATGTCCTTGCCGACGAAGTGCGCATCCGCGGGCCAATATTGCCATTGCCGTGCAGTCTCGTCCGGAAAGCCGCAGGCCGTTACATAGTTATTCAGCGCGTCCAGCCAGACATACATCACATGGCCCGGCGCGCCCGGCACCGGGATCCCCCAGGTGAAGCTGGTGCGGCTGATCGACAGGTCCCGCAACCCGCCCCGCACGAAGCTCAGCACCTCGTTGCGGCGACCCGCGGGCAGGATGAAGTCGGGATTATCTTCGTACAGTTGCAATAGCCTGTCCTGCCACTCGGACAGCTTGAAGAAATACGAGGGCTCCCTTACCCACTCCACGGGCGCGCCACTTGGCGCCATCTTGCTGCCGTCGGGGCGTACGGTCAGTTCATCCTCATCATAAAATGCTTCATCTCGAACGGCATACCAGCCTTCATAGTGACCGAGATAGATGTTGCCGCTGGCCTCAATTCGCCGCCATAGTTCGGCGCACGACACCTTGTGCCGCTCCTCCGTGGTGCGGATCCACTGGTCGAACGACACGCCCATCTTCACCGACATGTCGCGAAAGTCCGCTGAGATCTTGTCGGTAAAGGATTGTGGGTCCATGCCCGCGTCGCGCGCCGCCTTCTCGACCTTCTGGCCGTGCTCGTCCGTCCCAGTCAGGAAGAACACATTGAAGCCGTCCAGGCGCTTCCACCGCGCCATCACGTCCGCCGCGATCGATGTGTAGGCGTGTCCGATGTGCGGCGCGCCGTTGACGTAGTAGATCGGGGTCGTGACGTAGTACCGCGTGTTCATGGCATATTTCCGCCGAGCATCCCGAGGCCGGCCACGACCGCCTGGCGCTTGTCCAGGTTGAACCGCTCCGTCTCGTCCTGCAGCCGCGTCAGCGCGTGCCACACGTCGCCCCAAGCATCAAGAGGACGCAGCGCAACCAGCCGCGACTGCTCTTCGTCGCCCTGACCGCGCACTACGTCGCGCACCGCCGCGGCGATGCCGGCCCGCAGCAGATCCATGAAGTTGGTGAAGCCGGTCTCGCCGCGCGCCAGCGTATCGGCCACCGCATAGGCACGTGTCGGCTTCAGGCCGGGCAGTGCTGCCAGCACTTCGTTGACCAGTCCGGCGATCGCCAGCCCTTCCTCCTGCGCCAACAGCAGTGCGCGGCCAGGCGAGCCTTCCGCCACCGTCACCAGCCGGCTCCGTTCATCCGCGCCCTGCTCCGGCAAATAGAGCGACAGCAGCCGCTCCATCGCCGCAGGCAGCAGCGGGTCCAGCCGCAACCGCCGGCACCGGCTGCGGATTGTGGCGAGCAGCCGACCGGGAGCGGCGCACACCAACAGCAGGATCGCCCGCCGCGGCGGCTCCTCCAGGATCTTCAGCAATGCGTTGGCCGAGGACTGGTTCATCTCCTCTGCGCCATCGACGATGGCGACGCGCCAACCCCCTTCGGCTGGTGTGAGGCTCATGAAGGTGCTGATCTTGCGGACGTCCTCCACCGCTATCTGCGTCCGCATGCGGCGGCGCTTTTCGTCATAGGCCCGCTCGACCGTGTGGAGGTCGGCATGCGCGCCGGCGGCGACGCGGCGGAACACCGGGTGCGTCGGCTCCAGCGCCAAGTCCGGTTCCGCCGCTGTCGGCACACCGGCCAGCAGGCGGCGCGCGAAGCGGTAGGCCAGCGTGGCCTTGCCGACGCCGTCGGGGCCGGTGATCAGCCAGGCATGGTGCATCCGACCCGAGCGCATCGCCTCGAGCAGCGTGGTCTCGGCGGCTTCGTGGCCGAGCAGGTGCGGGTTGGCGCGCGGTTCAGGTGCCATGGGGGAGAGTTATAGCGCGATGCTGCGGCGCGGCGTCAGCCAAGAGACTGAGCTTATCAGCGCGTCATCCGCCCGATTGTCTCAACCAGCTCCTGGACCTTGTGCCGCTGTTCGACCGGATCGCCCGACGCAAACGCGTCGGCGACGCAATGGGAAACATGGTCCTGCAACACCTGCTCCTCGACCTTGTGCAGCGCGGCCCGCACCGCATCGATCTGCGTGAGCACGTCGACGCAGTAGCGGTCGTCCTCCACCATGCGAAGCACGCCGCGTACCTGCCCCTCGATGCGCTTCAGTCGCGCTGCCAACTTCTGTTTTGTCGTCTCATGCATCTTGTTACCATACCCCAGCATGGTATATGACGCAAGTCATGGACCACGAACATTCCTCCCCCTCCCCTTGCGGGAGGGGGTCAGAGGGAGGGGAGCGACGCCCGCCACCACCGACCCTGTCTGCGGTATGGCAGTCGATCCCGCCACATCGCGCCACCGCCTCGAGCACGCCGGCAGCACCTTCCATTTCTGCTCCGCCGGCTGCCGCGAGAAATTCGCCGCCGACCCGGAAAGATACCTGACGCCGCGTGAGCAACCGTCCGCCACACCGGGCGCCGTCTACACCTGCCCGATGCATCCCGAGATCCGTCAGACCGGCCCAGGCAGCTGCCCGATCTGCGGCATGGCCCTGGAGCCGCTGACCGTCACCGCCGAGCCGGGGGCCAATCCCGAACTCGTCGACATGACCCGCCGGCTGTGGATCGGCGCCGCTCTGTCGGTCCCGGTTGTCGCCTTGGACATGCTCCCGCATCTCGGGTTCAACACGAACTGGCCGCAGCTCATCCTGGCCACCCCGGTCGTGCTGTGGGCCGGCTGGCCGTTCTTCCGTCGCGGCTGGGACTCACTGCTCCGCCGCAGCCTCAACATGTTCACCCTGATCGCCCTCGGCACCGGTGCGGCATGGGCGTACAGCGTCGTCGCCACGCTCGCGCCCGGCCTGTTCCCTGCCGGCTTCCGTGCCCCCGACGGCGATGTTGCGGTCTATTTCGAGCCTGCCGCGGTCATCACGGTCCTGGTCCTTGTGGGCCAGGTGCTCGAACTCAGGGCGCGCGAGCAGACCGGCGGCGCCATTCGCGCGCTGCTGAACCTGGCGCCCAAGACCGCTCGCCGCATCACGGCCAGCGGCGACGACGAGGAGGTGCCCCTCGAGCAGATCCATCCGGGCGATCGGCTGCGCGTGCGACCTGGCGACAGCGTGCCGGTCGATGGCGAGGTGCTGGACGGCACCAGTGCCGTCGATGAAGCGATGGTGACCGGCGAGGCGATGCCCGTGGCGAAACGCCCCGGAGATCACGTGATCGGCGGCACCATCAACGGCACCGGCGCGCTGATGATCCGGGCCGACCGCGTCGGCTCGGAAACCATGCTGGCCCGCATCGTGGCGATGGTCGCCGAGGCGCAGCGCTCACGCGCACCGATCCAGCGCCTTGCCGACATTGTCGCCGGCTGGTTCGTGCCCGCGGTGATCGCCGCCGCACTGATCGCATTCGCGGCCTGGGCTGTCTGGGGACCGCCCCCTGCCCTCGCCTACGCTCTGATCGCCGCCGTATCGGTGCTCATCATCGCCTGCCCCTGCGCTCTCGGTCTCGCCACCCCGATGTCGATCATGGTCGGCATTGGCAAGGGCGCGGGCGTCGGCGTGCTGATCCGCTCAGCCGAGGCGCTGGAGCGCCTGGAGAAGGTCGATACCCTCGTGCTCGACAAGACCGGGACCCTCACCGAAGGCAGGCCGCGCGTCGTGGCGGTGGTGCCGATGGGCGAGTGGTCCGAGACCGATCTCCTGACCGCGGCTGCATCGGTCGAGCGCGCCAGTGAGCATCCGCTGGCCGCCGCCGTCGTTGCCGCGGCGCATGAACGTGGCGCGCCCCTGGTCGAACCGAAAACTTTCGCTCGCTCACCGGCATGGGTGTCACCGGCGAAGTGAGCGGCAAGGCCGTCGCGCTGGGCAATACCAACCTGCTGCGCGATCTTGGGATTCCGCTCGGAAAGCTTGAAGTTACAGCAGAACCGTTGCGTCGCGACGGCGCGACGGCCCTGTTCCTGGCGATAGACGGCAGAGGCCGCCGCCGTGATCGCCATTGCCGATCCGATCAAGCCGACCACCTCCGATGCGCTGCGTCTGCTGAAAGCGCTCGGGCTGCGGATCGTCATGCTGACCGGCGACAACCGGACCACTGCAGAGGCTGTCGCCAGCCGCCTGCGATATTGCCGAAGTCGTCGCGGATGTTCTGCCGGCCGACAAGCACGACCTCGTCCGTCGCTTGAAGCACGAGGGCCACGTCGTTGCCATGGCCGGTGACGGCGTCAACGACGCCCCCGCGCTGGCCGCGGCCGATATTGGCATCGCCATGGGCACCGGCACCGAGGTGGCGATCGCGAGCGCCGGCATTACTCTGGTGAAAGGCGACCTCACCGGCATCGTCCGGGCGACCCTGCTCAGCCGCGCCACCATGCGCAACATCCGCCAGAACCTGTTCTTTGCCTTCATCTACAACGCGATCGGTATTCCGATTGCCGCCGGCGTGCTCTATCCGGTCGCCGGCATTCTGCTTAGCCCCGTCATAGCCGCGCTTGCCATGTCGTTCAGTTCCGTCTCCGTGATCGCCAACGCGCTGCGGCTGCGCCGCCTCCGACTTTGAGCATCGAAACGCTGCTGCAACCGCCTGCGCGCTACGTTTGGCTTTCAATCCGCGGACGCACAGAGGTCGCATTGCATGACAACGCCAGGTCGATGGGCGACCACCTCACGCATGAACTCGGAGTTGTCGAGAATTCTGTGCTCCCTGCGCCGCGAGAGCAGCGCGGCGCAGATGATGGCAGCCGGCCTCGATGCAATCATGGGGTCTCTCGGCGCCGAAGGGCTCGCGGTCATTCGCAGCATTTACGACACCGCCGGGGTGGAACCCGAGGTTCTGCATCGCGCCGGCATGATCGGTCTACCGGCGACGTCAGCCGCCAAGTTGCTGCAGTGCGCCGAGATCGGCACGCCGGTTCCGTCGGTCGAGCCGAATACGCGCCCGATCGTGGTTGCGGTGTGCCGTCAGACCAGCCACGAGAAATTTGGCATCGTACTGTGGCGCCGCCGCGGCGCACGCGAGTGGACAGGCGACGATTTGCCATTAGTTGACTCGCTCGCCGGGATCGTCTGCCTGCTGATGGATTGTGGTGCAGGCCCACACGACGTGTTCCACTCCACGCCAACCGATTCGCTCACCTCGCTGCTGAGCTTGCATACCTTCATCACCGAGGTGACCCGGCACATCGCAAGGCTGGACGGCGATGGCCTGCCGGGCACGCTGATGCTGGCAGAGGTTGACAATCTGGCGAAAGCCGGTCCGTTGCTGGGACCGAACGGTGGCGATCAAGTGCTGAGCCGCGCGGCCATGCTGTTGCGGCGTACGGTCCGGCCGACCGATCTCGTCGGTCGAATCGGAGGTGCCGAGTTCGCCGTATGGATCAATGGCGCGGACCATATGACCGCGGCCGAGCGCGCCGAGGACCTGTGCCTGCAGGCACCGTGCCGCGTCGTTGGACCAGACAATGCAACGCTATGCGAGGTAAGCTTCTCGATCGGGATCGCCACGCGCCAGACAGGCGAGAGTTTCGCCGATCTGGCCGGCAGGGCGGCCGTGGCGATGCAGCAGGTCAAGTGCGAAGGCGGCGGGTACTGGCGTGTCTCGCTAGGCAGTGCCGCCTGAACGCAGGCCGCCGTCAGTCTCAATGAAGGCGGCGATCTCTGGAACACCGGTTCCCGCGCGGATATTGGCGAAAACAAAGGGACGCTCGCCGCGCATCTTGCGCGCGTCGCGATCCATCACGTCGAGGCTGGCGCCGACGAAGGGTGCCAGGTCGATCTTGTTGATCACCAGCAGATCGCTGCGCGTGATGCCGGGACCGCCCTTGCGCGGAATCTTGTCGCCAGCCGAGACGTCGATCACGTATATCGTCAGGTCTGCGAGTTCCGGGCTGAACGTAGCGGCAAGATTGTCGCCGCCGGATTCGATCAGGATCAGGTCAAGCTGCGGAAAGCGACGGTTGAGCTCCGCGACCCCGGCCAGGTTGATCGAGGCGTCCTCACGAATCGCTGTGTGGGGGCACCCGCCGGTCTCGATGCCCAGGATGCGCTCGGGCGGCAGCGATCCGGCCCGAGTGAGGAATTCGGCATCCTCCTTGGTGTAGATGTCGTTGGTGATCGCCGCGATGTCGTATTCGGCGCGAAGCTGCTTGCACAGAGCGTCCATCAGAGCGGTCTTGCCGGTGCCGACCGGGCCGCCAACGCCGACGCGCAAGGGGCCGTGATGCGAATGATTCATGAGCGAAACAGCCTTGTGTACTGGGTCTCGTGGCGCATGGCGGCGAGGTCGGAACGGAAGGCGCAGCCGCCCAGGTCGTCGAGTGTGGCCGCGCGTGATTCCGCTGCGACATGCAGAATGATGGGCTCGAGTGAGGCAAGCACGCGAAGGCCGGTGCTCTGCCCGAGCGGGACGAGGCGCACAGCGGCGGAAATCAGGTTGACTGTGAGTGCCTGGAGATAAGCGGCCGTAGTTATGTCTTCATCGATGCCATGCCCGCTCGCCAGGGCACCAACCGCCACGGGATAGGCGACGCGCTCCGGCAACTCGGGCGGATGCCATGCGGCGGCGGCGGCGATGAATGCGGTGCCTTGATCCAGCGTCTCGGCTCGACGCTCGCGCGACGGCGCAATGGCGGCGGCAAGGTCGTTGAGCGCAACGCAGTCACCGATTGCGCGGTGAGCATGGCGAAGCAGGATCGCGTCGTTACGGCCCGAACCATGCGCCAACACGTCGGCAAGCCATACGCGAAGTGTGTCGCCGTCCGTGACGTCACCGGATTCCACCGCCCATTCCAGCCCGTGCGAATACGCGTAGGCGCCAGTAGGAAATGCCGGGGAGAGCCAGGCAAGCAGCCGCAGCGTGGGAGCAGGAAGCTCCCCCTCCCCTTGCGGGAGGGGGGTAGGGGGAGGGGTTGCTGCCGGTCCAGGCGCTGCCCCCTCCCCCCACCCCCCTCCCGCAAGGGGAAGGGGAGACTTCTGTTCTCCGTTCCTCACTCGTCATGATGCTGATGATGGTGTCCGCCGGCATAGGCGCCCGCCTCCGGATCGAACGGCGCCTCGACTGTATCTACGTGACCGCCCAGCCCCTCCACCATCTCCCTGATCACATGATCCGCACGAATACGGATGCGACTGCCCAGCAACTGCACCGGCAAATGACGATTGCCGAGGTGCCATGCGATCCGCACCAACTCGCCCTCGTCATGTGCGTGTATCTCCAGCAGCGGCTCTGGCTGCGCGCATACCCGCACCACCTGGCCATCCACCGCCAGCCCGTCGCCGTCGCGCAGACGCACGGCCTGCGGCAAATCGAGCAGCACCTCCCTGCCCTGTTCGGTGCGCAACAGAATGCGTCGGCGATGTCGGCGATCGAAATCGATCAGCACGCGGTCGAACTCCGTTGCCGCGTCCCAGGTACCGGCAGGCAGAACCGTCTCGGCGCGCATCAGAACAGGAAGTAGCGCTGTGCCATCGGCAGCACGGTCGCGGGCTCGCAGGTCAGCAGCACGCCATCCGCGCGCACCTCATAGGTCTCCGCATCGACCTCGATAACCGGTGTGGCGTCGTTGTGGATCATCGATTTCTTGCCGATGCCTCCACGCGTATTGGCAACCGGCACCAGCCGCCGTTGCAGCTTCAGCGCCTCGCCGATGCCAGCATCCAGCGCCGCCGCAGAGACGAACGTCAGGCAGTGCTCCGCAAGCGCGCGGCCGAACACGCCGAACATAGGGCGGTAGTGCACCGGCTGGGGCGTGGGGATCGACGCATTTGGATCGCCCATCGGCGCGCAGGCGATCGAGCCACCCTTGATCACCAAGTCAGGCTTGACGCCAAAGAACGCCGGCGACCACAGCACAAGATCTGCCAGCTTGCCCGGTTCGATCGAGCCGATCTCGCGCGCCATCCCCTGAGCGATCGCCGGGTTGATCGTGTACTTTGCGATGTACCGCTTCACCCGCGCGTTGTCATTGCGCTCGGTATCGCCGGGCAGAGCACCGCGCTGCGTCTTCATCTTGTGCGCGGTCTGCCAGGTGCGAATGATAACCTCGCCAACGCGGCCCATAGCCTGACTATCGGACGACATCATCGCCAGCGCGCCGAGATCGTGCAGGATGTCCTCGGCCGCGATCGTCTCCCTGCGGATGCGGCTTTCCGCGAATGCCACGTCCTCCGGGATCGTCGCATCGAGGTGATGGCACACCATCAGCATGTCGAGATGTTCGTCCAGCGTGTTCGTCGTGTAGGGCCGCGTCGGATTGGTCGAACTCGGCAGCACGTTGGCGAGCGATGCGACCTTGATGATGTCGGGCGCATGTCCGCCGCCGGCACCTTCGGTGTGGAACGCGTGGATGGTGCGGCCTTTGAACGCGGCGATCGTGTCCTCGACGAAGCCCGATTCGTTCAGCGTGTCGGTGTGGATCATCACCTGCACGTCGAAGAGGTCGGCTACGCCGAGCGCGCAGTCGATCGCGGCGGGCGTGGTGCCCCAGTCCTCGTGCAGCTTCAGGCACGCCGCGCCGGCGCGGATCATCTCCTCCAGCGCGGCAGGGCGTGAGGCGTTTCCCTTGCCGGCGTAGGCGATATTCACCGGCAAGCCCTCCGCGGCCTGGAGCATGCGCGCGAGGTGCCATGGCCCTGGCGTGCAGGTGGTGGCAGCGGTGCCGGTGGCAGGACCTGTGCCGCCGCCAATCAGCGTGGTGATGCCCGACGCGATCGCATCCTCGACCTGCTGCGGACAGATGAAGTGGATGTGCGCATCGATGCCACCGGCGGTCAGGATCTTGCCCTCGCCGGCGATGATCTCGGTGCCTGGGCCAATGATTATTTCCACATCCGGCTGGATGTCCGGATTGCCCGCCTTGCCGATCTTCGCGATGCGGCCATTGGTGATGGCGACATCGGCCTTCACGATGCCCCAGTGGTCGATGACCAGTGCGTTGGTGATCACCGTATCGACGGCACCTTCGGCCTGAGATGCCTGCGACTGCCCCATGCCGTCGCGGATGACCTTGCCGCCGCCGAACTTCACCTCCTCGCCGTACGTGGTGAGGTCGCGTTCTACCTCGACGATGAGGTCGGTGTCGGCGAGGCGGACGCGATCGCCAGTGGTTGGCCCGAACATGTCGGCATAGGCAGCGCGGGGAATGCGGGCCATCAGTCGAGCGCTCCCATGACAGCGGCGCGGAACCCCTGCACGACGCGGCTGCCGCGATACGGCACCAGCGAGACCTCACGCGTCTGACCTGGTTCGAAGCGGACGGCGGTTCCCGCCGCGATGTCGAGCCGCTTGCCACGCGCCTGCACGCGATCGAACGACAGCGCGGGGTTGGTCTCGGCGAAGTGGTAATGGCTGCCGACCTGGATCGGTCGGTCGCCGGTGTTGGCAACCGTGAGCGTGGTGCGCTGCAGCCCGGCATTCAACTCGATCTGGCCGTCGGCGGGGAGGATTTCACCGGGGATCATTGTCGCCTCCGGTCATCTTTAGGAGCAAAGCGACCTCGGCGCTTACTCCTGACCGAGATTGCTTCGCGTTGCTCGCAATGGCATGGCTTCATCGGATCGGCTCGTGCACCGTGACCAGCTTGGTCCCGTCGGGAAACGTCGCCTCCACCTGCACGTCGTGGATCATCTCGGCGACGCCGTCCATGACCTGAGCACGGGTGATGACCTTGCCACCTGCTTCCATCAGATCGGCGACACTGCGGCCATCGCGCGCGCCCTCGACGACGAAGTCGGTGATCAGGGCGACGGCTTCGGGATGGTTGAGCTTCACTCCGCGCTCCAGGCGGCGGCGCGCGACCATCGCGGCCATGCTGATCAGCAGCTTGTCCTTTTCTCTCGGCGTCAAGTTCATCCGCTTCCCTCAGCACTGCCAGACGCGTGGCAAGGGCCGCCCGCCACGCAATACCTGCAATGCGTCTATCACGCCGGCACGCAGTGTTGCACCGTCGGCGGCAAGCATACGAGCGATCAGCATGCCGTCCCATGCGCTGGCGCCGATGCCCAAGTCGCGGAGCGGATCGAGCATGCTCTCGACGTTAGGTTCCGCATATACCAACGTCGCTACAGCACGTGCGCCATCCGCGACCGCCGGGCGCCGTAGCGTTGCTGACACCTCGCCCTCCAGCCGGATCGCGTCATGTAGCAGCAGTCTACCGCCGCGACGCACCTCGTAGACGTCGCGCAGCGAGGCGGTCTCGACGACCTCGCCCATGGCTGCGCGGCCAAACACCAGGCTCTCCACCCCGAGGAACCAGGCATTATCCGCAAGGTCGATGTGCAGGCTACGCCGCACGGCGCAACGATCGAACAGGATCGTCTCCTGCGGCAGCCACTCCGCCGCACCGCCATCTGCCACAGCAATCCGCGTGGCGACATTCGATGGAGGAGTGCCGGGCAATGCACGGTAGTAGCGTTCCGCCGCCTGCGAGGCGATCGTCGCTCGCGCTCCCGCACCCACTTCGAACCCGCTGTCGAGTACGTCCCCGCCGGCGATCCCACCCGACGTGTTCAGCGTGACCACGTTCAGCCAGCGAGGGTCATCCGGTCGCGGGAAGCGTACCTTCAGGCACCCCGCCTGGCGCAGCCCCTCCAATACCGACTGCGGACCGCGTCGCTTCACCGACACGGAAAGCTGGCCGGATGCCCGTTGCAGACAGGCCGGCTCCGAATGGACGGTGACAGCGTCCACCGGTCCACCGCTATTGCAGGACGATGTCGCGCAACAACACCACCCGATCTGCCAGCGAAGGATGCGCCGCTACGGTTTCGTCAACGCGCATTGCGACCCTTCCGGATAAGCTCGGCACTCTCGACCGGGAGCGGCCTTCGGGGTCCTCGCCAACCTCGGCTTGCCGAGCCCGGCCCGCCATTCGGCGGCGCGACGCGGCGAACAAGCGGTTGCGAGATTTTCCCTTGCCTCGGCTTCGGCACTGCGTCCCGACGCCGACGCGCGGATTGTGAGCCCGATGCCATTGGCACCTCGCGGCGATTTCGTCCAATTCTTGCACCCGGTGAGTCTGGCAGCGCTAGCGATCCTTGCCAACCGGTCATACCGAGAGGCGACGTCGCACGTCCGCCTCGTCCAGGTCCTCCCGCCGTCCTGCCAGTACGACATCGCCACGATCCATCACCACGATGGTCTGGGCGAGCTCCTGGGCGAAATCGAAATACTGCTCGACCAGCAGGATGGCCATGTCGCCGCGCGACCGCAACAGCGCGATCACCCGGCCGATGTCCTTGATGATGCTCGGCTGTATCCCCTCGGTCGGCTCGTCCAGGACCAGAAGCCGCGGCTTCATCACCAACGCCCGCGCGATCGCGAGTTGCTGCTGCTGGCCGCCCGACAGATCGCCGCCACGCCGGCGCAGCATGGTCCGCAATACGGGGAACAACTCGAACACCTCGTCCGGCACGCGGCGATGCCCGCGCGGCAATACCGCAAAGCCGGTCTCCAGGTTTTCGCGCACCGTGAGCAGCGGAAAGATGTCGCGCCCCTGCGGCACCCAGGCGATGCCGCGCCGAGCGCGATCGTGGATCGCAAGACGGGTGATGTCGGCACCTTCCCAGTGGATCGCGCCGGCGCTGACTGGATGCGCACCGGTGATCGCACGCAGCAGGCTGGTCTTGCCGACGCCATTGCGCCCGAGCAGGCAGGTGACCGCGCCGATCTCTGCGGTGAGTGACACCTGGCGCAGCGCGATGGCGGCACCGTAGTGCAGATCCACATGATCGACCTCGAGAGTCATCGTCCGAGGTACACCTCAATGACACGCGGGTCCTCGCTGACATGGTCGATCGAGCCTTCCGACAGCACCGAACCCTCGTGCAGCACCGTCACCTTCACGTCCAGCGCGCGGACGAACGCCATGTCGTGCTCCACCACAACCACGCTCCGTGTCCGGTGGATTTCCCGCAGCAGGTCCGCGGTCTGCTCGGTCTCGGCGTCGGTCATGCCGGCCACGGGCTCATCGACCAGCAGAAGCTGCGGTTCCTGCGCCAGGAGCATGCCAATCTCCAGCCACTGTTTTTGCCCGTGCGACAGTCCCGCCGCCAGACGATGGCGCTGGTCGATCAGACGCGTGGTGACCAGGATCTCCTCGATGCGTTCTCGCTCTCTCGGCGTCTCGTGCGCCCACAGCGTGAAGCGCGGCCTGCGGTCCTCGGCCAGCGACAGCAGCAGATTGTCCCAGACGGTATGCGGTTCGAACACCGTGGGTTTCTGAAACTTGCGTCCAATGCCCAGAGACGCGATTGCCGGTTCATCGAGGCGCGTCAGATCAGTGTCCTTGCCGAACACGACTTTGCCCTCGTCCGGTCGCGTCTTGCCGGTGATCACGTCCATCATCGTGGTCTTGCCGGCGCCGTTCGGGCCGATAACCGCGCGCATCTCGCCGGCCTCCAGCACCAGCGACAGTGCGTTCAGCGCGCGGAAGCCGTCGAAGCTTACGGTGACACCGTCCAGATAGAGCAGCGTATCGTGCAGTTCCGCTCGAACGTCGCTCATCCGGTCGCCTCGCGTGGTGCGGACTGCGATGCGGCCTGAGCAGGCACGGATTCAGGCACGATCGCGCGCTCACGCCGTGCGAACAAGCCGACGATGCCGCGCGGCAGCAACAGTGTGACGAAGATGAAGATCGCGCCCAGCGCATAGAGCCACAGCGAGGGCAGCGCACTGGTCAGATAGGTCTTGCCCAGGTTGACCAGGACCGCGCCGAGGATTGCCCCTGACAGCGTGCCGCGTCCGCCGACCGCAACCCAGATCACCGCCTCGATTGAATTCGCTGGAGAGAACTCCGACGGATTGATGATGCCGACCTGCGGGACATAGAGCGCGCCGCCGATGCCTGCCATCACCGCCGAGAGCACCCACACCACCAGCTTGTACAACTCGGGCCGGTAACCCAGGAACCGCGTGCGCGCCTCTGCGTCGCGCACCGCGACAAGGACTTTGCCGAACCGTGACGTCACCAGCCAACGCGCCAGCAGGAACTGCGCGCACAGGAACAGCGCGGTGATGACGAGTAGCGCGCAGCGTGTGGCCTCCGTCTGCACTGGAAAGCCCAGCAGGTCCTTGAAGTCCGTCATGCCGTTGTTGCCGCCGAATCCCATGTCGTTGCGGAAGAACGCCAGCAGCAGCGCATAGGTCAGGGCCTGCGTGATGATCGACAGATACACGCCGGAGACCCGCGAACGAAAGGCAAGCCAGCCGAACACCAGCGCCAGGATTGCTGGAACGAGCACCACCATCAGCGCGGCGAAGCCGAACCACTCGAAGCCGTGCCAGTACCACGGCAATTCGTGCCAGCCGAGGAACACCATGAAGTCCGGGAGATTGGCGTTGCCATACACGCCGCGCGCGCCGATCTGGCGCATCAGGTACATGCCCATGGCATAGCCGCCGAGTGCGAAGAATGCCGCATGGCCGAGGGACAGGATGCCTGCGAAACCCCACACCAGGTCGACCGCCAGTGCCAACATCCCGTAGCTGAGGTATTTGCCGGTCAGCGCCACGACGTAGGTCGGCACGTGCAGCGACGCGGTCGGCTCGGTCGCGAGGTTCAGCACTGCAAGCAGCACGGCGCCACCCAGCACCAGCGCCAGCGTCAGCAGCGATGCTCGATTGAGGATCATTACAGCGTCCTCCCCCTCCCCTTGCGGGAGGGGGGTTGGGGGGAGGGGGACCAAGAGCGCCACGTGGCCCCCTCCCCCCAACCCCCTCCCGCAAGGGGAGGGGGAGTGAGTGCGGACATGTTCATGCCTCTGCCGCGCGGCCCTTGAGCGGGAACATGCCGCGCGGGCGTCGCTGGATGAACAGGATCAACATCACCAGCACGGCGATCTTGCCCAACACCGCGCCCGCCACCGGCTCGAGAAACTTGTTGACGATGCCCAGCGTCAGCGCACCCATCACGGTGCCCCAGAGATTGCCGACACCTCCGAACACCACGACCATGAAGCTGTCGATGATGTAGCTCTGCCCGAGATTGGGCGAGACGTTGTCGATCTGGCTCAGTGCCACGCCGGCCATGCCGGCAACGCCGGAACCAAGTCCGAAGGTCAATGCGTCGATCCACGGCGTACGAATGCCCATCGCCGCCGCCATCTGCCGGTTCTGCGTCACCGCACGCATCGCGAGGCCCAGCGAGGTGAAGCGCAACGCAGCCATCAACGCCGCCAGCACCAGGAAGGCGAAGACGATGATGTAGAGTCTGTTGTAGGTGATTGTCAGGCCGCCAAGCTGTGTTGCACCGCTCATCCAGTCCGGCGTGCTCACGTCACGGTTGTTGGGGCCGAACAGCGAGCGCACCGCCTGCTGCAGGATCAGCGACAGGCCCCAGGTCGCCAGCAGCGTCTCCAACGGTCTGCCGTACAACCAGCGGATCAGTGTGCGTTCGATGGCGATGCCGATCAGTCCGGCGACGATGAACGCGAGCGGTATGGCGATCAGCAGACTGCCGCCGAACAGTCCGGGAGCCACCTCGCGAATGAACTGCTGCACCATGAAGGTCACATAGGCGCCGATCATCACCATCTCGCCGTGCGCCATGTTGATCACGCCCATGACGCCGAACGTGATCGCGAGACCGGCCGCCGCCAGCAGCAGCACCGAGCCCAATGACAGTCCATAGTAGACGCTCTGCAAGACGCTCCAGAGTTGCAGGTTGCGATCTATCGCTGTCACCGCTACGGCGGCGGCCTGCGTCACCGCCGGCGTCCGCCCGGACAGCGACGCAAGCAGGCTTCGGCTGTCGATGTCGCCGCGAGCACGCAGCACCTCGATCGCGGCCAGCAAATCTGCGTCGCCGGTGTTATCGGCGAACAGCAGCGCGGCGGCGCGCGCCTGCTCCATGCGGCGCTTCACCCCAGCATCGCTTTCGCGCGCCAGTGCGCGTTCCAATGCTGGCAATGCTGCCGGATCATGCGAATGGAACACCGCCTCGGCGGCATCGAGGCGAGTGCCCGCATCCGGCGCGAACATGCGGAGACTGCCGAGTGCCGCTTCGACTTCTCCACGGACCGCATTGTTCATGCGCACTTGCCTGAGGCCGCTCGACATGATGTCTGGCGCCGGCTTGCCGCTCGCCGCCTCGATGAATGAGCCGTCGTTGGTCTTGATGAACAGCGCCTTGTCGGCGGCGCGGGCGAACAGGCGGTTTCCCTGCAGCGCCGACAGAATGGCAGCCGCCTGCGGATGGCCGGATACCGCAAGCACACTTACCCCTTGCCGGATTGTGTCGTAGCTCGGCGATGCCAGCGCGGCGAACGCGTCGTCCGTCGACTGCGCACGGGCTATCACGGGTGTCAGTGCCAGTGCGGCGATCAGCAACAGCCAGGCGAGACGCTTCATCGGCACGCTTTCAGCAGTCGTGGGGGTGGCCCGGGGAGGAAACGGGCCACCCCCATGGGGATGGTCAGCTCAGGCCGTCATGCCTTTTTGCCGCCACCTGCTCCACACTTGCCGGTCTTGACGTTGAACGCTCCGCAAGAGAGAGGTGCACGCCAGTCACCGATCAGATCCTTCGTGTCCTCGACGTACGGCGACCATTCCTGTGCCACCACAAGACCCGGCGTCTGCGAGACCGTGTTGAACTGGCCGTCTGATTGAATTTCGCCGATCAGCACGGGCTTGGTGATGTGGTGGTTCGGCATGATCGTCGAGAAGCCACCCGAGAGGTTCGGCACCGAGACGCCGATAAGCGCATCGATCACCGCGTCTGATGCCGTGGTGCCAGCCTTCTCGACTCCTCTCACCCACTGATTGAACCCGATGTAGTGCGCCTCCATCGGATCGTTGGTGGTACGCTTGTCGTTCTTGATGAACTTGTGCCACTGGTCGATGAATGCCTTGTTCTCCGGCGTATCGACACTCTCGAAGTAGTTCCACGCGGCCAGATGGCCGACCAGCGGCTTGGTATCGAGGCCGGCCAGCTCTTCCTCGCCGACGCTGAACGCCACCACCGGGATGTCGGTCGCCTTGATACCCTGGTTGCCGAGTTCCTTATAGAACGGCACGTTGGCATCGCCGTTGATGGTGGACACCACGGCGGTCTTCTTGCCGGCCGAGCCGAACTGCTTGATCGAGGCGACGATGTTCTGCCAGTCGGAATGGCCGAACGGAGTGTAGTTGATCATGATGTCGGTCGGCGCGACGCCCTTCACCTTCAGATAGGCTTCCAGGATCTGGTTGGTGGTGCGCGGATAGACGTAGTCGGTGCCTGCCAGCACCCAGCGCTTCACCTGGCTTTCGCTCATCAGGTAATCGACCGCCGGGATGGCCTGCTGGTTCGGCGCCGCACCGGTGTAGAACACGTTGCGGCTGCATTCCTGACCTTGGTCCTGCACTGGGTAGAACAGGATGCCGTTGAGCTCTTCGAACACCGGCAGCACCGACTTGCGCGACACCGATGTCCAGCAGCCGAACACCGCGGCACACTTGTCAACGGAGAGCAGGCCGCGCGCCTTTTCGGCGAACAGTGGCCAATTGGATGCGGGATCGACCACGACAGCTTCCAACTTGCGACCGAGCACGCCGCCCTTGGCATTCTGCTGCTCGATCAGCATGAGCATGACGTCCTTCAGCGTGGTCTCGCTGATGGCCATGGTGCCGGAGAGAGAATGCAGAATCCCGACCTTGATCGGACCGGTCTGCGCGGCGGCCGGCGAGAAGGCCGCCTTGACGCCCCCCATCGCGGCGAGCGTTGCAGCGGCAACGCCAAGACCGCCGAGACGGCGGCGGGTAAGCATAGTGTTGGTCGATACCATAGCCCTGTTCCCTGTCCGTTCTGTTTTGTGGCGAGGCCACTGCCTCGGATCACCATCACGAGAGGTGCAACCGCCATGCCACGAACCCGTGAGGCGCAGGGCCCTGCGACCAGGCGAATCCGGCGCGCACCGAATGCGGAATAATCAGGCACCGCAGCGGCCGCTGAACAAATTTTAGGCTTCGCCGGTCGCTTGCCGGACGCCTCGGTCTGGGGTCGGATAGGCCGCACACAACCCACGGGAGCAGCAGTTCATGATCCACGTCGTCGCCATCATCACAGCCAAGCCAGGCATGCGCGAAGCGATCCTCAAGGAGTTCCGCGCCAATGTTCCGGCGGTGCACGCCGAACAAGGCTGCATCGAGTACGGTCCGACGATCGACGCCGACGGGTTTCCCACCAAATTCGGCGACGACACGTTCGTGGTGATCGAGAGGTGGGAAAGCGCCGAGGCCCTGAAGGCTCACGCAGCGTCGCCGCATATGGCGGCCTATGGCGCGAAGACGCGCGAGATGGTGGCGAATCGGGTCATCCACGTCCTGGCGCCGGCTTGAACCAAGTCCCCTCCCCTGCTTTGCGGGGGAGGATTGAACTAGCCTGGATTTCTCAAACGCGGCCGACATTTATTCTGTGAACGAGGCTGTCAGCGGTTGCTTTCAGCATGCGAAGGCCGCCACCCGGGCCTATGGGGGTATTTTTCATTTGTCTCGCGCAATGCGAGTCCGGAGGTTATGTCTTTCCCGCCATGCGGGTGGGAGAAGGCATGTGTCGTGGCTAGGGCGTCGGTGTCCGGGTTGTCTGACGTGGGCCGCACCTACGCAGAGCTGAACGCGCGCTGGAGATAGATGTACGCGAGTTCGAACTCGATCTTGTTGGGGCATCCCGAGGCCATGGCGAAGTGAATGCGCCGCACGCTGGTACGCACCTGGGCGCCGAGCTTCAGGAGTTTGAGACGGATGGTCTGCGCCGAGGCATCGGCGAACTGAGTAAAGTGCAGACCGACGCGGCGTAACGTGTCGACCAACACGTAGGCCATCGCCGAGAACCACATGCGCAGCTGGTTGGCCATCATGGTGGCGGACGAGGCACGATCTGCGAACAGTTCGAACTGCTCGCCAATGCGGTTCTCGGCCTCGCCACGGGCGCAGTACAGGTCCTCGTAGAGGGCACGGGGATCGGCCATGCGGGCGTGTTTGAGCGAGGTGACGACAAAGCGAGGATTGGCACCGTCCGGCGTGTGCTCGGCCTTGCCGACAACGCGCCGTTTGCGGCACCAGCTGTCACGCGTGCGATAGCGGAAGTCACGGAACACCCGGGCGGGCTTGCCCGAGGCCAGGCAAGGCGCCTGGCCTCGGCACCCTGTTTGCCGAGCGCGGCCTCCAGGCGGGAATTGCGTGCCAGACCGAACACATAATCGACGCGATGCTCCTCGCACCACCGCATCAGCGGCTCGTTGGCGAAGCCGCTGTCACCGCGCAGAATGATGCGCACGCGCGGCCACGTCTGGCGGATCTGGCCGATGATGCGCGTCATCTCTTCGATCGCGCCATCGCTGCCGGCAACATTCGCACGCCGCTGCCGGGCCAGCAGCAGATGCCGGCCGCAGAACACGTAGAGCGGCAGGTAGCAGTACGCGTCATAATAACCATGGAAGAACCGGCCTTCCTGAGCGCCGTGCAGCGGAATGTCGGTATTGTCGAGATCGAGCACGATCTCGCGCGGCGCACGCTCATGCGCCTCCAGGAAAAGCTCGACCAGCAGCGCGTCAACCTGTGGCCCGTCACAATCGATCCTGTGATACTTCGCGGCATGGCGTTTGGGCGTGTGCTCGAGACGATTGAGCGTGCTCTTGCCCGCCAGTGCTTCACAGTCCGACCGCAGCACCGGATGCAGCTTGCCGGTCAGCACGCCGAATGTTGGGTCTTTGCGCAGCTCGTCGTGGTCATTGAGGTCCTCGTAGCCCAGCACCAGGCCAAAGATCCGCTGTCCCACCAGTGTCTCAACCCGGTGCTCAACGTAACGAGCATCGCGACGGTCGGTGAAGCAACCGGCGAACCGACGGATCAGTCCAAGGCCACGATCCACCTGCCCCAACAGCAGCGCCCCCGCGTTCGAGGTGATGTCGCCGCCGTCGAAACCAGCCATCACCGCTCGCCGTTCAACCGCTTCAAATTCGAACAGCGTCGCGCTACACTCTGTCTGCATCGGGGCCATCCTGGATTCGGAAAAAACTGTTCTCGCACAACACTTTTCTCAAATTCTCAGCCCCGATGCACCTCTCTCGTTTGAGAAATCCAGGCTAACCCGCTGAGGCGGGAAGTGGTGCGCGGTGGCGGAGTGTTCGAGGCGTTCGGTCTGCCAGGGTTTGGGTGCTTCACCCCAACCCTGGAACGGGAGGCCCCGATGACCGAGATGAGCCCGCTGCGTCGGCGCATGATCGAGGATATGACAGTCCGCAATCCGTCGCCTGCGACCCAACGATCGTATGTGCATGCGGTTGCCAAGTTCGGCCGCTTCTTCGGCCGCTCGCCTGACAAGCTTGGTCTGGAGGACGTCCGGACCTTTCAGGTTCATCTGGTTGCTGGCGGGATATCGTGGCCGGCGCTGAACCAGACGGTCTGCGCGCTTCGTTTTCTGTACGGGGTAACGCTCAGGCAGTCTGATCTGCCGGAGCGGATCCCGTATGCGCGTGAGCCGCAGAAGTTGCCGGTGGTGCTGGGCGCCGATGAAGTTGTGCGCTTCCTCGAAGCGGTGCCGAGCCTGAAGTCTCGTGCCGCGCTGACCACGGCATATGCGGCCGGATTGCGCGCTTCTGAAGCAGCGTGCCTCAAGGTGGCCAACATCGACAGCAGCCGCATGGTGATCCACGTCGAGCAGGGCAAGGGAGGCCGCGACCGCTACGTCATGCTGTCACCGCAACTGCTCGGCATCCTTCGTTCATATTGGCGACTGGCGCGACCCGCGCACTGGCTGTTTCCCGGACGCGATCCCGAGCATCCGATCCACCCTGTCGTGCTGCATGCCGCCTGCCGCTCGGCGTGTGCCGCGTCGGGTCTCGGCAAGCGCGTCACCGTTCACACACTGCGCCACAGCTTCGCCACCCACCTGCTGGAGGGTGGCACCGATATCCGCATCATCCAGGCGCTGCTCGGCCATCGCAACGTAAACACCACGGCGCGCTATGCCCAGGTCGCGACCAGCACCATTCGCGGTACTCCAAGCCCACTCGACCGACTACGCCTCGAGGTAACACCGCCGCCCTGAGACGGGACGATGCGTCCCACGCTGGAGGTGGCGGATATCTTCCGCCGCCACGGCGAAGCGTTCCGTCGCAGCCATGGCGCTCACCTCGGCAGGATCGAGCGACGTGTCATGGCAGCGATCGAGCTCTGCCGAACGCCTGCGCTCGGAGGGCACGTCGAGCAGTGCGGCGATTGCGGGCTGGTTCGCTGCGCCTACAACTCCTGCCGCAACCGACATTGTCCGAAGTGCCAGGGTCTGGCGCGCGCCGAGTGGCTCGAGGCGCGTCAGGCCGAGTTGCTGCCGGTGCCGTACTACCACGTGGTCTTCACCCTACCACCGCCGGTGGCGGAGATCGCGTTCCAGAACAAGCGTGCGGTCTACGCCATCCTGTTCCACGCTGCGGCCGAAGCGATGCGCGACATCGCCGCCGAGCCACGTCACCTCGGTGCAGAGATTGGCGCAGTCGCGGTGTTGCACACTTGGGGGCAGACCCTGCAGCACCACCCGCATCTGCACTGCATTGTCCCAGGCGGTGGCCTTTCGCCGGATCAAACTCGATGGGTGGCGTGCAGACCGGGGTTCTTCCTGCCGGTGCGCGTCCTCTCGCGACGGTTCCGAACATTGTTCCTCGCACGATTGCAGGCGGCGTTCGTGGCCGGCGAGCTGCGTTTCTCCGGCACACTCGCGGCCCTGGCCGCAGCCCAACGCCTTCGCCGAACGTCTCGATACCCTGCGCGCGGTCGAATGGGTGGTCTATGCCAAGCGCCCGTTCGCCGGACCCGAGCAGGTGCTGGCCTATCTCGGCCGCTATACCCATCGCGTCGCGCTGGCAAACTCTCGTCTCACCCGGCTCGCCGACGGCCAGGTCGACTTCACCTGGAAAGACTACCGCCATCACGGCAAGACCAAGGTGCTGACGCTCGCTGCCGACGAATTCATTCGGCGGTTCCTTCTCCACGCCGTGCCGAACGGGTTCCACCGCATCCGCCATGTCGGCTTCCTCGCGAACGGCCATCGCACCGCAAAGCTGGCGCTGTGCCGTGCTTTGCTCGCAGCCCCGACGCCAGAGCCACCGCCGGCGGAGAGCTACCGCGAGCGCACCCGCCGGCTGACTGGCCACGCACTCGATGTCTGTCCGGACTGTGGCGGCGTGATGCTGGAGCGCGGGCCGCTGCCGCGCCGTCCACAGCCGCAGGCGCCGTTCTGGTGCGACAGCTCATGACCAAGAGCAAAGTCACCCAATCAATCAAAGCGAGCTGCGACGCCGATGTCCGCATCAGCATGGTCCGGCGCAGGCCGATGACGGACAGATTGCCCTCTGCCCCGCTCGTCCACTGTGCCCGACACATCATCCATAGGCCCTCACCACCACGCCACAGGCCGATCGGGCCGTCACCGCGACGCCAAAAACCAACACCAGGGCCCTGGTGTTCTCCGTGCGCAACGGCGCAAGTGACAAAACACCCATAGCGTCGTTGGCACGCGGGTCAGTTCAATCCGGCTTCAATGAGGTCGCCCGCCGAGCGCTTGGCGTCGTCCGTGTCGCGCGACCTCACAGAAGCCTCCAGATTCCGGCGCGGCGAAAACTTCGATTCATAGGGTGTCAGCCGATTTGGAGCTGACCGATGCGACGTTATGGCATACGCGACGATCAATGGGAGCGTATCCGGGACCTGCTGCCTGGACAGGAGGGACATGTGGGAGTGACGGCGGCAGACAACCGGCTGTTCGTCGAGGCGGTGCTGTACCGCTACCGCACCGGCATGCCGTGGCGCGATCTGCCGGAGCGCTTCGGTGACTGGAAGAACGTGCATCAACGCTTCAGCAGATGGGCCAAATCGGGTGTATGGGAGAAGGTCTTCCTGCAACTTTCCGCTGACGCCGACAATGAATATGCGATGATCGACAGCACCATTGTGCGTGCCCATCAGCACAGCGCCGGCGCCCAAAAAAAGCCGGCGAGGACCAGCCGATCGGCCGATCACGCGGGGGGTTGAGCACCAAAATCCACGCCCTGGTCGATGCGCTCGGCAACCCGGTCAACTTCTTCCTGACCGGCGGAGAGGCGCATGATCTGGTCGGCGCCGACCACCTCCTGCCCTCGATGCAAGCCGACACGCTGATCGCCGACAAAGCGTTCGATGCCGACGAGCGGGTCATCGCGCCGCTGGCTGCGGCCGGCAAAACGGCGGTGATCCCGCCCAAGGCAAACCGGCGACTGCCTCGCGACTACGACCAATACATCTACCAGGCGCGTCCTCATGACTCCCCTCATTCTCAGATGGCACCGAACATTTGTGCGAAGAGGGGTTGGGCTGCGAGCATCTGGGCGAACCGCTTGATGAGTGGCAGCAGGAGGAAATCGGTCATGTTCGGTATGAGTTCGTAAAGCATGCTCCCCTGACGGAACAGCGAATGAGTGCGCCGCTTGGTCGTGTTGGTCTTGAGGTGCCGATCGTGCACCAGTTGTTCGCCGGCGGCGCCCAGGAGCGTCAGCAAGACCACTGCGAAGGCATTGATCAGCCACAGACGGTCTCGCCGGTCCGGCGTGCTGACATGCATCGATCCGAGCCCCATGCCGAAGCGGAGATCCTTTGCGTCGCGGAAACCGCCCTCGATCTCCCAACGCCTGGCATACAGGTTGATCAAGGCCCGCGCGGGTGCGTCGGCGGTGCTGGCGGCCAGGCACCACGGCTCTTTCATGCCCTTCGCCCGCACGCAGACCACGGTGGCGACCGGATACGCCTGGGCGGTGACCGCAGCACCTCGCAGGGTTCGCGCGCGACCGCCGGCGCCAACCCAATCGGCCGCGGCCCGCGTCTCGCCATCGGTCACCAGCGTGGTCCAGGCGAATTAGTTCTTCCCCGTGTCGTCCCAGGACACGACGCCGTACACCAGCATCAGCGCGACGGCCACGAGCGTGGTCAGGGTTGGGTCTATGAAGCTGCCACCGGCCAGCCAGAGCACGATCGCGCAGACCGCGAGCACCGCAAGAATGATCCCGCGCAGCTCGCTGCCTGCCCAGACAGTCACCTGGGGGCTGCGCTTGATCTCGGGCGGACATAGCACATAGGCGAGCAACGGCAGTGCCACAAGCAACGGCAACGCGAGCGGCAGCGAGGCCTTCATCCACTGCAAATAGCTGATGTGCACGTGCACGATCGTAGCGATGAACCCGATCGCCAGAAAATTCGGCGCGCAGGCAGTCATGAACAGCGAGCTGGTCACGCAGCCGGCGGCAAACGTCGTCCACATGATGTAGCCGCCGAACTGCCGTGCCGACGCGTCGTACAGTCGAAAGTCGTACAGCGACGGCAGGTTACTCATAATGGGGAAAATGATGCCGGCACTGCGCGCGGTATTGGAGGGCGTGAACGGCGCCAGCACGGTGTCCGCAAGTGTCGTGGCGTAGCCCACCAGCAGCGTGTTGCGGCCCAGCGCGCGCACCAGCAACAGAGCGATGCGTCGCCCCAGCCCGGTCTTCTGGTAACCGAGAGCGAACATGAACACGGCGGCGACCAGCCAGACGGTCGTGCTGGCAAAACCCGGAAAGTGCCCAGTTGATGGTCTGGCTGGAGGCATTGAACCCGGGCTTGTCAAGGTCTGCCGGCGCGAACAGCGTGCAGCGCGACAGGACTGCCATGAGTGACAGCCCACCACGCCGATGGCAAGGTTGGGCAGCGACTCGGTCACTAGCGCGGCGATCACGCCGGCGAAGAGAGCGAAATACAGCCAGGCATTGTGCGCCAGCCCTGCGGGCGGCGGCAGCGTGGCAAGCCAGCACGATCAGCACCGGTATTACGACGCGCAACCAGTGGAATACCGGGCCTGTTGCCGGATCTCTGTGCAGCAAATGCCGCTGCAGCTACTCATGAGTGCGCCCAAGTTGACAATATCATCACCAGAAGCGCGTGAGGCATTGCGGCACGGTCACCCAGTGGTGCACAACGCGCATTGAGCTGGATCAAGGCCTGTGAACCTGCCGGGGTTGTCACGGGTCGGCGTAGTCGATGAAGGTTATTGCTTGATGAACGACCACGCGGCTTCTGTGATCACGCACGAGGGGCTTGCGGGTCTCATCGACGGCCTGCGCGTCGAAGGCTTCCGTGTGATCGGCCCGCGGCTGCGTGACCAGGCGATCGTGTATGACGAAATCGAATCGCTCGCCGATCTGCCCGCCGGCTGGACGGATGAGCAGGAGGGCGGCCACTACCGCGTGCGGCGGCGCGAGGATGCGGCGCTGTTCGGCTACAATGTCGGCCCGCATGCGTGGAAGCGCTTCCTGCATCCACCGTTGCTGCGGCTGTGGCGTGCGGAGCGCACCGGCGATGGGATGACGGTGACCGCGACCGCGGAGCCGGCGGAGCGCTATGCCTTCCTCGCGGTGCGATCATGCGAGTTGCACGCGATCGCCATTCAGGATCGGGTGTTCCTGAATGGCCCGTACGTCGATCCGCATTATCAGGCGCGACGCGAAGGCGCCTTCATCGTCGCGGTGAACTGCGGGCAGGCCGGCGGCACGTGTTTCTGTGTGTCGATGAACACCGGACCAAAGGCGGAGGCCGGTTTCGACCTGTCGCTGACCGAGCTGCTCGGCGATGCGCACGAGTTCCTGGTCGAAGTCGGCAGCGAACGAGGTGCGGCGCTGCTCGCGAGTGTGCCGCACGCGCCGGCCGACCCGAAGCACAGCACTCTGGCGGCCAACGTGATCGCGCGGGCCGAAGGCAATATGGGACGGCATATGCAGTCCGACGATGTGCGCGAGCTGTTGCAGGCCAATCTGGAACATCCGCGTTGGGACGACGTGGCGGAACGCTGTCTGACCTGCGGCAATTGCACGATGGTGTGTCCGACGTGCTTCTGCACCGCGGTGGTGGATGAAAACGATCTCGCCGGCAACGCGGCGGAGCGCAAGCGGCGCTGGGATTCCTGCTTCACCATGGATTTTTCCTACATCCATGGCGGATCGGTGCGCGGTTCGGCGCGCTCGCGCTATCGACAGTGGATGACGCATAAGCTGGCGAACTGGGTCGATCAGTTCGGCACGTCGGGATGCGTCGGCTGCGGGCGCTGCATCACCTGGTGTCCGGTCGGCATCGATATCACCGAAGAGGTTCGCGCCATCCGCGGGGAAGGAGGTAGCGATGGAAGGGCTTGAGCGCATCGTCTCCGAACATCGGCTGTTCGAAGGGCTCGGTGCGGAATTCGTCAACCTGGCCGCGGGCTGCGCGAAGAACGTGCGGTTCAACGCCGAGCAGTATCTGTTCCATTCGGAGGACCCGGCGGACTGGATCTATCTGATCCGCCATGGCCGCGTTGCACTCGAGGTCGCCACACCTGGCCGCGGCGCTGTGCAGTTCGAGACGCTGGGCGAGGGCGACATCGTCGGGCTGACGTGGCTGCTGCCGCCTTATCGCTGGGGCTACGACGCCAGGGCGACCGCGTTGGTGCGCGCAATCGCGCTCGATGCCAAGTGCCTGCGCGACAAGTGCGAGGTCGACCACGATCTCGGCTATGCGCTGCTGAAGCGCTTCCTCCCCGTGCTGGTGCAACGGTTGCAGGCCATGCGGCTGCAGCTTCTGGACGTCTATGGACCGGCTCGCTGAACGCGCGCCGTCGCTGGCGCCGGACGCGATGTTGCCGCGCATCGCACGGGTGACGCGGCGTACGCGCGAGCTGCCGGATACCTGGACGCTCGATCTGGTCGCGCAGGACGGCCGCCCGCTGATGGACTACGCGCCAGGCCAGTTCACCATGATGTATGTGTTCGGCGTCGGCGAGATACCTGTCAGCATCAGCGGCGATGCGGCTGATACGACGCGTCTGGTGCAGACCGTTCGGGCGGTTGGCAAGGTGAGCGAGGCGGTGACCCGGCTGGCCTCCGGCGATACGCTGGGACTGCGCGGGCCCGTATGGCACCGCCTGGCCGGTAGCGGATGCCTACGGTCGAGATGTGGTGGTGGTCGCCGGTGGGCTGGGCCTGGCGCCGTTGCGGCCTGCGCTCTATGCGCTGCGGGCGGAGCGAAAGCGGTTCGGCAAGCTGGTGCTGCTGTATGGCACAAGGCGGCCGGAGGATATCCTGTTCCACCGGCAACTCGCGAGCTGGCGGCGCCAGCTCGATATGGAGATCGAGGTCACCGTTGATCACGCCGGCAGCGATTGGCGCGGCCATGTCGGCGTGGTGACCAAGCTGATTCCGCGCCTTGGCATCGATGCCGATAACGCAATGGCGCTGGTGTGCGGCCCGGAGGTGATGATGCGGTTCGCCGCCAGTGCGCTGCACGATATCGGCATTCCGGAGGAGACAATCCATCTGTCGCTGGAGCGCAACATGCAATGTGCCGTCGGTCTGTGTGGTCACTGCCAGTTCGCCGGCAGCTTCATCTGCAAGGACGGCGCGGTCATGCGCTACGACAAGGTGCGCCGATTGCTGGGGCTGAAGGAGATATGAGATCGGGACATCGCGCTCCCCTCCCCTCACCCCCTCCCCCTGCCCCCCTCCCGCAAGGGGCGGGGGAGGAGTTCATGATATGACCCCTGCACGCAAACCCAAGCTGGCCGTCTGGAAGTTCGCCTCCTGCGATGGGTGCCAGCTTTCGCTGCTCGACTGCGAGGACGAACTGCTGGCAGTCGCTGGTGCGATCGACATCGCGTACTTTCCCGAAGCCACACGCGGCGTCCTGCGTGGCCCGTATGACGTATCGCTGGTCGAAGGCTCCGTCACCACGCCGCATGATGCGGAACGCCTGCATGCGGTGCGACGGCAGTCACGCACGCTGATCACCATCGGCGCCTGTGCCACCGCCGGCGGAATCCAGGCACTGCGCAATTTCAGCGACGTGCGCGAGTTTACCCAGGCGGTATATGCGCGGCCGGACTTCATCGATACGCTCGCCACCTCGACGCCGATCAAGGCGCACGTCAACGTCGACTTCGAGCTCCACGGCTGCCCGATCAACAAGCACCAGTTGCTCGAGGTACTGGCGGCGTTCCTCAACGCACGCAAGCCCAACACGCCGTCGCACAGCGTCTGCGTCGAGTGCAAGCTGCGCGGCACTGCCTGTGTGCTGGTGCGCGGCATCCCATGCCTCGGGCCGGTCACGCATGCCGGCTGCGGCGCGATCTGCCCGGCGTACAACCGCGGCTGCTATGGCTGCTTCGGGCCGATGGAATCGCCGAACACGGCGGCGCTGAGCGCCAAGCTTGCCGCGTGCGGCATGAGCGAGCGCGACCTGCAGCGGGTCTACAGCACATTCAATGTCGCCGAGCCGTCGTTCAGCGAGGAGGCTGCGCGGCATGGCTCGTAAGACGATCAACGTCGATTACCTGGCGCGGGTCGAGGGTGAGAGCGGTGTGCGGATCACCTTCGACGGCGACAGCGTGCGCAACGTCGAGCTGAAGATCTTCGAGCCACCGCGGTTCTTCGAGGCTTTCCTGCGCGGCCGCGCCTACACCGAGGTGCCCGACATCACCGCGCGCATCTGCGGCATCTGTCCCGTCGCCTACCAGATGAGCGCGGTGCACGCGATGGAGGACGCGCTCGGCGTCACGGTGACTGAGCCGGTGCGCGACCTGCGCCGGTTGCTGTACTGCGGCGAATGGATCGAAAGCCACACGCTGCACATCTACATGCTGCACGCACCCGATTTCCTTGGCTTCGAGGGCGCGATCGAGATGGCGAATGACCACGGCGACACCGTGCGTCAGGGGCTGGAACTGAAGAAGGTCGGCAACCAGATCCTGGAGCTGCTCGGCGGCCGTGCGATCCACCCGGTGAACGTGCGCGTCGGTGGCTTCTATCGCGCGCCGTCACCACGCGAACTGCGCACGCTGGTCGAACCTTTGCAGCGTGCTCGCGACATCGCGGTCGCGACGGTGCGCTGGGTGTCCGGCTTCGATTTTCCCGACTGCGAGCGCGACTATGAGTTCGTGGCGCTCGGCAAGGCGGGTGAGTATCCTTTCAATACTGGGCGCGTGGTGTCGAACAAGGGATTGGACATCGCGCCGCACGATTATGATGCGCATTTCGAGGAGTCACATGTCAGGCGATCCAACGCGCTGCACTCGCATTTAGGTGGGCGGCCTTACCTGACCGGGCCGATAGCGCGCTACAGCCTGAACTCCGCGCTCCTCTCGCCGCTGGCGATGGACACCGCGAAGCAGGCCGGCCTTGGCGAGACCTGCACCAATCCGTTCCGCAGCATCGTGGTGCGCGCGGTGGAGGTGCTGTACGCGTGCGACGAGGCGTTGCGGATCATTGGCGCGTATCAGGAGCCGGATCAGCCGCATCTCGATCTGACGCCGCGCGCCGGCGTCGGCTATGCCTGCACCGAGGCGCCGCGCGGCATGCTGTACCATCGCTACCGGCTGGACGGCGATGGCACCGTTCTGGATGCGAAGATCGTGCCGCCGACGTCGCAGAACCAGCCGAGTATTGAGGAGGATCTGAAGGCATTTGCCGGCGGTTGGCTGGACATGCCCGAGGCGGCGCTGCGCCTGCGTTGCGAGCAGGCAGTGCGCAACCACGACCCATGCATATCCTGCGCGACCCACTTTCTGAAGCTGGACGTGGTACGCGGGTAAGGAAGGCGGCGGCGCTGTGAAAAGACTCTCCCTCGCCTTGCGGGAGGGGGCAGCGGACCCAGCAGCGAACCCCCTCCCCCCAAAGGAGAGGGGGGGATCAGGGCGTTTACTCGGCCGCGGCCTTCAGGCCGCCGCCGGCGGCTTCCAGCGCCTGCGACAGATCGCCGATGATGTCGTCGATGTGCTCGATGCCGATGGACAGGCGGATGTAGCCCGGCGTCACGCCGGTCGCGAGCTGCTCCGCTTCGGTGAGCTGCGAGTGCGTCGTGCTGGCCGGATGGATCGCGAGTGAACGCGAATCACCGATGTTCGCGACGTGGTAGAACATCTGCAGCGCATTGATGAAGGCGCGTCCTGCCTCCACGCCACCTGCGAGCTCGAAGCCCATCAGCCCGCCATGCCCGTGCGGCAAATACTTCGCCGTCCGCTCGGCGGCGACACCGGTATGGAACGCCGGATGGATCACCCGCGTCACCTCCTTGCGCCCCGACAGGTACTTCGCCACCGCGAGCGTGTTCTTGCAGTGCTCGCGCATGCGCAGCGGCATGCTCTCCAGGCCTTGCAGGAACAGGAACGCGTTGAACGGGCTCATCGCCGCGCCGAGGTCGCGCAGCAGCACCACGCGCATGCGCAGGATGTAGGCGATCGGACCGAGCGGCTTCGCGGCCTCGGCCCAGACCGCGCCGTGGTAGCTGGGGTCCGGCGTGTTCAGCAGCGGCTGACGCTCCTTGTGCTGATCCCACGGGAAATTGCCGCCGTCGATCACCACGCCGCCGATCGAGGTCCCGTGTCCGCCGATGTATTTCGTGGTCGAGTACATCACCACCGCCGCGCCATGGTCGAACGGCCGCACCAGCACCGGGGCGGCGGTATTGTCCATGATCAGCGGGATGCCGAACTTCCGGCCGATCGCCGCCACCTCGGCGATCGGGAAGGCGATCAACTTCGGGTTGGGCAAGGTCTCGGCGTAGTAGGCGCGCGTGCGGTTGTCGGTGGCGCGCGCGAACGCCTCCGGGTCCGTCGGATCGACGAAGCGTGCCTCGATGCCCTGGTCCTTCAGCGTATTGGCGAACAGGTTCCAGGTGCCGCCATACAGGTCGGTGGAGCTGACGATGTTGTCGCCGGCACGCGCCAGGTTCTGCACAGAGAACGCCGACGCGGCCTGACCGGAGGCAAGCCCCAGCGCCGCCACGCCACCCTCGACCGCCGCGACGCGTTTCTCGAATGCGTCCTGCGTGGGGTTCATGATGCGCGTGTAGATGTTGCCGAGCTCCTTGAGGCCGAACAGGTTCGCGGCGTGCTCGGCGCTGTCGAACTGGTAGGAGGTGGTCTGGTAGATCGGCACGGCGACAGCATTGGTCGCAGGGTCGCTCCGCCAGCCGGCGTGGAGCACCAGCGTCTCCGGATGCTTCGTCTGATTGGACATGGTCCGCTCCATTACAAGATCGCCGACTATAGCCTACGGCGGTCAGGGGTGAAGCGCATCGAAGCGCTCTATCGCATAGTGAGGATTGACCGCCTCGCCCCGCACCGCATCGGCGGTGATGCGCCCGATGATCGGCCCCAGAGTGTAGCCGTTCGCACTTACCGCGTTGAAAAACCCGGGCTTTCCCGGCGGCTCGCCCAGGATCGGCGCGCGGTCGATCGCCGGGTTGATGCCGGTCCACGAGCGGACGAACGACAAGCCTCGCAGCGCCGGCAGCGCGCGTGCGCAGACCCACAGGTTGCCTTCGATGTTGCGACGCAGGTTGTGCGTCCGTCCGGTTGTCGCGTCGAAGCCGCCGAACCAGCCGCCTCCCACCAGGAATCCGCCGCTCGCCTGCTGCTTCAATGACAGGTGCCGGTTGGCAAGCGCGATGAGGTGCTTGGTCATCGGCGGCGCGGGCTCGGTCACGATGACCTGCTGCACCGTGCCGGTCACCGGCAGACCGAGTCCGACCATCATTCCGATGTGCGCCGCCCATGGCCCTGCGGCATTCACCACGCGGCCCGCGATGATCAGACCCTTCGATGTCCGCATATGCCACGCCGAGCCTTCCCGCGAGATCGCCTGCACCTCGGCGCCGCGCAGCAGACGGGCACCCGCACGTTGCGCCAGTTTCAGCACTGCCATGGTGCCGCGCAGCGGATCGCCATAGCCCTCGGCTGGGACGAAGTCGGCTCCGACCATGTTTTCGGACACGGCCGGCGCCAGCGCCCGCAGTTCGTTCGCGCCGAGGACGTGGCTTTCGATGCCCCACCGCTGCTCCATCGCCGACTTGCGGCGGAGCCAGGCGAGACCAGCGGCGTCCTCGGCCAGCATCAGCCCACCTTCAGTGCGGATGCCCAGGTCCTCGCCGGCCTCCTTCGCAATCTCCTTCCACAGCGCGATCGAGCGGGGCGCCAGGGGCAGCGTGTGCGCCGCCTGGCCGCCGTCCTCCGGCGTCTCGTCGTTATAGTCATATGACAGCAGTTGCACGTGCAGACTGCCGGCATTCGCGGTGCTCGCCGCCATGCCGGCCTCGTCGCGTTCGGCGAGCAGCACGTCGGTGCCGTCTTTGGCCAGGAAATACGCGCTGCACAATCCGGCGAGACCGCCGCCGATCACCAGCACGTCGCAACGCCGCGTCTCCTGTGGCTGCTCCGGCAGCCTGTGCATATGCACGGGAGCAGTCGGAAGCCTGAGCAGCGGAGCTTCGAACTCCGGCGCCTCGAACATCAGCGGTGCGGCCGGCACCGGACGCAATGGCACGCGTGGCGCGGCGAAGGCGAAATCGTCGGGTGCGTCGGGGCAGAGCCGCGCGATCGTGGCCGCACAGAAGCGACCCTGGCAACGACCCATGCCGGCGCGCGTCGCCTTCTTCAGTGCCGGCAGCGACGTCAGGCCGCTCGCCAGTTCATGGCGCAGCCGTCCGGCTGTCACCTCCTCGCAGCGGCAGACGATCGTCTCATCGGTGATAGTCTCGGCGCGCAGTCGCGGCGGTCGGAACAGCGACCACAGCGCATCCTGGAATGCCAGCGCCCGTCGCAACACCGCACGCGTCGCCGCTTCGTCCGGTGCATCGAAGCCAAGGTCGCGCGCGGCCGCCAAGCCTGCCAACCGGCCGCGCGCCATCGCCACCCGCGACCCACCCAGCGACGCACCATCGCCGACAGTGAAAACGCCGGCCACCGAGGTGCGGCCGTTCTCGTCCGTCTCGCTCGCGAGATGACCCAACCCGACATCCACGAAGCGCTGTTTCACGCCGAGCGCACGCGCAAGACCTGTCTCCGGCTGGAAGCCGAGATTGAGCGCCACGACATCGACGTCATAGCTGCGATCGAACGTGCGACCGGCAACGTGCGCGGCCTGCACGCGCCCATCGCCGCGCAGTTCCTTCACACGCGCTGACCACAACACAGGTACGCCGGCGCGTTTCAGCGTCAGCAGCATGCCGATGTCGTCGCGCACGAGATCCGGTGCCGCACACGCCATGGTCCATGCCTGACGCCAGGCGGCAGGGCCAGGTCGGGGCGCGGCTTCCAGTACGGCCACCGGCTTTACCCCGCACGCGAGCAGTTCGCAGGCAAGCTGCATATTGAGCGGGCCGCTGCCGGCGATCAGCACGCGTTCGCCGGGGCAGACACGCTGGGCACGAACCAGCGTTTGCAACGAGCCCGTGGTCATCACGCCCGGCAGCGTCCAGCCAGGCAAGGGCACTGGCCGCTCATGCGCGCCGGGCGCCAGAACGAGACGGCGCGGGCGGAAGGTCACGGCGCGGCCACCGACCAGCGCGGCGATCTCCTCCGCTCCGAAGCCTCCCCATACGACTGCATCGGTCTCGATGCGGGCACCGGCGGAGAGCGCCCTGTCCCGCAACGCGGTGCCGAGGCGAAACTGAGCGTCAGGCTCCGCGTCGGCATGGCTGTCAGCCAGCGGCTTCGCGTACTGCCCGCCCAGGAGCGCCGCGTTCATCCAGCACGACGGCAGCGGCGCCAGCCTCGGCTGCCGCGATTGCCGCCGACAGCCCGGCTGGACCGCCGCCGACCACCAGCACGTCGCACACCCGGTCCTCGGGCTGCGCGCTGTCCGGTTCGCGACCAAGGTCCGCCAGCGGCAGCGCCGTGTCTCCGGTGACCGCCATGCCCTCAGCCACCTTGGTCATACAGGCGCGCTGGCCGATGCGGCCGTCGACCGTCACCACGCAGTCGAAGCAGGCCCCCATCCCGCAATGCAGACCGCGCGGCGCGCCGCTCTGGGTGCGCCTAAATGCAACGATGCCTGCGGCAGACAGCGCGGCGGCAATCGTCTCGCCGTCCAGGGCGGCAATCGCCGAGCCGTCGAATTGGAACGTGATGGCGCGCCCGACAGGGCGGATGGTGGGGTGGGTCAGACGCATTGTCCCTCGTTTCTAGTCGTCGCGTGCGATGCGGCAAGACCTTCGACGATGTGCTGGCGCATTAGGCGAATGTGCGAATACCTGACCATCATTTGGGCGGATGGCAGGCCACAATGCCCGACTCAAGGCCAACGCTAGGTGGCATGCCGCTCGCATAACCACTGAAAGCGGGGACCGAACAGCGCAGCGTCGCTCCGGCGATTGCTACGGTTGGCGTGCCACTCTCCCGCACCACGGGTTCCTGGCATGCGTACACCGCCCCCCACGTCGCTTCCGTCCAGCCCCACGCACAGGAGATGTCGTCATGTGTGAACACGTCTCGCTTGACCTGACCCGACTGCGCGCAACGCAGTTCAACCGGCGCGGCTTCCTGCGCGCCACTGCGGCGAACACGCTGACGCTCGCGCTAGGCGCCGGCGCCGCACACGCAGCGGAAACCCATATCAAGTCCACGCACGGTTCGGGCTTCTGCAACCTGAACTATTTCCTGGCGAACGCGCTCCAGACCGCGAAGGACGACGGCGTGATGCTGGACTTCATCATCACGCCGACCTTTGCCGAGCAGGTGACGTTTCTTGGCACCGGGCAAGTGGATGCGGGCCTGATCCCGTACACCAGCTTCGTCGCGCTGTACGACGCGGGCGCGCCGGTGAAGATCATCGCCGGTGGCGGCATTCAGGGCTGCGTTCTGGTCGCGCAGCCAGGGCTCGACAGTCCCGAGAAGCTGAAGGGCAAGACCCTCGGCACGTTCCAGATGGATACGCTCGAAGTGCTACCGTACGACTGGATGAAGAAGCACAACGTGAACTTCAAGGACATCAACGTCCGCTACATGGGCAATACGCCCGAGGCAGTGGAGGCGTTCAAGGCCGGAGCGCTCGACCTGATCTGCACCATCGAACCGTACGGCACCGCGCTGCTGAACGACGTGAAGGGCAGCGTCATGCTGTCCGACGGCATCGACATCTACGGTCCCGGTTATACCGACTGCGTGCTCGCAGTACGCGCCGAACTCATCAAGCAGAACCCGACCTCGCTGAAATCCCTCATCAAGGGGATGATGAACGCGCAGTACATGGCAGAGACGAAGCCCGAGGAGACGCTGCAGATCCTGGTCGGGCCGTACTACAAGACCTCAATCGAGAACGCGCGGATCGCGAAGGCGAAGCAGCCATCGGTGGTGGACGCGCGCAGCCAGACGCAGTTCATCCTCGATCGCGTCGAGTTCGATTGCCGAGATGGGCTACATCAAGAAGAAGCCCGGCCGCGACGCGATCGACTGGACGCTGCTCGAGCAGGTGATCGCGGCAAATCAGGACCTGTATGGCAAGCTCAAGTACAAGTCGGCTGCCTGACGCGACGCTACCGCCTCTCGGCGCCGTGCCGCTGGCACGGGTCCGTGCGGCGGTCGTCGAGGTGGCACCCCGCATTCTGTGGGGCGCGCTGTCGATCGGACTGTTCGCCGGTCTGTGGGAGGCATGCTGGGCACTCGGCTGGTCCGACCCGAAACTGCTGCCGCCGCCGCATGTGTTCATCGGCAACATCGTCGACCAGGCGAAGTTCTTCAACACGGTGAACCGCTGGCAGATCGGTGTCGGCGGCTCCGGGCCGAGCCCGCCGATGGCGGTGTTCTATACGGTGCTGTCGTCAACCGGGCGCGTGCTGACAGGGCTGGTGATCGCGTTCACGCTGGCAATCTCCACCGGTGTGACGATCCGCTATTTCCGTTTGTTCGAGAAACTCACTCTGCCAACGATCACACTGCTCGCGCCGGTGTCGCCTATCGCGTGGCTGCCGGTGGCGATCTTCCTGTTCGGCATCGGCAACGGGCCGGCGATCTTCATGGTGGTGGTGGCACTGTTCTTTCACATGGTGCTGGCGACCATCACGCAGATCGACAGTGTGAACCGCAACTTCATCAACGTCGCGCGCACGATGGGAGCGAGCAAGCGGCAGATCTATCTCCGGGTCGTGCTGCCGGCGATCCTGCCGGGATTGTTCATAGTGCTGCGGCTCAATCTGTTCGGCGCGTGGATGGTGGTATTGATTGCCGAGGCAACCGGCGTGGGCTACGGCCTGGGTCAGGTGATCATGCTGGCGCGCAACACGTTCAATCCGTCGCTGGTGTTCTTCACTATCGGACTGATCGGCGTGCTGGGCTTCAGCTTCGATTTCTTGCTTCGCCAGGTGCAGCGGCGACTGCTGTACTGGGTGCCGCGGGAGGTGATGAGTGGCCTTTAGGCCGAGCAAGCCGTTCTCTTCGAAGGATGCCGTGGTGTGCCGCGGCGTCGGCAAGACTTGGGCAGCGGGGACGGCGCGTGCGCATGAGGCACTGCGCGATGTCGAGCTTGATGTGGCGCCGGGCGAATTCATCGCACTGCTCGGGCCATCGGGCTGTGGCAAGTCAACGCTGCTTTATCTGGTCGCCGGACTGGAGGCCGCGAGCGCCGGCGGCATCTGGTCGTTCGGCGATCCGGTGGAGACGCCGTCACCTGAGCGCAGCCTGATCTTTCAGGAGACGTCGCTGTTTCCGTGGCTTTCCGTCTGGCAGAACGTGAGCTTCGGGCTGTCGCTGCGTGGCGAGGCGGTGGCCGCGCGCAAGGAGGTCGCGCGTCGAGCGCTGGCGCGGGTTGGGCTGTCCGAGGCGATGGACAAGCGGCCGGATGAACTGTCGGGCGGGATGCGGCAACGGGTCGCGGTGGCGCGCGCGCTGGCGATGCGACCGAAGGTGCTGCTGATGGACGAGCCGTTCGCTGCGCTGGATGTGCAGACGCGCGCCAAGATGCAGGATTTCCTGCTGGACGTGTGGCAGGTGTCGGGTGCGTCCGTGCTGTTCGTCACACATCATATCGAGGAGGCGATTGCGCTGGCGGATCGGGTGGTGGTGTTCACCGCGCGACCGGGGCGGGTGAAAATGGTCGTGCCGGTGGACCTGAAGCGGCCGCGGGATCTGTTCTCCGCGGAGGCGGAGGCGCTGCGACGCGAGCTGACGCGACTGCTAAGGGATGAGGTGGATCGTGCGTTCGCCGAGCAGGAGGCGATTGCGGCGGAGTGAACCGGGCACCCCTCCCCAACCCTCCCCCGCTGCGCGGGAGAAGGGGCGCAACACTCCTCTCCCGCGCAGCGGGGGAGGGTTGGGGAGGGGGTGCCGCCAACCAAGGAGATAGATCGGCATGCCCGCATCACTGATCCGCAGCCGCGCGATGATTACCCGCGCCTTGGATCGCCATAGCTGGGACGAGATCGCGGATGGTGCCGTGCTCCAGGAGGACGGGACGATCACTGCGCTCGGCACCTTCGCCGATCTGTCCCGCAAGCATCCGACCGTACCGGTGATCGGCACCGGCAACGAGATCCTGCTGCCTGGCTTCATCAACGGTCATCACCATGTCGGCTTGACGCCCGTGCAGCTTGGTTCGCCGGACATGCCGCTGGAGCTGTGGTTCGTCACCCGCATGGTGGCCCGCAATCTGAACATGTATCTCGACACGCTGTATTCTGCGTTCGAGATGATCGCCTCCGGCATCACGACGGTGCAGCACATCCATGGTTGGATGCCGGGCAAGCTGGCCGAGGTGGACACGCGTGCAGACGAGGTGATTCGCGCCTACGAGGATGTCGGCATGCGGGTGTCGTATTCCTTCGCGGTGCGCGACCAGAACCGGCTGGTGTATCAGGACGACGCGGCGTTCGTCGCCAGCCTGCCGCCCGAGCTGCGCGGACCGATGCAGCGCTGGTACGACCGGTTCCAGCTTTCGCTCGATGACTACATCGCGCTGTTCGAGGGCATGCACGGACGGCACCAGAACAAGAGTCGGGTGAAGATTCAGTTGGCGCCAGCCAATCTGCACTGGTGCTCGGACGCGGCACTCGCGCGTCTGGCGGAGACCTCGCGAAAATACGACGTGCCGTTGCACATGCATCTGGTGGAGACGGCTTACCAGAAGGAATACGCGCATCGTCGCGGCGGTGGCACCGCGGTGGAGTACATCGACCGCTTCGGTCTGCTCGGGCCGCAGATGACGTTGGGCCATGGCGTGTGGCTGAACGAGGCGGACATCGACAAGCTGGCGGCAACGGGCACCTGCATCTGCCACAACTGCTCGTCGAATTTCCGCCTGCGCTCTGGCGTGGCGGCGCTGAACGTGTTCGAGGCGAAGGGGATCAATACCGCGATCGGCCTCGACGAGGCGGGTATCAACGACGATCGCGACATGTTGCAGGAGATGCGCATGGTGCTGCGCGCGCACCGGGTGCCGGGCATGGACGACGATGTACCGACGCCGGCGCAGGTGTTCCGCATGGCGACGTCGGGTGGTGCCAAGACCACGGCGTTCGGTGAGCGTCTCGGCGTGCTCGAGCCTGGGCGCGCGGCCGACATGGTGCTGATCGACTGGCGGCAGGTGAGCTATCCGTATCTCGATGCGGAAACACCACTTCTCGACGCTGTGCTGCAGCGCGCGAAGACGAGTGGTGTGAACAGCGTGATCTGCGATGGCGAGGTGATCTATGCCGACGGCAAATTCACCAAGGTCGATCGCGATGGCGCACTGCGTGCGCTGCACGATGATCTGAGCAAGGCGCTGGCCGATGACGAGGTGGAACGGCGCAGGTTGTCGAATGCGCTGCTGCCGCATGTGAAGGCGTTCTATGCCAACTATTTCGACCCGAGCGCACATGCGCCATTCTATCGACCGAGTTCTCGTATCTGACCGGAGGCAGTGCATGGCCGACTACGACCTTGTGATCCGCGGCGGCACGGTGGTGACAGCCGCCGACACGTATCGCGCCGATGTGGGGGTGCGCGACGGCCGCATTGCCGCGATCGGCGACAAGCTGGAGGGCACCCACACACTGGATGCGGGCGGGCTGTATGTGATGCCCGGTGGGGTTGATACCCACTGCCACATCGAGCAGTTGCGCCCGACCGGTGGTGTGGACGAGGAGAGTTTTGTCACCGGCAGCACGGCATGCCTGGCCGGCGGCACCACCAGCGTTGTCACGTTTGCTGCGCAGTTCAAAGGTCATGGCATTCGCGAGACATTGGCCGAATACCATCGGCGGGCGAAACAGGCGATGGTGGATTATAGCTTCCATCAGATCATCACCGATCCCTCGGACAGCGTGGTGCGCGACGAAATCCCGGAGGTTGTTGCCTCGGGGGTGCGCAGCCTGAAGGTGTTTCTCACCTACGAACCGTCGCATCTCGATGACCGCGAGTATATCCGAGTGCTTGCGGCGGCGCGGCGCAATGGTGCGCTGGTCACGGTGCATTGCGAAAACTACGAAGCGATTCGCTGGCGCACTGCAGCCCTGATGGCGGACGGACGCAGCGCGCCGAAGTACCATGCGTGGTCGCGGCCGAAGGTGGTGGAGCGCGAGGCGACCTATCGCGCGATCGCGCTCGCCGAGATGGTGGATCAGCCGATCCAGGTGTTCCACGTGTCGTGTTCCGAGGTGGCAGAGGAGATCGCTCGGGCGCAGGCGCGCGGCCTGAAGGTGTGGGCAGAGACCTGCCCGCAGTATTTCGTGCTTGGCGCTGACGACATGGATCGGCCGGGGTTCGAGGGTGCCAAGTTCATGTGCAGTCCGAGCCCGCGCGATGCGGTCACCAGAGAAGCCCTTTGGGGTGATATAAGGCGGGGCACGCTCGACATCGTATCGTCGGATCATAGCGGCGCCAGCTACGAGGGCGAGCGGGGCAAGCGTATCCACGGCAACAACGCGCCCTTCCCGGATATTCCGAACGGCGTGCCGGGACTGGCCGCGCGGCTGCCGTTGGTGTTCAGCGAGGGCGTCGCGAAGGGCCGGATCGATCTCAATACCTACGTGCGGCTGACCGCCACGAATCCAGCGAAGCTGTTCGGACTGTATCCACGCAAGGGGACGATCGCGCCGGGATCGGATGCCGATATGGTCCTCTGGGACCCAGGCAAGCGCGTCACCATCACCAATGAGCTGATGCAGCATGTGATCGATTACACGCCTTATGAAGGGATAGAAGTCATCGGCTGGCCGGTCGCCACGGTGAAGGGCGGCCGCGTGGCGATGCGCGATGGGAAGGTGCAGGCGGAGCCGGGAACCGGACAGTTCCTGCCGCGCGCACCTTATGCCATGATCAAGCCGACGGGGGGATTGCCCAACGGCTTCGACGCCTCGCAGTTCGCCTAGCCTGTCATTGGGAATGGCGAAGCGAGGAAGCAAACACACCGGAGCCCTTTGCTGGCTGGAGATTGCTTCGCTTCGCTCGCGATGACAATGCTATCGTCACTGCGCCATCGTGGCGATTTGGCTGATCCATGCAGGACGACCGAGCCCGCATTCGCAGTCTGCACCGCGCGCCGGAGCCTGACGTTCTGGCGCCTCTGCTGGAAGCCGCGACACTGCCGCCGGAGATCGGTACCCGCGTCGATGCCCGCGCCCACGCGCTGGTGCGCACCGCTCGTGCCGCGCATCGGCCCGGTGTCGATGTCACCGACTTCCTGGCCGAGTACGGTCTCGGCACTGCGGAAGGTGTGGCACTGCTCTGCCTGGCCGAGGCGTTGCTGCGCATTCCGGATGCCGCGACTGCTGACGCGCTGATCGACGATCGCATCGCTGCCGCCAACTGGCAGAGCCATCTCGGACAGGCCGACAGCATCGCGGTGAATGCCTCTGCCTGGGCGTTCATGTTGACTGGCCGCGTCCTGACGCTGGACGATGCTCCGGGCGGCATTCAGGGTGCGATCGGGCGGATGGTAAGGCGGCTCGGTGAGCCGGTGATCCGTACGGCGTTGCGCCGCGGCATGCGGGTGCTCGCGCGGCAGTTCGTGATGGGACGCACGATCGAGGAGGCGCTGATACGCGCCGACCGGCGCCTGCGGTACAGCTTCGACATGTTGGGCGAGGCCGCGAAGACGCAGGCCGATGCGGAACGCTACCGGCTCGCCTATCTCCATGCGATCGGCGCCATCGGTCGCAGCGCGCCGGGAAACGGACCGATCGAGGGGCCGGGTATCTCGGTGAAATTGTCCGCACTGCATCCGCGCTATGAGCCTTTGCAGTCGGGGCGCTGCGTGCCGGCTCTGATCGGCACGCTGACCGGGCTCGCGTTGGCGGCGAAGGATGCGGACATCAGCCTTACGGTCGACGCGGAGGAGGCCGACAGGCTGGAGATCAGCCTCGACATCTTCGCTGCCGTGCTGGCCGACGCACGATTTGCCGGTTGGGATGGGCTTGGCCTTGCCGTGCAGGCTTATCAGAGGCGCGCGCTGCCGCTGGTCGATTGGGTTGCTGCATTGGGCCGGCACACGCGGCACCGTATCCCTACGCGGCTGGTGAAGGGTGCCTACTGGGATAGCGAGATCAAGCTGGCGCAGATTCAGGGCCACCCTGACTATCCGGTGTTCACCCGAAAGGCCGCGACCGATGTGAGCTGGCTCGCCGTCGCGCGGCGCATGCTGGAGTGCCGCGACGCGATCTATCCGGCATTCGCCACGCATAACGCGCACAGCCTGGCGTATGTTCTGGAATGCGCAGGAGACCAGGACTTCGAGATGCAGCGCCTGCACGGCATGGGCGAGGCGCTATATCACGCTGCGACATATCCTGTGCGCGTCTATGCACCTGTCGGTACACATGAGGACCTGCTCGCCTATCTGGTGCGTCGGCTGCTCGAGAACGGTGCCAACACCAGCTTCGTGCATCGGCTGGTCGATCCGTCCGTGCCGGAGGAGGCAATTGTCGCCGATCCAGTGGGGCGAGTGCGCACGCTCGGTGCCAGTCGCAATCCGCGAATTCCCCTGCCCCGCGATCTCTATCCGGATCGAGTCAACTCCGCAGGATTTGATCTCGCCGATCGTGCAATCGCACCGGACCTGCTTATCGCGATCCGCCGTCACGCTGAGCGAGCGACGACAGGCAGGCGGGAAATCCGCAATCCCGCCGATCGCCGCATCCTGGTCGGGGCGATCGACGATGCCTGTCCGGCAGACATTGACGCGGAACTCACGGTGCTCGCCCGCGGCTGGCGCGAATGGGACACGGCCGGCGGTGACCGTCGTGCCTCGGTACTGGAACGCGCCGCCGATCTCATCGAGGCGTCGCGCGAGGAACTGCTTTTTCTGCTCGCCAGCGAAGCAGGCAAAACGTTGGCCGACGGCATAGCGGAAGTTCGCGAAGCTGCGGACTACTGCCGCTGGTATGCGCTGCATGCCAGACGCGATTTTGCCGCCCCGCGCGGGCTGACAGGGCCTACCGGCGAGCGGAATACCTGGGCGTTGGGCGGCCGAGGCGTGTTCGCCGCTATATCGCCGTGGAACTTTCCGCTGGCGATCTTCACTGGCCAGATCGCGGCAGCGCTTGCCGCAGGCAATGCAGTGGCAGCCAAGCCGGCCGAGCAGACACCGCTGATCGCCGCTCGCGCCGTTGCACTGCTGCGCGAAGCAGGAGTGCCGCCGTCAGTCCTGGCGTTACTGCCGGGCGATGGGACGGTCGGTCAGGCGCTGGCGAACGATCCGCGCATAGCAGGGGTCGCGTTCACCGGGGGCACAGAGACTGCGCAGACCATCGCGCGATCGCTCGCTGCGCGGCCGGGTCCGATTGTTCCACTCATCGCGGAGACCGGTGGCATCAACGCGATGATCGTCGACAGCTCGGCGCTGCCAGAGCAGGTCGTCACTGACGTCCTGACCAGCGCGTTCGGTTCCGCCGGCCAGCGCTGCTCGGCGCTGCGGTTGCTCTGCGTGCAGGATGACATTGCCGACCGGTTGCTGCGCATGCTGCGCGGCGCCGCCGAGACGTTGCTGATCGGCGACCCGATGGACCCTGCCACGGACGTCGGCCCAGTCATCGATGAGGAAGCACGCGCATCGCTGGCACGCGCCTCTGGAAAGTTCAGCAAACAGTTGTTCGTGCTGGCGCTGCCTGCCGGCACCGAGCACGGCTGCTTCCTTGCACCGCGCGCCTATCTGCTTGGACAGGCAAGCGAGCTGACGGCGGAGATATTCGGACCGGTGCTCTGCGTCGTGCGCTATGCCGCCGATCGGCTGGATGAACTGCTGGCCGCAATCGACGCCACGGGGTTCGGCCTGACGCTCGGCATCCACAGCCGCATCGAGACGACGCAACGGCGCATTGCGGAGCGACTGCGCATTGGCAATACATACGTCAACCGCAACCAGATCGGCGCCGTGGTAGGCGTGCAGCCGTTCGGTGGACGCGGCCTGTCCGGCACCGGGCCCAAGGCCGGAAGTCCGATCACGCTGTATCGATTTGCCGAGGAGCGCGTCGTATCCATCAACACGGCAGCGGCGGGCGGCAATGCGGCACTGCTCGCGTCGGACGAAGCATAGGGGGATCGGTTCATGATTGGCGTTGACTGGGGCACGACCAGCTTCCGCGCCTTCCGCTTTGCGCGTGACGGCAGCATCCGAGATCAGCGCACGGCGCTGCGCGGCTTGCTCAACGTGCCGGACAGCCGCTACGCCGATACTCTGCGCGACGAGATCGGTCCCTGGCTCGCCGCCGGTGAGGACCATGTGCTGCTGTCCGGCATGATAGGCAGCCGCCAGGGCTGGAAAGAGACTCCGTATCTGCCTTGCCCAGCAGGCGCCCCGGATGTCGCTGCCGCTTTGGTTGAGATCGAGTTCGACTGGGGCCAGGTGAAGGTGGTTCCCGGCCTCTCGGCGGCCGATGAATTGGGTGTCGCCGAGGTGATGCGCGGCGAAGAGACGCAGGTGTTCGGTGTGCTGGCGGCGATGGGTGGCAGCGGGCTGGCCTGCCTGCCTGGGACACACTCGAAATGGGTGCGGGTAGAGGGCGGCCGGATCGTCAGCTTTACCACGCACATGACCGGCGAGGCGTTCGCCGCACTGCGCGGCCACACGATCCTTGGGCGCATGATGCGCGACGGGCCTGCGGACGGCGCGCCATTCGATGCCGGCGTGCGGCGGTCGGGCGAGCCCGGCGGCCTGCTGCACCATATCTTCGGGGCCCGCTCTCTGGCGCTGGCGGGAAGCCTCGCCGAAACCGATGCCGCCGGCTACCTCTCCGGCATCCTGGTTGGCCATGAGGTCCGCGCGGCGCTTGGCGGGCGCCGAGGCGAGGTGGTGCACGTGATCGGCGCACCCGAGCTGACGCTGCTTTATGCGCGGGCGATCTCGGCGCAGAGCGGGTTTCCCGAGCGGCACGATGGCGAGGCCGCCGCGCGCGGTCTCGCGCTGATCGGCGGGCACGCATCGTGGAACTGAAGACCTGGCTCCAACGATGTCCGCTGGTCGCCATCCTGCGTGGGGTGAAGCCCGACGAGGTGGTGGCGATCTGCGAGGCGCTGGAGCAGCAAGCGATCGCCATCGTCGAAGTACCGCTGAATTCGCCGCAGCCGATGGAGAGCATCGCGGTTCTCGCACGCGCGTTTGGCGAGCGGCTGCTGATTGGCGCCGGAACCGTGATGACCGAGGCGCAGGTTACGGAGATCGCAGCGGCGGGCGGCAGACTGATCGTCACGCCGCATGCGGAAGCTGCGATTGTGCGGGCGGCGAAGCGGCACGGACTGCTGGCAGTGCCGGGATGCTTCACGCCGACCGAGGCATTGGCCATGCTGGCCGCGGGCGCCGATGCGCTGAAGCTGTTTCCGGCGGAGGCTGCGAGCCCCGCGGTGCTGCGTGCACTGCGCGCGGTACTGCCGCCAGGGACCGCGGTGCTGCCAGTAGGCGGCATCGACGCTTCGAACATGGCGGGATGGCAAGCGGCATCGGCTGCCGGCTTCGGCATCGGGTCTGCCATCTATAAGCCACGAGACAGTCCGGAGACGGTTGCGGCCAAAGCACGCAGGCTGGTAAGCGCAGTGCGAAGCTGACGCGTACAGGAGGCACCCCGATGAACGATCCAACGTCATTTCGCCCCTATGCACCTGGCACGCAGCCGCCATACGATGCACCGGCCTATCTCGGCACGGTCAAGCGCCATCCGAAGCAGAAGCTGCATCCGATGCCGCAGACCATCACGGAAACCACCGGACCCAGCTTCTCGCCGAGCCATTTCCCGCCGCTGGTCGACCTCACAATGACCACCGGCAAACCCGCAATCGGCGAGCGCATCATCGTGGCCGGCACGATCACCGACGAGGACGGGCGGCCTGTGCCGAACACCATGGTGGAGATCTGGCAGGCCAACGGCAGCGGCCGCTATGATCATCCGGCTGACCAGCACGACGCACCGCTCGATCCGAATTTCCACGGCGCCGGACGCGTGTTCACCGACGAACACGGCGGCTATCGGTTCCTGACCATCCGGCCCGGCGCCTATCCCTGGCCTAATCACCGCAACGCCTGGCGGCCGAACCACATCCATTTCTCGTATTTCGGTCCGGCCTTCGCCACGAGGCTGGTCACCCAGATGTATTTCCCTGGCGATCCGCTGCTCGCGTTCGATCCGATCTTCCACGCGGTGCCGGACGAGCATGCGCGCAACCGGCTGATCGCGGCGTTCGACCTCGACCTCACCGAACCGGACTACGCATTGGGTTACCGGTTCGATGTCGTGCTGCGCGGACGCGGCGCCACTCCGATGGAGCATTGAGCCATGCCGATCGCCACTGCCAGCCAGACCGTCGGCCCCTATTGGCACCTGATGGAGGATCCGTCCTGGGCGGACCTCACTCGTTTCGGTGCGCAGGGCGAGAAGATCACGCTGACAGGTGTGGTACTGGATGGTGACGGCAAGCCGTGCGCCGACGCCTGCGTGGAGATCTGGCAGTCCGATCCGCCGGCTTCCGACAGTTTCCCTGGATTTGGCCGCAGCAACACCGACAGTGCCGGCAACTACCGGTTCGTCACTGTGAAGCCGGGGCCGGTGGCGGGTCGCGGCAATGCGCAGCAGGCACCGCATATCGCGCTGTGCATCCTCTCGCGCGGCCTGATGCGTGGGTTGGTGACGCGGGCGTATTTTCAGGGCGAGAAGTTGAACGAGACCGATCCACTGTTGATGTCGATCGAGGAACTGGCGCGGCGGGGGACGCTGATCGCGCGGCCCGCGGGAGCAGCGACATGGCGGATGGATGTGCGGCTGCAGGGTGAAGGCGAGACGGTGTTCCTCGATATCTGATGCCCACCAACCCCGCCGACGGCCCGATCCTCGGCACGCTCTACGGCAGCGATGCGATGCGCGCAGTGTTCGACGAGCGCGCATATTTTCAACGCATGCTCGATGTCGAAGCCGCGCTCGCGCGTGTGCAGGGCCGGCTCGGCATCATCCCGGCCGATGCCGCTGAGGCGATCACCCGCGCCGCACGCATCGAAAATCTTCGAACCGACGAACTCGCGGCAAGCGCACGCAACGTAGGCTACCCCGTGGTCGGCCTGGTCACCGGCTTGTCGCGCGCAGCGGGCGAGGCTGGTGGATGGACACATTGGGGCGCCACCACGCAGGACATCATGGACACCGCGACCGTCCTGCTGGTGCGTGAAGGCCTTGCCCTGATCCGCACCGCGCTGACAGCCATGATCGCGGCGCTCGCCATGCAAGCGGACAGGCACCGCCACACGGTGATGGCCGGGCGCACGCATCTGCAGCAGGCGTTGCCGACGACATTCGGGCTGAAATGCGCGGTGTGGACGCAGCCGCTGATCACGCATGTAAATCGTCTCGACGCACTTCGCCCTCGCGTCGAGCAGGTGAGCTTCGCCGGGGCCGCTGGCACGCTTGCATCGCTCGGGGATCAGGGCATTGCGGTGATGGAAGGCCTCGCCGCTGAACTCGACCTCGCGGCACCTGCCGCACCTTGGCATGTCAGCCGCGACAGCCTTGCCGAGACGATCGCCTTCCTCGGTCTCATCTGCGGCAGTCTGGCGAAGCTCGCGACTGACGTGATCCTGCTTGCGCAGACCGAGGTCGGCGAGGTGACAGAACCCTACATCCCCGGGCGCGGCTCCTCGTCCACTATGCCGCAGAAGCGCAATCCGATCGCCAGCGAGTACATCCTGGCGGCCGCACGCACCGTGCACGCCCTGATGCCGGTGATGTTCGGCGCAATGGCCGCCGACCATGAACGCGCGACCGGGCCTTGGCAGGCAGAACCGCTGGCACTGCCGCAGGCCTTCGTGCTGACGCATGGCGCGCTGCTGCGTGCTGGCGCGATTGCGGAAGGCATGGTGATTGACGCACAACGCATGCGACGCAACCTCGACCTTACCGGCGGACTGATCGTCTCCGAGGCGGTGATGATGGGGCTTGCTTCGCATATCGGCCGCGGCGAAGCGCATCATGTGGTGAAGCATGCCTGCGACATCGCGTTGGCCGAGCACATTCCGCTCGCGGAGGCGCTGGCACGCGATGCCGGTGTGGCCAGTCGGCTTGACCGCGCGGCGATCGAACGACTGACGGACCCGGCGAATTATCTCGGCAGCGCCGATGCGTTCATCGACCGTGTTCTGCAGTTGGCGCAGACCGTGCGCTGACAATTCCCGCCCCTCGCGCCATGCTGCATCAACCCAGCAGGATACCCGCCATGCCCCAGCTCACGCTCGCCCAGGCACAGACCATCATCACGACCGCGCTCAAGCACGGCACCGATCAGAGGATGCAGCCACTCGCCATCGTGGTGCTGGACGGGCGTGGTGTGCCGAAAGCCTTCGCCGCGCAGGACGGCACAAGTCTGCGCCGCTTCGAGATCGCCAGCGGCAAGGCGCATGGTGCGCTGTCGTTCGGTCTCGGCTCCCGCACTCTGGCGAAGCGGGCGTCGGCCAATCCGCATTTCATCGCCGCCGTGACCCACGCGGTCGGTGGTTCGTTGGTGCCGGTGCCAGGCGGCGTGCTTATCCGTGGCGCAGACCGCGCCATCATCGGTGCAGTTGGCATCTCCGGCGACAATTCGGACAACGACGAGGCCGCAGCCATCGCCGGCATCAGCGCGGCCGAGCTGAGTGCTGATCCGGGCGAAAGCTGATACCGCCAAATCGTGTATCGAGATCAGCGATCTCTGCTGGCGTGGAACATTCCGCGTCGCCACAACCAATCGGATTGCGTGTAGCGGATTTGCCGGAACCCGAGATCGCGCAGCATCTCTTCGACACAGCGACGGTTCGGTGTCCACCAGTTGGTCGGGTCGTTTCCCAAGGTCTTGCCGGGGTGAAACTGCATGACGGGCTTGCCGACGTGGCGCATCGTCATGCGGGTCTCAATGATCAGGGTATCAGTCACCAGTTGGGCGACATGCTCGAGGGCCGCCAGCGGGTGCCGCAGATGGTAGAGCACGCCAAGGAACAACACGATATCGAATTGCCCCAGTCGCTCTGGCGTCAATTCGGGCAAGTCTGCATCCACGATTGTCATTGACGGCGCCAGGTGTCTGCGCACCAGGTCGATGCAGCGCCGGTCCCCCCAGCTATCGTGCCAGACGTGGTGATCCGCCGCGGTTACCGTTGCGTTGCGCCGTGTCGCCTCGACACTGTAGGCGCCGTCCCAGCAGCCGATGTCGAGCAGTGTTCGGCCATTGAGGTCGACCCCCTCGAACAGCATGCGTGACATGCGACGGATCTTCGGTGCCTTGATGTAGCCCGGGGTCAGCAGACCGTTGCCGAAGTCGATCTGATGAAACCATGGCAATTGCCGGATCGTCGTCTCGAGGTCCGCAGGCGCGTTCTCACTCGACATCCCCCTCTCCCACCGGGAAGCGAAGCTACTTCGCCTTTCTGGCCTTCGCGATCGCAGTCGTGAGGTCAGCCATCTCAACCGCGCCAGGAATCATTTCGCCGCCGATCACCAGCGCCGGAGTCCCTTCGATGCCGATCGTGCGGGCCAGCGTCAGGTTGGCGTCAATGCGTGCCTGAATCGCCGGATTGTCCATGTCGTGTTCCAGCCGATGCCAGTCCAGGCCGAGGTGCTGCGCTGCATCCTGGATCATCGCCTTCGTGGTCTGTGGCGGCGCGGCCATGATCGCTGCACGCAGTTTCTCATAACCGCCTTGATTCTGCGCCGCCAGTAGCGCCTTCGAGCCAAGTACGCTTGACGGCCCAAGGATCGGCAGGTCCTTGTAGACCAGCCGGACGCCGTGATCGTGCACGAGCAGCTCGGCCATCGCAGGCTCCAGCTTGCGGCAATATGGACACCGGGTGTCGAAGAACTCGACGATCGTCACATCGCCCTGCGGGTTGCCCGCGACCGGATCCCGCGGATCGACCAAGCTGTCCTTGACGGCCTCCAACGTGGCCCGCTGCCGGTCGCTTTCGTCGGCCTGCATTGCGGAAACCGCGTCGCGCAGGATCGAAGGATCCTGCTTCAGCGCATCGCGCAGAATCTGCACGATCTCCGCGCGCTGCGCGGGCGTGAATTCGGTGGCGCCTGCTGCCTGGCTGAGCAGACAGGTCGTGAGGCAGAGCAATGCGATGCGGAGGAGATTTGCCATGACCACGCGTCTTGCCTCAAGGACGAGTGATTGTCGAGTTGGCACGTCTGCGAGGCACCTGACCACCGGTTGCCGCTGCCACGGAACGCGTCTATGGCCTGCAACCTCATCAGCACGACACGGATCAGCAGCAATTGGCACAGGCACGGAGCAGCATGGCGGGTGGAAAAAGACGGCTGCGCGCCGGCATCCTGCTAGGGCTGACACTGGCTTGTTCGGCCTGCGACACGGTCTCCGGCGTGACCGACAAGGTGTTCGGACCAGGCAACGCCCCCGCCCAGGGTCAGCCTGGATTCGTGCAGGGCTTCCTTGGCGGCGTAGTGGCAGACGAACCGCGGGCTGCACTGGCGGCACGTCAAGTCCTGTCAGCGGGCGGGACAGCGGCGGATGCGGCGGTGGCCCTCGGCTTCGTGCTGAGCGTCACGTTGCCGTCCCGGGCGGGACTGGGCGGCGGAGGCGCCTGCCTTGCCTATGCCGCCGACAAAAAGTCGGTCAACGAAGGTGTGCCGGAGGCTGTTCTGTTCCCGCCAGTAGCCCCAACCAGCGCTGGGGCGAACGCCGACCGGCCGGCCGCCGTGCCAATGCTGGCGCGCGGTCTGTATTTGCTCCATGCGCGCTACGGTACCCTGCCATTCGAGAGCCTCATCGTGCCGGCCGAGCAATTGGCCCGCTTCGGCACCCCGGCACCGCGCGCCCTGGTCCGTGACATCGCCCTGGTCGCGGGCCCGTTGCTCGCCGATCCGAATGCTCGGGCGGTGTTCTCGCAAGGCGGTGCCCCCCTTGCCGAGGGGCAGACGCTGCTGCAACCAGAGCTGGGCGCGACGCTGGCGCAGATCAGGGTATCCGGCGTCGGGGACCTCTACACTGGTGCATTGGCGCGGCGGATCGTGCAGGCGTCACCGCTGGCTGGTGGCCCGCTGGCGCTGGCGGACCTGAACGGCGCGCTGCCCAAAATTGCGCCCGCCATCGTCCTGCCGAACCGGCGCGACAAGGTCGCCTTCCTTCCGCCGCCCGCGGATGGCGGCCTGGCCGCCGCAGCGGCCTTCGAAACGCTTCAACGCGATCCATCAGCGCTCGGCACTGCCGCTGCCCGCTCGCTCGCCGTGTCGGAACGCTGGCGGCAAGGTGGCGCGGATGCCCAGAGCCTGCTGACCGCGACGGACCTGACAGTAGCGGCGCTGCCCCCGCTGCCGGCCTCCACCAGCTTTGCGACACTCGACAAGAATGGCAACGCGGTCGTGTGTTCGCTCAGCATGGACAATCTGTTCGGCACCGGCCGGATATTGCCTGGACTCGGTATCCTGCTTGCCGCATCCCCTGCCGCGGTAGCCCCGCCACTCTATTCGGCGGCGATCGCCTGGAACGACAATGTCCACGCCTTCCGCGCGGCGGTTGGTGGCTCGGGCCAGCAAGGAGCACCCATGGCAGTAGCCGTCGGGATGCTGAATGCCCTGCGCACCACTCGGCCAATGGCCGCGGAGGTGCCTGATCCAGGGCGCGCCAACGTCATCTCGTGCTTTAACTATCTGCCGGGCGAGAATGGCTCCTGCGCCTGGGCCGCCGATCCGCGCGAATCCGGTCTCGCGGCGGGTGGTAGTTGAATTTTAGGGGGAGAACGCATGGACGCGTCCAGGGCAAGGTGGTTCGGCGTCACGGTCGTCGTGGCGGCTGCGGGTGCCACGACGGCATGGGCGCAGGTGCCGGGCGCAGCGACGAATGTCGGACCCGGCCGAATCATCTGCCGCAACGCAACGTCCTGCGAACTCGATATCGGCACACCGGCGAGCCTGAAGTATCGGATCGATCCTGCGGCGTTGGCGACCGCTGACAAAGACCGGCTGATCAAGCGGTGCACCGTCAAAACTACGCCGTGCGTCGCGACGGTCACCGGCACCGAGACCAGGACGGGCGTGAAGGCAGACAGCATCAAGTTCTACAACTGACATGTTGAAGATCGGGCGCGGTGCCAGCGCGCCGCCGTTCATCGTGATGGACGTGATCGCCGCGGCCAACGTGCGGCAGGCCGCGCTGCCGCCGGGTGCGCCGCACGTCATCCGCATGGAGGTAGGACAGCCCGGCACCGGGGCACCGGCGGGAGCCATAGCGGCCGCCACGTCGGCGCTGCGTTCGGGCGATGCATTGGGCTATACAGAAGCACTCGGCCGCCGCTCGCTCCGCGAGCGCATCGTGGCACATTACCGCGACTGGTATGGCCTGGATGTGCCACCGGAGCGGATTGCCGTCACGGTCGGTGCCTCGGGCGGCTTTCCGCTGGCTTTCCTGGCGGCGTTCGATCCGGGTGATCGCGTGGTGCTGACCTCGCCGTATTACCCGCCCTATGTGAACATCCTGACCGCGTTGGGCATGCAACCGGTCGTTCTGGAGGCCGGACCCGAGACGCGGTTCCAGCCGAGTGTCGCCATGCTGGAAAGGCTCGATCCGCCGCCCGACGGGCTGATCGTCGCCAGCCCGAGCAATCCTGCTGGTACCATGCTGCACCCCGACGAACTGAGAGCGATCGCCGCGTGGTGCGACTACACCGGTGTGCGACTAATCAGCGACGAGATCTATCATGGGTTGAACTACGAAAGCCCGATCGCATCGGCTGCGTCGGTCAGCCACACGGCAGTGGTGGTCAACAGCTTCTCCAAGTATTTTTCGATGACCGGCTGGCGGATCGGCTGGCTGGTGTTGCCAGACGACCTGGTACGCCCGGTCGAGCGCCTGGCGCAGAACCTGTTCATCAGCGCGCCGCATATTTCGCAGATCGCCGCGGAGGCGGCTTTCGACTGTCGTGACGAACTTGCCGCGAACGTCGCGCGTTACCGCCGTTCGCGCGATCATCTGCTGCGGGCTTTGCCCGAGGCTGGATTCACCCGCCTGTCGCCGGCCGAAGGAGCATTCTACCTGTTCGCTGATATCACCGAGCGGTCGAATGACAGCGCGGCCTTCTGCGCCCGGGTGTTGGCAGAAGTGGGGATTGCCGTGACGCCTGGCGTCGATTTCGACCAGGCACGTGGCAACCGCTTTCTACGCTTCTCCTATTGCGGGCCGGAGGCCGATATGAGCGAGGCCGCAGCGCGTCTGAAGGCGTGGCGATAGTGCAGCGCGCCGCAAACGATTGTGGAGCCCCGCAAATGCCGCGCCATCGACATTTTGTGACGCTTCGCTTGTGCGATGCCTGACATGCAATTGCCGGTAGTTACGTATCATTCGGTCACGACCATAAAGTTGCATATCCAACGGACCAGCCCATCAAATCTGGGCAGGGGTGGGGTTACGGCGGCAACAAGCTATTGAATGGATGGGGTGTTCCGTATTAAACATCTGCATGCGGGTTTCGAGCAGCGCGAACCGTACAATTCTTTGTCTGGAAGCCTAACTGCATGACTTTTCGCGGTGGTATCGGTCCTGCTGCGATGGCAGTTGGCCAGAGGGAGCGGAGCCTTTCGCCCTATCCCGCTGCGGACGTTATCGGCCTAAAGCACATTAACTCGCGGCGAGCGGCTTTTGCTTTTGGGTTCGTGGCAGTCATTCTGGTCTTTGCGCTGCCAGGCAGCCTGCTCAACGCAATTGGCCTGTATTCCTACCAGTCCGGTGGCAACCCACTCAGCAAATTCCATCCCGCCACTTACGCTGCGGTGCTTGGTTCCTTGTTCGCCCTTTATGGCAGGAGGCAGGGCGGCGGTTTGGCCGGGTTGTTCCGCGACAGTCCCGCACTTGCGTGGTCGGTTGTATTGATCGTCTTCTGCATGGTCTATTCCGCCGTCAGCCTTGGTATTAGCGGGGTGGCAGTATACGTCGATACATTCCTTGCCGCTGGACTGGCCGCGATTGCGCTGGACGCCGGAACGCACCGACAGCGCCAGATTCTTGGCTATACCATCATGACATTCTGCGTGATCAACGTCTTTCTTTCTATTTACGAGGAGATGACACAGACGCTCTTGCTGCCATCGGGGGTACTCAATGAGGAAATAGGGACGACGGCCAGAGCGGCCCTCGATGAATTCCGTGGTCAGGGATTCTACGAGCACCCACTGTCCGGTGCCCTGGTTACGTCCATGGCGCTTTTCATGGTCCTCGGTATGGGACTTCGCGGGTGGCGCGTGGTGGCTCTGTTCGGAATCTTTGTCATAGGGCTGATGAGCTTCGGCGGTCGAGGTGCGCTGGCCACAACGCTCCTCATACTTAGCGCAGCGGCGTTGTTCCAGTTGACGTCGGGGCTCGCCACGCGGCGGCTCAATGTGGGCTTTCTCGGAGCCTTCATCGCCGGCGTGTTTCTCCTACCGGCCCTGCTCGTGCTGCTTACGACGATGACAGATATCGGTCTGCGAGTCACGACGCACCTTTACCTCGACGAGAGCGCCGACGTCCGCATCGTTCAGTGGCGTATACTTAGTCTGCTGAACGTGCATGATTTGCTCTTCGGGGCATCTGCGGACCGTATAGGCCTGCTGAAGAACCAGATTGGCCTCACCGGTGTCGGCATCGACATCGAAAATCCCTGGCTGCTGACGTTCCTTTCCCTCGGGGTAATCGGGTTTCCTTTTCTTGTCGCCTCTCTCTTCCTCTTCCTCTGGCATCTGGGACGACGGGTCAACACGCCTATCGGCTGGCTGATTGTCATCGCGACCCTTCTGATCTGCTCGACCAACAATTCTCTCGGACGGAAGGTTCCCGACCTTACGTTCCTCGCCGGGATGATGATAGCTCTGAGCGGCTTCAAATCAGAGCAGCACGAGAGTATAGCAGCACCAACGCCCGTCATTTCGGACCCGCTAGATCGACCTACAGCCATTGCGTTGAACCCCGGCGAACGTAACCGCGGCCTGACCGACCGACCTTACGTGCGCCGAGTGCCCTCCGCTCTGTCGGGATGAGCCGACCGCCGTAGAAGCACAGCGCATGATCGCCGCTGCGGCGTCTCGCAATGCGAACCGATATGGCGGAACTTAGCCTCGCACCGCCATCAGCGATTTGGTCAAACCCATAACACGCTCCTGCTCGATCGCCGCATCGGGAAACAAAAAAGTAAATTGTTGGCGGGAGATCAACCGGACATCCTCGTGGCATCGAACTGCATCGAGCAGATCGGGCAGGCGCGGGTAGTGACCGAGCGCAAAATGTTGCAGCATCCAGATTCGTGCGGGCTCGGGCAGCCAATGAAAGAAGGGCATGCCGTAGTGCGGCTCAATGGGGAAAGAGAACGCCGGCATCTGCACATAATACCGCCTCGCAACGCGCCTGGTTTCAGCGGCGAACGCGATCTTGCGCTTCCAATCGCCGACATGCTCGATAACGCTGTTGCTGTGTGCGATCGCGAAGGCTTTGTCGGGGAACGGCAACCTGCATCCGTCCCCAAGCACTATGGTAAACAAGCTCGGATCCGGCGCGTTGCCAACGTATTCGTCGGTGTGATTGAGCAGCGTGATGGCGACCCCGTGCTGGCGTAGAAAGTCGTCGTCGAAGAGTTGCCAGTAGCGAGCCTCACCGCCGATATCCAGGATGCGACACTCGTGTTCCTCAGCGTAGGTCGCCTCAATCAGTTGCCGAATTCTGACGCTCCGTTTGCGTCGCATCCGCGAGGCCAGGCTGTTCGGGTCGTCGTATCTCGCAAGTCGGCTGACAATGCTCATCCGCGGGGTGGTATCCCTTCATGTGTTGCGGTGGCGAGGCTCATTAGGAGTCATTTGACATTAACAACCATTGGTCTTCACCGCCAGGGCTGACGTCGCTGCGACGGCCCACCGACTACCGCCGCCACCACCCCCGTTTTTTCTCCACGACCACGTCCTGTTCACCGCCAATGATGATTGGCTTGATCGCCGGTTCTGGTGCGATGTCGTTCGCCGCGACCACGGGTTCTGGTTCAGGTACTGGCGGCAACGGCGCCAGTTGCGCGCCGGTCGCCTCGGCCTGCGGTTCCGGCTCAGCCAGAACGATCGCGGGCGTCGGCTCTGGTTCCGGCGTGGCCACTTCGGGCGCCGCAGCCCGAGTGGATTCCGGCTCGAACGCAACGGTCGCGTTCGTTGCTTCTGGCTCGACTACAGCGCTCGCCGCAGCCACGGGCGGCGTCACGTCCTCCGTCTGCTCAAGCACGTCAAAGATATCGAATGTGTGTCCACCAAATGGATCGGCGGGCGTAGGACCGGAATAAACCGGCGGCAATTCCGGCTGTTCCGCACCAGGCTCTGCGTGTGGTGGCATCTCGCCGTTGGCGTCGTGGCGACGGCGCCGCCCACCGCGACGGCCACGACGCAGCCTGCCCCCAGGGGCCTGGCCCGCAGCCCCGTGCTGTTCGTCTTCGCCGGCTTCGGCATGCTCCGGAACGCCTTCGACAGGTGTCTCGGATGCCTCGGCCTCCTCGCCATCGCCAACTGGCACCTCATCGGTTGCCAGAACAGCGGGCGCCTCCTCGCGTCGTCCGCCACGCCGACGCCGACGACGACGACGATGGCGGTGTTCGGCTTCCTCGGCTGTCTCACCAGCCACAGCGCGAACGGCATCCTCCGAGGCCTCGTCCTCGGCTTCCTCGTCGCCGGCAACCTCTTCCTCCACTTCGGCCTCCGGTGGCGGCAACACCTCGGCCTGCGTGACCGTCACGGGCGCCTCGATCACAACCTGCGCTCGCAGCCGCTCGATGCGGAACTGCGAAGTCATCTGCCCATCATCGCCCAGGCAGACCACGCGCATACCATAGCGCTGCTCGATGTCGGTCAGCCGCTCGCGCTTGTGGTTGAGGATGTAGAGTGCCACCTGCGGCGCCGCGTAAACGACGATCTCGGCGGCGCGGCGCTTCGTGCCCTCCTCCTCAATGCCGCGCAGCACATGGATCGCCGCACTCTCGGTCGAACGCACGTGACCCATGCCGCCGCAATGCGGACAGGTGATGAAGCTGGTCTCGGCGAGCGACGGACGCAGCCGCTGCCGGCTCATCTCCATCAGGCCGAAATGACTGATGTGCCCTATCTGGATGCGCGCGCGGTCGTTCTTCAGCGCCTCCTTCAGGCGCTTCTCGACCATCCCGTTGTGCTTGCGCGTCTCCATGTCGATGAAGTCGATGACGATCAGCCCGGCCAGATCGCGCAGCCGCAATTGCCGCGCCACCTCGTCGGCGGCTTCGAGGTTTGTGCGCAGCGCCGTCTCCTCGATGCCCCGTTCGCGCGTCGAGCGCCCTGAATTGACGTCGATTGCGACCAGCGCCTCGGTCTGGTTGATCACGAGATAGCCGCCAGAGCGAAGCTGGACGGTCGGCAGCAGCATCGAATTGAGCTGTGCCTCGACCTGGTGCTTGGCGAACAGCGGCATCCCGCCGTTCTTCCAGAGCTGCACCTTCTTGGCGTGGCTCGGCATCAGCATGCGCATGAACTCATGCGCGGCACGCCAACCCTCCTCGCCATCCACCTGGATCTCGTCGATGTCGCGCGAATAGACGTCGCGGATCGCACGCTTGATCAGGCTCGCTTCCTCGTAGATCAGCGCTGGCGCAACCGATTTCAGCGTGTGCTCGCGGATGTCGTCCCACAGGCGCAACAGGTATTCACAGTCACGCTTGATCTCTGACTTGGGCCGGTTGGCGCCAGCAGTCCGCACGATCAGGCCCATGCCCTGCGCGATGTCCAGCTCCGCCATGATATCCTTCAGCCGACGCCGATCTGCAGGCGAGGTGATCTTGCGCGAGATGCCGCCTCCGCGCGGCGAGTTGGGCATCAGCACGCAAAAGCGGCCGGCCAGCGACAGATAGGTGGTAAGGGCGGCACCTTTTGTGCCGCGCTCCTCTTTCACCACCTGCACCAGCAGGATCTGCCGGCGTTTGATCACCTCCTGGATCTTGTAGTTGCGCAGATAGCGCGGCGGGATCCGGCGCTCACGCGTGTCATCGGCGCTGTCCGACTCGCCGCCCACCGTCTCGGGCGGAGGCTCTTCAACCGGTTCGCCAGCCACGGCAGTCTCATCGCCGGCGTCCGCGACGACTTCGTCCGGCGGCTCGGCCTCAATCACGTCGACCGTGGCTTCGATGCTCTCCGCCTCACGCTCTGCCGAGGTGGGTTCGTCCGATTCCGGGATGGGCTCCGACGCGTCGAACGGGACCGTGATGACTTCGCTGACGATATCCGCAGGCTGCGCCGCCGAATACTCGTCCGGGGCTTCAGCGACGACCACTGGTTCAGTGAGTTCCGGCTCCGCCTCCTGGTCCGTCACGGAGTCGGACGGCTCGGCCTCGGCGACCGCATCCCCCGCCGCGGCTTCGGCGGCGCGGTCTTCCTCCTCCTCTTCGCGGCGAGCATCCTCCGCCTGCTGCTCGATCAGCCGCTGACGGTCGGCGACCGGGATCTGATAGTAATCGGGGTGGATTTCGCCGAAGGCGAGGAAACCGTGCCGGTTGCCGCCGTACTCGACGAAGGCGGCCTGGAGGCTTGGCTCTACCCGAACCACCTTGGCGAGGTAGATGTTTCCCTTGAGCTGGCGCTTAGTCGATGTCTCGACATCGAAGTCCTCCAGCCGGCTACCATCCAGCACCACCACACGGGTTTCCTCCGTGTGAGTGGCATCGATCAACATACGCTTGGTCATTCAGTCCTGAACTCCGGTAGGCCGCCCGGCAGCGCGGCGCGGACCCCCTTGGGGCGCGCACCGGCGAGCGGCAAAATAGGCGTGATAGGGGTGCGAGGGCCTGGCCCGTCCGCTCAAGGATCGGAAAATCGTCCGGCCGAGCACTGCGGCAGCACATCATCCCATCCAGCAAGATGGGGATGGCCGCCGAATTGGTTAGTGCCTGGCCGATGACGAGCATGCTTCCGACGAAAATCAGTCCCTGGCGACCCGAGCTGGCCCCGGGTGAGGTTGGCTGCCTGCCTGCCCGATCGCAGCAGCCGGTCCCCGGCGCGCTGTGAGCGCGGCGCGGGCGGTGACGTGGCAGCGGCGGACGGCGACCCTCCCCGAACTAGCCCCACTGAACCCATCGTTCGGCCGGACTACCAGTCGTCGCTGTCGCCAGTGCCTTGCCTGCGACGGCGGTTTGACCGCCTCCCCCAGGTATATACCACCGGAGCAGACCAGACCATGAAGCAAAGCGACGGGCTCTGCAAGCAATGGTTGGCGGGACAGAACCAAGCCATGAAGCAGCCGTAATCAATGGGCAACGTGCAATTCTGCATCCGATATGTTAGAAGTGCCAATGGATTCGCACCCGCTCTCGCGCCGCCTGCTGCTCGGCCGCCTCGGGTCCGGGACCGGAATTGTCGGGACTTTCCTTCTGCCCAGCCGGTTCCGCACGGCGCTGGCCGCCACTGGGCCCGCTTCAAGTCAATCAGCTGCCATGACACGGCCGCAGCTCGTTCCGCGTCCCCCGCCACCGCTGGTGATGCTGGACCCCGGTCACGGCGGCAAGGATCCGGGTGCGATCGGCATTTCCGGCACCTACGAGAAGCAGGTGGCACTCGCCGTGGCGTTCGAGTTGAAGCGCCAATTGGAGGCCGAGGGCCGCTACCGGGTCGCGCTGACCCGCACACGCGATGCGTTCATTCCATTGGACGCCCGAGTGGAGATGGCCCAGGTGCACGGCGCGGCGTTGTTCGTCTCGATGCACGCCGATGCACTTTCCGATCACGCGGTGCGTGGCGCCAGCGTCTATACACTTGCCGATACCGCTTCCGACCCTCAGTCCGCGGCTCTGGCGCGGCGCGAGAACAGCGCTGACCGTTTTGCCGGCGGCGCCTTCAACGCCTCGCCCGAAGTCGACCGCATACTCGCAAGCCTGGTGCGGCGTGAGACTCGGGTCGGCTCCAGCAGGCTGGCTCGTTCCATGGTCGGCAGTCTCGACCAGGATATGCCGATGTTGCCGAATCCCGAGCGACACGCCGGCTTCGTCGTGCTGAAGGCTGCGGACATTCCCAGCGTGCTGGTGGAGATGGGCTTCATGTCCAATCCCGCCGATGAGGCGGAACTGCGACGCCCGCGCCATCGCGTACAGGTCGCCGACGCGATGCGGCGCGCGGTCGATGCCTATTTTGTCGCCACCGCGCACACGGCGGAGATTGATCGCGGCAAATGGATGTCTGGCTAGCATTCTCGCCGCTAGTCGGCCGTGCAGAAATGGCCCATATCGCTCGTTTATGAACGAGCCAATGACAGCCGGCGAGAAGCTGGCGCCTTCCTCGCCCGACAGCCGCAAGGGCCGCAACCGGCAATCGCCCCCGCCGCGCAAGCGGCGCCGCAGCCTGATCCGCCGCTTTGCGCGTGGCGTCGTCGGCGGACTGTTCGGCATCTGTTTGCTGGCGGTCGCGGTCGGCGGCATCGGCGGGTACGCCGCGTGGGAGCGTTTCTCCGCCGACCTGCCGGACGTGGATGGGTTGCGCAATTACCAGCCGCCGGTGATGAGCCGGGTTTTCGCCGGCGACGGACGGCTGATGGCCGAGCTTGCCACTGAGCGACGGATCTTTGTGCCGTACTCGGCTGTACCCGATCTGGTGAAGCAGGCCTTTGTCTCAGCCGAGGATCAGCATTTCTGGACTCATCCCGGGGTCGATCCGCTGGCGATCGCGCGCGCTGCGGTATTCGATATGACGCACATGGGCCAGCGACGCCCGATCGGTGCTTCGACCATCACGCAACAGGTCGCCAAGAACATGCTGCTCGACAATCAGGTTTCGCTCGCCCGCAAGGCGCGGGAGGCGATCCTGGCGATGCGCATCGAGCAGAATTTGTCGAAAGAGCGCATCCTCGAGCTCTACCTGAATGAGATCTATCTCGGACTCGGCGCATACGGCGTCGCCGCGGCGGCGGAGACCTATTTCAACAAGCCGCTGGACCAACTCACACTGCCGGAAGCCGCATTCCTGGCTGCGCTGCCGAAGGCACCGAACAATTACAACCCGTTCAAATTCGCCGACGCGGCGAAGGCTCGGCGCGATTGGGTACTGGATCGGATGTCCGAGGACCACGTCATCACCGTCGCCCAGGCCGAGGCGGCCAAGGCGGACCCCATCGTGCCGTCCGAATTTCGCCGGCCGCAGCCCATTCCTGGTGCCGACTGGTTCACCGAGGACGTCCGGCGTCAGTTGATCGCGCAATTCGGTGCCGACGTGACGACGCAGGGCGGGTTGATGGTGCGCACCAGCCTCGACCCGGTCCTACAGGTCGCCGCCGAGAGGGCGGTGCGCGACGGGCTGATGGCCTACGACCGAAAGCTGGGCGGCTGGCGCGGCCCGGTTGCGCATCTTGATGGCGGCCCGGCACTGGCAAAGGACTGGGCTGAGCCGCTGGGGCAAATGGCACGGCCGCAGGGCATGCTGCCGGATTGGAAGCTCGCCGTGGTGATCGAGACGACCGATGGCGAGGCGAAACTTGGCTGGCTCGATGGGGCCGCCCAAACACCGCAGCCACGGACCGGCGCGCTGCTGCTGTCCGACGTCGCTTGGGCGCGGCCGGTCAAGGACAACAAGCCCGGACCGGCGCCGCGCCGCATGACGGACGTGATGCGACAGGGTGACGTCGTCATGGTCGAACCCAATGCCACCTCACCGACCATGCCACCTGCCAAGAACGCCAAACCGGGGCCTGCGCCGTCGCTGCGCATGGCGTTGCGGCAAGTGCCGGCCGTTCAGGGCGCGCTGGTATCGCTCGATCCCACCACTGGCCGCGTGCTCGCCATGGTCGGAGGCTGGAGCTTCGAAGGCAGCCAGTTCAACCGTGCCACGCAGGCGCAACGCCAGCCTGGCTCGAGCTTCAAGCCGTTCGTCTATCTCACGGCGCTGGAAAAGGGCGTTTCGCCCAGCCAACGCTTCCTCGATGCGCCGATCGTGATGGACACAGCCGCTGGCCGCTGGCGGCCGAATAACTTCGAGATGAATTTCGGCGGCCCCACATCACTGCGCGTCGCGCTGGAGAAGTCGCTGAACCTGGTGACGCTGCACGTGGCGCAGACTGTCGGCATGGAAGCAATCGCGGAGAACGCCATCGCATTCCATGAGGTGGAATTGATGCCGCGGGTGTTGCCGGCCGCGCTCGGGGCGGTGGATACGACGGTGATGCATGAGGCGGGTGCGTATGCCTCGCTGGACATGGGAGGCCACGAGGTGATTCCGACGCTGATCGACAGCGTGCAGGATCCCGACGGCCACGTGGTCTGGCGGCCGTCGGCGATCACCTGCGCTGACTGCTCCGGCCAGGCCGCACCACCTGTGCTGACCGACCAACGCAAGGCGATCGCCGATGCGGCGTCGGTATTCCAGCTTGTGACCATGATGCAGGGCGTGACGACTCGCGGGACCGGCGTGCCGGTTGTGGCCGGACTTGGCCATCCGATCGCCGGCAAAACTGGCACGACGCAGGATTTCACCGATGCTTGGTTCTCCGGGTTCACGCCCGATCTGGTGACCACCGTGTGGGTCGGCTACGACAATCCAGCGACACTCGGCGACAACGAAACGGGCGCGGCTGTCGCCGGCCCGATCTGGCACGATTTCATGTCGGTCGCGCTGAAGAACCGGCCGGTGCTGAGCTTCCAGCAGCCGGACGGTGTCACGATGGCGCAGTGGGATACGGGCGCTGGTGTGGTGACAGATGCGTTCAAGCCGGACCAGGTGCCGGGTGCGTCGCACCCGATCGGCTCCGCGGTGGCGACAACGCCCGCCGACTCGGACGGCACAACGCCGGCGGACGCGGCACAGACAATGCACGGCGGAGTTGACAGCAGCCTGGGCGGCATCTATTAGCCGCGCCTTACTCTGGATCGTGGGTGAATAATGTCAGCCGAATCGGATGCCCTGAACGAACAGATCAAGCAGTCGATCGCACTGCTGAGGAGGCATCTTTGACTGGGATGTCGCCGAGGGCCGCCTCGCCGAACTGAACGCGCGCGCCGAGGACCCTGAACTCTGGAGCGATTCCGCCGCCGCGCAGAAGGTGATGCGCGATCGGAACCATCTGGCCGGACAGATGGACGGGCTGCGAGCGCTCCAGCAGGAGGTCTCCGATACGCTTGAACTGATTACCATGGCCGAGTTGGATGGCGATACGGCGATGGTCGAGGAGGGAATGGCGGCGTTGCGCGCATCAGCCGAGGAGGCGAAGCGGCGCGAGATCGAGAGCCTTCTTGCGGGTGAGGCGGATACCAATGACGCCTATGTCGAGATCAATGCCGGCACGGGCGGCACCGAGGCGCAGGACTGGGCTGAGATGTTGATGCGCATGTATATGCGCTGGGCGGAGCAGCATGGCCACAAGGTGCAGTTGCTGGAGCAGAGCGAAGGCGAGCAGGCCGGCATCAAGTCGGCGACGCTGCAGATCAGCGGACCGAACGCATATGGCTGGCTGAAGACCGAGGCTGGTGTGCACCGGCTGGTACGCATCAGCCCCTTCGATTCGGCGGCGCGGCGGCACACCAGTTTCGCCAGCGTTTGGGTGTATCCGGTGGTGGACGACAATATCGACATCGCGATCAACGAAAGCGATTTGAAGGTCGATACCTACCGTGCGTCGGGTGCGGGCGGACAGCACGTCAACAAGACCGAGAGCGCGATCCGCATCACGCATGTTCCGAGCGGCATCATTGTCGCGTGTCAGACCGACCGAAGCCAGCACCGCAACCGCGCCATGGCGATGGCGATGCTGAAGGCTCGGCTCTATGAGGCCGAATTGCAGAAACGCGAGGCGGCGGCGACGGCGGTGGAGGATGCCAAGACCGAGATCGGCTGGGGGCATCAGATCCGCAACTATGTGCTGGCGCCATATCAGTTGGTGAAGGACCTGCGCACCGGCGTGGAGAAGGGCAACCCCGAAGCGGTGCTCGACGGCGACCTGGATGGGTTCATGGCCGCGGCGCTGGCTGCGCGCGCTGGGGCGACACGCAGCGAGGCCAGCGCGCAGGCGCGGTAGTCGCCATGGCTGCATGCTCCTGGCGGTTGCATCACCACGTCGAGACGGCCGCGATTTGGGGGGCCGGGCGATAGGCTCGAAATTGACCCCGGAGCTCCCGCGAGCCCTATATGCAGGTTCCTAGAAGAGGGGCGCCGGTGGACGAGGTCACTATGCAGAATGGCGCGCATGAGCACGCCAGACGCTTCGCCGCCTCGTTGACTGAGGAGGGGCGCTATCGCCTGCTGGTCGAGGCGGTGACCGACTACGCAATCTTTATGCTCGACATCAGTGGCGTAGTGACCAGCTGGAATGCGGGCGCGCAACGTTTCAAGGGCTACCAGGCGGCGGAAATCCTCGGCCAGCACTTCTCCAGGTTCTACACCGACCAGGATCGGCAAGCGGGACTGCCGGCACGGGCGCTCGCGACCGCGGTGAGCGAGGGCAGGTTTGAGGGTGAAGGCTGGCGTGTCCGCAAGGACGGAAACCGGTTTTGGGCCCACGTGGTCATTGATGCGATCCGTGACCCGGACGGTCACGTTGTCGCCTTCGCCAAGATCACACGTGATCTCACCGAGCGGCGGCTCGCGGAAGATTCCCTCCGGCGAAGCGAGGAGCAGTTCCGGCATCTCGTGCAGGGAGTAATTGATTACTCGATCTACCTGCTCGAACCGGATGGCAAGGTCGGGAGCTGGAACGCCGGTGCGCAGCGCATCAAGGGATATCAGCGCGACGAAATTCTCGGCCAGCACTTCTCCCGGTTCTATACAGACGAAGACCGGGCGAAGGGGCTGCCGGCAAGGGCACTCGCTACGGCAGCCACCGAGGGCAAGTTTGAAGGTGAAGGCTGGCGCGTCCGCAAGGATGGAACCCGCTTCTGGGCCAGCGTGGTTATCGATGCGCTTTATGATGATCGCGGCAGACACATCGGCTTCGCCAAGATTACCCGTGACATTACCGAGCGGCGGAATACGCAGCTTGCGCTGGAAAAGGCCCGCGAAGCGTTATTTCAATCGCAGAAGATGGAAGCGATGGGCCAATTGACAGGCGGCATCGCACACGATTTCAACAACCTGCTCGCAGCGATTCTAGGCAGCCTTGAACTCGCACGCAAACTGGTTGATCCGGAAACCAGGCTCGCGCGACTGCTGGACAACGCCACGCGCGGCGCCCAACGCGGTGCGTCGCTTACCAAGCGCATGCTCGCATTTGCGCGGCACCAGGAACTCAATCTTAAGCCGGTCGATCTGTCCGCTCTCATACGTGGCATGACCGACCTGCTGGAACGCTCGCTGGGCCCGACAATCGGGATCGAGATACAGTTGCCGTCCAATCTTGCCGCAGTCGTGGCGGATGCCAACCAACTTGAAATGGCCGTGCTCAACCTGGCCGTCAACGCGCGCGACGCGATGCCGGAGGGGGGAGTTCTTACCCTCGCGGGGCGCATGGTGAATATCTCCTCGGCTGACGAGCAGTTGTCGCCTGGCTCCTATATTTGCCTGTCGATCATAGATAACGGCAGTGGAATGGACGAGGCGACGCGCATGCGGGCACTCGATCCGTTTTTCACCACCAAGGGAGTGGGCAAGGGAACCGGCCTTGGGTTGTCGATGGTGCATGGACTAGCCGAGCAATCGGGGGGTCGGCTTGTGTTGAAGAGTCAACTGGGTGAGGGAACGACGGTCGAAATCTGGCTCCCCGCTGTGCCGAAGCCGCCGGCTCCCGCCACGCTTGCCGCCACCGAAGCGGCCACAGCTTCGGATCGGGCGCTTACGATCCTCGCGGTTGACGATGATTATCTCGTCCTGACAAACATGGTGGCCATGCTTGAAGACCTCGGCCACAAGGTCTTTGAGGCGAACTCCGGTCGGCAGGCGCTGGCGTTCCTGCGGCAACCCGTTGCCATCGACCTCGTGATCACTGATCAGGCGATGCCACGCATGACCGGTCTGCAGCTGATCACGGAGATGAAATCCGAGTGGCCGGATCTGCCTGTCATTCTGGCGACTGGGTACGCGGAACTGCCGCCTGAAGGCGCCAGTTTTCCACGGCTGGCCAAACCGTTCATGCAACATGACCTCGCGGTGGCGGTCAAAAGCGCAACGACGTCGCCTGTTGGGAAACGGTCGTGAGAATTCGCCCGGGCATTTGATCCGATTGGATGGCTATCCATTACTCTACCAGGCACAAGTCCTAATTTTCTTCATAGATACAACCTCATCAGCAGGGCGCGCTTGGTACGATATTTGCCAAATCAGCAGGGAAACGTTCAGGGCAGATGCGTCACTGTCTGCCAGCACACCGCCCTCGTATGTGCGGCGTCCAAGGAGAGATTTCGTACTGCCCGTGCCGACGCCGCGAGCCATGACAGATTCGTCACCGTGGCGATCGCGCTCTAACCTCGGTCCAGGCCAACGACAGGAGGGAACCATGCGTGGTGTCGTGTTCACCGGAGCCCGTGAACTGGAGATGATGGAGTTTCCCGATCCCACGCCGGGCCCGGACGAAGTGGTGGTCGAGATGAAGGCCTCCGGCATGTGCGGCAGCGACCTGCACCAGTACCGCCGGCCGAAGACCAGTGGCGGCGCCAATGCGACCGGATTGCCGGCCAACCCGAATCCAGTGATCGCCGGCCATGAACCCTGCGGCGTGGTGGCGGCTGTCGGGACCGGTGTGTCCGAGAAGGAGGCGCGTATCGGCGAGCGCGTCATGGTGCACCACTACCAGGGCTGCACGCAGTGCAATCACTGCCGTTCCGGCTGGCAGCAGCTCTGCCAGGAAGTGCCGGTGAAGGTATACGGCAGCAACTCGCATGGCGGTCATGCGAAGTACCTGAAGGTGCCGGCGAACACGCTGGTCCCGCTGGCAGACGAACTGACGTTTTCCGCCGGTGCAGCGATCTCGTGTGGATCCGGCACGGCATACAGCGCATTGCGGCGGATGCGGCTGTCCGGCAATGACACGCTGGCGATCTTCGGCCAAGGGCCGGTGGGATTGGCCGGCACGCAATTCGCCAAGGCGATGGGCGCCCGGGTGATCGCGCTCGACATCAACCCGCAGCGACTGCAACGGGCGAAGGATTTTGGTGCGGACGAGGTAGTTGATCCGGGATCGAACGATCCGGTCGCGGCGATCAAGGACCTGACGCACGGGCGTTACGCAGACTGCACGCTCGATACCTCCAGCAATCCGGAGGCGCGGGCCAACGCCATCCGCAGTACCAAGGTGTGGGGCACGATGTGCTTCGTCGGTGAGGGCGGCGACGTAAAGATCGATGTCAGCCCGATGCTGCTGCGCCGGCAGATGACCCTGATCGCATCGTGGACGTTCTCCAACATCATCCAGGCGGAGTGCGCGACGTTCTGCGTCGAGCGCAAGATAGACGTCGACGCGCTGTTCACCCATCGCTGGAAGCTTGAGCAGGCGGACGAGGCGTACAAGCTGTTCGATCATCAGTCGGACGGCAAGGGTGTGTTCCTGATGTGACGGAGGTTCAGGCGCGCCATGACGTCACGACGGTCTACCGCGAGATAGGCCGTCGCGGACTGATTGCCGGTAGTTCCGGCAACGTCAGCCAACGCACGCGAAAAGGCATGATCATCACCCCGTCAGGCTGTTCAGCGGAGACGTTGGCGCCGGACGGGGTGGTCGCGATGACTCTGGCCGGCGACGTCAAGGGGTCGGTCGCGCCGTCGAGCGAATGGGCGATGCATGCAGCGATCTATCTCGCCTACCCAGCCGCGCAGAGCATCGTGCACACGCACTCGGATGCCTGCACCGCACTCGCCTGCCTCAACGAAGGTCTGCCGCCGTTCCACTACATGGTAGCAAATTTCGGCGGCGACGACGTGCGCTGCGCACCCTACGTCACGTTCGGCACACCGGAGCTGGCGCGGCTTGCGGTCGCGGCGCTGGCCGGGCGCACAGCGTGTCTGCTCGCCAACCACGGCATGATCGTGCATGCGACAACGGCCGACCGCGCGTTGACCGCCGCGGTCGTGCTGGAGACGCTGTGCCGGCAGTACCTGTTGGCGCGATCAGTCGGAACGCCGCGGCAGCTGAGCGCCGAGGAAATGCGGGCGGCGCACCAGAGATATCAGACCTATGGTCAGCGGGCGTAAACTATGATTCAGGGTTCGTGATTGACAGCGGAACCCAGTGGGCGTCGGTCTTCGTCTGTACCAGCAAGGCAAGATACTCGCGGCGTGCCTTGTGCGCAGTCTCTATTGCCTGCCGCACATCGTCAGGGGTGGCAACCGATTGTCCCTGCGCGTTGATGATGACATCGCCTGGCACGATCCCAAGATCGCCCGCCTCACTATCGCTCTCAACCGCCGTCACCAAGGCGCCTCGCAGCGCAGGATCGAGCCCATACTTTTTGCGAGCCTCTTCGGTGATTGGCGCAAGTCTCATGCCTGGATCGGGTGCCGCCTCGATCATCTTCCGCGCTGCCTGATCCCGCATGACACCCTCGGCTGGCATATAGTTGGGCCATGCCGCCACGGTCACGGTGGTGTCCAGCCGCTTGCGGTCACGCCAGCCGGAAAGGTGCACCGACGTCCCGACCGGGATCTTGACGATGGTCCGCAGGAACTCCCGGGAATCACTCTGCTGCACGCCCTCAATCGTCTCCAGCACGTCGGCTGGCCGCAGGCCTGCTTTAACCGCTGGCCCCGACGGATCGACCGTCGATACGACGGCGCCAGCGTCTCTCGGCGCCCCAAGCGCTTCCGCCAATCTTTCGTTTATGTCCTGAGCGGTGACACCGATCCATCCCGGCTTCGGATGATTGGGGTCGAGCAGGAACTGCACGACAAACGAGACGATGTTGGATGGGATCGCAAAACCGATTCCGATGAAGCCGCCACTCGCCTGGGGATTGTAAAGCGCGGTATCGAGACCGACAACACTTCCATTGCTATCGATCAGCGGGCCGCCTGAATTGCCATAATTGATCGCTGCGTCGGTCTGGATGTAGCTGTCGAACGGCGTGTCGTGCAGATTGCGGTTGAGCGCGCTGACAATTCCGGCGGAGACCGACATCCCGAGACCCAACGGATTGCCGATGGTCAACACCGGATCGCCAATCTGCAAGGAGTCGCTGTCGGCCCATTTGAGGGCCGGCAGTGGATGGTCGACATCGACCTTCAGCACCGCCACGTCGATCATCGCAGCAGCGACAAGCAGCCGCGCCGGCACGCGATCGCCGTTGCTGAAGATCACATGCATGTCGAGCGCTCCGTCGACGACATGCTTGTTGGTGACGATGACTCCCGACGGGTCGATAACGAAGCCTGACGCATAGACCTTTATGCGCCGTGGTGGCTGGTCGGGCTGCGTGGCGGCACGGACCTTCCACTCGGCGATGTTCACCACGGCAGAACTTGCCTGCCTGATGATGACGGCATCGCCAGTTTCCACTACTCGCCCGGACGCAGGGGAACCGAGGAAGGCGAGCACTACAAACGTCGCCAAATTCAGCAGTAGCTTTCTGCTCATCGAGGCTCTCCCCAGCAGAGCGGCAAGTTTGCAGCCGAGCAGGATCGTGCCGTCAGGTCGCTGCCTGGTCCGCCTCTTCAAGCCGCCAACAATGTTTCCGCCGGAGCGTAAGGCAGGTTCAGGTCATGCGCCACTGCCTCGTACGTCACCTTGCCTGCATGGACGTTCAGTCCGTGCAGCAGGTGCGGATCGTCAGCCAATGCCCTGCGCCACCCCTTCTCCGCCAACGCAATGACGAAGGGCAGCGTGGCATTGGTCAGCGCGAAAGTGGACGTGCGGGCAACGGCACCGGGCATATTGGTGACGCAGTAATGCACCACACCCTCCTCAACATAGGTCGGCGCGGAATGGGTGGTCGGACGGCTGGTCGCGAAACAACCGCCCTGGTCGATTGCGATATCCACCAGCACCGACCCAGGCCGCATCTGCCGTACCAGGTCGCGTGACACGAGCTTCGGCGCTGCGGCGCCCGGTACAAGCACCGCGCCGATCACCAGATCCGCTGCCAGCACCTGATGCTCGATGGCCTCCAGCGTGGCGAACAGCGTCGTCGCACGCGGACCGAACTGCAGATCGAGCTCCTTCAGCCGCGGCAGCGACTTGTCGATGATGGTGACAGACGCCTCGAGGCCGACCGCCATGCGCGCGGCATTGGTGCCCGATACACCGCCGCCCAGCACCACCACCTTCGCGGGCGCCACACCGGGCACACCGCCGAGCAGCACACCGACCCCGCCCTGCTCCTTCTCCAGGCAATGCGCGCCCACCTGCACCGCCATGCGACCGGCCACCTCGCTCATTGGCGCGAGCAGGGGCAGCGCACCCGACCGGTCGGTGACCGTCTCGTAGGCGATGCAGGTGGCGCCGGTGTGCATCAGGCCCTCGGTCTGCGCCTTGTCAGCGGCGAGGTGCAGATAGGTGAACAGCACCTGACCCTGCCGCAGCATGGCGATCTCCACGGCCTGCGGCTCCTTCACCTTCACTATAAGATCGGCGGTCGCGAACACCTCCGCGGCGCTGTCCGCCACCGCGGCGCCGGCAGCGCGAAAGGCATCGTCGGCAATTCCGATGCCAGATGCGGCGTTGCGCTCCACCGTCACCTGGTGCCCGTGGATGGCGAGCTCGCGAACACCGGCCGGGGTAAGCCCAACGCGGTGCTCGTGCGTCTTGATCTCCTTGGGAACGCCGATCCTCACACGGACCTCCTGTCAGGCAGGCAACGGAAATCGTCGCAGGTACGGAATATAGTCATCCTCCACGTCGATCTGTAGGGTCGCCAGCACGCGCACGACCGCATTGTAGAAGGCAATGGTGATCGTCAGATCGACGATCTGCTCGTTGCCCAGGGCCTCGCGCAGCGTCGCGAAAGTGGCGTCAGACATGGCACCATCCTGCGTCATCTCGCGCGCCGCACGCAGCACAGTCTTTGCCGTTTCATCGAGCTGCGCCGGCTTTCCCGCTGTGTCGTCGATCAGCGCGCGGATGTCGTCATCGCTCACGCCAAAATCATGGCCCAGCTTGACATGGTGCGACCACTCGTAGGGCGATCGCGCCAGCCAGCCCACCTGCAGGATCGCCAGTTCGCGTAGCCGCGGATCGAGCTTGCTGCCGAAGCGGATGAACTGCCCCAGCGCACCAAATGCGCGCGCCGCGTTCGGCGAATTCACCAGCGCCTGCGTGAGGCTGATCCGACGCCGCAACAGGTCCTGGTTCTCCACCGACAGGTCGGACATCTCGAGATACGGCACACGCGCCATTCGCTCCTCCATGCTGCAAGATCACCATGCTAAGCGTAATAGCATGGTGTCCCAGGTCCACATCATCGGCGCATCGGGGCGTAGCGGCAGCGCCCTGTGCCGGTCGCTGCTCGCCGGCGGCAACACGCTCGTCCCCGTGGTGCGCAATGCGGCGAAATGGGCGGCGACGGGCATCGAGGTGCCCGTGCGCATCGCCGATCTCACTGATCAGCCGCGATTGCGCAATGCACTTGCCGATGCCACGCGAATCGTCAGTTGCGCCCACGCGCGCCACGCCGCGTCGGTGCTCGCCGCCACACCGGCCAACGCGCAGTTCATATTCCTCGGCAGCACGCGCAAGTTCACGCGTTGGCCCGATGCACACGGCAACGGCGTGCTGGCCGGCGAGGCGGCGTTCCTCGCCTCCGGCCGTTCCGGTGTCATGCTGCACCCCACGATGATCTACGGCGCTCAGGGCGAGGACAACGTGCAGCGACTCGCCGCTCTGCTGCGCCGGCTGCCGTTTGTGCCATTGCCAGACGGCGGCGCGGCGTTGGTGCAGCCGATCCACCAGGACGACGTGACGCGGGCGATTTGCGCTGCGCTGCAACGCGAGTGGAATGGACCCCATGCGCTGGTGATCGCCGGGCCGACCCCCCTGCCCTACGCCGACTTCATACGCGCTGTCGCTGCGGCCAGCGGACAGCGCCCGCCGCGAATCGTCGCCGTGCCGGCCGGTCCCCTGATGGCGCTGGCCCGCCTCTTCTGTTACATTCCGTTCCTGCCGCGGGTCCGTCCCGCCGAGATCCGCCGGCTGATGGAAGACAAGAGTTTCGCCGTGGATCCGATGATCGGCACGTTCGGGTTCACACCGATGTCACTTCACGAAGGCCTCGCGCGCACCTTCGCCAACAGGAGCTGATTTATGCCGATCATCAACCGCATCGCCGAATTCCACCGCGAGATGACGGAGTGGCGGCAGGACCTGCATGCGCACCCAGAGCTGGCATTGCAGGAGACCCGCACCAGCGGCGTCGTGCAGGCCAAGCTGCAGGAGTTCGGCGTCGACGAGATCATCACTGGCCTGGCGCGCACCGGCGTGGTCGGCGTGATCCGCGGGAACGGCTCGTCGGAGCGCGCGATCGGCCTGCGCGCCGACATGGATGCGCTGCCGATCCTGGAGGAGACCGGCGCACCCTATGCCTCGCAGAACGCTGGCATCATGCATGCCTGCGGCCATGACGGTCACACCACCATGCTGCTTGGCGCGGCAAAGTACCTGGCCGAGACCCGCAACTTCGACGGCACAGTCTACGTCATCTTCCAACCGGCGGAGGAAAACCTCGCGGGCGGCGACATCATGGTGAGGGAAGGTCTGTTCGAGCGATGTGAGATTGAGATGGTGTTCGGCATGCACAACTGGCCGCAGATGCCGGCCGGCACCTTCGCCTGGCGCAATGGCCCGGTCATGGCGGCGGTGGCCAATATCGAGATCACCATCACCGGCAAGGGCGCCCACGCCGCGCAGCCACATTTCGGCACAGACCCCATCGTGATCGCCAGTCACATCGTAACCGCGCTGCAGACGATCGTGTCGCGGACGATTGAGCCGGCGGAGAGCGGCGTGGTCACCATCGGCCACATCAACGGCGGCGACACCTACAATGTGATTCCTGAGACCGTGCGCATGCTGGGGACCGCCCGCTGGTTCGATGCGCGTGTCGGCGATCAGTTGGAGAACGGTGTGCGACGGCTCGCCTCCGGCATAGCGGACAGCTTCGGCGCCAAGGCCGATGTGGTGTTCAGTCGCGACTATCCGGCAACAGTGAACGACCCTGACGCCACCACGCTCGCTCGCCGTGCCGCGACGGCGGTGGCGGGCGAGGCGCGTGTGGTGCATATGCGGAAGCCGACGATGGGCGGCGAGGATTTCGCGTTCATGCTGAACGCCAAGCAAGGCAGCTACATCATGCTCGGCGGTAGCCGCGGCAAGCACGACGCCGCGCTCCACCACCCACGCTACGACTTCAACGACCAGATCCTGTCCGTCGGCGCGTCATACTGGGCGACGCTGGCCGAGCAATTGCTACCCAGGAAAGCATAGCGCCGTCACACTTACCGCGCCTTGGCCAGGCGCCGTTCGTACGCCTGCGCCAGCAGGGTGCTGGGAAACAGCATGGCGAAATAGATCAGCGCCACCACGGTGTAGACCTCCAGTGGACGGTAGGTGTCGGCGGTGATCAATGTGCCCTGATACAGCAGGTCTGGCACCGCGATCGTCGACACCAGTGAGGTGTTCTTGAGCTGGGTGATCGACTGGTTGACGAACGGTGGGATCATCCGCTTGACGGCCTGCGGCAGGATCACCTTGCGCATCATCGGCCACGGCCGCAGGCCGAGCGCGCGCGCCGCGTCCCATTGGCCCTGCTCGATCGAGATGATGCCGCCGCGGAAGATCTCCGCGTAGAACGCACCAGTGTAGCACGACAGCACCAGCACGGCGGCAGTGGTGGCAGGAATCTGGATGTTCAGCAGCACCGGCAGCGCGTAGTAGAACCAGACGATCTGCACCAGCAGCGGTGTGCACCGGAACGCCTCGATGAACGCGACCAGGGGGATGTTCAGCAGCTTCGAGCGCGACAGTCGTCCAAGACCAAGCAACAAACCTATGATCAGGCCAAGCAGAATCGTAACCACGGTGTAGGCCAGCGTAACCAGTACACCCTTCCAGAACAGCGGCGCGTAGCGCAGCAGGAAGGCGAAGTCCCACTGATAGAACATGAGCCGGGATGCACTCCTAGTACATTGATATACTGCGCTTTTGGCAAGTCTATTGGAAAATCAACACTGCGTTCGCACCAACTGCCTGCGTCGAGGCGTGAAAACCCAGAGCCAAAGCCGCCGATGGGCTGCGAGGGCTGATCGCGCGACATTATAGTTTCACCTGACATCAGCGCTGTCGCCGGCTATACGCCCGCCGCCGCGCTCTCCCCGAGCACGGCATGTTCCGAGAATATACCGACTTGCCCCCGCCGACCCCGAAACGGCGGGGGCCATTTTCTTGTGGCTACAACAGAGGCGCAAGCGCGAGCAGCCTCACGCGTGTTTCATCCGCGTGACACTTACGGACCTATCCCAAACACGTCTAGATTGCTGCAAAGCACCATCGGGAAATGCGCATGCCAACAAACAAGCTTCTTGCGTGGATCGAGCCACGCACCGGCGGCGAGTACATGGCAGCATTCGTGTCCTTCCTGACGGCATCGCGGCGCGCACCGGCCACCCGTCGCTGCGCTTCGGCGGATGAAGCACGGCAGTGGGTCGAGCACGAAGCCGCAGCCTTTGGTGTTCCCGTGGAATGGACCGACCAGTCGCCACAGCGGGTCCGCTGATTCGCAAAGCGATGGTGGGAAGCCCGTTCGGGATTCCACCTCACTGAGCTACTGCCACGGACCGAGAAAACCTTCATGCATCCACCCACGATGCTCGCGCTGATCGCATGTTTTGTCATCCTCGCAGGCATCGTTGCGCTCGCAGGGTTGTATTAGCGGCAATCCTGGCCGGCGCGAAGCCAGGTCTGCCGCGATGTCAGCAACGACATTGCCTTGCAAAATCGCGACATCGCCGCCTGGTGCATTGAGCATCTACGCGTGAGCAGGGGACCGATGCGGAGGGGCGGCCCTGGGCTTCTTCCGCCTCAGAGCATGTACAGGGACCGAGGTGGAAGCTTGCGAGCGCGATCCTGATCCACACAGTTGCGAATGCAACCAACCAAACATCATGCAATCGTCATGTCTGCGCGGCCGTAATCGCATCCCGCGCCACCATCTGAAGCGCAAGGCGGTAGGGGCGAATTGACGGCATGCGAAGAAGACTGCTGGCAGGTGTGACAGCGCTTGGCACCGGAGCAATCGTACATATCGCAAACGCACAGAGCCCACCAAGAGCGCCGGTCCCGACACCACCGATATCGATGCCGGCGCCAGCCTCGATATCAGGGCCGATCGGCGCACCGAACCAGGGCCAGCAGGCATGGCCGGTGCCGGCGCAAATACCACCGACCGTCAACGAAAACAACAACACGGCGGCCGTCTTCAGAGCCGGCGCGTTAGCCGACCCGACGCCCGGCACCATCGTGGTGAATTTCAACGGCAGGGTCGAAACTGGCTTTGCCGGCATCTGGAGCAGCGCGGATCAACGGACATTCACGGCGCCGGCCGGCTCGCCGGGTGCGGCACCGATTACCAAAATCGGCACCGGCGGCACCTCCGCGAGCACGGCACTGGCTGCCATCCTGGGCGTGAACGGCACTGGCACGGCTAAGCTGCAACCACAGGGCACCTATAGCTCTGCGCGCCTCTATTTCGGCGCCGATGCGATGGCGACCAACGGACTCCGTTATGGCGCCGGGATCGAGGTGCGCCAGAACTTTAGCGGTGAGCTTAGCGGTTCCAGCGCCAGCACCTATTCATCGCTGGAGACCCTGTTCGTGCGGCGCGCGTTCACCTACATCGCCGACGATCAGTGGGGTATTCTTCGCGCTGGTCAGGCTGATGGTATCATCGGCATCTTCGACAACGGCGTGACAACTTTTCAGTACTTGCCGACTGACAACTTGCAGAATGGTGACGGTTTTGCTGCCGTCGCACCGGGAAATACCAACGTCCCGTTTGTCTTCCTTTCGGGCGCCGGAGCCGAATACACGAACACCAAGCTGGTGTATCTATCGCCGCAGTTCGCGGGCGTCAGTTTCGGCATCCAGTATGCACCGAGTAACTCGAACCAGTACGGCTCCGATTCCGCTGCCAATGGTGCGCTCGGGCAATCGATTACCGGTAGCGGCATCGGCACGGGGCTCGTCTGCGCCACCGCGACGACAGGGTGTCCCAACCTGTCGGCTGGTCCTGGTATTCTGGATGGCTCGCGCATCCTGAACCAGACCGCCATTGGTACGCGCTATCAGGGTGCAATCGGCGGAATGGGCGTGCTGGCATACGCAGCCTACGAGTTCAGCGGCCACGCCGACTATACCGGTGCGACGACGGCGGCCATACTCGGCAACACGGTGGCCGGCAGCAAGTTCAACGGGCAGTATGATGGCTTGAACTTTGGTAACGGCGGCGTCGCGCTGACCTATGGCGGGTTCACGGTCGGCGGCAATGTCATTGGTGGCCGGTTGAATGGCCTGTTGGCTCTCACGCCACAGAATGGCGTCGATGAAATTGCCTACATGTTTGGTGCGAAATATGTCGCTGGTCCCCTTGTGGTCGGGGTCGCGGCCGAACGGGGCAATTCCCAAGGCGCGGTAAACCTGACTGGGATCACCCAGCGGCGTTCGCAGGCGATTGACGTTGGCTTTGGCTGCACTGTCGCACCAGGGTTTGTTGTCTATGCTGAATACCAGTACGATACGCAATATCAGGGTGCCTACAACTTTATCACCGGCGCCATCGGTTCCAATGCGAACAACACGGTGAAGGTACAGGGTTTCCTGCTCGGCAACGTGACAGAACATCGCCTGCTCGTTCGGCGTTTTGTCAGAAGCTCAGCGTGGCCGGTATCTGTTCGCGCGTGACGCCGAACTTAGCGAGTCCGTCGAGCAGCCATTCGCGGATCTGGCCGGTGCCGCGGTTGTAGTCGATCCATGCATTGATGACATCGGCAAAACGCGTATCCGGCTCGCGCTGGATGCCGAGACAACTCGGCAGCGCCACCAGCGGCTCGGTCAGCAGATGATAGCTCCCCAGAGAAGGATTCTTGCCGATCGCGGAAAGCCCGAGGACCGCTGCAAGAATGTGCGCATCGACGCGACCCGATTGCAGCGCCAGCGTGCAGTCATCGCGCGACTTGTAGCCGGTGAGCTGAGCCTTTGGGCAATAGCGCTTCGCCGCGACCTCATGCAGCGAGCCAATGTCGAACACCACCCTGATCTCGGGCTTGTTGAGATCGTCCCATGTGCTCGGATCCAGCCCCTTGCGCGCGACGCAGCCGAACGGATGCACGATCATCGGATGGGTAAAGCCGATCGACAGCGCGCGCTGCGGCGTCGGGTTCAGTGCGAATGCTAGGTCCACCTTGTTCGATTGCAGATCAAGCACCGAATTGCCATAGGTGGACTCGACATAGGCCAACTGCGCGTCGAATACCTTGGCGATGTCCTTCGCCATGTCGATGCAGGCGCCGCTCCATTCGCCACTGGTGAGGTCCTTCTGGAAATATGGCAGCTCGCCAGGCAAAGCGGCAATGCGCAGCGTCTTCGTTCGGCGGATGCGGTCGAATGTGGTTTCGTTGGCGGACTGTGCCTTGGCGGAATGGATGACGGCCGCGGCGGGCATCAGCGCGGCGGCCACGGCGAGCGCGCGGCGACCGGGTCCGGTGGTCATGGTCGGTGTCTCCCAGGTATCAAGCCGAAGCGATCCTCAATCCAATAAGCCCGAGATACAATCCCCGTGCCATTGCATACACCAATGGAAGGCATGCGCCATGGCCGGAACATGATGATCGCAACCGGAACAAGACGCTTTCACGGCTTGACAACCGGCGGCTGAAGCGAGACTCCACTCCAAAGCAGGAGCCGGCTCATAGAAATGCAGCGCTATATTCAAATACCGCGATCAGTTCGCGCTTCAGCAGCCCGATCATCCTCACCTTGGCGTCCCTGACGAAAGACCGCGGTGGTTGCCGCGTCGCTGTCTCTGGAACGAAGGAGAAGATTATGATCAAGGGAAGATCTGAGCCAATGACGGCTGCCGGATCGTCAGGGTCGACGCCAACGGCCTATACGCGCTCTCATCTGGCCACGCTTTAGGCCATCCGCCGAGCAGCCCGTAGCCCAATCGTCGGGCGACCGCTGTCGCGCTGCCAGGCTTCGTAGCTCCCGACATCCCGCTGATTCGTTGCCGCCACACCTCGAAGCCGCACCGTCACGACGAGGGGACAGATAGATGATCTATCAAGCAATGATAAAATTGCCTCTCCTGGCAGCAAGCCTTTTGGTTGCGACCGCGGCCGACAGGGTCTGGTGGAACACTGATGGTGGAAGCGTCACCGAACAGCGTGACCGGGACATGGTGACCTGCACGATGACGCTCAAAAGCGACGATGGTCAGTTCGAGTTCGAATGGAGCAACAAGCTTCCTCCGCGCGCCGTGGTCGAGCAGAAGAATTGGAGCTTTCCATCGGGCTACATGTGGAACGTAGCGTTACGGATCGGCGGCACCTGGCTGGAACACGGCGACGGCACTCCCAACATCCCGGCAATGACCGGGTCAACCAGCATCATGTTCCTTCTGAACCAGCCGATCGACGATATGCTTCTCTCCGCGCGGGATGTCGCGATCAAGACGCCGGACAGAGTGTTCAACATCAATCTGGCGCCCAAAAAGGTCGAGGCCCTGGTAGCCGCGTTGCACAAGTGCAGCGCCCTGATCAGCCACCCGGGATGAGGGCGTCTTGCCCCTGACGCTTGACGCAGGGCAACGCCGAGTCACTACTCCTCGGCGTCATTCGCGCATGGGAGGAAGCAATATGGCAGTCCGCCTCGTCGTCACGATCACCGCCGCACCGGGAAAGGGTTCGGAACTTGCGCAGGCGTTTCGGGCGCGTTGCACGGAGGTCATGCAAGAGCCCGGCTGTGAGCAGTTCGAGGTGTTCCAGAGTGTACTGAACCCGGACAAGCTGGCGTTGCTCGAGCTATGGAAGGACCAGGCCGCGCTCGACGTGCATGCCAAGGTGAACGCCACGCGCGCGCCGATGCCGGAAGGGCTGCGGTCAGGGACCGGCGAGCGGGAGGACTACGAGTACAGTCGAACCCGATAGGCGCAAACGCTCCCCTTGTGGAAGGAGACTCTGCCGATCGGGAGCGCTACGCCGTGGCGCCACCGTCCACAGGCAACGCCACGCCAGTGACGTACGACGCTTCGTCCGAGATCAGGAACAGCGCCGCGTTGGCAATTTCCTCGGGTCGCGCCGGGCGTCCCATCGGGACCTGACCGCCACGCTTCATCACCAGGGTCTCGGGCGTCTCCCCTGGCGGCAACTGGCTGTCCGGGCGCGCGACAAACACACGCAGCATCGGCGTGTCCGTGGGCCCCGGGCACACCGCGTTCACCCTGATGTTCTCGCGTGCGTACCGCTTCGCCAGTCCGTGCACCAAACCGACCACACCGAACTTCGCGATGTTGTAGACCGGACTGAACTGCGAACCCGTCAGACCCGAGGTGGACGCGGTGTAGAGCAAGGCCCCACCGCCGCGCGCGCGCAGTTCCGGAATCGCTGCCTCAGTGGTGACGAGCACCGTGCGGACGTTCAGGTCCATCGCCAGCTCGAAGTCCTTCCAGTCGATGCCCTCGATCGCCGCCGGGCCTGGATGGCCGACATGGTTCCAGACGAAATCAAGCCCGCCGAACGCATTGGCAGTGCGACGAACTATCTCGCGCGCGAACGAGTCCTGTCGCAGATCGCCGGCCAGCGCGATCGCCTTCCCGCCGGCATCCGTGATCTGGTTCACGACCTCACTGGCACCCGCCTCGTCCAAATCCACCACACCGACCGCGGCACCCTCCTGCGCGAAGCGCAGCGCACCGGCGCGACCCATGCCGGATGCGGCGGCGGTGACGATGCCGATTTTGCCATGCAGACGATTGGGCATGTCATTTCTCCTTCATCGTGCGCTCGTCCCACAGACGCACGAAATATCCATCGGGGTCTGCCAGTTCGGCACCGTACCCCCAATTCGACTTGTGAGGGCCATGGGCAAAGACAATGCCGCGCGCTGACCATTCGGAAAAGGTCGCATCCACATCGCCGACCTGGAACCACATGGCACACCCGTTCGGATGGATCGGAGGTGGTGTCTCCTGCAGGAAGATCGCAAACCCCTCGCTGTCCTGCAGAGCAACCGTGCGGCGTTCCGGTAGCTCGAACTCAACCTTCAGACCGAGCGTCGCCATGTACCAGTCCCGCGAACGGATATAGTCGCTGACCGGTACGGCGACGTGGTCAAATTTCATCATGACTGGTCACCCACGCTGTGCGTTCAACCAGCCCAGCATGATGCGGTTGAATGTGTCCGGATGCTCGACATTGGGGAAGTGCAGCGCATTCGCGATCTCTTCGTAGCGACCACCGGGCACCAGGCCAGCCAGTCGCCGATTTTCCACCGCCGGTGTGCCCGCATCCTCCGACCCGCACACCACCAGCACCGGCAACTTCAGCGACGGCAGTCGCGCCACAAAGTCGAAGCTGCGGATCGCCGCGACGCAGCCGAGGTAGCCGGCCGGCGTGGTACCGATGATGGTATCGCGGATCTGCTTCCAGCGCCCGGCTCTGCTTCGCTTCACCGCATCGGTGAGCCAGCGCTCGATCGTCGGATCAGCCAGCGGCATGAGCGAATTCGCGCCGCGTACCGTATCGACGCGCTGCTGCCACACCTCCGGCGCACCGGCCGGCGTGGCGGGCAGCGTGTCGCACCACATGGCCGATGCCAGCTTGCCGCCATACTCCAGGGCAAAGGCCTGTCCCAGCATCCCGCCGATCGACAGCCCGATGAAATGCACACGCTGAATGGCCAGCGCTTCCACCACTGCGGCGACATCCGACGCCAGCGCACTCATGGTGTAGTCGCCAGCCATCGCGCCGCTGCCGCCATGGCCGCGCATGTCGATACGCAGCACGCGAAAGCCCGCCTGCAACAGCGCCGGCACCTGCTCGGTCCACATGCCGCCATCCGAAGCCAGCGAATGAGTCATGCAGACAACAGGAGCGTTCTCCGGTCCCACCAGGTCATAGGCGATATTGCGTCGATCGAGGGGTAGCAGCATGACTGTCCTCCCTTCAGCCCGTTTCCATCGGTAATGTCGGATCCTTCGCCCATTCCGAGAGCGAGGCATCGTACAGCTTCACATCCTGATGGCCGAGCATGATCAATGCCAGGGCATCCGCGCTCGCTGCGATGCCACCGCCGCAGTAGTTGATCACCTGCCGGTCCATCGCCCCGATCGCCTCGAAGCGCCGACGCAGTTCATCGGCCGGCAGGAACGTGTTGGTCTCCGGGTCGAGCAGATGCGCGGCTGGCAGGTTCACGCTGCCCGCGATGCGCCCTGGCCGGCCATAGCTGTTGCCGCCGCTGCCGGTGTGCTGGGCCGGCTGCAGCGCGTTGATCGTGCAGATGGCGCCATCGCCAATTGCGCGCACCACCGCGTCCTTGCCCACCATAAGATCCCGCACCTCGCGCACCGTGTAGTTGCCCGGCTGACGTGACTGCGCGGGACCGGTCTTGATCGGACGGCCCTCGTGCTGCCACTTCTGCCAACCGCCGTTCAGCACCGCGGCGTTGTCGTGACCAAACTCGTGCAACAGCCACCACAGGCGCGTCGCCCACCAGACGTTGGCGCTGCTGTAGGTCACAACGCGCGTTGTGCTGTTCATGCCGAAGCGGCGCATCGCTGCCGCGAAGTCATCCGGCGACTGGCGCATGAAACGCAAACTCTGCGAGGTGTCAGACACATTGCGCAACATGTCGACGAATTGGGCACCGGGGATGTGGCCCGCTTCGAAGTCCTCACGAGCCGGCTTCACCTGATAGGTGATTTGCGGATCGGGGATAAGGTGCGTCGTGCAGTCCAGCACCAGCACTTCCGGGTTGTTCAGGTTCTGCTCGAGCCAGTCGGTCTCGACCAGATACTCGGGATGCGCGAATCCGCTCATGCCGGAAGCTCCGCCAGTTCGATCAGCAGATTGCCGGTGGACGCCGGGTCAATGAACGCGATGCGCGCGCCGCCATGACCGATCCGCGGGGTCTCGTCGCGCAGCTTTACGCCCTTCGCCTTCAACTCGGTCAACGCGCCGTCGATGTCCTCAACTTCGAAGCAGATGTGGAACAAGCCCTCGCCCTTCTCTGCAATCCATTGATTGACGCCGGACTCCGGCGCTGCGCTCTCCAACAGCTCGATATACGTCTCGCCGACCGGCAGCATGGCAAGCCGCGTCGCGCCGATCTGTTCCTCGTATTCGAGTGGTATGCCGAAGGTATTCCGCAGCAGATCCATCGATTGGTTCAGCGATTTCACCGCAACCGCGATGTGCTCCACCCGTTTGATCTTCATTGTAGCCTCCTCAGGAAATGGTCACGCCGCTGTCCACCGGATACACCTGCCCGGTGATCATGCGCGAATCATCGGACGCGAGGAACAATGCCATGCTGGCGATGTCCTGTGGCTCGATCAGGCCCAACAGATGTGCATCTGCCAGCTTGCCCAGCGCCACATTGCCCGCCACCAGTCTGCGCACCCGCTCGGTCATCGTCGCCGAAGGCGCGATCGCATTGACCCGGATTCGCTGCGTTGCGAATTCCACCGCCATCGAACGGGTGATTGCCGCAACGCCGCCCTTCGCCGCGGTGTAGCAGTCGCGTCCGGCGATCCCCATCAGCGCGACATTGGACGACATGTTGATCACCGAACCGCCGCCGGAGCGGATGATCTCGGGTATACCGACGCGACAACCGAGAAACGTGCCGAACAGGTCGAGTTTGATGACACGCCAGAACTCTTCAATCGGCGCCTCCACCACCGTATTGTCCTGCGGTGTCGAACCGCCGGCGTTGTTGTGCAGGATGTGCAGCGCGCCGAACTGCTGCACTGTGGTGCGGACAGCTGCCTGCAGACTTGTCTCGTCGGTCACATCGGTGCGGATCACAATGGCGTCATGAGCGGCGAGGTGCGCGGTCTCCTCACCGGCGGCGCCATCGATTTCCGCGATCGCCACATGCGCACCTTCGCGCGCGAACAGGACAGCCGTTGCGCGGCCAATGCCAGTCCCGGCACCGGTGATGAATGCCACCTTGCCCTCGAGCCGTCCCACTTGTCGTTCCCTCCGCAATTGCACCCTTCTCGCGCAGCGCGAGTGGATGCGCAATTCTAATGGCTCAACTCTCGCGCCATCTCATCGATGCCGGTCACCGTCAACGGATACATCCGGCCTTCCATCAGCTCGCTGGTCATGCCGATCGAACGCACATGCTGCCACGAATTGCGTGGGGTCGGATTGAGCCACGCCGCCCGACTGTAATGCGACGTAAGGCGCTCCAACCACACCCGGCCCGGCTCCTCATTCATATGCTCGACGCTGCCACCAGGCATGGTGATCTCATATGGACTCATCGCCGCATCGCCGACGAAGATCAGCTTATAGTCCGGCCCATACTTCCTGATCACCTCGAAGGTCAATAACCGCTCGTCATGCCGCCGGCGGTTGTTCTTCCACACCCGCTCATACGGGAAGTTGTGGAAGTAGAAATACTCGAGATGCTTGAACTCAGACCGCGCCGCAGAGAACAGTTCCTCCGACAGCTTCACGAAGTCGTCCATCGATCCGCCGACGTCGAGGAACAGCAGCACCTTCACCGCATTGTGCCGCTCCGGCACCATCTTGAGATCCAGCGACCCGGCATTCTTGGCGGTCGATTGTATCGTGTCCGGCAGATCGAGCTCGGTCGCCGCGCCCTGCCGCGCGAACCGTCGCAGCCGTCGCAGCGCCAGCTTCAGGTTGCGCGTCCCCTGCTCCACCGTGTCGTCCAGATCGCGAAAGTCGCGCCTGTCCCACACCTTCACCGCGCGCCGATGCCGCGACTCATGCTGCCCGATACGCACACCTTCCGGATTGTAGCCGTACGCCCCGAACGGCGATGTCCCCGCCGTGCCGATCCACTTCGAGCCACCCTGGTGCCGGCCCTTCTGCTCCGCCAGCAGTTCCGCCAGACGCTGCATCAGCGCCTCGAAGCCGCCCAGCGCCTCGACCTTCGCCATCTCCTCCGGCGATAGGAACTTCTCCGCGAGCTTGCGCAGCCATTCCTCCGGCAGGTCGCGCGGCAGCACACCTTCGGGCGGCTCCAGCCCCTTGAAGCACTGCGCGAACACGCGATCGAAGCGATCCAGATGGCGCTCGTCCTTCACCAGGGTCGCGCGGCTTAGATAGTAGAAGTCATCCACGCTCCATTCCGCGACGCCCGCCTTCATCGCGCCAAGCAGCGTGAGGTATTCGGTGATCGATGTCGGCAAGCCCGCCTGCCGCAGCCCGTCTATCAGATGCGCAAACATCAGGCCCCGCGCCGCGCCAGGAATGCCAGGCGCTCGAACAGGTGCACGTCCTGCTCGTTCTTCAGCAGCGCACCGTACAGCGGCGGAATCACCAGATGCTTCTCGTTGGTACGAAGCGCGTCGGCCGGCAGATCCTCCACCATCAGCAGCTTCAGCCAGTCAAGCAGTTCCGCCGTACTCGGCTTCTTCTTCAGGCCTGGCACCTCGCGGATCTGGAAGAAAACATTCAGCGCCTCCCGCGCCAGGTCATGGCGCAGGTCCGGATAGTGCGTTTGCACGATCCGCTCCATCGTTTCGCGATCGGGGAAGCGGATGTAATGGAAGAAGCATCGGCGCAGAAACGCATCGGGCAGCTCCTTCTCGTTGTTCGACGTGATGATAACCACGGGACGATGCGTCGCCACCACTGTCTGGCGCGTCTCGTAGACGAAGAACCGCATCCGATCGAGTTCCAGCAGCAGATCATTGGGAAACTCGATGTCGGCTTTGTCAACCTCATCGATCAGCACAACCACGGGCTTATCAGCCTCGAACGCATCCCACAGCTTGCCGCGCACGATGTAGTTGGCGATGTCGTGCACCCGTGGATCGCCCAGCTGGCCGTCGCGCAGCCGCGACACGGCGTCGTACTCGTAAAGGCCCTGCTGCGCCTTGGTGGTCGACTTGATGTGCCATTCGATCAGTTCCAGGCCGAGCGCCTGTGCCACCTCATACGCCAGCACTGTCTTGCCTGTGCCGGGCTCGCCCTTAACCAGAAGCGGGCGTTGCAGCGTCACGGCAGCATTCACCGCCACTTCCAGATCACGCGAGGCTATATAACGTTCGGGTACTCTTGAAGGAGGCGCTCACTCTCGATCCCCTGGCCAGTGGTGCTCCATAGTCGCGGGTTCGCCGTGTGCCCGCAAGAACGCAGGCGAGGGACTCTGCCTCGGCCCGGCCAACAGGCTCTGCCTCTTGGAACTCCGCTAAGCGCGTCGCCCTCAGGCCTAGATTAGGTTACCCACCAGCTCGGATCGTCGCGGCAGTCTTCTCGGCGATCATCAGCACCGGAATATTGAGGTTGGCGCACGGCGCCATCGGCATCAGCGATGCGTCGCACACGCGCAGCCCCTCGACGCCGATCACCCGAGCGTGGGGATCGGTCACCGCCATTCGGTCCGATGGATCGCCCATGCGGCAGGTCCCGCACGGATGCCAGGTGCCGTTGACCCGCCGGCGCAGATGCGCCTCCAGCAGCGTGTCATCAGCGGCAAGCGTCTCGGCGGAATACTCGGTGCCGACCGCATACGTCATGATCTTCTTGCGGATGCCGTCGCTGCGATCCATCAGCGGCGCTGCCACCGCGGTAATCGCGGCATTGCGTGTGCTCGGCCGCGTCAGCTCGCGGATGCGCGGCGAGTAGCCGCTGGGGAAGACGTCAAGCACCACGCCTGCCAGCTTCGCCGCATTCATCGCGCGGACGCCGATGCGAAACGCCTCCTTCAGCCGCGCCATGTCTCGTGGATCCGACAGCATGCGGAAGTCGATGTCGGACCGCTTGTCCGGCAATGCCGACAACCGCACGTGACCCGTGGAGTACGATCTGTTCACCCAGAACCCGAGAGTGCCGATCCGCTGTCCGACAGCATGCCAGCCGCCCCGCGCGGCAATCGCGACGTGCATGTCGCCCGGCGGGATGCCGTCGATTTTGGACGAGTAGCGCAGCAGCGCCTGGAGATGGTGTACCTCGCGCGATGGCAATCGTGCCGACTGATGCAGATAGCCGGAAATGCCGATGTTCGGATGCTCCTGCAGGTTCTGGCCAACACCAGGTCGATCGACCTGCACCTGGACGCCGCGCTCCGAGAGATGCGCGCCAGGACCGATACCGCTCCGCATCAGGACCACAGGACTTTGCAGCGCCCCGGCCGACACAATGACCTGCCGCGCAGTGACGACAAAAGTCTCGCCGTCACCGCGGGTGAACCGCGCCGCCTCGACGCGCCCACCGGCGATCACCAGACGATCCAGCGGGCTCTCGGTCAGCACCGTCAGGTTCGGCCGACGCCTAACCTCGGGCGAGAGATACACCAATGCGGCGCTGCCTCGCCTGCCGTTCGGATCGACATTGAACGTGGTCGGGAACACGCCATCGGTCCAGGTGCCATTCTGGTCCTCGTGCATCGCGTAGCCCATGTCGGTGAAGATCTTGGCCATGATGCGCGTGTAGCCGGTCCAGTCCTTCTGCCGGTGCCGCTGGATCGGCACCGGCCCGGACTTGCCGTGCAGCGGTTCGCCATAATCGGCGTCGGTCTCCAGCTTCTTGAAGTACGGCAGCACGTCCGGCCAGCTCCAGCCGTGCGCGCCGATCGACGCCCACTCGTCATAGTCATGAGGCGAGCCGCGATTGGCGCAGATGCCGTTGATTGACGATCCACCGCCCAGCAACCGGGCCTGCTCGTAGAACCACGGCTCGGTCGGCTGATTGGTGCCGCTATCGCCACGCGAGGCCTGCAGCGAGCCCCACAGCCACTCCTGCTGGAAATAGGTGCGCCCGGGATACGGCGAGGCCAGCACCGAGGGGATGTTCGCTGGCGTCACGTCGCGACCTGCCTCGCACAACAGCACGCTTGTGCCGGGGTCCTCGCTCAGCCGCGAGGCCATCGCACAGCCGGCCGAACCGCCGCCGATGATGAGAAAGTCAATTGGGTCCGAAGGCAGGTCCATTGCGGGATGTTCCCCTATTGCGTTGTTCAGCCCGCGGTCCGGCTGGTCGTGCAGCGTAACACGGGCGCCGCTCACCTCCACCTCGCCGGTCCTCCGACGAAACGAAGGCCGGCAAGCAGCCAGATTTAAAACCCTGTTAAGGTTCTCATGCCGACGATGCCGCCGCGCATTCCCACGATGGAATGCCGCGGAGTTGATCGGCCATGCAGGGCAGCGCGGAGAACCCAAGCCAAGCGTTCTGGACCGGCAAGCGCGTGCTGGTCGTGGGCAATACTGGGTTCAAGGGATCCTGGCTCAGCCTATGGCTGCATCGCCTCGGTGCAAGCGTCGTTGGCCTGTCACTGCCGCCACCCACGGAGCCGAGCCTGTTTGCGCTGGGCGGTCTCTCGGATCTCGTGCCGACGCGTTACGCAGACATCCGCGAGCTCGGCGGGGTGACCAGGGCGGTCAGCGAGGCGCAGCCCGAGATCGTGTTCCATCTGGCGGCACAATCGCTGGTGCGGGAGTCCTACCGCCAGCCCGTCGAAACCTACGCGACCAATGTCATGGGGACGGTACACGTGCTGGAAGCCGTCCGCACCTGCGCCACCGTCCGCTGCGTGGTCGTCGTGACCAGCGACAAGTGCTACGAGAACCGCGAATGGCCCTGGGCCTATCGCGAGATCGAGGCGGTGGGCGGCCACGATCCCTACAGCAGTTCCAAGGGTTGCGCCGAACTGGTGGCAGCAGCGTACCGGCGCTCGTTCTTCTCCGATCCTCGCAACGGAGCGGTCGGCGTGGCGACAGTCCGCGCTGGCAACGTGATCGGCGGCGGAGACTGGGCAGAGGATCGGCTGCTGCCCGACTGCATCAAGGCGCTGCGTGCCAATGAGGCCATCCCCATCCGTAACCCACATGCCATTCGTCCGTGGCAGCATGTGCTGGAACCGCTGTGCGGCTACCTGCTGTTGGCCGAACGGCTGCATGCGAACGCCGCCCGGTTTGGCGAGGCGTGGAATTTCGGTCCGCCGGCCGCGGATGCGCAGCCGGTTGCATGGCTGGCGTCGCGCATCGTGCAGCAGTGGGGCAATGGAGCGACATGGTTCGACGCGTCCCGCGATGCGCCGCATGAAAGCGCCTGCCTGAAGATCGATGCTTCGTGCGCCCGCATGCGGCTCGGCTGGGTGCCGCGGCTGCGGCTCGCGAATGCCCTCGCCTGGACTGTCGATTGGCACCAGCGCCTGGCGACGGGCGAGCCGGCACTGACGCTGACGGATCAGCAGCTTGCCCGCTACAGAGCATTGGAACCGGACGGGTCATGAGGCCGTCGACCTGTCGCTTCTGCGGTGTCGGGCTGCGACGCAGTTTCGTCGATCTGGGGCGCGCGCCGCTGTCGAATTCATTCCTGACGACAGAGCGGCTCCGGAAAATGGAACCGCACTATCCGTTGCACGCCTACGTTTGCGAAAATTGCCTGCTGGTGCAGCTCGAGGAATTTGCGTCCGCCGAGATGATCTTCACCGACTACCTGTATTTCTCGTCGTTCTCCGAGACGTGGCTTCGTCATGCCGAAGCCTTTGCCGAGCGCATGACGCGGGAACTCAAACTTTGCGCCAGATCGCTCGTCATAGAACTGGCCAGCAACGATGGCTACCTTCTCCAGTATTTCCGTCAGAGGGACGTTGCCGTACTTGGCGTGGAGCCGGCCGCCAACGTCGCCGCGGTTGCCGAGACACTCGGCGTGCCGACCGAGGTCGCATTCTTCGGCAAGGCGACCGCTCGCCGGCTGGTTGACGCAGGCAAGCACGCGGACCTGATCTGCGCCAATAATGTGCTGGCGCACGTGCCGGACCTGAACGACTTCGTCGCCGGACTGCCAATCCTGTTGAAGCCTGCCGGCACGATCACAGTGGAATTCCCGCATTTGCTGCGCCTGATGGCGAACCGGCAGTTCGACACGATCTACCACGAGCATTTCTCATATTTCTCGCTGCTCGTCCTCGACAAGGTGTTCGCGCGGCACGGTCTGCGCGTGTTCGATGTCGATTGCCTGCCCACGCATGGCGGCTCGCTGCGCATCCATGCCTGCCACGCCGCTGCCGCGCGGCCGCGCACTAAGCGGTTCCACGCCACGCTGGCCGAGGAGAAGGAAGCCGGCCTCAATGATCTGGCGACCTATGACCGGTTCGGCGCGACCGCGGTCAACGTCAAGTGTCAGGTGCTGGAGTTTCTCATCGAGGCGCGGCGCGAAGGCAAGCTGGTCGCCGGCTATGGCGCCCCGGCCAAGGGCAATACGTTGCTCAATTACTGCGGTGTCGGGCCGGAGCTGCTGGCTTTCACCGTCGATCGCAGCCCCCACAAACAGGGCCGCTTCCTGCCAGGCAGACAGATTCCGATCTTCGCTCCCGAGCGGATCTTCGCCGCACAGCCCGACTACGTGTTCATCCTGCCGTGGAACCTGAAGGACGAGATCATCGACCAGATGCGCGGAGTGCGTGACTGGGGCGGCAAATTCGTTGTGCCGATCCCGAGCCTTCAAGTCATCTGATGCGGTTCGACGAACTCCCGCTCGCCGGCGCCTTTGTCATTTCGCCGGAGCGCCATTGCGATACACGCGGCTGGTTCGCTCGCACCTTCTGCCGCGACGAATTCGCGGCACACGGATTGACCGTCGATTTCGTCCAATGCAGCACATCGTTCAATGCACACCGTGGCACCTTGCGCGGCATGCATCTCCAACGCGCGCCACATGCAGAGACCAAGCTGGTTCGCTGTACGCGGGGAGCGATATTCGATGTGCTGCTGGACCTGCGCCGCAAATCCGCGACGTACCGTCACTGGCGTGCGGCCGAGCTGACCGAGAATGACGGGCGGGCCTTGTACATCCCCGCTGGGTTCGCGCACGGCTTTCAGTCGCTGGCCGACGATACCGAGGTGCTCTACCAGATCACCGAACGTCACGCGCCGGAACTGTCGGTCGGAGTACGCTGGAACGATCCCGCGTTCGGCATCGAATGGCCAATCCACCCACCCATACTGTCTGAACAGGACGCCAGCCACGAAGACTTCGATCAGGCCCTTCGGGGCTCCTGCCTAGCCGTTTGATCTTGCCGGGGTCGCCATGTTCTCGGGTTCAGGGCGCGGCCCGCAATCCGCAGAGGGATCGGCGCAGCTATCGTGCGCTCCGCGCCAATTCTTCCTGGCGTTGCCGCGCCTGTGCCATGCCCTGCATGATCGCGTCGGCATCCAGCCCGGCCTGCCGCTGGCGCCACTCATTGTCGTAGCCCACCAGCGCATGCTCCGATTGCGTCTGCTCCATACCGCAGGCAGCGAGACACGCGACGGTCAGCAACACAGTAAAAGAGCGCATCGCGAGCGATCCATCGGCAAGTGTTAACCGTTCTAGCGGCCTGCCGAACGGGACGCCAGAGCGAAAGTGCTCCGCGCCTCAGCAATCCGCCACCGGCGGCCGGCGCAGGGCCCAGAACGCAACGCTGCCACAGATGTAAAAGAAGATCGAGAGTCCAAATGCCACCTGATAGCTGCCAGTGACATCGAAGGTCCAGCCGGCCAGCCAGGAACCAGACGCGGAGCCGATCCCCGTGCCGATCGTGATTACCCCGAGGATCGTGCCCAGTTGCGGACCCGGAAACAGATCGGCGGTCTTGGCGGTAATTGCCGGCCCGCGCGCACCCCAGGTCAGGCCGAAGAAGCACGAATGCAGCCACAGCAGCAGATGCTGGTCCGGCGACGTAATCAACATGGCGCAGGCGACGCCGATGATCGACGTGCCGTAGGTGACCACCGCAGACAATTCGCGGCCCACGTAGTCGGACATCCATCCGGTGATGATGACGCCAGGCAGCGACAGGAATGCGCCGAGCCCCAGCACCTCAGCCGCGTAAAGCTTATCGAAGCCTATTGTAACGGCGAAGGCGAGCTGGTGGAGCGCCACCAGGAAGCTGCCGAGGCCGGTGAACACGTAGACCAGCATCAGCAGCCAGAAATGCGGAGTGCGCATCGCGCGGCGCAGCGTCCAGCCGGGGGCGACGATCGAGCGTCCGCCCGCCGACGATGTCCGCTCCGGTTCCGAGCGCCGGAACATGGCGGCCAGCGGCAGAAACGCCACCGCCATGAATCCGCCCTGCGCGAGATAGGCTCCGCGCCAGCCCAGGCCAGCGATCAACACCTGCGACAGCGGCGCCGAAAAGGCGCGGGCAAAGCCGTTCGCCGACTGCACGACCGCCACCGCCATGCCGCGGTTTCGCACGAAGCGGCGCGACAGGATCGGAACGAACACCACCAGCCCGAGGCAGTTGGCGCCGAGCGTCATCACCACACCGTAAAGCAGGATCACCTGCCAGAGCGCGTTGGCGAACGAGCTGGCGACGAGCCCCGCCGCGAGCAGGACGCCACCGATCAGCACCAGGCGCCGCGGCCCGAAGCGATCGACCAGGATACCAACTGCCGGGGACGTGGCGCCGCTGATCAGCTGCGATACCGAGTAGGCGATGGAACTCTCGGCCCGGCTCCAACCGAACGCCTCGATGAAGGCGATCAGGAACACCGTGTAGGAGTGCATGCACGCCGCACCCACGGCGAAGGTGAGGAACGCGGCGGCCAACAGCAGGCCGCCCTGTCGCGCGGATGGGCTGAGGGAAAGTGGGGCTCTCAAACGGTTCGCCTCGCTGCTTCGGGCCGGTGCCCCACGGTTCAGCGAGTGTGCTCGCCATGACGGAGTGCCTCAACCCCCTCGCCGTCGCACGGCAAGCACGAGCGCCGCCCCAGCGAATTGCAGCGCCATGCAGAGCCCAAGCGCGGCGCTGTAGGAGCCCGTGGCGTCCCGCGCCAGGCCCAGCATTGTCGGTCCGAATGCCAACGCCGCCTGGCCGACCATCGAGGCGAGACCAACCACGAGGCCGAAGGACTGCGGCGCGAATTCGCGCTGCACGATCAACGCCGGCAGCGTGATCACGTTGCCGACGGACAGCCCGAACACCACGCTGCCGATGAACAAGGCTGCGTTCTGATCCGGCAGCACCAGCATCAGGCCCAGGCCCAGTGCCTGCGATGCGAAGCAGGCGGCCGCGGCGACGCGCTGGTTCATCCAGTCGATCAGCGGCGCGAAGGCAAGCCGTCCCGCCGCCGCCGCGATCGCGGTCGCACCGATGGCGATGCCGGCACCGTTGCTGCCGAGACGCGGCAGCAGGAACGCCACCTGGTGCACGATGAAGCCGACCTGTGCCGCGAGTGCGAGTGCGAACGGCAATGCTACCGACCAGAAGTGCAGGCTGCGCAACGCCTGCGCCTGGCTGTGATACGCCGTGAGCCGACCATGTACCGCCAGCGACGCCCCGCGCGATGCGCCCGCATGGTCGATCGAAGCAATACGCCCCACGCCGGCGAATACCATCGGCAGCAGGATCGCCAAGCCCCCCACCGCAATCAGCAGCACGGCCTGCTCCAGGCCCATGCGGGGGACCAGCCGCACCAGCAGCGGTGCGATGGTGAAGCCGCCGGCACTGGCGCCGGTGAGCGCAAGGCTGAGCGCAAGCCCGCGCCTCGCATCGAACCAGTAGGCCAGTGTCGTGGCGATCGCGGTGGTGGTCGTTGCCGCCCAGCCGACCGCCATCACAATGCTGCACAAGTAGAGCTGCCAAGGCGCCTGTACGCGGCTCAGGCCGATCGCGCTGACCGCCATGATCGCAACGCCGCCGGCCAGCAGCAGCCGCGGACCCAGCACCTCGATCGCGCGGTGCACACGCGACAGCAGCAAGGCGCCGGTTAGATAGTTCACCGTGGTTGCAGAGGCGATCAGCGAGGATGGCCAGCCACGTGTCGCGTGCAGGTCGGCGAGATAGACCGACTGGCCATAGAAGCCGAAGCCCCAGGCGAATGTCGCCACGCAGAAGCACACCAGCACGACTGACCAGCCCTGGCGGAATTCGCTCGCCGGGGCCTGGGTGGATGGGGATATCGCAAGTTCGCTCATGCCCCCAAGCTGTGATGCAGCGCGCCACCGAACAAACGATTCTTCATGGCCGGTTCGGTTCAGAATAACTATCTTGAAGCCATGCCCGGCCTGCCGCCCCTAAACGCCCTGCGCGCCTTCGAGGCCTCCGCTCGTCATCTCAGCATGAAGGATGCGGCGACCGAGCTTTCGGTGACGCCCGGCGCGGTAAGCCAGTTGGTTCGCGGGCTGGAGCAGCGGCTCGGCACGCAGTTATTCCGCCGTGGCAACCGCTCGCTGGTGTTGACCGAGGCGGGGCAGAGCTACTTCGTGCCGATCCGCCATGCATTTCGCGAGATCGGCGAGGCGACACGACGGCTGCGCGCTCTGCCGAATGCCGGCGTGCTGACCGTCAGCGCGCCACCGGCGTTCGCCGCCTCATGGCTGGTGCCGCGGCTCGGCGCCTTCCGCGCGCGTCACGCCGATATCGAGCTTAACATCGCCACCACGCGCGGTCTGGCGAATTTCGTCGCCGATGGGGTGGACGTGGCGATCCGTCATGGCCTCGGACGCTATCCAGGGCTGCGCTGCGACCGAATCGCCAGCATCGCCATGATACCGGTGTGCAGTCCCCGGTTTCTCGCTTTTCTCGGCGATCGCAAGCCGCGGATTCCAGCCGATCTGATCGGTCTGCCACTGCTGCACGACGAGGATCGTCAGGACTGGGCGCTGTGGTTTCAGGCGCAAAATGTTGCTGACCTTGGCCGCACAGTGTCGAGCGGCATCAGCTTTGACGACCAGACGCTGCTGATCCGCGCCGCGGCATCGCATCAGGGTATCGCGCTCGTGACCGAGACATTAGCGCGGGCAGAGCTCAGCCAGGGTGGTCTCGTTCGTGCGCTGGACGTCGCCTGGCCGCAGGAGTTTGCCTATTGGCTGGTGTATCCTAAGGCTACTGCCGACCAGCCAAAGATCGTCGCCTTCCGCGACTGGCTGATCAGCGAGCGCGGGCGTCCAGCCAGGCGAGCAGCGCAGGGCCGTACGCCCTGAGGCTCTTGTAGTGCGCCGTCGCCTCCGGCAGCGCACGCACCGCCTCGGCGAGCCCCGACGCGGCCTCGGGCGTCGTGATGGCGCGCGCCATCTCGTAGGAGTGGACGCGGATGCCGAACAGAATCGCACCCGACTGCGGCAGGCGGCGAAGCGTCTGACGCTCGACGCGTAGGTAAAGTCTCTCGCCAGCATTGTCCGGCGTGACAGCGGTATTCGTCTGCTCGCGCCACTTGCCGGCAGGCTGAAACATCGCCGGATCGTCGAGCACCGACCAGTTGAGCCGCGACGCGATGTGCCCCGGCTTCACCTTCGCCATGAACCGATCGACCGGGTTGGCAAGACGTTCGGCATAGAACGGCACCCGCCCATGCACCGAAACCAGCGGCTTGCCCAGTTTCTCGTGCAGCCGCCAACGACTGGGAAAACACAGTATTGCGGCGGTAAACCGCGGCCCCTCGTCGCTCTGCTGGATGATGCAGAGATCCTCCTGCACCAGCCGCCCGGCGAGTTCCAGCGGATCGCATGGCGGCGCGCCGAGGTCCCAGACGTCGCCGGTAAGCAGGTTGTGCAGGTGGTCGCCGTCGCGCGCGAACCACTGGGGCGCATGGGTTGTCAGATTGTCCGCGACCTCACGGAATGTCTCGTTACGGGCAGGGTCGGATTCTGGCAGCGCACCAAACACCTCCTCGTGCCGCTCCGCCAGCAGGCGCCGCCGCTCCGCCATCTCCTCGACGTAGCATTCATCGATCTCGAACCACGCACGCTCAGGCACAGTCGTCAGTGACATCGCCATCCGGTACGGGCCGCTCTCGAACGGCAGATAGATCGTCTGGGACGGCAACCGGCAGCCACCATGAAGATAAACTCCCCCTCCCCTTGCGGGAGGGCGTTGGGGGGAGGGAGCAGCTGTACCTGGCGGCGCCCCCTCCCCCTTCGTGCCTGATCATCAGACCACGCCCTTCACCCGCAGCTCCGCGAGTGCAGCACCCTCTATCCCTAACCGATCCCGCAGCACCTCGTCGGTGTGCTCGCCCAACAACGGCGGAGGAATACGGTAATCAGGCGGTGTCTCCGACAGCCGCACCGGATTGGCGATCACCTTCACCGTCTCGCCCGAACCATGCGCCATCTCGCGCACCACGCCACGCGCCACAACATGTGGATCGGCAAACACCTCAGACAGCTTGTTGATCGGCCCGCAGCCGATCTTCAAAGCCTCCAGCCGTTCCACCCACCACGTGGTCTGCTGCTCCTGCATCACCGGCGTCAGCGTGTCGGTGACCAATTGCCGGTTCTCCACCCGCGCCGCATTGGTGGCGAAACGCGCATCCTCCAGCAGATGCGTCAACGCAAACGCCTCGCAGAACCGCTTGAACGTCGGATCATTCCCGACCGACAGCACGATGTGCCCGTCCGCCGTCGGGAACACCTGATACGGTACGATGTTGGGATGCTGATTGCCGAGCCGCGCCGGGTTCTCACCGGTCGCCAGATAATTCATGCCCTGGTTCGCCAGCCACGCCACGTGCGTGTCGAGCATGCCGATGTCGATCTGCTGTCCCTGACCGGTCGCATCGCGATGTCGCAGCGCAGCCAGTATGCCGATGCAGCCATACAACCCGGCGAACAGATCGGCGACCGGGACGCCGACCTTCTGCGGCAGACCGTCCGGCTCCCCGGTCAGGCTCATCACGCCGCCCATCGCCTGGATCAGCGAATCATAGCCCGGTCGCGGCGCATATGGCCCGGTCTGCCCGAAGCCGGTGATCGAGCAATAGATCAGCCGCGGAAACTCCCCGTGCAGTTCCTCGTATCCCAGCCCGTACTTCGCCAGCGCGCCGACCTTGAAATTCTCCACCAGGATGTCGCACTGCGCGATCAACTGCCGCGCGATCGCCTGACCCTCGGGCTTTGCAATGTCCAGCGTGACCGAGCGCTTGTTGCGATTCACCCCGACGAAATACGCGCTCTCCCTTGTCCCCGGCATGTACGGCGGCGCAAAGCCGCGAGTGTCGTCACCGGCGCCGGGCCGCTCGATCTTGATCACATCCGCGCCGAGATCTGCCAGCATCTGCGCGCAGGTCGGCCCCGCCAGCACGCGCGTCAGATCAAACACACGCAGTCCGCGAAGTGGTCCGGTCGGTTGCGCGCCAATGGGTTCAGTCATTCGTCTCTCCGCCTTGTCGGGCCGCCGGGGTGGGTCCATACCGCCCTGCCGCTTATACCCCGGGAGGAGATGCCGGCAATGCCGGACACCATGGCGCCGCAGCGCGCCGCCAGCATCGAGAGCCGCGCGTCATGGACTGCGGCCTGCACCACGCTGGCCATCCTGTCGATCTCCTACGGCGCACCACTGCTGGTCGTTGTCGGACTGAAGCCGATCCAAGAGGCATTGGGCACCGACCGCTCGGTGGTGGCACTGGCCGGCGCGCTGGTCTGGGTAGGCACAGGTCTCGGCGGCATAATGATGGGCTGGCTCGCGGAACGCATCGGCATCCGCTCCACCGTGTTCATCGGCGCGGTGATGATGGCGGCCGGCCTGGCACTCTCCTCCACCGGCAGCGTGTGGGCGCTCTACGTCGGACACGGCGTGCTGATAGGCCTGGTCGGCAACGGTGCGATCTATGCACCACTCGTGGTTTACGTCACGCGATGGTTCGACCGCCGCCGCGGCTCGGCGCTGGCGCTGATCTCATCCGGGCAATACATCGCTGGCATTGTCTGGCCCTCGGTCTTCGAGCGCGGCATCGCACTTTACGGCTGGGCGACGACGATGCTGGCTTACTCGGCTGTAGTTGTCGCGCTGATCCTGCCGCTGACATTGCTATGCCTGCGCCCTGCACCCGAGGCGCACCCCATGCACGCTCACTCCACGGACCCACGCAAGGGCGCGGCGGTTCTCGGCATGCCGGCCAACCTGGTACTGGCGTTGATCTGCATCGCAGCGTTTTTCTGCTGCATCCCAATGGCGGTGCCCGCCAGTCACCTCGTGGCGTTCTGCTCCGACCTCGGCATCGCGCCGACGCACGGTGCGGCGATGCTGTCGGTGTTGCTCGCCTGCGCATTCCTGAGCCGGCAGTTCTGGGGCATGCTGGCCGATCGCATCGGCGGACTGCGCGCGGTGATGGCGGGATCGGCCTGCCAGGCCGTGGCGATCGGCGCGTTTCTTTTGACACAGAACGAGATTGGCCTGTTCGCCGTGTCCGCCGTGTTCGGGCTCGGCTTCTCCGGCATTATACCGTCCTACGTCGTCGCGATCCGCGAACTGTTCCCGGCATCCGAGGCGTCGTGGCGGGTGCCAACCTTCTTCTTTCTCGGTATGGGAGGCATGGCGTTTGGAAGCTGGCTCGCCGGTGAACTGTATGACCATTACGGCTTCTACGCACCCGCGTTTGGTGTCGGCGTGCTCTTCAACGTCGCGAACCTGGCTATGATTGGGTTCCTGGTGTCGCGTCAGCGCGGCCAACAGCGGCTGGCATTCGCCTACCGCTAGCAGCAGATCACCAAGCGTGCGCGGCAGTCAGCGGCGCCCGCGGTCGTTTCGTGGGGCAAATCCCCTCGGTCGTTTGTCCGCATCGCGGGTGCGCTGAGGATCGTGCGATGGCTCGGGCGCCTTGACTTGCGTCCGCGCTCCGCGATCTTCGGCGCCGACCGCCACCATCTGGTGCTCGCTGACCGTACGTTCCTGGCCGTCGCCCACGCGCTTTACACGATATTGGCAGATATTGGCCTCGGCAGGCAGCTTGCGGGAAATCGTGTGGATGTCCCACGGACTGCTCTCGGCGTACCTATCCAGCGTGAGCCGCACGCGGTTACCCACTCCGAACTTGTGTGAAACCATCGGCGACGTGCTCCAGCCCGAAGAACTCATCCCCGCAGGATGCGGGGATGGTCGCCATCCGCTCAGGTAGCTTGCAGGTTGACCGCGGAAGTCTTGCCCTGCTGACCACGCTCGATGTCGTAGCTGACCTTTTGGCCCTCGTTCAGTCCAGTGAGCCCTGCCCGCTCAACCGCCGAGATATGCACGAAGACGTCCTTCGAGCCATCATCCGGCTGAATGAAACCATAGCCCTTCTGCCCATTGAACCACTTGACCGTACCTGAAGACATTACGTCACTCCGGGTAATATCGGCGATCCGCACGGTGCGGACCGTAGTACTTTTCATCCGAGATGCCCGATGCGACAAGGTCGCGTGTGCGGATCTGGCCAAGAGTGACCCTGGCGAAAAGTGCCGAAGTCCGGATATGGGGAGGCCAGTCCGCACTTGCGAGGGTCAATGACACTGATGCGTGAACAAATGTCCCGGATAGCCAAGGCATATCAGCCCTTGCCGAGCTGCGTCCCCCCAGCCGTTCGCACAGCTTCGCCATCCCGGTGTGATCGGCGTCGGAACCGAACATCGCCTGTGCGGCGGTGACCATCTCCTTGGTGAGCGCCGACAGGGGCGTCGGCGTTTCGGTGTCGCGCCCCACCTGCAGCGCGATCGAGAGGTCCTTCGCCAGCAGTCCCATCGTGAACCCCGCGTCGAACTTGCGTGATAGCACGAACTGCTTGAACTTCTTCTGCGCCGAGTTGTTCATTCCCGTCGCCGCGTTCAGCACATCCACCATCACCGCCGGATCGAGGCCGAAGCGCTGGTCGATCAGCAGCGCCTCGATACCGATCAGAAAGCCGCCGGCACTCACCAGGTTGTTGAGCGCCTTCATCGCCTGCCCCGATCCGACGTCACCGGTGCGCAGCACAGAGGTGCCCATCGCCCGCAGTACCGACATCACCGCATCAGCGGCGAGTTGACGTCAGGGTGTCAGGTGCGTCGCCGCCGATCTGCTGCACGAAGTTGTTGGCGACTTCGCGGCGCGCGCCATTCACGTGCACGACGAAGCCCGCCTTCACCAGACAGGACGCCATCGGCCATCCCATGTTGCCGACGCCGACGAAACCGACGCTTGGCTTGGCCGCCATCAGTCGCCGCCGCCCTTGTTCCCTTGGGCGCTGTCCGCTTCCTTGAAGACCTCCGTGGCGATACGGAACGCCTCCAGACACGCCGGAATGCCGCAATACGCGCCGATCTGCAGCAGGATCTCCTTGATCTCGTCACGCGTCACGCCGTTGGTGAGCGCCGCGCGCAGATGCAGCCGAAACTCCGAACCGCGGTTCAGTGCGGCCAACATCGTCAGGTTGATCATGCTGCGCGTCTTGCGAGTAAGACCCGGGCGCGTCCAGATCATGCCCCACGCCACTTCCGTAGTGATCTGCTGGAACGCCGCGTTGAAGTCATCGGCGCGCGCCAGAGAACCATCGACATAGTCTGCGCCCAGCACGTCGCGGCGCACTTCCAGGCCCTTTTTGAACAGGTCGCTCTGGTATTCGGGGCGGTCAGGAATGGCCATTACGCATGTCCTCCAATGCAGATCGCGGACGGTAAAGACTGAGGTACGCATCGGCAAGTTGACGGCACCTCACAAACTTGACGTCAGTCGCACCAAAGGTTCATCGTTTGCCAGCAGCACTGCGGCCAAGCAGAAACCAACGCTCGGCAACCAATCGAGGGACAGGAGGCTTGCTATGCCGACGCCGACCAGGGCTCCGTTCTTGAAGACGCGTTACAGCGGCTACCATCACCGGCATGTTCCGCAGGAGGATACCGAACTCACCCATGTTGGCCCGGACACGCCCTGCGGTGAGTACCTGCGGCGCTTCTGGCAGCCGATCTGCTACTCGGATGAGTTGAAAGACCTGCCGCTGGCGGTGAAAATTCTCGGCGAGGAGCTGGTCGTCTTTCGCGACGGCAGCGGCGCCATCGGCCTTCTGGAGCGCCACTGCCCACATCGCGGCACCTCGCTCGAATTCGGCCTGGTTGGCGCGAAAGGAATACGCTGCTGCTACCATGGCTGGCTGTTCGACGTTGACGGTGCGATCCTTGAGACGCCAGGCGAGTCACCGACCAGCACGCTCAAGGACCGGCTATGCCACGGCGCGTACCCTGTGCACGAGGCGCACGGCCTCGTCTTCGGCTACATGGGACCGCCCGATCAGATGCCGGCATTTCCCACCTATGACAGCTTCAATCGGACCGGCTATCGACTGATGCCCGGACAGAAATATATCTATCCGTGCAACTGGCTGCAGATACTCGAAAACACGATGGATGCAATCCACACCGCATTTCTCCACACGATCGTCAGCGGCACGGTGTTCACCGACGAGTTCGGCGTGCTGCCGGAATTGGAGTTTGCCGAAACGCCCGTCGGCATTATTTACATTGCGACCAGGCGGGTCGGCGACAACATATGGGCGCGCATGGTCGAGAACGTGCTGCCCAATCTGCAGCAGGTCGCACCGATTTGGGAAACCGGTCAGCAAGCGCATCCGTTCAGCGGCCCGATGATGAGTCGCTGGATCGTGCCGCTCGACGACACCAACACGATGCTGATCGAATTGCGTCACGTCAGCGAAACAGAAGGCGTCACCACACCGGACTGGTGGGCCGATCGCGGCATCATGCTGCCCGGTCAGCTCGCAGCCGACACCCACGAACAAAGCCAGCGTCAGCCGAGCGACTTCGAAGCCCAGGTCTCGCAGCGCGCCGTCGCCGTGCATGGCCTCGAACATCTCGGCACGACCGATCGCGGGATCACGATGTTCCGCAACCAGATCCGCCGCGGCATCCGAGCGGTCAAGGCGGGAAGCGAGCCGGTCGGCCTGTTCCGCGATAGCGACATGGTCATCCCGACCTATTGCAATGACACGGTCGTGCGCATCCCACCGGCAAAAACGCCAGAGCTGGACAAAAGGCTGCTTCGTGACACCGGCCGCCAACTGGCCCAAAGCTACATCGAAGCGCCGCCCCTGATGGCAGCCGCCGAATAGGCGTGGCGCCACCCAAGGGCGCCGCGAGCTGTCATTGCGAGGAGCGCAGCGACGAAGCAATCCCCATCATGAGTACGCGCCGCCGCCTCGCACCTCACAATCGCGGTCAGCCCGGCGCCTCGATGTAGATACCATCGTCCGACACCCGCACCGGTATCGACCGCAGGCGCATCCGTGGGTCGCCAGGATGCCGCCCGGTGTCGAGATTGAACTCATAGCCATGCCACGGGCACACCACATGCCGATCCTGCGTGAACCGCAGTCCGCGGCTCGTCTGATCCGGCATGATGATCTCCTCGACCCCGTTGAACAGTTTGCCCTGACACACCGGGCCGCCATGGTGCGGACACCGGTTCTCATATGCGACGAACCGCTCACCCAGCCGGAACACTCCCACCTCAAGCTCGCCAACCGCGACGACGCGGTAGTCGCCATCGGCGAGATCGCTGCAGCGACCGACCAAAATCTCAGTCATCTCGCGCCTCCTTTCACAGGCGGTTCACCGGACGTCCGAACCACATCGCGATATCGAATAAATTCAACTCGGCAGCACGGATCATCGCACAGGCAGCTACCGCGGTTTCGGTCGCTGTCACCTGATCGCCCTCGAACGGCGCAAGTTCACCCTCCGCCATTTCAGCCTTCGCAGCATAGGCCTTGACTGCCGCAGTCAACACACGGCGAAGCGCCTCATCCGGAATCGCATCAAGGTCGCCGCACCGCAAAGCCGTTGCCACGACGTCGCAGAACGCAGTGGCGATTTCGTCAGCCCGTAACGGCGCACTCACTTGGCAAGCGCCGGCTCAGGCCCGGGCACCTGGGCAAGCTTGTTGGCCGGCACCTCGAAGCCGAACGCACGCGCGGCGTTCAGGCCCAGGATGTTGCGCTTCGCCTGCTCCGACAGGAACGGCAGGTCGGTGATCGTCGTCGGCAGATCGAAATCCCAGTGCGGCCAATCGGACGCGAACAACAACTGCGTATCGGCCTTGATCGCTTCCATCGTCGCCTGCGTAAGCTTGAGATTGCTGGTCTCCAGCGGCTGACTGGTGAAATACATGTCGCGGATATACTCGCTGGGCCGTCGCCGCAGCATCGGTGCCTCGGACGAGCGCATCATGTACTCGGAATCCAGCCGCTGCATCATGAACGGCAGCCACGCGAGACCGCTCTCCACCCAGATCACCTTCAATTCGGGAAACCGTTCCGGGAGGCCGTTGATGATCCAGTTGGTCAGATGGATCATGTTGAAGTAGCAGAACGAGATCGCATGCATCGAGATGAAGCGGTTCATCTGCTTCATCGACTCGTCGCCCCAGTGGAAGCCCGAGTGAAACGCCAGCGGCTTGCCCGTCGCCTGCAACGCGGCATAGAGCCGCATGTAGCTGTTGTGATGCACCGGCTTGTAGCGCGTCGAGACCACGGTGAAGCCGATGACGCCCGGTGCGTCGGCGAACTCCTCCACCACCTCGACGCAGGCTTCGGGATCATTGAACGGCAGATACATCATCGCCTTGATGCGCGGTTCGCGCGGCAGCAGCTCCTCGACGAGCCAGCGATTGAACGCGCGCCCCAGCGCCACCTCCACCTCGGCCTGCGGATGCATACCAAGCAACAGCATTGGTGTCGGGAACGCCACCGTGTAGTCGATGCCCATGCTGTCCATCGCGCGTCTGACCAGCTCGACCTGACGATGCGTGCCCTCGCCGATCACCGCATCTGCCTGCTGGCCGTGCGGAATGCGGCCGAACATGTCCTGATACAGCATGCCGGGCTGCACGTTCAGCAGACCCGGCGGCGACCCGCCGCGCTCCCTGAACGACAGTGCCGCGTGACGCAGGTAGTCGTTGTCGATGCGGTCAGTGATTTCGGACCAGAACGCGGTCTCGGTCACGTGCGCGTCGATGTCCACGATGAAATAGTCGTTCAACTTTCGCGCGCTCTTCGACGCGTGCGCCAGCACGTCGCGCGTGTCGGTTCGGTTGCTGATCTTCTCCAGCTCGCGCACCGTCGGGTGCGCAGTAAAGCCGCTGTCGTCGCCGCGTGTTACTGTCATGGGCGTCCCCTGATTGCATCGGCTTGCGCTCGGCACGAAAACGCTATCATGACGCCACTCGCCGCGCCAACACACCGGCCTTTCCTTCCAACCGCCGTTTCGCCACCTTGGCGTCATGCGTGCAGTTATCCGCGGCACTCGCCGTCTGCTGTTCTGGCTCGGCTTCGTCGTGCTGCTTTTGGCGGCCGTCGTCACGGGCATGCTGTGGCTCACCCTTCCGCCGCGGTCACAACAGGCGCGTGTCCCCGGTCTCTCCGGGCCGGTCGATATCGGCTTCGACACCGACGGCATCCCGCGCGTCCGTGCCGCCAGCGCCACCGATGCCGCCGCCGCCCTGGGGTTCGTGCATGCGCGCGATCGGCTGTTCCAGATGGAGCTGATGCGTCGTGCCGCCTCCGGCCGGTTGTCGGAGATCGCCGGCCCGGCAACGCTTGCTACGGACCGATTGATGCTGACGCTTGGTTTGCGAAGGCGCGCTGTGGCGGACTATCCGACCCTGCCCGCCGAGACCCGCGCCATGCTGGAAGCCTACGCAAGCGGGGTGAATGCCTGGATCGCCGAGCGCGGACGCTTCAGCGCGCCGGAATTCCTTTACCTTGGCCGGCCCGACCCATGGCAGCCAGCCGACAGCCTGCTCTGGGGCGAGATCATGGGCCTGTCGCTATCGCTCAACTGGCGTACCGAGCTGTCGCGCCAGTCGCTCGCCGGACACGTGCCGCAACAGCTGATCGACGAGCTGTGGCCGCCGGCGAGCAGCGAGGGACGGCCGGAGGCGGCGCTGGCACCCGCCTTGAGCCACCTCGCCAGCGATCTCGCGGCCGTGCTGCCGCGCTTCCCGGCCCCCTACACGCTGCCTGAAACCGCCTCGAACGAATGGGCGGTGGACGGCCGCCACACCGCGACCGGCGCGCCGCTGCTCGCCGGCGATCCGCATCTGGCGTTCGGCTTTCCCAGCATCTGGTACCTGGCGCGGATCGAGACACCTGACGGCGTGCTGGTCGGCGCCACCGCACCGGGCGTGCCCTTCCTGGTACTCGGCCACAACGGCCACATCGCCTGGACCTTCACCACAACCGGCGCCGATGTGCAGGACGTGTTCATCGAGACGCCGGCAGCCGACAATGAATACCAGACACCAGACGGCCCGCGTCCGTTCACTGTGCGCGAGGAGCGGATCAAGGTCCGCGGCGAGCCCGACCAGATGCTGACCGTACGCGAGACGCGCCATGGCCCGGTGATCAGCGACCTCTCCAACCGCAACGGCCCGATCCTTGCCGTGTCGATGGCCAACCTGGCGCCTGGCAACACTGCTGCCGCCGGCCTGCTCGCGCTCAACCAGGCGCATGATGTGGACGCCGCCGGCAAGGCAGCCCCGATGATCACTGCGCCAGTGCAGAACCTGCTGGTGGCCGACCGGCAGCGCATCGCGTTCTACGTTACCGGCCGCGTGCCGATCCGTCGCGCCGGCGACGGTTCCGTGCCAGTACCGGGCGATGGCTCGCATGACTGGATCGGCTGGGCCACTGGCGATCAGTTGCCTCACATCGTTGCCCCGGCGAGTGGGCGGCTGGTGAACGCCAATGACCGCGTCGCACCGCCTGATTTCCCGATCTTCCTCGGACGCGACTGGTTCGGCGACTGGCGCGCCACCCGCATCCGCGAGCTGCTCGATCGCTCGGATCGCCACACCCAAGCCGACTTCGCGCGCATGCAGGTCGATGTGCATTCCGACTTCGCGCGGCAGGTCCTGCCGAAGCTCCTCGCCATCCCGGTGACCGAGGATATCCCCCGTCGCGCCCAGGGTCTGCTGCGCGATTGGGACGGCGCCATGACAATCGACGCCCCGCAGCCGCTGATCTTCAACGCGTGGCTGCACTACTTCTATGGCCGCGTGCTGGAGCAGGGCGGCATTGCGGTGAACGACGGCGGTCCGCTGCTGGAATTCGTCGGCTATGTGCTGTCCCCGGCCGGTGCGCACTGGTGCGGTGGCGATTGCACCAGCATGCTGCAGACGTCCCTGACCGATGCCATCAGCGACCTGGTCCGCCGTTTCGGCAACGACCCCACGCAATGGCGCTGGGGCGATGCGCATCCGGCGATCTTCGCTCACCCCATGCTCCGCCCGCTGCCCATCCTGGGACGGTTCGCCACGCTTTCCATCCCTAGCCCTGGTGACGACAGCACGGTCGACCGCGGCGGCCCGGCATACAAACAGTTTCAATCAGTGCACGGAGCGGAGTATCGAGGCGTCTATGACCTCGCCGATCTCGATCGCTCGCTGTTCATGATGGCCCCAGGCCAATCGGGCAATCTGCTCAGCAGCCACGCACGCGACTTTCTCATCCGTTGGCGTGACGGTGCCGCGATCACGCTCGGCCCGACACCCGACGCAACCACTGCAACCATCCGGCTGACCCCATGATCTACCGAGCGACACCTGTCGACGATTACTGGCTGATCGAAGGCGTGCTGATCCGCCGCGTATTCGCCTGGCTGATCGATGTGCTGCTGCTCGGCCTGATCCTGACCGCACTATGGTTCGTGCTGTTGTTGTTCGGCCTGCTTACTCTCGGCCTCGGTCTGCCGCTGCTCGGCGCGCTGCCGTTCGTGCCGTTCTTCTATCATTGGCTGTTCGTTGCCGGCCGCGCCTCCGCCACGCCAGGACAGCAGGCGCTCGGGCTGGTCGTCCGTCGCAACGACGATCTCGGCCGCCCGACACCGCTTCAAGCCGTGGTCTTCACCCTGATATTCTATATCACCCTCGCAACCACCGGCCTGCTACTGCTGTTCGCGCTATTCACCGTTCGCCACCGCACGCTGCACGACCTCGCCAGCGGCCTCGTCGTCGTGCGCGCCCACCGCCTTCAGACGGCGACATTGACCGGCGGCCTCGGCTCCTGGAACATCCAGGGCGGATCGCCATACGCATGACCTACAGACCGCCTCGCCGGCCGCAGTTCTTCTACACGACGGCCCCCCTGCCCTGCCCCTATCTGGCCGGAAGGACCGAGCGCAAGGTCGTCACCGAGATCACCGGCCCCGACGCGGACGCGCTGCATGACCGGCTGTCTCGCGCCGGCTTCCGTCGCAGCCACAACATCGCCTATGCGCCGGTGTGCCCGTCCTGCCAGGCCTGCATTCCGATCCGCATTCCGGTCGCCGCGTTCCAGCCCAATCGCACACTGCGAAAGATCTGGCGTGCCAACGCGCTGCTGGAGGGCTTCGAGGTGCCCGCGCGCGCCACCGCCGAGCAGTTCCAGTTGTTCCAGCGCTACCAGGCGGCGCGCCACGGCGACGGCGACATGGCGACGATGAGTTTCTACGACTACCGCGCCATGGTCGAGGACACGCCGATCGAGACCTTCATCGTGGAATTTCGCGATTCCGACGATCGGATGGTGAGTGCGTGCCTCGCCGATAAACTCGGAGATGGCCTGTCAGCGGTCTATTCCTTCTTTGCTCCAACGCTGGAGCGGCGGTCACTTGGGACGCATGCAATCCTGTGGCTGATCGAGCGAGCGCGGTCGCTGGGACTTCCGTATGTCTATCTCGGCTACTGGGTGCCGGAGAGCCGCAAGATGGCCTACAAGTCGCGCTTCCGCCCAGCGGAGGTGCTGGCCGGCGGCGCGTGGCGGATGCTGACCGATGCGGACATGGGCGACGGCGTCGGTGCGGCGGACGCAGCACTTGTGCCGGAGTCGGCGGACTGACCTTCGTGTGGCCGCCCCGCAGTCACGGTCCCACGCGCTCAAGGCTGAACTGGTAAGTACAGCCAGGCGCACCAAAGCGACCTCGGAGGTCGAGCTGGCCACGAAATGTCGCCCCTTCGAACTGGCCGAATATCCAATCCTGCCCATACACCATCTGCACGCTGCCACTGGGAGCGATCGTCCCGCGGAACCCACCGTACCTCACGGAATTGTCCCGAACTCTGAAGCCGCCCACCTGCTGATTTTGGATGCACAGACCACCGCCTGTGTCCAGCGGCACCGCAGTGCCGGCATAGGTGCCGCTGAGATTGCCGGGTCGGACAGGAGGTAGCGACTGGTTGTTCAGACCCGGCGGTGGACCAACGAGGCCTCCGGGCATGGAAGGCGGCGGCTGGTAGATCGGCGTCGCGCCGGTTGGGGTGTCCAACAGCACCGTCGGCGCCGTTCCCGAACAACTCGCGAGCACCACGCACAGCATTCCGGCGACAGGTGCGTCGATGAGCCGACACCGGCGGTTCCTCCGCATGCTTCTCACTCCCTTTCCGCGTCGATTCCGGGATGAGCGCAAGATTGCAAACGTGAAACGCGCAATCTATGCAAATTCGGCAAGTCGCCGCACCAACCATTGCCTGGTGGCTACTGATAAAGCCTGCCGAGTGCGCCTCATTTCGTCATGGCCGGCGATAGGCCAGCCATCCACGTCTTTCTGGCCCGCTGCAACGAAAGACGTGGAAGATCGACACGAGCTTGGCTAAGCCCCCACCATGACGGTATTGGGTCGCGGTCATTACAAATTGGTATGAGACATGGGGAAGCACGAACGAGCCATGATCAACATGACCCAGCTGCTATTGCTGGTTCTGGCTGTCACAGCCTGTGCACAGCAAACTCCTGCGGATTTGCCAACGGCGCTGAAGGGTATAGCCGAAACGAGATTTCTCGCCTGCGCGGGGCCGCCGATGCTCGAGTATGCCCAGTCAGGACAGGACCGGATGTCGTTCGTCACCAACCTCAAACGAGGTCAGGCGATCGGCGTTGCCAGTCCATCGGCCTTCGCACCTGGATCGTGCTCGATCGATGCGACCTTTGAGCAGGATCGATTGGTAAGCTCGAGCTTCTCAGGCAGTCTTGAGATGTGCAATCTCGTCTTCAGTCCATGCCTCGGCAAGTAGCACAGGAATGCAGGAAACCGACGCCTTCGGTAAGACCGCCTCACTCCACAGCAAAATTGGCAGCGTGTAGACCGGCGGGGGCGACGTCGGTGAAGTCGATTGATTGTCCGTTGCCGAGCGGCAGCAGCGCACCGCCGGTGTTGTCACTCGTAATCGCGGAAAGCACCTGCGAGACGCTGGTGTAGCCGCCGAGACCTCCGAGCAGGTCGATTACCGCTGTCGTATCCGTAGCCAATCCGCTCATCTTGTCGATGCCACCATTCAGAACATAGACCGTCAGGCCCCGGGACTTGTCGTTGATCGTCGCGTTGACCGCGTTGGCACTGCCACCCAAAAACGCAACGTTGTCGCTGCCGTTGAACACCAGTGTGGCGTCGCCGCCGCGCAAGACCACAACGTCGTTGCCTGTACCGGCGTTGACCGTCTGTCCGGTGCCATTGGCGATGTTCGTGCGAGTCCGCGATGTGTCCACCACCAGGCGCCCGTTCAGGCTGCCCGCTGCGCCGGCGAAGTCGGCGGCGACGCCTCCTGCACCCATCACCGAAGCGCCGGAAGGCAACGTAACACCGGTAACAGCGAGCCTCGTCGTGTCCTGCCCCGCCGCTACTTTGTACCTGAACGTCAAAGTAGCCGTGCCCGAGCCCGAGGAATAGGTCGCGGTGCCGCCATCGTTCAGCGACAGCTTTGGATTGCCGGTCACCGTCACCGCCTCGTTCAGCGTCATCGTGATGGTCGCCACACCCCCCTTGCCGAGGTCGGCCCAGGCCGGGACAGCACTGATAGCCGTGACCACCGGCGGCGCCAAGGGCGGTGGAGGCGGGAGCGCGCCAAATCCTTCCGTGTCCACGCCGTCAAGATTGAGGTTCGGGTTCGCCACGTAATATCCGATGCCGGCAGCAGCAGCCTTCGCCTCGACGTCAGCCACTTTCGCCGCGCCGGTGATATACTCGACCGCGACGACGGGCTTGCCCGCAGCCACCAGATTGTCCAGCAGGCTGAGATTGTAGTTTATGTTCGCCGTCGACTGCGGAGTGCCGTTATCCTTATAGAACAGCTCCTCCTCGTAGGCCCCGTCGATGGTGCTTACGAATGTGCTGTTCGCCATCAGGTCTTCCGCGCCTGAGCTGTTCACCCAGATCTTGAAATTTGGGTCCTTCGCATGAGCGTAGTCGGCCAGATACTGGATCAGGCTGATCATTGCACCCTTCGCGTCGCCGCCTGGTGCGTTCGCCTTTGCCCAGGAGGTCTCGCATTCATCAACGACATCCAGAAAGGCTCCGCCATAGCCTTGCGTAATCATCTGGTCGATGTAGTTGGTGGCGACAGTTCTCCAGGTATCCGTCCAATACGCGACCTGATAGTCGCCGGGCCATGATGGATCGACAGGCCCGAGGACCGAGGATGGCAGCGACGCGAAGTAGCTGCGATAGTTTTCCGCCTCCCCTATGCTGAAGTACCCAAGCAACAGGCCGTTCCCGGCTTCCATCTGGGCGACTTGCGCCGCGGTAAAGAGCTGGCCGTTGTCGTCGTAGAGATCAACGACCTTCACAGCGACAGGCGCGGCAGCGATTTGGGCCGGCACCACGCCTTGCAGTACGTAAATGCCGTTCTCTGGAGTTGTCATGGCAGATGCTTCAAGTTGGAATGCGGGGAACCGTCGAAGTCGAGTTATGCGAATGCGTTGCTCGTGCACAAATGCCCTTGCTGTGAGCAGCCCTTGAAGACCTGCTGATTGCGTAACGATACATGCCTTGGCACTGCCAGTCCAGCCACAAAATATCCTTGATCCGGACTGCCATCACTGTTGCAATTAGTGAACGACATCGCAATTATTGAGATGGACGGCCGGACAAGCGGTCCGATCCTCGCTTCACGCAGCGCGCGACGACGATGCGGCCGCATCCCGCCCAAGAACATGCCGCATCCTCGGCATCACCTCCTCGCCGAACAAGGTCATCGACCGTTCCACCATGTCGTACGGCATCGCACCAAGCTTGAAGATCATCGCAAGCCCCATCAGGTCGAGCTGCCCCACCAGTCGCAGGATGGCCTCCGCCACTGTCTCCGGCCCACCGAGTATCACCATGTCCTGCGCGACGATTTCCGCAAACCCCATTGCGTGCAGCATTGGCGCCTGCCGCCGCCAGAAATCATAACTCTCGGGCAGCTTCCCGCCGCGCGTGAACTGCGTGTAGCGGTTCCATAACTGCCACTGCTGCAGCATCCAGGGCTCCGCCTCGGCCCGCGCCCGCGCATCGCTGTCGGCCACGTAGATCTCGCGCATCAGATAGAGCCGCGGCGCCGGCGCGTGTCCATGCGCCGTCTGCACCTCGCGATACAGCGCTGCATCGTGCCGCGCCTGATCAGCCAGCAAGTCTATCTGCGCGAACGGAATGTCGTGTCGCGCCGCCCAGCGCAGCGACTCCTCGCTCTGCGCGCTGACCAGGAACGGCGGGTGCGGCCGTTGCACCAGCGGCGGCGCCAGCGGCGCATCCTTGCGCACCGTCCAGTACTTGCCGCTGTGCTCGAAGTTCTCGTCAGCGAACACGCGCCGAATGACGTCGAAGGATTCTGCGAACATCTCGCGCGATTGCTGCTGATCGACACCGAACGCTGCGAACTCCGGCGGACGCAGGCCGCGGCCGAGCCCCATGTCGAAGCGACCATCGGTCAGGTTGTCCAGCATCGCCGCCTCTTCGGCGACCAGCAGCGGATGCCGGAATGGCAGGATATTGACCATGCTGGCAAAGCGGATCCGGCTCGTCGTCCGCGCGGCGGCAGCGATCAGCAGATTGGGCGACGGCACCGGCCCCGTCGGGTTCAGATGATGTTCGAAGAACCAGATCTGATCGATGCCGATGCGTTCCGCCAGCTCGACCTCTTCAAGCTGGCGGCGAAACATTTCCTGATGTGTCGAATTTTCCCGCGGGGTGGTCGTCGACCATATGGCGAGTTTCATTGTTTCCTCCTCCCCGGATTGTGCCGGCGGCAGCGACGGGTTCGGTCCTTTCCCTTACCCCTCGCCGCCCATGCTGCAAAGCCGACCCCGCACTTCCGCCGGCCGGCGTTGCCCCTTAGCTTGTGTCAGCAGGACGGCTTGCTGCCGTCTGCGAATCAGGGGGGCTGGAAATGCAGATCGAAACCCGGAAGGTCTACGACACGCTGGTTGTCGAAATGAGCGGCCGCCTCGACAGTCGCACTGCGGGAGATGCCGGAGATCGCATGGTGGCAATCGCCCAGGGAACCGACCGTCACGTTGTGCTCAACCTCGCGAAGCTCGACTACGTCAGCAGCGCAGGCCTGCGAGTCATCCTACAGGCCGCGAAGCTGCTGCAGGCCAAACATGGGAAGCTGACGATCTGCAGTGCCGCCGGCAGCGTCAAGACAGTGCTGGAGACTGCGGGCTTCAACTCCCTGCTCAACACATACGCCACCGAGAAGGAGGCCGTCGCCGCGTTCTCGACGTAATGGCTTCACGCGACCAACCGTCAGCCTATTCGTTCCGCGTCAGGCGCTGGATCACGTAATCCGTGTCCATCACGTCGCCGAAGATGGCATAGAATGCCACCAGCGACGCGTTGTGCTCCTCCACCGTCATCGCCGCATTCGCGTCGCTCACCATGACGGTCTTGAAGTTCGTCATCATGGCGTCGCGCGCCGATGACTCGCAGCAGACATTGGTCACGGTCCCGGTGATCAACACGGTATCGAAGCCCCGCGAGCGCAGCCGATACGGCAGATCGCACGTCCCCGGCATGAACGCACTGAACCGGTATTTGCGGACGATCTCGTCCTCCGGCCGAACATCGAGCTCGGGCCACAACTCCTGACCCTTGGTGCCCTCGCTCATGGCGGCGACCCGCCGATCGCGCATGGCGGGCGTCAGCATCGCATGCGAATTGCTCCATTCGTACACGTCGCGTTCGTCGAAGGTGTTCTTGATCCAGAACACGCCACCGCCCGCACCACGCACCACAGAGGCGAGCCGGTTCACGTTGGGCACGATGTCCCTCGCCATGGGACAGACCGCGTGTCCGACCTCATCGTCCATGAATGCATTCTGTAGATCGACCACGATCAGCGCCGTCCGTCTGGGATCGAGATCGGCATGCGGATGCGCCACGCCACTCCGCGCGATGACGCGCTGTGCGACGGCCTCGGGAACCTCAAACCAGTTCATCCGCATCATCCCTCTGCCTCCACGCCAAGTGATGCGAGTTCGCCGATGATGCTGCGTCGCCGCGCATTGAGCTCCTCAACCGCAAGCTGCTGCAACCGGCGCAGGAATTCCGGCGAGGCGGAGAAGCCCTGATAATGCGTTGAAGCCGAGCCCTCGCTCGACAGCCTCATCGAGGCATCGCCCGGCAGCTTGATGAACAGCTCGCAGTCCGCGGGATCGGCGCGTTCCGCGTGCGCTATCAGTTCCTTCATGCTGTTCAGCTCGCCAATCAGGTGATTGACCCTGTCGATGTCCTGAATCTTCATTTCACCCGCCTCGAAACTCTGCGGCAGTTTCCACCGGCTCTGCCGGGTTTGGCTAGTAGCCCCGCGGGATCGCCCACCACACCGGCCCCCCACAACCCCGACCCGCCTGCCAAGACGCATCGCTGCCGGCGGACAACGTGGGGTCACCACACGATTTGTTCAAAATCGTAGGTTAAGCCAGACCGGTCGAGAATGTCCGTTCGTTGGCCGTTATCCAGGTATACCGTCCTCGCCGTCCTTGTGGGACGACTTCCTGAAGCTTCAAGCTTAGACCATTGCTTGAAGCTTCGACCAATGCTGGCGACAATCGGTGCCGCTCGGTTGATCCTGGAAGAGGGACACATGGCCAGCTTGACGCCGTCTCCGCAGTCCGTCGAGGACACGTTCCGCAACCACTTGCTGTCCATGACGCTGGGCGTTGCGCAGACGCAATTGCTTAGTGTGGCAGCGGAGCTTGGGATCGCTGATCTGGTGAAAGACGGACCTCGATCCATTGAAGCCCTTGCCACGGAGCTGCGGGACTATGCCAAGTTTATGGGCAGCGTCTGGCTCCACCAAACGTGGCCTCACCTTCCGGAAAGCGTACGAACTGGCGGGAGCGCGTTTGAAGCGCTTTTTGGCCAGCCGGTCTTTACGTACATGCAGAGCCATCCCGGCGAAGCCGCCGAGTTCAACGCGGCCATGAGTGCCATCACCAGGCAGGAGAGCGTGGTGTTGCAGGCAGTGTTTGATTTTTCCACCACTCAATATCTCGTGGACGTGGGCGGGGACTGGGACTTCTACTGGCGACCCTCTTGCGCGCCTACCCGTCGCTCCACGGTATCCTGCTTGAGCTCCCCCGTATGGCGGAAGGCGCCAGCGCCGTTCTCGAACCCGAGGTGGCAGAGGGGCGATGTCAGATCATTGCAGGGGATTTCCTCGCCAGCGTTCCGGCTGGAGGCGATGTGTATATCCTCAAACGCGTTCTTATGGACCACGACGATGCCCAGGCCCGAGCGCTTCTCAGAAATATTCGTGAGGCCATGCATCCGAATGGCCGTGTGCTGATCGCTGAACCTGACCTGGCTTCGCAGTATGGGACGTCGTTCGACATGCTGTTGTTGGTGGTTAGCGGAACCAGCAGCCGTATCCGGACCGAAGCTGAAATGTGGGAACTCTTTACAAGCGCGGGTCTCACCCTGACGCGCTCCTTGGCTGCGCCCCCGACGCTGCGCTTGGTTGAAGGGACCCCAAGTTAGGGCCCGATGATCCGGCAAGAACACAGCGACTGCACCAGCTAGGCGACCACACGTAGGATTCGCACTGAAAGCGCCGCCATCTGCGCCGCGTCGCCACCCGTCAGCATCGGCGCATCCGACCAGGCCGCGAAGGTGCCGAATGGTGAGCGTCAGGCAGTCCTCGTCCTGCGGCCGCGCATAGTCGCCCATCGCCACGTTCAGGCGCGACGGAAGCTGCGGTGCGATCGGTCAGTGTTGGGTTGCATCGCGCAGTCCGCTCCAGGCCGCGACCGGCGCCGCCGGTGCAAAGCGAAGCTCACCGACAGGAGGCGCATAAGGAACACCACGAAACGCCGCGATCCCGTCATGCCACATGCCGCGCAACGCGCCGAGCGACGTGATGGCAATCGGTGCGCCCATGAGCGAGCTATAACTCCTCCACCTGCTCGACGCCGGGGATAACCTTCAACGCCTGCGCCAACCGCGGCGTGACATTGAAGCCGCCGGGCAGCGCGATCTCGACGCTTTGTGTTGTGCCGAGCCGAGGCACGAGGATCACCCGGCCCTTGCCGCGTCCTTCACGGCCGAGCAGGTCGCGGATGTGCGGTACCGATGCCGTCTCGCGCAACCAGATGCGCATCGCCGTCCCCGCATCGGCAGCGGCCTTATCGAGTGACGCGACGTCTTGTGCGGTGACCCGTAGTGCCTCGCCGTCCTGCCGCAGATCGGCGGTAACCAGCAGGTTCGATCCATTGGTCAGCAGCTCGCGCGAACGCGACAACACCTCGGCGAACAGCGTCACCTCGCAGGAGCCGGACGCGTCGGTAATCCGCACCCAGGCCATACGGTTGCCCGTGCGCGTCACCCGCTCCTTCTGCGCCACCACCATGCCTGCCAGGCGGACGCGCGTAACGCCGGCCATGGCAATGGCTTCCACTTGCGCACAAGGTGTGGTGCCAAGACGACGCAGCGCCTTGGCATAGGTGTCGAGCGGATGCGCGGTGAGATGGAACCCGATCGCCTCTGCCTCGAAGCTGAGCCGCTCCATTGGCGACCAATCGGGCATCTCCGGCAGATGCAAGGTTTCGCGCGCGCCACCGGACGCGATACCGAACAGCGCGGCCTGTCCGCTCTCCTTCTCCTCCGCGGTCGCCTGCGCGCGGCGCAGGATCGCCTCGGCCGCTGCGAACAGGCGCGCGCGGTTCGGCTCCAGAGTATCGAACGCGCCGGCGCGAACCAGGTTCTCTAGTTGCATGCGATTGAGCTGACGCGGATCGACGCGCGCGGCGAAGTCCGCAAGATCTGTGAATGCCGTGTCACCACGCACGTCGACAAGCGACTGCATGGCAGCGAAGCCGACCTTCTTCACCGCAGCTAGCGCGTAGCGGATCGCCAGGCCGTCGTCGTCCGTGCGTTCCACCGTGAAGTCGGCGCCGGAGTGATTGATATCGGGCGGCAGGATGCTTATCGCGGAACGCGTTGCCTCCTCGCGCAATGCGGCGAGCCGGTCCGTGTTGCCGAGTGCCAGGCTCATGCAGGCGGCAAAAAACACTTCGGCATGGTTCGCCTTCAGCCAGGCAGTCTGATAAGCGAGCATCGCATAAGGCGCCGAGTGGCTCTTGTTGAAGCCGTAGCCAGCAAACTTCGCCATCGCGTCGAACACGCTCTTTGCTGTCGCCGGATCGATGCCGCGCTCGATCGCACCTTCGGTGAAGATTTCGCGCTGGGCCTCCATCTCCGCCGGGATCTTCTTGCCCATCGCGCGACGCAGCAGGTCGGCGCCGCCGAGAGAATATCCGGCCATCGTCTGAGCGATCTGCATGACCTGCTCCTGGTAGACGATGACGCCGTATGTCGGCTCCAGGATGTCATGGATCATCGGATGCGGCGCGACCCAGGCCTCGCCGTGTTTGCGCCGACAATAATCCGGAATGCTGTCCATCGGGCCGGGACGGTACAGGGCATTCGCGGCGATCAGGTCCTCGAAACGGTCAGGACGCATCAGGCGCAGCGTGTCGCGCATGCCCTGACCTTCCATCTGGAACACCCCGCCGGCGTCGCCGCGTGCCAGCATCTCGAATGTCTTCGCGTCGTCCAACGGTAGGCGGTCCAGATCGACCGGGCTGCCCAACCCACGCAGCAGCCCCTTCGCGCGTTCCAAAATGGTGAGCGTGGTGAGACCGAGGAAGTCGAATTTCACCAGTCCCGCCTGCTCGACATGCTTCATCGAATACTGAGTGACCAGGAATTCGGAGCGCGGATCGCGATACAGCGGCACCAGCTCGATCAGCGGCCGGTCGCCGATCACGACCCCGGCGGCATGGGTACTCGCGTGTCGATACAGGCCCTCGATCTGCAACGCGATCTCCAGCAATCGCGCAACACCGTCATCCTCGTCCCGCATGATGCGCAGACGTGGTTCGCCAGCGATCGCCTGCTGCAGGTTCACCGGATGCGCAGGATTGTTCGGAATCAGTTCGGCGACCTTGTTAACCTGGCCGAACGGCAGACCGAGCACGCGCCCGACATCGCGGACTGCGGCGCGTGCCTGGAGCTTGCCGAACGTGATGATCTGCGCCACGCGATCTGACCCATATTCGCGACGCACGTAGTCGATCACCGCATCGCGGCCTTCCTGGCAGAAGTCGATGTCGAAGTCGGGCATCGACACGCGCTCGGGATTCAGGAAGCGCTCGAACAGCAGATTGAAGCGGATCGGATCGAGATCGGTAATGGTCAACGCCCACGCTGCAACTGATCCGGCGCCGGAACCACGCCCCGGCCCGACCGGGATGCCCTGTGCCTTCGCCCACTGGATGAAGTCGGCCACGATCAGGAAATACCCGGCGAACCCCATCGAACCAATGACCGACAGTTCGTAGTCGAGCCGTTCGCGATACCGCGCCCGCGTCGCCGCATCGGCGTCCACCGCATCCATGCGGCGATCGAGACCTTCGATCGCCATGGCGCGCATCGTCTCCTCTTCGTTGCTCCCCGCGCGCACCTTGGGCGAGACCGGCAGCATCGGCTTGCGCGTCTCCATCATCACCGCGCAGCGCCGCGCGATGGCGAGCGTATTGTCGCAGGCCTCCGGCAGGTCGGCGAACAGGATGCGCATGTCGGGCGCGGGTTTGAACCAGTGCTCCGGCGTGACGCGGCGGCGATCGGCCTCCGACAACAGCCGTCCCTCGGCGATCGCCAGCAGCGCGTCGTGCGCCTCGTACATGTCGGGCGCCGGGAAGTAGCAGTCGTTGGTGGCGACGAGCGGGATGCCGGCGGCATCCGCCAACGCGATCAGCCCGGGTTCCAGCGCACGCTGGACGTCCAGGTTATGGCGGTGCAATTCGACAGCCGCGCGGTCAGGGAAAGCCTCCGCGATCCGTCCGAGCAGGCGCTCGGCCTCTTGCTTCTGGCCCTCCGCCAGCAGCCGCGCGAGCGGCCCTGTGCTGCCGCCGGTGAGCAGGATCAGCCCGGCGGCGTGCGCGGCAATTGCGTCGAAGGCAAGCTGCGGCTTGAGGCCGGGATCGGTGTCCAGAAAGCCGCACGACGACAGGCGCCGGAGGTTGTCGACCCCCGTGGCGTCCTGTGCCAGCACCACGATCGGTTCAGGGGGCAGGCGCGGATTGTCGGCGCGGGCCAGCGCGATCTGGCAGCCGATGATCGGCTGGATGCCCTTGGCGGCGCAGGCCTGGCTGAACTCCAGCGCGCCGAACAGGTTGGCGGTGTCGGTGATCGCCACCGCCGGCATGCTGGCCTCGAGCGCCAGGGCGGGAATCTTCTCGGCCTTGATCGCGCCCTCGCTCAGCGAGTAGGCGGAATGAACGCGAAGATGGACGAAATCGGCGTGCGGCATGCGACCGGTATGTAAGCCCGCCGCCGAGTCCGGCCAACCGTTGAGTTCTAGCAACCCGGGGCTGATATTGGCTCAACTGATTGGAAGAGCCGCATGAGCCGAGTATCAAGCAGAACCCGATGGGCCACACTGATCGCCGTCGCGGCTGCGGCCCTCGCATGGCAGATCCCGTCCGCCCCGTCAGCGCGAGCCGACGACCCAACAGCGGTCGTCGAGGCGTCGAACATGCAGATCATTGGCCGCAGCGACCTCAACGGGTTCGGGAAGGGCGGCGAGGGGTTGGCGCTGAAGCAATACGCCGGCGGTCAGCGCGTCCTGTATCTCGCGCACGAATCGGGGCCGATGTGCATCAGCGTGATCGATGTGACGCACCCCGAACAGCCGACGATCATCACGCAGATCAAGGTCGAGGCGCCATACATCCGCTGTAACTCGCTTGGCCTGGCAGGAAACACGCTGGCGGTGGCGCATCAGACGGAGAACATCGGGCAAGCTGGCGCAGGGCTTGATGTGTATGACATCGCCGATCCGAAGATGCCGACGAAGCTGGCGCACTTCGACACCTCCGGTCCGCATTCGCGCGGCGCGCATTTCGTGTGGTTCACCGACGGCCGCTACGCCTATCTGTCCACCGGCGCGCGCGACTTCACGCCGCGCAACAAGCTGGACGACCAGTTCCTGATGATCGTCGACGTCAGCGATCCCCGCCATCCGCGCGAGGCCGGTCGCTGGTGGCTACCCGGCACGCGCGAGGGCGACAGTGCACCGCCGCCGCCGCGCGTCGCGCCGTTCGATGCAGGGATCCGCATGCATTCGCTGGTAGTGCCGGCGGACAGGCCGGATCGCGCGTATGTCGGCTGGATCGACGGTGGCTGGGTGATCCTGGACATCGCCGACAAGGCGCATCCCACCCCGATCGCGCATCCCTCCTGGCAGTCGCTTGGCAACGGCTTCGCCCATACCGTGCTGCCGCTCGTCAGCCGCGGACTCGCGATCCAGACCGAGGAAGCGACAGAGAATACCTGCAAGGACTGGCCGAAGCGCAACTGGTTATGGGACATCAGCGACGAGAGTCATCCGCTCCCGCTGGCTGTGCTGCCACCGGCTGCCGATCAGTCGGCGCTATGCAAGGCGGGCGGACGCTTCGGCGCGCACAACATCCACATGAACCGGCCGATCGAGACGTCGCGCACACTGACCCAGACGGTCGTGGGCAGCTATTTCAACGGCGGTGTGCGCGCCTACTCGATCAGCGATCCGAACCGGCCTGTCGAGATCGGCTACCTGATCCCACAGGCGCCGCCGCAGAACGCGATGCACACCATCCAGATCAATGATGTCTACGTCGACGAGAACGGTCTGATCTATGCCAACGACAGGTTCACCGGCGGACTCTACATTATTCGCTACACGGGCTCGGTGTCGCTCAAGTGATGCGATACCAGCCGTGTCGCTGGGTTGCCTGAGTTGAACGTCCGCATCCGACCAAGGAAGCCATTCGACCTGGCGAGTAATTGCTCGCACCTTTATCAGACCCCGCCGAGTCCGACTCATTCCGTCATTGCCGGCGAAGGAGGCTGTAATCCAGTCCCGTGCCCGATTTTTTGTTTCGCTGGGGCAGTTTTGGGGTACCGCTGCAGCCAATTTTCGGATTCCCTGCGCCAGACGCCGGGAGGATTTGTAATGAGCCAGGGCCTTCGCCTGCTGCTGCCAGACCGCGAGCAGTTGCGGTGGGACACGATCGATCTGGATAGCCAGCTGCCGCCGGAGCATCGTGCTCGTCTGGTCTGGGCGTTTGTCAAGACGCTGGATCTGACCGCGTTTTACGCTCGCATCGAAGCCCGTGACGATCTGCCGGGACGCCCTGCGGCAGAACCTGCGGTGCTGCTGGCGCTGTGGCTGTATGCCACGCTGGACGGCGTCGGCTCGGCGCGCGCCATCGAACGGCTGTGCGAACACCACGCCGCATATCGCTGACTTGCCGGCGGGGTTCCGGCCAATCACGACATGCTCTCGGCGTTCCGGCGCGACAGCGGGGCGCTGCTGGACACGCTGCTGACGCAGAGCCTGACAGCGTTGATCGCTGAAGGTCTGATCAGCCTGGAAGAGCTGGCGATCGACGGAACGAAAGTACGCGCCCGCGCCGGGCACAATTCGCTGGCGGGACGGGAGAAGCTCGATCGCATCGAGACGGCGGTTGCCGAACGCGTCGCGACGCTGAACAGCGAACTGGAACAGGACGCCGGCGCCGACGAACGCAAGCGTCAGGCGCATTCCCTGCGGGCCGCGGAAGAACGCGCAAAGCGGATCGCTCGAGCGCAGCAGCGACTTGCCGAACGCGAGCTGGAGAAGCTCGAACGAGCCAAACGGCGGGCCAAGGAAGAAGCGGCAAAAAGCGCGCCCACGGTATCGACCTCTGATCCCGATGTGCGCCAGATGCGAATGCCGGATGGTGCCACGCACCCGACATGGAACGTTCAGGTGGCGACTGCGACAGGCTTTGTGGTGACCATCGAGCCGACCGACCGGCGCAACCCTCGGGTCAAGCCCGAGGGCATGCGTGGACTGGCGGTGGACCTGGTGGCGGAGATCGAACAGCGCTGCGGCGAGGTTCCGAAACGGTTGCTCGCTAATGCCACGGCGATGACCGTGGACGAGATCGCGAGCTTCGGAGAACGCTGTCCCGATCTGCGGTCTACAGCCCGCCGGCCAAACAGCGCGGCCCGATCACACCTGAGGGCGAGCGGAACCGTCGCTCGCAGCTGAGACACGAACCGCAGGCGGTGCAGGATTGGCGGTCCCGCATGGCAAGCGACGGTGGCAAGGAGGTGTATCGGCGGCGCAAGCTGACCGAGCACGCATATGCCAAGATGAAGAACCGTGGGTTCGGGCGGATGCTGGTTCATGGGATCGCTGCGGTGCGGTCGGTCTGCCTGCTGCACGCGATCATGCATAACCTGCTGCATGCGCATGGCCTGCGGAGCGTCGCCGCCTGACGCAACCGATGGTGGATCATAGCCAAAGTCCACCATCGCCGGGCGTGAGCGGGGCATGGCCACGCATTGTGCATTGTGGAAAAAGCGATTGGCCTCGCACAGGGCCCGCGATTTCCGGATTGGATTACAGCCTCCTTCGCCGGCCATGACGAGGGCCGGTTTCGTCCAGCGCGAGTCCGCCGCTAGGTGGGTGTGGACTCGCATGGGCCCAGCGGAACGCCAAGCGGAGCGAAGCATGCCGGCGCGCTTCGACCAGGTTGCTGAACCGCCCTGGGTCCGGCCAACGGCCCCCCGAGGACAGGAGATGCTGGCGCATCTGGATTAAATCGGAGAAGAGCAAATGGCAGAACTGTTCTTCTCACTTCAGAACATGGAAATTGTCCAGACGGAGTTCCTCTGGTTCTGCGAAGTTCGCCTGCATCAACAAAAGCATGGCCGGCGCACCGGCCGAGCAGCGGAACGAGAACCGAGTATCGCCTGTATTCGTTTATCAGCGTGAACCGGCGCGCAAAGCCTGCTCGTCAGCTACCGGGTCATCGGCGATCCAATCGGCGCCAAGACAAAGGACATGGGCCCGACGATGCTGCCGTGTGGTTGCTACCCACGACCGCACCGAATAAGTTGCGTTTGGGGGGCCGTGAACAATGACGCGACGGAGGGAGCTGCTGAAGGGCGCAACTGCCTTGGCAGCGGGGATTGCTGCCCTAGGCTCGGCGCAAGCCCAAAGCGCAAGTGGGTTCGGCATCGACGCGGCCTTCGCTCAGTTTATGCGCGAGTTCGGCGAGAGTCCGGCGGATGGCGGCGGGCGCGTGACCTTCACCGGGCGAGACCCGATTGTACGCAGCCGCTTTCGCACCGGCGCGTGCATGGCGATTCCGGCCATGGGGGCAGGTGTCGGCGCGGCTGCGATCTGGCGCGAGCGCACGGGACAATCACAAGACCTCAGCGTGGACCTGCGTCAGGCAGTCTATGCAGTTGCACCCTGGGTGCGTGTTCTGGTCGACCAACTGCGTGCGCTCGGGATGCTGCCGGGCGACCCGCTGCCGGCCGAATGGACCTGGCAGCCGACACTGAACGGCCGTTCCTTGCAGGCGCCGCTCGCGATCGGCAATCCGCTTTCATTCGCCATATTCGAAACGCGCGACGGTCGTGCCGTGACGCCGACCGGCCTCTACCCGCAGCATTTCGTGGGGTTCCTGCGCGTTATCGAAGCCGCTCCCGACACAGCTTCAATTGCCGCCGCTGTCCGGACCTTCGACAGTGCCGATCTTGAGAGCCGCGTCAGTGAGGCGGGGATGATCATGGGCATCCATCGCACCCAGGCGGAGTGGCTTGCGCATCCCCAGGGTCAGGCAATCGCCGCGACCCCACTGGTCGAGATCGTAAAGGTGGGTGACAGCGATCCCGTGCACTGGACGCCAAACCCGTCACAGCCGCTGTCGGGAATTCGCGCGCTCGCCTGCACCCATGTCATTGCGAGCTCTACGGTCGCACGCAATCTGGCCGGTCACGGCGCCGAGGTGCTGCACATCGCGCGCGACCAGGCGTTCGAGCATGAGGCGATTTGGCAGGACGTCAATATCGGTATGCGTTCGGCGGTGCTGAACCTCAAGAACACCGATCAGCATCGGGTCCTGCAAGACCTGCTGCCACGGGCCGACGTGTTCATCGAGGGCTTCCGCGGCCGCAAGATGGAGGAGCTCGGCTTTGGAGTAGAGCAGGTCGCCCGGGCTCATCCGGGCACCATCTACTGCTCGGTCCGCGGCTATGGTTGGGAGGGGCCGTGGAACAAGTACGCGGGCTTCGACATGGAGGGGCTGACGGTCAGCGGCTTCACCGCGATCGAGGGTAGCGGCCCCAACCACCCCCGCTTCCCGCCCACCTTCGTCATGAACGACTACATCGCCGGCTATCTTGGCACTGCCGGGGTGATTGCAGCGCTGCGCCGCCGCGCACGCGAGGGCGGCAGCTACCACGTGCGGGTCAACCTCACTCGTTGTGCGATGTGGTTCATGAGTCTCGGGCAGGTCGACGAGGCGGAACTCGCCAACCCAGGGCAGGAGAGCCGCCTTGGACCGCCGGAGACGATCCGCGCCATGACACCCTACGGTGATTACGAGCGCCTGGCCCCACTCGTAAAGCTCTCACATACGCCGACGCGCTGGCGGACACCTTTGCTGGATGTGCGTGGTGCAGCGCGGCCGACCTGGGACGCTTAGTGGGCTCCAACGGACGACGCAGATGTTCGCGAAGTGGCTGCGACTTTGTTCCATGAGCCGCGCCCACGATCATGATGCGCGCGAGGAGGCCAGGAGATGACGGACGACATCTACAAGGGCAAGGATACGACGCGGCGCGACGTGCTGCTTGGCCTCACCGGCACTGTCGGCGTTGCGTTCGCGACCGGCGCGTCACCGGCAGCAGCACAGATGGCGCAGGGCCACCGCGAGGTGCGGCCCGGTACGCCGCCGCTGCAGGGCGTTCGCGTGATCGAGCGGAGCCTGCTGCTTTCAGGCCGCCTCGCCGGGCTGCTGATGGCTGACCAGGGTGCGGAAGTATTTGTCGAGCGGGGCGCCGGCACCACGCCGGGCGGTCTCGATGATGCCTTCTTCGACCGTGGCAAGGTCACGGTGCCGCCAGGCGCCACCGATGACGCCACCTCGGCCGACATCGTCATCGTGGACGGTGCCGCACAGGTCGCGCGCGCGCCGCATCAGATCCTGCTGCGCATTGTGGCGGCGCTGCCAGGCGACGAGGCCTATGGTCATCTGCCGGACAATTGCTCGGAGGACCTTATCAAAGCTCTGGTTGGTTTCTTCACCGACATGAGCGTCTCCGGCCCGATCCTTAATCGTCCGGTAATCTACACGCCTATCCCGCTGCCTTCCGTCTATTGCGCCGTCAACGGTGCAGTGGCGGCCGTCGCTGTTCTGGTGGACCGGCAGCGCACCGGCCTGGGGCGCGAAATCATCGCAAGTCGCCTCGCCGGCGGGCTGTCGGCGATCGGTGCGCTCACTGTCACCTCCAAAGGACTGCCCGAACAACTGGAGCCGATCGTCATCGGTGGCTTGCCGCCGGGAATGACGCCGGAACAGTTCCGTACCTTCGTCGCCGACGCGCTACGCGAACCCGAACGCCAGATGTGGCTGGAGCGGCGCTTCGCGCCGTTCTCGACGCCCTACCGCGCGGCTGACAACCGATGGATTCTGCCGATGGCCGGTCCAAATGCCCGGCTGTCTCGGCGCCTGCTCGAAGCAATGGGGTTGTGGGACCAGGCCCTCGCCACCGGCGCGGTCTTCGTCAACCCCTATGATCGGGCCAATCTCGCCGATGCGCGCCGCAACCTTGCGGACAGCCTGTCGCTCGGCTTCATGTACACCTCGCGCCTCGCCGACCTGTTGGAACCCGCCTTCGCGACCCGCACCGCAGCGGAGTGGGAGCGTTTCCTCGCCGCAAACGGTACTGCTGCCAGCATCATCATGACCTGGGAGGAGTGGCAGCACGACGCCGATGCGCGTACGGCCGGCGTCTTCGCCGAGATCCCCGGGACCGAGAACGTCCAGATCGGCCGGACGAACTGGATGCGCAGTGCGCAGCCCTACACGCCTCTGATCGCCCGCCGTGCCGCCGCCGCCCTTCCCGCCCGCACTGTACCGCCGCCGGCTGCGACGGGCCAGGCGAATGCGCGGCTACCACTGGAAGGCTACACGGTGGTGGACATGACCAACGTGCTGGCGGGACCAAGCTGCACGCGTATGTTCGTTGAGCTCGGCGCCACCGTGACGCGTGTGGACGTGATGGATCCGCAGCAGCCTCCGACCATCCATGTGGTGTGGTCCGGCGAAAACTCGGTTGGAAAGCGCAGCATCATCGTGGACCGGCGAAAGCCGGAAGGGCTCGCCATCATCCATCAGATCACCGGTCGCGCCGACATCGTCTGCTGCAACATGATGGACGACCAGATGGCACGCCTCGGCGTCGATGCGGCGTCCCTGACGCAGCGCAATCCGCGCGCCATAGGCCTTCAGATTACTGCCACCCGCGGCGAGCGGCACGGGCCGCGGCACGACGATAAGGGCTACGACCCGTCCATCCAGGGCACGACCGGTGTGATGACGCGCTTCGGTGGGCCGGATACGCCCACCTTCCACGGCATCGCTTCGGCCGTGGACTATCTGTGCGGGTATCTCGGCACGCTATCGGGCGTGCTCGCGCTCTATGCGCGGGAGCGTCGCGGCAATGGCCGCGGCGACTGGGCGGAGACCTCGCTCTGCAACGCCGCAACGCTGATCCAGCTCCTGTTGCAGCAGGATGGTGGCGACGCCCCCGCCAGCGCGCGTGGCCAACTCGCGACCGGCATGACGGCGGGTGCACGCGTCTATCATCTCAGCGACGGCTGGATCTTCGCTCAGGCGTCGCACGACATCACCGCCGATTTAGGCGGCATGGCCCGGGCTGACGCGCTCAAATGGTGTGCCCAGCAGGATATTCCGGCTGTGCCCGTACAGACCTGCAAGGAACTCGCCGACCGGCATCGCGAACATCCGACTGCCACCGTGAAGTTTGAGAAGCGTGAGAAGGATGGCTGGACGACGGAATGTTTCGCGCCAACCTGGTTCGCCTTCGATGGTCAAGTGCAGCCCCGCCCGAAGGCGCCCTCCCGGATCGGTGCGGACGCGCCGGCTGTTCTTGCCGATCTCGGCTACGGACATGCTGAAGTGGAACGGTTGGTCTCCGGCGGCGCTGTCGGCCGGACAGAATGGGCAAAAGGCTGACAACCTCAACGGGGAAAACTGCAATGCGCCAAGCGAAGCTTTCGCGGCCGGTTGGCGCCTGCTCGGTCAGCCTGTTGCTTTGCGCGGCGCTGGCAAGCCCCGTGCGCGCGCAACTCATCTACCAAGACGAGCTTGTCGACGGGCTGCCGGGTCCAGACGCGCTCTACGACCCCGACCAGGGTCAGCCGCAGTCGTTGCTCGCCGAGCCGCGCAATGTGCTTTTCCCAGGTCTAGGTTTGCCGTTCGAGGCCGAGCGCCTGGCTTTTCGTCAGCGCCTCTACGACCAATATGGCCTGACCTACGCGCTCAGCTACCAGCAACTCACGCAATACGCCACGCAGACAGTACCCGGCGTGCGGCCGAATTGGGCGGTTGGTGGCTGGGCCGCTGTTGGCGCGACCTGGACGCCCCTCGATCGGGGGGGCAACTACGAGGGCTCGCTGGTAGTGCGCGGGGCTTGGCGAGGACCTTTGGGGGATAACCCCTGGCCGGCCCCATTCGGGCCAGCCAATCTCGGCTCAGCGTGGTCGGCCTATGAGTTCACCTCCTGGAACTCGCGCTTCGAAATCGAGGATCTGTTCTGGGACCAGAAGATTGGACCGGACTTCAGCTTCCGTGTTGGGAATCAGGGCCCACAGACAACCATAAACACTTTCCGCTTTAAGGACGCGCGCACCGGCTTCACCGCAAGTCCGCTCGCGTTTTCCGAAACTATCCCCTATCCGGCCTTCGGCGCGGGCTTGTCCTTCCGATGGCGGCCGGTCGAGGGGAGCGGGTTCTATGTGAACGGTGTGCTGAACGACATGAACGGCAACCCGAGCCAGGGCAGTCTCAATTGGTCGCATATCCAGATGGGCCAACTCTTCGGCGGGGTAGAAGTCGGCAAACAGTGGCGCCGTCCGAACGGCGAATATGACCAGCTCGCCCTGGTGGTTTTTCACGCCGGCACGCGAAGCATCTTCTCGCCAACGACCACCCCCAACGAAGCGGGCGGTGGTTTCAAGGTCCTGGGCGAGAAGCAGTGGGGTCCCGTCGTGGGCTTTGCGGCATACACCTACAATACGGCGCGCGGCGGCGGCATTTCTACCACCTTTTCCGGCAACACCGCGGTGGGGGGCGTTGCGTTGGTGCGCCCGTTCGGCATCCTCGGCGAGGTGGCGGTCGCGGGCATGTGGTCACAGCCGTTTCGCAACATTTTCCCAGGCAGCGGCCAGCGCGACCAATGGGGCATCGAGACCTACTGGAACCTCGCGGTGACACCCAACATGACAATGACACCGGATATTCAGTTGATCTTCGATCCGTCGTTCAACCCACGGGCGGACTTTGTCGCAGTGCCGGGCTTGAAGTTCAGGATTTTCATTTGAAGCGCTGCGGACGCCTGTCTGGGCAGGCAAGCGCTCGTTCAAATATCTGACGCTCGATGGGCAGGCGGCGTATGCCGGAATGATCCAACACGTCAAACTCCCTGCAGAAGGCGATCGATGTCGAGCGTGGAGCGCCGCCCGAGATCCTCACCGTGCTCCGACAGAAAGGCGTCCGCCGCGCGCCTCCCCTCGTCGCGCAACATGCAGAGAAACGCCCATTCGGCGTTGAGCTTGGACGAGGAGCCGAGATCGGTCATCATCTCGCTCTTGATCATGTGGATGCGCATGCCCGCCCATTGCGCGCCCTCGGTATTGCCAGCATCCGCGACCTGCCGCAGCAGAGCGATCATCCGTAGCTCCTTGAGCAGTACGGCGTTGAACGATACCTCGTTCAGGCGGTTGAGGATGTCACGGGCCGAACGCGGGATCCCTGGGCGCTCGACTGGATTAATGGCGACTAGGATTGTGTCGTCCGACACGCATTCCCGCACCAAAGGCGTCATTGTCGGATTACCCGAATAGCCGCCGTCCCAATAGGCGTCACCGTCGATCTCCACCGCCTGGAACATGGTCGGCAAGCAGGCCGAAGCAAGCAGCACCTCCGGCGTCAGTTCGGCGTTGCGGAACACGCGCGGCCGCCCCGTTCGGACGTTTGTTGCCGTAATGAAGAGCTTGATAGGGGCAGTGGCGAGGCGTGTGAAATCGACCGCGTCGTGCAGCATTTTGGTCAGAGGGTTCGGTTGGCCAAAGCTGAGATCATACGGCGAGAAAATGCGCCCCAGGAGATCAAGAGCAATGTACGCAGGCGAGTGATCGAGCGTCCAACGGCCTAGCAATCTGTCGATAGGGCTGCGCTGCATCGGGCTGAACAAGGCGGCTTTGGAAACGCTCCGCCAGAAGGCTTCCAGCGCCTCACGGCCGCCCGCGCTGTCGCCCTTGGCGTGGCCGTCGACCATAACAACGGCATTCATCGCACCGGCCGAGGTGCCGGAAATGGCCTCGATCTGGAGCCAAGGTTCCTCGAGCAGCCGGTCCAGCACACCCCAGGTGAAAGCGCCGTGTGAGCCGCCACCTTGCAACGCCAGGTCGATCAGTTGCGTCGGCCGCCCGTTGCCGGTCGGAGAAAGTGTCGCTGACATCGGTAGCACCACTCCATTGTTCAACGCACCGGGCGCATACGCTTCATCCAACCGGAGATGATAATCTCGCGTCGACGTAAAAGCCGCAAGAGTTGGAGAGTTGGCCAGAGGCGCTTGCCGAGGTGGGGGTTGATTGGGTCCAATTGAGCCGATGCGATGAATGGCTGCTGCTACGCGTGGGTGTCGCTCATTCAATCGACTGGGTGGCCGCTTTGCATTCACGGCCGCGAGAAACGGCGCTAGCGTTTCTATCCGCTTCCGAGAAATGATCCGTTACGGCCAAGCGACCAACATGGTCGCAAAATGACGGCACTTGGCTGGAAGCAAACAGTCGCTTTCGAGTGCGCAACGGCAGCAAGCATTACTTGGCACCCACCATGGTGCCGTATAGACCGCGCCCGTGCCAAAGACGACTCGACACGTGGCCGATTGAGTTGGCATGCTCTATTTCGTGGAAAGCTTCGGCCTGTTGCAGGCAAAGTTGGTTGGGAGTTTGCAGATGCCCGGTGGAAGCGCTTTCCGCCACCAAATAGCGCGGGAGGAGCCTCAATGACCACTCTCACCGAACACGAGCCGCACGGCGTGCATCAAACACGAAAGGCCGCCGCCAGTGGCTGGATCGGATCCGCGCTCGAATACTATGACTTCTTCATCTATGCCTCGGCTGCCGCGCTGGTCTTTCCGCAGATCTTCTTCCCGTCAGGCAATCCCACGGTCGCAATCGTCGCGTCCCTGGCGACCTATGGCGTCGGCTACATTGCGCGACCGATTGGTGCCTTCTTCCTGGGTCACTGGGGCGATACCCACGGCCGTAAAACCGTGCTGTTGGTGTGCATGTTTCTGATGGGCATCTCAACGATGGCAGTCGGTGTGCTACCGACCTACCAGCAGGTCGGCACACTTGCGCCGGTCCTCCTCGTCGCTCTGCGCCTCATCCAGGGCTTCGCGGTCGCCGGGGAGATTTCCGGTGCCAGCTCGATGATCCTCGAGCACGCGCCGTTCGGGCGGCGTGGCTATTACGCCAGCTTCTCGCTTCAGGGCGTGCAGGCCGGACAGATCCTTGCGGCCGCTGTATTTCTGCCCATGGCCTACTACCTGCCGCAGGCCTCATTCAATTCCTGGGGATGGCGCGTGCCGTTCCTGCTCAGCGTCATTGTGATCATCGCCGGCTACATCATTCGCCGCGAGGTCGACGAAACTCCTGCCTTCGCTGAGGAGGGCGCACATCGGGTGGTGCCCAAGACACCGATACTAGAGGCTTTCAAGTATCATTGGCCAGACATGATCCGGGTCGTCTGCATGGCGCTGATGAATGTCATCCCGGTCGTCGCCACCATTTTCGGGGGCGCCTACGCGGTGCAGGCAGCGTATGGCATCCGCTTTTCAAGTGCGGTCTATCTGTGGATACCGGTGCTGGGCAACATCCTGGCTGTGATCGTCATTCCCCTGGTCGGCCGCCTGTCTGACGGGATAGGCCGCCGCCCTCCCATCGTTGTTGGTGCCCTCTGTTCGGGACTTCTGTCCTTTGGCTATCTCTACGCGATCAGCATTGCCAACGTGCCTCTGGCGATCCTGATGTCGCTGCTCATGTGGGGCGTCATCTATCAGGGTTACAACGCGATCTTCCCGAGCTTCTATCCCGAGCTGTTCCCCACGAGCACGCGGGTCACGGCAATGTCCATCGCACAAAATATCGGGACAACTATTACGGCGCTGCTTCCGGCGCTGTTCGCAGCAGTGGCGCCGCCAGGCTCCAGCAACATTCCACTGACCATCGGGGCGATCACCTTCGGCGTGACGATCATCTCGGCGCTGGCCGCCTTGAGCGCCCGGGAAACCTATCGCATTCACCTCAATGATCTCGGAAACGCCGGCGCGGTTCCCGTCGACAAGGAGGATTACGACAGAATGCGGGCGGGGTTGGCATCTGGCACATCGGCGAGCGCACCGGCATGAGTGGTGGCGTCAGCCAGGGTCCTTCCGATATCCACGGTGACCGTGTTCAGACGCCAGAAGGAACCTGCCGATGAGCCGCCTCGTCTATGTTCTGAACGGACCGAACCTCAATCTGCTGGGGAAGCGTCAGCCACATATCTATGGCCATGAAACACTGGCAGATGTGGAACGCGCCTGTCTGGCACTGGCGACGGAACTGAACCTTGAGTTGCGCTTCCGCCAGAGTAACCGGGAATATGAGATAATCGATTGGATCCACGAGGCCCGTGAGACGGCGGGCGGCATCGTCATCAACCCTGCTGCGTTCACTCATACCTCGGTAGCGATCCTTGATGCCTTGAACTCCTTCGATGCGCCAGTGATCGAAATCCACATCTCCAACGTGCACAAGCGGGAAGAATTCCGTCACCATTCCTACGTCTCCAGCCGAGCCGACGGAGTGATCGCTGGCTTCGGTACGCAAGGCTATCTGCTCGCCTTGGATCGCATCGCCAGGCTCATCGATGAAGCGAGGACGTGACATGAGTGCCCTCGATCTTTTCACGACATACTTTCTATGACCAGGAGGCTTGACGATGGTGCCGCAGAATGAGTTCATCCAGCGCGATCGTACGCAGCACCCGCCGGCACTGACGCCGGACTACAAGACCAGCGTCCTGCGTTCCCCAAGGCTGCCGTTGTGGTCGCTGCAGAATTCGCTTTCGGAGGTGAGCGGCCCATCGTTCACGCCGAGTGAGCTGGGACCGCTGGATCACGACCTGATCCTGAATTACGCGAAGACAGGCGAGCCGATCGGCGAACGGACCATCGTGCATGGTCGCGTGCTCGACGGGAATGGCCGCGGTGTGCCGAACACGTTGGTGGAGGTATGGCAGGCCAACGCCGGCGGGCGGTACCGCCACCGGAACGACACCTACCTGGCGCCGATCGATCCCAATTTTGGCGGCTGCGGCCGGATGATGACCGATCACGATGGCTACTATGCCTTCCGTACGGTAAAGCCTGGCGCGTATCCGTTCCGCAACCACGTCAATTCCTGGCGTCCCGCACATATCCATTTCTCTGTATTCGGTTCGGGCTTTGCGCAGCGGCTTATCACTCAAATGTACTTCGAGGGCGATCCGCTCATCCCGATGGACTCCATCCTCGGCACCATCCCCGATCCCGCAGCCCGGCAACGCCTCGTCGCCCCACTCGACCTGAACGCCGCGATCCCGATCGACAGCCTCGCCTATCGCTTCGATATCGTCCTGCGTGGCACGCGCTCGACGGTGTTCGAGAACAAGCTGCAGGGGAACTGACGCCATGATCGGCAAGCTCGACTACCTACCGGAGACGCCATCGCAGACGGCAGGGCCGTATGTCCACATCGGACTGATCCCGCAGCAGGCCGGATTCGAAATCTTCGAGAACCCGCTCGGCAATGTCATCGCCGGGCGCAGTACGCCAGGCGAGCGCATCCGCATCGAAGGCCGGGTGCTCGATGCGCTCGGGGCGCCATGCCGCGATGTTCTGGTCGAGCTGTGGCAGGCAAATGCGGCCGGTCGCTACAATCATCCGGCCGACCGGCAAATGGACAAGCCGCTCGATCCCGAGTTCCGCGGCTGGGGGCGCACCGGTACTGCATTTGACACCGGCCTCTACCGGTTCGACACCATAAAGCCTGGTCCTGTCGTGGGGCGGCGCGGCTATAAACCGATGGCGCCACACGTCAATATCTGGCTCGTGGCGCGCGGTATCAACATCGAACTCGCCACGCGTATGTACTTCGTGGACGAAACCGCACTGAACGAACAGGACCCTGTGCTGCGCATGATCGAACCCGCCGTCCGGCGGCAGACCCTGCTGGCACGGCGGGAGCAACGGGACGGTGCGATCGTCTATGTCTTCGACATCCATCTCCAGGGCGAACAGGAAACCGTGTTCTTCGATGTCTGATTGGGTGGGTGACGCAGACCGCACTGGGAGTGAAGCCATGATTACCGGCAGGACCAGACTGATTGTCCACCTCGGCTATCCCACCGAGTCCTTCAAGGCGCCGATGATCTACAATCCCTGGTTCGAGATGAAGGGCATCAATGCTGTGGTCGTGCCCGTGGGAGTGCAGCCACCGCAATACCCGTCGTTGCTGAAGGCACTGTTCAGTACAACGAACGTGCACGGAGCCCTCGTCACGATGCCGCACAAGGTCACGACGACGCAACTTGTCGACGAGATGACGACGACTGCGAAGATCGCCGGCGCCTGCAACGCGATCCTGCGTCGGCCGGACGGCACGCTGGTGGGCGACATGTTCGATGGAGCGGGCTTTGTCCGAGGTGTTGAGCGCAAAGGCAAACGAATTGCCGGCGCTCGCGCCCTCGTCATCGGCTGCGGCGGTGTCGGCTCTGCGATCGCGGCATCTTTGGCAGCGGCCGAGTTATCGGCGATTGGATTATACGATCCGGTCACTGCCTCGGCCGAGGCGCTGGCTGATCGGCTACGGCAATATTATCCCTCGCTAAAGGTCGTCGCCGGCTCGAACGATCCCGCTGGTTATGACATCGTGGTGAATGCCACGCCGCTCGGCATGAAGCCCGGGGATCCCATGCCGCTCGATATCGCCAAGGTCGCGCCGACCACATTTGTGGGTGAAGTGGTGATGAAGGAGGAGTATACGCCCCTGCTTCGCGCGGCGCGGGACAAGGGCTGCACTGTTCAGGTCGGCACCGACATGTTGTTCGAGATGATCCCTGCCTATCTGGAATTCTTCGGCTTCGGCACCAGCACGCCGGAGGAATTGCGCAAAGTGGCGACGATCGAATACTGATGATGAGCCCACTCGATTACTCGAAGGCAGTCACCGACTTCTGGTCCGCGCAGGGCCGCGCCTTGCTGCAGGCGCAGGAGCGGGTTGGCAAGGCGCTCACCGAGGGCATGCAGGCCGCCGCGTCCGGTAAGGTCCCGAAGATGCCGTCGATGCCGGACAATCTCTCCCCCGCAGCCGAGGACCTGGCGCGTGCCACGAAGTCTGTGGTCGGACTGTGGTCGGCCGCCACATCGGCGTGCAGCAAGCTGGCCACGACGATCCCTTCGATCGGGGGGGGTGACGGGGTCGTCGGCGCCACGTTCCGCAAAATGGTGGATCCGCGCAACTGGACCGGCGCCACGGGAGGCCTGGACGACGTGCTCGGTCGCATGGCCGAGGGGCCGCGCTTTGCCGACCTCTGGGAGATCGAGCGGCGCTATACCGGCGTGCTGCAGGCGTGGATGAATCTGCGTCGCCGCAGTCTCGAGCACAATGCTGTGGTGCTGGAAGCATGGCTGCAGGCGGCGCGGCAGTTTTCGGGGCAACTCGCTGCTCGGAACGCCCAAACCCTGGACGCGAAGGCTGCGCTGAACCTTTGGACCGACACCGCCAACCGGCAACTGCTTGAGGCGCAGCGATCCGAGCCGTTTCTCCAGACCCAGGCAGCGTTGATCCGCGCCACGACCGAGTTGCGGGTGGCACAGCAGGAGTTGGTCGAGCATTTCGGCAAACAATACGGGTTCCCGACGCGCACCGAACTGGACGATGTGCATCGTACACTGACTGAACTTCGACGCGAACTCCGCACCATGCAGCGGGAACAGCGGAAGCCGGCGCCCCAAATGGTTTCTGCTGATGCGCCCAAGCGGCGGACGTCACAGCGCGACCGTCGAAAAGGCGCCAGGCGGGGGAAGATCTCGACATGACGGACGCCCGACAGAATCCTGCGACCGTGCTGTCCGATGCGGCTGAACTCGGTACCAAGATGCTGACCGGCAGCCAATTGCTGCAAAACATACGCGATGCCGACGTGCAGATCGCGACCACGCCGAAGGACCTGGTCTGGCGCCAGGACAAGGTCAGTCTGTACCACTTTCGCCCATTGGCCGAGCAGCGGATCGCCGTGCCTATGCTGATCTGCTACGGCCTCGTCGGCCGCTGGACGATGACGGACCTGCAGAAAGATCGCTCGCTGGTACGCAATCTGCTGAACCTGGGGCTTGATCTTTACGTGGTTGATTGGGGCAATCCTTCACGCGCTGACCGCTACCTCACCCTCGACGATTATATCCTTGGTTACCTCGACGGCTGCGTGGCCGAAATCGCCGACCGCGCCGGCGTGCCCAGGATCAACCTGCTCGGCGTGTGCGAGGGCGGCGTGTTCACGACTGCCTTCGCTGCGCTTGAGCCTCAGTGCCTGAACACGCTGACACTCACCATCACGCCGATCGATTTTCACGCCGACACGGTCGAGAACCGGCTCGGCCATGGTTTCATCAACATATGGACGCGCAGCATCTCACCCGAGGACGTGGACCGGCTGATCGACGCCAACGGTAATTTGCCCGGCGAGTTCATGGGCGCGATCTTCAACCAGATGTCGCCGATGCGCAGCCTGCTGAAGTACAACCTTGACCTGCTCGAGATCGCGGACGACGAACAGCGGCTGATGAACTGGCTGCGTATGGAAAAGTGGATCGCCGATCGGCCCGATCATCCGGGCGAGGCGGCGAAGCAGTGGGTGAAGGATCTGTACCAGCAGAACAAGCTGGTCCGCAATGAATGGACACTCGGTGGCCGACCGGTGGATCTCAGCAATATCGGAATGCCGGTGCTGAACGTCTATGCCAGCGACGATCATATCATTCCGCCGGCAACGTCGCGCGCTCTCGCCGGGAAGCTGGGCAGTTCCGATTACACCGAGCTGGCCTTGCCCGGCGGGCATGTCGGCGTGTTCGTCGGCGGACGATCACAGGCGCTGTTCGCGCCGGCCGTGGCGTCGTTTGTAGAACGGCACGACCTGCCGAAAAAGCGCCGCTGATGCCGTATTCGACCAAATCCGGCGTCACGCTCTACTACGACATCGCAGGAAGCGGCCCATCACTTTGCCTGATCAATGGATATCGACTGAGCGGATTCGCCTGGCCACCCTCGTTTATCTCCAGCCTGGCGACACGCTGCACAGTGATATCGTTCGACAACCGCGGCACAGGCCGTAGCGACAAGCCGATAGACGGATACGATTTTGCTAGTCTGGCGAAGGACGTTGTCGCGCTGCTGGACGATCTGGACATCGCGCGCGTACACCTGCTCGGCTATTCCATGGGTGGTGCAATTGCACAGGAAGTCGCCATCCGGCATGCCGACCGTATCGGCCAGTTGATTCTGTTCGCCACGTTCTGCGGGGGCATCTGGTCCGAACCCGCCTCTTACTCCGTATTCAAACGCCTGCTGGTGCAGGACGGCCAGACACCCGAGGAGGCAGCGCGGCAGGCATGGCCGGTGACCTACTCCCCCGAATATCTGGCAACGCACGCAGCCGCCGTGGAGCAACAGATGCGCCGTGAGTTGGAGTATCCAACGCCGAGCTTCGTGGCGAAGCGGCAGATGGAAGCCATCCTTAATTTCAATCACTACTGGGACCTGCCGCGCATTGGTGCAGCCACACTCGTTGCGACCGGCGGACACGACGTCCTGGTGAAGCCGCGTAATTCCGCAATCCTGGTGTCGCGGATTCCCAATGCACGGCTGGAACTGCTGGCCGATCTCGGCCATCGCGCAATTTGGGAAGCGCCGGAGGAGATTGCGGACTTCATTTGCGACTTCATCATCGGACCGCCTGACCGGATCGGATGCGCCGACGGCAGATCAGGTATGGCGGCACAATGAGCTTCTCCCCGCTCGATTCCGAACTGTTCGGTCCGCTGTTTGCAACTGATGCGATGCGTGCCTGCTTCTCCGATACGGAGTGGGTCGGCAGCATGCTGGCCGTCGAAGCAGCCCTTGCGCGCAGCGAGAGCCAGCTCGGTCTTGCGCCGGCGGCCCTGGCTCCCGCGATTGAGGCGATCCGTCCCGAGGAACTCGACATTGCTGCACTCGGCGTTCGTGCCGGTGTGGCCGGCGTGCCGACAATACCGTTCGTCCAGGCTGTGCAGGCGCGGCTGCCTGCAGAACTGGAGCGGTCCTTCCACAAAGGCGCGACCACGCAAGACATCATCGACACCGCCCTGGTGCTGCGCATACGCGACGCACTGATGCTGATCACTGTCGATCTGAGCGCGATCATGGTCGGGCTCGCGCGCCTCGCGGACCAGCATCGCACGACCGCCTGCGTGGGACGCAGCTATCAACAGCACGCGGCGCCCGTCAGCTTCGGCTACAAGGTCGCCGTCTGGCTCACCGGCGTCGCCGATACCGCGGACCGTCTGCCCGAACTCCGCAACCGGCTACTTGTTGCCTCGCTCGGCGGTCCGGTCGGTACACTGGCTTCTCTCGACGCCGACGGGCCAAAGGTGCTTGCGGCCTTCGCGCAGACGCTTGGTCTTGGTGTCACGCCACTCTGTTGGCACACGAACCGCACCCGCATCGCGGAGGCCGGGGCTTGGCTGGTGGAGGTGACCGGCGCCCTGGCAAAGATGGCAACCGATGTCGTGCATCTCGCTTCGACAGAAGTGGGCGAAGTCGCCGAACCATACATCGCCGGACGAGGCGGTTCTTCGGCCATGCCGCACAAGCGCAATCCGGTGGCTGCGACGGTGATACTGGCCGCTCATGCCGCGGCGAAAGGGCTTGCGTCGACGCTGTTCGAGGCGATGGCAGCAGCGCACGAGCGCCCGGCTGGATTGTGGCACGCCGAGTGGAACGCTCTGCCGTTGCTGTTCGGCCTGGTGTCGGGCGCCTTGCGCGAGGCGCGGACTCTGGCGGAGGGCCTGGTCGTCGATGCCGACCGGATGCGCGCGAACATTGATCTGACCCACGGCCTGCTGTTTGCCGATGCAGCCGCTGCACGCCTTGGGACGCGGGTGGGGCGCGAAACCGCACATCGTCTCGTCGAGCATGCGGCCGAGCAGGTGCGACAGACGGGCGCATCGTTGGCTGACGTGCTGGCTCAGAATCCGACCGCGCGCGACGCAGGCGTCGATCTGACGGCCGCGTTTGATCTTGATCCGGCGCTTGCGGCGGCGGCGCGGTGGGTTGCTCCAGCACTCAATCACGCTGACGGCATCCGGGCACGGCTTGCATCCGACGACTGAACGCCACGACCCCAACAGGAGGCATCGTTGACACAAGACGCAAGCAAGCTCCTGGGCACATGGAAGCTGCGCTCCTACGAGCGTGAGGACATTGCCACCGGACGACGGCACGATCAGTTCGGCGCAGCGCCGGACGGTTATCTGGGCTATTCGCCCGATGGCCGGATGTACGCAATCTTCATCCGTCACGACCGCATCACACCACGCGATGTGGTGCCGACCGACGAAGAAGGCGTGCAACTGCTAGGTTCGATGGTGGCCTATGCGGGAACATACACATTGGGCGACAAGAAAGTGGTGCACCATATCGATATCTCCTGGAACCAGGGCTGGACCGGGACTGATCAGGTCCGCCTCTTCGAACTTGATGGCGATAGGTTGACGATTACGACCGCGCCCTACCGGAGCTATCTTGACGGGCGGGAGGGGCGGTCGATCCTGGTGTGGGACAAAGTGCTGGCTCGGTAGATCCGCTGCGGGAAGGAATGCGTGGGATGGCCGATCTGTTCCGATTGAACTTGCAGCACGCACTGGTGACAGGCGCGTCGAGCGGATTGGGTCGGCACTTCGCATCTGTGCTTGCCGACGCCGGCGCGCAGGTTACCGTCGCCGCGCGCCGTGAGGCCCAGTTGGCGCAGACGGTGGAATCGATCATCGCCACGGGCGCCCAGGCACATGCCGTACGTATGGACGTCACTGATGCGAGCAGTGTCGAGCAGGCTTTCGCCACGGCCGAGACGCGATTTGGTCCAGTCACCATCCTGGTCAACAATGCAGGCGTCACCGTTACGCGCCCGGCGCTCGATATGACCGAGAGCGACTGGTCGTCCGTTGTCGATACCAACCTCAGAGGCGCGTGGGTGGCGGCTCAGCATGCGGCGCGCCGGATGATCCATCACGGTGTCCGCGGCAGCATCGTCAACATCGCCTCTATCCTGGGTGTACGTGTCGCCGGCGGTGTGGCACCCTACGCGATCTCGAAGGCCGGTGTTGTGCAGATGACCAAGGCGCTTGCGTTGGAATGGGCGCGTCATGGCATCCGGGTCAACGCCCTCGCGCCCGGCTATATCGAGACCGAGTTGAACGATGCATTCTTCAGCAGCGACGTGGGGAAGGCGCTGATCCGGCGGATCCCGCAGCGCCGCCTGGGCGAGGTGCGGGAACTCGAAGGTCCGCTGCTTTTGCTGGCGTCTAACGCCGGTTCGTACATGACCGGCAGCATCGTTGCTGTTGATGGCGGCCACCTGGTCAGCGGATTGTGACCATCCCGCGCTCGTGACAGTGACAGGGAGGAATTGATGGACCAGCAGGACACAGGACATTTGTTCGAGACCGGCCTGGATCGAACGCCCGCCAATTTTGTCCCGCTCTCGCCCGTCAGCTTCCTGCGGCGAAGCGCGGCGTCGTTTCGGGACAAGGTCGCGGTCATCGACGGCGAGCGCCGCTTTACCTATGGCCAGCTCCGTGAACGCTGTGCGCGGCTGGCGGCGGCGCTGGCGGATCGCGGCGTCAGACGCCTTGATACTGTCGCCATCCTCGCCTCCAACGTTCCAGAGATGATCGAGGCGCATTTCGCGGTACCGATGCTGGGCGCCGTGCTCAATCCGCTGAATACACGGTTGGACGCAGCGACCATCGCGTTCTCGCTCAATCACGGGCGTGCCAAGGTGCTGATTGTCGACCGTGAGTTCGCCGCGCTGATGGGCATTGTTCGCACGCAGCTCAACCATGATGTGTTGGTGGTGGAGATCGAGAATCCCAGCCTGCCGGATGCACCAGGTATCGGCGATATCACCTACGAAGCTCTGCTGCATGGAGGTGATCCAGAGTTCGCACTGCGCGAGCCCGATGACGAGTGGCAATCAATCTGCCTGCTCTATACGTCCGGCACGACCGGAGATCCGAAAGGCGCCGTCTACAGCCATCGTGGTGCGTACCTTCAGGCCCTCAGCAACGCGCTGATGTTCAGTCTGAGCTCCGACAGCGTCTATCTGTGGACGCTGCCAATGTTCCATTGCAGTGGCTGGTCCTACCCTTGGGCGGTCGTCGCGGTGGGCGGCACGCAGATCTGCCTGCGCAAGGTCGACACGGCGATGATCTTCCAGCTCATCGCACAGCACCGCATCACCCATCTCTGCGGTGCACCGATTGTACTTAACATGATCGCGCAGGCCCCGGATTCACAGCGTGTGGTATTTACCCATACAGTCAACTGCGCCACCGGTGGTGCTGCGCCTCCGTCGTCCGTGCTGCGTGCCATGGAAGAGATCGGCTTCCGCGTCACCCATCTCTACGGTGCCACCGAGACCTACGGACCGGCGACCTCGTGCGTTCCCCAACCGGAATGGAGCGAACTTCCCGTCGAGCAGCGCTACGCAAACATGGCCCGCCAGGGGGTGGCTTATCCAACACTCGCCGGACTGATGGTCGCTGACCCGACGACGATGATTCCCGTCCCGCAAGATGGCAATACGATGGGTGAGCTGATGATGCGGGGCAATACGGTCATGAAGGGCTATCTCGCCAACCCTGAGTCGACGGGCAAGACGCTGGTTGGTGACTGGTGTCTGTCGGGTGATCTGGCGGTCTGGCACCCGGACGGCTACATCGAGATCAAGGACCGGTCAAAAGATATCATCATCTCGGGTGGCGAAAACATTTCCACGCTGGAAGTGGAAGAGGTGCTTTCTCGGCATCCTGCGGTCCTGTCGGCAGCGGTGGTGGCCCAGCCAGATCCAACCTGGGGCGAAACGCCTTGCGCGTTCCTGGAATTGAAGCCCGGGTATGACGAGATCACCGAGGCCGAGATCGTTCAGTTCTGTCGACAGTCGATGGCACGGTTCAAGGTACCAAAGCGCGTAGTCTTCGGTGAATTGCCGAAGACAGCCACCGGAAAGATCCAAAAGTTCACGCTGCGCGAAAGGGCCAGCGGACGGGAAGGTTAGAGTGCGTGCCCGTTCGAGGGACGAAGAATATCCCACAAGTCACGCGTCGGAGCGTGACAGACTTTCGCGGTGTGATCGACGTAGATGAAACTTTGCCGGAGCACGTTTGTTCTTGCGAGACCTAGCCAGATCACGTCCCTAGAACGTGCCTTCCAGAACGACCCTAAATGGGGTGCAGGATGTTCTCGCTTCGCCTTGCCGGAGCGTCTTGAAGTGGTGGACGATGATGGGGGCGCCTCTGGGTGCCCAGGTTCAAGCGCCCAACCTTAATCGGCAGATCTAGCTGTGAGCTCGCCGCGGGAAATCGAACTGAAATTCGCCGCGCAGCGGGATGTCGGTGTTGTCCAGATCCAGGATGATTTCGCGAGGCGCACGCTCATTCGCCTCACATACGGCGAAGCACGCTGGTCGCAGGGCCTAGCGGATTGGATCGGCTGTCACGTCAATGCCCTGACCTTTTTCGGCGGCGTCACGCGCCAGGTCGTCTGCTTGCGCATTCCGGTGATCATGAACGGTCAAACCGTTCCATCATGAACACCGAATCCGGTGATCATGAACACGCGCCCGCCGTCAGCTAATGGGCCGAGACGAGCGACATGCCGCTGCAGCGGGGCGATGCGACTGACGGTTGATTTCGTCTCACTTCTCCTTGGCGTTCGTCAAGCCTGTTGTACCCGCCGGAGACAAAATCCCTCACTGAAGCGACTGGCTGTGCGGTTGCGCCGGAGTAAAATTGCATCGGCAGGAAGCTCTTTGCATTGAGTGCAAGGGGCTGGGGGATGAAGCTGGTGGAGCTTTATGCGAGGGTCCGCTACGCGGTACGGATTGAGGGGATCAGTCGCCGGGAGGCGGCGCGCCGCTTTGGCATTGACCCCCGCACGGTGGCGAAGATGCTGTCGTTTTCCGTGCCGCCGGGCTACCGGCGGAACCGGCCGCCGGCGCGCCCGAAGCTGGATCCGTTCGTCGGGGTGATTGAGGGGATCCTGACAGAGGACGAAGGACGGCCGGTGAAGCAGCGACACACGTCGAAGCGGATCTTCGAGCGTCTGCGCGACGAACATGGCTACTTCGGCGGCCTGACCATAGTGAAGGACTACGTGCTGTCACAGCGACAGCGACAGCGACAGCGTGAGGTGTTCGTTCCACTGCGGCATGATCCCGGGCACGCACAGGTGGACTTCGGCGAAGCGCTGGCGGTGATCGGCGGGATAGAGCGGAAGATCCACTTCTTTGCGATGGACCTGCCGCACAGCGATGCCGGGTTTGTGCAGGCCTATCCAGCGGAGACGACGGAGGCGTTCTGCGCCGGGCATGTTGCGGCGTTCGCGTTCTTCGGTGGCGTGCCCGCGTCGATTCTGTACGACAACACCAAACTGGCGGTGGCGCGCATTCTGGGCGATGGCACAGGGCGACGGACGCGCGTGTTCAGCGAGCTGCAGTCGCATTACCTGTTCGCCGATCGGTTTGGTCGCCCGGGTAAGGGCAACGACAAAGGCAAGGTTGAGGGTCTGGTCGGATTGATCCGGCGAAACTATCTGGTGCCGTTGCCACATGCCACCAGCTTTGCTGCCTTGAACGAGCAACTGCTGGCAGATTGCCGACGCCGTCTTGGCGATCGGCTGCGCGGCCACGAGGCGACGATCGGCGCGCGGCTCGCGCGGGACCAGGCGTGCTTTCACGACCTGCCTGCGTCGCCCTATGACGCGTGCGAGAAGCGGACGGGCCGGGTCAGTTCGCTGTCGTTGGTACGCTACCACGGCACCGACTACTCGGTGCCGACCTCCTACGGCCATCGCGAGGTTCTGGTCCGCGGTTACGTCGACACAGTGGAGATCTCCTGCGGCGCCGAGACCATCGCCCGGCACGGGCGCTCGTACGAACGGGAAGACTTCGTGTTTGATCCGTTGCATTACCTGGCGCTGCTCGAGCACAAGACCGGCGCGCTCGACCAGGCCGCGCCGTTGGCCGGTTGGACCCTGCCCGAGGCGTTCACCATCCTCCGCCGCCTACTCGAGGCGCGCATGGGCAAGCAAGGCAAGCGCGAGTTCGTGCAAGTGCTGCGCTTGCTGGAAGTGTTCGCGATCGAGGATGTTGCGACCGGCGTCAGAGAGGCAATCGATCGCGGGGTGATCGGCTGCGACGCTGTGAAGCATCTGGTACTGTGCCGGATCGAGCGGCGGCCGGCCAGGCTCGACATGACGGTGTATCCCTACCTGCCGCGCGCCAGCGTGGCGATCACCTCGGCACGGACCTATCTGGACCTGCTCAGCGGGGCAGCGTCATGAGCGACACGCCGCAAGTCCTGCTCGCCTTCAACCTCGCAGCGATCGAACAGGGCTTTACCGAGGACGCCGTCGCCCGCTTCGCCGACTTCCCTGAGATGCGCGGCCGCGACGCGATCATGCGCTTTCTGCGTGCCCGCTTCGCCAGGACGCAGGGCTACCGGCTGACCAAGACGCTGCACTGCTTGATGGGCGACACGTTGGCGAACACCTGGGACGCGAGCTGGCAGGATGCCCAGACCGGCAAGCCGATGCTCGGCCGCGGCACGGAAATCTGGGTCGTACGCGACGGCCGCATCGCGTTATGGGATGCGACGTTCAACGTGGGAGAAGGGTGGACCACCGGCGACGCCGGTTGTGTAGCAATCCAAGGTTGACCTCTTCGACGTCGCCAGCCTGCCCGCCCTGATCGGCCCAGCGGAGCTTTTCCTCGCGGGGCTCGCAAGATTGTCGTGTCGATGGCCAATGCCAAGACGGTCCTTCGTCATATATCAACGATTGTGGGGGAAACTGCACCTTACCGCTGGCCCGAAACCACGCGGAATCTCTCCAAGCCACCTACGCGCTGATGGGGAGGCTGACGCCAAAATGGCAGTTTCATTGGACACCGCCAAAAAAGGTCGCCAGCCATGCAAGTAATCACCGACAGCGGCACCGACACGCTTCGCCAGATGACTGCAGAGCAGTTGCTACAACTCGGTGGACGCCATGTGGTCTACCTGAAGGCGGCCATGCGTGGCGGCAAGCAGACCTTCATCCTTTACGGCGCCAATGGGGCAACCCTCATGGCATTCGACACCATTGAGGAAGCGGTTGAGAGGGTCGACGCGAACGGCCTCAGTTTCGCCGCTGTCCATTGAAGCTTGAGTTAACGTCACGGCCCGCAAAAGGAGGCTGAGATGCCTTTCGATTTGATCGATCGTCGCAAGCATACGCTCTCGATTCTCACATCCCGTTCCTGTGGATGCGGCTGTCGCTTCCAGGTCGCCGACGGCGAAGACACCGCAAAGTGCCTGACCTGCCGCATCATCGACGATCTCAGGGCCGGTAGAGTGCAGACACCTATTGCAATCCGCCGCGAGCCCGCCGCCTGACCTGTGGTTTGACTATGGCGTCAGCCGTGGAAAATCGTCGACGACACGCGCGCGGCCTTGCAACTGTCCGGGTGATCAGGCCGCGCTGCAACTCCGCCAGGCACTACCAGCACGCGCCGCAGTTAGTTTCGGCCCCTATGTCACAAAGCGGCGGAACCGCCAGGGTCTACGGCGGTAAGCGCTGTCAGCGCTTGCCCTGCTGGGCATTCACGAATGCACGCAGCACGGCGTTCATGCGGGTCTGATAACCGGGACCGCCATCGCGAAACCAATCGAGTATATCCTGATCGATGCGCAACGAGATCGCCTGCTTCGGCTGCGGCCAGGCGACCTTCAGGTTGGTCCACGCCGCCGGTTTCTTCGCTCCTGTTCTGCCTGCTTTCGCCTTCGATTTCGAAGCCGGTTTGCTGATCGCCCGGGCCATGTTTTCTCCCCGCCGTGAACCTTCGCGTCGTCCATACAAGCGTATCCGCCTGCCGGCAAGAATAGCCTTTGCCCTATAGGATCTGCTGGGGAATGACCACATCCTTGTTGACGCCATCGGAGGCAAGGAGGCCTTTCGCCGGCCATGACGATGGCCGCCGCTTGCGCGCTCAGTCCCCGCCGAGTGCCGCCTCCGCGGCGCGCACCGCCTGGAGCGGTACGGAAGCGCGGCCCACCACCTGGCCACCGACGCAGGCCAGCCAGCCTGCTCCGTCCGGCGGTCCGCCGGGTCGCAGCTCGATCACCTTCGCATCGTCGTCGAGCGCCACCGCGCGGTAGGCGCGCCAGCCTGACCACACCGGTCCCAGAATGCGAACGACGCGGGCGATGGCCTCGCCCGCGTCGTTGTGTCCGATCCATTCGAGGGTCCGGTGGACACCGGTCCCCTCCTCCTGCCGGCCCCGCATCCAGTGGAGGCGGGGGGCGTGCACTAGGCTGCCCCCTTCATGCGAAAGCCGCCCTCATGCGCTCTTGGCCATGATCTCGTCCGCGATCGCCCGCGGCACCGGATCGTAGTGGTGGAACTGCATGGTGAAAGACGCTCGTCCCTTGGTCATGCTTCTTAGGTCTGAAATATAACCGAACATCTCCTTGAGGGGAACATGGGCCCGGACGATCACCGTGGTCCCAGTGCTCTCCTGGTTCTGGATCATGCCGCGGCGCCGGTTCAGGTCGCCCACCACATCGCCAACGTGATCGGCCGGCGTCGTGACTTCGATGTCCATCACCGGCTCAAGGATGATCGGCGTGGACTTCTTCATGCCGTCGCGGAAGCAAGACTTCGCCGCGATTTCGAAGGCCAGCGATGACGAGTCGACATCGTGGTACTTGCCGTCCAGCAGCGTGTACTTGAAGTCCACCGTCGGGAAGCCGGCGAGCACACCGGTCTCGGCCTGCTGCCTGATCCCCTTCTCCACCGCCGGAATGTATTCCTTCGGCACCGAGCCGCCGACCACCTTGTTCTCGAACACCACGCCCTCATTGCGGGCGAGCGGTTCGAACATGATCTTCACTTCGGCGTACTGGCCGGACCCACCGGTCTGCTTCTTGTGCGTGTAGGTCTCAGTGTGCGGCCGGCTGATCGTCTCGCGGTACGCCACCTGCGGCGCGCCGATGTTCGCCTCGACGCTGTACTCGCGGCGCAACCTGTCGATGATGATCTCCAGGTGCAACTCGCCCATGCCCGACAGGATCGTCTGCCCGGTCTCCTGATCGGTACGCAGACGCAGCGAAGGGTCCTCGGCTGCCAGCTTCTGCAGCCCGAGCGACATCTTCTCGACCGCCTCCTTGGTGCGCGGCTCAACCGAAATGTCGATCACCGGCACCGGGAACGCCATCCGCTCCAGGATTACCTGATCCTGCTGCGACGCCAGCGTATCGCCGGTGCCGGTGTCCTTCAGCCCGACGAACGCGGCGATGTCGCCTGCGTGCACCTCCTTTATCTCGGCCCGCTTGTCGGCGTGCATCTGGAACATCCGCCCGATGCGCTCGCGATGCTCCCTGGTGGTGTTCATTACCGTGTCGCCGGATTTCAGCGTGCCGGCATAGACGCGCACGAAGGTCAGGGTGCCGTATTTGTCGTTGATGATCTTGAATGCGAGCCCGGCGAACGGTGCGCTAGGGTCAGCCTTGATGCGCCGCCGTTCCGTGTGCTCGTCGTCGCCTTCCTCGGTCGCGACCGCGATGCCGGGCACGTCGATCGGGCTCGGCAGATAGTCGATCACCGCATCCAACAGCGGCTGCACGCCCTTGTTCTTGAACGCGGTGCCGCACAGCACCGGACGAAACGCGCCGGAAATCGTGCCTGCCTTGACGCAGCGCTTCAATGTCTCAACGCCGACGTCGCCCTTGTCGAAATACTCCTCCATCGCCGCGTCATCGACCGACAGCGCGGTGTCCAGCAGGAGCTGGCGGTACTCCTTGGCCTGCTCGGCGAGATCGGCCGGTATCGGTTCGATGTGGAACTTCGCGCCGAGTTCGGTTCCCTCCCAGATCACGGCGTGCATTTCCACGAGATCGACGACGCCAAGGAACTTGTCCTCGATGCCGATCGGCAGTTGCAGCGGCAGCGCCACGATGTCGAGCTTCTCCTTCAAGGTCGCGAACGCCCGGAAGAAGTCAGCGCCGGTGCGGTCCAGCTTATTGATGAAGATGACGCGGGGAACGTTGTAGCGGTCGGCGAGACGCCAGTTGGTCTCCGACTGCGGCTGCACGCCGGCCACGCCCTCGATTATGAAGATCGCGCCGTCCAGCACGCGAAGGCTGCGGTTCACCTCGATGTTGAAGTCGATGTGGCCCGGCGTGTCGATGATGTTGATCCGGTGGTCGCGCCACTCGCAGGTCACCGCGGCCGAGGTGATGGTGATGCCCCGCTCGCGCTCCTGCTCCATGTAGTCGGTCGTGGTGTTGCCGTCGTGCACCTCGCCGATCCGGTGTGACATTCCGGTGTAATAGAGGATCCGCTCGGTCGTGGTTGTCTTGCCCGCGTCGATGTGGGCGGTGATGCCAATATTGCGGATCTTGTCTAGCGGCGTGCCAGGCACGGTGAACCTCCATACCACGACGGGCGCCCCGGAACCCCTGCTCCGCGCGCCCGCAAGTCAATCCACAAATGCTGCACTGCGGGGGGGTTTGCAAGGACTATCGGCACGGAGCGGTGCAACTCACGCATGCATCGAGCCATCGCGGCGGCGGGCTCACCCTTTGTCACCTTCCGACACAGCGTTTGCGGCTAGATTTGCCGCCATGGAACTACGCACAGCACAGGCGCTGATCCGGTTCGGGCTTGGACGCAGGGGCAGCGAGCCGCTGCCCGCCGATCCCGCCCGATGGCTGCTGGAGCAACTCCAGCAGCCCGATCCGGCGCATCTCGACCCGCAACCGAGCACGGCCACAGCGGCCGCGGCCTTCCTCGCGGATCGGGCCAACAAGCCAAAGCCAGAGGAGTCGCAAGTCAGGGCGCTGTTCCGCTCCGACGTGAAGGCGGAGCTGGAGAATGCACTGACCACGCCGGCCCCGTTCCGCGAGCGGCTGGTCTGGTTCTGGACGAATCACTTCACCGTCTCGGTACGTGGCGGCATCGCAGCAGGGGCATGCGCGTATATCGAGGAAGCGATCCGCCCGCATGTGACCGGCCGATTTGAGGACATGCTGCTGGCGGTCATGCATCACCCCACGATGCTGTTCTACCTGAACAATGTCGGTTCAGTGGGGCCGGACAGTATCGCCGGCCGGGACGGCAAGCGCGGGCTGAACGAGAACCTGGCCCGCGAGTGCCTGGAACTGCACACGGTCAGCCCAGCGGCGGGCTACACCCAGGCGGATGTCACCAACTTCGCCAAGATCCTTACCGGCTGGTCGGTCGCCATCCGTGGTGAGCCGCCGGGGTTCCAGTTCCACCCTCGAGCACATGAGCCGGGTGAGCAGGTCCTGATGGCCCACACTTTTCCCGCCGGAGAAGAGGGCGGGTTGGCGGCGCTGCACTTCCTGGCCAACCACCCTTCCACCCACCGGTTCCTGGCCACCAAGCTGGTGCGTTACTTTGTCGCCGACGACCCGCCGGACATGGCGGTCCGGCGGATGGAGGGGGTGCTACGGGACAGCGGCGGCAACCTGGCCGCCGCCGCCGAGGCTTTGGTGACGCTCGATGTCGCCTGGGAACCCGCCAGCAAACTGCGCACCCCCCAGGATTTTGTCATCGCCGCGCTGCGCGCACTGGATTTGCCCGACGAGGAGCTGGCGACCGTGCCACTCCAGGCCATCCTGGCCGGGCAGGGTCAGGCATTCCAAGCCGCGCCGCAGCCGAATGGCTGGCCCGACCGAGCCAACGACTGGGCGGCACCCGAAGCCATGATGCGACGGATCGATTGGGCCTACGCCGTGTCTGGACGCGTCGGCACGCGCGACGTGGCGGAACTCGCCGCAGCCAATCTTGGCCCGCTCCTGCGCGACGACACCCTTCAGGCGGTGCGCCGCGCCGGCTCCCGCCGCGATGCCATGACTCTCCTGTTCTCCGCACCGGAATTCCAGAGGCGATGATGTTGCAGCTCACCCGCCGTGGCGCCCTGCTTGGCCTTACCTCGGCATTCGCTCTCGGGCGTGCATCGCTTGCGCTGGCGGCGGCGGCGACCGAGCAGCGCTTCATCGTGGTGATCCTGCGCGGGGCGCTGGACGGCATGTCGGCGGTGGTGCCGCACGGCGATCCCGCGCTCGTCGAGCTGCGCGGCGAACTGGTTCCCGACGGACTGCTGGATCTCGGCGGCTTCTATGGTCTGCATCCGTCACTGGCCAACCTTCACGCCATGTACCAGGCGGGCGAGCTTCTGCCCGTTCATGCGGTCGCCGGCCCGACGCGGGTGCGCAGCCATTTCGAAGCGCAGGATTGCCTGGAAAGTGGCGCCGACCATCGCATGACGAGTGGCTGGCTCAATCGAGCAGTCGCCGCCATGCCGGCCGCCGCGAGCGGCCGTCCCGAGGGCGACGCATTGGCGATCGGCGTCTCGGTACCCCTGCTGCTGCGAGGCTCGGCCACGGTCGGCAACTGGGCGCCGCATGGGGTCATTTCCCCCTCGCCCGACCTCTACACGCAGATTGCCGCGCTAAATCAGGCCGACAAGATAACGGGTCCCGCGATCGCCGAGGGTCTGCGCGAACGCGGCTTCACCGGTGCGGTCCTGGCTGACGACAGCGAGCAGCCGGCCGGCAACCGCTACGCGTTTCCCGCCCTGGCGCGCGCGGCCGGCGAGATGCTGCGCGCGGCAGACGGCCCGCGTATCGCGGCGGCGGAGATCGGCGGCTGGGACACGCACGTCGCACAGGTCCCGCGGCTGACCCGCGTGCTGAAGGATCTCGACGCGGGGCTGGCGGCACTGAAGGATGGGCTGGGTCCGGCCTGGCAACAGACCGCTGTGCTCGTGATGACAGAGTTCGGCCGAACCGCTCGCATCAACGGAACCAAGGGAACCGACCACGGCACCGCCACCGTCGCCTTCGTACTCGGCGGCGCGGTGGCAGGGGGGCGCGTCGCGGCGGACTGGCCCGGCCTCGGTTCGGGTAAACTGCTCGAGAACCGTGACCTGCAACCGACCCGGGATCTGCGTGCCGTCGCCAAGGGTTTGCTGGCGCAGCATCTCGGGCTTGGGGCGGAGGCACTCGCGACGGTGTTTCCGGACAGCGCGAGGGTGCAGCCAATGGCCGGTCTGATCCGCACCTGAGCGATTGACGACCACGCCGCATGCCCGTCTTCTGCCGCCGGCGGCAGGGGCGGATGCATGAACCAGGCAGTGGCGGCGGTCGACGAGAGGCGGCAATGGGACCGGCTGATGGCGATGGCGAGGATCGGCGCCATCGCGGGTGATGGCGTCAACCGCGCCTGCCTGACCGAACTGGACCGCCAGGCGCGCCGCCTGCTGATTGCCTGGGCCGGCGAGATCGGCGCCGACGTGTCGATCGATGCCGCCGCCAATCTATGGCTGCGCCGCCAAGGCGCTGACCCGGAAGCCGCCCCGGTGGTCACCGGCAGCCACATGGACACGCAGCCGAACGGCGGTCGCTTCGACGGCATTTACGGCGTCATCGCCGGCCTCGAGGCACTGACCGCGCTGCACCGCTCCGGCACTGCGCTGCGCCGCCCGGTGGAGGTGGTGGCCTGGACCAACGAGGAAGGCGGCCGCTTCGCCCCCGGCTGCATGGGCAGCATGTCCTGGAGCGGCTTCCGGCGCATCGAGGACTTCGCCGACGTCCTCGATCCCGACGGCGTGCGGTTCGCCGATGCACTCGCCTCGCATCTCGCCAGCGAGACGGACCTGCCGGATCGCCCTCTCGGTGGCCGGCCGCACGCCTATGTCGAGGCGCACATCGAGCAGGGACCGCGGCTGGAAGCCGAGGGGCTGGATATCGGCGTCGTCACTGGCATCCAGGGCAGCCGTTGGTTCACCGTGACGCTCACCGGCGAGACCGTGCACGCTGGCACCACGCCGCTGGCGATGCGGCGCGATGCGGTGCAGGACATGGTACGCGCGATCGCCGCACTGAACACGCTGATGCATGACCCGCAGGACGTGCTGCGCTTCACCGTCGGCCGCATTGCGGTGGAGCCGAACACATCGAACTCGGTGGCGAACCGCGCCAGCTTCACCATCGACCTCCGCCATCCTGACAAGGATGTGCTCCTGGCGCGCGGCGATGCGATTGCCGGCGTCGTGCAGGCGGCAATGCGAGGCGCAAGTGTGTCAGTGCAGGAGAACTTCCACGCGCTGCCGGTGGAGTTCTCGCCGCGCGTCATCGATGCAGTGGAGCGCGCGGCGAGCGAGCAACGCCGCGGACACATGCGCCTCCCATCGGGCGCGTTTCATGACGCTCAGTTTGTCGTGCCGGTATGTCCGACAGGCATGATCTTCGTCCCGTGCCACAAGGGCATCAGTCACAACCCCGCCGAATACTCCGAACCGTCGCAACTGGCAGCGGGGACATGTGTGCTGGCTCAGACTTTGACCGAACTGGCAAGCAACTGATCGGCTCACGCCCGCGATGTTGGCTGCTTCGCACGCTTTCCCTCATCTGATGCGCGCCATAGATACCAGGCCGCGATCGAACGGTGCGGCGACCAGGCTTGCCCGATCTCGGCCAGCGCTTTCGGCTTCGGTGCCTCGTCCAGCCCGTACAGCACCCGATAGCCATCGCGCACGCCAAAGTCGTCGACAGGCAGCACGTCCGGCCGCCCGAGTGTGAAGATCAGCAGCATCTCCACTGTCCAGCGGCCAACGCCGCGAATCGTGGTCAGTCGCTCGATCAGTGCCTCATCCGAAAGCCGCGCCGAGCCGCGCCGTGTCGGCACTGTGCCGCCCAAGGCCGCCGCGCAGATTGCGCGCATCGCCGCGATCTTCGCCCCGGAGAAACCGCATGCACGCAACTCCGCCTCAGAACTCGCCAATACCAGTTCCGGCGCGGGGAAGCTGTCGGCTGGATACAGCGCCTCGAACCGCGCCAGGATCGCGAGTGCCGCGCGTCCGTGCAGTTGCTGGTGGGCGATCGCACGCATTAGCGCCTCGTACGGGCTGCGCCCCCGTTGGATGCCGATGCGCGGCGGTCCCACGCGCCGGATGAGCGCGGCGAACGCCTTGTCGCGCCGAAAGTGGCGCAACGCGTCTTCAATCATCGCGAACGCTCATTGTCATTGGCACACCGAACTCGTGACTTGCCTCGGCCCCCCTACCCGGCAGTAGGATGGCGCTCAGCATGCAACAAGAACGCCCCTGGATTGTCGAGCAGGACGACGAGGCGGCCAATCGCCAAACGGCGAGCCTTGCCGGCGTCGCCATCACCCTGCTGCTGCTCGTGGTCGGTCTTTGGCTGGTGCACCAGCTCGAAGCCAAGGTGGCGATCGAGGATTGCCTGCTGGCAGGTCGAATGCAGTGCGACTGGCTGGTGCAGGGTAACCTTTAGCCGCCCCTCGATCGAGACCGCCTCAGACCGATTGACGCTGCCTGGATCTCTGTTCAGCGTGCGCTCCTCCGATGCGAGGACGGTCATGCGGATTTCAGAGATGGACTGGCGCATGGTGGAGGACTGGGTTCGCCACGATGACAGGTGCGCGCTGCCTCTGGGCAGCACCGAGCAGCACGCCGGCCTGTCGCTGGCCACCGATGCGATCCTCGCTGAACGGGTCGCAGCCGAGGCGGCCGAACCGCTTGGCGTGCCGGTGTTCCCTGCCCTGCCCTACGGCCTGGCGCCGTATTTCACTGCCTTTCCTGGCACGGTCACGCTACGTGTCGCCACCTACGCCGCGGTGCTGCGCGATGTTCTGGACAGCCTCAAGCATGCCGGCTTTCGCCGCGTCCTGATCGTCAACGGCCACGGCGGCAATGCGCCGGCCGGATCGGTGGCGCAGGAGTGGATGATGGATAATCCCGACGCACATGTCCGCTTCCACGACTGGTGGCGCGCACCACTCACCGCCGCCGCGGTGCGCGCGATCGACCCGGTGGCGAGCCATGCCAGTTGGATGGAGAATTTCCCCTGGACCCGCCTCGCGAACCGTGCGCCGCAGGAGGGCATCAAGCGCATGGTCGATACCGAGCGCCTTAGAACGCTGCCGCCTTTCGAGGTGCGCACGCTGATCGACGACGGCAACTTCGGCGGCCGCTACCAGCGCGACGATTCCGAGATGCTGGAGATCTGGGACGTCGCCGTGCGGGAGACGCGGGCGTTGCTGGAGGGCTGGTGATGGCCGAGAGGATCCTGATCTGGGGTGCCGGCGCGATCGGCGGCTCGGTCGGCGCATGGCTGAAGCGGGCCGGACATGACATCACCTTCGTCGATGTAGTGCCTGAGCATGTCGCGGCAATTCGCGACACGGGACTGCACATCACCGGCCCGGTAGAGGAATTCATCGTGCATGCGTCGGCCTTCACACCGGAGGAACTCACCGGGACCTGGCAGCGCATATTCCTTTCGGTGAAGGCGCAGCACACCGAGGCGGCAACCCGTTCTCTCACGCCGCATCTCGCTCAGGACGGCTATGTGCTGTCGCTGCAGAACGGACTGAACGAACGGATCATCCAGCGCATTGTCGGTCGTGACCGCACCATCGGTGCGTTCATCAATTTCGGCGCCGACTGGATGGCGCCCGGCGAAATCATGTTCGGCAACCGGGGCGCCGTCGTGCTGGGCGAACTCGACGCTGCGATGACGCCACGGCTCGAAGCGCTGCTTGGGGTCATGCGCGACTTTGAGCCGGATGCAGTCACCACGCCGAACATCTGGTCGTATCTGTGGGGCAAGCTTGGTTACGGCGCGATTCTGTTTGCCCAGGCGCTCGGCCAGAAGGGTATCGCAGATTGCCTCGCGCGGCCGGAGTTGCTCGGGCTGTGGCGCCGCCTGGGTGAGGAGGCAATCGTGGTGGCGCAGGCCGAGGGCGTTGAACCGCGTGGTTTCAACGGCTACGACGTCGGAGCGTTCAAGCCGGGTGCCGACGAAGGCGCGTTGCGACAGACTGTCGACGCCATGGTCGCGTTCAACAGAACCAGCGCAAAGACCCATTCCGGCGTGTGGCGCGATCTTGCCATCCGCAAGCGGCGCACTGAGGTGGATGTGCAGATCGCGCCCATTGCCGAGATCGGCGCGCGTCACGGCATCGACTGCCGCGCCACAAACAGGCTGGTCGCGATGATCCACGAGGTGGAGGAGGGTCGCCGCGCGATGACCGACGACAATCTGCTGGAACTGGCGGGTGTGAATTGATGCGAGCCGCACAAAGCAAACTCCGCCCCTCCCCCAACCCCCTCCCGCAAGGGGAGGGGGAGGACCTTGTTCTCGGCCATGACGGGACACCAGCATGATCAGCGTTGAGGAAGCCCGCGAACGCATCCTGGCCGACCTTCGCCCGATGCCGGCAGAGATCGTGGCACTCGCCAGTGCCTGGGGGCGGGTGACCGCCGCGCCGGTGATCGCTCGTCTGACCCAGCCACCAGCCGATGTTTCGGCAATGGATGGCTACGCCCTGCGCGCCGCTGACGGGATGCTCGGCGCCGAACTGCACGTGATCGGTAGCGCCCCGGCCGGTCACCCGTTCGAGGGCACTGTCGGGCTAGGCGAGATCGTTCGTCTGTTCACCGGCAGTGTCGTGCCTCGCGGCGCCGATGCCATCCTGTTGCAGGAGGATGCGACTGCCACAGGCGCCTCCGTGCGTGTGAACGAAGCGGTCACGGCCGGCCGCCACATTCGGCGCGCCGGCCAGGATTTTGCCGCTGGCGATGCCGTGGTTCCCGCCGGCCGCCGCCTCACCGCCCGCGACATCGGGCTGGCTGCCGCGGCCAACCATCCCTGGCTCACTGTGCATCGCCGCCCGCGGGTCGCCGTTCTCGCCACCGGTGACGAGATCGCCATGCCAGGCGAGCCCATCCCTCCAGGCGGCATCGTCAGCTCCAATTCGCATGCACTGGCGGCACTGGTCCGCGCCGGCGGTGGCGATCCTGTCGTGCTGCCGGTCGCCGCCGACACGCGCGAGGCAGTCGCGGCGGTCGCCGATGCGGTGCACGGCATGGACTTGCTGGTGACCACCGGTGGTGCCTCCGTGGGCGACCATGACCTGGTGATCGAAAGCTTGAGATCGCGGGGACTGGAGCTGGACTTTTGGCAGATCGCCATGCGGCCCGGAAAACCGCTGCTGTTCGGTCGGCTCGGTCCGGTGCCGGTGCTAGGGCTTCCCGGCAACCCCGTCTCCGCCATGGTGTGCTCGATCCTGTTCCTGTTGCCGGCGCTGAGCCGGTTGTGTGGCCTTCCGGCCGCGCCTCCGCCGACTGTGCAGGCGATCGCCGGCGCTGCCCTGCGCGCCAATGACCATCGCGCCGATCACCTCCGCGCCACCGTCACGGTCGATTCGTACGGCCGCATCGTGGCCACGCCGTTTCCGGTGCAGGATTCTGCGATGCTGCGACGGCTAGCCCTGGCGGACGCGCTGCTTCTGCGCGCCCCGAATGCGCCGGCGCTGCCAGAAGGCAGCGAGGTGACGGTGATTCGCCTCGATTCCCTCGGTCTTTAAAGCGGATTTCTACACTCACGGTTCAGGAAATCTTGACGACACGGCGCGAACCTATCTAGAACGCCATGTAGTTGCCGATTTGTTCCGTCCGTGAGCATTCGGCGCTGCCCGAGGGGAAAGACCGCCTGCCATGCTGACAAAAAAGCAGTACGAGCTCCTGCTGTATATCGACCGGCATCTCAAGCAGACCGGCTTCTCGCCGAGCTTCGAGGAGATGAAGGACGCTCTCAGCCTGAAGTCGAAATCCGGCATTCACCGGCTGATCTCGGCCTTGGAGGAGAGGGGTTTCCTCGGCCGCCGCCATCACCGGGCGCGGGCGCTCGAGGTACTGAAACTGCCGGAGAACATGGCCAGCCGCGAAGCGCCGGCCGAGGAAGCCGGTCCGACCTTCTCGCCCACTGTGATCCGCGGCGACTTCACGCCGAAGATCCCCGGTGTCCGCGCCGCCAACGACGCAACGGCGATCCAGTTGCCGCTCTACGGCCGCATCGCCGCCGGACTGCCTATCGAGGCATTGCGCGATCCCACCAGCTACGTGGACATGCCGGTGCACCTGCTGGGCAACGGTGAACATTACGCCCTGGAAGTTGCCGGCGATTCGATGGTCGAGGCAGGCATCCTCGACGGCGACACGGTCATCATCCGCAAGAGCGAAGCGGCGGAAACCGGCCAGATTGTCGTGGCCCTGGTGGACGACGCGGAAGTGACGTTGAAGCGGCTGCGCAGGCGCGGCAATTCGATCGCGCTCGAACCCTGCAACGTGCGGCACGAGACGCGCATCTTCCCGGCGGATCGGGTGAAGGTACAGGGCAGGCTCGTGGCGCTGCTTCGCCAGTATTGATCAGGTATCAATCGACAAGCCGAAACCTCAGGGGAACGTCCGCGGTTGCGGCGACCGGCGCGCCAGCCCGCGTGGCTGGCACAAAGCGCCACTGCTCCACTGCATTCACCGCGGCGGAGTCCAGGATGGAGAAACCACTGCTCTCGGCCACGGAGACATTGATCGGCAATCCCGCTGGCGAGACGGCGACCCGCAGCAGAACGCGTCCCTGCTCGCCGCGGCGGCGAGCAATCTCCGGATAGGCTGGCGGCCGATCCGTCTCCATCCCCGCCACCGGTCGGGCCGGAGTAAGGGCCGTCGCCGCGGCTGTGGCCTCATTGGCCGCAGGCGGCTGTACTGACGGCGTCACCCTCGCAGGTTGCCGCGCCGGATGCGACGCAGCGGCGTGTGGCGGCATGATAGGCGCCGGCAGTTTTGGTGATTCGACGTCCTGTTGCAGGTCCGGTTCCGGTGTTGCTTGCGGCGGAGCGGGAGCCGGAGGTGGCGGTTCCAAGTCTGCCTTTGGCGTTGGCGGCTGCGGAACGGGTGGCGTTGGGACCGCGGGCGCTGGCTCGATCTGCGGTGACGGTGGCGCAAACATCAACGAGACGGTGGGCTCTGACGGCGCCACCGGGGCCGACCCTCGATCCGGCAGACTTGCGATGAGTGCCAGCGCAAGGCCATGCAGCAACAGAGACATCGCGAGGGCACGCCGGCGGTGCTGGATCGTCCTGACACGCAACAATGGCGCTAACTGCCGATAGCTCACCCGCGGTGTCGTGTCGTAGCGCAGGCAGGAGGCAGGCGCGGCGGTCACGTGTGCTGGCGCCTTGTCGCTAGTGCTGAATGCGTAGCGGGCGGGCGTCGGACACGCCGTTCGTTACACATGAGGCCGCAGCTGCATTACCACGACATCGTTTCCTCCGTGGCCCTCAGACAATGTCCCGGGCGGACATATCCTTACCAATTATCGTCCGAAGTCCAGGCGCCGCTATGATCTGTCCGGTAATGCCACCGGTAGCGCCGGCACAGCGCGGGCACGCGGCAAAGGCGGTGGTGGGACCCAAGGCCGATCACCCCGGTAGGCGCGATCTGTGAGGATTGTCGCGCGCGGTCCATCCAACCAGATGGCGGTCGCGCCGTAGCGCCACACGGTAAAGCGATCGACCAGCGCGGGCCATGGGCGTGCGCACAGACCGCGCGCGGGCTCCGCCGATACGATCACCGAAGACTCCGCACAGTCTTCCGGGTGCGACGCGCCTCGCACGAGCAGAGCAGCCTTTGCATCCCGCACCGGCCGCAGCAGACATGCCCCTTCCCGACAGGTGATCGCACTCTCTACCTGGTCGCCATCGCCGGGTATCGGCACTGAGGTGCCTGTCGCCCAGTATTGCAGCCAGGCGTCGCGTGTGAACCTCGACGCACCGGTTTCGTGTTGCAGGTAGACCGCGTTCTGCACACGCACACCAATCAGGCGCGCGTCCTCCGACACCATGAGATCGGCCGGTCGCACCAACAGCAGCGATGCAAGGCCTAGCATGATCACCGGGACGCCGATCAGGCGCAGCCTGCTGCGCCACAGGCCAAGCCAGGCGATGCCGATGCCGGTCACCGCCAAGCCCCATGGCGGCATGTGCGGCACGTTAAGCGTCGCGGCTGGCCAGGCAGCGGCGGTGCGCGCCACGTAAAGTATTGCTTCGGCGCCCCAGCCCATCGGCACAAATGCCAACCAATCGAGACCGAACGGCAACAGCAACAGAGCGATCAACCCAGCCGGCATCACCCAGAGCGCTGTCAACGGCACCGCGACCATATTTGCCACAACGAAATAGATCTGGATTCGCCCAAAATGGTATGCGGCGAATGGTGCGGACGCAGTGCCGGCGAGTGCGCTCGTCAGCGCAAGTGCCGCGAGATGCGATGCGAATCGCCGCCGCCAGGCGCCGCTGCCATGCAGTGCGCGCAGTGCGGGTCGCAGCACCTCGTAGCCAGAGATCAGCGCCAGCACAGCGGAAAGGCTCATCTGGAGCGATACGCCGGGCACCTGCTCGGGCTCCAGCAACATCAGGACCATTGCCGCCAGCGCGAGGCCACGCAGCGAAATCGCCCGACGCCCGGCAAGCACGGCGCCGGTGTAGAGACACGCCATGGCGAAACTGCGCACGATCGGCACATGCATGCCGGTCAGCACCATATAGCCACCGCCGGCACCCAAAGCCGCCAGAGCGGCAAACTTCTTGGTCGGCCAGTGCAGACTGGCATACTCGGACGTCGCAAACGCGAGGCGCGCGAATGCCAGCGTCCACCCCATGACGATGCCGATGTGCAACCCCGCGACCGCCAGCAGATGCGCGAGGCCAGAGGCGCGGAAAGCCTCGTGGTCAGGCGGCGGAATGCCGGTCGTGATCCCGGTGAGCAGAGTGATCGACACCGCGCCGGCAGCACCGGGCACCACCGCCGAGACGTGCTGGACGATCGTCTCACGCAGGCGCTGTACCACGCGGAGCGGACCTCTCGGCGGCGTTTCAGCGATCCGCTCCACCGGACCCAACGCGTATCCGGAGCCGCCCTGTCCGGTAAACCACGCATCGCGTTGAAGGTCCCAGGCGCCAGGATAGGCGGGCGGCATCGGAGGACGGACCAGTACGCGCAACCGGACCGTGTCGCCGGTCGCGACCGCCTGCGAGTCGCCCTTTTTCAATCGTATCCGAACCCAGCGCTGCAGTTCGTCACCGCCGTCCAGTCGCACCGCTTCCAGTCCGATGCGTCTTCCTTCGGGAAACTGCTCCACGGAACGGACTATGCCGGTCAGGATGGTCGCATGCCGCGGCAGCACTGGCTGGGGGAACGCGCGCGCCGTGGCAAACTGCGCTGCGGTAAAGCCGACGGCCGCTGCCGCGAGGCTCATTGCGACGGCACGCAAAACGTCGTGGCGCCTCAGCAGCAGCACGCCGCAGGCGGCAGGAATCACAATCACGATTCCCAGCCAGAGCGGCGGTTCCGTGCGTAACGCGAAATAGCAAAGCACGCCGGTGCCCATGAACACCGGCAACCATGGCGCGAAACGTCCCCGTTCAGCCGCCCGCCAGCCGTTCAGCCATGCCACGACCGTTTGCTGCACATGCGCGATGTTAACGCTGCCGCCTCTACAGCCGGTGAATGCGCGTGCTAAATCAGTGTTATGACTGTTCGCGCACGCTTCGCCCCCAGCCCGACCGGCCTTCTGCACATCGGCAGCGCCCGGACGGCCCTGTTCAACTACCTGTTCGCTCGCCACCATGGCGGCGAATTCCTGCTCCGCATCGAGGACACCGACCGCGAGCGCAGCACGGACGCCTCGACGCAGATCATCATCGAAGGCCTGGCATGGCTCGGCATCACGCCTGACCAGCCACCGATCTTCCAGTCGGCGCGTTTGACGCGGCACGCCGAGATTGCGCGGGAGATGCTGGCCGCCGGCCACGCCTATCGTTGCTATTCCACCGCCGAGGAATTGCGGCAGATGCGCGAGCAGGCCCTCGCCGAGGGCCGTTCACCGCGTTACGACGGGCGCTGGCGCGATCGCGATCCGGCTGAGGCACCGCCCGGCGTGGCGCCTGCGATTCGGCTGAAGGCACCGCGCGACGGCGAGACCGTGGTCGAGGACCTCGTGCAGGGCCCGGTGCGTGTTGCCAATGCCGAACTGGACGACATGATCATCCTGCGCAGTGACGGCTCACCAACCTACAACCACTCGGTGGTGGTGGACGATCATGACATGGGCATCACCCATGTCGTCCGCGGCGATGACCACCTGACCAACACGTTTCGCCAGGTGCAGATCTACCAGGCGATGGGCTGGGACCTGCCGCACTTCGCGCATATCCCGCTGATCCATGGTGCCGACGGCGCCAAGCTGTCGAAGCGACACGGTGCTGTTTCGGTGCTTGAGTTCCGCGAGCAGGGCTACCTGCCTGAAGCGCTGTGCAACTATCTGCTACGCCTCGGTTGGGGCCATGGCGATGCGGAGGTGCTCGATCGCGGGGAGACAATCCGGCTGTTCGATCTCGACGGAGTCGGTCGCGCGCCCAGCCGGATGGACTATGCGAAGCTCACCAACCTGAATGGGCACTACATCCGTCACGCCGACGACGACCGACTGACCCGTGAAGTGCTCGAGCGCCTGGCGCATCGCACCGACCTGGCACTCGGCTCGCGCGCGGCTGACCGTATCCGCGCGCTGATGCCGGCGCTGAAGGAGCGCGCCAAGACGCTGGTGGAACTGGCGGATGCTGCTGCTTTCCTGGCACGCCCGCTGCCACTGCCGATGGAGCCGAAGGCGGCCTCACTACTGACGCGGGAGGCTCGGTTGATGCTGCGCGATATCGCCGGTGCGCTGGCCGCCACAGAATTCACCCCATCGGCAATCGACGCCACGCTGCGCGGGTTTGCCGACGCGAGCGGGCGCAAGCTGGGCCAGGTGGCGCAACCGCTGCGCGCGGCGCTGACCGGCAGCACGGCCAGTCCCGGAATCGATGCGACCCTGGCGGCGCTCGGCAAGGAAGAGGCGCTGGCGAGGCTCGCCGCGGTCGCCTGACGCCCGGCCAAAATAAAATTTTTCCAATTTGATCTGAATCAATGCCGCGGGCGGCCTGACGTCGCATTCTAGCGGGCGTGAGGTTGGCGGGTTCTACCCGCTCCTGCCTCTCTCTTGGACTCCTCCCCATACCCTTGGCGGCGCTTCGGCGCCGCCTTTTTTATTTGAATACGGGATTGTACCAACTGTTTTTGCCAGATGACTTCATCAATTATGAACCACCGGCGGCGATAGTCGGCTTGGCAGGCAGCAGGCGGTCCAGGACGATGCGCGCAAAAGACAGACACTCCAGCGGTGCAGGCACCGTCCTCCTTGGAATTGTTGCGATTGCGCTGGCGGGAATGGCCGGGACCATTGGCCTGATCAGCCAGATCGATGATTTTGGCCCCAAGGTCGGCGATATTGTCTCCTTCGACCCACTCGACCCAATCTCGCGCGACATGCACGCGCGCCTGGCCGCAATGCCGGTCAATGAGAGGCGGGGTGTGGCCTGCGTCCTGGACGTGCGGACCATGCACGCCAACGGCGGCAGCGTGATCGTCGAGTTGCGGGAGCCACGGCCCAGCTTCGGCTACCGCGTGCACTGGGCGGGAAAGCACAGCAGCAATGATGGCGCCGATTGCGGCGCATCTGCCGACCTCTTGGTCAATCTTGATGATATCGAGCTTCTAGCGACGGCAGCCGGCGGTTACGGCGCTACGGCGAGCAAGCATGTAGCCTTCCTCATGGGCTCCGCCAGCGCCGCGCAGTGACCATTGCCTGCCGTCGACGCCGGAGACATTGACGGCCGTCGGAGGTTTCTGCGACCTAGGGTCGTGTCGTACCGACAAAAACACTTGCTGGCGATCGAGGGCCTCCACCCGCCCGAGATCGGCCATCTGCTCGACTTGGCAGAGAGCTACGTTCTGCTCAACCGTTCCGGCAAAACCCAGCGGGACCTGCTGCGCGGGCGCACGCTGATCAACCTATTCTTCGAGGACTCGACGCGAACGCGTACCAGCTTCGAACTTGCCGGCAAGCGGCTGGGCGCCGACGTGATCAACATGTCGGTGTCGACCTCCTCGGTCAGCAAAGGCGAAACGCTGCTCGACACAGCGGCGACGCTCAATGCCATGCATTGCGACCTGCTGGTCGTACGCCACGACCAATCGGGCGCGCCAAACCTGCTGGCGCAGAAGGTCGATGCCGCAGTGATCAACGCCGGCGATGGCACTCACGAGCATCCCACCCAGGCGCTGCTCGACGCGCTGACCATCCGCCGCCGCAAGGGGCGCCTGCAAGGCCTGACGGTCGCGATCTGCGGCGACATCCTGCACTCGCGGGTAGCCCGGTCCAACATTCACCTCCTCACGACGATGGGTAGCCGGGTACGCGTGGTCGGGCCACCGACACTGATGCCGGCCGAGGCGGAGCGGCTCGGAGTCGAGGTGTTCCACGACATGGAGCGAGGCCTCGCAGACGTCGACATCGTGATGATGCTGCGGCTGCAACGCGAACGGATGCAGGGTGGCTTGGTGCCAAGCGCGCGCGAGTACTTTCGCTTCTTCGGCCTGGATGCGGCGAAGCTCTCCGTCGCAAAGCCCGATGCCTTGGTGATGCACCCGGGGCCGATGAATCGAGGCGTGGAGATCGACAGCGCCGTCGCCGACGATCCGCTCCGCAGCGTGATCCGCGAGCAGGTGGAGATGGGCGTTGCAGTCCGCATGGCGGTTCTCGACACGCTGTCGCGTGGATACGGGCGGAATGAGCCCTGATACGCTTTTCACCGGCGTGCGCCTGCTGGACCCTGCGTCAGGTGTCGACCTGCACGGCGATCTGCTCGTGCGCGGTGGCCGGATAGCCGATCTCGGACCTGGCCTGGGCCGGCCGGACGGTGCGATTGTGATTGCCGAGGACGGTGCGATCCTCTGCCCGGGCTTGGTCGATATGCGTGCGGCCCTCGGTGAGCCGGGCTACGAGTACCGCGAAACCATTGCCTCCGCTGCGGAGGCGGCCGCCGCCGGCGGTATTACCACGCTGGCCGCCCTGCCCGACTCCCTGCCCGCCATCGATGACCCCGCCTTGGTGCGTCTCCTGCGAGCGCGCGGCGAGGAAACCGGCAGTCTGACCATCGTCCCCTATGGCGCGGTCACCGCCGGATGCCGCGGTGAAGAGCTCGCCGAACTTGGATTGCTGGCCGAGGCGGGCGCGGTCGCATTCACCGACGGGAATCGCGCCATCGGCTCGGCCCGATTGATGCGCGTCTCCCTGGCCTACGCGCGCGGCTTCGGTGCGCGGATCGTGCAGCATCCCGAGGAACCGTCACTCGCGGCTGGCGGCGCGGCTACCGAGGGCGAACTGGCAACCAGGCTCGGCCTGCCAGGCATCCCGGCAGCGGCCGAGGCAATCCTTGTCGCCCGGGATATCCGGCTCGCGGCGCTGACTGGCGGGGCAGTGCATTTTGCTCACATCTCCACCGCCGAGGCGCTGGCGCTGATCCGCCAGGCCAAGTCCGATGGCTTCGCCGTGACCTGCGACACCGCGCCGCCCTATTTCGACCTTAACGAGACGGCGATTGGCGACTTTCGGACCTACGCCAAATTATCTCCGCCCCTGCGCAAGGAAGCGGACAGGCTGGCCGTGGTCGCCGCGCTGGCCGACGACACGATCGATGCGATCGCCTCGGACCATCAGCCGCGCGACGCCGATGACAAGCGCCAGCCCTTCGCCCAGGCCACACCGGGCGGTGCCGGCCTCGCCACACTGCTCGGCGTGACGCTGGCGCAGGTGCACAACGGCGCGCTGACCCTGGCGCGCGCGATCGAGCTGCTGACGGCCCAGCCGGCGGCACTGCTGCGCATCGATGCAGGACGCCTGGCGAAGGGGCGGCCCGCGGATCTCTGTCTGTTCCATCCGGAGCGCATCTGGCAGGTAGAAGCCGGTCGACTCCCCGGCAAGGCGCAGAACACGCCGTTCGACGGCCGTGCGCTGGAGGGCGTGGTGCTGGGAACCTGGAAGGCTGGCAGGAGGGTGTTCGGTTAGATGCCGCCCACCGTATTCCTGCTTCCGGGCTACCTGCTGGGTTCGATCCCGTTCGGTTTGCTTCTAACCCGCGCTGCCGGGCTGGGTGACATCCGCGGCATTGGTTCTGGCAACATTGGCGCCACCAATGTTCTGCGCACCGGCAACAAGGCGCTGGCCGCGGCCACGCTGCTGTTGGACGCCATCAAGGGTGCCGCCGCGATCCTGATCGCCAATTGGTGGGGTGGTCATGCGGCGATTCTTTGGGCTGGGGCCGGCGCGGTGCTCGGACACGCGTTTCCGGTCTGGCTTGGGTTCAAGGGAGGCAAGGCGGTCGCGACATCCTACGGCGTGCTGATCACTGCCGCATGGCCGGTTGGACTGTGCGCCGGAGCCGTCTGGCTGGTAGTGGCCGCGCTAGCCCGCGTCTCATCCCTCGCCGCACTCGCTTCGTTCGCGCTGGCGCCAGTCCTTGCCGCCATCCTGGGTGACATGACCATCGTTAAGCTTGCGTTGGTAATCGCCGTGCTGGTGTTCGCCCGTCATCACACGAACATCCGCCGCCTGATCGCAGGCACCGAGCCGCGCATTGGTCAAAAAGCATGAGCCACCGCAACCGCCCCCGGCCGATACGATAAATCGGCTGCGACTTGCCCGCGCCGAGGGGGTTGGGCCGGTCGCGTATCGACGCATGCTGACCCGGTATGGATCGGCTGCGGCCGCACTCGATGCATTACCGGTGCTGGCGCGCGCCGGCGGACGTTCCGCGCCTCCGACTGTCCCCTCGTCGGACGACGCTGAGCGCGAACTGCACGCCCTCGACCGGCTGGGCGCATGCGTCATTTTCGCCGGAGAACCGGATTACCCGCCGTTGCTGGCCATGCTGGACGATGCACCCGCCGCTCTCATTGTCCTAGGCGATGCAGCGCTGTTGGCGAGCCGCGCGATCGCCTTGGTGGGTGGCCGCAACGCCTCTGCCAATGGTCAGCGCGTGGCCGAGAGCCTGGCCGCCGAGCTCGCACGCTCGCTGGTGGTGGTCTCCGGCCTCGCGCGCGGCATCGACGGCGCGGCCCATATCGGCGCCCTCCAGACCGGTCGCACCATCGCGGCGGTGGCTGGCGGTCTCGACAATCCCTACCCGCCGGAGCACGCCGATCTGCAGCGCCGCATCGCGGAGTTGGGCGCAGTGGTCACCGAGGCGCCCCTCGGGACCGCACCCCAGGCGCGCCATTTCCCACGTCGAAACCGGATCATCGCCGGCCTGGCCCTCGGCGTCGTGGTGGTGGAGGCGGCGCTGCGCTCCGGCAGCCTGATCACCGCGCGCCTCGCCCAGGAGGCCGGCCGGGAGCTGTTCGCGGTGCCCGGATCGCCGCTCGATCCGCGCTCACGTGGCGCCAACGATCTGATCCGCCAGGGTGCGCACCTGACCGAGACGGCGCAGGACGTGCTCGACAACCTTCCTGACCACCCCTCGCGCGAAGGCTTGGCCCGCGTCCCGCTGTTCGCTCGTGACGACACAACAGGACTCGCCGAACCGCCGCCGACGTGGCAGGAACCCGCCGAATGCACCGCCGACCTCGCTGTGGCTCGTCAGCAAGTCATTGATCTCCTTGGAACTTCTCCGACAGCCGTTGACGACGTCGTGCGTCACTGCCAGTTCTCTGCGGCGGCGGTCATGGCGGTACTGTTGGAATTGGAGCTCGCCGGCCGGATAGAGACGCTCCCCGGGAGCCGCGTGGCATTGCTGCCGGAGGCCGGATTCTAGGTCACACCAAGGATCATTATGTCAGACGTCGTCGTCGTCGAATCCCCTGCCAAGGCCAAGACCATCAACCGCTATCTCGGTGGCGGCTTCACGGTGCTGGCCAGCCTGGGCCACGTGCGGGACCTGCCACCTAAGGATGGCTCGGTGCGTCCCGAGCAAGACTTCGCGATGGACTGGCAGTCCGATCAGCGGGGCGAGAAGCAGGTCGGCGCCATCGCCAAAGCCCTGAAGGGTGCCGACACCCTGTATCTGGCCACCGACCCTGACCGCGAAGGGGAGGCGATCTCCTGGCACGTCAAGGCAATGCTGGCCGAGAAGAAGGCGCTGAAGGGCATCAAGGTACGGCGTATCACCTTCAATGAGATCACCCGCAGCGCGGTGCGCGCCGCGATGGCTGCCCCACGCGATCTCGACCAGCCATTGATCGAGGCCTATCTGGCCCGCCGCGCTCTAGACTATCTCGTCGGCTTCACGCTCTCGCCGGTACTCTGGCGTAAGCTACCGGGTAGTCGGTCGGCTGGCCGCGTGCAGTCGGTCGCGCTGCGGCTGGTCTGCGAGCGCGAGGCCGAGATCGAAGCGTTTCGCGCCCGGGAATACTGGACGGTCGAGGCCGACTACACCACGCCGGCCGGTGCGCCATTTACCGCGCGGCTGACCCACCTCGAGGGCAAGAAGCTCGATCAGTTCGATCTGCACAACGAAGAGCTGGCCCTCGGCGCGAAGCGACGCGTCGAGGCCGGCCGATTCCATGTCGGCTCGGTTGAGAAGAAGCGCGTCCGCCGGCATCCGAATGCCCCGTTCACCACCTCGACGCTGCAGCAGGAGGCATCGCGGAAGCTCGGTTTCGGCGCACAGCAGACCATGCGACTGGCACAGCAGCTCTATGAGGGCGTCGAGCTGGATGGCGAGACAACCGGTCTGATCACCTACATGCGGACAGACGGTGTGCAGATCGCGCGCGAGGCGATCGCCTCGATCCGTGAGCACGTCGCTGCCAACTACGGCAACAACTACCTGCCGTCGGCGGCGCGCGAGTACCAGACCCGCGTCAAGAACGCCCAGGAGGCGCACGAAGCGATCCGCCCGACCGACGTCGCGCACACCCCTGACAGTGTCGCGCGTTTCCTCTCCAACGATCAGCGCCGGCTCTACGAGCTGATCTGGAAGCGCGCGGTGGCGTCGCAGATGCAATCTGCCGAACTCGATCAGGTCAGCGTGGAGGTGACCGACGGCCACGGCACCACGCTGCGCGCGACCGGTTCGGTCGTTGCATTCGATGGGTTCCTCAAGCTGTATCGCGAGGACACCGACGATGCAGCAGAAGAGGACGAGGGCCGTATGCTGCCGCCGATGGCGGAACGCGATCCGCTGGGCCTCGGCGATGTGACGGCGACACAGCACTTCACCCAGCCGCCGCCACGCTATTCCGAGGCCAGCCTCGTAAAGAAGATGGAGGAACTCGGCATCGGCCGGCCCTCCACCTACGCTTCGATCCTGTCGGTGCTGCAGGATCGCAAATATGTCCGGCTGGAGAAACGCCGCTTCATCCCGGAGGACCGCGGACGGCTGGTCACCGCCTTCCTGGTCAGCTTCTTCGAGCACTACGTCGATACCGGTTTCACCGCCTCGATGGAGGAGCAGCTCGACGACATCGCCGGCGGCAACGCCGAGTGGCGGGCCATGCTGCACATGTTCTGGGAGGAGTTCTCCCGGGCGGTCGATCAAACCAAGGACCTGAAGATCAGCGACGTGATCGCGGCACTGGATGAGGACCTCGGCCCCCACTTCTTTCCGCCACGCGAGGACGGCACCGATCCGCGTGCCTGCCAGGCCTGTGGGACGGGCCGGCTCGGCCTGAAGCTAGGCCGCTACGGCAGCTTCATCGGCTGCTCGAACTATCCGACCTGCCAGTACACGCGGCGCCTTGCGATCGAGAACGGCGAAGACCAGGGCGAGACGCTGAAGGAGGGGATGCGCGTCCTTGGCGCCCACCCCGATACCGGCGAGGAGATCACTGTACGCCGCGGGCCTTACGGGCTGTACGTGCAGCAAGGCGAGAACGGTGAGGACAAGGGAAAGAAAGTGAAGCCGCGCCGGACCGCGTTGCCGCGCGGCATGGACGGCGAACAGATCACCCTGGAGCAGGCACTCGGCCTTCTGTCCTTGCCGCGAGCCATCGGCATCCACCCGGAAACCGGGGAGATAATCGAGGCGGGGATCGGCCGGTTCGGACCTTATGTGCGCATGGGCGCGGTGTTCGGCTCGCTCGATCGCGATGACGATGTGCTGGCGATCGGCATCAACCGGGCGGTGGATCTGATTGCGCGCAAGATGGCGAGCGTGCGAACGCTCGGACCGCATCCGGGGAACAAGGAACTGATCGCAGTGCGCAAGGGCCGCTTCGGTCCCTATGTGCAACACGGTAAGACAGTGGCCAATCTGCCGCGCGGCGTGATGATGGAAGAGATCACCCTTGAGGAAGCCGTCGCGCTGCTGAAGGAAAAGGGCAAGCCACTGCGCCCGCGGGGTGCCGCCGGACGGCGAAGTCGCGGTGCCGTGGCCGCCAAGCCTGAAGTTGAGGCTGAACCCAAGGCATCAGCGCCGCGCAAGACAAAGGCCACCGCCGAACGGCGAAGCGCAAAGGCCAAGCGACCCGCGCCGAAGAAAGCCGCCAAGGCTTCGCCGAAGAAGAAGGCCGCGGCGCGTGGCAAGACAGCGACGCAACCGCGGTGATCTGACAGGGCCCCTCCCCCCAACCCCCTCCCGTAAGGGGCGGGGGAGTGATACCCTTCCGCTCGCCGGAGGGGGCCGGCTTCCGGGGACGGCTATAGTGATCGTCACCGGCACCGACCCCGACGGCGACGCCATCGCGCGGCCAACCAACTGGGACGCCGCCAATGGCTCGGCACCGACCGTGTTCATGGTGCCCGAACCGCGCGGTCACCCCGCATTGGCCCCAGGTGAGCGCGTGCTGGCGCGCCTCAGGCCCACCGGGTCAGGCCGCTACGAAGGCCGCACGGTGCGCCGCATGGCCGACACGCCGGGCCGGGTTCTTGGTGTCTACCGCCACGGGCGCATCATCCCCACAGACCGCCGCGCCAAAGCGGAATGGGTCGTGCCGCCCGGTCAGGATGGCGGCGCCGAACCAGGCGAGATCGTGCTCGCCGAACCCCTGCCCCACCATCGTCTGGGCCTCAAACCCGCCCGCATCATCGAGCGCCTCGGCGCGATGGGCGATGCGCGATCCGTCAGCCTCGTTGTCATTCATACGCACGACATTCCCCAGACATTCTCCGCGGCTGCACTCGACGAGGGCGAACGCGCCCGTCCCACGCCGCTCGGCCACCGCACTGATCTGCGCGACATCCCACTGGTCACCATCGACGGTGAGGATGCACGCGACTTCGACGATGCCGTGTTCGCGGAACCGGACGGGTCGGGCTTTCGGCTGATCGTCGCCATCGCCGATGTTGCCTATTACGTCCGCCCCGGATCAGCGCTGGACCACGCGGCGCGCATCCGCGGCAACAGCGTCTACTTTCCCGATCGCGTCGTGCCGATGCTGCCGGAGGCACTGTCGAACGGCTGGTGCAGCCTACGGCCGAACGAGGAACGTGGCTGCCTGTTCGCTGACCTCCGCATCGATGCGCAAGGCCGCAAGACATCACATCGCTTCGGCCGCGGTCTGATGCGCAGCGCGGCGCGTCTCACCTATGACAGCGCGCAGCGTGCACAGGATTCGGGCGACACCAGCCACGCGCATTTGTACGCGGCATTCCGTGCGCTGCTAGCCGCCCGCATCGCACGCGGCACGCTCGACCTCGACCTGCCGGAGCGCCGCATCGTCCTCGACAGCGACGGCGTTGTGCGCAGCGTGGCACCTCGGCCGCGTCTCGACAGTCACCGGCTCATCGAGGAATTCATGATTCTGGCCAATGTCGCCGCTGCGGAGGAACTCGAGCGCCGTCACCAGCCGACGATGTACCGGATCCATGCCCCACCATCCGACGAGAAGCTCGCATCGCTTCGCGACTTCCTGCACGGGCTAGGCATCTCGCTGCCACCCGGCGATCAGGTGCATCCACGCGATCTCGACCGCGTGCTGCGCCGTGTCGCCGGCACCCCGGAAGCCCCGCTGGTCAACGAGGTCATGCTGCGCAGCCAGTCGCAGGCGGAGTACAGTCCTGACAATATCGGCCACTTCGGTCTCGCGCTGTCGCGCTACGCGCACTTCACCAGCCCGATCCGCCGCTATGCCGACCTGCTGCTGCATCGTGCGCTGATCGGTGGCCTGCGACTCGGCGACGGCGCCCTCGCCCCCGATGAGGCCGCGCATTTTCCCGACACCGCTTTGCACATCACGTCGACCGAGCGCCGCGCCCAACTTGCCGAACGCGATGCAATCGACCGTTACCTCGCTGCATACATGGCGGACAAAGTTGGTGCGAATTTCGCTGCGCGAATTTCTGGTGTGACGCGATTCGAACTCTTCGTCACAGTTGCCGAAAATGGCGCTAGTGGCCTCGTGCCAGTGCGCTCGCTGCCGGATGATTTCTGGCAGCACGATGAAAGGAGCCAGACCCTGACAGGACGTCGGACCCGCCTCGCATTCCGCTTGGCTCAGGAGGTCGATGTACGACTTGCCGAGGCGAGTCCGGTCAACGGCGGCCTGGTTTTCCACATCCTGCAGGGCGTTCCTGATCGCCCTGGCGGCAGACCACAAAAGGGGGTGCGATTCAGGCCCAGGTGATCCGCGTCGGCGTCCTGTGCGTCCTGCTGCTGGTCGTTCCTGCCCACGCCCAGACTGTCGTTGCCCCACCAGGTCTCGACCCAAATCTCGTATCGGATGTTTACGCGACCGCGCTGGCCTTCATGGCCCCACGCACGCTCGAGCCGGTGGCGGTCTCGCAGCTCACCATCTGGGGGCTGCACGGGCTGACGGCGCTCGATCCGGACCTGGCGACGGAGGTGTATGACGGAAACCTCCGCCTGACCGTACGGGACCATCTCATTGCGATGCGGCCACCGCCCGCCGAAACCGACGTCAACGGCTGGGCACGTGCTGCCACGGACTTTGCCGTGGCAGCCGCTGGCGCATCTGTGCCGGTCCACAGAGCCGGTACACAGGGCATCGTTCAAAGCTTTTTCGACGAGCTGTTCAATCACCTCGATCCGTATTCTCGCTACGTGTCGCCGCGCGATGCCAGCCAGGATCGCGAACGACGGATTGGCGAGGCAGGCGCGGGCCTGCGCGTTGCCCGGCGCGGATCGGCCATCGTGGTGGTGGAGGCGATCGCCGATGGACCTGGCGCGCTCGCCGGCATTCGGCCAGGCGACACGATCCTGTCTGTCGACGGCAGGTCGACCCTCGGCAAGGATGCCGGTTCTGTGATGGCCTGGATCGCCGGCCCGGAAGAAACACAGCTCACGATTGCCTGGCGCGACCAGGAACGACGCACGCACTCGGTCGAGCTGGAACGCGCCATGGTTCCGCCGGAGACCGTCTTCGCGCAGCGCATCGACGACTCGCTGCTGATCCAGATCACCGAGATCAACCGTAGCACCGACAGCCACCTGGCGGAGGTGATCGGGCAAGGCTTCGCCGCCACGCATCCACCCGAGGGCATCATCCTGGACCTGCGCGGCGATCGCGGCGGGCTGCTCCGCCAAGCCGTGAGCGCGGCCGACACGCTGCTGCCCGCCGGGGTCGTGACGATGACCGTCGGGCGCGATCCGGAGGCGACGCGGATCTGGCGCTCCAATCCGGGCGAGTTGGCGGGTGACACGCCGGTTGTCATCGTGGTCGACGGTCGCACCGCCAGCGCGGCAGAGATCCTGGCCGCTGCTTTGGCGGACCGAGGCCGTGGTGTGGTCATCGGCAGTTCGACCCTCGGCAAGGGGCTGGTGCAGACCATCGCGGCATTGCCGGACGGTGGCGAGCTGTTCGTTACCTGGAGCCGCGTGCTGGCCCCACGCGGCTGGCCCATTCAGGGCCTGGGTGTGCTGCCTCAGGTCTGCACCAGCCTGGGGCAGAGCACTCTGAGCTGGCAGCTCGCGGCCCTGGCGCAGGGGCAGCAGCCGATGGCGAAGGCGCTGGAGACTCACCGGGCAGCCAGGGCGCCGCTGCAACCAGGGCAGATCCTCGCAATCCGCAACAACTGTCCCGCCGCGGAGGGTCGCGAGGCGGACTTCGACACGGCTCGTGCGCTCATCCACGATCCTGCGGCATATGCCGCGGCCCTTCTGCCACCGCTTAGGTCCCCCGGCGAGGCGGCTGCGGCAGGTGGAACGGGGGCCACGCGATGATCCATCCTTGACCGTGCGCCAATGGAATCGCATGTTCTGCTGATCGAAAGGGACCAGCCATGGCGAAGACCAATACGATCCAGATCAAGCTCGTCTCGAGTGCCGACACCGGCTTCTACTATGTGACGAAGAAGAACGCGCGCACCCAGACCGGCAAGATCGAGATGCGGAAATACGACCCGGTCGTGCGCAAGCACGTTGCGTTCAAGGAAGCCAAGATCAAGTAAGCCGGTACTGGCGCGGAATGATCGCTCATCCCGCGCTAACTCTTGGTTCCGCCTCCGGTTATCACGCTCTAGGCAACCGGCCCGACCGGGGTCGCGATCTCGATCCGATTGCGCCCTGTGCGCTTGGCCGTGTAAAGCGCGAGATCGGCAGCGTGCAGCAGCGCTTCCGGGCTCCCCGGGCATTGTCTGCTGCTGGCGACACCGATGCTCACCGTCAGCCGGCACTTCCTTCCCGGTCCCCAGGTGAATGGTGTGGCTTCCACCGCTGACCGCACCCGCTCGGCTGCGAGCAGTGCGTCAGCGAGTCCGGTGCCCGGCATCACCACAACGAACTCCTCGCCCCCATAGCGCGCAAGCGAGTCGAACACGCGGGTGCCGGCGCGCAGGACATCGGCGATAACTCGCAGTGCCTGATCGCCAGTGGCGTGGCCGAACTCGTCATTGACCGCCTTGAAGTGATCGACATCGATCATCAGCACGCCGAGATCCGGATTTTGCGTGCTTTCCAGCAGCCCCCGCAAATGGCGCATCAGATAGCGCTGATTGTACAGCCCGGTCAGCGGGTCGATCAGCGCCATCTCCAGCGCGGTGCCAAGGTCGGTGCGTAGCCGGTCCTGATAAAACTTGCGGCGGATCTGATTGCGGGCGCGGGCGCGCAGTTCATTTTCGTCGAGCGGCAGGACCAGCCAGTCGTTCGCACCCAGATCGAAGCCGCGCAGGATGCGGCTGCGCTCTTCGGGTTCGGCGATCAGCAGCATCGGGATCTCGTGCGTCGCGTCGGCCGCGCGCAGAGAGGAGGCGAGCTTCAGCGGATCCTCCTCGATGAGCGACAGGCTGAGCACGATCAGATCGAACGGGATGGCGGCAGTGAGCTCCGTGGCCTCGGCGCCCGTGCGGGCACGACCGGCGATGATGTCGTCGCGTGCCAGTGCATCCTGAATGGTCTGGGCGCCAAGGTCCCAGTCATCGACCACCAACGCCCGGGCGCCGGCGACCGATGGCGGCGCCACGCTCTCGCTGGTCAGGCCCATCGCTCGGGCGGTCGCGCCGCGGGCGCGCCATTCGTCGAGCAGACGCTTGAGCCGGATCAGACTGCGCACCCGGGCCATCAGCGTCTCGTATTCGACCGGCTTGGTCAGGAAGTCGTCCGCACCCGACTCCAGTCCGCGCAGCCGCTCTCCTGGTTCGCCGAGCGCGGTCACCATCACAACAGGAATGTGGAGTGTCGTCGGGTCGCCCTTCAGCCTGCGGCAGCACTCGAAGCCGTCCATCCCAGGCATCATCACGTCGAGGAGGATGAGGTCAGGCTGCCAGTCAAGCGCCATGCGCAGCGCCTCGAAGCCGTCCTTGGCGCTGGCGACCTGATAGTATTCGGCCGACAGCTTTGCTTCCAGCAGGCGGGTATTCGCCGGCACATCGTCGACGATCAGAATCCTGGCGGTCACGGCGGCAGCTTCGCCCTTTGCTGGCCTGGAGCGGCGTTGGTGCACCCGAATACACCAGATCAGTTTAACCGACGGTTGCAGTTTCAAAATGCGTGGATCGCCCGCGTCGGCAACGAAACGGAACTTCCGCTGTCCGGAAGTTTTCTGTCGACCTGGTATTCACTAAAGCAACTTATGAAGAAAGAGTGTCAACTTCATGACAAACACCATAAATACGAGTTCTGATAACATCGCGATACTCCATGCACGGGTGAGGCGCGGCATGGCCAATCCGGCAATGTTCTTCCGCCGCTGGCTGGCGAACCCGTTACAGATGGGTTCGGTGATTCCTTCGTCGGCAGCGCTGTGCCAACGGATCGTTAAGCATACGAGGCACGCCGCGGACGAGGCGGTGCTGGAGTTGGGGGCGGGGACCGGCGTGATCTCACGGGCGCTGTTGGCAGGGGGCGTGCCACCGGGGCGACTGATCGTCGTCGAGATCGTGCCCGAAATGGCCGACCACCTGCGCAGCATATTGCCTGGCGTACAAGTGCTTGAGGGCGACGCCGGGAATTTGCCCGGCCTGCTGCCCCACCACTGGCATGGCAGAATCGGCAGCGTCATCTGCGGCATACCGCTGGTGCTGCTGCCATTTTCCGAGCAGCGGCGGTTCATCACCGCGATCGAGGCGGTGGCCCCGGGCCGAGGCTTCCTGCAATACAGCTATTGTGTCACCTCGCCGGTGCCATGGCGCAAGCACGCCCTGACAGTTCGGCGCGAGGCCTGGACGCCGCTCAACTTCCCTCCCGCCAGCGTGTGGCGGTACGCTCCCAGCCTGTAGTGGACCGATAAACCGGCGCCGGTCGGTGCTACTCACTCGCCGCAATGCTTCGCTTGGCACCGTTCGGCTTCGTGCTGCTGTGGGCGTCCTCGTTCATCGCTTCGCGAGTGGGGCTGCGATATCTGTCGCCGATGCTGTTTGTTACGGTGCGCCTGGTGCTTGCCGCCGGGGTGCTGGTCGGCGTGATGGTGGTGCTGCGGCGGTCGTGGCGGGTCCTTGCAGGCCGGTGGGGACATCTGGCGGTTGCCGGCGTGCTCACTAACAGCGTGCTGCTGCTGACGGCGCATTACGCCATGGTGCATGTGGAAGCGGCGCAGATCGCGTTGATCCAGACACTCAATCCGCTGCTCACAGCGCTGCTCGCGTGGCCGCTGCTGGGGGAGCGGCTGCGGCCGCTGCAATTCCTGGGGCTGGGGCTGGGCGCCGCCGGCGTCGTGCTGATCGTCGGCATGGCCGCGATGAGCAACCCACTGCAACTGCACGGCCTGCTGCTGACCGCGGGTGGCGTGGCTGGGCTGTGCGGTGGCACGCTGTATTTCGGCCGCTTCTGCCGCGGGGTGCCGATCCTGGAGGGCACCACAGTGCAACTTATTGCCGCCGCCGTCGCATGTGCAGCGACGACGCTTGTGTTGGAGACGCCGCACGCTCGGTGGATTGGGCCGGCGATTGCTGCGACCGCATGGAACGCAGGGGCGGTGTCTCTCGGTGGAATGGCGCTGTATTACCTGATGCTCAAGCGCGGTACGGCGGCGCGAGCGACGGCGAACTTCTACCTGGTGCCGGGTACGGCGGCACTGCTGGCCTGGGCCTTGCTGGGTGAACGGCTGTCGGCACTGACGGTGCTCGGGCTGATCATCTCGTCGGTCGGATGCTGGTTGGTGAGCCGCCGAGACCCTCGGGCGCTGTCAGCCTGACTGGTCCAGCGCAGATCGGCCCACACCTACCTCACGGCGAACTGCGTCTTGCCGAACATGATCTCCCGCTCGGCGTCGGTCATCTTTCCCTTGCGCTGCTGCTCCTCCAACAGCACCGCCACGCCTCGCTGCACCGCCGGGCGCGCTGCCATCGTATCGTGCCAACGCTTCACATTCGGATAGTCGTCCAGGTTGACGTTGCGGCGCTCGGGATTGCGGATCCAGGGAAACGTGATGATGTCCGCCATGCTGTATTCTTCGCCCGCCAGCCACGTCGCCTCGCCCAGCCGCTTGTTCAGCACCCGATGGAGGCGCGCGACCTCATTGGTGTATCGATCGATCGCGTAAGGTATCTTCTCGACCGCGTAGGCGGCGAAGTGATTATACTGACCGAACATCGGGCCCACGCCGCCCATCTGGAACATCATCCATTCCAGGCACTTGTAGCGGCCGACCGGATCCTTCGGAATCAGCTTTCCGCCCGTCTTCTCCGACAGATAGATCATGATCGCCGCTGACTCGAACAGCGTCAGCGGCTTGCCGCCCGGCCCATCGGGATCGACGATCGCAGGAATGCGGTGGTTGGGCGTTATCGACAGGAATTTCGGTTTGAACTGATCGCCCTTGCCGATGTTGATCGGGATCACCTTGTACGGCAACTCGAGTTCCTCGAGCGCGATGTGCACCTTGTGGCCGTTCGGCGTGGGCCAGGTCCAGACTTCAATCATTTGTTCCTCCGGCTGCTTGCCGCCAAACCAGTCTGCGACAGTCTCCCGCCAGAAAGCTACCGCGGCAAGCATCGCGTGCGGATCGCCGCGATGCGCCTTCACTTCTTGTTCAGACATTGCCGCCAGATAATCGACTGCCGGCTGCTCTCCCTCCGACGCGGCACCGCTCCTGTTCATCCGTGACCAAGGCACGCTTCGATGGTCGCAGTCATACGCCGTTGCGGAGATCAGGGTGCTGTCCGACGCGCTCGAAGCGAAGCGCATTTGCCGCGCCTGCCGGCTTGCCTTGTGACCGCGAGCCTTCTCATGCCCTTCGCCCCGGCTTGGAGCGCGACGCCGGCCAATTCGGCGCCGGCGCTGGACGGCACTTCCAGCACCAAGGCTTCATTTGCGCATTCGGGGATGAAGACCGTGACCTACGAAATTGGCAACACGCTGAACAATTTTGCCTTTTTGACGGTAGGCGTAGGCGGGCTTACCGGCGGCGTGTTGCTGACCGCGTTCAACACCTTGCAAAGTTGGACTGTATATACGACGAACGACTATCTATGGGAGTGGTTGTACCCGCGAACGACAAGCAAGGACGCTGCCGCTTCGTTTGATGTGAAACAGAGTTTTTGGCACACCTCGTTGAAGTACATGACCGGCAAGCCGGTCGTGGCGTCGATAAAGATCGCCGCAGTGTATGTATATACCGGATCGGTGGTGACCGCGCTGGTTTATGGAACAGCCGCGACGGCCGGCGCCTCGGTGATCTTCTTCGTCAATAATTTTGCCTGGGATTTCTACGACCAGATGGCGGCGCCCCCAAGTAGCGGCGACGTTCATGATCGGCCGCCGGCCTTGGCCACACAATCTGTGCCAGAAGTGGCCATGCAGGATGCAACCAGACCGTGCGAACACCTGCGGGCCGGCAGGTGCTGAGACGTGTTCAGGCATTTCCTGCCAGATAGTCGATCGCTGCCTGCGTACCGCCAGGCTTATGCGGGACACCGGCCACGCGCAGTCCCATTTCCACCCCGCCGAGCGTGCCGATAAGTTGCAGGTCGCCGAAATCGCCGAGGTGGCCGATGCGGAATACGCGATCCTTCAGGATGCCAAGCCCATTGCCCAGGCTCATGTTGTATTTGTCCAGGATGGTAGCCCGCAGCGTATCGGCGCTGTGTCCTTCGGGCACGCGCACCGCGGTCAGCGACGATGAATAATGCCGCGGATCGGCGCACTGCACCTCCAGCCCCCAGGTTCGCACTGCACGGCGTGTCGCCTCGGCATGGCGGTCATGGCGGGCGAACACGTCTTGCAGACCTTCCTCGAGCAGCATCTTCACCGCCTCGTTGAGGCCGAACAGTAGATTGGTACCCGGCGTGTAAGGGAAGTAGCCGGTCTTGTTCGCCTCTAGCATCTGCCGCCAGTCCCAGTAGCTGCGGTGCAGGCGAGCGCTTTCGCTCGCCTTCAGCGCCTTCTCGCTGATCGCATTGAATGACAACCCAGGTGGCAGCATCAGCCCCTTCTGCGAGCCTGCAATGGTAACGTCGACGCCCCATTCGTCATGCCGGTAATCGATCGAGGCGAGCGAGGAAATGGTGTCGACCATCAGCAGCGCCGGATGATGCGCTGCATCCATCGCGCGCCGCACCTCATCGATGCGGCTAGTGCAGCCGGTGGACGTCTCGTTGTGCACCACGCACACCGCCCTGATCCGGTGCGCCTTGTCGTCGGCGAGTGCTGTGCCGATCGCCGCCACATCGGCGCCGCGACGCCAATCAGTGTCGATGAAGATCGGCTTGAGATCGAGCCGCTGCGCCATCTCGTTCCACAACGTGGCGAACCAGCCGGTGCGGCACATCAGTACGGTATCGCCAGGCGACAGCGTATTGGTAAGCGCCGCCTCCCACGCGCCGGTGCCAGACGCTGGATAGATCACGACCGGACCGCTGGTCTGGAAGATCGCCCGCAGATTGGTTAGCAGCTCCATCCCGAGTCGCCCGAAGGCGGGGCCGCGATGGTCGATGGTCGGGCTGTCGATCGCGCGCAACACGCGGTCCGGCACGTTGGTGGGGCCGGGAATCTGCAGAAAGTGCCGGCCAGCGTGGTATTGCGTCATGGAGCCTCCTCGCGCGAGCCGGCAGATTGGCGCCGATCGCCTGCCCTGCCAATCAATCCCTCAACATCAGACGGCCCACATCATCCTTCCCAACCGGGCGTGACCCGTTTCCGCCAGCATGTTACGCACGACGGGATGGATGCAATGGGGCAGGTTCCTCACATGAGGCAAACGGGATGAGCAGCACCACCGTCGCGCCGGGCGATTCACGCTTGGCCGATCGGCTGCGGCGCGAGATTCGCGGCGACGTGCTGTTCAGCCGCGCCGACCGCGGCCGTTACGCCACCGATGCGTCGATCTATCAGGTAGAGCCGATCGGCGTGATCGTGCCGGAGGAGATCGGCGACGTCGCGGCGGTTTTATCGATCGCGCGCGAGGAAGGCGTCCCCGTTCTGCCGCGTGGCGGCGGTACCAGCCAGTGCGGCCAGACGGTGAACCGCGCCCTGGTGATAGACTGCTCGAAACATCTTCGACGCGTCCTGCATGTCGATCCCGATGCCCGCACGGCGTTGGTGGAACCGGGCCTGGTGCTGGGTCATCTCAATGCCGCGCTGCGTGAACACGGCTTGTTTTTTCCGGTCGATCCCTCGACGCATGCCCGCTGCACGATCGGTGGCATGACCGGCAACAACTCCTGCGGTTCGAAGTCGATACGCTACGGGTTGATGGCAGACAACGTACGCGCGATCGACGCGATCCTCGCCGATGGCACGCAGCACAAGTTCGGCCTGCTGCCGGACAATATCGGTGCCGACGTGCCCAGCGGCATCGCCGAGCTGATCCAGCGGCTCAGGGCGTTGGGCGCGACGGAAGCCGAGGAGATCGCCGCGCGGTTTCCCTCGCAACTTCGCCGCGTGGGCGGCTATAACATCGAAGTGCTGACACCAGTCGCGCGACTCGCCGGTCAGGAGAATCTGGCTCGGCTGCTGGTGGGATCGGAGGGGACCCTCGCCTTTTCCGCGGCAATCGAGCTCGCGCTGCATCCAATCAAACCGCGCAAGCTGCTGGGCATCTGCCAGTTCCCGACTTTTCGCAGCGCCATGGAGGCAGCGCAGCACATCGTGCAGCTCGACCCGGAGGCGGTGGAGCTGGTCGATCGCACCATGATCGATCTCGGCCGCGGTATTCCGATCTTCCGCGGCACCATCGATCGGATGTTGATAGGCGAACCGAACAGCCTGCTGATCGTCGAATTCCACGGCCACGACGATGCACCGATCGCCGCTAAGCTGGATGACCTTGACGAACTGATGGGCGAACTCGGCTATCCCGATGCAGTGGTTCGCGCCACAGACGCTTCGTTCCAGAACGACATCGCCGCGGTGCGCGAGGCCGGCCTCAACATCATGATGTCGATGAAGGGCGACGGGAAACCGGTGTCGTTCATTGAGGACTGCGCAGTCGATCTGGAGGACCTCGCCGACTACACCGAGCGGCTTAACGAAGTTTTTGAGAGGCACGCTACCAAAGGCACATGGTACGCCCATGCCTCAGTCGGATGCCTGCACGTGCGGCCGGTGCTCAACATGAAGGACCCGCAGGACGTCGCCACCATGCGCGCCGTCGCGGAAGAATGCTTCGCCCTGGTGCGAGAGTACAAAGGCTCGCACAGCGGCGAACACGGCGATGGCCTGGCGCGCAGCGAATTCCACGAAACGATGTTCGGTCCACGCATCGTGCGCGCGTTCGAGACGGTGAAGGACGCGTTCGACCCGCACGACATGCTCAATCCCGGTCGCATCGTGCGACCGCCGCGCATGGACGATCGCACGTTGTTCCGCTACGCGCCTGGCTACGCCCCGATCGGCGACTTCGTGCCGAAACTCGACTGGTCGGACCATCCCGGACCACTCGGCGGCATGCTCGGCGCCGTCGAGATGTGCAACAACAACGGCACCTGTCGCGCCTTCGATGCCAACGTGATGTGCCCGTCGTATCGCGTGACACGCGACGAGACGCACCTCACGCGCGGCCGCGCGAACACGTTGCGGCTGGCACTGACCGGCCAGCTTGGTGCCGATGCGATGGCGTCCGACGCGGTAGCGGATGCGATGTCGCTCTGCGTATCCTGCAAGGCCTGCAAGCGCGAATGCCCGACGGGCATCGACATGGCGAAGATGAAGATCGAAGTGCTCGCGACACGCTTCGACCGCCACGGCCTGACACGTCGCGACTGGCTGGTTGCCGAATTGCCCCGCTACGCGCGCTTGGTCGCGCCGTTTGCGCCACTGGTCAATCTGCGGAACCGCATCCCTCCGCTGCGCCGCCTCGGCGAACGCTTCACCGGATTCGCAGCCGCACGTCCTCTGCCCGTCTGGCGCCGCGACGCGTTTCGTGACCGCGAGATCGAGGCGTTGGCACCGGTGAAGTCACGCGGCGACGTCATCCTGTTTGCCGATACATTCAATCGCTGGTTCGAACCGGAAAATCTGCGCGCCGCCCTGCGGGTGCTCACCGCCGCCGGATATCACGTGCGGATGCCGAAGTATCGCGGTCGGCCGCTCTGCTGTGGCCGCAGCTTTCTTTCTGCGGGCATGGTGGACAAGGCTCGCGAGGAGGCGCGCCGCACGCTCGACCTCCTTGCCGGCGATCTGCCGGTGATCGGCCTTGAACCGTCCTGCCTGCTGACTTTGCGTGACGAATACCGATCGCTGCTGCCTGGCGCCGAGACCGAGGCGTTGGCCAGCAGAGCATTCCTGTTCAGCGAGTTCCTGGCTCGCGAAAAGCCCGACCTGCCGCTGAGGCCGCTGCCGGCCACAACGCTTGTGCACGGTCACTGCCATCAAAAGTCGTTTGGCGCCTTCCCGACAATGCTTGCAATGCTGAAGCGCATCCCGGAACTCGCCGTGACGCCAATAGCGTCGTCCTGCTGCGGCATGGCCGGCGCATTCGGCTATCAGGCGGAAACCCAGGTCGAATCGCGCGCAATGGCCGAGGCCGGTCTGCTGCCCGCGGTGCGCAAGTCCGCGACCGATGACATCCTGGTCGCCGACGGCACCTCGTGCCGCCACCAGATCCGCGATCTGGCAGGCCGCGAGGCGATCCATTCCATTCGGCTGCTCGAGCGGGCCTTGGCAGCATGACACCCGGCGAAGTGCTGGATTTCTGGTTCGCGGGTGATCCCGCCGGTCATCGCAAGGAGTGGTTCGAGAAAACCGCCGAATTCGACGCAGCCTGCACGCGCTTCGCTGACGGATTGCGCGATGCCAGGGAAGGCGCGTTCGACCACTGGGCGGAGACACCTCACGGCGCTCTGGCACTGATCCTCCTGCTCGACCAGTTCTCGCGCAATCTCCACCGCAATTCGCCAGAGGCGTTCGCGGCCGATGCCAAGGCGCGCGAGATCGCCCGCGCCGCGCTCACACGCGGCATCGATCGGATGCTTGGCGAGGTCGAGCGGATGTTCGTATATCTGCCATTCGAGCACTCGGAAGTTCTCACCGACCAGGACGAATCCGTGCGCCTGTTCACGACGCTGGGCGAGGAAATGACCCGCTATGCCGCGGGGCATCGCGATGTGATCCGCCGATTCGGACGCTTCCCGCATCGCAACGCGGCGCTCGGGCGTACGAGCACGCCGGATGAGCTCGCATATCTGGCGCAACCGGGCGCGGGATTCTGAATCGGGGGAGTGCCGCGCGGCGACGACCTGGGGTAAACTTCGTCAACGCACTCCCGGCAAGGAGGCAAGCCATGCCATTCGATGAAACTTCGCGCCAACCCGGCCGCCGTCCATCCCGCAACGTGATGGGTGGTGTCCTCGACATCTGTTCGATCAAGCCGATGACCGGCTTCTTCCGCAATGGCTGTTGCGACACGAGCGCCGAGGATTTCGGCAGCCACACCGTTTGCGCGGTGATGACCGCGGAGTTCCTGGCATTCAGCAAGGCTTCGGGCAACGACCTCTCGACGCCGCATCCCGAATTTGGCTTCTCGGGCCTGCAACCTGGCGATCGCTGGTGCCTGTGCGCCCCGCGCTGGCAGGAGGCGCTGGACGCGGGTTCCGCACCGCGCGTCGTGCTGCGTGCCACGCAGGAGGGCGCGTTGGAGCACTGCAGCCTGGCCGACCTGAAGAAATACGCCGTCGACCTGGCCTGAGGCGTGGCCAGCGAACTTCCCGCGGAATTCGCGCTGATCGCTCGGCATTTTCGGCCGCTTGCCGGACCGGGCGCGCTGGACCTGCAGGACGATGCTGCGGTACTGGCGCCGCCGCCCGGTCGCGAACTGGTGCTGACCTGCGACGCCATGGTCGCCGGCGTCCACTTTCTGCATGACGACCCGCCCGAACTGATCGGTCGCAAGCTGCTGCGTGTGAACCTGTCCGACCTCGCGGCAAAAGGTGCGACGCCCATTGGCTATCTGATGACGGTCTCCGCACCGCGCGACACACCGGACTCCTGGTTCGCAGGCTTTTGCGCCGGCCTGAAACAGGACCAGCAACAGTACGGCATCACGCTGCTCGGCGGCGACACCACCTCGACGCCTGGTCCGATCTCGCTGTCGCTGACGATCGTGGGCCACGTGGCACCCGGCCAGGCGGTGCGTCGAGCCGGCGCCACGCCGGGTGATGGCATATGGGTCACCGGCACGATCGGTGATGGCGCACTCGGTCTTGCGGTGGCGCGCGGCAGGCTCGCGGACCCGACCGGCCACCTGTTGTGGCGCTACCGCCTGCCGCAACCGCGCGTCGGACTGGCGATCGCCGGCGTCGCGTCTGCCGGCATGGATATCTCGGACGGGCTGGTGCAGGACCTCGGCCACATCTGCCGCGCCAACAATGTTGCCGGCGAGATCGAGGCGTCAAAGGTGCCGCTATCCAACCCGGCCCGCGCAGCAGGCCCGGAATGGCTGACCGCGTGCCTGACCGGGGGTGACGACTACGAGTTGCTGCTGGCCGTCCCCTCGGCGCGCGAGGCAGCGCTGCACGAGGCCGCCAGAGCCGCACGCGTGGCTTTGACGCGCATCGGCGCCTTCCGGTCAGGGCCGCCCGAGGTCGTGGTCCGGGGGACTGACGGGGAGCCTATGTCACTCGACCGCGGTGGCTGGAGCCACTTCTGAGACCATGCCAAAGCGGCGTGCAGGCGCTGGCGGTGACGACGCATTGCGGCCGCGCAGCATGCTATCGATGACCCCGAGGAGGTCTTGGCGAGGGTATGGCTTCCGCAGGATGGTCAGACCCTCAACCTCCGCATTGGCCAGCGCCTCCGCATAGCCAGTCGTCAGCAACACCGGCAGCCTTGGATAGAGCATTTGTACCTCGTGCGCGAACGTGATCCCGCTCATGCCATGGGGCAGGACGATGTCGGAGAAGACGAGATCGATAGGTGCCCCGGAGGCAAGTGCAGTGAGGGCGGCGGGCGCGTGCTCGGCCTGTGCGACGGCATAACCGGCATCCTTCAATACCTTCGTCGCGAGTTCTGCGACATCGGCATCGTCTTCGACGACGAGTACAGTGCCTTTGGTAGATGCTGTCCCGGCGGTCTTATCTGGCGCCCCCACATGTGCCGTGTGATCGAGTGCCGGAAGATAGAGGGTTAAGCTTGTGCCCTGGCCGACGTTGCTGGTGGCGGTCGCGACGCCGCCTGATTGTAGAGCGAAGCCGTAGACCTGGCTCAATCCAAGTCCTGTTCCCTTTCCAACGTCCTTTGTGGTGAAGAACGGCTCGAACACATGAGGGAGTACGTCCGGGGCGATCCCCTCACCGGTGTCGGACAAGGTCATTACGACGTAGCTGCCATCGAGGCCATGATTGCCCTGTTCAAGCGTCAAGCCCTGGTAGGTCGCGTTGCGCGCCGATATCTTGAACGTGCCGCCGTTCGGCATAGCGTCTCTCGCATTGACTGCGATGTTGAGCACAGCGAGATCAAGTTGGCTTGCATCGATCATGATCGGCCAGAGATCGCCGGGGAGATCGACTTCGACGTAAATGTCGCCACGCAGCGTTCGAGCGAAAAGATCAACGGCCTCGCGCATGTGGACCGACAAATTGACCTCTTCCGGATGCAGCGGTTGCTGCCGTGAGAATGCGAGAAGCTGTTGGGTCACACGCTCCGCTCGCACAGCGCCGCGCCGGACAGCCGAGAGGAGACGTCGCAGTTCCTCGTCGCCGCCGGTGAGCGCATCGGCCAGGTCCAGGCTGCCGATCATGACCTGCAGGATATTATTGAAATCATGTGCGACGCCGCCAGTGATCCGGCCCACCGCCTCCATCTTCTGCGCCCGATGGAGCATCTCCATCGTTTGCTTCATATTCTTTTCGGCTTCTTTGCGCGCCGTAATATCCTGGATTATGCCGGTAAAATAGCGTTGCTCGCCGGCGTGCCATTCGGCAATGGAGAGATCGAGAGGGAAGACCGAGCCGTCCTTGCGCTGGCCCGTTACCTCGCGGCGAACGCCGATAACCTTTGCCTCGCCGGTTCGTCGGAAATTGGCGATATACCCGTCATGCTGACTACGGTCCGGCTCCGGCATGAGGTGACTGACGTTGTGGCCGATGACCTCGTCAGCGGCATAGCCAAAGATCATCTCGGCGGCGCGGTTGAACGCCTGAACTATCCCGCGCTCGTCGATCACCGCGATGCCATCGACCGCCGTCTCGATGATTGCCCGGTACTTCGCCTGCTCGCCCAGTAGTCGCTCTTCAACAAGCTTTCGCTGAGTGATGTCCCGCCCGATGTTGGCATAGCCGATAAGCTGTCCAGTCTCGTCCCTGATTGGCTCGACGACGAGGCTCGCCCAGAAGGTCGAACCATCGTTGCGCACGATCAAGCATTCCCCTTCATACCTCCCGCGCTCGGCGGCAATCGCGAGGGCACGTTGGGGCTCGCCTGCCTGGCGATCCGCATCTGTAAAGAAACGCGAGAAATGCTGGCCAATGATCTCTGCCGCCGCATAGCCCTTGATGCGCTCGGCACCAGGGCTCCAGCTCCTGACGCCCCCCTCTGGATCAAGCATGAAGAGAGCGTAATCAGCGACTGCCTTGGCGAGCAGCGCAGATTCGTACGCGGACGATGTTAACGGTTCGCTCACCGTTTGTTCCCCTCCTCGATAAGCCCTGTCCGTTGTCTTTCCATTACGACACCCTCGATCACCAAATTGCGGGAAATGAGCGCGCGCGGGGCGCCCACCGTTGATTCAACAGCCCTTACGATAACGACATTCCGGTCGGTTGCGGTATAATTCTGGCACAGGGAGGAAATTCATTTCCGGGGGATTTGGCGAGGTCATCGCATGATAGCCATGCTCCCGCCGGGCAGCAGTGCGATGAACGGCGACTTTCCCCGTTGCGTCGTGCTTGCTTCAATGCGGCCGATACGTCTGCGCATCCGCTTGTTACCCGACGGGTAAGACTGGGCCAGGCCAGCAAATGGTTGATATGGTTAACATAATTCGATGAATCGCAACGTTTGGCTGTTGTTCTGCTGCCAGGCTCTGATGAACGCCGTGATGTCCGGGCAGACCGTGATGAGCGCACTGATCGGCCACGCGCTCGCGGTGGATAAGTCGCTCAACACGCTGCCGATGGCGATCCAGATGACGGCAACCATGACTGCATCGATCCCGGCCGGCATTGTGTTCGCCCGCCTGGGCCGCAAGCCTGGCTTCTGGCTCGGTTGCGTCGGCTCGCTGCTCGGCAGCCTCACATTCGCGCTCGGTGTCTGGACGCAGAACTTCCAGGTCTACTGCATCGGCGCCGTCTTTGCCGGCCTGGGCTTCGGCATCGCCCAGCACCTGCGCTTCGCTGCGGCCGAGGTGGCGGCTGCCGAAGCGCGTGCCCGCGCCATCGCGCTGGTCATGGCCGGCGGTGTGCTCGCCGCGATCATCGGCCCCGAGATCGTCAAACGCAGCAACATGCTGCTGCCGCCGCTGATGTTCCTCGGCACCTATCTCTGCCTGACCGTCCTGCCGCTCATCAGTGCCATGCTGCTGCTGTTCATCGAGCTGCCGCCCGCGATGCGGCAGGTCAGCGAGCCGGTGCCGCTCCGCACCATCATCGCGCGCCCGAGCTTCCTGACCGCAGTGGTCTGCAGCATGGTCGGTTATGGCACGATGAATCTGATCATGGCCTCGACACCGCTGCAGATGCTGTTCTGCGGTTTCGGGGTGAACGCCAGCGCCGATGTGATCCGCGCGCACTCGATCGCCATGTTCTTGCCGGGCTTCGTGACCGGACGTCTGATTCATCGCTTCGGCGCGCATCCCATCGTCTGCATCGGCGCTGTGCTGACCTCGCTTTGCGTTGCCACCAATTTGCTGTTTCCGCCGCTCCTCCCCACCTTCATGGTGGCCCTGATGCTGTTGGGCGTGGGCTGGAACTTCATGTTCGTCGGGGGCACCACGCTGCTGGCGACCGCGCATGATCTGCACGAACGGGTGCGGGTGCAGGCCACCAACGACTTCATCGTGTTCGGCACCGTGGCCTGCACCGCCTTCGCCTCAGGCGCGATCGAGGCGACCGGCGGCTGGGCGGCGCTGAACCTCGTGGTCGTGCCGCCGACAGTGATTGCGGCGGCGCTGGTGATCTGGCACTTGGCGGCCCGCGCGCGTCTGGCGCCGGCGGCGGCTCAATAGGCCGGGGTCGGCGCGCCGCCGGCTGGCCCGGTGGTCGGGGTCTGGCCAATTGCGTTGAACTTGCCGATGTTGCCGAACAACTGTTGCAGGAACGACGCCTCGGTGCCCGGTGACGGGGTCGTGCGCGCCACGACGGATACCGGTATCGCGTCGTCCTTGTTCAGTTGCTTCACATCCTGCAGCACGCCCTGATCGTTGAAGCTCAGAACCGTCACGTTCTGGTTGAGGATGCCCTGGACGCGCGCGATTCGGGGTCGGGTGACCTCGCTGATATAGATCCAGGTGTTGTCGTCGAAGGTGGCCCTCGCGGTCGGCGAACCGATCAGCGCTGTGACATCGGCCCGGGTCGAAGTGCCAGGCGTCAGCTCCTTGAGCTGCTCGGCCTCCACGTGGTTGCCGCGAAGCTGCGACTGAGCCTGGAAGAAGCTGCAGCCGCCGATCAGCAGGCAGGCAAGCAGCGCGAGCGATGGCAACAAGGCCGCTGAATGGTCTCTGTTCACCTGGGCGTATCCTCCGCTCCGCGGTATGTCACCTCGGTGTCACGACGGCTCGATGCTTGTCAATCGACGCATCAGCGGCGGAAGGAGTGATCGCTAACGTGTCAGGGCTGCTTGGCTTCAAGGGTCTGCGCAGAGCCAACCGGCACCAAAAGGCCGGCACCGCGCTCTATGGTGTTGCGGTCGCCGCGGCACGCACGCCCTGGTTCTATCGTGTACTTGGCGTGCCCGACACTCTGGACGGACGGTTCGATCTGGTCGCGCTGCACGCCTTCCTGCTGATCCATCGCCTGCAGGACGTGCCGGAGCCGGGGCCCGCCCTGGCGCAGGCGGTGTTCGACGCCATGTTCACCGACATGGACGACAACCTGCGCGAGATCGGAGTGAGCGACCTGAGCGTCGGCAAACGCATGCGGGCCATGTGGGAGGCGTTTCACGGCCGTGCCAAAGCCTATGCCGAGGCCATCCAGACGGCCGATCGGGTGGCGCTCGAGGCCGCACTGGCGCGCAATGTCTGGCGTGCCGCTGCACCAGTCGGGGCGGCCGCGTCATTGGCCAGGATCGTATCGGCGCAAGCGGCGCATCTTGCCACGCAGCCACTTGCGACGCTGGTATCGGGACAGGCGCAATTCCTGCTGCCGACGGAGGCAATGCGATGATCCCGGAACTGCACCGGCCAATCGCGGTCGAGCGTGTCGGGCCTGGCGGCCTGGATATCACGGTGGAAGCCACAGTCGCGGAATGCGCCGCGCTCGCCGAACGCATGGGCCTGCCCGCGGTGCTCGCGCTCACCTGCACGTTCCATCTGGACCGGGAAGCGGCCGGCACGCTGTTGGCGCGGGGCCACCTCGTCGCCCGGCTGATGCAAACATGTGTTGTTTCGCTGGATGACTTCGTCAACGCTGTCGAGGAGCGCTTCGCTGTGCGTTGCGTTCCGGACGGTGAGGAAACCGACGCCCCCGACCCCGAGTCGCTCGACGAAATCACCTTTGTCGATGGCACTCTCGACCTCGGGGAAGCCGCCGCGGAGCAACTTGCGCTGGCACTCGATCCGTATCCACGCGCACCTGACGCCGCATTGCCGGACATGCCGGCCGACCCCGAGGCGCAGCCCTTTGCCGCTTTGACGCCGTTGCAGCGCCGCCACTGAAGCATGTCCTGCTGACCGATCGAACAAATTTCCTTGACACGATTAGTTATTAATACTAACTCACGGACGCCAACAGGCGGACTCTGTCTTGCGGATCAGAGCGCCTCCCCGTCACCCCCGGAGACATCGATGAACATTGACCTGACACCTCTGGTGCAGGCGCTGGCCGCGCTTGCGCTGGCGACAGTGAGTGGGGCGGCGCCCTATCTTGCGCCGCTCCTGCGCCGCTATCTGCGCATCAGGCTCACCGCGACCCAGTCCGCCGCGATCCAGACCGCCGCAGATGCCGGCGCGCAGGCCGCCTACGGTTACATCGCCACGCACGCTGCCAGCTATCGCGACGTGGCGATCCGCGATGCCGCAATCGCCAAGGGCGTGCAGCACGTTGTCGCATCGACACCAGAAGCCCTGATTGCGATCGGCGTCACGCCTGAGCACGTCCGGAACATGGTCGAGGCGCGGTTCGGAGGACTCCTTGCCGCTGATCCCAACGTGTCGATCAACGCCTCGCCGACCGCCTGAATTCCAACAACAACCTGGAGGCATCACCATGCGACGCATCAATGCGCTGGTATTGATCGCCTGCCTGCCCGCGTGCAGCAATGTTACGCCAGAACAGCAGGCGACGATCAGGCAGGTGCTGACGGTGGCCTGCAACGTGGACGGCTTGGTTGTGCCAGTGGCGCAGCCGATCGTGGCCACCCTCGGCCCGGTGGGCACCACTGCCGCCAATGTGGACCTGTTGGTGCATCCCGCGGTGGTCGAGGCATGCAAAGCAATCAACGGCGTGCCGGCGAGCGTGATACCCGTGGGTGCTCCAGTGACCGAACCAGCCGAAGCCGCCGCCAAGACGGCCACCTGACCGCCATCGCGAGGTTGGTCAATTCCTTGGCCGCGCCGATGGGGACACCCCGGGGATCCTGCTCGTGGCGGCATAGGCGGCCCAGCCTCGGCGCGGGACGTGCGCACGCGCCCTACGTTCCACCTTAAGCTCCTATTGACCGACAGGAGATAGCCTTCTTCGGGTCACCTCCGGAATCGGCAGACAAACCCATGAGCGCTCCAATCGCCAATGACCACTTTGACTTTTCGCTCGGCAACCTGAGCTATATCAATTCCGAATACGATGAGCCGTACGTTCCCGCAAAGCCGCTGGATCATCGGATATCCGTTTGGGTTGTGGAGTTGGTGTCGATGTTCCGCGAATGGCGGCACCGGCGCGCCGTTATCCAGGAGATGTCTCTGATGACCGATCGTGAGCTCTCGGATATCGGCCTCTCGCGATTCGACTTGGCGCGGGTGTTCGATCCGGCGTTCGCGGCGGCCCGTGACAGGGGGCACGAGTACATCGCTTATTGATTTGATTCCGCCGGCTGCAAGCCGCTGGCCATGCCGCTGCGCCGTGTCCACGCGCGCTGTGTGCCGTTGCCCCTCCGGCGATCATCGGCGGCGTCTTGATCGCCCTTGTCGGCACCGCCGCAGCCGTCACCGATCATCAACGTGCATCTGGACGCGCCCTTTTCGTGCTACTTGCACCAAATAGCGCGCAACGCCGGGCAACCGGCACGAAGACCATCTGCCTACCGTCATCATCGCCGCGGCAGCCATGGCGCTGAGCCTTTCGGCCGCACACGCGCAACCGAACTGGTCAAATTCGTGGGACGACAACGGTTCGTTGCCGATGCCGCTGTACTCCCGTTGCCGGTAACTCAGCGGGACATGGATCCGGACCAGAGCATTGGTCGCGAAACGCTGCTGAGTGGATTGCCTGCTCGCGAACCCCGAACCACGACGCTTTCTCGGCGTAGGTCATCGCTGCGGTTCGTCATTCCGTTCCTTGAGCCTTAGGACCCTACCTCGCCGGCATCGCCTGTCCGAGGCGCCCCCCCACCCGTACCGGCTCCACACGGCGCGCCAGTCCCGTCGCATCGTCGGTCTCGACGAGCACGCCGCATACCGTCGCCTCGCCTTCGGCGGGAGCCAGACGCTCGCCTGGCAGCTTGCGCCAGAACCGCAGCGTCGCGGCGTCCTTCGCCATACCGATCACGCTGTCATAGTCGCCCGACATCCCGGCGTCGGACTGGAACGCCGTCCCGCCCGGCAACACCTGCGCGTCCGCTGATGGACAGTGCGTGTGAGTGCCAATCACCGCCGACACCTGGCCGTCGAGGAAATGTGCGAACGCCATCTTCTCGCTCGACGCCTCTGCGTGGAAATCCACGAAGATTGCCGCCACCGTGCCGCCCAGCCGATGCCGCGCCAGCAGTTCGTGCGTGGCGCGGAACGGACAGTCGAGCGGGTCCATGAACAGCCGGCCCATCGCCTGCACAACCAGTGCCCGGCGTCCGCCCGCAACCTCTACCACCACCGCCCCGCCGCCGGGCGTGCCGGGCGGAAAATTCAGCGGACGCAGCAGCCGCGGCGTCTCGGCGATATAGGGAATGATCTCCTTGCGGTCCCACGCGTGATTGCCCAGCGTGATCACGTCGGCACCGGCGGCGAACAGCGTATTCGCCATGTCGGGCGACAGACCGAAGCCGTGCGAGGCGTTCTCGGCGTTCACCACCGCAAGCTCGATGCGCAGCGCCTCCCGCAGCTTAGGCAGCGACGTCGCCACGGCTTCGCGGCCGGAGCGCCCGACTAGGTCGCCGATGAACAGGATGCGCATTCACTTGTCCTTGCAGAAGATCACGCCGCGCTCGGTCACCACGGCGTCCAGTCTCTCGTCGTAGGGACCGGCCGGCACTTCGTCCAGTTCCTGCGCGGCGTAGGCGACGCCGAGCCGGAATCGTCCCGGCAGTCCCGCCAGCGTCCGGTCGTAATAGCCAGCGCCGTATCCCACCCGATACCCGCGCCGGTCGAACGCCAGAAGCGGCACCAGAAGGAAGTCCGGCGCCCTCATCTCCCCGTCCGGTCGGAACGTGCCGAAACGCTCCGGCACCATCACCGCCCCGGGATACCAAAGCCGAAAAATCAGCGGGTTGCCGCGCTTCGGTGTTTCTGGAAGTACGATCGGATGACCGCGCTCATGCAGCGCTAGTAGCAACGGCCGGATGTCGATCTCCTGCCCCATCGGCCAGAATCCTGACACCACCGCCCCGGCCGACGGTGGCACCTCGCGGAGAAGACGCTCAACCATCGTCGCGCCGCACGCCGGATCCCAAGCCACCCGCGCCGCCAGCATCCGCTGGCGCACCAGGCGCTTGGCCTCGATCAGTTCGGCAGGAATGTACGGAGCCGCCATGGCCGTTGGCGTCTCATCCTCCCAAGGCCTGCGTTTGCAGGTGGGCACCAGATACCGAGACCACGATCCCGGCAGAGCCAGCTCCCTGGAGGATGCTTACTGGCCCCGGGGATGAATTGCCTGACGCACCCAGCAGCTCCGCTTTCACAATCTAGGGATGCTCCAGGTCCAGGGCAATCTCCTCCGCTCGTTTCGCCAGCTTCCCCAGCCGCCGCCCCAGCTTCGGATCTGCGATCGGAGCCTCCCCCGGCCGCCCCGACTGCGCGGCCCGCAGCGATCTGCCCATCTCGTACAGGTCGTCCGCCATCAGCAGCGACGCCATCACCAGCATGCGCGCCTCGCCGCTCGGCCCCGCCGCCGTCTTGATCGAATCAATCCGTCGCTCGACCTCAGCGGCCATTGCCTCCAGGTGCGCCTCCTCGCCGTCCTGGCAGCCGACGGTGTATGCATAGCCGTTGATGCGAACGGTAACTTGCGCCATCGAGTGATCCTTGCTTCCGAATTCAACCGGCCATGTCGCCAAGTGCCGCGCGCAGACGATCGATCAAACCGTCGAGTTGCGCAGCTATTTCTTCCGTGTCGACCGCTGGGATTTGATCGGCCGGTCGTGCCTCCTCGCGCGCCGCAGCCCGCGCAATGCGCTCCAGCGCTGCCTCAAGCCGCTCGGCCGCCGTTTCCGGGTCGTCGGTATCGCTGGCCATTTTCCCCGCCCCACCTCAGGTGCTGCGTGAACAGAAAGCGGGCTCGACATTGAACGTCAAGCAATATCCCGCCGTCGTCATCCATAGTCTAGCTGATGCGCGCACGGTGCTGGCTGTTGGCCGACCGGTTACTCTGCTCTCCGCTACCGGCGCGGCGCTGTTCGCCGGCTGCGGCTGGTGGCGTGCGCTGATCGAGAGGGTCCGCACCGAATGCAGGGGCGCCTCGATCGACGACATTCTTGATTGCGCTGACGCCTCGGGCCTCGCGCTTGGCGCGCTGCGCATTGGCCAGCGCCGCATCGTACTCGACGCTGCGGCACCCGGCTGGTCATCGGTCGACGCGATCGCCACCTCACTCGGCGCCGAAGTGTTAACCTCGCGTCCACACTCGCTCGATATGGCCGACCGGGCAGCCGCCCGCCGGCTGGCCGATTGGTTGCAGGTACGATCCACCCCGGGTGACAGCAGCCACGCCCTGGGCTAGTACCCATGCAAGTGTCCGCGGAGCTCAGCAAGAAGGACCGTCCATATGCGCGTCACTCAGAAAGTCAAAAAGATCCTGGACTGGTACGAGGGCGATCCGCCCGGCGTGAAAGCCAATCTCGCCCGCATACTTTCGACCGGCAAGCTTGGCGGCACCGGCAAGGTGGTGATCCTGCCGGTCGATCAGGGCTTCGAGCACGGCCCGGCGCGCAGCTTCGCGCCGAACCCGCCGGCCTATGATCCGCACTACCACTACCAACTCGCCATCGAGGCAGGGCTGAACGCCTTCGCAGCACCGCTAGGCATGATCGCGGCAGGTGCCGACACCTTCGCCGGGCAGATCCCCACGATCCTGAAGGTGAACAGCGCGAACTCGCTCTCAACCAACAAGGACCAGGCCGTCACCGCCGGCGTCAAGGATGCGCTGCGTCTCGGCTGCGCGGCGATCGGCTTCACCATCTATCCCGGCAGCGAATATGCCTATCCGCAGATGGAGGAGCTGAGCGAACTCACCGCCGAAGCGAAGGCGAATGGCCTCGCCGTCGTGGTGTGGAGCTATCCGCGCGGCGGCAACCTCGATCGCGCAGCGGAGACGGCGCTCGATATCTGCGCCTACGCCACGCACATGGCTGCGCTGATGGGCGCCAACATCATCAAGGTGAAGCCACCGACGGCGGTCATCAGTCTGGAGGCGGCGAAGAAGAGCTACGAGAAGATCGACGGCTCCACTCTCGCCAAGCGCGTCGAGCACGTCATGCAGTGCGCGTTCAGTGGCAAGCGCGTCGTTGTGTTCTCCGGCGGCGAGGCGAAGGACCTCGACGGCGTGTTTGAGGAAGTCCGCGGCCTGCGCGATGGCGGCGCCAACGGCAGCATCATCGGCCGCAACACCTTCCAGCGACCGAAGGAAGCCGCGATGGAAATGCTGAACAAGATCGTCGACATCTACCTCGGCAAGGGTTGAGGCATGGCAGGCATCGGCGGCAGCCGCGACGGCTGCCGCGTCTACCTGATCACGCCGCCCAAACTCGATCCGCTGCCGTTTACTGCCCACCTCGCCGCTGCGCTGGACGCGGGCGATGTCGCGGCAGTGCAGCTTCGTCTCAAGGACGTTGATGACGACGCTTGGCGCCGCGCGATCGATGCGCTGCGCCCGGTGACCCAATCACGCAATGTCGCCTTCCTGCTGAACGATCGCGCCGACCTGGTGCGCGAGACCGGCAGCGACGGCGCGCATGTCGGCCAGGAGGACATGCCCGCGAGAGAAGCGCGCCGTGTGATGGGTCCCGATGCGATACTCGGCGTGACGTGCAAGGGCAGTCGTGACCTGGCGATGCAGGCCGGCGAGGATGGCGCCGACTATGTCGCGTTCGGCGCATTCTTTCCGTCCGGCACCAAGGATGTGACTCGCTTCATCGACCCCGAGATTCTGCAATGGTGGTCGGAGCTGATGGAGTTGCCGTGTTGCGCGATCGGCGGGATCACCGCCGAGAACTGTGCACCACTGGTGCAGGCCGGCGCCGATTTCCTCGCTGTGGTTGGTTGCATCTGGAAGCATCCCGACGGCCCCGCCGCCGGTGTGCGCGCGCTGAACGCGGCGATTGCGGCAGCACGGTCCCGCTGGGTTTCCATTCCTGCGGCACCAGGCCAGCAGTGACTATGATCGCTCGCTTTTGTCCTGGTCCGCCGATCTGTCTTTGAGCAGAAGAGCTGCACCGACGGTCATAATGTCCGGCTTCTCCGAGACGACTGCAAGGTATCGCTGCGATAGGAGTAACCCGCTGGCCACGCAAACCAAACAAGAACAGCACCACCCAGCAATATAATCCCGGGGGCATTCAATCCGGCTGGCGCTGGTCCTGCACCCAAGAAGCCTGCGATTGATAATGCGAGAACCGCGCCTGTACAGAGTATCCTGACGACCATCGGGACCCCTCGCCGCCGCCATCCGTTTTGTGCAACACTTGAGCGATGGCCCGGCTCAGCGTCAATCTCAACAAGATCGCGTTGCTGCGCAATTCGCGCCGTACCGGCGTGCCCGACCTGCGCGCGTTCGCCCGCGTAGCACTCGAGGCCGGCGCTCGCGGCATCACAGTGCATCCGCGCCCCGATGAACGGCATATTCGCCGCTCCGACGTGCCGATGCTCGCCGAGACGATTGCCGCATCGCGCCCGAACGTGGAACTGAACATCGAGGGCTATCCCGACGCGCGCCTGCTGGAGATAGCGGCCGAAGTGCGCCCCGAGCAGTGCACTTTGGTTCCCGATGCGCCGGATGCGTTCACTTCCGAGGAAGGCTTCAAACTCGGCGCAGAGCAGATGGCGCTGGTGCGCCCTGTTATCGCGGCGCTGAAGTCGGGCGGCGCGCGGGTCATTTTGTTCATCGATCCTGATCCCGCCGTGCTGGAACGCATCCCGGAGAGCGGTGCCGATGGCGTCGAGATCTACACCGGCGCGTACGCCGCCGCATTCCGCGCCGGCACATATGACACTTTGCTCGACGCCTGTGCGCGGACCGCACGCGCCGCGGCGGATCGGGGGCTGGTCGTCAATGCCGGCCACGATCTCAATCTGCACAACCTGCCGCCGCTGATCGCGCGCATGCCGCAACTCGCCGAGGCATCGATCGGCCACGAACTGACTACCGACGCCCTCGTCATGGGCTTCGCCGCGGCGGTCAGTGCTTATGCGAAGGCGCTCTCCGCCACGCCATGATCGAAACCATACTCGCCGCGCACGCCGATCCCGACCAGCCGAGCGCCACGTTCCGCGCGATCGACGCCGCACTCGCGCGTGATCCCGGTCACATCCTGTTCACCGTCCTGGCGCATCACCCAGAACTGAAGCAGTCGGAGCGCTGCTACACCAACAAGCCCGAGGCCTATCCGATCGGCGGACGTAAGCCGGTCACGGACTCGCTCTGGATGCAGCGCGTGATCCATGTCGGAATGCCCTATATCGGTCGCACGCGTCACGACATCGAGCAGAATTTCTTCGATCACGCGCTAATTGCCTCGCTCGGTTGCGAGAGCATCCTGAACATGCCGGTGCGCTGGTGTGGCCAGACGATGGGAACATTGAACCTTTGCCATCGAGCCGGCTTTTATGACGAGAGTCACTTGCCACGCCTGCGCCTGATCGCCCAGCTTGCACTGCCGGCGCTGCTGAGCTGACTCACACCGACGTGCGTCGGCACGTCACATTCAAGCCAAATTCGTCGCCTTGTTCGCAGCAACCCGAGCGAAGCGGAGGCGCATCCTGTCGTACGTGGCAAACCCTGGCGTGCTGGTACGCACGGATGCTTCCGCCGTCACGGCACGCACCGAGAGCAAGCTCGTGCAGCTCGAGGCACTGCGAGGGCTGGCAGCCTTCATCGTCGTGGCCTGGCACTTTCTCTGGGCATTCGACCCCGCACGCATCGGCATCGTTGACGGTTTCGATCCGTCCTCCGCACTGCTGGGCAGCGTCAGTTTCGCATCCATCGATGGCCCCGCGGCAGTGACGCTCTTCTTCGTCCTCTCGGGATTCGTCCTGCCGCTGGGCTTCTTTCGCTCCGGCCGCACCGAACTCGTCGTGCGCGCCACCGCCAAGCGCTGGCTGCGCCTGGTGTGCCTTGTGATGCTCGCCGTGCTGTTGTCATGGGCGCTGTTCCGCTGCGGTCTCTACCGGCATCGCGAGGCCGCGCAGCTCAGCCAATCCACCTGGCTCGGCACATTCGGCGGCTCGCACCCGCAAGCCAGCTTCACGCCATCATTGCCCGGCGCCTTGCTGGAAGGCTCCCTGTTCGCCTTTTTGCGGGAGCCAGACATGTACGACCCCGTGCTCTGGACGATGCATCACGAATTCATCGGCAGCTTCGTTACATTCTTCCTGGCGATGATCCTCTGGCGCGCGCGTCCTGCCGCGGCGGCATGGCTTCTGGCAACCGCCGCGATCGCGGTGCACTTCACCGACCCGTATTTGTTTGCCTTCGTCGCCGGCACAGGCCTCGCCTGGCTCATGTCACGCTGCGATCTGCATCTGTCCCCGAGCATGGCCGTGGCCTGCATCGCCATCGGCATCTTCCTGTTCGGGTATCTTGAGCCTCGCGGCAGCTACGCCATGTTCGCGGCTCTCCAGGACGCGAACCCGGCGCGTTTCGACCGCATCGCCATCCACACGGCAAGCGGCGTCATGATCATTATCGGCCTGATCGGCAACGACCGACTGGGCCGATCGCTGGCAACGCCACCATTTCGTCTACTCGGCCGCCTGTCCTTCCCCGTGTATCTTTTCCATTTCCCCTTGCTCTGCTCGCTGGCATGCGGACTGTTCGTGCTGCTTCGACCAGTCGTGTCGCTGCAGGTCACGCTGTTCCTGGTCGCAGCCGTCTATACGCCACTGGTAGTCGGCGTCGGCTACCTGTTCGCACGTGTGGATGATGTTTGGCTGCGCTGGGTCAACCAGTTCGCGGCACGGCTGACCAGACCCGAACCAGCATGACATCACCCGCACGCGCCGCGCAGCGTGAACGATCCGATCGCTTAGGACTTGCTGGGTAGCAAGCGAAGCTAAGCGGGCGCGTCTCGCTCATTCGTCATTGGTGGGGCTTGGCCCCACCCATCCATGTCTTTCTTGGCCGCATCAAAGCAGAAACGTGGATGGTTGGTTCCGCAGCAGGCCCTTAGTGGACACCTTGCCTGCCAAGCTGCGCCGACAGCCGGCCGTATACGCGCCTGGCATTGCCGTCATACAGCTTGGCCTTGTCACCCGCCGACAAAAACAGTTGTTCGACGTAGCGCTTGGTGTCGTCATAGTGATGCCCGGTCTCCGGATCGATCCCGCGCACAGCGCCGATCATCTCCGAGGCAAACAGGATATTGTCCAGCGGGATGACCTTGGCCAGTAGTTCCTGACCCGGCAGGTGATAGACGCAGGTATCGAAGAACACATTCTTCAGCAGATGCTCGGTCAGCGGCGGCAGCTTCATGTCCTGCGCGATGCCACGGAACCGACCCCAGTGATACGGCACCGCGCCTCCGCCATGCGGGATGATGAACTTCAGCGTCGGAAAATTCTTGAACAGGTCCGACGTCAGGCACTGCATGAACGCCGCGGTGTCACCGTTCAGATAGTGCGATCCGGTGGTGTGAAACGCCGGGTTGCAGGCCGCGCTCACATGGATCATCGCCGGCACATCGAGCTCGACCATCTTCTCGTACAGCGGATACCAGTAGCGATCGCCCAGCGGCGGGTCCTTCCAGTATCCGCCCGACGGATCCGGATTGAGGTTGCACCCGACGAAGCCGTATTGCAGCACGCAGCGTTCCAGCTCGGCGATGCAGTTGCGAGGCGAGACGCCGGCGGTCTGCGGCAACATGCAGACGCCAACGAAGTTGCGCGGGAACAACGTGCAGACGCGATGGATCAGCTCGTTGCATGCGGTTGCCCAGGCCTCGGACGTCGTGGCGTCGCCCAGGTGATGCCCCATGCCGGCCGCCCGGGGTGAGAAGATCGTGAGGTCCGTGCCACGCTCCTGCTGAAGCTTCAACTGGCCGTTCACGATGCTGGCGCGGATCTCGTCGTCGCTGATCGCTGGGCGCGGTGGCGCCGCCCTGCCCTCGCCGTGCGCCGCGATCTGCTCGGTGCGCCAAGCCTCGTGCTGGCGTGGCGACGTGGTGTAATGGCCATGACAGTCGATGATCATGGTTCCTCCCTGGGGTCAGTCCCTGGACTGTAGATGACCCCAGAGGCGCTGCGAAGCCGGCGAAAATTTTTGCGCTCCAGTGTCGGCAGCCGGCACACTGGCGCGTCCTATGGAACACGAGAGGACGTAGCGCATGCTCTATACCATCCTTTGCTACCACGATGAGGACGTCGTCTGGTCCTGGAGCAAGGAGGAGGACGCCGCCGTGATGGCGCGGATCGGCGTCGTGCAGGACCGGCTGATCAAGTCGGGCAGGCTCGGGCCGTCCCTGCGCCTCCTGCCCACCACCTCGGCTACCACGCTGCGCAAGACGCAGGACCCGCCCCTGGTGATCGACGGCCCGTTCGCCGAGACCAAGGAGCAGCTTCTCGGCTTCTACGTGATCGACGTCGCCAATCTGGATGAGGCTTTGGATGCGGCGCGTGATCTGGCCGCGGCCAATCCCGGCGGCACTTACGAGATCCGGCCGGTGGCGTTGTACCATCCCGACCGGCGAAGTGGATGACCGAAGTCACCTGGATCAACGCGGCACTCACCGCCGCGCGGCCCCAGGCGATCGGCGCGCTGCTCCGCTATTTCCGTGACCTCGACACCGCCGAGGAGGCGTATCAGGAAGCATGCCTACGGGCGCTGCAAAACTGGCCGCGCAACGGGCCACCGCGTGACCCGACCTCGTGGCTTATCCTGGTCGGTCGCAACGCCGGCTTGGACGGGACGCGGCGGCGCAGTCGGCTGAATCCGCTGCCGCCGGACGAGGCGATCTCTGATCTCGATGACGTGGAGACGCCGCTGGCCGAGCGGCTCGATGGCTCGCAATACCGCGACGACGTGCTGCGGCTGCTATTCATCTGCTGCCATCCCGAACTGCCGGCGACACAGCAGATCGCCTTGGCGTTGCGCATCATCTCAGGGTTGACTGTCTCGCAGATCGCTCGCGCTTTCCTTGTAAGCGATGCGGCGATGGAACAGCGCATCACGCGCGCCAAGGCGCGGATCGCCAAAGCCGACGTGCCATTCGAGACGCCAGGTGCAGTTGAACGCGCCGAGCGGCTGGCAGTGGTGGCCGCGATGATCTACCTGCTGTTCAACGAAGGCTACTCTGCGGCCGATGGATCAGCGCGCGCGCCGCTCTGCGACGAGGCGATCCGCTTGGCGCGCCTGCTGCTACGGCTGTTCCAGACCGAGCCCGAAATCATGGGCCTGACTGCGCTGATGCTGCTGCAGCACGCACGCACGGCGGCTCGCTTCGATGCGGCCGGTGAGATCGTGCTGCTGGATGATCAGGATCGCGGGCGATGGGACACCAAGCTCATCGCCGAGGGCCTCGCGCTGATCGACAAGGCAGTGCGGCACGGGCAGCCGGGTCCGTATCAAATTCAAGCAGCCATCGCCGCGACGCATGCCCGTGCCAGGGAGCCGGAGCAGACCGATTGGGCGCAGATCGCAGCGCTCTATACGGCACTCGAGCGATTGCAGCCGTCGCCGGTGGTGACGCTGAACCGCGCGGTCGCGGTGAGCAAGGTCAGCGGACCCGCGGATGCACTGGCGATGATCGAACCGCTGGCTGACCCGCTGTCCTGCTATTTTCATTTCTTTGGCGCCAAGGGTGCATTCCTGCTGCAACTCGGCCGCGCCGACGAGGCGCGCGTCGCGTTCGATCAGGCGATCGCGCTGGCGAACACGCCGGCACAGGCGGCGCACATCCGTCAGCATCTCGATCGCCTGATGCGCAAGAGCACAAGCTGACACATTTTCCCGTGCCATGTCTGCGCGCGGTCTCCTGCCGCGTCCTTTGGACGTTGAGCAACAGGAGACCCAACGATGAACGCCATGACCGAGACCCGTCCTGCCGCCGTTGAAACGGCCGAAGTGAAGGAAGGGATGATCGCCTACCTGCAAGTGAACGGTGCCATGAAGGCCGCCGAGTTCTATCAGCGCGCGCTCGGCGCAAAGCTGCTGTTCGCGCTTCCGGTGGACGACAAGGGTCGTACCATGCATGTGCACCTGCGCATCAACGGCAGTTCGGTCATGTTGTGCGACGGATGCCCGGAGTCCGGCCACCCGCCGCAGCAGCCGCAGGGGTTCAACCTGCTGCTTGACGTGGACAACATTGACGCCTGGTGGCAACGCGCAGTCGATGCCGGCGCTGAAGTTGTCATGCCGGTCGCGGAGATGTTCTGGGGCGCACGCTATGGCCAGGTTCGCGATCCATTTGGCGTCATCTGGGCGTTGAACCAGCGGATCGGTTCATAGGAGGACTCATGCACCAGAAGATCACACCATTCTTATGGTTCGACGCGTACTCCGGAGAGTCCAAATGACACACGAAACCTCGGGCACAACCTCGGACCGCGAACTCGTGCTGACCCGCCTGATCGATGCGCCACGCGAAAGCCTGTACCGCGCATGGACGGAGCCTGCGCTGCTGAAGCAGTGGTTCGCGCCGATGCCCTGGACGACTTCGCACGCGGAACTCGATGTACGTCCAGGCGGGGCCGCCACCGTTACGATGCGCAGCCCCGACGGCAATGACATGCCATGCCCGGGCGTCTATCTCGAGGTCGTGCCGAACCAGCGGCTGGTATTCACGGATGCCTATACCAGCGCATGGCAGCCGTCGCAGAAGCCGTTCATGACGGTGATCCTGACCTTCGAGGATGAGGGCGGTAAGACACGCTACACCGCCCGCGTGCGCCATTGGACGGTCGCTGACCGTGAGACGCACGAGAAGATGGGCTTCCACGCCGGCTGGGCCCAATGTGCCGACCAGCTCACGGCGCTGGTGGCAAAGCTCTGATGTAAGGCTGAAAAGCAAATCCCCTCCCCCTCGGGGAGGGGATTTCGTAAGCGCGGAAAAAAAGCCGCCGACGGTGTCCCCCGATTGGCTGCCGTTTCCAAAGGAGGTTGTCCCCTCCGTTTTCCCATTGCGCGGGCGGTGGAGCGAACGGCCAAGCCCAAGCCGCCTTCCGATCCGTATTCGGTTGGATCACGGAAATTCGTCCGGACGTCGGCTTCGAGACATGATCTATATCAAGGACGGAGCCGGTCACTCGGTAGGATAAAGGTTGTCACCCGGAGCCATGGTTTACTGCATGGCGCCGTGGCCTCGGAGGAGGCGGCGATGGTAACGCTCCGACGGAGATGTTCAGCCGACCTGCCGACCCGTCAGGCAGTGCAGATGGCGAGGGAAGCATTGCGTCGCGGTTTTGTCTTGCCTCAGACCGTCTGCCACCCGGCGATCGACGATCAGGTCATGTCGTTGGCTTACCTGCTAACGGCCTACGGGCTCGTTTCGGAACCACGCGAACCTGAAAGGATCATTGCCAAATGCAAGAGCGCCGCTGTATCAGCAAGAGGCAAGCTACCGGCTGCCGCGGATCGACCGGCTGAACAGGCCCCGCCGCGGGATTGCGGCGCCGACGCTGGCTTCTCCGATACACTGGCGGCAACCGCGGCGTCGCCGGAAATGGTTGCGACATGAGAGACAGCGCCCTGATTGCGGACGAAATGCCACCCGGGCGGATGTACATGCTATGTGGCACCACGCCCTCGCAATCTACCTGCTGATCGCGCTCGGCAACGAAGCCGTTGTGGTTCGGCTGAACATCGCCTTGATGCGTTCAAGCGATGGCCGGCCCGGACGATGGGACGCGGCGGATGTCGCTGGCACAGTCGTTCTGGCCATGCTGTGGCCGATCAGCCTTGTGCTCCTGCTGACATAAGGCATGACCATGACCCTAGATCAAATCCGGAGCGACGCCTGGGCGTGATCGTCGTTGATCGCTCGAAGCGCCATCGCAAGGACCCAATCAGGCAAGCCTCCAAACCACCCCCGCGACAATAGCCCAAAATGGCGCTGACATCGCGATGGCGTTCGCAATGCCGAGTACGGGCCGTGGCGGTGCGTGAGCTTCCAATCCCGATCCTCCCCTTATTGGCCGAAACGACATCAAATTCTACCGGGACGCCATCTTGCTGTGGCTGGCTTGCAACCACAACACCCCGACGATCAGCGGGTCCTGTAAAAACCATGTGCTCCTACCCGCAGGTTGCTGGTGCTTTACGCGTCAATCGATGACAAAGCGGAGCAAGCATGTGGTGACAACGCGATGCTCTGGTGGCTGATTGGCGCTTGGGTTGCGAGCGGACTCCTGATCCCGGTCCTGTGGCTGTTGAGCATGGCCGGTCGCAGTGCCTTAATCAGGTCGTCGGATGATATGCAGGCGCCTGGGGCTTCAGCACCCTTTCTCGATAGCAAGCCGGCAATATTAAATCGTGGTCGGATGGGGCGGTTTTTGCTGTCTGGACTCGCCGGCGCTGGCGCAGTGATCCTGCTGATCATCGGTTCGTTCAGCGATCCGATCACGACAATGGGAGATTTGTATTCAGCCCTCGCTGATACTCACGCCCCGGTATCGCAGCCGGCAGCGACTCCCGCGCCCGTCGAAGTGGCGCTGGCAGTTGATCACGACGAGGCAGAAACCAGCCGCCAGGATCCTACGCGCCAGTCGGCCGTGGCGAACCCACAGAGCCCGCCCGCGTGGACGCTTACAGCCATGCCAGCCGTTACGCCCCCAGCCAATCCCGAGCGACCAGGCAAGCGCGGCTTGCATCGCGGTCGGCGTGGCCCGGTCGGAGCCTATGTTACCCAGTCGCATCGTGGCACATGGTTGTTTCCGCCTAGCGCGAACGCTGGCGGCAACAGCTGATTTCGCTCATATTCGTCGCTGACGCGCAACCGGTCGGGGCGCACGCTGTCGGGGCGAACCCTACATGCCGCCTCCGCTGCCACCCCCGCCACCGCCATCCGATCCAACCGCCGGAACGAACGTCCGTCCGGCATGCACACTCGGCTGGTTTGGTGTGGTGCATCCGGCCAGTGTAAGCAAAGCGGCGAGCATTATGGCGTAAGTCACGTGTCAGTATCCCCGCCTCCGCCGCCGCAGTTCGAAAACTTGCCCCTTTGGTTCGGCCTGGTGTTCGATGCAGAGCTGTTGCCCGCGGTCGTAATTGAGCAAGCGGCGATGCCGACTGCACAGGCCAATGTCAGGATCACGGCGCATATCCGCCTCGGTCATGTCAAGATCTCCCCGATGCAGCGTGCCTCAACCGGACAGACGAATTGTGGTGGCTCTCATTCCGGCGATCCCGTTGAACACCGAGCTCAACTGAGCCGCAAAGTGCACCGCGGGTGGGCAGAGGGGCCCATGCTGCAACCAGCCCTACCATTCCTTACCGACAGGACATTTGCGATCATCGTGTATACGATTGTAACTCGACCGCTGCTCAGGCACCTAAACGCGTCCCTACGAGCATCGCCGCATCATCTCGACAATTGGCCAACTCAAAACTCAATCTGAAAGAGTGCTGGCGCACGAAGTTTCAACGTCCTCGCTGTAGAATCGGGACGCGAAATGCAGACATAAAGCCCCGGCCGGCAGCACTGCCGGTTGTTTCCGAAACCCAACTTGTGCCCGGCCCGCCCGAATGGGCCAGGCACGCATTTCTCTGCTGACGATCGGCCGCCTCGACAAGAAATTTCTCGCCGGCGGGATTGTCAACCAGGGCCCGCACCGGCGGACGAACGACCCTATCTCTCGCGACCGCATGGGAGGGCTTCGTCGCCTGAGGCCCATTCACGACGACAGTGACCCCAAAAGCGTCATTTGCGGCCTGTCATCCAACACTTCCTCGCGACCTGATCGCCAGCGGACGGCTTAGTGCTTGATTTTAAGTCAATTGTTAACGACTAGTTCGCCGCGCGCACCGTCCTCCGACCGAAAACTCGCCGGCCGTGTCCGCACACGACGAGCCCGACAATTGTCCAAGCCCCGGCTGGACGAGAAGGAGAACGTCACGATGAGTGGTTTTATCGGCCAGATACTTGGCAACATGATGGGTGGTCAGCAGGCAGGCCAACCGGCGGCGATCGCCGGCATTTTGCAACAGTTGCTGGCGGCCAACGGAGGCGGCGTCGCCTCTGTCGTCTCCCGCTTCGAGGCCGCCGGCCTGGGCAGCAATGCGCAGTCGTGGGTCTCCACCGGCGAAAACCAGCCCGTCTCCGCCGACCAGATTGGCAAGGTATTCTCCCCCGAACAGATCAACGCGTGGTCAACCCAGGCAGGGACGACGCCGGAAAAGATGTGTGCAGTCTTGGCTGAGGCGCTTCCGCACGCAGTGGACCATGTGACACCTGGTGGGCAGGTCCCGGCGCCGGACGCCATTCCTGACCTCTCCTCCCTCGTCTCCCGGTTCTTCAACAGCGGCGCGCGTTAGCCGATCGCATCCGGGATCGCAACAGGGCGCGGCGGACGAAGAACCTGCGCGCCAAATTCGTAGCAGAAGCCACAGGCCTGCAATGCGCACGCCAAAAGCGAGCGTCTGGGCGATGGCTATGACACTACCGAAAGGAATACACATGAACAATTATGCAAGATCGGTTCTTGTCGCCGTTGGCGTCGTCTTTGCGCTGGGCTTCCAGGCGCACAGTCAGACGTCCTCGCCCGGCACACCCGCAACCCTCGCCGCAACCTGCAAGGATGGAACTTCATTCTCTGGCAATTCAAAGAGGGGCGCCTGCTCAGGTCATGGCGGGGTAAAGGCCTGGAATACAAATGCAGCAGCAGCCACGCCGGCGGCCGGCGCGAACACCGCCCTCTCACCGACGAAGAACCAGTCGGTCGCGACCGCGAAGCCTGGCGGCGGTGTTGGACAGGTCTGGGTGAATACCGACAGCAAGGTGTATCACTGCTCCGGCAGCCGTTGGTACGGAAAGACCAAACAAGGCGAATACATGTCGGAGCAGGCCGCCAAGACGGGTGGCTTTCGTCCGGCGGACAACAAGACCTGCGCGGGATAGACGCACTGCGATAGGTTGGGAGGCGACGCCGATGGGCAGCAGCGCTTCTCAACGGATCGTCGCGTGCTGGCGTCCAAGCAGCTTCTTGTACCAAATTGATATGAGCACGTTCACCAGCAAATAAAGCAGTATCGCGGGCAGCACGAGCTTCTGTTGCGGAAAATTGGCGCTGGCAATGGCGGCAGCAACGCCAGGATGGCGCGATGAAGTCGTCAGCGCCAGAACGGCTCGGTTCGCCGGATCAGGACCGCCAAACAGATGGCCGGCTGCGAGTCCAACGAGGATGAATGCGACGATCGCGATCAGGGTACCGTTGCCTATCAAGGACAGGATAGCCGGCGTCGCAGTGAACAATATGGGAGGGATGCAGGCCACCAGGAGGATCGACGCAAGCAGCGAAAGCGGCCTCGCAATCCGCTCGGAGAATTGGCGCGCGGCATGATGGACAAGGAGGCCGGCGCCCAACGGCGCGAGCACGTTGGCCGCCAGAATTAATGCGACTTCCGTGCGCGAGATTTCCGCCTGCCGGCCAAAAGCCCAGCCCATCAAGCGGACTGACAGTGGCACGATTGCGATCGCAAGCAGCGCCGCCACCACGAGCAGGCCAATGGCGTATGATGCATCGCCGGCCGCATTCAGCGCCTTCTTCGGGAGCATGGGCGGAATGGGCGAAACCGACAGCGAGATCAACGCGATCTGAACGACAGAATCCAGGTGGGTGACGGCGATAACGGACGCCGCGAACACTGGCATCACGACGTTGATCGACAGCAGCGACTTCAGCAGCAGTCCGGGCCTGCGGATGACGTACGCCACGTCCTGTGGCCTCGTGCTCAGTCCGATAGCGAACACGGTAAGCACGATGCTCGCCTTCAACATGAGATGAATCAATGCCGCCATTCTGATCCGACCCCATGGGTGCTCGACGAGTGATGCTGTAACCCTCTGTCAGAACCGTACCGCGGCCTTTCAGTGACGCTGCTCATCCGGGTTCGTTCAGTCTTCGTCTGTCTCCCCGGCAATCGGCGCCGGCGCGCCGACCTTTTGCCACGTTGTGTCAACATCAAACCGGGTCATTGCCTTGGCGACCGCCGCTGTCGTCGGCCCGAGATCCTTTTCATAGATTTCACCGTCCTGGTTCACGACGAACGTCATCACCCCGGTGTTGCCCCAGTGCGCCGGCCACGCAACGAGCCCGAAACCGCCGATCATCAGTCCGTTCGCCACGTAATTGTAGGCACCACCCGGTGCGTGCGGACCCTGGCCCGCCAGAATGTGGAAGTAATAGCCGTGGAAAGGCTGCGGCTCGACGTTCTCGCCGGGGTGGTAGCCAGCGGCGTGCGCCTCGGCGATCAGCGCTCCGAGTGGACTTTGCGGCTGCCCCTCCTCGGTCGGCCAATAGAGCCCATCCTGCTTGCCAGGGCTGCTCAGCAGATGCTGCGCGTAGACGTGCACCTTGCCGCCATCGTGCAGGCTTTCAAAATATTCGTTCTGCACATCGACATAGGCGAGCATGACCTGCTGTGTATACAGCTCGTCGGCGCCGATGCGGCGATCGAGGATTTCCTCGCGGCCGGCCGCCACGTCGAAGGACCAGCCTTGCGCCTCGTGCTTCAGCGGGATCGGAAACGGCCAGTCGTCCGCGCCAATCGACAGCGTCGCCGTGTCGCCCTTCACATCGATCGCGTGCTTGGCGTTATATGCCGCAATGAATTTTTCCCTCTGCGTCTCGTTGGCGACCGGATCACCCGCGCTAACATCCCGCAGGCCGGCTTCCCCGAACAGATTGCGCAGTTGCGCCACATCGTGGGCACGCACGGTTGCGACCAATGAGTCTACCGCCGCATCCGGCGAGGCGAACTGCTCCGACATGGCGCCCCGCGGAGCTGCGGCAAGCAGCGGCAACGCGAGCAGGATGGCGCCGAACCAGGACTTGAAAAAGCGTGGTTGCATCAGCGACGTCCTCCTCTGGCTGCTCCACCACCCGCACGAGCGCCACCGCCACCGCGAGCCACGCCACCGCCGTGAGCTGCCCCTGCACGGCTGGCATGACCCTGCGCTGACTGAGCGCGTGTCGCCGCTCCGTGGCCCACGCCGTTGAACGCAGGGGCGCCTCGTCCACCGCTCGGCCGCTGGACGTTCTGCAGCCTGGCTTGCGCATTGCCCGCCCCAGCCGGATTGGGCCGTGACGTGTTCGCCGGTCTGCCCTGGAAATTCGAGCCGCCACCGCCGGCGTTCGGCCTCGATGCGTTGGCCAGATTGCCTGGCGGGTTGCGCGAGCCTGCTGCGTTCGATCGCGATGGGTTTGCCAGATTTCCTTGCAGGTTGCGCGAGCCTGCCGCGTTCGGCCTTGAGGCGTTTGACAGATTCCCGCCGGCGACGGTGCGCTGCCCTGCCTGCCCCAAGCCCGTCGTCCCCGACGGAGTACGCCCGCGGAACGCGTCACGCGTCGCCGCATTGCCAGCCGAATTCGGCCGATACTGCTGCCTGACCTGAGGATTGGTATAGCCGACGCCTCGCCGGTGGTCCGCGTTATGCTGCCATGTGTTGGAACTGACTGCACGATTGCTCAACCGGTTGGCGTTGACGCTGTTGGCATTGATACTGTTGAACCGGTTCACGTTGACATTGACGTTGCCCGCTCCCCAGTTCGGTCTTCCCCAGCCCCAGAGCGCGCCGGTGATCGCGACACCAGTCCCGAAGGCAAGCCCCGTCGCCAACGCCGATCCGAGGTAATAGCCAGCCGGCGGCGGATAGTAGGCGGGCGGATAGGACGGGTAGGGCCATGTGCCGTAGACGACGGTCGGATTGTAGGCGGGCACGTACACCGTGTCGGCCTGCGCCGGCTGGATAACGATCGCCGAGACGTCCTGCGTGACGATCTGCTGCGTGTTGCTCTGCAAGGTTCCCGTCGCCTGCGCTCTGCCTCGCAGCGCCTGCACCGCGGCAAACACGTTGCTCTGCTGCGCCAGGAATGCGTCACCCAGCTTCTGTGTCCAGTCGAGCTGATCGCTCATCATCTTCAGCACGGTCGGGAAGGGTACCAGCGACTTCACGCTTGCGTCCCAGTCCTGCCCATCGAGCGCCTTGAGCAGTGCATCGCCCTTCAGGTCCATGTTGCCTGGCTGCGCAAGCCAGCGGTTCGCCATCACCACTTCCAACGGATAGGTCGAGGCAACCAGGATCTGGGTCAGCAGATCATCGGGATATAGCGCGATCGGCGCCAGGATCTGCTCGAGCTCAGCCTGCGTAAAGGCCGGTGCCGCGGGCTGCGTCTGTGCGGGTGCGGTCTGCGCGGGCGAGGCCTGCTGAGCGAACACACCCGGCGCAACAGGTCCCAGCGCCAGCGGTATGGCGAGCAGGTAACTCCATCTGGACAAGCGGTCTCTCCCATCTCGACGGCGCAGACACTTGCTGAACCGAACATCACGCAAGTGCCGATATGCCTATCGTAAGGCAGCATGGAGCGCGTTGATCTGGATCAACCGAATGGCAAGCCGGATACTCATTCAGGAGAGATCACAGGAGCGTGATTATAGTCTGAAAGCAGCGACCATCCTCCGATCGACTGGCAGTTCCACGGTCGCACATATTCTTTGCCAAGCGGGAAAATCATGGCGCTGCGAGAAACTCCGTTTGCTAGGTATTCGCTCCGCCGCCGTCATCACGCTGCGAATACTCGCTCTGGCTGCCACGCTCATCCCCAGGCCGAAGGAGGCGATCGCGGCGAAAACGCGCTGATGTTCACGTCCTTCCCGAGCAGCTTCTGCACCGATAGCGGTCGCGCCATCAACATCTCTGGCGAACCACCGATCAATGAACCTACAGACGCCAAGGTGCATGAGCCCGTATGGCTGGCAACTCTGCCAAAAGGCGTTCTGACGATTTATGCGTATTGGAAGGACAACCTACAGTCAGGGGGCTTTGGGTTCTCGGCGCGTATGATCAACTACCCAGGCGGAATGCCAGGGGATGTCGGTCTGTTTTTCTCATGGCCGAGGGCAGCCGTGGAGAAATAGTCGATCAGAGTGTTGCACCTTGGCTCACCCGGCTTCAGTACCCGAAGCAACTCGCGCCGCACATCGACACTCGGTGCGTCATAATCCCATTTCCTGCGCATGAAGGACAGGCATGTTCAATGAAGGACTGGGTCCTACGCTGCGCAACGGCGATCCTGAAGCTGTCGTCACCGGCCTGACAGCAATCGGCGAGGCGGCGTGCGTGTCGGTTCATGGCGCCAATCGGCTTGGTTCCAACTCGCTCCTGGACATCATTGTATTTGGACGGGCAGCCGCATTCCGGGTGTTTTGGATCGCGTGTACCGATAGGTAATCCCACTGATGCCTTCACCCGGCAGCCCGCATCATCGCTGGGCCTCCCGATCATAGCATGTACGTTGCGCCAGGACTCTGTCGCGCTTGTGCAGCAGTCCGGACGGACGCATTGGCAGCGCCGAACCCGGAATAACCGGCCTGTCGCTGCACAGCCTCAAAGAAGAACCGATCATGGAAGGTGTCGGTATAGAGGTGGCGGAACTCCCCTGCTTCATCGCGGTCGTAGAGCAAGCCGTGCTTTCGCAGTTCGCTCAGCGTTGCGTCGTCCAACGCCCATCGCGCCGAAAGGTCATCATAGTAGTTGGTCGGCATAGGCAGCAGCGGCGCATGCAGAACCTCCAGTTCGTGCGCGGTGCGCAAAATATCGGGTGTGGCGAGCGCGACATGGTGCACGCCGGCCCCAGCGAAAGCCGAAACAAAGCGACCGGTCAGCGTCCCGCGGCCTTCCGACGCATTCAGCACCATGCGTAGCTTGCCGTCAGGACTGACCAAAGCGCGGCTGTGCACTAGCCCGTATGGATCGGCGGTATCCAACTGCGGTTGCGGCATCAGGCCGAACAGGGCGCGCCAGAACAACACGTGGGACGCCATACGTCCGACCGGCAAAGCCAGCACCACATGATCGATGCCAAGCAGAGGTGTCACTTCGCCTGAGACCGGAATCAAATCGAAATCATCGTCCCAGAAGCTGCGCCCGCTGGATTCCGTCTGCACCAGATAGATCAACGTGCCGTCTGGCGCGCGTACGGCGGGGATACGCCGCTCTCCGATCCCAAGCGGCTCCTGCCAGTCGGGACACAGCAGCACGTTTGCGCGGGCCAGCGTGCGAGCGGCATCGTCGACCCGTATTGCCATGGCGCAGACTGATGGGCCGTGCAGGTGGAAGTGCTCGGACGCAGCACTGTCCTGCTCTGCGTTCAGCACCAGATTGACACCACCGTTGCGATACAGATCGACAGCTTTCGACCGATGCCTTCCCGCATGGTGGAAGCCCAGCGTCTGCAGGAAGCTCACCAGCTCCGGCCCAGTATTCTCATCCACGGCGAATTCCAGGAACTCAACACCGTTCAAAGCCGGGACAGCGGGCAGGCCCGCACCACCCGGAGCTTCGGCCTCGGTCAGGATGAGTGAACGAAGCCCGTCTCGCGCGACGAACCGACCGGGCGCGGCACGGAAATCGTCATTGAAGACCTCGAGCGATAGCGGCCCGGTGTAACCGGAGGCCAGCACCGCCCGCATGAATCCGGCCACGTCCAGATCGCCCTGCCCAGGGAAATTGCGGAAATGGCGGCTCCAGCTCAACACGTCCATGGACAGCTTCGGTGCATCCGCCATCTGGACGAGGAACAGTTTCTCTGCTGGCACCTGAGCGATACCGGATGGGTCGTCGCCCAATGCCAGCGTATGGAAGGAATCCACGATGAGGCCCAGCGCCGGATGAGCGGCCCGCTGCACGATGCGCCATGCATGACCCCAGAGATTGACGTGCCGACCCCAACTCAGCGCCTCAAATCCCACCCGCAGCCCGCGCCGCCCCGCACGCTCGGCCATCTCCGCCAGATCAGCCGCCGCGCGGGAGTCATCATCGATCGCGGCCGACTGCGTGTTGCTGCACACCAGCACAAGATCGGTGCCCAAAGCCTGCATGACATCGAATTTGCGTTCCGCACGATCCAAATTTCGAGCACGCTGCGGATCGGGCATTGCCTCGAAATCGCGGAAGGGCTGATAGACCTCGATCGTCAGGCCAAGGTCGGCACAAATCTGGCGCACGTCCGCGGGCGAACCATCGAACGTCAGCAGATCGGATTCCATGATCTCGACGCCGTCAAAGCCGACCGCGGCACAAGCCTCCAGCTTGTCACGCAAGGTGCCGCTGAGCGCCACGGTCGCAATGCATTTCCGCAGCGGGCTGCCCGATCTGCTCATATGCCCCTCGGTTTCCTGAGTAAGTCTCTGAAGGACAAGCGGCGTCGGCGGCGCTGTCAACCATGCCGCCCGCAATCCTCATCGTGTCCCTGTCAGAGAAGTCCCGAACCGCGCGCGCCGCGAACTATCCGGAGGGCGCCGACCTGTCGGTTCCCGACGAAGGAATGCGTCGTGTCGGCGAGTTGCGGTGTCCGGATCTCACCCCCGTCATTGCGGGTTCCACACCCACCTGGCGGCGGACCCGCGCTGGACGAAACCGGCACTCGTCACGGCCTGCGAAGGTTGGCCATCCACGTCTTCCCTTGATGCGCGCGGCACAGTCTGCATGGTTTCTTGTTAGAAGCGCAACGACGAAGCAATCCACACACAGTGCCGAATTTGTGGCCGCAGTCGGTGATCGGCCGCCACCTGGTGGAAGCAAGCAGCGGGCAGCTCGCTCAGTTTACATCAGACCTGAAGCTGCGAGTCAGAACGGGATTTCGTCGTCCAGATCGCCGCCCTTGGGCGCTTCCCAGGATGGCCCGCCGCCGCCACGCGAAGCAGCAGGGGCGACCCGCTGCGCCGGCGCGCGCTCGCTGCGATAGCCGCCGCCTTCGCCCGCTCCGGCTTCGGCGCTGCCGCGCGTATCCAGCATGGTCAATTGACCGTTGAACCGGCCGATCACCACTTCCGTGGTATACCGTTCCTGGCCCGACTGGTCCGTCCACTTGCGCGTCTGCAGCGATCCCTCGACGTAGATCTTGGCGCCCTTCTTTAGAAACCGCTCGGCCACGTCGGCGACCCGGTCATTGAATATCACCACCCGATGCCACTCGGTTCGCTCCTTGCGCTCGCCTGAGGCGCGATCGTTCCAGGTCTCGCTGGTGGCCAGCGTAAGGTTGACGATCTTGGAGCCATCCTGCGTGGTGCGCACCTCCGGGTCCTTGCCCATGTTGCCGACCAGAATCACCTTGTTGACGCTACCCGCCATCGCTTCAATCCCCTCATCAAAGGAGGCACTCTAGCCCCCGCTCCCACACGCTGCCATCCTATGGGCCATCCTGGGCGGAGTCGCTTAACAGACCTTTCCAAGACCCCTGAAAATTGCCATATAAGACGAGAACATCCCGAGAACAAGTATAGGATCACGCGGCATGGCCGGCTCCATCCACGTTCGCGGCGCGCGCGAGCACAATCTGAAGAACGTGGATGTGGTGATCCCGCGCGACAGGCTGACCGTGATCACCGGTCTGTCCGGTTCCGGCAAGTCGTCACTGGCGTTCGACACGATCTATGCCGAGGGCCAGCGCCGCTACGTGGAGAGCTTGTCGGCCTATGCGCGGCAGTTCCTCGAGCTGATGGGCAAGCCCGACGTAGACAGCATCGAGGGCCTGTCGCCAGCGATCTCGATCGAGCAGAAGACCACTAGCCGCAATCCGCGCTCCACGGTCGGCACGGTGACCGAGATCCACGACTACATGCGGCTGCTCTGGGCGCGCACCGGTGTGCCCTACTCACCGGCCACCGGCCTTCCGATCGAGGCGCAGACCGTGTCGCAGATGGTCGATCGCGTGATGGCGATGCCGGAAGGCACGCGCCTGTTGCTGCTCGCACCTGTGGTGCGCGATCGCAAGGGCGAATACCGCAAGGAACTGGCGGAGCTGCAGCGCCGTGGCTTCACCCGCGTGAAGGTGGACGGCAAGCTCTACGAAATCGGCGAAGTCCCGTCGCTGAACCGCAAGATCAAGCACGAGATCGAGGCGGTGGTGGACCGCATCGTGGTGCGCGATGGCATTGCCCCGCGGCTGGCCGACAGTTTCGAGACCGCGCTCGCGCTGTCCGACGGCATCGTCTACGCCGAGAACGCCGATGCCATAGGGGACAGCCCCGATCGCACGGTTTTCTCGTCGCGCTTCGCCTGTCCGGTATCGGGCTTCTCGATCGAGGAAATCGAACCGCGCCTGTTCAGCTTCAACTCGCCGCACGGTGCGTGCCCGGCGTGCGATGGATTGGGCGTGGAAAGCTTCTTCGACCCTGAACTGGTGGTACCGGATGAGCGTCTGTCACTGGCCGGCGGCGCCGTCATGCCGTGGACCGGCGCGCAGAGTCCCTATTACGACCAGACGCTGCAAAGCCTCGCGCGCCACTTCAAGGTAAGAACGAGCGACGCATGGCAGGACCTGCCGGCGAAAGTGCGCGATGCGATCCTGAACGGCACCGGCGACGAGCCTGTGGCGTTCACCTACAAGGACGGCGTGCGCGCCTACACGGTGACCAAGCCGTTCGAAGGCGTGGTGCGCAACCTGCAACGACGCTATCAGGAGACCGACAGCGTTTGGGTGCGCGAGGAACTGTCGCGCTACCAGGCCGAGAAGCCCTGCGCGGTATGCAAAGGCGCGCGTCTCAAGCCGGAGGCGCTGGCAGTCCGCGTCGGCGGCAAGAACATCGCCGAGGCATCGGAGTTGTCGATCCGCGTGGCGGCGGCGTGGTTCGAAACCGTGATCGACACGATGACGCCGCAACGGCAGGAGATTGCGCAACGCATCCTCCGCGAGATCTGCGAACGCCTGCAATTCCTCGTCGATGTCGGGCTCGACTATCTCACGTTGTCACGCAGCTCGGCCACGCTGTCGGGCGGAGAGAGCCAGCGCATTCGCCTGGCCAGCCAGATCGGCTCGGGTCTAACCGGCGTTCTGTACGTGCTCGACGAACCATCGATCGGCCTCCATCAGCGCGACAACGAACGCCTGCTCGGCACGCTGCGCCGGCTGCGCGACCTGGGCAACACCGTTCTTGTTGTGGAACATGACGAAGAGGCGATCCGCGCGGCAGATCATCTAATCGACATGGGGCCGGCCGCCGGCATCGACGGCGGGCGCGTGGTCGCGGAAGGTACCCCGGCGGAGGTGTCGGCAAATCCGAAGTCGCTGACTGGCGATTATCTCGCCGGGCGCAGGCGCATCGACGTACCGGTAATGCGCCGTCCGATGCAGAAGGATCGCATCCTCCGCGTGGTAAATGCGCGCGGCAACAATCTGAAATCGATCAGCGCGGGCTTTCCCCTCGGCACCTTCACCTGTGTCACCGGCGTGTCAGGCGGCGGGAAGTCCACGCTTGTCGTGGACACACTGTACAAAGCAACGTCACGGCGGCTGATGGGCGCAGGCGAGGTACCTGCGCCGCACGATCATATCGAAGGCCTCGAACTGCTCGACAAGATCATCGACATCGACCAGTCGCCGATCGGTCGCACGCCGCGCTCCAATCCCGCCACCTACACCGACCTGTTCGCGCCGATCCGCGACTGGTTCGCGGAACTGCCGGAGTCACGTGCGCGCGGCTACAAACCGGGACGCTTCAGCTTCAACGTGAAGGGTGGACGGTGCGAGGCGTGCCAGGGCGACGGCGTGCTAAAGATCGAGATGCACTTCCTGCCCGACGTCTACGTCCGCTGCGACGTGTGCAAGGGCCAGCGCTACAATCGCGAGACGCTGGAAATCAAGTTCCGCGACAAGTCGATCGCCGAAGTGTTGGCGATGACAGTGGACGAAGCGGTGCCGTATTTCAGTGCTCAGATGCGCATCCACGACAGGCTGCGTATCCTCCAGCAGGTAGGGCTTGGCTACATCGCGCTCGGGCAGCAGGCCACGACGCTGTCGGGCGGCGAAGCGCAGCGGATCAAGCTGTCGAAGGAACTGGCACGCCGTGCCACGGGGCGCACGTTGTACATACTGGACGAGCCCACCACCGGCCTGCACTTCGAGGATGTGCGCAAGCTGTTGGAGGTGCTGCACGCACTCGTCGATCAGGGGAACACGGTCGTGGTGATCGAGCACAATCTGGAAGTGATCAAGACCGCCGACTGGATTCTCGATCTCGGTCCCGAGGGCGGCGACGGCGGCGGCCGCATCGTGGCGGAGGGGACGCCAGAGGATATTGCCGCACACCCCAACAGCTATACCGGCCGCTTCCTGTCGCCGCTGCTGATGCGCGCAACAACGCGGCAGAAAGCCCGGCGCCGCGCCTGATCAACTGCCATTGAGGCCGCAACGATCCTTTGGTAGGATGTTGCCATGACCCAACAGGGGAAACCGACATGAAGGACTTCACTTGCAGGCGCTGGAGCATACTCAGTGCGCTGCTGGCAATGTTCGTAGTTGCGGGTTCGATGATCACGCTCGGTGGCTGCAACACCACCGCGGGTCTGGGTCAGGACGTCAGCGCGACGGGCAAAGCCGTGACCAATAGCGCCGACAAGGTCAAGCAAGGACTGTAAGCTGCCTGATGCGTCCTGACCTGATATCCGTCATACGCGGGCAACAATACCGGCGAACGTGACGGCCAGCCGATCGGCGATGCCACGCTGTCGTGGCAAGGCCGAGCCTCGCCGGAGGTCACGCCTCGCCAGCACGGCCGGCAGACCTGCCGCAATAGCCCGCCGCGGCAGTCGCGCTCGCCCTAGCAGCATCAATCCTTCGTGGGCAAGCCGCCGCGCAACGGCCTGCGCTGCCATCGCCGACGGTGCGGCGATGAGGCTCTCGGGCGTCAGACCATGCTCTGCCAGAATATCCGCCGGCAGCAAGCAACGACCTTGGCGGCTGTGCGCGGGAATGCTGCGTAGCAGACCCGCAATGCCATAGGCGGCCCCCAATGGTCGCAGCGTTTCCGGATCGGGCGCGCCGAGCAGGCGCCCCGCCGCAACCGCAACGCCGCCGGCAGACCCTAACAGATAGCCGCGCCAGTCGGTCACAGTCTGGAACGCCGGCTCCGCCTCGGCCTCGCGCGTATCGATCAGCCGCAGCAGATCGCCGCGATCGAGTTCGCCGGCATCGACCGCGGCGCGCAGCGGTTCGGCCACCTCATGGCGGCGGTACGCGCCCTCGACCACCTCGCGCCACCATTGCAGGCGGATCAGCGCGAGCGGCGGCTCCGACACCACCTCACGCGCCCGTGCCAGCTCGTGATTGAACGCATAGAGCGTCAGCAGCGCTTCGCGCTTATCGGGCGGCGCAAACAGAGCGGTCAGGAACCGATCCGGATCATGCCGGCGAACCAGCGCGGCGATCGCCTCGTTCATCCGCCCAAGGTGGCGTCTGTCCTCAACCCGTGCCAGCTTGACGCGTTCCAGCCCCGGTCATAGCTAAAGGCCACTCCCGGCGAACGGCATCGCATCACTGCAACCAGCGGAGGACACTCCATGGCTTTCGAACTTCCCTCGCTTCCCTATTCCACGTCCGCCCTTGCGGCAAAACGGATGTGCCAGGAAACCCTGGAGCTCCATCACGGCAAGCACCACCAAGCCTATGTGACGGCGCTGAACGGCTTCGTCGAGAAGGACCCCAACCTACAGGGCAAGTCGCTCGAAGATATCGTCAAGCTGTCACACAACAAGCCGGACATGGCACCGGTGTTCAACAATGCCGGCCAGCATTGGAACCACATCCTGTTCTGGCAGAACATGAGCCCAACCGGTGGCAAGATCCCGGGCGCGCTGGAGAAGAAGATCACCGAGGACTTCGGCGGTGTGGCGAAGTTCAAGGACGCATTCAAGGCCGGCGGGGTCGGTCAGTTCGGCTCGGGCTGGGTTTGGTTGGTGCTCGCCTCCGACGGCAAGCTGAAGGTGACGCGTTCGCCGAACGGCTCCAACCCGCTCGCCACCGGCGAAGGCAAAGCGCTGCTCGGCTGCGACGTGTGGGAGCACAGCTACTACCTCGACTTCCGCAACGTCCGCCCGGACTATCTCCAGAACTGGATCGATAACCTCGCGAACTATGAATACGCCGAAGCGCAGCTAAAGGCGGCGTAGTCAGCGTCTGGCAGGGGAGCGTGAGTGCGCTCCCCTAGCCCGCCTTCTCCTTCACCGGCCGGGGATCATTCGCAGCGGTCGGCCGCACCACGCTGGAGATCGTATCGCGCAGCACCGTAACGCGGATGTTGGGTGCGATCTCCACCTCGATCTCGCTGGACGCGACCTGCTTGCCATCCTTGTCCGAGACCATCGGCACACGCTGCACGGTGCCGATGATGCCGCCGCCGGTCACCACCCGGTCGCCGCGCTTCAGTGCCGAGATCATCTGGCGGTTCTCCTTCGCCTTCTGCTGCTGCGGCCGAATGAGCAGGAAGTAGAATACCACGAAGATCAGCACCAGCGGCAGGAACTGCGTGGCGCTGCCGAACATGCCGGTCACGTCCTGCGCGTAGGCGGGGGAGATGAGCATCACCTGAGTTCCTGAGTTGCCTGGATTGTGACGGGACCATACTTTCCGCCCCCTTCCCGTCAAGCTGGCAGGGACCGCGCCGATAAACCAGCGGCGATTGTCGTTGCAACCCCAACCGTTTCATCCGACCCTGCTGGCAATACCCGCATCGGCGGGAAACGCCAGGGAGGGCTCGCATGAAGATGAATTTCAGCCGCGTCATGTCGACCATGGCGCTACGCTTCCGGGACAACCTTGCCATTGTGAACGTGGAGCGCGACCGACGCTACACCTATGCCGAGTATCACCGCCTCACCAACCGGATCGCCCACATGCTGCGTCATGCGCTCGGTCTCGGCGCAGGCGACAAGGTGCTGCTGATCCTGGAGAACGACAATCTCAGCCTGCTGCACTTCCCGGCGATCTACAAACAGGCCGCGACCGTCGTGTTCAGCAACCTCCGTGACAGTCCCGAGGAGCAGGCGCGGCAGATCGACCAAGTCAGACCGAAGCTCGTGTTCATCGAGACGCGCCTCGTCGCGCAGTATCGCGACCTGCTCGCCGGCCGCGGCTGCCGACTGGTGGCGATGGACCGCTCGCCCGATCTGCCGCGCGACGTGCCCTGTTTCTGGGATCTGGTGGAAGCGGCGTCCGACGCTGGCAACGACGTCGAGCTCGACGTGCACGAGCATATCCCCATCCTGCGCTTCACCGGCGGCACGACGGCGCTGGGTAAGTGCGCGATGTATTCGATCGACCATTTCCTGGCGATGCGTGACAGTTTCTATCTCACGACCGATCTCGCCTATGACGAGGACACGAAATACCTCGCACTCACGCCGATGTCGCACGCCAGCCTCATGCCGTTCGTCGCGACATTCTTCAGCGGCGGCGCAACCTACACGCTCAATACGCCGGATCTCACCCAGTGGTGCGAGACCGTGCAGCGCGAGCGCATTACGCAATCGCTGATGGTGCCGACGTTGCTCTACCGGCTGCTCGACATGAACAGCAGCAAAACCTACGACCTCTCGTCCCTGCGCACGATGGTCTACGGCGCGGCGCCGATCGCGCCCGCCGCGGTCGAACGCCTCGTCGCCGAGTTCGGCCAGATCTTCGTGCAGCTCTATGGCGCGAGCGAATCGATTATGTTCGTCTCGGCGCTCCGCAAGCATGAGCATCGCTCCGACACCGAGACGGCACGGGCCCGCCTCGCCTCCGCCGGTCGCGTCTCCGCTGGCGTGGAGCTGATCATCGCCGACATCGACGACAAGCCGCTGCCCCCCGGCCAGACCGGCGAGATCTGGCTGCGCACGCGCGCGACGACCGGCGGCTATTACGGCAACCCCGAGGCCACGGCGGCGGAGTTCGAGAACGGTTTTTGGAAGTCGGGTGATGTCGGCTATGTCGACGAGGATGGCTATCTGTTCATCGTCGATCGCAAGAAGGACATGATCATCACCGGCGGCTTCAACGTCTACGCGATCGAGGTTGAGGGCGCGCTGGTCGAACATCCTGCTGTGCTGATGTCCGCCGTGGTAGGCATTCCGCATCCGGACTGGGGCGAGGCGGTGCACGCCGAGGTCATCCTGCGCGACGGCGCAACCGCGTCGGAGGAGGAAATGATCGCCCACGCGAAGCAGCTTCTCGGCAGCTACAAGGCACCGAAGACGGTCAGCTTCGTCGCCGAGCTGCCGTTGTCGCCGGTCGGCAAGGTGCTGCGTCGCCAGGTTCGCCAGCGCTATTGGGTCGGGCGCGACCGGCTGGTCTAGTCGCGAAGTTGCCCTTAAGACGGGGCCGATGGACCAGCGCCTGATCGAACTCGCCAGCCGCATCGCCGATGCGCTGGAACGTCTGGCACCGGCACCACCGGCGCCCGTCGATCTCGCGGCGGCCGAGGCCTTCGTCTGGCATCCATCGCCGCCACATCTGGCACCTGTGGTGAAAGTTTCCCGGGTCGACATCGCGCTGCTCCAGGGCGTTGAACGCCAGAAGCAGATCCTGCTGGACAACACGCTGCGCTTCGCCCGAGGCCTGCCGGCGAACAACACCATGCTGTGGGGCGCGCGCGGCATGGGCAAGTCGTCGCTGGTGAAGGCCGTGCACGCGGTCACCAACGCCCGACTGCCCGGCAGCCTCGCACTCGTGGAGATCCACCGCGAGGACGTCCGTTCGCTGCCCGAGCTGCTCAATGTCCTGCGCGGCAGGCCACGGCGCTGCCTGATCCTGTGCGACGACCTGTCGTTCGAACGCGAGGATTCCGACTACAAGGCGCTGAAGTCGATACTCGAAGGGGGCATCGAAGGGCGACCCGAAAACGTGCTGTTCTACGCCACCTCCAACCGCCGCCACCTGATGCCGCGCGACATGATCGAGAACGAGCGCGCCACCGCGATCAACCCATCCGAGGCAACCGAGGAGAAGGTGTCGCTGTCGGACCGCTTCGGCCTCTGGCTCGGTTTCCACAACTGCGACCAGGACACGTTCTTCGCCATGGTCGACGGCTATGCCGCCAGCATGCAGTTGCCGATCGAAACCGACGCACTGCACGCCGAGGCAATCGAATGGTCGATGACCCGCGGCGCGCGCTCGGGCCGCGTCGCCTGGCAGTTCATCCAGGACCTTGCCGGCCGGCTGGGAGTAAAGCCGGCCTAAGGTAATACCGACGGCCCTGTTGGATGACCACTCTCGACCCTAATCAGACGCTGGAGGGCTGCCCGTCGGTCACCTGTCCACGGGCCGCGAGGTCGCGATGTTCCTGCTGACTTTGGCCCAGCCCTGAGACCGACAGGCTGTTCGCGCAGGTCTTCGCCTGTGTGGGCGGGTTGGGGCGTCTGAGCCACGGCACGGCTTGATCCAAGTCAATGCGGGTTCACTAAATCCGCCTAGAAGATTTAGCAGCGGAGTAAAGAAAGTCGGCATCATGGCCCACACGAAGCGAAACCCCCATGCGGCCGGGGGCACGGCGACGACCACCCCACGGCGGTTGGGCCGCGAGAGACGCTCGGTCATCCTTTCGGCCGTTGCCATAGTCGGCATCGTCACCTTCGCCGCGGGTGCCGTGACGACGATCATCAGCGTCTTTGGGGAGCATGCGACGGGCGGATCATTCACCGGCCAGTTCATGGGCATGAAGGTGACAACGTCGGATACCGGATTGGCACTCGCGTTCACCGGCGCGCTGTTTACGGGCCTCGTACGTCTGCTGCAGCCGGCGGCCGCCGTCCTGTTCTATGAACAGGATCGGCGCACATGGATCGAGCGCATGCCGGCATGGCTCGGCCTCGCGATTCTGTTGCTGGCGTCCGCCTGTCTCCTCGCACTGATAACCGGGGCTCTCCGATGAGCGATGAAGAGTTCGAGGCGGAACTGTTCGGCCCGGTGACATCGCAGATTTTCGACGCTACTTGGCTGCACGATTCCCAGACCGGTATCTGGCGCGCGCCCCTTCCCTACGAAAGTGAACGCGACCAGTTGCGCCGGATCTATCTTTTGGACAAAAGGAACACGGATCCCCCTCTATTCGATCGCGTCTATCCAAAGCTCTGGCGCCTGGACAGGCAGCCGAAATCGTCGACGAGACTGATCGTGGCTGTGCTCGACACCGGCTGCCTGACCGAGCATCCGTTGCTTGCGGACTGTATCGAGGAGACGAGGGATTTCACCGGCGAGGGAGTCGAGGATCGGATCGGGCACGGCACCGGCAGCGCGCTTATCGCGCGCATGCATCTCGGTCTCGGGCAGCGCCCTGCCCTGCTGATCGGCAAGGTCTTCCCCGAAGACCGTCGCCGTGTCGCCAAGAACCTAATACAAGGCATCGAATGGGCCGCGCAGCACGCCGGTGAGACGGCCTTTGTGCAAATCCACTTGCGCCTCGGGGTCTATCATCGCCGTCTATTCGGTCTGAAGGCGTGCGACGGCACTTGTGGCGTCTGCACGGCAGCCGCGCGGGCAGCCGAGAATCCATTCGTCTGGATCGACGCGGCACCCGGCAACCGTCCCGGACGGACCGCCTGTCCCGCTATGGGCGCGATCAGGGCGCGTCGCATGGCAGAGCCGGCATCTCCCTCTGCCGCCGCCGAAGTCCGCTTCGCCTCTCAGGCACTGCGCGAGTACAGCGACTCCGGAGTGGGCACCGATGTTGTCGAGGGCACCGGGACATATAATTTGTGGCAGGACACGGTTACGCTGTATCCGCCGGATCTGTACTATAGGACCCTGGACCCGAGGATGGTTGTTGGGATCGAGGCTGCGCGCCGAAGCTTCGACGAACCTTTCATTGCTATGCGCGGCTCGTGGTCCCTAGTGCACATCAGCAACCGATGGATAGAGGTGCCGCACGAAATGGGTGCGGCGGGTCCGGACGAAGACAGCTCGGGCGCTACGTTCGGATACGGCTGCGACACACATGGGTTGTTCTTCGGGATGCCAGCACTGCCGGGCTTTGTGGTTCGCGGCGACACGACTCCCGGCATTCACGCCCAACTCCCCGATGCAATGAGAAAGCACCTAACGGACCACACTGAATTACCGGAGCTGGTACGCGAGCAAGCGACACGAGTGGCCGACCTTCTCGGAAACAGCGAAGGTGCCAGACGCACCGGGCGGATCGAACTCGCCGTTCGTCACCTAAAAGCATCGAAAGCGCTGAGAAGCATTAAGCCCCACCCGTCGCCAGATGAACGCCCCTGAACGTTTATTTTTGATTCCCATCGATAGCGATAGTGTCGCCTGGCCCCATCCGATCGCTCAGCCAAGGTAGGGTCGGACTGACCGCTATCCACGCGAAGCGGTCAGCGGACAGGATCGCTAGTATAACGCTTCTCGAATTGTATCAGCTGCGCCTAGGTTGTTCGTCGGGCAATCAGGGAGGAGCCCGCCATGTGGGAATTCCTGTCGTTCGATAGCTTCATCACGCCGAAGATCATCCGTATCGTGTTCGCCCTGGGCCTGCTGCTGATCGCAATCGCCACGCTGATCCGGGTGGTCCTGGGCCTCTGGCAACTCAGCCTGCTCACCGGCGTCATCCTGCCGTTGATCGGTGCCTGCGTCGTCGTCCTGCTGTGGCGGATCTATTGCGAGCTGATCCTGGTGTTTTTCGATATGCGCGACAAGCTCGCCGACCTCGCCTCGAGACCGCACACCTGATCGTCAGTCCGACGCGACGCGGTCCATCCCGCCCATATAGGGCCACAGCACGGCAGGGATCAGGATAGAGCCGTCCGCCTGCTGGTGATTCTCCATCACCGCGATCAGCGCACGCCCCACCGCAACGCCGGAACCGTTTAGCGAGTGCAGATGCGTGATGGTCTTGCCATCAGCTGAACGGAACCGCGCGTTCATCCGCCGTGCCTGGAAGTCGCGGCAGTTGGAACAGGAGCTGATCTCGCGCCACGCCTGCTGACCAGGCAGCCAGGCCTCCAGATCGTAAGTCTTCACCGCCCCGAACCCGGTATCGCCGGACGACAGAACAACGCGGCGAAACGGTACCTCAAGCAGGGTCAGCACCTTCTCGGCGCACTGCGTCATGCGCTCGTGCTCGTCTTCGCTGCGGTCGGGATGCACGATCGACACCATCTCCACCTTGCGGAACTGGTGCTGGCGCAGCATGCCGCGCGTGTCGCGACCCGCCGCTCCCGCCTCCGAGCGGAAGCAGTCGGTCAACGCGGTGACGCGCATCGGCAGAGCCCTTTCAGCGAGGATGTCGCCCATCACCAGCGCGGTCAGCGGCACCTCGGCCGTTGGGATAAGCCACCTTCCGTCCGTCGTCTGGAACAGCGTATCGGCAAACTTCGGCAGCTTGTCGGTACCGTAGGCAGTGGCGTCGTTCACCAGCGACGGCACCACGTATTCGGTGTAACCGTGCTCGCGCGTGTGCAGGTCGATCATGAACTGGCCGAGCGCCCGCTCCAGCCGCGCCAGCGGGCCGCGCAGCACGACAAATCGCGTGCCCGCAAGTTTCGCAGCCGTCGCAAAGTCCATCATGCCGAGCGCCTCGCCCAGTTCGAAATGCTGCTTCGGCTGAAACCCGAGATCGCGCGGCTCGCCATGCTGCTTCAGCACGATGTTGGCCGTCTCATCGGGACCGTCCGGCACATCCGGATCAAGTACGTTGGGCAAGCCCTCAAGCACCCGCCTGATCGCCTCGTCCAGCGAGGCCGCACGCTTCTCCAGATCCTCCATCTCGCCGCGCAACGCCACCGCCTCGGCTTCCAGCACCGATGTATCAGCGCCGGCTCGCTTGCCCTGCCCCACTTCGCGGGCAATCGCATTGCGTCGCGCCTGCTTCTCCTGCAACGCGGTCAGGGCAGCGCGTCTCTCCGTATCCTGCGCGAGGATCTCCGGCGACACCGACGCCAACCCACGCCGCGCCAGCGCGGCATCGAATCCCGCCGGGTCGCTACGGATGGCACGGATGTCGTGCATGGGCACTCCTCTGCTTCCCCGTCATGACCGAGACCCGCCGTGACGGCCGCTTACACTTCCACCGGTTTCGGCTCCACCATCCTCGCCGCAATGATGGAGATTTCGTAAAGCGCGATCAGCGGCACTGCGAGGCCGGTCTGCGTGATCACATCAGGCGGTGCCAGGATCGCCGCGATCACGAACATCCCGACATAGGCATAGCGGCGGAACCGTCTCAGTCCCTTCGACGAGATGATCCCCACCTTGGCCAGCAGCGTCAGCAGCACCGGCAGCTCGAACGTCAGGCCGAACGCGAAGATCAGCTTCATCACCAGATCGAGATACTCGGACACGCGCGGCAGCAGTTCGATCGGCACGCCGCCGCCGCCCGTCGGATCCTGGAAACTGGCGAAGAACTTCCAGGCGAACGGAAATACAAAATAGTAAGCGAGCGCCGCGCCGAGGAAGAACAGCACGGGCGTGGCCGCCAGAAACGGCAGCAGCGCGCGTTTCTCGCTTCGATACAGACCAGGCGCGACGAACAGCCAGATCTGGTTGGCGATGATCGGGAACGCGATGAACGCGCCGGCAAAGAACGCCACTTTGATGCGCGTGAAGAACGCCTCGTAGAGCTGCGTGTAGATCAGGTGCGGATCGGGATTGCCCTGCGAGCGCAACACGCCCGCCAACGGCTCAGCCAGGAAGAAGTAGATCCGGCTCGAGAAGTAGTACGACACCATGAAGCAGATCAGAAAAGCACCGATCGACCACATCAGCCGGCGCCGGAGCTCGACCAGGTGCTCGAGCAACGGCATCGGCTTGTCGTTGATCGGATCGTCTTCTTCGATATCGGCCATGGTCGCTGATCAGGCTGACAGCCGCGCGCGGCGCTGCTGCACGACATTCGGTGGAATGAACGCCGGCGGTTCGGGTCCGTCAGCGTCGTGCGTCGCCTCTGGATGCACCAGGTTCGGCGGCACAAAGGCTGGCGCCCGCGGCACGCATGGCGCAGCTGAAACCGCAGGTTCCTCCGAGGGCGCTGGCGCTTCTATGACCGGGCTCTCGATCACCGGCTCGCTCACGGCAATCTCCTCAACCGAGGTGACCGCCGGCGTGCTTGGTTCAAGCGGATTGGACGCGAATGTGGCACGGATCGAGCCGTCCGCATCGATCGTCTTCTCCAACTGGCCCCGGATGTCGAAGTTGCGGATCTCGTTGATCGAGGCGCGCACTTCGCTCAGGTCCGCTTCACGTACCATCTCGTCGACATGGGTCTGGAATTCGGCCGCCATGCGGCGCGCCTTCTTGACCCAGCCGGTGACAGCACGGATAGCCGCCGGCATGTCTTTGGGCCCGATCGCGATCATCGCGACCACGGCGATCAAGGCGAACTCGGACCAGGCGAAATCAAACATGGTGACAGTTAGCAGTTAGCGACGGTCAGTGACCAGTGGTCGGCGCCTCCGCAGACCCCGTTTCATCCTGTTCACTGACCACCCGCTCATTGACCACCGGTTCACTGACCACAACGGATAACGGCTCAAGCAGCAGATCCTCGCGACGTGGCAGCTCACGCAGGTCCTTCAGCCCGAACTGAGCGAGGAACTGCGGCGTCGTCCCCCACAGTGTCGGCCGCCCGGGGCTTTCCCGGCGACCCTTGGGCGCAATCAAATCGGCCTCCAGCAGCGAGTCCAGCGTCTGTTGCGAGAGGCTGGTGCCGCGGATCTCCTCGACCTCCGGCCGCGTCACCGGCTGATGGTAGGCAATGATCGCCAGCGTCTCCATCGCGACGCGCGGCAGGCGGCGCGGTATCTCGATCACCTTGCGCAGCAGTGGCGCGAGGTCCGGTGCGGTGCGGAACTGCACGCCGCCGCCGGTCTCGGCCAATTCCACGCCGCGCCCGGCGTAGCGCTCGCGCAATGCGGCAATCACCGCATCTGCGTCCATGTTCTCCGGCAGAAGCTGTGACAGCGCGCGCGCCCCGACCGGTCCTGCGCTGGCGAACACCAATGCCTCGGCCAGGCGCAGGGCTTCATCCTCGGTCATGCGCCCTCCTCTACCCCGCTTGGCACACGCCGCACCAGGATCGGCCCGAACGCATGCTCCTGCCGCAGGCGCACGTCGCCGCTGCGCGCCAGTTCAAGGCCGGCCAGCAATGTGCTGGCGAATGCCGCCCGACGCTCCAGCACGCTGCCGATCGTATCAGGCAGGAACAGGTCGAGGTTGGCCCAATCCGGCATGCTGCCGAGCAACGCGCCGAGACGCTGCAGCGCATCCTTGACGCTCCACAGCGTGAGCGGACGCGCCTGATAGCGCCGCCCGCTCGCCCGCCGGCGCATCGACTGAAGATACGACCGCACCAGCGATCCAAGCTCCAGCGACAGACGCGAGCGGTCGATCTCCGTGTGATCCTCCGGTGCGCCCCGGGCGAACACCTCGTGGCCAAGCTGCGGCCGGCAGGACAGCCAGACCGCCGCGGCCCGGATCGCCGAGAGATCGCGCAACCGCGCAGCCAGCACGTCCGCCGCCTGCTCACCGTCCTCGGCGTCGGCACCGTCCGGCAGCAGCAGACGGGACTTCAGCCACGCCAGCCACGCCGCCATCACCAGCCAGTCGGCGGCGAGTTCCAGCCGGATGCGCCGCGCCCCCTCAATCACGGCCAGGTACTGCTCCACCAGCGCCAGGATCGAGATCTTTGCCAGATCCACCTTCTGCGCCCGGGCAAGGTCGAGCAGGAGATCGAGCGGGCCCTCGAACCCCTCCAACCGCAGGACGAGGTGATCAGCTTCAGATGTGGACATCGGCCCCGCCGATATCGTGCCCACTGAGTCGCAACAGCAGGTTGATCGCCCACGGCACCACTGTGTTGAGCGCGTCGCCGAACGGATCAAAGCCGGGAATCAAATGCGGCAGCAGGAATACCACTAGGATTACCAGCACGATGCCGTAGCGTTCGATCTGCGCCCAGCGCCGCGCCAACTCCAACGGCAGCAGTCCGACCACGATGCGCCCTCCGTCGAGTGGCGGTATCGGCAGGAGGTTGAACAGCCCAAGCACCAGGTTGGTCAGCATGAAATAGAACAGGAAGAACTGGGCGGCCCAATAATCGAAGCCGTGATCCGCGCCCACATTCACAAGCCAGAGCAGCAGCGCGCCGATCCAGGCGAGAAAAAAGTTCATCGCCGGCCCAGCCACCGCGACTGCGGCCATGCCGCGCCTCGGATCGCGAAACTTCCAAGCCGACACCGGCACCGGCTTGGCCCAGCCGAACATGAACAGCACGTGGCCGAACGTCAGCAGCTGAAAGACCAGCAGGAAGCCGGGCAGTAATATGGTGCCGACGCGGTCGACATGACGCAGCGGATTGAGCGACAGCCGCCCAGCCAGTCGCGCGGTGTCGTCGCCCAACGCCAACGCCGCATAACCGTGCGCCGCCTCGTGCAGGGTGATCGCCAGGATTGCCGCAATCACGGCGAGCGCAAGCTGAGGAATGATGTCGATCACGCCAGGAGCCGATCCCGTTCGGCTGCCAGTGCCGCCTCGTCCAGCGGCAGACGTCGCCGCGCCGCGAGTGCTCGGGCTGATGCAAGGCGCGCGATTGCCGCGCCGGTGAGCGGCGGGCAATGCGTCAGCAACTCGGCCGTGGGCGCGAAATCGCCGCTGCAGTACAACGCCACATCGCAACCGGCAGCCAGCGACTGCCGCGCCAGATCGGCCGGCACGCCAGCCAGCGCCTTCATGGCAAGGTCGTCAGTCACCAGAACTCCTTCAAAGCCTATCCTGCCGCGAATGATCGTCTCGATCACGGTCGGGGACAACGTCGCTGGCAGCGCGCCGTCCCAGGCTGGATAGACGATGTGCGCCGACATGGCCCAGGGCAGGTCGGCGTTCAAGGCAAACGGCAGAAGATCGGCACCAAGGTCGTTGGCCTCGACGCGTGGCAAAGCGAAATGGCTGTCCACCCGGGCGCGACCATGGCCAGGGGCGTGTTTGCCAACCGGCTGCACGCCCGCCGCCAGCAGGCCCGCCGCGAATGCACGCCCCAGCCGCGCCACAGCGATCGGCTCCTCAGCCAACGCCCGATCGCCAATCACTGCGTGCGCACCCGGGACCGCCAGGTCCAGCACAGGAGCCGCGACCACGTCGAAGCCCGCGGCGGCGCAATCGAGGCCGATCAGCGCCCCGCTCAGCCAAGCCGCGCGCGCGCTGCCCAGCCTGGCGGCCGGAGGATGCGCACGCCAATGCGGCGGACGCAGACGCGCGACACGGCCACCCTCCTGATCCACCATCAGCAACGCGCCACTCGGCAGGACCCGGCGCAGGTGGGCGATCAGCGCAGCAAGCTGCGGCGGGGCCTGGATGTTGCGTGCGAACAGAATGACGCCGCACGGCGGGTTGGCGTGAAACACCGCAGCCTCGTCGGCTGTCAGCGTCAGTCCGCCGATCCCAACGATGGCGGATTTCAGAAGTCAGCCACCGAGCAGTTCAGCCCCTTGCCGCGCAGCCGTTCACAGAAGGTCGTCGCCTGCGCCGCGTCGGAAAAGCCCCCGGTGCGTACCCGCCACAACGAGTGGCCGTCGTGGTCGACCTTGCTGAAAGTGGGCTTATGCTGGCCGAGCAGGTCAGGCACGCGCTTGGACAGACGATCCCACTCTGACCTCGCAGCCTCCTCGGAATGCACGGCGGCGAGTTGGACGAGTGCGCCACTCGCCGCTGGCGCCGCTATTGGATGCTTGTCAGGTGCGACGGCGGGCTTTGCGGCGACCGGCTTAGGCGGTGTTGCTGTCACAGCCGCCATGGGCGCCGGAGCCGGGCTTGATGTTGCAATCGGCGCCGGCGTCGCTGCGACTGGCGGCTGGGCCGGTTGGGTAAGCATTTCCTGTGGTGCCGGCGCCTCCGGCGGAGGCGCAAGCTTGCCAACCTTCGCTTCGGTGCCGCCGGACAGAATGTCCTCGTTCGCGCCAGCCACCTGCATGCCGCCAGGGTTCTCAGGCTTAACGCGCAGCGGCCGACTGTCCGCCTGCACCACCGGCACAGGTGCATTGCGCTGGCCGATCAGCGACGACCCGCCCACCACCAGAACCAGCGTGGCGCCCAATCCACCAGCGATCAGTGCCAATCGCTTGGTGACCGGGTCCATCCCCTGCCGATGCCGAGGAACGCGATAGGTTGGGCTGGGAATGCTTAGATCGTCTGACACGTGGCCTCTTCCTTTGGGGCGCCCTCCACGGGCTCGCCCCGCGGGTCAGCGCATTTCTTCGACGGGCACCACACCCATCACTGTAAGACCGGAGCGAATCACCACCGCCGTCGCCGCCACCAAGGCCAACCGCGCCAGCGTCTCGGCCGGCCGGTCCGCCTGTAGGAATCGCAGCGTCGAGTCGTCCTTGCCTCGGTTCCACAGCATATGAAAGTCGGCTGCCAAGTCATAGAGAAAAAACGCGATTCGGTGCGGTTCACGAGCCTGTGCGGCGCCCTCGACGAGGCGCGGCCACTGCGCCAGCCGGCGGATCACCGCCATTTCCGCCTCAGCGGCCAGGCTGTCCAGTAAGGCCTCGGCCAGAGCCGCGTCAGCCACCTGAGCGTCGCCGAACATCTCGGCGGCTGCCCGCAGCACCGAGCGGCAGCGGGCATGGGCGTACTGCACGTAGAACACCGGGTTGTCGCGCGTCTGCGCCACCGCCTGGTCGAGGTCGAACTCCATCTGCGCATCGGCCTTGCGCGTCAGCATCGTGAAACGCACCGCGTCCCGGCCCACCTCGTCCAGCAGGTCGCGCATCGTCACGTAGGTGCCGGCGCGCTTCGACATACGCACCGGCTCCCCGCCGCGCACAACGCGCACCATCTGGCAGAGCACCGCCTCGAACGACGTATCCTTGTTGCCCGACAGCGCCTTCACCGCCGCACTCATCCTCTTGACGTAGCCGCCATGGTCGGCCCCGAGGACGTCGATCAGTACATCGTAGCCGCGCTTCACTTTGTCCGCGTGATACGCGATGTCGTTGGCAAAATACGTGTTGGAACCGTCTGATTTGCGCAGCGGTCGATCGACATCGTCGCCGAATTGCGTGGCTCGGAACAAGGTCTGCGGCCGCGGTTCCCAATCGTCTGGTGTCTTTCCCTTTGGCGGATCGAGCACGCCTTCGTAGATCAGCTCTCGCTGTTGCAACCATTCGATCGAGGCATCCACCGCGCCGCTTTCGATCATCGCGCGCTCCGAGCTGAACACGTCCTGATCAACGCCAAGCAGATGCAGATCGTCGCGAATCTCCTGCATCATCGCAGCGACGGTGAAATCGCGCACGGTCTCGAGCCAGACTTCCGGCGCCGCAATGTCGCCGTCCGGCTGCGCCAGTGATACACCGTATCTCTCGGCAAGGCGTTGGCCGACCTGGATCAAATACTCGCCACGATATTGCAGACCGCCAGGCACTTCGTCGGAAAAATCCGCTTCGCTGAGTGGTGTGCCGATGGCTTGCAAGTAGCGCCAATATGCAGCCCAGGCGAGCGCGGTGACCTGCGCGCCGGCATCGTTGATGTAGTACTCCTTGGTGACGTCGTAGCCAGCCTTGAGGAGCAGATTGGCGAGCGCATCACCCACAACGGCGCCGCGACAGTGGCCGATATGCATCGGGCCGGTGGGATTGGCGGACACATATTCGACATTGATGCGTGTGCCATTGCCGCTGTCGCTGTCGCCGTACCCTTCACCAGCGCGCAGAATGTCGGGCAGCAATGCATGAAACATCGCCGCATTCAGCTTGAGATTGACAAATCCCGGTCCCGCCGCGCTCGCCTCCACCACACCTGCGGCATGACGCAGATGTTCGCAAATGGCGTCTGCAAGTTTCGCAGGCGGCTGACGAGCCATCTTGGCAGCGACAAGTGCTGCGTTGGTCGCCATGTCGCCGTGCGAAGGATCCCGCGGCGGCGTGACTTCGATGCGAGCGACGATGTCATCAGACAGCTCGGGGACAACGCTGCGCACTGCACCCACAACGATCTCGCGCATCAAAGCGTATACATCGCGCCCCATCACCCACCATCCTCGCAGTAATAGTCTCCCCCTCCCCTCGCGGGAGGGGGTTGGGGGGAGGGGGCGCCCTCGTAACTCACCCCGACACCGACAAATCGGTCAACCGCCGATGCTCGTCCATCGCGTAGCGATCCGTCATCCCCGCAATGTAGTCGCCAACCAGGCTCGCCGCGCGCTGCGTGCCCGACTCCCCTGCCCGCGCTCGCCAGTCATCGGGCAGCAGCGACGTATCCGCATGCAGCAATCGGAACAGCTCGCTCGTCAGCACCCGCGCCTTCGTCGTCATCCGGTTCACCCGCCAATGCCGATACATCCGTGCACTCAGAAAATCCTTGATCACCTGATTCGCCTCGGCGATCGGCGCACTGAACGCCACCACCTTCTGCTTGGCCTTCCGGACCGCATCGGCATCGCGCGGCGCCAGCTTGTCCAGCCGCCGTCGTGTCTCGGTGATCAGATCGTTGACCATCACATCGATGACGCGCCGTATCGTCTCGTGCCGCAATCGCGGCGGCGGAACATCCAGGCTCGACATGCGCGCCGCCGACAGCGCCTCGCCCACCACCGGCAGGTGGGCAATTTCCTCGGGCCCAAACAGCCCGGCCCGCAGTCCATCATCCAGGTCATGACTATGGTACGCGACATCATCGGCCAGCGAGGCAACCTGCGCCTCCGCGCTCGCATGGCTCGAAAGCTCCAACCGGTGCCGCTCATTGTACTCGGCGATATAGGCCGGCGGGTTGCGCAGCGGACCATTGTGCTTGGCCAGGCCCTCCAGCGTCTCCCACGTCAGGTTCAGCCCGTCCCACCCGGCATAACGGCTCTCCAGCATCGTCACCACGCGAAGGCTCTGCGCGTTATGGTCAAAGCCGCCGAACGGCTTCATCGACAGATTGAGCGCGTCCTCCCCGGCATGGCCGAATGGCGGGTGCCCAAGGTCATGGGCCAGCGCCAGCGCCTCGGTCAGGTCCTCATCCAGCGCCAGCTCGCGCGCGATCGAGCGGGCGATCTGCGCCACCTCGATGGAATGCGTCAGCCGCGTGCGGAAGAAGTCGCCCTCGTGATTGACGAACACCTGGGTCTTGTATTGCAGCTTGCGGAAGGCCGACGAGTGGATGATGCGGTCGCGATCGCGCTGAAACGGTGACCGCGTCGGCGCGTCCGGTTCAGGATGCAGCCGCCCTCGCGACAAGCCGGCATGCACGGCATACGCCGCCAGGGTGGCACCACGCGTCATGGGCGGCGGGATTACACCCGGCTTCAATTTGGCGCCATCCCGCCCTATGTTACCAGTCATGGAACAGTTCGGACTGACCGAGCGGGCGGCTGCCCGCATTGCCGAGATCGTCGCCGCCGAAGGCCACGCTGCCGCCCTGCGCGTCGCCGTGCTGGCGGGTGGGTGCAGCGGCTTCCAGTACCGCTTCGAGCTGGACGCGACGCCGCAGGACGACGACCTAGTGATCGAACGCGCCGGGGCGACGGTGCTGGTGGATCCGGCCAGCCTGGACCTGCTGGCGGGCTCCGAACTCGACTACACCGACGAGCTGATGGGCAGCCACTTCGCGGTGCGCAACCCGAACGCCAAGTCGGCCTGCGGCTGCGGCACGAGTTTCTCAGTCGAGTGAAGGTCGCCACCTGGAACGTCAACTCGATCCGCCAGCGCGAGAAGCACGTCGCGCGCTGGCTGGAACAATGTCAGCCTGACGTCCTGCTGCTGCAGGAGATCAAGTGCGAGGCCGCGGCGTTTCCGGCGCTGACCTACCACGGCCTTGGTTACAAGTCAGAGGCGGTGGGGCAGAAGGCCTATAACGGCGTTGCGGTGCTCTCCCGTGTCCCGTTCAGCGTGACGCATCGTGCCCTGCCCGGCCTGCCGGCGGACGACGCACAGTCGCGCTACATCGAGATCGAGGCGGACGGCGTCACCATTATCGGCATCTACCTGCCCAACGGTAACTCGGGTGGCGAGGCGGGCTTCGCCTACAAGCTGGCCTGGCTCGACCGCCTCGCCGAACGCGCCGAGGAGCTGCTGGAGGCCGATACCCCTTGCCTGATCGCCGGCGACTTCAATGTCTGCCCGACCGATGACGATCGTGCGCCCGGAGCCCTGTCGCCCGCCGATGCGCTGGTACGGCCGGAGACGCGCGCCCGCTTCCGCCGCCTGCTCTGGGACGGCCTGACCGATGCGGTGCGTGCGGTTCATCCACACGGTGCTGTCTACACGTTCTGGGACTACCAGGCGGGCGCCTGGCAGCGCGACAGCGGCCTGCGAATCGACCACGCGCTACTGTCACCCACGCTCGCCGAACGCCTGGTCGCCGCCGCCCCCGACCGCGAGGAACGCGCGCAGCCGCAGCCATCAGACCACGTCCCCGTGGTGGTCGAACTGCACTGACCCAGTGCGTCATGCCGACGAAGGTCAGCATCCACGTCTTCCTTGTGCCCAGCAAAGTCGCGCTCCGCGGGCCTCACCCCCAATGCGCCGGGATCCATATGTAGCGGACGCCGTTCCACTGCCAATGACCCGGGATATATGCACCGGGTCGGGGCGGACCACCCACATAACGACCGTTAATCCAGACGTAGCGATAGCCGTTCCAATGCCAGTGTCCCGGCTCCCAATAGTAGCCGCGGCGTGGCGCCGGCAGCGGCTCGTAACGCGGCGGTGGCACGGGCCCATAAGGAACCGGCGGCTGCGCAACGGCGCTGCCTATGCCGAACGCCGTCAGAACAATGATCATGCCAGCTATAATCGTTCGCTTCATCAAGCAAACTCTCCCACAACGACGGTCGCCGTCATTAACCCACTTCGCGGTAACGCGCGGTTCCGAACCGTTACAACGCCAGCACGCCTGCCCCGATCAGATGTCCGCGTAGCAGTGCGTCTCCGCCGAGGCACCCGGATGCGTCACCGCGCCGAGATGAGCCGGACCCACCAGTTGCGTGTATTTCCAGATCGCGCCAGCATTGTAGTCGGTCTTGCGCGGCTGCCAGGCGGCGCGCCGTGCGGCGAGCTCGGCATCTGACAACAACACGTCGATGCTGCCCTTCTCGGCGTCGATGACGATTTGGTCGCCATTGCGCAGCAGCGCGATCGGTCCGCCGACCGCCGCCTCCGGCCCGACATGACCGACGCAGAAGCCGCGCGTCGCGCCAGAGAAGCGCCCGTCGGTGATCAGCGCCACGTCCTTGCCTTTGGTCTCGCTCTGCCCATAGATCGCCGCCGTGGTCGACAGCATCTCGCGCATCCCGGGACCGCCCTTCGGGCCTTCATAGCGGACAACGATGACATCACCCGGTTTGTAGGCGCGCAATCGCACCGCCTCGAAAGCCTCTTCCTCTGAGTCGAAGCACAGGGCCGTGCCCTCGAAGCGCAACTGATCCCGCTCCATCCCGGCGACCTTCACGATCGCACCGTCCGGCGCCAGGTTGCCGCGCAGTCCGACCACGCCGCCGGTCGGAGAGATCGCTCGCGACACCGGATAGACCACGTCCTGGTCAACCGGAAACACCACATCCTTCAGGTTCTCCGCCATGGTCTTGCCGGTGACCGTCACGCAGTCGCCATGCAGCAGCCCGCCATCGAGCAGCGCCTTCAGCACCACCGGAATGCCACCGATCCGATGCACGTCGAACGCGACGTATTTTCCGCCGGGCTTCAGATCGGCGATGTACGGCGTGCGCCGCATGATCTCCACCACGTCATCCATGGTGAAGCGGATGCCCGCCTCATGCGCCATCGCCGGCAGATGCAGCCCCGCATTGGTGGACCCGCCGGTGGCACCCACCACCACGGCGGCATTCTCCAGCGCCTCACGCGTGACGATGTCGCGCGGACGCAACCGGCTATCGAGCAATGCCATCACCGCGCGGCCGGACTCCACCGCCCAACGATCGCGATCCTCATAGGGCGCCGGCGCCCCGGCGGAGCCCGGCAATGCGAGGCCGATCGCCTCGCTCACCATCGCCATGGTGTTCGCGGTGAACTGGCCGCCGCACGCACCGGCCGACGGACACGCGACGCATTCCAGCTCATGCAGCTCCTCGTCTGACATCTTGCCGGCCGAGTGCTGTCCCACCGCCTCGAATACGTCCACCACGGTCACGTCGCGATCATGGAACCTGCCAGGTAGGATCGATCCGCCATACATGAACACACTCGGCACATTGAGCCGCAGCATCGCCATCATCATGCCGGGCAGCGACTTGTCGCAGCCCGCCAGCCCGACCAGCGCGTCGTAGCAATGCCCGCGCATCGTCAGTTCCACGCTGTCGGCGATCAGATCGCGCGACACCAGCGAGGACTTCATCCCCTGATGCCCCATGGCGATGCCGTCGGTCACCGTGATGGTGGTGAATTCGCGCGGCGTGCCGCCAGCCTCGTTCACACCCTTCTTCACCGATTGCGCCTGGCGCGACAGCGCGATGTTGCACGGCGCGGCCTCGTTCCAGCAGGTTGCGACCCCGACGAAGGGCTGGTCGATCTCCTCCTCGGTCAACCCCATCGCGTAGTAGTAGCTGCGATGCGGAGCGCGGCCGGGTCCCACCGTCACGTGGCGCGACGGCATGCGCGACTTGTCCCAGCGCCTGGTCAGCATCGTTCGGTCCTTTCGTGGTCGAGGCCGGGTGGTTATAGCGGAGGTGCGGCGGAGGCCAAATCAGCGCGGCAGCGGCGGCAAAGGCGCATCCGTCGCGAAGCGGTATACCGTCGTCGAATGGAAATCCTGCCCCGGCCTCAACTCCGTCGATGGAAAATTCGGCTTGTTCGGACTATCGGGGAAATGCTGCGTCTCCAGCGTGAACGCCTCGGTCTGGCGATACGTCGTGCCCGATGAGCCAACCACGGAACCATTCAGACCGTTGCTGGTATAGACCTGCACCGCCGGCTCGGTCGTGAAACAGTCGATCACCCGGCCACTGCGCGGATCATAGCCGCGCGCGGCAAAAGTCATGCTCTCCCCGGGACGCTGGTTCAGCACAAAGTTGTGGTCGTAGCCATGCGCGTAAACCAGCTGCTGGAACGCGCTGTGCAGCCTGGCGCCGATCGGCATCATCTGCCGGAAATCCAGCGGCGTGCCTTCGACAGGCGCCAGTTCTCCAGTCGGGATCTGATCAGGCCCGGCGGGCGTGTAGCGATCGGCGTTCACCAGCAGCATCTGATCCGCAACCGAACCCGAGCCGTTGCCCGCCAGATTGAAATAGGAATGGTTGGTGAAGTTGATCACCGTGTCCTTGTCAGTGCTGGCCAGATAGTCGATCCGCAGCGCATTGTCGTTGGTCAGCGTGTAGGTCACGTGGGTGGTCAGCGTGCCCGGAAAGTTCTGATCACCGTCCTTGCTGACATAGCTGAGCGTCGCGGCTACGCCATCCGCCACGCGCGAGGACGACACCGTCCAGACCTGCTTGTCGAGCGCGTTGGGACCGCCATGCAGCGTGTTGGCGCCATTGTTGGCAATCAGATGGTAGGTCTGCCCGTTGAGCGTGAACTGCGCTCCGCCGATACGATTGGCGTAACGGCCAGTGATCGCGCCGTAATGCGCACTGAGCGTCTCGTATTCGTGCAACGTCCTCAGGCCGAGGACAACGTTGTCGATCCGCCCCGTCCGGTCAGGCACAGCGATCTCGGTGATCACGCCGCCATAGCTCAGGAGACGGACGCGCAAGCCGTGATCGTTGGTCAGAGTGAAGATCTCCACCGCCTGCCCGCCTTGTGTGGTGCCATACGCCGCCTGATCGACCGCCGCAGCGGCGTTGGCCGTTTGACCCGTCATCGCAGCCCCCAATGCCGCGGCGATCGCGATGGCGAATGCCGCACGTCCGCCGAGTTTGCCATCGAGGGGAAAATACCCCCCACTCCTGAGCGCTGCCATGGTGCTTCCTCCCTGTTAGTATACATGACCATTGACATCAACTTTTGCTAATCTGCATCTCCCTCCGGCACCGCCCCAGGCTCGCGCTGTTCCGCGACGAAGTAGCCATGGCAGCGGCGCGCGCTCGACCACCTCGAACGCCAAACCGCCGCCGCCGACTGATGGGCCGGTATCACACCAAGGGATGCTGTCTCATGTCCTGGCGCAATGAGACGGAGCCGTGACGATCTCGCAAGCGGAATCCCCGTTGTCATGCCGACGAAGGTCGGCGTCGACGTCTGCGCTATGATGCGGTCAACAAAGACCCGCGATGACGAAGAAGCACGCAAGCCCTGACGCTTCAAATCACAACGGCCGCGCGAAGCTGAGTTCGTGCCCGTCCGGATCGGTGATATGGAAATAGCGTTCGCCCCATGCCGCGTCGCGTGGTGAAAACGCAGGCGACAATCCTGCCGCCACGACGCGCGCATACAACGCATCCACGTCGTCGACATGGAAGATCGCGCGTCCCCACCCCGACCACCGCTGCGCCTGCCCCACCGCCGTCAGGTTGAGGTAGCCATTGCCTGCACGAAAGCTGGTGAAGCCAGCCTGCGGGCCGCCGGACTTTAACGCAAAACCAAGTGTCGCATAGAACGCCACCGAACGCGCCATGTCGTGGGTCGCCAGCGTGACAGCGCTGAGCGCTTCGATCATGCGACGACCTTGTCGGCTACTCGCGCATCGCCAAAGCGCGCTTGGCGGCAGGACGGTCCCAGCACGTGTGCAGCCACGCATGCACCTTCGGCCACTTGCCGATATCGAAACCCAGTGCGCGCACCATCGCGGCGGCAACGTTCAGATCAGCGACACTGAATTCGCTGCCGGCAAGCCACTGCGTCTTGCCCAGCGCGATCTCCAGCACATCGAGCGCCGCCGTGATCTCGTCCCACGCTCCCTTGGCGGCGGCAGCGTTGCGCTGCGCCTCTGGCAGCACGAAGGCGTTGTTGGCATAGGTGGTCAACTGCCGATCCAGACGATCGACCTCCCAGAAGCACCACTGCCAGGTCAGCGCCTCGTTCTTCGCATCGGTCGGATACAGCTTGCCATGCTTCTTCGCCAAATAGAGGTTGATCGCCATTGATTCCGACAGCACGAATCCATCGTCGTCGATCGTCGGGACGCGGGCGTTTGGGTTCAGCGCCAGGTATTCCGGCGTGCGGGTTTGCGGAGACCGCGGCGCATAGTCGAGATGCTCGTATTGCAGGCCGAGTTCCCCGGCCACCCAGAGCGTGCGGACGCCGCGCGAGCGAGCCGAACCATAGATGCGGAGCATGCGTTTCCTCCTGGGGCGGTGTTTGCCCGGATAGTGTGCTATGAAGCCCCCGATTGCGAAAGCCACCCGAGGAGAAGGTCCCGACATGACCGAGACAAGACCGGTTCTGGCCGTCACGATGGGCGATCCCGCCGGCATCGGCCCCGAGATCGCGGTGCGCGCGCTGTTGGACCCGGAGGTTCGCGATTGCTCGCGCAGCTTCCTGATCGGCGACGCCCGGGTTTTCGAGCGAGCGCTTTCGGTGTGCGGCCTGTCCGCGTCGCTCAACCGCATCGCCGGCCCCGAGGCGATCGCCGACCGCGACGGCGTGATCGACGTGGTGCACCAGGACACCGCCGACCCGGCGATGCTGCAGATGGGCAAGGTGCAGGCGCTTGGCGGTGAGGCGGCCTACGCCGCGATCCGCACCTCGATCGAACTCGCCTTGGCCGGTCGCATCGCCGGCGTGGCCACCACGCCCATCAACAAGGAGTCGCTCAAGGCAGCGAATATCCCGTTCATCGGCCACACCGAGATGTTCGCCGAACACACCGGCGCCCGCGAAGAGATGACGATGTTCACCATCTCCGGCCTGAAGATCTTCTTCCTCACCCGCCATCTGTCATTGATTGATGCGTGCCGTCAGATCACCCGCGACCGCACGCTGTCGGGCATTGAAAAGGCCATGAAGGCGCTGCTCCAGCTCGGCATCGAGGCGCCGCATCTGGCAGTGGCCGCGCTCAACCCGCATGGCGGCGAGGACGGGCTGTTCGGCCGCGAGGAGATGGACGCGATCAAGCCGGCGATCGAGGCGGCGCGCGCGCACGGCATGCACGTGAGCGGCCCGGTCCCGGCTGACAGCGTGTTCCATATGGCGCGGATCGGCCGCTACGACGCGGTGCTGTCGCTGTATCATGACCAGGGCCACATCGCGGCGAAGATGATGGACTTCGAGAAGACCGTGAGCGTCACACTTGGTTTGCCGATCCTGCGTACCAGTGTCGATCACGGCACCGCCTTCGACATCGCCGGCACCGGCCGCGCGAGCGCTGTCAGCATGATCGAGGCGATCAAGGTCGCCGCCGAATATGTGGTGCGCGGCGTGCGGCTGGGCGACGACGTGGCGCAGGCGGCTGAATAGGCGGCAGACGCCGCCATGTCCGACAGCGCCGTCCGATCGGCGCTGTGGTGGGTCTGCCTGTTGCTGGCGCCGCTCGGGCTGATTGCGGTCGAGCTGTTCCATCCTGCCGGTTTCACCGCGCATCCCGGGATGTATCAGTTCCTCTCGCAGCCCGAAGCGTATCAGGCGCAATTCCAGGCGCTGGGTTATTTCGGACCCATGTGGTGGTTCACGCTGCACATGATCCAAACGCCGCTGGTGGCTCTGGTCGTCGTCGGCCTGTGGCTGATGCTCGCCGAGGTCACGGACACCGACAGCGGCTACGCCCGCGCCGCCGCGTGGTTGGCCCGCGCCGCCATCCTCGTGTTCGCGATCTACTACACGGTGCTCGACGCGATCGGCGGCATCGGGCTCGGCCGAACCATCATGACCACCGAGGCGATGGCGGCATCGGGCCAGCTCAATCCGCAGCAGCTTGCTGGTGTGATCCAGTTGCTCAACACCATGTGGACCGATCCGCTGGTCGGCGGCGTCGGTTCAGTCGTCAGCCTGACCGGCTCGTGGGCGATCTTCATCGCGATGCTCGCCGCCGCACTTGCGTTGCTGCTGACACGTCGCGTGCCGTGGCCGCCGCTGATCGTGCTGATCGCGTTCGGCTGGGAATTGCAGACCAGCCACGCCGCCATGCATGGGCCGATCGCGTTCGCCCTGCTCATCGTCGCGTCAGCCTGGCTGTGGTGGGTCAGGCGCCGGCGCGCACCAGCGGCGCCGGGATAGCCTCGATCATCACGTTGATGCACGCCGGCTTGCCGCTCGCCAGCGAACGTTCGATCGCTCCCGGCAGCTCATCGGAGCTCTGCACCAGTTCGCCGTGCCCACCGAGCGCCTCCACCACCAGGTCATACCGCGTCGGTAGAAGCTCGCAGCCGAACGTGCGGTTGGGCCCGTAGTCGCGCACCTGGAGGTTGTACTCGGCGTTCCAGCGCGCATCGGTGCCGACCACCGCGACGAACGGCAGATTGCAGCGCACAGCGGTTTCGAATTCCGCCATGTGGAAGCCGAACGTGCCGTCGCCCAGCACGACGAACACCGGGGCCTCAGGCTCCACCACGCGCGCCGCACCGGCCATCGGCAGTGACGATCCGATTGAACCACCAACGCCGTTGATCATGCGCCGCGGCACTACCGGCAGCACGCTCTGCCCCCATTGTGCGAACTCGCCGCCGTCGCAGATCAGCACAGTGTCGGAGTGCCTGACGACATGCGGCTTCAGCGCACGGAACACTTCGATCGGATGCAGCTTGCCCGGCGTCTTCGAGGCAAGCGCGTCCCACGACGCCGGCCGGTTCGTCAGCAGCGCCCGCACCTCGGCGAACCACGTCTCACTCGACACGCGCTTCCCGACCGCTCGGCGGATCAGCGCCTCGCCGGCCGGTCGCGTATCGGCAACGCAGGCGAAGGCTACGCGATCACCGCTTTCGCGAATTGCCCGATCGACCAGTGCCGCCTCGGGATCAACCACGACCCAACGGCACGCCGCATCAACCGCAGGCGCCTCGCCAAACCGCAGCGTGAAGTCGAGCGCCTTGCCGAGCAGGATGATGAGATCGGCGCGGCGGATCGCATCGGCAAAGGCACCGAGTGTGGCGTCGTTGAAGCCGCGCGGGCTTTCCATGATCGCTGTGGGAATCTGCGTCGCAGCCTCGATGCGTACCAGCAGATCGCGCCCGGACTTGTTCGCCATCGCCGGCCCCGCGAGCAGAAACGGCCGCTGCGCCGTCGCGATGATGCCGAGGATCGCATCTGCCGCGGCATCGCTCAGCGCAACCGGTGATGCGGTGAACGCATCAGGCTCTGGCCACGCAACTTCGCCCGCAGCAACCGTCGCATCGAGCAGGTCGGATGGCAGGCTGAGATGCACCGGCCCTGGCCGCCCAGAGCGCGCAATCCGGATCGCCTTCGCCACCTCGGCGCCAAGTGTCACCACCGACGTTGCCGTCCACGATGCCTTCGCCATCGGCGCCGCCACATCCGCCTGACGCAGCTCCTGAAATCCTCCGCGCCCGAGTTGCGTCGTCTCGGTATGACCCGACAACAGAACCAGCGGCAACTCCTGCCCCAGCGCCGTCATTAGCGCGGCCGCCGCGTTGGCATGGCCCGGACCACCGGTGACCATCGCGATGCCAGCCTCGCCGGTCAGCCGGCCCCACGCATCGGCCATGTGCACCGCCGCCGCCTCATGCCGCGTGTGCACCAGGCGATGCCGCGTATCGATCGCCGCATCGAACAGCGACATGATGTGGTTGCCGGAGAGCGTAAAGATCGTGTTGTGGCCCGCGCGTTCCAGCGTGCGCATGACGATGTCGGCGCCGCGGATGGTAGAGCTGCTCATGTGATCGGTTCCCTCGGGTCAGGCGGCCAACAGCAGCCGGGCCGCCGTACGCAGGAGCATGGCGAGACCGGCAAGCGCCACGGCCGAACCCAACAGACGACGCAGAAGACGCTGCGGCAATGCATGCGCGATCGGCGTGCCGATCGCAATCCCGAGCGTCAGCGTCACGGCGAGACCGGCAGCGAGCCGCAGGTCCATGATGCCCGCAGCGATGTTGGCGACGCTCGCGAGACCGGCGATCGGCAGTGCGATCGCCTGACCGAGACCGATCGCCGACAGCACCGGCACGTCGAGCAGCAGCAGAACGGGCAGCAGCACGAACGCGCCGCCGGCGCCCGTCAACGCCGAGATGAAACCAGTGCCGCCACCAAGCCCCAACAGCGCCGCCTGTGCCAGCCTGCGCTGCCCAATCGCTGTGTCCGGCCGCGGAACCAGGGCATAGGCACCGCCGCTGAGCAGCAGCACACCGATTGCTGCTTCCAGCAAGCCGGCCGGCGCGGCCTGCGTCGCACGTGCCCCGAGATAGGCGGTCGGCAGCGCCGCGAGGCAGAGCAATCCCGCCTCACGCCAGGGGATGGAGCCGCGCCGGGCATAGAGCGTCACCGCCACCGCGCAACTCGGCACGTAGCTCAGCAGTGCCGCGGCGATCGCGCGCTTCACGTCGATGCCGAGGGTCAGCGTCAGGAACGGCACCAACAGCACGCCGCCGATGCCGACGGCACCGATGGCGATGCCAAGGGCCACACCCGCAACCGCAATGGCGACAACAAGCTCCAACGACTACGCACCCTCCCCTTGCGCGAGAGGGCGGCGGGGGAAGGGGGCCGTTGATCCCGGGCAGCCGCGCTCGAGGTTTGTTGATCTCGACACGCAGCGGAGCCACGCGCAGCCCCCGCTTCGGGGCGAGTTCTCACGCGGAGTCGCGCGCCCGCGTGAACCCTTTGTTATCAAGTTTTCGGCTTATGTGCGGCGGGATCAATCACACTGCATAAGGAGTCCCTCATGTCGCACATGCCACGTGCTGTCCCCAGGACCGCCGCGGCGGACTGCCAGTCCGAAGTTTCTGGCTCCATCCTCGTTCGGCCATCCGTCCTATCAAGGGGTTAGGTCATCCGAGCCGTTTCTTCAGGTGGGGCTGCGTTTCTTCAACAACGTTTCGCCGACCAAGCGATTGTCGGCAATCTGCCTCCAAAGGAATTCGACGCGCGCCAGAGAGCAGCAGGCCCTGGCCTACACCGCCTCCTTCAGTTCCTTGGCAGGCCGAAATGCGACCTTTTTGCTGGCCTTGATCTTGATCGCCTCGCCAGTCGCGGGGTTCCGTCCCATCCTGGCAGCCCGCTTCCGCACCTGGAGGATACCGAGACCGGTCAGACGGATTTTGTCGCCCCTCTTCAGATGGCGGGTGGTCAGCGTCACCAAATCGCCCAGCACGGCCGCAGCCTGCTTCTTGGCGATCTCGTGGCTGTCGGCCAACGCGGCGGCGAGGTGCTTGAGTGTGATGGTAGCCTGAACGGCAGATTTGGCTGGGGCTGCCTTCTTTGCAGGCTTGGCGACCTTCTTGGCAAGTGCCATGGATGTCCTCGTTGAGCTTGACTTGGTGTGCCCTTGATCTGGTCATCATGATCGGATTCGCGCAATGGGAATGTTGCGGTCTCAACCTGATCATCATTTTGGACCGAGCGATCGCGGCACCCTTAGCGACAATGTGGCGGAGACCACACAAGGTGAAACCGAGCCAATCGGCGACCGTTTGGCGGGAGCGACATGTCTACCTAGCACCCCTGCCCCACCGCCGGGGCTTTTCTTTGCGCTAGGATACAATCACGGAATCGTTGGAATCGTGAGTTGTGTCGCGATAGACTGCTTCCGCAATTGGCACGACACGCCGAAAAGTTCACGTGATGCCCGCCCAAATTGTCCTTGTCCACGATGAGCCGGAATTTGCGGAAACTACCTTGGCAACTCTCAGGGGAGCAGGCTACGACGCTATTGCGATCATGGATTCGATGTCCGGCATCGACGCCTTGGAGCATGCGAAGCACATCGAGCTACTGATCACCCGTGTTCGGTTTCCGTCAGGGACGCCCAATGGCGCGGCCTTGGCGCGGATGGCGCGGCTCAAGCGACCGGGTATCAAGGTTCTGTTCGCTGCGTTCCGAGAGGTTCAGGTCTACACCGAGGGCCTCGGCGAATTCCTACCGAGGCCACTATCCACTGACGAACTGCTGGAGACGGTCGGCCGGATGTTGGACGAATATGAGGATTAACGTGGCGATCGACCCGGCCCCCTGTGGCGACAGAGCGGGCGCTGAAACCGCCGAATGGGTAAAAATGGCGGAGGACGAAACGCCTTTGGAGATGTGCGAGCGGCACCTTGCTGAAGCTGAAGTCAGAGTTGCCCGACACACGCGCGATCTAGAATCATTGCGGCTCAAGTTGATGGAGGGACCAATCATGCGGAAAGTGCTGACCCTGGGCGTGCTGATGACTTCGATCGCCAGCTTCGGGACGTGCTGGGCACAAAGCACAGCATCGCCTCCACAGATACAGCCGCCAGCAAAGACCGCCCCCGCGAAAGCGTCGCACTCGTCACGGAGCAGCGTGCAGCAATTCAAGACTGAAGCCGACGCCAAATCGCATTGCGGCACCGATCAGGTCGTATGGGGCAACACGAGTTCTCACGCACTGCATGACCCTGGCACCAAATATTATGGGAAGACCACGCACGGCGCCTACATGTGCAAGGGGCTTGCAGTCAATGCAGGCTATCACGAGTCCAAGGAGTAAGAGTCTCGGCCCCAAACGGGCCGCAACCGATCATGAGTTGTCCTTGTCATCGTTGACGTTGCGGTGATGCCGTTCGACCATAAACACCAGCGCCCAGTCTATTGGCTCGTTCGGTCCTAAGCCACTCTCGGCTGCCTGAACCTGTCCCGCCGCCATCGCCTCCGATACATTCTCCGCCATGACGAATGCCACAAAGGTATTTTCGACAAGATCGACCCGTTCTGTTGAGCGGGAATCATCCGCGACGCACACGACGGTAAAGGGTCTGGCATCGGTCATGCCCGTCTCCCAGTGGACGTGATATGGGATGATTAGCATAGCATCGACCGCCTGACACTGGCCCGAATTAGCATCTTGTCGCTACACTCCGATGGTAACGTATCGGAGGAACCGATGGCCGAGCGCCCCGAATTGCTCGGGCTGGCGACTGAGATCGTATCAGCCCACGTCAGCAACAATGCCATTGCAGCAGATCAGCTACCGGGGTTGATCCAGAAGGTCTTCGACGCCCTTGCTACCGTCGAGCAGGTGATTGCCGCACCGCCGAAGGCAGAACCAGCAGTACCGGTAAGGAGGTCAGTGTCGGCAAATCACATCGTGTGTCTCGATTGCGGCAAACATTTTTCCGTGCTGAGGCGACATCTAATGACGGACCATAAGAGGACACCGGAGCAGTACCGCCAGCGTTGGGAGTTGCCAAGCTCGTATCCGCTGGTTGCACCTGACTACGCAAAGACCCGGTCTTCGTTGGCGAAGAAGTTTGGGCTGGGCCGGAAGGGTCCGGCAACACCGAAGAGGACGCCGAGAATGAGCCGGAAGCGTGCCAAAGCTGCGACCCGTTAACCCTTTGTTTACGAATATCGCTAGCCTTTCAGGTGCTGATGTGGAGACCGCGATGAGCACGAATAGGCGGCCCTACCTCCCTCTGGCCGATCTCACCTCACAGGAGCTTCTCCGCCGCGCTGCCGAATATCGTCAGATGGCAATCACGGCGCGCGGTCAAGACACATACGAGCATTGAATACATTGGCGGTCTATTCGAGGCTGAATCATCACGCGACGAAAAGGCGCTTCTGGCTCAATTCCCTTCGCCGGCAGCTAACCGCAAGCCAGAGAGGTAAAGCTTATGGTGCTCCGGGTTGCGCCAGTGCGTGGCAGCCGGCACGATCACGGGTGAAATGGCTCGCAGTTGCTTTACAATGTCTTGTGCGTCGTCCAACCGCCCCATGTGCGCGTTGCTCGCCGCCAAAAATCTATATGAAGGAGGCCAGCTAGGCTGCTCCTGCAATGAGCGCAGCAGCATCGCCACCGCTTCCCCGAAGCGTTGAGTGAGAAAATAGCCTACCCCAATCCCCACGAAGTTAATCGCTCTGAAGTGTGGACTGAGCCGTAGAGAGGTCTCAAAGTAGCTGATCGCAGCTTCAGATTGTCCGGCCCATAGCCTAAGCCAGCCGCCCCAATGCCAGCCGTCAGCGAAGCTCGGGTTAAGTGCAAGTGCATGGTCCCCAATTTGATCGCCGCCTCGATGTCCTCGCCAAAGTAAGCGAGCACGTAGCCAGACAACGAGAGGACACTTGGGTCATCACGTGTGACCTGAAGGGCGCGACGCGCTAGGTTAACTCCCTCGCCTTTTTCCCTGTTAAAGTCCGTACTCCATCCACCCCCGTGAAGCATCAAGTGACAAAGGGCTGCACATGCGAGAGCCGGGGCGTAGTGGGGGTCGCGTTCGATCGCGCGCCCGAGTAGGTCAAGCTGAGTGATGATTCTCTTCTGATCCAGAACATCAAAACGGAAAAGGGCAAGGGCGCGTAGATACAAGTCGTAGGCGGTCAAGTCACTAGTCGGACGAACCACCGATCGACGAATCTCGGCCTCTTGCAATGTTGGTTCAATAATCCCAGCGATGGCGATAGCTACCTCGACCTGAAGCTCGAAAACGTCTTCGATAGAACCGTCAAATCGATCGGCCCAAAGATGCGCGCCCGTAAGGCTATCAATTAATTGCCCGGTAATGCGGATTCTTCCACCTCCCTTACGAACCGACCCTTCCAAGATATATCTAACGCCAAGTTCCCTCCCGACCTGCTTTATGTCGATTGCTTTACCCTTGTAAGTGAAGCTCGAATTGCGCGCGATTACGAATAACCATCGAATACGAGAAAGGGCCGTGATGATCTCCTCGACAATTCCATCTGCGAAATACTCCTGTTCAGGGTCGCCACTCATGTTAGTAAATGCGAGAACAACGATTGAAGGCTTCTTCGGCAGCGGCGGAGACTTGATCGCGTCGCGCGTAATAGAACGCTCGATGGCTGATGGGGGCGCGGCAAATTCCGCAGGCTTCAGCACAAATGCCTCAACCGGTCGGGCAATATTCTTCAGATTGAGCGCCCCAAGCTCTTCAAAGCTTCAAAGGCTAGATTGAGCCGGTCTTGCACATGGTCGCGTACCGCGCGTGTGACGCAGATACCACCGGGCGGACACTCAGCTGAAGTCTCGCTGCCACATTTACCGCGTCACCGTGCAAATCAGTCCCATCGGCAATCGCGTCGCCAATGTTTATCCCGATGCGAAAACGTATGGCGCAGTCAGGCGGCTGGTTGCCATCATGGCTCGGAACGTGCTGCTGCACCTTCACGCAGCCGTTCGAGCGTTCCAGCGTCGTCCAATCCAATCAGACGGCTGTAGCCAACCATGTCGGCATAGACGACGGCGACCAGCTTCCGCCTATCCTGCGGCTTTTCTGTCGAGTTCAGTATGTTGGTCTCAGATACCATCAGGGTCAGCCCTGCCAGCCCGCTTTGCGCAGGCCCTCAAGATAAAGCTCAAGGTCTTCGGGGCACCGCCTTGGCACGATCGTGGGCACCTGATTGCGGTCTGCGGGAGGTATGAGGTTCATGGCCCGTCGTAAGACGTCTTGGGCCTTACCGATCTGGCCAAGCTGCCCGAGCGCTGCGGCCAGATTCATTTGGACTTCGGGATAGTTAGGTGCAATCCTGCTAGCTTGCTCCAGCGCGTCGGCTGCCAACTGATACGCGTGCTCATAGAAGAACGCCATCCCTAGTAAACGTCGGTCTACCCAATTCGTCGGGTCCCGCGAATTGATACGCAGGCACGTAAGAAACTCGTTCCGTGCTTCCGAGTATCGTCCGAAGCTGATCAAACACGATCCGAGGGCACGATGCGCAACCACTGAGTTGGGATTAGTCTGCACCGCTTGCCCAGCCCGAGACATGGCACCATCCCACTCTCCACGCCAAATAGATACGATTGCTGCCATCGCTTGAGCATCGGCGTCACAGGGGTCAAGCTCTACAGCCCGCTGCGTCAGTTGTTCAGCTAAAGCAACAGCGTCTTGAATGGACCGCGTACCGATACAGCGAGGCTTCAGCGATTAGGAGGAAGGCGAGCCGATAATTTGGAGGCGCAAACGTCGCATCCAACATTAGGGCTTGCTGGAAGAAATCACGTGCATGGCTGAATCCGCTCGGGTTGGGCCGCGACATGTGCCAAAGGCCGCGTTGATACGCCTCCCAAGCCCCAAGATGTTCTATTGGCTTGCGTAAAGCACGACGTTGCTCCGCATCCGTCATGGCAGGAAGAATAGCGGTAATTACCTCAGAGGCAATTTCATCCTGGACCGCGAGGATATCACTCACATCGCGATCGTAGCGTTCAGCCCAGATATGATTGCCAATCTCCGAGTCGATAAGCTGCGCATTAACCCGAATGCGGCTGCCGCTGCGGCGCACACTGCCTTCCACCACATAACGCACGCCGAGTTCACGGGCTATCAGCTTCACGTCAACTGAGCGACCCTTGTAGGTGAAGCTGGAGTTGCGCGCGATGACAAACAGCGACCGGCTACGCGACAGTTCGGTAATGATGTCGTCGGCGATGCCGTCAGAAATATAGTCTTGCTCAGCGTCGCCGCTCATGTTGCTGAAGGCCAGCACAGCGATTGATGGCTTGTCCGGCAACGGCAAGGCTTCGCCCGTGCCATGCAGGAGAGACCGCTCCAGGGACTTTGGCACAGTCGTTCCATCAGGTCGTAGCACAAATGCCTCCACAGGCCGCGCGATGTTCTTCAGGCTGAGCGGCCCAAGCTCCTCGAACTCCAAGCCGAGCCGCCCATGTATATGATCTCGCACCGAGCGGGAGACGCAGATATCTCCTGGCGGGCATTCCGCCTGAAGTCGAACGACTACATTTACTGCGTCCCCGTGAAGGTCAGTTCCATCGGCAATCGCGTCGCCAATATTGATCCCGACGCGGAAGCGGATGGCCCGGTCGGGAGGCTGGTCGCCATCACAGTTGGGCATCTGTCGCTGCACGTTCATTGCACAGCGCACCGCTCCGTCTATGCTGTCGAAGACAATCAGCAGCGAATCGCCCCCGGTCTGGACGACTCTCCCACCATGCTCCTCTATCGCTGGGTCGATGACCTCCCTGCGGAGCGTACGCAGTCTGTGCAAAGTTCCGGCGTCGTCCAACCCAATCAAACGGCTGTAGCCAACCATATCCGCATAGACCACAGCGATCAGCTTTCGCCTATCTGGCGAACGTCCGATCAGGTCTGATGCATTGCTCCCCGACATAGTTAACGGCCCCACTATCGCATCGACGCGGCAAGCAAAGGCACAGACGACGGTGAGTATCTACCACCGGGGGCTGCTCCAGGCGAGAGGCGCTAGCCAGGGGTTTCCACGCCCTGGAGGGGACCACTCCACTTGGAGGTCGAATTCACCCCCATGCAGAAAACCCATCCCCTGCTGGCCCTCTAGAACGCCAAAAGCAGAACCAGCAGTACCGGTACTGTCGTCTGTCTTGCTCGACATAAGATGACGCCGTGGGGCGAGCGAGGGGCGCTTCGGTGCCGCCTCCGAGGCGCGATCTGCTGTAACCGCAATCGTCCGATTGCCGACCGGGCGATGACCGATAAACTACTTGCTTTGCCCCTGTGCCATCACCAGTTGTAGCCGTCTGAATTAGTCCTTTCGCGCCTGAAGAGCGCTTGCATTCGAAAATTTCAGCAGGGAGAGCGCCAGTGGCGAGTCCATGGCTAAAAAAGAATCCATTCATGAGCGCATGTGGCTCAGCAGTGCCAACGTGGCGGCAGGCCGTGCGCGCGTGCAGGCAAGGGCAGAAATCACAAAGCAAGTCACGCGATTCTGGTCCGGCGCTTGGCTAGCCCGTAAGAGGAAGCGGCGAATCTGACGGACATAGCTGCAATCCATGCATTTCAATAGGAGTATACGAGATGGCTGACAAAGACGATCTGATCCGTGAACGAGCTTACCATATTTGGCAGGAGCGCGGCCAGCAGGAGGGTTTTCATAACGACCACTGGTACAGCGCCGAGCAAGAGCATGCCGAAGCCGAAGAGGCAGAAAGAGTAGAAAAAGAACGCAGCGGGGAACCTGCGAAGAAGAAGTGACCGAAAGGGTCCGTTGGTATCTGACCGGAACCGATAGCTGTATTCGGGTGTGGTAGAGATGGACCAAACGAGGCACTATCGCGTCCCAGTATCGACATCTTCAACGTCGAAGTCGGCCGTGGGGCCATGGACCGGTCGGCGGGTGTGAAATTGCGGCAGACATACGCGCGAGAATAGCGACATCCAAAATACAGCGCGAGCATCACCAACCCGGCCAGGGCAACGAAGGCCCAGAACAGCAGCACCTGAAGGCGGACCGCTAGATCGGGCTAAGGGCGGCCATGCGATCGGCCTCTCTTCGATCCTGCGGAGCGTTGCACCGGTCTCCTCGACATAACTCACCAACATGGTCAGCAGGCGGTTCGTCGCCTTCCGTTCGGCGTGCAACGGGTCATGAACCCGCTGTGCATTGCGTGTGGGTAAACGCTCCAGCGCCAAGTTCGTTTCGCGGCGCAGCGTTCTAATAGCCTTGATCGACGTAGCAAGCTCGTCATCACTCATCGCTCCTGGCTATTCTCGACATCTTTCTCTCTAGTTGCAGTATGGAACCGCACGAGCGTTACCGTTCCGGTATACGCTCTATTTGAGCAAATTCTTACCGCCGCCGTCACGATACCGTTACCCCGTCGGGATCGGCTTGGCCCTCACGGCGGCGCGAGCGCATGGTCTCGATAGGAAGGTGGAACCATGGAGAACACCGCCACTTGGCTGCGGTTGGCTGCACATGCACGAGCCATCGCGAACGATATGCGGGACACTCGTGACGAGCAAACAATGCGGGAAATAGCCAGTAAGTATGAGCTTCTAGCGACGCGGTCTGGCGCGCGGGAGGAGAAGGAGCCGTAAACATCGTGCGGATATCAAACGCTTTCCTGCATCCGCCGAACGATCAGGATGAAGAGCAAGCGCGCTTCGTAGTCATGCAGCATTTGAACTCCAGGGAGATCGCGCACGACACGCTACTGCGGATGCGCAACTCCCGCTGGTCGTGGTGCTCCATTCTTGATTGGATCAAAACCCAGCCCAGTCCGCCTGTGCCACTCGCAGAATGATACGGTCATGCCGACGCCCAAGGAACTTCACGAGATGTCCCGTATCCTGATGAAGCACGGGAAGGACCTGCGGGAAGATGCCGCCCGCGCACGGGAGCGATCCCACAAGCTGCGAGAGATTGCCGATGGCGCCAAGCTGTCGGGCGACGCTAACCACGCCCATGCCCAGGCGGCGCGCCACCGTCAGGATGAGCGGTGA
>CAWFUF010000002.1:0-19406 GCA_963818775.1 uncultured Alphaproteobacteria bacterium | reverse complement strand
ACCGAAGGTCGGGGGTTCAAATCCCTCACCCGGCATGCTTGCTGCGTATGCATCAGCGGAGCACGGGCGGGTGCCACGGTCAGCGAGCCGCGGGCGCGCTGCCCGCCAATTGTGGCGAGATTGTGCTTGCATTATGGTGAAAATCTGGCGAGAAGGGTCCAACTGTAAGCCCCTCCGATCTTACTGCTACGCCTCGCGCTCTGCCTGCTCTGGTCCAAAGGAGTGACCGTGGATACGCCCAGAACTGGAATAATCACGGCCGATCTTCGGCTCGATTGGGATCGCGTTGGAGTCCTGTTCGCGACCTTCGGCGTAGCCTGTGGAGGTCTGGCCACCGTTTTTTACAGCATCGGCTTCCTCATTCAGGCATTATCCCGCCACGTGTGACCGCCGCTGCCAATCGGCGGCTTGACGCAGGCTGCATCAGCGCCAGACTCCCACTGTCACCAAACCGGTGGGGGGAACGGGCATGAGCGATGTGCGGATTGTGGCGAGCAATTTTGGCTTTCCCGAAGGCCCCGTGGTGATGCCCGACGGCGCGATCATCCTCACCGAGATCGCCGGACGCTGCTGCACCCGCATCGGGGCGGATGGCGCGCGCTCGACCGTCGGCAACGCCGGCGGCGGACCCAACGGTCTCGCGATCGGCCCCGATGGCGCGCTCTACCTTTGCAACAACGGCGGCGGCAAGTATCCGCCAGGCCACTGGATGGCGGTCGGTCCTGCCGACGACTACGATGGTGGATGCATCCAGCGCATCGACCCAAAGACCGGCGACACGCGCGTACTCTATTCGCATTGCAACGGACACAAGCTGTCGGCGCCGAACGACCTTGTTTTCGACACGCAGGGAGGCTTCTACTTCACCGATCTCGGCAAACGCTACGCGCGCACGCGCGATCATGGCGGCCTCTACTATGCTTTGCCGGATGGCTCCAAAATAGTCGAGGTTGCGTATCCGATCCTCAGTCCCAATGGCTGCGGTCTTTCGCCAGACGGCAAGGAGTTATATGTCGCAGACACGGAGCCTGCGCGGCTTTGGGCATTCGACATCGCGTCGCCGGGTGTAGTGAAGAAGCAAGGTTGGCCGTCACCGCATGGGGGGCGGCTCATCGCCGGTCTCGGCGGTTTCCAGCGCTTCGACAGCCTGGCAGTCGAAGCCGGCGGTAATGTCGCTGTCGCCACGCTGCATGCGGGCTGCATCACTGTAATCGCCCCCGACGGCAAGGTCGTGCGGCAGGTTGCAATGCCCGACGAATTCCCCACCAACATCTGCTTCGGCGGCGCAGACATGCGCACCGCCTACGTCACTCTTTCGGCGACGGGGCGCCTCGGTGCACTGGACTGGGAGGAGCCGGGACTGCGCCTGAACTTTTGAACCGTGGGCGAAACCGCACGCCTGGTCGCGCGTTCAGGGCACCACTTCCAATCAGGGCACCACTTCCAAGGAGATGCGGTAATGAGTGACAGGTTCGAAGGCACTGCCCGCGAAATGGGCGGGCGCGTGCAACAGAAAATGGGTGACTTCGCAGGCGACGCCAAGACGCAGGCGGAGGGCATGTATAACCAGGCGGCAGGTCAGGCGCAGCAGCAGGTCGCGCGGCTCAGCGACGTGATCAAGGATCAGCCGATCGCCGCGGCACTCGTCGCGGTCGGGATCGGCTATCTGCTGGGGCGATTTACCTCCTGAACAAGAGTTGTCTGGAATGAAAGGGCCGTCCACCACATCTATGCGGGGCCAAAGGGGAACCATCATGCCAGCCGCCATCCGCAAGTCGCGTATCAGCGAGGGCTCGCCCAACCCCCGCGGCGCGACCTGGGATGGTTTGGGTGTCAACTTCGCGCTGTTCTCCGCAAACGCCACCAAGGTGGAGCTTTGCCTGTTCGATGATTCAGGGCGCACAGAACTCGAGCGCATCGAGCTGCCCGAGTACACCAATGAGGTGTGGCATGGCTATCTGCCCGAGACGCGGCCCGGCACCATCTATGGATATCGTGTGCATGGACCGTACGACCCGCGCAACGGCCATCGCTTCAATCCGAACAAGCTGCTGCTGGACCCGTACGCCAAGGCATATGTCGGCACACTGCGCTGGGACAACTCGTTGTTCGGCTACACGATTGGAGCACGGGATGCTGATCTGACCTTGGATCGCCGCGACAATGCCCGCTTCATGCCGAAATGCCGTGTGATCGATCCCGCGTTCACCTGGGGTCGGGATCGTCGGCCTGAGGTGCCTTGGGCCCGCACCATTCTATATGAAGCGCATGTGCGAGGTCTGACCAAATTGCACCCCGCAGTGCCGGAAGAGATGCGTGGCACGTTCTCCGGTCTTGGCCGCAAGGAGGTGGTCGATTATATACGCTCACTCGGCGTCACCTCGATTGAGCTGCTGCCGATCCACGCATTCGTCAACGATCGGCATCTGCTGGAAAAGGGCCTGACCAATTACTGGGGCTATAACACGATCGGATTCTTCGCGCCGGACCCGCGCTATTCCGCCGTCCCGGCCTTCGTTTTCTCTGAGTTCAAGGAGATGGTCGCGCGTCTGCACGACGCCGGCCTGGAGGTGATTCTCGACGTCGTCTACAACCACACGGCCGAAGGCAACGAGCGCGGCCCGACACTGTCGTTCCGCGGCATCGACAATGCATCATACTATCGACTGCTACCCGACCAGCCGCGTTACTATATTAACGACACAGGCACCGGCAACACCCTGAACCTCAATCATCCTAGCGTGCTGCAGATGGTCACCGACTTGCTGCGCTACTGGGTGAACGAGATGCACGTCGATGGCTTCAGATTTGATCTGGGAACCATACTGGCACGCCAGCATGACGGCTTCGATGCGTCGCATGGGTTTTTGCAGAGCTGCCAGCAGGACCCGGTGCTGTCGCAGGTGAAGATGATTGCTGAGCCGTGGGATATCGGTCCCGGCGGCTACCAAGTCGGCGGTTTCCCGCCCGGCTGGGCAGAGTGGAACGACAAGTTCCGCGACACGGTACGCGCATACTGGAAGGGTGATGACGGCAAGCTGCCGGAACTTGCCACGCGCGTTGCCGCGTCCGCCGATGCCTTTGCCCGCCGCGGCCGCAAGCCGTGGTCCAGCGTCAATTTCATCACCGCGCACGACGGCTTCACGCTCCACGACCTCGTCTCGTACAACGATAAGCACAACGAGGCGAATGGCGAGAACAATCAGGACGGCCATTCCGACAATCTATCGTGGAACCATGGCGTGGAGGGACCGACCGATGATCCCGACATCGTGGCGCTCCGCACCAGGCAGTCGCGCAACCTGCTGGCAACGCTGCTGCTCGCGCAGGGCACGCCGATGCTGCTTGCAGGCGATGAGTTTGGCCGGACCCAGCAGGGCAACAACAATGCCTATGCGCAGGACAATGCGATCAGCTGGGTCGATTGGAACATTTCCGACGACGGCGCCGCACTCATTGAGTTCGTGCGCCGGCTGATCGCACTGCGGCAGGCATTTCCCATTTTGCGCCGGTCGCGCTTCCTGACCGGCGAGTACAATGCCGACCTCGACGTGAAGGACGTGCGCTGGCTGACTCCGGCGGCGACCGACATCGAAGGGGAACAGTGGCAGGATGGCAATGCGCGCTGTTTCGGCATGTTGATGGATGGGCGCGCGCAGGCGACCGGAATAAAACGCCCGTCGATGGACGCGACGGTGTTGTTGGTGCTCAACGCGTACCATGACGTGGTGAAGTTCAAGTTGCCCGAGGTGGTCGGTGGCCAGACCTGGCGCTGCCTGCTGGATACCAATGTGCCGGATCGCACCGAGACCCCGCGGTTCATGAGCAGTGCTGAATACGAAGTTACCGGGCGATCGCTGCTGGTGTTTGCTCTTCAGCCCGACAGCGCCCAGTCGATCGCACTGACGCGTGCACGCGAGGCTCTACGGCAGGTGGCAGCAACGCCTGTTCAGGCGACGCTCGCAGAAGAACCTGCGGAATGAGGCTGTCCGATCCACCGAAGCCGCCCGGCGAGCCGCCGCAGCCTGATCCGGATGGTCCCTTGCCGATTGAGGATCCGCCGCCTCCGATCCCGATACCGCCGGACCCGCCCCCCGAACCGCTGCGTGCGGCGGTCCCCGTCACACGCGCCTGATGTTCCAGAACAATGGCCCGGTGTATTCAAGCTTGCCCGCCAAGCTCTTGTTGTACGCAGTGGGGATCTGGAATTGCCCCAGCGTAATTGTCGGCGCTTGCCTATAGTTCTCGAGCTGGATCGCCCCTGCGATCTTCTTGCGTGAGTCTTCGTCCTCCGCGTCCAGCCACTCCTGCGTCAACTGCTCGACCTTCGGATTGTCATACCAGCCGAACCACCCCGCTGCACCCTGCGCACGGAACGGCGCGGTGACCACCGGATTGAGGATGAAGCCACCGGTGAACCAAGTGTGGAACACCGACCAGCCACCCTTCTCCACCGGTTCTCTTGTGGCACGCCGCTGGACGACCGAGCCCCAATCGGTGTCCTGCAACTCCGCATTGATGCCGATCTTCTTGAACATGTCGTAGGTGATATCGCCCAGCGGTCCGATCGTGGCGAAGTCCGTCGGATTGATGATCACCGCCTTCTGGCCGTTGTAGCCGGCTTCCTGGATCATCTTCTTTGCGGCAGCCAGATCGCCCCTCTGCACCGGCAGGTCGACCTCGGTGCCATAGGTGGTACCGCACGGATATTGCGATCGGCACACACGCCACGCCGAATGGTCGTCGCCCATGATCGCCCGCATGTAGTCTTCCTGGTTCACCGCCACCATCACGGCACGACGCAACCGCACATCGTCGAACGGCGGCTGGATGCAGTTGAACCGCATGCCACCGATATAGCCCTGCGGATTGGATGGCGCGATGACGATGTCAGCGTTGCGACGTAGCAGCGGCACGAGATCGATCTGCGCCTGCTCGTACCAATCGACCTCGCCATTCTGCAGTGCCGCCGACGCAGTGGCCGCATCGGGAATGATCTTCCACTCGATGCGCTGGAAGTGAGCGACCTTGCCGCCCGAGGTCCATTCCGGCGGCTCCTGGCGCGGCACATAGCCGTCGAACTTCTCCCAGGCGGCGGCGCTGCCGGCGACGAACTCGTCTTTGAGGAAGCGAAATGGACCAGAGCCCACGATCTCGGTAATTGCCTTGAAGGGATCGGTCTTCGCCAATCGCTCTGGCATGATGAACGAGGTCTGCATGGCAATCGCGTCGATCAGCAGCGGGAAGGGCCGCTTCAACGTGACCTTGACGGTCTGATCGCCCGCAACGCCCCATGCATCGACCGATTTTGCAACTGTCTGACCGAACGTGTCGCGCACCGCCCAACGGGCCAAGCTTGCAGCACAATCCTGCGCACGGACCGGCTCCCCGTCGTGCCATTTCAGTCCCTGGCGCAATTTAATTAGATAAGTGCGGCCGTCATCGGACACCGTGTAGCCCTCGGCCATCTGCGGCTTCGCCTGCTGCGCCGCATTCACCCCGAAGAGAGTGTCCCAGACCATCCAGCCGTGGTTCAACGTGACCGCGGCGGTGGTGATGATCGGATCCAGCACGGTCAGGTTGGCCTGCGGCACAAAGCGCAGCACGCGCGCATTGGCTGGCTGTGCAATCGAGAAGCGGGGCAGGGACGACGCCGCAATGCCAGCCGCTCCGGCCCGCAAAAAGGACCGCCGGTTCATGATGCCCCCTGTAGCCCTGTTGATTGTTGGGCGAAAGCATGTCGAGTTTCGCTTGTTGCCGCAAGCGAGGGAGGACCCGTCGACAAGGCGAGCGGGACACTGCGGCGCATCGGATTAAAGGTGCGCATCGGGAGTCCATCGGCGATCAGTTTCGCGATGCAGTCCCCGCAAGGGGAGGGGGCGTCACACCGCGATATCCAGCCACCCATGCGGCGTCACCGTCCCGCGGTTTCCGGGTCGCAGCAGCACCGTGGTCATCGCTGATTCGACGATCGCCGGACCGACGATCGCCTGACCCGGCGACAATGTGTCGAACTCGAACACTGGCACGGTGACCCAATCGCGCAGCCAGATGCGACGTTCGCCACGCGCTGCGGCAGCGTCGCGGTTCGTCAGCGTTGGTTCCTGTGGCACTCCCGGCAGCACGCCGATCACCGCAGCGCGCGCGTTCACCAGCACCGCGCCCTGGTCCCGGAGCGCATAGGTGTAAAGCCCCTCGTGCCGGTCGTGGAACCGTTCGACAATCTGCGGCAGCGGATCATCGGCGTCCCAGTCGATGTCATCCAGCGGCACGGTGATCTCGAAGATCTGCTCGCCGTAGCGCATCTCGACCGAGCGATGCATGCGCACCGGCCCATCGAACGAGGCGCGCAGCCGCGACAGCCCTTCTTGCTCCATCTCGGCGAACAGACGCTTCAACCCCGCGCCATCCAGTTGTGCGGTATCGCCGATATGCGTCCGCGATACCTCGAAGCGGAGATCGGTCGCCAGCATGCCCCAGGCCGAGAGCACCGCTGCAACGCGTGGCACCACGACGCGGGTGAGATCGAGCTGGCGCGCCACGTCGGTCACGTGCAATCCCGCAGCCCCGCCGAACGAAAGCAGTGCGAAGCGGCGGGGATCGACGCCGCGCCGCACCGACACCAGCCTGATACCTTCCGCCATGTTGGTGTTGACCACGCGGTGCACACCTTCTGCGGCGGCGATGCGGTCAACCCTCAACGCTGCTGCCAACCGGTCGAGCGCGGCCTCGGCAGCCCGTGCATGGAGCTTCGCGCTGCCGCCCAGAAAATGCGCCGGATCGAGATAGCCGAGTATCAGGTTGGCATCCGTCACCGTCGCCTCGCTGCCGCCACGGCCGTAGCATGCGGGACCTGGAATCGCGCCGGCGCTTTGCGGGCCGACATGCAGGATGCCGCCGGTATCGACACGGCCAATCGATCCACCGCCGGCGCCGAGACTGACGATGTCGAGGCTGTTCAGCGCGAGGCGATGTCCGCCGATGCCGCGACCGCTGACCAGGGCTGGCTCCCCATCGACGATCAGGCAGATATCCGTGCTCGTGCCTCCCATGTCGAATGGGATCAGGTTGTCGCTGCCGAGCAGTTGCGTCGCGTAACGACTGCCGGCGACACCGCCGGCGGGGCCGGACAGCACCCCGCCTGCCGCGAGCCGCGCGGACTCGGCGATCGGTGCCACGCCACCGTGCGACTGGATGATCAGAATCGGGCCGTGGTAACCCGCTTCGACCAGTCGTTGTTCCAGCCGGCGCAGATAGCGTGACAGCGCCGGGCCCACATAAGCGTTCACCACCGTGGTGGAGACGCGATCGAATTCCTTGATCTGTGGGAAGACGTCCGATGAAAGCGAAACATAGGCGTCCGGCATCGTCTGGGCGAGCGCTGCCGCGGTCTCGCGTTCATGGCGCGCGTCGCGGTAGGCGTGCAGATAGCAGACTGCCACTGCCTCGACACCGGCGCGCTTCAGCGCTGCGATGGCTGTCGCGAGCGAGGCCCGGTCGAGTGGTGTCTCGATCGTGCCGTCGGCCCGCATGCGCTCCGTCACACCGAGCCGCAGCGCGCGTGGCACGAGCTGCTCGGGTGGTGGCATGCGGAGATTGTAGCGATCTTCTTTGAGGCCCTCGCGCATCTCGATGACGTCGCGATGGCCTTCCGTGGTGAGCAGACCGACCTTGGCGCCCTTGTGCTCGAGCAGCGCGTTGGTGGCGACGGTGGTGCCGTGCACGATGCGTTCGGTCTGTGCAAGAAGCTGGGCAGGCGACAGGTGCTGGAGCTCGGCGAGACGGGCCAAGCCGGCCATCACGCCGATCGATGGATCTTCCGGGGTGGAGGCGACCTTCGCCAGCATGGAGCGGCCGGTGTCATCTACTGCGACCAGGTCGGTGAACGTGCCCCCGACATCGATGCCGATTTTCAGCATGGGAGGGCGGCGCAGCGAGGAATGCTCCCCCTCCCCTTGCGGGAGGGGGTCGGGGGGAGGGGGCCGGGGAGCCGTCGCTGCCCCCGCCCCCTAACCCCCTCCCGCAAGGGGAGGGGGAGGACTGCTTGCCTGCACCCATCACTATAAGTCTCAGACAAATCCATTGACCTCATCCCGTTCCCGCGCCGCGGGATCGCGCTTGGCCGGATCACCCCAACCCCCGCCGCCGCCAGACTCGACGCGGAACACATCGCCTGGCTGGACCTCGATCCCCACCTCCTTGGTCTTCAGCACCCGCTGCTGCCGCCCCTCCGAGTGCAGCACGTAGCGATGCGGCAATCCGTCCTTGCCGCCAAGAATCCCGCACGCACCGTACTTGACCCCGTCCCCGGCGGTGTTGCCCTTCGCGGGTTCATCGATCTCCGCCACCATCTCCAGCACGCAGCCCGGACCGCCGCGGTACTGCCCATCGCCTCCCGATCCCGGCCGGAATTCGTGGGCGCGGAAGAACAGCGGAAATCGCACCTCGGTCACCTCGAGGCTGCCGAACTTGATGCCGCCGGCGGCCTGCCACTCGCCGCCTCCTGGCCAGCCATCACCCACCGGAGACGCACCGCCGCCGGGCCGCGCCTGGAACATGTGCCAGATGAACGGCTTTTGCGTGCGCGGATCGCGCCCCTGGATGGCGATGCGGAACCGCCGTCCCCACCCCGCCATCGCCCGATCCGGACAGGCCGGCGCCAGCGCCGTGATGATCGCCTCGATGATCTCTTGCGAGCAGTGGTTGGTACACAGCGTCACCGGCGCGCCCTCATTCGCCCACACCACCGTGCCGGGCTTGGCGATCACCTCCACCGGGCGGAACGCGCCGTCATTCTTCGGCGTATGCGGATCGATCAGATACGCCAGCGCCACCACCACCGCGGACCGCATGTTCGGATATGACGAGTTGACGAACCCAATCACCTGCGTGTGGGAATCCGACAGATCGATGATCAGGTCGCTGCCGCGCTTGGTGACCGTCGCGCGCACGTGGATGTCGGTGTAGCCATGGCCGTCGTCATCGAGGAACGCCTCGCCGCGGTACACCCCGTCCTTCCAGGTCGCGATCACCGCGCGCGCCTGGCGTTCGGCGCCGTCCAGCACCGCCTCGATCGCGGCGTGCGTCGTGTCCCAGCCGAACTCGCCGGCGAGCGCCAGCATGCGCCGCTGGCCGACATGCGCCGAGCCGATCATCGCCGCGAGATCGCCGCGGAAGTCGTGCGGATGCCGTACGTTGGTCACCAGCATCTCCAGCACATCACGCCGCACGACGCCGCGGTCGTAGAGGCGCAGCGGGGTGACGCGGATGCCCTCCTGCCAGATCTCGGTCGCCGCGGCGTTGTAGGCGCCGTGAGTGGAACCGCCGATGTCGCTCTGATGCGCGCGGTTGATCGACCAGAACACCGGCCGATCGTCCTCGAACACCGGCACGAATGCCGTCAGATCGGGAAGGTGGTTGCCGCCGTGATACGGGTCATTCAGCAGGAACACGTCGCCCGGATGGATGTCGCCCTGGAAGAACTCGGTGACCGCCTTCGCGGCCCATGGCAGCGCGCCGACATGGATCGGCACGTGCTCCGCCTGGGCGATCAAACGCCCGTCCAGGTCGCAGATCGCGGTGGAGAAGTCCCGGCTGGAATTAAGGATCTGGGAATACGAGGTCCGTAGCATCGCCTCGCCCATTTCTTCCACGATGGCGTGCAGTCGGTGCTGCACCACTGAGACGGTCACCGGATCGACGGTGTCAGCCAAGCTTTACCTCCAAGGGTTGTCGCCGTTACCATTGGCGAAGGAGTACGATCGATGATGCGTAGAGGCAAGGAAGCCGGCGACCCGCGCCGGCCGGAGACGCCGTGGCTGGCGGGGGCGGCGATCGGGATCGCTATCGCGTCCTGGGCGACCGGCGCAATGATGCTGGGGGCCGGGCTGGCGGTCGTTCAGGCGCCCATCAGGCGATTGCCCTCGCGATAGCCCCAGAAGATGTCGCTGCTGACCTCGTCGACCGAGCGGCAACCGGTATAGGCCATCGTCTTGTCGGCCTCGTTCTTTAGGATGCTGATCGCCTTCAGCGCGCCAGCCTCGCCGCCGACCGCGGTGCCGTAGAGCGTCGCGCGCCCGGTCAGCACGGCCTTCGCCCCCAGCGCCAGCGCCTTCACGATATCGGAGCCGCGGCGCACGCCGGAATCCAGGATGAGCGTCATCTTGTCGCCGACTGCCTCGGCGATCTCCGGCAGCACGTCGAGCGTGGCGGCGGCGCTGTCCATGTTCCGCCCGCCATGGTTGGACACCACGATGCCATCGACCCCGTAGCTCAGCGCCTTGATCGCATCATCCGGCCGGTTGACGCCCTTCAGCATCAGCACGCCCGGCCAGATGTCGCGGAACTTGGCGATGTCGTCCCAGGCCAGTGAATTGGCGCGCATCCCGTCACGCGAACCGACGCCGCTGAGGATCGATTTCTGGTATTCGTCCGGGTAGTTCTCATGACGCGGAAAGCGGCCGGCGGTGAAGTATCGCATCATCACGCTGGTGGTCCATGAGGGATGACGCATCATGTCGAGCGTGAAGCGCACCGTCGGATTGAACGGCAGGCCGAAGCCGTTATGCGTGTTGTATTCGCGGTTGGCGCCGACGGGGGAGTCCACCGTGACGATCAGCGCCTCGAAGCCGTTGCGGTTGGCGCGCTCGATGAGCTGGTGTGACAGGTCACGGCGCTTCCAGACATAGAGCTGGAACCATAGCCGGCCGCCGACCGCGGCGATCTTCTCCATCGGCGTCATCGACGCGGTGGACAAGGTGAGCGGGATCTGCGCCTTCGCCGCCGCACGCGCGAGCTCCAGTTCGCCCTCGTGCCAGCAAAGGCCGGCGGCGCCGGTGGGAGCGATCGCCATCGGTAGGCTGGCGGGTTTGCCGAACAGCGTGGTGGCGACGCTGCGGCCCGACACATCGACCAGCGCGCGATGGCGCAGCTTGATGCGCTCGAACGCCGAGCGGTTGTTGGCGACGGCGATGTGGTCCTCGGTGGCGCGGTCGACGAACTCGAACACGCCCTTCGGCAGCCGACGTTGCGCCGCCGCGCGCAGGTCCCAGACGTTCAGGCAGTGATCCAGATTGGCCATCACACCCCTCAGAAAGCAGCCTCGTCCATCACGCGCTCGAACAGCCGGTTGCCCTGCCGTCCGCCAAAGAAGATATCCGTCGTCACCTCGTCAACCGAGCGACAGCCGGTATAGGCCATCGTCTTGTCGAGCTCGTTCCTGATCAGACTGATCGCCTTGAAAGCGCCGGCCGTGCCGCCGACCGCCGTGCCGTACAGCGTGGCGCGTCCGGTGAGCACCGCCTTCGCCCCAAGCGCCAGCGCCTTGGCGATGTCCGAGCCACGCCGCACTCCGGAATCCAGGATCACCGTCAGCCGCTCGCCCACCGCCTCGGCGATCTCCGGCAGCACGTCCAGCGAAGCCACCACGCTGTCCATGTTCCGCCCGCCATGGTTCGACACCACGATGCCATCCACGCCATATTCGATGGCCTTCAACGCGTCGTCCGGTCGGTTGATGCCCTTGATCATCAGAATGCCCGGCCACTTGTCGCGGAAGATCTTGATGTCCTCCCAGTTCAGCGAATCCTGCCGCGTCATCTGGTGCGTGTTGGGGTCGTCGCGCGACAGCCGCTTGTACTCGTCGGGGTAATTCTCATTGCGCGGCATCCCGATGGTGGTGAGATACTTCATCAGGACGTTCGTGAACCAGAGCGGGTGACGCATGATATCGATCGCGAATGTCACGTTCGGCTTATAGGGTGCGATGAAGCCGTTATGCGTGTTGTACTCGCGGTTCGGCGGCACGATGGTATCGACCGTAACGATCAGCGCCTCGAAGCCGTTGCGGTGGGCGCGCTCGATGAGCTGATACGCCATCTCTCGCTTGTTCCACACATAGAGCTGGAACCAAAGGCGGCCCCCCACGCCGGGACCCGCCTCCTGGGCGATCTTCTCCATCGAGGTCATTGCCCCGGTCGCCAGCGTGAACGGGATCTTTGCCTTCGCCGCGGCCTTCGCGAGTTCCAGCTCGCCCTCGTGCCAGCACAGGCCCGCGGCACCGGTGGGGGCGATCGCCATCGGCATCGACACCGGCTTGCCGAACAGCGTGGTGTTCATCGTGCGGCCCGACACATCGACCAGTGCGCGGTGCCGCAGCTTGATGCGCTCGAACGCGTTGCGGTTGTTGGCGACCGCGATGCCGTCCTCGCTGCCCCGGTCGACGAACTCAAATACAGCTCTTGGCAGGCGGCGTTTGGCGGCGGCACGCAGGTCATAGACATTCAGGCAACGATCGAGCGCGGACATGGACTTCTCCTCCGAGGACCGGATGATGAAGCCGCACAGGGGGTTGTCAAGCAGATGAACCAGTTACCTGACCCGGACGCCGATGCCCGCACCGCACTTCGCCTGATTGGTCCCGATCCGGCCAACTGGGTGCCCGACCGTTCGGGCATCGACCACAACGTGGCTATTATTGGCGGTGGGCAGACCGGCTGCGCGCTCGCCTTCGCGCTGCGCCGCGCTGGCATTGGCAAGGTCACGGAGCTGGAGGCTGCGCCCGACGAGCAGCGCGCCGGCATCTGGCTCAACGCTGCGCGCATGAACCTGCTGCGCACGCCGAAGACGCTACCCGGGCCGGAACTCGGCATCCCGGCATTGAGCTTTCAGGCGTGGTACGAGGCGCGCAATGGCCAGGCGGCCTACGCCGCGATTGACCGGATCGTGCGCACGGACTGGGCCGATTATCTGAGCTGGTATAAGCGCTTTCTCAGCATAAGCCCGCGCTACCGGACGCGGCTCGACCGCATTGAGCCGGTCGGCGATCACTTTCGGCTGCATCTCGATACGCTTGGCGGGGCGACGACGGAGACTGCCCGGAAGATCATCCTGGCGACCGGATTTGCCGGCGCCGGCGGCCGGTTCATCCCGGATGTGCTGACCGCGCATCTGCCGCCTGCCCGCTACGCTCACACCGAGGATGTCATCGACTTCGGCGCATTGCGCGGCAAGACGATCGGCGTGATCGGCGGCGCTGCCGCTGCGTTCGACGCAGCCGGCGTGGCATTGGAACATGGCGCCGCCGAGGTCCACCTATTCGCCCGCCGAGATAGGATAGCTGCGGTTCCGATCACCCGATCCCGCGGCTTTCCAGGCGCCTATGACAATTACCATCAACTTCCGGACGCCGATCGCTGGCATCAGGCGATCCGGTTCTTTCGTTTTGGCTCAACGCCCACCACGGATGCGATCGAGCGCACGGTCAAATTCCCCAACTTCCATCTGCACCTGTCCGCGCCCTGGACCGGCGCCGTGGAACGCGACGGAATGATCGAAGCGTCCGTCAACGGTGCAACATATCGCCTGGACTTCGTCATCGCCGGCACGGGCTATTCGGGCGATCTGGCCTCTCGGCCGGAATTGCGCGATTTCGCCGGGCAGATCCTGTGCTGGGGCGATCGGTATACGCCGCCGCCCGACGAGCAGGACGAGATGTTGGCCGGCTATCCTTATCTGGGTGCGGGGCACGAGTTCCTGCCGCGCACGCCGGACGCGTCACTGCTGCTGCGGCACATTCATGTGCAGAATCCCGCGGGCTTTGTCAGCTTCGGACTGCCGATCGGCGACGTCCCCAGCATGAAGCGGGACATTCCCGTCATCGTCGGCCGAATCAGCGCCGATCTGTTCCAGGCCGATCTGGAGGTGCTCCGTCGCCGCATGACCGGCGATGTCGCACCTGACTTTTCCGCCGAACTGTACCGGGCTGCGGTGAGATAGCGGCTCAGGATTGCGGTGCGTCGCCCTTGATGTGGGGCATGCGGTCTTCGGCCGCTGCGACAACGCCGCCGTCCACAAGTACTACCTCGATGTCGGCGGCGCCGAGCCGATGTTGCTTCACTGCCTGGTAGGCAGGGCTTTGATACCAGCGTTTGGCCGCCGCCATGTCGGGGAACTCGATCAGCACGACACCTTCGACAGGGCCGCTCCCCTCCATCAGATCGAATGGCGTGTAGACGGCCAAAGGCCTGGCACCTGATCCCTCGAACGTAGCGCCGGCGCGGGACCAGTACTCCTCCATCCCGCGCCTTTGGTTTACGCTCCTGACCGTCGCCATCAAATACGCCGGCATCATGCTCCTCCTGGCGAGTTCGACTACCCTGTCTCGCGCAGCACCGCGGTCTTCACCGGCAGCACCTCGCCCATCCACATCGCATTCAGCGTATGGTCATCCCGCGGGCGTCCCGACTGCGGATGCACCAGCACCGTCAGCCCCATGCGGTTCATCATGATGAAGGGCACGAGCGTGGGAAACAGTTCGGGCGGGAACGCGATCTGGTACATCGCCTGCACGTGCGGTCCGACCTGTTCGTCGTGCCAGCTTCCCATCCGCATCTGTCCGGCGAAGCGTTCCTCCACCCACTGCCGCAACTGAGCAGCCTTCGGCTTGGTGGATGGGTCATAGTAGACGTGCGCATGATAGTCATGAATCACGGTGACGTCCTGCATCAGTGCATCTCCTCCAACAGGTCCTTCACGTCGCGCCTGGCGACCTTGCGCAAGGTGGTCGGGACTAGCGAGCCGCCTCCAGGATCGACACATAGTTTGCCACTGCAGCACCGCCCATGTTGAACACCCCGGCGACATCGGCCTTTGGCAACTGCATGGTGCCCGCCTGGCCGGTGAGCTGCATCGCGGTGATCGCGTGCATGGACACACCTGTGGCGCCGATCGGGTGTCCCTTCGCCTTCAGACCGCCCGAAGGATTGATCGGCAGTCTGCCATCCTTCGCCGTCCAGCCCTCCAGCACCGCGCGCGCACCTTGGCCTGGCGGGGTGAGACCCATCGCCTCGTATTCCAGCAACTCGGCGATGGTGAAGCAGTCATGCGATTCCACGAAGGACAGCTCGTCCAGTTTCAGGCCGGCCACATCTAGCGCGCGCCGCCACGCCTCAGCCGCACCCTCAAACTGCGTGATGTCGCGTTTGCTGATCGGCAGGAAGTCGTTCACCTGCACGGCGGCGCGAAACCGGACCGCCTTGCCCATGCTGCGCGCCGTCTCTTCATCTGTCATCACCAGTGCCGCGGCGCCGTCCGACACCAGCGAGCAGTCGGTGCGCTTCAACGGCGGCGCGACGTACGGGTTCTTCTCGCTTACATGCCGGCAGAAATCGTAGCCCAGGTCCCGCCGCATCTGCGCATACGGATTATCAACGCCGTTCTTGTGGTTTTTCGCCGCGATCGCCGCAAGCGCATCGGACTGATCACCGAAGCGCTGGAAATACCGTTCGGCGATGCGCCCGAACACGCCGGCGAAACCAGCGGGGATGTCGGCTTCCTCCTTCTGGTAGCTCGCCTTCAGCAGGTTCTCGCCGACCTGCGCGCCCGGCGTGGCGGTCATCTTCTCCACGCCAATCACCAGCGCGAACCGCCCGCGTCCAGCGGCGAGAAAATCGCGCGCACCATGCACAGCGGCAGATCCGGATGCGCAGGCATTCTCATACCGCGTGATCGGCCTGAAGCGCATCTCCGGCACATGCTGCAGCACCAGTGACGCGGGAAAGTCCTGTGCTGAAAACCCGTTATTGAACAGGCTGACGAAGCTCGCTTCCACCTCGGCGGGTGCGATGCCCGCATCGTCGATCGCGGCGCGTGCCACGCGGCCGATCAACGCCTCGATGTCGGGATCGTCCAGCTTCCCGAACGGCGAGTGCGCCCAGCCGATGATGCATGCTTCGGTCATGCCTGGTCTCCTGGTGTGCTGGCGCAAGCGTAGCCGACTGGCCCCGTGTTGGCGACTTGGGTTGCCCGCAAGGGTCTGTCCGGTGATCATCGACATGACAAGGGAGAAGACTGTCATGGCACGGGTCTGTTTGCTGGTCCCGCCGATTCTGGCACTGCTGGCAAGCGGTGCCCTCGCGCAACAGCCGACGCAGGCCCAGGCGAATGCTATCCGCCAGTCGTGCCGTAGCGATTATCAGGCGCACTGCGCGAGCGTACCGACCGGCGGCAGCGCGGCGCTGCAATGCCTGAAGAACAATTTGGCCAGCCTCTCACCGGGCTGCCAGGGCGCGGTCGGCGCGACCGAGGGTGAAGCCGCCCCCCATGTGCCCGCGGCGCCGCAGGGCAGGACTGTTCCGGCGCCAGGCGCGCCACCCGCCACGACGCGACGCGAGCAGGCAGGGCTGATGCGGCACGCCTGCGGCGGCGATTTCCGTGCTTTCTGCCAGGGCGTGCAGTTGGGCGGGGGCAGGGCACTGCATTGCCTGGCCGACCACCAGGAGAGCCTGTCACCGCCTTGCCGCGAGGCTCTGATGTCGGCGCAGGGCGGTAGGTAGCTGGATGACGCCGCGGCACAGTCCGCGCCAAAGCCGTCGGCGATCAGGTCGCTTGGGTAAGCACCGCGTTCAAGCGCGGCGACCTGGCGCCGACTGAGCTGCCGAGGCTCGTCTGTTGCAGGCGCGACAGACGGTTGAGGCAGGCCGTGCAAGTGACATGGCTCGCAGGCGGTTCTGCCCAGCCAGATCGGGTGCCGGGCTCCGTTGCACAGAGCGCGATACGGCAGAACGGCGTCACCGCATGGTAGACCGGCGACGCATTTGAGTGCCCGGCCTTGCGAAGCGCCACGAAACTACGGTCTCCGACCGTGATTGCCTCTGTTCCCATGGGGCAATTATGCAGCCCTGGCGATTCCCGGCAAGCCAGCGACGGCGGAAGCGCCTCAGTGGGCTGGATACTGCTCGGCGCGGTAACCGCGGCTCAGAGTGTCGAGCTTCAGCGCCACCGGTGCGCCGAGCCAGATCGCATAGCGACTGTGATCGTCGTAGGAGCTGTCGGTCAGCGGATGCACGAGAACGTCCAGACCCTGCCGGTTGAGCATCAGCCACGGCACGATCGCGGCAAACTGCGCCGCGGTGAAGGTGAACCGGAATTGCGGGACAGGATGCGGCCCAAGCGGTACATCGCTCAACGCCCTGACCTCGACGCCAAGCGTCGCGCCGATCGTTTCCCGCAGCCGCTCCGCACACTCGCGTGTCTCAGCACTGTAGTAGACATGGCCGTGATAGCCGTCGATCTTCACCGTATCGGTCATGGTTCAATCCTCTCGTGTTGCGGACCCTTTCAGTTGCTCGGCACCAATGCCTCGCGGCAGTCGCTGCCGTGCTGTCGGTATGCCGAAAGGTACCGACTCATTTACCAGCGATCTCCTGGCGTCGAGGTGCTCCTGAGCTCCACGCCACTACGACCGGCTTTGCCTTCACCTTCGGCAGCTGCTCCGCCGTCAGCGTCTCGTGCGCCAATAGCGACGCCGCCCCTTCGTCCAGTTCCGCCCGGTTTTCGCGCAGGATATCAACCGCTCGCTCCAGAGCGCCGCCCAGATGTGATCGCACCGCCTGATCGATCTCGTGCGCGGTTTGGTCCGAGAACCGTCGTTGCTGCCAGAACGCGCCAGGCTGGTTCAGGAACTGCCCTTGTTCGGTATCCCACGCCACTGGCCCCAGTTTCTCATCCATGCCAAACCGCAGCACCATGCCCCGCGCGATGTCCGTAGCCTTCGCAAGGTCATCGGCCGCCCCGGTGGAGATGTCCTCGCCTAGCAGCGTCTCCGCCGCGCGCCCTCCCATCAACACCGTCATTCTGTCCTCGAGTTCCTGTCGCCCCATCAGGAACCGGTCGTCAGTCGGCCGCTGCAGCGTGTAGCCCAACGCGCCGATGCCCCGCGGAATGATCGACACCTTCTGTATCGGATCGCTTCCCGGAATCGCCAAAGCCACCAGCGCATGCCCCATCTCATGATAGGCGACGACGCGCCGTTCGCGCGGGATCAGAATGCGCGACTTCTTCTCCAGTCCAGCCACAATCCGTTCCACCGCGCCGGTGAAGTCGTCCATCCTTATCGAATCGGCGCCCCGCCGCGTCGCCAGAACGGCTGCCTCGTTCCCCAAATTAGCCAGGTCTGCCCCGGTGAAGCCTGGCGTCAGCGCCGCGATGTCTTCCAGCTTCACGTCCGTCGACAGCTTGAGGTTCTTAAGGTGGATGCGGAGGATATCGACCCGACCCTTCTTGTCCGGCCGGTCCACAAGTACCTGCCGGTCAAACCGACCGGCCCGCAGCAGCGCCGGGTCCAGGATTTCCGGCCGGTTGGTCGCTGCCAGGATCACGATTGCCACTGACCGGTCGAACCCGTCCATCTCGGCCAGCAACTGGTTGAGCGTCTGCTCCTTTTCGTCCTGCCCCCCCATCGGGCTTACGCCGCGCGCCCGCCCCAGCGCGTCCAGCTCGTCTATAAATATTATGCACGGTGCCGTCTTTCGCGCCTGCTCGAACAGGTCGCGCACCCGGGCGGCGCCAACGCCCACAAACATTTCGACGAACTCGGCGCCATTGGTTGAGTAGAAGGGCACTCCCGCCTCGCCTGCGACCGCGCGTGCCAGCAGCGTCTTGCCGGTGCCAGGGGGCCCCACCAGCAAAATGCCGCGTGGGATATGCGCGCCCAGCCGAGTGAACTCTTCTGGCCGCCTCAGGAAATCGACGATTTCGTGCAGTTCGTCCTTTGCCTCGTCCACCCCGGCCACATCGGCAAATGTGACCTTCACATCGGTCTCCGCCACCAACTTGGCTTTCGAGCGGCCGACCGATAGCAGTCCGCCGCCGAACCCGCCCCCAAACCCGCCGCCGCGGCCGCCCATCATCATCCGCGAGGCAAACATCCAGATGCCGACGAACAGCAGTGGCGGCAGCACCCACGATAGCAGCGTGCCAAGCGCGCCGCCATCGGTCGCACTACCGGTGAACTCGACGTTGTGCTTCGCGAGCTGGCCGGCAAGGTCGGGTGGCACCTGCACGGTGCTGAAGTTGCTGCGCCCGTCGGGCAGCGCCTCGGTCAGCGTGCCGCGGATGACGTTACCCGCCACGGTGACCTGCTTCACCTTGTTGGCGTCGAGGTATTGCTGGAACTGGCTGTAGGGGATCACGTCGGTTCCACTGCCGCCGCCTCCGCCGCCGAACAGGCCGAGCGCCGAGATAACCACGAGCCCAGCGACGATCAGCCAGATCGAGGACGAAAAATTTGGTTTCGGCGCCGCCACGCGAATGCCTCCTGACAGGGAAACAAATGTGGACCGCGGTCGCCCCGCCAGCAACAGCGCGGATGGCCACGAACTATTTCTTCACGTCTGAGGCGTAGTGCTGTCGTTCGCGCAAGAGCGCAGCCACGCCAGGTGGAAGGACAAAACGGCCCGTCCCTGGTCTCGCCTTCCCCAGGAGATGGGCCGTGTCAGTCGTCATCAATCTCGGCAATGCCGGCAATACAGCAACCTTCAGGTCCCTGTCGATACGCTCACCTCCGGTTCGGGTTCGGACAGCATTGTTTTGACTGGAGCGATCGCCAACGCCAGCGTCGATTTGGG
>CAWFUF010000001.1:0-36397 GCA_963818775.1 uncultured Alphaproteobacteria bacterium | reverse complement strand
CTAAGAACATGCCCAGATGCGAGGTCGAGGCTGCGATGAAGGCGGTGGAAAAAGAATTCTAAAAGAAGATGTTGGAGGCATTCGCGGGCGACGGCGTGGCATTTTTGCAGACGGTCTACAAAGACCCACGGCAATCCTGAATGTGCGGCTCGAGGCGGCCGCGAAAGCGGCGCGTTTGAGCGACCGATGCTCAGCGCGAGCAACATGCGGGTGATCAACAGCTTCGAAGACCTGACTAGGGAGGAGTTGGAGCGGCTTGCCGCGGCGGAGGAGACTGGGCCCGAGCTGATCGGTCGGAGACCGTCGCGTTGAGAACTATCCACGAGGGGCGGTTGAGGTGCGAGGCAGACCAGACGATTGCCTTGTTAACATACGGACTATTGACTACTATTCCGTATGAAGGCCAGGGACGCTCTGGCTAAACTACGGGAACAGTAGGGCTCCCAGCTATGCGCAAAAGCCAGTCGGCCAACAAAACTCCGCATGTTGTTAGCAGAGGAAGGGACTACCTTCGTCCAGACGAGGCAAATGCGCTGATCGAGGCTGCCGGCAAGGTGGGGCGCCAGCCACTCCGGGACCAGTGCCTGTTACGGCTGATCTACCGCCACGGGCTGCGTGCCAGCGAGGCCAGGAACGCCAAGTGGACCGACTTCGACATTATGGCGGGGTCGGGCCCAAAGACATTCCACGTGCGGCGGCTGAAGGGGTCGGTGGATAGCGTGCATACGCTGGACCGCGACGAGGTGGCGGCGCTTCGGAGGCTGAAGGCTGATGGCACGTCGCCGTTCGTTTTCGTCTCAGAGCGGGGCGGCCCACTATCACCCGACATGATCGCCCGCATCGTCGAGAGGGCGGGCGAGGCCGCGAAGCTCGGGTTCCATGTCCACCCGCACATGCTGCGGCACGCCACGGGCTACGCTCTCGCCAACGAGGGAACGGACACTCGTTTGATCCAGGACTTCCTTGGCCATGCCTCGATCGCCAACACGGTGCGCTACACGAAGCTGGCGCCAGGGCGTTTGGCGGCTGTACGGGTGAGGTAGGCATTGCCTCTGCGTCAAGCAGGGCCCGCGGCCTTCATCGGGATGCCTCGCCAACCACGACGCGTTCCGCGCAGCCCAGAGCCCCTCAGCGTGCCGGCTCCGGGCAGCGGCAGTAGATCGCGTTGTGCTCGCCTTCCTCCTGCGCCACCGTCGCGAAGGTCAGTGCGCCGCCCGGTCCCGCCATGGCGACTGCGTTGAGTGCGAACCGGCCGATCCGCTCGCCCTGAGGCAGCGTCTCGCCCATGGTCGCGACCCGCATGATATTGCCCGCGCGCCCGGCGAAGGCTGCAAGCGGTCCGGGTGCACCATCCAGCGCTGCGATGAACGCCGTCACTCCGCTGGGCCCCACCGTCGGCCACGGACCGAAGCCGGCATAGCGACCGCCTCCCGGTGCTGGCGCGCCCTCGACGGCGATCTCGGCAAGACCCTCTGGCCCGGTCCGCATATCCGCCTCGCGTGCGCTTCCGGTATCGCCGAGATAGGCGCCGAACGCGATCCCATCCTCGTCGTCGATCGCCACTCGCTCGGAGAAGCGTAGGATCATCGACCCATCTGGAGCCCGGTCGCCGGCGCCGACCAGCAGGCGCAGATCGCGCGCACCAGCGACGAAGATGCCGCCGAGTACCGGGCCTTTGAGGATCGCGGCAGGAAAGGCGATGACGCCGCTGTTGTTCAGCGCAGGCTCACCGATCTTATCCATCGTGCCCCCGATGCGCAGCAGCCGGTCGCCTTCCGCCACCATCCGCTGGAGCCGCCTTCCATTCCAGAAATATAGCACATCGAGCACGTCGCGCCCGCGCCGCACCGCGGCGACGAAAGCCAGTTCGTCGTTGTCATTCAACGCCGGCCCATCGAAGGCAACCAGCACACCGGCCGGCATGCCTGGCGCATCGTCGCCGGCAAGAGCAATGTCCTGCAGCCCGTCCGCGCCAGCCAAGAACACTCCCTCGGGCGCCCGCCCACCAGCGATATGAGCGACGAATGCCACATGGCCGGCCGCGTTCAGCGCTGGCAATGGATGCTCCCCGAAGTCCGCCAGTGTTCCGCCCCCCGACACAGCATCGCCGAACGCCGCCACTTTCGTCACGTGCCCGGCGTTGGCGAGGAAAATGCCCTCACGTGCTGGTGCGTGCAGCACGGTCGCGTAGAAGGCGACCTGACCGCGTGCGTTGACCGGCGCGACGATAGGCTGTGCGGTGACATCGAAACGATCGAACCGGCCGCCACCGGGGGCCGCAAGCCCGGAGCGGACAATGGCGCGCAAGACGCCGGTTTCGGGCACAGAAACGGAAGTCGGCTGCGCTGCGACTCGAACCGATGGCTCCGCCGGTGCCGTGGATGGCGTCGATGGCGCGACCCAAAGAACAGCAACCCACAAGGCCGCCACTGCCACACCCGCAACCAGCATTCGCTGCCAGGCGGCCGCCAGAAGCATCGCTCAATTGCTCAGCATGCCGGCCTTCAGTGTGGCCACGTCGTGGCGCAGCATCTTGATGTAGCTGTCCGCATCGTCTCCGGCGGGGGAAAGTGAATCGCCGTAGAGCGTGCCACCGATCGCTACTCCGGTTTCACCAGCGATGCGCTGCATGGCCCGCGGATCCGTGATGCTATCGAGGAACAGCGCCTTCACGCGATCAGCCCGAATTTGCCGCGTCAGCTTCGCCAGCTCCGCCGCTGAGGGTTCGCTCTTGTTGGTCCAGCCGTTCACCGTCAGCAACGTGATGCCGTAGGCATTTGCAAGGTACTGCAGCGAATCGTGCGAAGTGAGCACCCGCCGCTTGCCTGCCGGCACGCCTGCCATCTCCTTGCGCGCCCAGCCATCGACCGCCTGGATCTGCTTCGTGTAGGCCGCCGCGCGCGCGCGGTAGTCGGCGGCGTTGCCAGGATCGAGCCGCGCCAACGCGTCGGCGACATTGCGCACATAGACGATGCCATTGCTCGGATCGAGCCAGGCGTGCTGGTCGATCGCCGCGGGAAGCTGCCTGCCAGAAACCGGATGCTCCTCCTCAGCGGTCAGCGTCCGCACGCCTCGGGTCACGACTAGCTTCGTGCCCTTGAACGTGGCCTGTTTGAGCAGCGGCTCCAGCCAGGGCTCGAACTCTTCGTTGAGGTCGTTGATGAACACGGCACGCGCCGATGCGACTGTCGCGATATCGGTTGCAGTCGGCTGGTATAGCTCGCAATCCCCACCGGCTCCGACGATAGTCTTGATGTTGATATGATCGCCCCCGACATTGGCGAGCATATCGGCGATGACGCTGAACGTCGCGACCACCATGATCCCGTCTGCGGCTCGCGTCGGGGCCGCCAACAGCAGGGCAACAAGCGTGATCAAGCAACGCAACATCAAGCGCCCCTCCCAATCGGCGTTAGGCGGCGCAACGCGTTGGTCGCGACGAGTGAGAGCCCGAACAGCAATCCTGCCGCCAGAACGATCGCTGGACCGGAGGGCAGATTGCCGTGATAGGAGACAAGCAGTCCCGTAGCCGACGCGACCATCCCGAAGCCGGTTGCCAGCGCCATCGACGCTGCCACGCCCAACCCCCAGCACCGCGCCGCCGCGGCCGGCAGAAGCATCGGTCCCACGGCGAGCAATGTGCCGAACGCCTGGAAGCTCGCTACCAACGCCAGCACAACAAGCGTCGGAAACACCGCTCGGTATGGGGCGCGCGCGCCTACTGCGCGAAGAAACGCGGGATCGAACGAACCCACTGCCAGTGGCCGGTATAATGCTGCGATCGCCAGCAGGATCACACTGCTCGCAGCGGCAATCTGCAGGAGCGCCCGCTGGTCGATCGCCAGCACAGTGCCGAACAGCACGCGCATCACGTCGACATTGCTGCCCCGCCACGCCACCAGCACAACACCAAGCGACAGGGCGATCAGATAGAACGCCACCAGCCCGGCATCGCGTCGCGCCTGCTCGGTGGTGATCACCCCGGCCAGCGCCGCCACCGCAAGTCCGCTCGCGAGTCCACCGAGTGATAGAAACGTCGGCGACGGCCCTGCATAGAGAAATCCGACTGCCGCGCCGGGCATCACCGCATGGCCCAGCACGTCGCCGTCGAGGCTCATCCGCCGCAACACCAGCAGCGTTCCGACGGCCCCGTTGCTGAGCGCCAGCGCCACACAGGCCACCAGTGCCGCGCGCATGAATGCGAGGCTCTCGAACGGTTCCACGAGCAGCGCATGCGCCGACATCACGCCGCCATCGCGGGCAAGGCGGTCTCGGTCGCGCCCCACGCGACGCAGCGTCGCGCCAATACCAGCGTCGAGGGAAAGCGCGCCCGCACCAGCTCCAGATCATGCAGCACGGCGATCACGGTCCGGCCCTCTTGGTGCCATCGCGTGATCTGATCGAGCAGCACCGACATGGTCTGCGCATCGACCGCGGCAAAGGGTTCGTCCACTAGGATCACCACAGCGTTCTGAAGGATCAGCCGCGCGAACAGTGCCCGCTGAAGCTCGCCGACCGAGAGCTCGCCAATCACTCGCCCCAACCGTCCTGCCAGCCCAACTATCTCCGCCGATGCCGCGGCGCGTGCTCGAAGCGCGGTATTTGGGGCGCGGAACGCACCGAACTCCCGCCATCCGCCGAGAGTGATCAGCTCCGACACTGTCAGCGGGTAGTCACGATCGATCGCTGCAAGCTGTGGCAGATAGGCCAATTGCTGCCGCGCGGGACAATCAATTGCCCCGTCAGCCAGCTGCACCACCCCCGCGATCGCAGCGAGAAGCGTGCTCTTGCCGGCCCCGTTCGCCCCAACAACCGCAGTTAGGCTGCCCGACGCGAACTCCCCGCTCACGGCCTCCAGCGCTGTGCGGCGCCCATAACGCACGGTTACGTCGCGCAGCATGACGTGGCTGTCAGCCTCCATGCGTCAGCCGGATCATTGCCACGCCCCTTCCCCCTGACCTGCCGCGGGAGTTTACCGCAACTTACGGCACAACGGACAAGGGTGGTGCAATCGCGCCGAGTACGTCATCCTTGGGTGAAGCCGATCGAAATCGGAGCGCAGAACAAGCATAGGGAGAAACGATCATGAGGATCGCCGGACTTGCCGCGTTCATGGGAATGTCGATCTTGTCGCTCTTGGCACCATCGGCGCCCGCCTCGGCTCAGGCCGACTGCAAGACTGTTGTCGCGCCCTCACCCTTCGGTCCGGATGATCAGACCGGCGCGACCAACCGCGTGACCCCCGCCGTCACCAAGGCCGCCGCTGCCGAGATCCAGACCGGCGTCGTCACCCCTATGGCCAACAACCTGGTCGACGGCGTGCCGCTATTCGGCACCCGCTTCAGCAAGACCATCCTGAGTAGCTTCGCCGTCGTGCCTGGCGCCGAATACGGCAAGAACAAGCTGAGCTATATGGAGGATACCTATCTCAGCCAGAGCCATGTTGGCACGCATATCGATGGAATGGGCCACATCGGCATCCAGGACTGCTACTACAACCAGACACCGATGGGAAAATACGTCACCCAGAACTATCTCAAGCGGCTCGGCATTGAGAACATCAAGACGTTCGCGACGCGCGGCGTCATCATAGACGCGGTCAAGGTGTTTCAGGCCGCCGGCAAGCTGAAACCCAACGCCGCCTGCAAGAACCCCTGCCTGGATGCGGGCACGGTGATCACCGAGGCCGACCTGCAGGCTGGGCTGAAAATGTACAACGTGACGCTGCGGGAGGCTGATGCGGTGTTCATCAACACCGGCTGGGGCGACCTGTTCCAGCAGTTCCCAGCGCAGAACGCGACCTATAACGGCGGTGAGCCCGGCATCAGCAAGTCGGCGGCGATGTGGCTCGCATCGCAGAAAGTCGTGGCCGTCGGCACCGATACCTGGGCGGTGGAGGTGATCCCAGGCGAGGACACGACCGAGGCGTTCCCGGTACACAAGATCCTACTGACCGACAACGGCATCCACATCATCGAGAACGTTCGCACCGATCTGATCTCGGCCGCAGCCGCAAGCTCGAACCGGGCCACCTTCTTCCTGTCGATGACGGTACCCAAGGCGGTCGGCCTGACCGGCACCTTCGTCAATATCGAGGCGATTCAGTAGCGCATGGCGCCGCGGCTGGTGCTGCGGCGCCGGACGTTTCTGGCCGGAGTGCTTGCATTCGGTCTAGACTTTGCACGAGCTGAGACGCGGCGTTTTCGTATCGCCCTCGCCAACCTCGATGAGACGCCAGGTGTGACGCTGGAGGGGCTTGGCTTCTCCGGCGCGGAGTTGCGGCACAGCTTCGAGCTTGCGGCGCGCACGCTGCCGATCGATATGGTGTATTTCGACAATGCGGGCGACCCGGCGCGCGCCGTAACCAATGCCGAGGCAGCGATTGCCGCGCGTGTCGATCTGTTGATCGAATATAACGCCGACGGCGATGCGAATGCCGAGATCGCCCACCGCCTTGCAGCCGCCGGTATCCCCGCGCTTGCGCTGGTCGATCCGCTGCCCGGCGCGCCGCTCTATGGACCCGACAATCTGGCCGCCGGCCGCATCGCCGGGCGCGCGCTTGGTGCATTCGCGCGCGACACCTGGTCAGACGAAGGGGTACTCGGAGTGCTCATCGGAGACCTCGCCGATCCTGGCCCTGTCGTCAGCGATCGCATCCAGGGCATCAACGAAGGCGTTCGCGAGTCGCTGCCTACGCTGAAGCTTGCATCGCTCGATACCGGCGGACAGTCGGTGCGCGCCGACGCATTGTTGACAAAATTCTTGCAGACGCAACGCGACCAACGGCTACTGATCGCTACTCTCGACGACCTGGCTGCCGTCTACGCGAAGAATGCCGTCGAAATGAACCGGCGGCAGAGCGACTGCATCATCGTCAGCCAGGGGCTTGACCGAAACATCCATGGCGGCGCCAGCGAGAAAAAGGAGATCAACCCCAATAACCGCGCGAGCGTGGTACTCGGCTCAGTCGCCTATTACATGGACCGCTACGGCTATGACGTGCTGCCGCTCGTCTTGCGCCTGCTCGCCGGCGAGACGCTGCCGCCGCGCACCGTGACGCAGCATATCCTGGTCACCGCCGCCAACGTATTCCGGGAATATCCGCCGTTCGATATGAACTGAAATCACGCGCCGAGAACCGAGATGGTTGAAATGGGCCTTCGTAGCCGCGCGATTTCCAATGCGGCGGTTCATGCTGGCGTGCTTCTGCCAGCTTCCACGCAGAAAGCCACTGATTGCTGCCTTTCGCTATGACAGCTGGGCCAAGCGCAGCATACTCCGGGTGATAGACCACTGCCGGCCATCAGAGCTGAAGCCAGTCGGGAGTAGCTTGCATTCCTCTGAAGAATGCGGGGCCGATCGGGCCTGACGCTTTACATGCTTACCCGCCGCTCCCAGCGCTCGTTCTCCGATTTAGTCTCCGCCGGGGCGTTAGGCGAGTCCAGAGGGCGCGGCACCTTCGCCATGTAGACGTTGAGGACCTTGCGCAAAGGTCGCCATGCCGTCTTTATAGCCGGCGCTTTCGTCCATCCTCGCGCTATGACCTGTAATCGCACTACGGACCTCCAGCCGCATAACGACGCGACGGCACGCGTCGATGAAATAGTGCCTCCAGGACACATCCCCTGGTGTCGGCGAAAGTTGCTGCGCTTCGGATGACTGGGCGCTCGTGCGCGGCAACCAAACACTCCTCACAAAACATCATCTCGGATGCACGCCTTGCAGTGTCCGGGCGCCACCTCCACCAAGACCGGTTCGACCTGCGCGCACGCCGCGACAGCATATCGGCACCGCGTCCCGGAACACGCCCCGTGCGGATCGGCTCAACGAGATCCTTGTCCTATTGGTTCTCAGCCGCCGTTTGCGCCAATGCCGGTCGCGCCTCGACCATCCTTCAGGACTGCATGTGCGAGAACGCGACACGGTGGCACTATGGGGTGCAACCACAAGCGACGAGTAACGACAGGATGACGATGCGCATTCTCTGGTCCAACATTCCGGCCGAATCTGAACAGCATAGGACGCGACCGCAACGACGTGCGCGCGGCACTGGCAAACTTCTTCACGCTGGCCCGAGGACGCCTTGCCGCACTGGATGCCGCACGCCGCAGCGAGGCGGCGGTAACGCTGCGCGCCGGGGCCCCGGTCGGCGTACTCACACGGGTCGTGCTGTTCTGCTATCACCGCGACGACCGGGTTTGCTCGGCCTGAAGACGCGGGCCGCCCTTCCCGATGGGGCACGTGCTCGAGCAAGGCGCCCGTTCGTTGCTCAACCCCGTCCGGGCCAGCAAGCCTTTTGACGCCTGGGGGCGTAGGGGAGCTATTGTCATGTTTGACATCAATCTCCGGATCAGCGGCCTCGCTCTCGACGAACTGGCCGAGATGGGCATAGCGGAGGCATCGGGACGATGAAGCTCAGCCTGATCGTTCGCGGCCAGCATCCGCCCGGCGACACGGTTCAGCACCTGCGAGACGACCTCGACCTGGTGCGATGCGCCGACAGTCTCGGCTTTGACGGCATCGTCAAGGGTTCGCATTTCAGCGCGCATCCGTTCGAGTCCGTGCAGCAGATCCCGTTTCTCTCCTATTGCGCCGCGATCGCGCCACGCCTGCGGATCATCTGCGGCCTCGTGCTGGTGCCGTTGCACAAGCCACTTGATCTGGCCGAACAACTGGCGACGCTCGACCTCCTGTGCGGCGGCAAGCTGGTCTTCGGCGCCGGAATCGGCTACCGCGATGTCGAGTTCAAAGCTTTTGGCGTGCCGCGTGGCCGGCTTGGCGCACGCTTTGAGGAATGCCTTACCGCTGTCCGCCGACTATGGTCTGAGGACTTCGTCACGATGAAGGGTTCGGATTTCGAACTCGACCACGCGACCTGTCCCGTGAAGCCGTTGCAGAAACCAACCCCTCCGATCTGGATCGGCGCCAATGCCGATGTCGCGATCCGGCGCGCGGCCCGGATCGGCGATTGTTGGTATATCAACCCGCACAACACACTGGCAACGATCGAGCGGCAGATGGAGTTGTACAAGCGGGCGCTCGACGAGTTCGGTCGGCCATTCCCCAGCGAAGTACCGATGCGGCGGGAGGTTTTCGTGGCGAAGACGCGCGCCGAGGCGATCCGTCTCGCACAGCCCTACCTTGAGGAGAAATACAAGGCCTATCGTGCCTGGGGTCAGGACAAGGTAATGCCCGACGGGGACGATTTCGATCACGCCTTCGATGAATTGCTGGAAGATCGCTTCCTGCTGGGCTCGCCGGGGGAGGTCGCAGATCAACTCAATGGTCTCAACCACCGGCTCGGGGTGAATCACCTGGTCGCCTCGATCCATTGGCCCGGAATGCCGAACAGCCTCGCGCTTGAACAGTTGCACCTCCTCGCCGAAGAGGTCCGTCCACAGCTCAGCCCCAACACATGACCGCGCAACCCGGGAAGGAAACCAAAATGCCTGATACGCCAACCTTTGGTCGTTATGCTGAGATCCCCTTTGAACAAATGACGCCGGAGCAGCAGGAGGGCTACCGCGCAATGATCGAGAGCCGCGGCGGGCTCCCCGGGCCGAGCAAGATCTGGGTACACAATCCGAATCTAGCGAAAGTCGCGGGGCCATTTGGCGCCCATTTCCACGCCGGCCGTTACTCCCTCACCGAGCGCGAGCGCGAGATCGCCGTCTGTGTCATCACCAGCAGATTTCACTCGGCCTATCCGACCAGCGCGCATGAGCGGCGCGGCAAGGAGGTCGGGCTGCCCGCTGAAAAGGTCGAAGCAATCATTGCCGGCCTACAAACATCATTCGCGGACGAACGCGAGCAGGTTGTCTACGAAATGGCGATGGCGCTCGCAAATGCGCGCTGGGTCCCACGCGGCCTCTACGATCGCGCGGTCAAGGCACTCGACCATGTGGGCATCACCGACGCCATCACTTTGATGGGCCACTACAGCAGCGTCGCGATGACCCTGGCATTCTACGACGTGCCCGCCGGGGCCACCGGCATGGCGCGCTGAGTGGGGTGGCGCCCAGCGCCGTCTCCTTTCCCGACACGATGAGTGTGGAGTACGCCGCCCTCGGCGCCTTCCGCGCCTCTTCGCCGTTCCGGTCAGCATAGGGGGTCCATCTTGGAATATGTGAAGCTCGGCCGCACAGGCCTCGACGTCTCGCGCATCTGCCTCGGCTGCATGAGCTACGGCGGGTCCAATCGCGGCAACCACGCGTGGTCGCTCGACGAGGCAGCGAGCCGCCCGTTTATCAAACGCGCGCTCGAAGCTGGCATCAATTTTTTCGACACGGCGAACCGCTACTCGCTGGGCAGCAGCGAGGAGATCCTCGGCCGGGCGATCAAGGACTTCGCCCGCCGCGAGGAGGTCGTGATCGCCACGAAAGTCTATGGCCGGATGCGCCCCGGCCCGAACGGCGCTGGCCTGTCACGCAAGGCAATCATGGTTGAGATCGACGCCAGCCTCCAACGCCTCGGCACCGATTACGTCGACCTCTACCAGATTCATCGCTGGGACTATGACACCCCGATCGAAGAGACGCTGGAAGCGCTGCACGACGTCGTGAAGGTGGGTAAGGCCCGCTATATCGGCGCCTCCTCCATGCACGCCTGGCAGTTCGCCCGCGCCCTCAGCATCGCCGAGCGCCACGGCTGGACCCGCTTCGTCTCCATGCAGAACCTCGTCAACCTGCTTTACCGCGAGGAGGAACGCGAGATGCTGCCGCTCTGTGCCGCGGAAGGCATCGCGGTCATCCCATGGAGTCCGCAGGCGCGCGGCCGGCTGACCCGCAATTGGGACTACAGCAGCGTGCGCACCGAGACTGACGAGGCGTTCCGACGGCTATTCGCAAAGACCGAAGAGGCCGACAGGAAAGTCATCGATCGCGTCGCGCAGGTCGCAGCGGCGCGCGGGATCCCTCGCGCACAGGTGGCCCTCGCCTGGCTGCTGGCCAAGCCGATCGTCACTGCGCCGATCGTGGGCGCCACCAAGCTCGAGCATCTCGACGATGCCGTCGCGTCGGTGAATCTGAGACTATCGGGCGACGAGATCACAGCTCTGGAGGAGCCTTACGTCCCCCACGCGGTTGTTGGTTTTGTCTGAGCTGAACTGGTCCTTGGTTCGGCATCCGAAGCTTCTGTGAGATCGCGCGACACGGAAAAGGTGGTAAGGGTTTGCCTACTTGGCCGTTCGACCAATGACCAAATGGGGTCATCGCGGGCGACGCGGTGGGGGCGCCATGATCACACTTCGCGTTGAGCCAAGCCTATTCTCCGCCTTGCGCACGGGCTTTGAGGCGGCGGTCTGCAATGACGACGCGCCGATCAGACCACAACTGCTCAGTCGGCTGCGGCCAGCGCTGGCCGATGCGGCTGCCACGGCACCGCGCGGCAGACCGATCCTGGTAAGGTTAGAATCGATCGCCGAGCTGTACGCACTGGGGGACTGCTTCGCGGTCGGCGGCGAAGGCCATCCCTGCGTGACTGACACACAGTGGGACGCGATCAACGCGCTGATTGATCAGACGGCTAGAACGCACGCGTCGCTGGGGTCCACATCACAAGCTTGAATCACGCCCGAACCTGCCGTTCAATGGGTTCTCCAACGGTCTCTAAGACCTCAGATTGGCCACACATGGACCAGGAACGGACGCATGCAACGAGAGATCATCCGGGTCGAGCCGATTGACAGCAATTTCGAGAAGTGGGGCGCGCCGGTGTCCACCTGCACCCGCGCCGGCAACATGGTGTTCGTCTCGGGGATGCCGCCCTTCGATCCTGAGACCGGCGAGATCCTCGTCCACGCTCCGTTCGAGCGCCAGGTTGAGCTGATCCTGGAGCAGGTGAAGAAGGCGCTGGAGGCCGCCGGGTCGGACCTCGAGCATGTGCTGAAGTGCAATGTGCTGTGCATCTCGGCGGACCGGTTCAAGGCCTTCAACGAAGTCTACAAGCGCTACTTCCCGAAAAACCCCCCAGCCCGCATCTTCTTCTGCGTGCCTGAGTGGACCGGGCCCTTCGACGTCGAGGTCGATTGCGTGGCGGTCACGAAGGACTGACCTCGGCCGGCAGCAGCTCACGGGAGCAGAGAGAATAGGGATCAGGGTCATTTACCGCGCCACATACATAGGCGTCAGGACTCTGGCGCGGTCACGCGTCGCTGGGGTCCCACATCACAAGCTTGGATCACGCCCGAACCCGCCGTTGAATGGGTCTCAAACGGTCTCTTACTTGTCAAGTATGGAATTCCCGCCGCGGGGGCCAGTCGCTTCTCTCGGTTCATCGGCTCTGCGGTGTGCGTGACCGGGCTCGACCGATGGGAGGCCTGTCAGTCTCGGCCGCGCGCTTTCCTCGTCGAACCACCAAACCTGCTGACACATATGCATCGGAACTGCGGTTAGCGCTGTACCAGTCGCGCTGTTTGGCCGCCAGTTCCGACGCATTTCAGGCGACGATTATCCGAAATGGATGCGGCCTGCCGTTAGCAATCCACATGAACGAACGTCCGCTTGTTGATGTAGCGCACCCAAACCGGCCGTTCCAGATTCGGCCAGTGGCCGACACTCAGCCGGGCCGCGCTGTGACGCAGGGTTCGGTTCCACAGCCGGACGCGCGAAAGACCACCCTCAAGAAAGCTGCCAAGATCCTTGGTCCCTAGCCGGAGCGCAGCAGATCCAGGTTGCGGGTCGATGACGACTTGCGTCCCGTTCTGCTCTTGAATTTCGCACTCGCCTTGCGCGGGTCCGCGATGAGTGCTGCAGCGGACGTTTTGCCCATTCTCGTGTGAGCGTGGACTGATGGCCGCCTACCGTCGTGCTCACAAGATATGGGAGCCTTCATTGTCATAGTGAGGATCGGCAAGTGTCCATCAAGGAGTAGTGGACACTTAGCCAGGTTGCACAGGATAGGACGTTCCGTTGAGTGCATTGCCGGAGACGAGCGACAGGGTGAAGGTCTCGCGCCGTTCGTGGCCGCTTGAGGAGAAGCGGCGGATTGTCGAGGAAGCGTTTGGTCCCGGCATGTCGGTTGCCGATGTTGCGCGCCGTCACGGGTTGAATTCGAATCAGGTGTTCAATTGGCGGAAAGTGATTGGAACGCGGCCTACGGCTGAGACTTCAGAGGCATCTTCGTCTGCACAACAGACACAGCCCGATGCACCGCCCGCTGGTGCGGCGGATGGGTTTCTTTCGATCGGCGCGATTGTGGAGCCTAAGGACGAAGGTACAGTTCGGAGGCTCAATTCGTCCGCTCTGCTGGTGGGGCAGGCGCCGCAGGATCGCGGTGCGGATGCGCGCCCGGCGATGGACGAACGCCCGGGGATGGTCGAGATCGACCTGCCATGTGGGACGCGTCTTCGGGTGGATGCGTTCGTCAATGAGCGGACGCTGCGGCGTGTCCTGTGCGTGTTGCGGAGCCTGTCGTGATTCCGATGGTGCCGGGTACGAAGGTGTATCTGGCCTGTCATCCTGTCAGCATGCGCCTGGGATTTGATGGTTTGGCGGCACGTGTCGCGCAGGTGCTTGATGGCGATCCGTTCATATGTGTCGGGCGTGATTATGTGGCGGCATCGCCGAGCGGTCCGTGATTTTGTGGGCACGGGTGGGCTGAGCCGCCACATAATTAGATGCTCTCCAAGAGGTGTAGCACCGCGTCTTTTGGCTTGAACCGGGCAGGTAGCTTGCCGGAGACGCCGGCCATGTCGAGGCCTCGGCGCATCATCTCGACGTCGGCTGCAGCGTAGCGATGTGTGGTTGCCACTTGCGAATGCCCGAGCCAGGCCTGGATGGTCAGAAGATCCACTCCGGACTGTAACAACGTCATTGCGAGCGTGTGTCGCAGGACATGGGGTGATACAGATTTTCTTGCCAGTTTGTGCTTCTGGCGCTGGCGGCGATCGTGTTGGCACGGCCCTGTTCCGATTGCAGCGCCCACGAGCGGACAGCAGCCCGAGCGCAGAAGCTTCACTCTGTTGCTGAGGTTGCGTCGCTGTTATCTGGTTCGATGGGCGCGACTGGCACTATTTGAGGCACGGTCCCCGAGTCTCGCGCATAAATCTACGCGCCGCGACTTGCGCCCACTGTGGCGATTAATGCACGTATGGTCGTTTCCAGGTCGCGCGACTCTGTAACCGTGTCGGCCTCAAGCAATTCGCCAGGTTCGTCCTCACACGTTTTTGGCGTTCTTTGCACCGTGGAACGCCGGCGCGACGATCATGATGCTGAACCAGCCGCGGTTCGATGCGCGGGCACTCCTCGACACGTTGGTCGAGCGTAAGGTCACCGGCTTCTTCGCTCCGCCGACCGTGTGGCGGATGTTGCTGCAGGAGGACCTGGGCGCCCGGCCCGTAGCGCTGCGCGAGGTGGTAGCGGCAGGCGAACCACTCAACCCCGAAGTGATCGAGCAGGTCCGGCGTGCCTGGGGTCTGACGGTGCGCGATGGTTGGGGCCAGACCGAACTGACGGTTCAGATCGCGAATACACCTGGCCAGGGGATCACCGTCGGCGCGATCGGCCGGACGTCGCCGGGATGCGTGGTGACCGTGCTGGATGACGAAGGCCAGGAGGTGGATGAAGGCGAGCTTTGCCTTGCCGATGACGCCGCGCCCGCCCGGCCTGATACTGGGCCACTTACAGGAGGATGGTTCGCTGCGGCCTATCGAGGGCAAGTATTATCGCAGCGGCGATGCCGTGCGCCGCAGCCCAGATGGGGTCTTTACCTACATCGGCCGCGTGGATGATGTCTTCAAATCCTCCGACTACCGCATCAGCCCGTTCGAACTGGAGAGCGTACTGATCGAGCACGAGGCAGTTGTCGAGGCCGCCGTCGTACCCAGCCCTGATCACTTGCGGCTTGCAGTGCCGAAGGCCTTTTATCGCCATTGCCGCGGGGCACCAACCGGATCGCGACACGGCGCTGTCGATCTTTCGTCACATTCGCACGCGTTTGGCACCGTACAAGCGAGTTCGCCGGATTGCCTTCGCCGAGCTGCCGAAGACCATTTCGGGCAAGATCCGTCGTGTCGAATTGCGGCGTGCCGAGGCGGCGAGACATGATGGAGTTGCGCTGCCAGACGAGTATCGCGAGGAAGACTTTAAGGAGTTGGACTTGGGGTGAAACATAGATGCCGTTGGCGATCCTGTGCACAAACGTCTGCTTGTTGCCATTGCTCGCTGCAAATAGGCAAGTTCGGCCAGGCACTGCTGTTTCGCGCCCAAGGCGGTCGTTCCAGGCGTTTAGCCGTAACTCGAATGCAGACGTTCGCTCAAGTGCGGTGGGTAGCTGCTCAGACGTCTGCTGCGGGTGGTTTGGCGACGGTCCGCTTCCGAGCCGCGATGGTCTTGATCGGACATTCGGCTCAGGGCGGGTCACGAGACCGGAATGACCGCTATGGAATGTCCAACAGGGTCTAGCAGAAGTTGCTTCCTGTACCTTGCATCGGCACCGTGCCTCACCCCGCGGCGCGGACCCGGGCGCCAGGAACGATGAAATTCTCGGCAATCAGCCTGAGGCGCTGATCCTCAGAGTTCAGCAACGCAGCGCGCAGCGCGTGAATTGCCATGCCTATCGCGGTCTCGTTCCAAAGCCAGTCACCCAGTTGCTCACTCGAGGGTTTGGTCAAACCCGCTGCCGCCGCTTCAAGGGCGTAGGCCTTCAGATCGTCGATCGCAAAGCGCAGCATCAGTGGGGCGGAGAAGCCCGCACGCGGGCTCTCCGGATCGTTGCCGCGAAGCCATTCGGCGACGTAACGGGCGGCATCCGCGATCGTCAATCGGCTGACCCCGACCGTGGTCCGGCGATACTGCGCTACCCAACGATCATGGGCGCCACGCAGCGCCAGCACCTCTGCCTCTAAACCACCGGCAAGTGACGCGCTATCGCCCGTGCCAGAGCCAGTTGGTCCAATTGGTGGCCGCCAGTTAGCATCAGGCAGCCGGCGCGGATCGTCGTCAGGGAAATCCTGCAGCAGCACCGGACCGTCCGTCCGCTCCAGCAATCTCAGGGCCGTCAGCAAGACGCGTCGCTGGAACACTGGATCGATGGGTGGGCCGAAAGGCCGCCCCAGCTCAAAAGGCACCCACAGTGCGCGCGGTGGCCGGGTGTTCTCGGTTTGCGGCCGGATCAGGCTGATCGAGACCGTCGCCAGGCCTTCCTCCTCCAGATAGTGTCCGAGCGCGCTCACGGCGCGCGTGCAGACGGGTCAGACAGGGGTCAGCAGGACCGAATCCACCTCTTCCTGCTTCAGGCGACCGGCAAGCTCACGTGCGTGCGGCTCCATCCCCAGCGGATCGGCGGCGCCCATGAACGAATAATGAGTGCCGGCGAGCGAGCCGATCACGCCCTCTGCCGCCAGCTCCCGCATCCGGTCCAACGGGAATGCGACGTTCCAATCTTCCTGCAGGCCGGTGCGGTCGAAATTCACCGAGATGTGGCTGGTCAGCAGGTCTTCCCACGCGATGTCGCCCCGGACGACACGATAGTCGGAATCGCGGCCGCGAAACGGCTCGGTGTCCCGCCGGAACAACCCGGCTGAGGAGACGATCGCGATCTTCCGCTGCGACAGCTGCGGGCCCGACACAAAGGGTGTCGTCGCGAACTTGGGGCATTCGACCTCGGCCAGACGCTTGGCCTGAGCCGGTGGCAAATCAGACAGTCGGGTCACGGCAGTCTCCCCTCGGCTTGGAGGTCCTCGGTCATGCTTCTCACACTGGCGGATAGTTCGACGGAAACAGGGCGCGCCGGGTCTCCTCGTCATTGACCTTCTTGAACTCGTGATCCTTGCCGACCGCCCGCGCGCGTCCCGCTGCCGGCCGCGCATCGACCGCCTGAAAGAGCCGCTTCAGATTGGGGTACGGACCAAGCGGATCGTCCGCGCCTTTCATCACGCGGGAGGCGCGGTCAAGCCATCCCCAGGCCGACATATCGGCGATCGTGTAGGTGTCGCCGACAACGAAGTCGCGTCCCGCGAGGTGATCGTCCAGCACCTGGTAGTGGCGTTCCGCCTCGCGCCGATAGCGGTTCACGGCATAGGACAGTCCCTCGGGGGCGGCAAACTGGAAGTGCACGGCCTGCCCCGAGAAGGGTCCCAGTCCCGAGGCGATGAAAAGTAACCAGGACAGCAGTTCCGGACGGTCCTCGGGCGCCCCCAGAAACCTGCCGGTCTTTTCCGCGAGGTAAAGCAGGATGGCGGTGGAATCGAAGACCCGTGCCTCTTTGCCACCCGGCCCTTCCGTATCCACGATCGCGGGAACCTTGCCGTTGGGGTTGATCGCGCGGAAGGCAGGAAGGTGTTGCTCACCCTTGCTCGTGTCGACCGGGACGATTTCGTAGGGAAGTCCGGTTTCCTCCAGGAACAGCGCGATTTTCGCCGGGTTGGGTGTGGGGTGAAAAGAGAAACGGATCATTGGGGTCTCCTTCCTCGCGGACAAGTCAACAGGGGCATGAAGGCGCCCATCCCGCATCGGCCGGAAGACGAAGGGGATGACCTCCGCCGGCACTGGTGCTAGTTTTAGCTCAGTCGTTCTAAAATGCAACATGGGAGCGTTCATGATAGTATCGAGGAACACCAGAGCGGCGGATGACGGAGAATGGCGAGATCGAGGGAGTTCGACGAAGATGTCGTGCTCGATGCGGCAATGGAATACTTCTGGAACTGGGGCTACGAGGCAACGTCGGTTCGCGACCTGATCGAGACGACGGGCCTGACCGGCGCCAGTCTCTACAACGCGTTCGGCGACAAGCGTGCCCTGTTCCGGGCGGCGCTGGACCGTTACATCGAGAGCAGCATCGGCGAACGCATCAGGCGCTGCGAGGCCTTGCCGCCTCGTGAGGCGGTCGCGCGCTTTTTCGAGGATATCCTGCAGCGCTCGTTGACCGACCGCCAGCGCAAAGGCTGCATGCTGGTCAATTCAGCGTTGGAGATCGCGCCGCACGATCTCGAATTCCGGAAGGTCATCGCCGCGGTGTTGAGCCGCGTCGAAACCTTCTTCCTCAGGTGCATCGAGGCCGGCCAGGCCCAGGGTACGATCGCGTCCTCCATGCCGGCGCAGAGCATCGCGCATCATCTGCTGGGGGTGTTGATGGGCGTCCGGGTCTTGGCGCGCGTTCGGCCGGAACGCGCGCTGCTCGAAGGCGTCGTGCTGCCCGCGCTGGCCCTGCTGGATGGCCCCGATGTCCGGTCGGCGACACGTCAGTGACCCATGTGCGGAACGTCTGGCGCCGGGGCGATCGGTCATCATCGTTGAACCGCATGCACAGGACGGCGCATCCGGATTTACTGTTGTCCTACCGCGGCTTCCATGCGCGCAAGGACATGCTGGAAAGGCGCGGTCGTGATCCGAAAGTCACCGCGAAATGGGTTGCTGAGCGCGATGATCAGGATCAGGACAAGCGCGCCCGAAGCCGCCAGCACAGCCAGCATCCCGAGGTGCATCCGCAGGCTCGGCGCGCCCAGGAACGACCCGAAGGCGACCGTCAGGGCCCCGCCGGCGATCAGCACAAACCACACGATATCGGGAATCGTGGATTGCGCGGCGAGCAGTCTGCCCTGCCTCGCGTCCGAGAGCCTTTGCATCGTTTGCAGCAACAGCGAATGCAGGTCGCTGTCCGCGAGGCTGGACGGATGAAGGCCAATCGCCAGCTCATTCAAGGCGTTGAGATAGCGCGAGTCCTGATCGACCATCTGTCCTTCCGCCTGCTGCGGCCATTCGATCGTCACAATACGTCGGACGTAGCCCAGGATGTCGTTCCGGATGGCCGACTTTACCGGCGCATCGAAGCCGGCCGACAGGTTGTAAACGTCCTCGACCAAGGCAGCCTCGTTATAGCTGGCCGCTTTCGCCCGGTTGAAACCGTCCCATGCGAGCATGGCGACAAATGCCAGCAGAACAGCATAGGTCACGCCGATGATGGAAAGGATCGCAGCCGCCACGTCGTTGTGGCGCCGTCGCAGCTCGATCGGCAGCAGCCGGCGTGCGCAGAGTTCAAGCAGCACAGCGCAAAGGACGGCGGCGCACACCAGCAGGACGCCGACGGCCCATATCGGATACTGGTAGACCATATCCGGGTTCATGATGAAGCGCATTGGATACCCCGATAATTCCATCCTCTTGATGGTAGTGGCTTGTGTAGTCCCGCGCCGCGCGGCTGCCGCGCACGATTCCCGCGTTTTAGGCTACCCCCTCCCCACCGCGCCCGGATCAGGCTATATTAGTGCGAATGTTCTAGAACCACCCGCGCGTCCATGGTCCGTCGCCTGTGGTACCTCGACGTTGTGGAGACAGTCACAGGGGGTCGCCTGAATACATGAGGCCAGGGCAGGAAAATCCGTCTCTCAAATCGGCATCACCCGCTCCCGCCGGACGCCGTCTGCATCCTTTGCCGGTCCGCATCATGCACTGGATCAACGCGGCGGTAATGTTGGTCATGATCACCTCAGGCTGGGGCATCTATGATGACGATGTGATCATTCGCGGACTCCATTTCAGCGGATTCTGGCGCCTGGGTGATTGGGCCGCCTGGAGCCTTAACTGGCACTTCGCCGGCATGTGGTTCCTCGTCATCAACGGGCTGGCCTACCTCATCTATGGATTGGTCAGCGGTCGCTTCCGGGAGAGATTGTTACCGATCCGTCCCATCGAGGTCATACAGACCATCGTTGAAACGCTCCACTTCAAGATCGCGCACGAAGACATCTCCGTTTATAACGCCGTCCAGAAGCTGCTTTACATCATCGTCATCCTCGCGGGCATCGCCCAGGTGATCACCGGGCTGGCGATCTGGAAGCCTGTCCAGTTCTCCGGTCTGGTCTCCTTGCTGGGGGGTTTCCAGACAGCACGCGTGCTTCATTTCGCGGGCATGACAGTGATCGTCGGCTTTCTCATCGTTCATGTGGTTCTGGCATTGCTCGTGCCGAAAACCTTGTGGGCCATGCTGGCCGGCGGTCCACGCCTGAAGGCAGGGGCCAAACACGGGGAAATGGTGTCTCTGTGGCCGCGGCATGGCTGCCCGAAGGGCTCGGGCAGGTCGTGCCGTAGGTGCGCTTCGAGGCGCCGTCCCAGGCCGATCACTCGCTCGCTGCTGCCGGTGTTGGCGATCGTCGGAAGGCAGGGAGCCGTCATGTGCTCGCTCCGGATTGCGCTCTTCTTGGCTGCGCTGTCAGCAATCGCCGCTTGTTCCTCGAAAATAACCCACGTGAACGTGTATCCGGCCTTTGGCCCTCATTGGGATGGTCCAGGTTGAGTGTCGGTCGCCGAGGCGGCTCTTTCATGGCTGGGTTGCCCAGCCAGCGCACAGACGGAAACCCTGACACGCTGCATTCGCCACCTTTCATGTCCAGCGCGCCGAGCCGATCGCCGGGTGCGGCTTATCAATGCCAGGGCTTTGGAGCCGCCCTGCCTATCCCCGCGAAACTAGCGGACACGCCTTGTTCATCGGACCGAACGCCTCCTGACCCGGCAGCGTCGCGACCAGCTTGAAGTAATCCCATTCGCCTTTTGATTCCTCCGGCGACTTCACCTGGAAAAGATAGATTGGATGGATGACGCTGCCATCCTCGCGGATCATACCCTTACCGAAGAGCCTGTCGTCAGTCGGGATCGCCTTCATTTTCGCCACCACTGCGCGGCCGTCGTCCTTCTCACCAAGCGCAGCGACCGCCTTCAGGTAGTGCAGCACGGACGCATAGACGCCGGCGGTGAACTCGTTGACATAGGTATGCAATGGATGGCGCAGCACGAAGCGCGCGGCGAACGCCCGGGTATCATCGTTCCGATCCCAATAGAACGGTGTTGCTGTGTACAGCCCTTGCGTCAGCTTGAGCCCAACCGCGTGGACGTTGTTGATGTCCAACACAAAAGCGGCGATACGCTGCCCTCCCTTGAGCAAGCCGAACTCGTTCGCCTGTTTGAGGAAATTGGTCAGGTCCGCGCTGTAGTTTGCCAGCCCGATTACTTGGGCACCTGAGGAGCCTGCCTGCACAACGAACGACGAAAAGTCGGTAATGCCAGGCGGATGCGCGACCGTTCCGAGGACCTGGCCGCCCAGCCCAGTCACCGCCTCGGTGGCGTTGCGGGTCAGGTCGCGGCCATAGGCATTGTCGGTATGCGCAAAGAACCAGGTCTTGCCGGCGCCTCCCTTCATCAGCGCGGATGGCAAGCTGTGCGATGTCGCCCAGGTGTCTATCGTCCAGCGCACCGTGTTGGGAGAGCACTGCGCCCCGGTCAGCTCCAGCGACTGCGAGCTGGAGGGTAGCAGCACTTTGTTATCCGCACGCGCGATTTGGTTGATCGCCAGCGCCACCGAGGAATTCGGAACGTCGGCCACTGCGTCGACATTCTCCTGATCGAACCATCGCCGCACGACGGTCGCGCCGACATCTGGCTTCTGCAGGTGGTCGGCGAATACGATTTCGATCTTCATTCCGGCCACCGAGCCGCCCATGTCCTCGGCCGCCATCTGCCCCGCGAGAACCGAGCCCGGCCCCATGTCGTCCACCGCCACGCCCGACATATCAGTCAGTACGCCGATTTTTACCGTCTTGTCGGCTGCATCCACGCTGGCGCTCGCCAGCAGCGCGGCGATCGACAGCACAGTGAACAGCCCGATCCTGGACGCCATGGTTCCCACTCCTTCTTGTTGCGCTTCTTCTGGCTGGCGCGATGACGCGCGGCTCGGCACGCCCGGAAGTGCATCACATCACGGGCGAAACGCGTCAGCTAGTCTTGCCATAGGAGTGATGCGGTCCCACACGCGCATCACCCCCCTGCGGGATGTGCACCACGGTGATGCCCTGGGACGTCACGGAGGCTCTGCACCAGCGCCATTATGCGATCGACATCCTGGTGCAGCAGGCCGGCCACCGGCTCGTCAAGCAGCACCAGCCGCGGCGACGGCGCAAGACCGACCGCCACCCGCAGCAGAAATTGTGGCCATGCGACAGGCTGCCGGCGACGTCGTCCTCATCAGCTGATCCTCCCTGATCCTCCCCGCTAGCCGATGTTTCCCGGGCGTTTCGCCGGAGGTTCACGGCAACCGACCGCTTAGTAATGCCGGGCAACGTCGCCCATTGCCACAAGACACGCAGGACGCGTGCATGCGGCGGCGGTCCTCACGTCCAGTGACGCTGCCGGTCGCGTCTGTCGCCGAGCGGATGAACCGCGCTCCTAAAGTGCCAGCGATTGCCCGTGTCAGTGTGATTGAGGCGGCTGCCGAGAAGCTCTCTCAGGCGCCGCACGGCGGTGGATTCTGGCCGGCGCCAGTTGCGACCCAGACCCGGCGCTCGTGCGCTATAATTACGACCAGCGCATGACGCGCGCTTCTGGGCCCGTGGTGCCACCTGCACTCCGACCTTGCTGCCGTCGGTCTCCGATATTGCGGTAACGCACGCGCCGCCTCACGGGCGCCCATCGCTTGGATCCTGTGACAGGGAAGTCTTGTGTCCTTCTCCGCGGCGGTCTGGCTTAGCAGCAGGTGATGCATCGCGACCGAGCGCCGTCGAGGAACAGGGAGACAGCGCCGCTCACCCAGCGCCGGCGGCCTGCAGGGCTCAGTGCTTTTGTACCTCTCCCTGCTTCCCTCGCCGGCATGCCGGTGAGCAGACTCAGCAAGAGTGTCGTCGCAAAGGGAATGTTCTGCAATTCGAGGCGGCCAAGGCGGACTTCCTCTTCCAGTATCCGTTCGACCGCTGGGGCGACGCCTTGCGCGGCCTGCTCCTCGATCATCCGGTTGAGTTCCGGAAAGCGGTATGCCTCCGCCGTCACGACCCGCAACACACGAACAACATCCGGATCCAGCACATAGCGCAGCAGCGCCAGACCCATGTCAGTCAAACGTTCGTCAACTGTCCGATCGGTTCCAATGGTGCTTAGCCGCGGGCGCCTGGCATCTAGGACGCGCGTCACCACGGCACGGAACAGTTGGGCCTTGTCGGCAAAACGAACATAGATGGTGCGCTTGGTTGCCCCGATACGCGCTGCAATCTCCTCGACGGTGGTCGTCTCGAATCCCTGAACCAGGAAGAGGTGTTGCGCCGCATCGAGAATCTGATCAGCGAGCTGAGCACCCAATGCACGTGGCGGACGCCCGGGGCCTCTCGAGGGTAGCGGCGTCGCTACTGTGACCGTGCGCGGCATGAGACTACCCTAGCGTCCGTAGCGGTATTGACGCCAGAGGACGGGCCGCAGTAGATGCTTAGATTGAGACTTTCGGGTATCATTAATCCAGCGGCCCACGGCCTCGCGGAGCGCGTGCCTGGCATGTCGGGCGACATAGGCGTCGACAAGGACAGGACCGTTCAACCAGAGCCCCACCGGCCATGGCTGGATTGTCCCGTCCCACACCAGCCAAACAATGGGGAAACGACCATGGAATACCGGCAATTCGGCCGAACGGACATCAAGGTTTCCTCCATAGGCTTTGGCTGCTGGGAAATCAGCGGCACCTATGGCCCGATCGATGCGGCGCAGTTCGAACAGGCGGTGCATCGCGCACTCGACGCTGGGGTCAATTGCTTCGACACCGCCGAAGCCTACGGCATGGGCATCTCCGAGCAGGCGCTCGCCCGGGCGCTCGGTTCCCGTCGACGCGACGTCTGCCTCGTTACCAAGGTCGGCGTCGGCTATCCGGAGGCACCCAATCGCCGCGACAGTAGCCGCGCAAGGATCATGGCCTCGCTCGAGCAGAGTCTGACCAATCTCGCCACTGATCACGTCGATGTCTATCTCATCCACTGGCCCGATCCAAACATGCCGTTCGAGGAGACGATGCGCGTTCTCGACGACATCGTCCGCCAGGGCAAAGCGCGCTATGTCGGTGTATCGAATTTTCGCCTCGCTCAGCTGGAAGCCTGCATGAGGCTGCGGCGCATTGATGTCGTGCAGTACGGCTGGAACATGTTCGACCGCCGGATGCAGCGGGAAATCTTCCCGTGGTGTACTGCGCAGGGTGTCGGCGTGATGGCCTATGGCTCGCTCGCTTACGGCATGCTCAGCGGCGCGTTCCATGCCGACATGCAGTTCGACGAAACCGACTGGCGCTCGAAGCGCGGCGTTCTTGGAGGGCTCAACCTGTTCCGAACCATGTTCGGTCCGGACCATTTCGTGCGCAACCTGCGCGCGGTGGAGGAGATCAAGGCGCTTGCCGCGAAATACGGCAAGACCTTGCCGCAGTTCGCGCTGCGCTGGACGCTCAGCAACAACGCGATCCAGACTGGCCTCGTGGGCTTTCGCCGTCCGGCGGAGGTGGAGGAGAATCTCGGCGCGCTCGGCTTCTCGATCTCGCAGGAGGACATGGCCGCGATCGACGCAATCTTGGCCCGCAACGACGTCGTCACCGAACCGCCCGGCTGGCTGGAGGATGAAACCGCCGCCTGAGGCTGAGACAAGAAATTAACGGAGGACATACCATGCCGGTCCAGCGTTTTGCCGCGATGACCAAGGACTTCGCCACGTTCGACTGTGACGCGCATGTCACCGAGCCGCCGCTCATCTGGGAACGCGCCGCTGAGCACCTCACCCGCGAGGAGATGCAGGCGTTACGCTCGACGATCTGGTGGGATGAGGAGAGCCGGCAACTTATCGTCAATGGCAGGGCCGGCGTAGGCATCGGCTCACCGAGGCGCGGCGGCATTCCCGGCACGATGCGGGTGATCTCCAATGCCGGCCCGGGTGTGAAGCACGACATCCAGCGCGCGCTGAACGTGCGCAACCTCAAGGCCGGCACCGCGCTGACACAGGAGCAGGTCGGCTATATCGATTTTGCCGGCTCCTATGAGCCGGAGCCACGCCTGCGCGACATGGACGTGCAGGGGATCGATCAGGTTATGATCATCCCGACGGATATCGACACCTATCCCTGGTTGCTCGATGCCGTCGGTGCGAAGGCCTTCTGCAAGGCGTACAACCAGTGGGCCTACGAATACACGAAGGCCGATCCGGACCGTCTGTTCTTCGCCGCGCTCCTGCCAATGCAGAACGCGCAGTTTGCGGTGCAGGAGGTGCATCGCGTGGCTGCGCAGGGATGCCGGGTCGCGCTGGTGCGTCCGACCGATGCGATGGGCAACTATCCGCTGCAGCCGAAGTACGAACCGGTCTGGACCGCACTGGAAGAGACCGGCATGGTATATGGGATGCATCCGTTTCCCGCCGGCGGCGCGCTGAAGCCGGCCGGTTACACGGAGCAGTATTCCGGTGCGGAACTGATCCGCCGGACCATCTCCGCGTCCGGCATTCCGCACTCCTTTCTGACCAACGTGCAGAACTTCCAGTCAGAGGCCTCGCTGTGGGTCACAACCGCGCTGATGACGGGATTGTTCGAGCGCCATCCGAAGCTGAAGGCGGCGGTGTTCGAGGCGTCATCCACCTGGCTCAGTTTCCTGCTCGACGAGTGTGACAAGGCGTACCGGCTCTATCGCAATGAGCGCAAGCTGCCGCCGCTGAAGCGCCTGCCCAGTGAGACGTTCTTTGAACACTGCATGACGGGGTTCGAGGGTGACGAAGCGCCGCCGCCGCGTTTCCCCGAATTCTACAGTGACATCCTCATATGGTCCTCCGACGTCTATCACCACGATGGCGACGATGCCTGGCGTGCGATGGAAACGATGCAGGAATACAATCTGCCAATCGTCGATCAGGCCAAGTTCCTCGGCGGCAATGCGCGTCGCCTCTACCGGATCGATCCGCCGAAAAAGATCATCCGCGACCGCGTCACCCAGATCGAACGCCCCAACTGGTGGCCGACGGAAGAAGAGGTGAAGGCGGCGCTCGCAGCCGACGCCTCGGTCACCGTCTGGTAACAACCCTCTCAGCAGATTGGCCGCGAACCATGACAACGATCTCCAGGCACGTCGCCGTGTTCGACAGTGACTCCCATGTTGTTGAGCCTCCCGAGCTCTGGGAGACGTATCTTGATCCCGAGTTCCGTGTCCTCGGCAAACAAGCGCTGTGGCGACACGACGGCGAGACGAATTCGTATCTCAAGATCAATGGCGAAGTCGTGCGCGACACGATGTACTCCAACCTGCCGCGCCACGCCATCTGGCGCCCGGGCATGAGCTGGGACTCGATCGGGGAACTTGATGCGAGCGTGCGTCACCCGATGAACGAGGGTGCATGGGATGCACGAACCCGGCTGGCGGACATGGATGCGATGGGCATCGATCAGGCGTTCCTGTACCCAACCTGGTTTGCCGAGGGCTTTCACCTGGTCGCGGATCCGGACACCGCGTATGCGCTGGCACGCGCCTACAATGACTGGATCGCGGATCTCTGCCATGCCGATCCCCTCCGACTCTATGCCGCCGCCATGCTGCCGCTGCAGGACATGGACTACACGCTCGCGGAACTGCGCCGCGTCGCCGGCATCCCGTGCTTCCGCGGCGCATTCATCCGTCCCATGTTCTTCCAGGGCCATTACTTCACCAGCCCGTATTTCGATCCGTTATGGGCTGAGCTTGAACATCTTGGCCTGGTCGCCGCGGTGCATCCGGCCGCCGGTCTTTGGAATCCGGAATGGACATCGCATGGGCAGTTCGTCGAGAAGGTGAAGAACCGGGCTGGCCAGGCACCGTTGCCGGCTGGCGGCGGCGGCCCGTTTTCGGGCGGCGGCGCCGGCCTGGCCAGCACGTCGTTCTTCACGGCATTCCCCCAACTCGGGCATCCGATGGCGCCAATCCTGTCGCATTGGCTGGACAACCACATGTTCGTCGCCTCGGTGCTGATCGGCTTTACCGTCATGCAGCGTTTCCCGGCGATGAAGGTCGTTGTCGCGCACGGCAAAGCGTCATGGATGGAGGAGGTGCTGGAGAAGATGGAAGCCTCCTCCCGCGTCATCCCGCTGCTTCACAAATATCCCGTGCGCACGGATACCGAGGATATGTGGGAAGCGGGCAACGTGATGCTCGGCTTTGATGCGGAGGAACGGCTGATCCAGAGGCTGCCGCACGACTTTGCCGAGAAGGTTGTCTGGGGCTCACGATACCCGCAGCACGACACGACCTCCGCCCATGACGCGATCGCGATGCTCGCGCGGGCCAATGTGCCGGAGGACATCATCGCCCGCATGATGGGCGGCAACGCCGCGGTGCAGTTCGGCGTCCATTTGCTGGAGTCGGCAGATCACTGAGGCGGCGCAGAGGCTAATCTAGGAGGAGAGACCCTATGGATGTAGGAATGATGATGGCTTTCACCAGCTACGGCTGGCAGGGCTGCTCCGACGCGCAGGTGTGGGACGAGGAATTACGGCTCGCGCGGCTTGCCGCTGATCTGGGGTTCGACTGCCTCTGGTCGGCCGAACATCACTTCAACGACTATTCGTTTGTACCCGACAACATCCAGCTCATGTCATATCTGACGGGCGTCTGTCCGAACATCGATCTCGGAACCGCCGCCGTGATCCTGCCTTGGCACGATCCGCTGCGCGTCGCCGAACAGGCGTCGGTGTTGGACTATCTGAGCAAGGGCCGCTTTCGCTTTGGTATGGGCCGCGGCCTCGCTCGCCGCGAGTTCGCCGCGTTTCGTCTCAGCATGGACGAGTCACGCGGGCGTTTCGACGAGGCGGCGTCGATGATCGTGAATGCCCTGAAAACCGGCTTCATGGAAGGAGACGGCCCCTACTACAAACAGCCGCGCATCGAAATTCGCCCTCGTCCGCAGCATTCCTTCGATGGGCGCATCTATGCGGTGGCATCGAGCGAAGATTCTGTTGCGTCGGCCGCCAAGCTTGGTGCTCACATGGTGATGTTTGCCGATCGGCCATGGGAGATGCGCCTGCCCGTGATCGAGCGTGGTCGGGAGCTGCATCGACAGTTCCATGGCACCGAACCACCTCACATCATGATGACCGAGTTTTGTATCTGCGGAACCGATCTCTCCAAGACGGAGGACGAGGCGCGTCAGTTCCAAGGGAAGTTCGTTGAAAGCAACTTCTATCACTATGAGTTCCTGGGTGAGCACTTCAAAACCGTGAAGGGCTACGATGCCTACCAGCAGAAGGCCGAGATCGCTCGGAAGGGCGGCCTGGAGGGTGCGGTGGCCGGTTTCATGCAGGCCGCGAGTTGGGGAACACCTGAAAAAATCCTGCGCGGGCTGGAGGCGCGCCGTGAGCTCGTCGGCGATTTCGAACTCAATGTTGCCTTTCGCTTCGGCGGCACTCCGTTGGAGGTTTCCGAGCGTAGTCTAAGGCTCTTCGCGGCAGAGGTCCTGCCGGTTCTGAAGTCCTGGCAACCGCCCGCGGCCAATAGGAAAGCCGCATAAGCCGCCGTGGAGAAGAGGAGGAAAGGAGATGCGAGCTGCCGTCATGCTCGAGGCAGCCGCTGGAGATAGAATCACTGGAGATAGCCCCCCAGCGGCGGACGAGTACCGTCGGGTCTCGCCTTCACCGACCTCTGCCCCAGCGATCTCCACGACATGGAGGGGATTTTTCCGATAACCACGCCCAGCGCGCTCGGGCGCGGGCCGCATCGGCCGTCGTCACTCGGCAACGCGAGGCTGTGTGGCAAGATCCGACCGCAGTCGAGCGTAACGGTGACCTCGCCCATCTGCGAGCGATCGACCACCGCACGCAGCGCGCGGCCGATCAGTCGCTGGATTTCCTGCGTGCGGCCCGATCGCTTGCCGCGTGCCGCTTCGCGCTCGTCGCGTGTGTGCGTCGCGCGCGGCAGCATGCCGTATTCCGCCGTCACCCAGCCCTGGCCGGAGTTGCGCATGAACGGCGGCACGCGGCCTTCCACGCTGGCGGCACAGAGCACCTCGGTATTGCCCATGCGGATCAGGCACGATCCTTCGGCATGGCGCGAGAAGCCGGGTGTCAGTGAAATCGGGCGCAAGACATCGGCGGCGCGGCCGGATGGGGCGCATGAATGATCCTGTCGCAATCGCGTTTGTTGACGCCACGCTCTCCGCCTGCATACCGTACCGATCAAGGCCGGCATGGTGAGACCGGTAACGAGAGGAAATAACCATGCCGCACCGTCTGCGTTGTGCCCTGATCGCTGTTGCCGCAATGTTGTGTGCGCACGCCACATCGGCGGAAACAATCGCGCGCGTCGGTGTCTCGCAGCGGGATCTCGGCGCGCTCGATCCGGCCTATGGCGTCGGCAACGGCGATGAGTTCGCCATCCGTCAGATCTACAACACGCTGGTCAGCCCGCCTGACGGAACCACGAGGATGCAGGCCGATCAGCTCCAGGGCGAGCTGGCTGAAGCGTGGGAGATGTCGCCCGACGCGAGCACCTGGACGTTCCATCTGCGTCATGGCGTGCAATGGCAGAAAGGGTTCGGTGAATTCACTTCGGACGATGTCGCGTTCACCGTCAAGCGAATGTCCGATCCGAAGACCGGGTCGCAATACTCTGCCAACTTCCGTCAGATCGCGAGCGTCGATACGCCGGATGCGTACACCGTGGTGATGCATCTCAGTCAGCCCAATCCGTTCATCTACGCCTTTTGCTGCATGCCGCGCTTCGGCGGTTATATGCAAAGCCGCAAGGCGACGGAGCAGCTTGGCGACAAGCTGCGGCTCAATCCGGTCGGCACCGGACCGTTCGAGTTCGCCAGCTACGAGCCCAAGCAGAAGGTCATTCTGCACGCGTTCGATCATTACTGGGGCGGGAAGCCGAAGATCGACCGCCAGGAGGAGCTGTACCTGACGGAGACCGCAGCGCGCACGCTCGCCTTTGTCAAGGGCGACGTGGATATGATCGAAGGGGCCGCGGTGCCTGGCTGGTTCCAGAGTTTGAAGAGGCAGAAGCCGGACGCGATCTTCGACTATGGCCGGCCAGGCGGAACATGGACGCTGTTCCTCAACATGACGCGCAAGCCGCTAGACGATATCCGGGTGCGTCAGGCGATCGCGCACGCGATTGATACAACGGCGTGGCTTAAAGCATTCGGCGACTTTGTCGAGCCGATGTACGGGATTTCGCCACAGGGCTTCTATGGCTCGCTGCAGAAGGAGGATATTCCGCCGGACTGGCCCTATACGTTCGATCCGCAGCGCAGCAAGCAGCTGCTGGCCGATGCCGGATTGCCGAATGGATTCAGCATCGAGGTGTTCATCAGCGAACGCGAGGAATACAAGACCAACCTGCTGATCGTGCAGGAGCAGCTCCGCAAGGTCGGCATCCAGATCAACATGCGGCTGGTGGATCACGCGAGCTATCACGTGGATATCCGGCGTGATCTTGATCCGCTGATCGTCTACGGCTCGGGCCAACCGCCGCTGACGCAGGCGATCCTGAATGCGTTCTATGATTTGCGGTCTATCGTGGGGAAGCCGACGCATAACATGAATTTTTCCCATTTCGGCGATGTGGCGGGGAATGTCGATGCGATGATCGATCGCGCGTATCAGGAGGTGGACGACACGAAGCGCCTGGCACTGCTGAAGGATATCCAATTGCAGATTCTACAGCAGGTGCCGGTAGTGCCGTTGCCGAGTCCGGCCGGGACGTGGGTGCACAATCCGCGGCTGGAGATTGGCTTCCCGGTCAAGGCATTCATGGGCACGTTCACGTTGGGCCGAGCGAGCGTTCGGCAGTGACCGGGAGGCTGCGCCCATGAGCGGCTATATCCTGCGGCGCGGGCTGGAAGTGATTCCAACTGTCCTTTTGGTTTTGACGCTGGTGTTCCTGGCGCTGCGCATCCTTCCCGGCGACCCGGCCATAGCGGCACTGGGCGAGTACGCGACACCCGAAGCAATCGCGACGTTCCGGCAGAAACTCGGCCTCGATCAGCCGCTGTGGATGCAGTACATTTCCTTCGTTCGCCACGCCCTTATCGGCGATTTCGGCGTGTCGATGACCAACGGCACCTCGATCAATGCACTGTTACTCGACAGCCTACCCTACACGATCGAACTCGCGCTGGCGGCCACGCTGATCGGCATCGTGATAGGGGTTCCTCTCGGTGCATGGTCGGCGGTACGACGCAATCGCGCACCTGACATCCTCGGTCGCCTGTTCGCGCTCGCCGGATTTTCCCTGCCCGACTTCTATGTCGGCGTGCTGCTTCTGATCGTCTTCTCGTTGCACCTCGACTGGTTCCCGATGCTTGGTGGCGGTGAGGGGCTGCTCGATACACTACGTCACCTCGTACTGCCCGCTGTCACACTCGGCTTGGTGATGGCGGCCTTCGTCATGCGGCTGACCCGCACATCGCTGCTTGAAGTGCTGCGGCGGGATTATGTGCGCACGGCTCGCGGCAAGGGCGTGCCCGAACGCTGGGTGGTCTTCAAGCACGCGCTGCGCAATGCGCTGATTCCGGTGACGACGGGCATGGGCATCTATCTCCTCACTACGCTCTCCGGCACCATCACAGTTGAGCTCGTGTTCTCGCGCCCTGGCCTTGGCCAATTGCTCATCGGTGGTATCACCGCGCGCGACTACACGATGGTCCAGGCGGGACTCGTGGTGTTCGCGTTCTTCGTTGTGCTGGTGAACCTGCTCACTGATCTGCTCTGTGCCGCGATCGACCCGCGGATCACGCTACGATGAAGGTGGAGCGATGAGCGATCTCGTCGAACGTCTCGGCAGCGATGCACGGCGCGGCGTCGTTGCCACCTATATTGCCGGCAACACGCTTGCCACCATCGGCGTCTTGCTCGTGCTGGTGCTGATGGTGCTTGCGCTGGCTGGGCCGTTGCTGGTACCGCACGATCCGCTCGAGCAAAGCTTTCTCAGCGCCAGCCAGGGGCCGTCGGCTGAATCCTGGTTCGGTACTGACTCCTTCGGCCGCGACGTCTTCTCTCGCGTGCTGCTCGGCACGCGCGCGTCGTTGGCGATCGGCGTGATGGCGCCATTGCTCGCGGCTCTGTTCGGCACCTGGGGTGGCATGCTCGCCGGTTATTTCGGCGGTTGGACAGATCGGCTGCTCAGCCGCTTCTCCGACCTGTTGATGTCGTTCCCCTCGCTGCTGGTCGGCGTGATGATCGCGGCGGCACTCGGCCCAGGCTTCCGCACCGCGATCATTGCGATCGCCATTGCGCTCTTCCCGCGCTTTGTGCGTCTGGCGCGCGCAGCAACACAGGTAGTTCGTCGCGAACCTTTCATCGACGCATCGATCGCCTCCGGGCGAGGGCCGTTCGCCATCATGGCACGGCATGTTCTGCCGAATATCGCCGGGCCACTGATCGTTGCCCTAAGCCTATGGATCGCGACTGCTATTCGGCTGGAGGCGGCATTGTCATTCCTTGGCCTCGGTACCCAGCCGCCGGCGCCAAGTTGGGGCAACATGATCCGCGAGGGCATGGGCGATCTGGTCGGCGATCCATGGCCGGCTGCATTCGCCGGCGCGGCCATCACCGTCGCGGTGCTGGCGTTCAATATGGTGGGCGATGCGCTGCGTGACCTGCTCGACCCGGAGCTGGAGACGTGAGCGAGCCGCTATTGGCGGTCGATGATCTGCGCGTGCATCTGTTCACCCCACATGGCGTGGTGCGCGCGGTGGACGGCATCGGATTTGCACTGTCGGCAGGGTCGGCACTCGGCATCGTTGGCGAATCGGGCTGTGGCAAGACGATGACAGCGTTGGCCTTGATGCGGCTAATTCCAAGCCCCCCGGCGCGCATCGTATCGGGACGCATCATGTTCGACGGCGAGGATGTCGCGGCATTGGACGAGGCGCGGCTGCGGATGCTGCGCGGCGATGCCATGGCGATGATCTATCAGGATCCGATGACGACGCTGAACCCGGTGTTCACGGTAGGCGAGCAGATCGCCGAGGTGGTGCGGCTGCATCGGGATGCGCCGCGCGCGGCAGCGTTGGCACGCGCGGTGGAGATGCTGGAGTTGGTTGGCATCCCCGATCCACCGCGCTGCGCGCAGTCCTATCCGCATCAGCTTTCCGGTGGGATGCGTCAGCGCGCAGTGATCGCAATGGCGCTGGCGTGCCATCCGAAGCTGCTGATCGCCGACGAACCGACCACTGCGCTGGACGTGACGATCCAGGCGCAAATTCTGGATCTGATGCGCCGGCTGCAGCAAGAGCTGGGGACCGCAATCATTCTGATCACCCATGACCTCGGCGTGATCGCCGATCTCGTGGATACAGTGGTGGTCATGTACGCCGGCAAGGTGGTGGAGCGCGCGCCGGTGAAACGGCTGTTCGCGGCGCCAGGGCATCCGTATACACAGGGCCTGCTGCGCGCGGTGCCGTCGCTGGAGACACGCGAGCATCGCATGCGCACGATCGACGGTACCGTGCCGGCCGCATTTGCCATGCCGCAGGGCTGTCGATTTCATCCGCGTTGCGCGCTGGCACGCGAGATCTGCCGCACGGAAGAGCCGCCAGTGGTGAGTGACGGTGCCGGCGGCGAGGCCGCATGCTGGGCGCTCGCCTGATGGGTGAGGCGGGAAACAGGACTGCCCCACCCGAACGCCCCCTCCCCCAGCCCCTATTGCTGCAGGTCCGCCACCTGACCAAGCACTTCCCCATCACCGGCGGTCCCGCGGGCATCCACACGATCGGTCATGTGCGGGCGGTGGATGGCGTATCGTTCGACCTCTCCGCCGGAGAGACGCTGGCGCTGGTCGGTGAATCCGGTTGCGGCAAGTCCACCACCGGGCGAATGCTGCTGCGTCTCACCGAGCCGACGTCGGGCAGCATCCACTTCGGCGGCGAGGACCTGCTGGCTCTCGGCCACCGTGCGCTGCGACGAAGGCGACGCGAGATGCAGATCGTCTTCCAGGACCCGTATTCATCGCTGAGCCCGCGCCAGGTCGTCGAGGACATCGTCGCCGAACCGCTCGACGTGTATCGTCTATGCGCGACGCGGGGGGAGCGGCGCGAGCGCGTGATCGAGCTGTTGCGCCTGGTCGGGTTGGATGCGACTCATCGGCGTCGCTACCCGTTCGAATTCTCTGGCGGCCAGCGGCAGCGTATTGCGATTGCGCGCGCGCTGGCACCGGGGCCACGGCTGATCGTCGCCGATGAGCCGGTGTCGGCGTTGGACGTATCGATCCGCTCGCAGGTGGTGAATCTGCTGCAGGACCTGCAGGAACGGTTCGGCGTCGCGTATCTGTTCATCTCACACGATCTGGCAGTGGTGCGGCACATCGCGTACCGGATCGCGGTGATGTATCTCGGTCGGCTGGTGGAACTCGCCGAACGCGATGCGCTGTTCGACGCGCCGCACCATCCTTACACACAGGCGCTGCTGTCGGCGGTGCCGGTGCCCGATCCGGAGCGGAAGCGGAAACGCATCATTCTGCGCGGCGATGTGCCGAGCCCGGCGCGGGTGCCGGCAGGGTGCAACTTCCATCCGCGATGTCCGATCGCGCAGGCAGTGTGTCGTGAGAGCGCGCCTCCATTGCGGAGCCTGGGCGATGGGCGTTCCGTGGCGTGCCATTTCGCCAAGCCGTTCCCGATCGCGGCGTGACGTCCTATGGCAGCCAGGGACCCAGCCGTCGCGCACAGGATGGTCCGGTGACAGCGGCAGTTCGTCTGCCGTGTTGGTGGCCGAGCTGTAGTAGATGGCGGAGGCGAGTTCGAGCGAGCGATAGGCGTCGTGCCGATCAGGAACAGTCCCGGTCGAAAGAACCTCTCGGCAGCGGCTAGGTCACGCCGCTCGCTCAGCATCACATCAGGCACCCCACAAGATCTACATCAAGGGACCAGAGTGTGGTCGTAGTCCAGACTATTCTGAACCCCGTCGTAATCGGCCCAGCATGGTGTCGGAACGTGTCAACGACTTTGATACATCCGGGATCGGCATTCAGGCTTGGATCTTCAGCGTTGACGCTGGTGGATTGATCCAGGCGGCGGTTGGTTTGTCAGGCGGTGTTGGTGGTTTGTTGACGAAGCGCTCTGGGTTGTTGCGGAACGCGCGATCGAGTGTGTTCTGACGTGCGGCGTGAATGGCATCGGTCTGACCGTAGTGGACCTGGTCCGGTGTCATCAAGCCGATCCCGGCATGGTGATGCTGCTGATTGTACCAATCGAAAAAGCGGCGACTGAAGCTTTTGGCGTCCTCGATGCAGCCGAAGCGTTGAGGGAAGCGCGGCTGATACTTGAGGGTTTTGAAGTGGCTCTCGGAGAACGGATTGTCGTTGGAGGTATGCGGTCTATTGTGTGAACGGGTGACGCCGAGGTCGGCAAGCAGTAACGCGGTAGCCTTGGCCTTCATCGGGCCGCCGCGGTCGGCGTGCAGGGTGAGTTGACCGGGAAGCACGTTGTGTTTCGCAATGGCATCATCAAACAACGGCCTGAACAGCGCGGCGCTCTCTGCATCAGCCACGCACCAACCCACCACGCGGCGACTGAAGATGTCCAGAATGACGTACAGATAGAAGTAGCTCCACTTCGTTGGTCCCATAAGTTTCGTGATGTCCCAGGACCAGACCTGGTTGGGCAGTTCGGCGATAAGTTCGGGCTTCCGGTAGGCGGGATGGCGGAGCTGCTCGCGGCGTTCGCGGACTTCGCCGTGTTGTCCAAGAATGCGATACATGGTGCGGATCGAGCAGTGGTAGACGCCTTCATCGAGCAGGCTGGCGTAGATTTCGGCCGGCGCCTGGTCTGCGAAGCGCGGCGCATGCAACAGCTCCAGTACCACCTGCTGTTGCGGATCGCTCAATGCCCGGGTCGGCTTCGCTCGCTGGCGGTCGATCGCCGGTGGCGCGGCCAGGCGGGAGCGGCGGCGCTGGACGCTGGCACGTGACACCCCAAGCGCGGCGCAGACCGCGGCGGTCATGCCGCGGGCGGGTGCGAGTGCAACGACAGCCTCGGTCAAGCTTCGCCGTCGCTGGGCGTCAGCGGGATGCCCAGCAGCGCCGCAACTTTTTTTTGGATATCGATGATGGCTTCGGCTCGCGTCAGGCGCAGTGCCAGACGGGCATTATCGCGCTGAAGTGCGGTCACTTCGGCTGAAAGCGGGCTCGGGTCGGTAGCCTTCGGGCCGCGCTTGCCGGGAACCAGTGCTGTGAAGGCCCCGGCGTCACGCTGCCGTCGCCAGTCAGTGAGAGCCGATGAGTAAAGTCCCTCGCGACGTAGGATCGCGCCGATACCACCGGGCGCCGTGGCGCGATCGGTCTCCGCCAGGATGCGTAGCTTGTCCTGCGCAGTGAACGTCCGGCGGCGCGGACGGTCCGATAATTCGGGTGATGGCGAGGCTGGCGCTGTCACCACCGTCGGCCTACGGCCTCCGCTGGCGGCAGCGCCAGCCTCGCCATCAGGTGTCTGCTGCATGGGCATGTGCGAGATCATCCTTCCGCGCCCTCAAGTCTAAATTCCCGGCAGCGCCATGTCTCATCTTCATTGGCACGGAGGGCCAGCTCTCGACAAGGTGCGGCAGGCCAGCAAGCAGAAGCTCGTTCGACCTCCGAGACAACCCGGCGTACGGATCGGGGTAGTGATCTCTGACGATGTTACAATGTTGTTCGCGCCGGTACCATTGCTGATCGTAGGCAGGCTCAACTGCT